>NZ_LUTN01000001.1 GCF_002111595.1 Lonsdalea britannica
AAGAAGGCGGCGGCGAGCCGACCACGCTCAGTAACACCTTCGGCGTGGTCAAGGCCAGCACCACGTGGCGACCCGCGATGCCGCACCGCCCGATGGTAGACGGTCCGCAAATCGCGACGGTGGTTGGCCCATCAGGCGAGGAGATTTACTGCGATGAATACGGTCGGGTGAAGCTGCAGTTCCCGTGGGACCGTTACGGCGCGAGCGACGACCAGAGCTCGTGCTGGGTGCGGGTGAGTCAGGGCTGGGCGGGCGGTCAGTACGGCATGGTGGCCATTCCGCGCATCGGCCATGAAGTGGTGGTGAGTTTTCTGGAAGGTGACCCGGACCAGCCGCTGGTGACGGGAAGAACCTTTCATGCCACTAACCCAGTTCCGTATCCCTTACCGACGCATAAAACACGTACTGTCATTCGCTCTGACACTCATAAGGGTAAAGGCTTTAATGAACTGAGCTTCGAAGATGAAGCCGACAAACAAGAGATCTTCATTCACGCACAGAAAAATATGGCGGTGAGGGTGCTCAACTCCAAGGATGAGCGCGTTGAATATAATCGGACCTCCAGTATCGGTCACGATGATGAGCTGGTTATTGCCAACGATCGTAAAGTGACGGTAGAGGGCAATCAGGATCAGAAAGTCACTGGCAACAATCTGATGTTGACTGAGGGTGACCAGGGTATACAGGTAAAAGGCGATCTGGCCCAGAAAATTAGCGGTGTTTTTAGTGTAGACAGCAATGGGGATTTGACGCTGCAAAGCGGCAGTAAACTGACGCTCCGAGTCGGGGGCAGTTTTGTTGTTGTGCACTCAGGCGGTGTGGATATCAAAGGAGCGGCTATCAACTTAAATTCAGGGGGAAGCCCCGGAGATTTGTCGCTGCCCGCAGAGCCCGCGATATTGAAAGCGGCGGCGGCTCAGGGAACGATGTTTGTGGCGCATTGCCCGGCCAAGGAGAAAAAAGATGAGTGAAATAACCAGCTGGGCAATTGTGGATGCAGCAGCGGAACCTGACTTATTTCTTATGCTGGAAGAATTTGATCCTCCACATGCCAGTTTATATGCAGAGCCAATACCAGAAGAGATTGGACGATTAGCTCCGCATTTGGTGAGAGCTGATGAAGCTGTAATTCAGTGGCTTGCACTACGCGAAACTCCCTGGGGAATACAGTTTGAAAGTCGGGCAAATATGAAAACGCTGCGTCAGCATTTACGCAAGTATTTACATGTTCAGATTCCCGGGGAAGAAAAGCCGGTTTTTTTTCGTTTTTATGACCCGCGGAATATCTGGCCCTTACTAACCGTACTTTCTGAATGGGAGAGGCACTCTTTTCTCGGTCCCATAGAGGCGATAATGACGAACTGGCAGGGAACGCAACGGTGCGAAAGATTTGCCGAATTGAAAGCACAATTTCCTTTGGAAAGTATTTCAAGGAGAAAAGTCATGCGTTTCTCGCCAGTGCAGATGGATGAGTTAACGCTTATTTTTGAGCAACGCTATATCGAAGGGTTGGTTAAAAAAATTAAAAATCATGAGAGTGAAGACAAGTCGGTTGATTTAAAGAAAATTGGTGAAATATTTTTCTGGCTGAAACAGCAGGGAATTACTGATGATAGAAGTATTCGTGGGTTATTTAAGTTATTTCACTCTCGTCATTGCCTGACTCTGGAGGACATTCCTGCGGATTTCAAAAATGTACTCTGTAACGAAGAGAAAAAAGGCGTTTTTAAAGCAGAAGTGCTATTACTCAGGGAATTGGGCTGCGTGCCTTATAAGGGGAAATATGATAAGTTTGACGGCAGGATCACCATCATGTAATTGCGACAATCCAGACACCTGCATTCATGCATTTTCATTGAAAGTGAAATCTAGAACATTTGATTATAATCAGGCTGATTTTGTCACAACGGTAGAGTCCATCGATGCAACTGGAGATGGTGTTCCTATTTCGCTCTATCTGACAGGGAAAGGCTGTGTTTCACATAATCCGTTGTGCCCTCGTGGCATTCTTTATGATTCTGCGGGGAATAGCACACCTAAAGCTTTCAGTAACGGCCTCACAAATTATGTATGTGACTATGGAAAAGGAAAAGAAGCTGTTTTTTCAACCCACAATGCTATTGATTTCCTGAGAGAGTATGTTTTTTCGAAAAGTATCAGAGCATTGTTACCTAAGGCGCAATATACTTTGCGAGTTGGACAATGTAATGGTCACTCTTTTGTTAGTGAGTCATTGCTTTTTCTAAATACCATGTCACAAATATTTAGCTTACCTTCCAGAGATGCATTTCGCACACAAATTTTTATTTATCCAGCATTTAGCTGGGATGCCAGCGTGATTATTGGTACTGATGTGACAGTTACCGAGTTTACTGAACGGCAACGAAAACAAAAGGCTAAAGAAGAAAATACAATCAATGGAAATCCACAGCGTGGGAGTCGTGGTTGGACAAAACGCCCTAAGGAGGAAATAAGTCACTCCTTGGAATTAGGTGGAGAATTTACCTACACATTAGGTAATAATCCCGCTCATGATTATTCATCTTCGATGAAAAAAGATTTTAAGCAAAAGGCTGGTAGTCTTTCATTACTAAATAAGTCGTTAAAATCTATTGATTTTGTCAGGAAAGCACTATCTACGAGAAAAGGCGGGAGTGAGGAAATAACTTTAATAGATACGGAAATTATCTATCCAGCTATTACTATTAATGCTAATGGGGAATTAAAAGAAGATGAAACCTCTGGTGATATTTATATTGAAAGAGAGTTGTCTCTGGGTTTATCTCCGCTTATAGGAATGAAAATTACACTGGATCTTCTTCAGGCATTTGCCGCCTGGTATTCTGCAGATGTTTTATTAGCGGCGGTTCGCGAAAGATTGATGTCCCAAGAACAGGCTTATGAAGAGGGCCGTAATGCTGCTTTTTTTGGCACTCAATTTTGGCTTATCACAGAAGGAAGTATCAATTTCACACTGGTATTTAAATCTGACGCGAAGAATGAGTGGGAATGGCAAAAGGATGAATTAGCAGAAGTAAAGCTAGCGTTGACTACAGAAGCAAATGTTCGTGCAGGAGTGCGATTCTATATCGCAAACGGCGCATTAACAATCGGTGGTAAAGCTGTGGCAGAAGGGTGTATAGGGCTAGATGCACCTACAAAAGATAAACTAGATCTGGTATTTTACCATAATGGAATTGTAGCCAAAGTATATGTTAGTTACACCGTTGGGATATCGTCTTCACCTGATACTTCTGATACAGAAGGGGCGGGATTTCCAAAAAATAACGGCGGTATAAAAAGGCCTGACGAAGAAAACAAAAGCGAAAAGGAGTGGGTGATTCATGATAAGTTGGAAAAAAGTGATTCGAAATATCGGCTTAATATCATTTAACCTTGTTATTTTGATAACGTTATTCCCAGCCAGGGCTGAAAACATGATCAAAGAAAAATATTTGTTCTCTTTTAAATCAAATAAAAGTACGTGTGCTCTAAGAGTTAATGAGCTTTCTGCCGCTGATACAACCTTGGCTTCTCAAGGAACAATGTCAGCAGGTTTTAACCTGACGGCTTTTTTAGAAAATGGTGACAATGATATCGAACTGCTAATGGGACCACAGGATTATGAAAATCCCAAAACTCTATTTTCAGATTCATCCTGTCAAGTTATTGTCACGAAAAATACGGCGACCTCTAGCAAAGAAATCGCTAATTTTAAGTTAAGTGTGAGTGAGAATAAGGAGATTACCGCAAGTGATTCTGTTGCGAGAGCCAACAGCTCAAAGGTATTTGAAGGTTATACAAGGAATGAACAAGATTATGGTTTTTATAAGGTCAGAGGAAAATTAAAAATTGATGGGTTGCCCCGCTGGGCATGGATTAATGCAACCTCTGTGACTGAGAACGATTTGCCCAAAATTAAGGCCGCCTATATGGATATTTGGGCAATGATGAAAGATCGTGATATCGAAGGACTGAAAAAAGTTACACAAATTTCAAATCAGGAGATGGCTTTTGCAGAGGGGACGAATACGGGGGTGATATTTTCCTCTACAGATTTGCCTCAACACGTTGTCGACAAAACACTGACACCAATGCCTATCGAATGGGATAAATATCACCTGATAAAATACCGGGATGGACGTCTTTTTCGGTTAGGTGTGGGATATTATCAGCATTCTCCCTTGAGATTTAAAAATAAAGAAGGGAAAGTTGTGTTTGGATACAATCCTTATTTCTCTATTGTAGATGGTAAAATAAAACTGGTAAGGTGATATTTTTAATTCATGCTGAGATAAATGAGATCTATATCTCAGCATAACAACATAAAATAAATACTTTCTTTTCTGGTGGACTATGTGCTGAAGGCTTGTCTGATTGTGCTTTTATACCGAGTTACGGTTGGTCGCCTTCAAGCAGGGTTTTATTATAGGTCTACCGTACCACGTTACTCTCTAGAATTGGCTTCACTCCAGTAGCTTTGGAGCCTAGGTCAGCAGAGGACTACCGTTAGCGAAAAACGGCGGCGTTTAATCTAGGCTCAGGATGTACGCGATTCAGTCAGATTTGGCTCGTATTGCATTTGATCGCGTCATTATGTTGACTTAAAGCGACGACTTTTAATCCCATCGCATCATCAGATCAATAATGGAGAAATAAAATTATGGGAAATGCGGTTAAATTGGGCGACATCGATACAGGGCACGATAGCCATCCTCCGACGTCAGTTATGGCTGGTTCTTCCACGGTTAAGGTGGATGGTCTTCCTCTGGCTCGTCAAGGCGACCCTTTAGCAGCTCATGGTCACGCACGTAACATCAGCGGTGGTTCATCAACGGTCAAGGTGGATGGTAAGCCCGTCGCGCGTACCGGCGATGCCGTGGGATGTGGGGGGGTATTAATCGGTGGAGGTACCGTCACTATCGGGTAACTTGTTCGAAGTGATACCCCAACTCATCGATATTTCAAACCAACGTATCACTAGCCGAAAGTCAGCCAGCTGCGGTGGGCTCTTCATCCGAGGCGCAAGATATTACCTCCAGGTCATCACGTGTCAGCCCTTTCATTTTGTTTCCCTGAAGGGGCTATGACCTTGACGGGCGCGATCTTAGGCACGATGCAGTCAGCTAGTCTGCTATGGTTTCAAATCTCCGCCTTATCTACCAGTTTCAAATACTCGCCTTATCTACGACTAATCCTTCGCTACCTTCTCGCGTTTCAACTCCTCCTCTGTAATTAAACTACATTTCTCCCCAATTTCGCCGCCGAAATGGAGAAGGGAAACCCTCGGCCTATATTCAGGACTCTGAATCGAACGGTGCAACGTGACGCAAGTCACAATGTTAAAACAAAGTTACTGAATTGAAGTGTGAGGTGAGTCACGAAAGAGGGGCTGCCGAGCGCTCATTTTTTACAATGTAGCTGAATTTCAGATCTGATTTGTGATGAGGATCGCGTGAAATCCTACCTGAGGTGGGGTAACTGAGTGATCCCAGTCACAAATTCCCCTCGGGGTACTGGGGGCGGAAACGGCGTGATAGAGTCGATTTGTCTACAGAACGACCGATGGTTTTTGGCGAAACCATCTCACTATTACGACGCGCACCGTCCCTGAGCGCGTACCACCGAGGGGAGTAAGTTTTATGCTATCACCAACTGTTAAGGTCAAGATACAGAATTTTGGCCGCTTCCTCAGCAACATGGTGATGCCCAATATCGGCGCATTCATCGCCTGGGGCTTAATCACCGCGCTGTTTATTCCTACCGGCTGGCTGCCGAATGCAACTCTGGCCAAGCTGGTCGAACCCATGATTACCTACCTGTTGCCGTTGCTGATTGGTTATACCGGCGGGCGGTTGGTCGGCGGCGAACGCGGTGGGGTCGTGGGCGCTATCACCACGATGGGCGTCATCGTCGGCGCAGACATGCCGATGTTTATGGGGGCGATGATGGCCGGACCGCTGGGCGGCTGGGCAATCAAACGCTTCGACCGCTGGGTGGATGGCAAAATTAAAAGCGGCTTCGAGATGCTGGTGAACAACTTCTCGGCCGGGATTATCGGGATGTTGCTGGCGGGGCTGGCCTTTTTGGCTATCGGCCCGCTGGTCTCCTCCTTGTCCAAAGTGCTGGCGACCGGAGTCAATCTGCTGGTACAGGGCAACCTGTTGCCGCTCACCTCCATTTTCGTGGAACCGGCCAAAGTGCTGTTCCTCAATAACGCCATCAACCACGGAATTTTCTCCCCGCTCGGCATCCAGCAGGCAACGGAAACCGGCAAATCGATCGTCTTCCTGATTGAAGCCAACCCCGGACCGGGGCTCGGTCTGCTGCTGGCCTACATGTTCTTCGGCAAGGGCAGCGCGAAACAGTCCGCGCCGGGCGCCGCCATCATTCACTTCTTCGGCGGTATCCATGAAATTTATTTCCCTTATGTCCTGATGAATCCGCGTCTGATGCTGGCGGTGATCCTCGGCGGTATGACGGGTGTTTTCACGCTGACGTTATTCAATGCGGGGCTGGTGTCTCCGGCCTCTCCCGGCTCGATCTTCGCAGTCTTGCTGATGACGCCGAAGTCGTCGCTGATCGGTGTGGTGCTCTCTATTTTGATGTCAGGTCTGGTCTCGTTCCTGGTCTCTGCGGTGATGCTGAAACGCGTGCCGGTAGGCGATGAGGAAGACAATGGACTGGCGGACGCGACCCGTCGTATGCAGAACATGAAGCAGAAATCGAAAGGCAGCAAAGCGCCGGGCGCAGCCCAACCACAGCCCGTGATGCGCGCGATGCTGGATGCTTCTCAGGATCTGAGTTTGGTGCGACGCATCATCGTGGCCTGTGATGCCGGCATGGGGTCGAGCGCAATGGGCGCGGGCGTGCTGCGCAAGAAGGTGAAGGATGCCGGACTAAACCATATCTCGGTCAGCAACATGGCGATTAACAGCCTGCCGGACGATGTCGATCTGGTCATCACCCATCAGGATCTCACCGCAAGAGCGTTGCAGCACGCGCCGCACGCGATTCACGTCTCTCTCAGCAACTTCCTCGACAGCGGCTTGTACAACGAGCTGACGACCCGGCTATTGGCGGCGCACCGTCCCGTGGCGGCGAACGATAACCGGCTGATTAATCAAACCATTGTGGCGGCGAATGACGACTGGTTCGATCCGGCGGAGCACGAAACCAACCTGTTCGAGCTGGGTGAAAACAACATTTTCCTCAATCTTCAGGCCGACGACAAAGAGCAGGCCATCCGCTTTGCGGGCGAACAGCTGGTCGCGGGGGGATATGTGGAACCCGCCTACGTCGAGGCTATGCTACAGCGCGAGGCCATGACCTCCACCTATCTGGGCGAATCCATCGCCGTGCCGCATGGCACCGTTGAAGCCAAAGACCGCGTGCTGCGCACTGGCGTCGTGATTTGCCAATATCCGGAGGGAGTCAGATTTGGCTCGGAGCCGGACGACGTCGCGCGGTTGGTGATAGGGATTGCCGCCCGCAATAACGAACACGTTCAGGTGATTGCGCGTCTGACCAATGCCCTGAATGACGACGGCATCATCGAGCGGCTGGTGGAAACCCGCAGCGTGCAAGAGATGCTGGTACTGCTTTCCGGCGAACGCGTGGCGTAAGGCCCGTTGGACCGGGGTTAACCGGTCCGTGCGTTTAGCTCAACGGTTTTGACAAAATATCGAGGTCTACAATGAAAGCGATTCATTTCGGTGCAGGCAATATCGGTCGCGGCTTCATCGGCAAACTTCTGGCGGACGCCAAGTCCGAACTCATTTTCGCCGACGTCAATCAGCCGTTGGTGGATCAACTGGCCCATCAGCAGCATTACGAAGTGCATGTTGTTGGAGAGGCGTCGCGTGTTGAACAGGTTAATCGCGTCAGCGCGGTGCATAGCGGCAGTCCCGACGCCATCAATGAAATCGCCCGCGCGGATATCATTACTACCGCCGTCGGGCCGCAGGTGCTAAGTAAGATTGCTGGCACGCTGGCGCAAGGGCTGATGGCGCGGCATGAACGCGGCAATCAGCAGCCTCTGAATATCATCGCCTGCGAAAATATGGTGCGCGGCACCAGCCAGCTGCGTCAGCATGTCATGGCGGCGTTGCCTGAGACCTTGCATGCGTGGGTCGACGAGCATGTGGGATTTGTGGATTCGGCCGTAGACCGCATCGTGCCGCCCAGTCCTGCGGCGAACGACGATTCGCTGGAGGTGACGGTTGAAACGTTTAGCGAATGGATTGTCGACAGTACCCAGTTCAAGGGCGATTTGCCGGTCATCGCTGGCATGGAGCCGACGGCCAACCTGATGGCTTATGTCGAGCGCAAGTTGTTTACGCTCAATACCGGCCACGCGATTACCGCGTATCTTGGGTGCCTGGCAGGTTACCGGACGATCCGTGAAGCGATACAGGACGACGCGGTGCGCGCGGTGGTAAAAGGCGCGATGCAGGAAAGCGGCGCGGTGCTGATTAAACGCTACGGGTTCGATCCGGCGCAGCATGCGGCCTATATCGACAAGATCCTCAGCCGTTTTGAAAATCCGTACCTGCACGATGACGTAGAACGCGTGGGCCGTCAGCCGTTGCGTAAGCTGGGCGAGGGTGACCGGCTGATCAGGCCGCTCCGTGGTACGCTGGAATACGGGCTTCCGCATCGTAATCTGTTGATCGGTATCGCCGCGGCGCTGAAGTATCGCAGTCTTGAGGATGTGCAGGCGCGCGAAATGGCGGCGTTGATTGACGCGAACGGCGTCGAACATGCACTGATCCAGATCGCCGGACTGGAAGATCGCCCCGAGGTTGTCACGCAGGTGGCAGCGTTGTATCACTCCCTGTAACGCAAGGTGAAAAACGATACCAATGCCAGAACACAGTTATTCTCCCGCAGATAAACGTCGGGTGGCGGCTTCCGAGCCGAACCCGGCGCAGGAACCGGAGCAGGAAAAGGTGCCGCAACCTCAACCGGGGATGGAAGACGCGCAGGCGTTCGAAAGCCACATTCTGGAACGCCTGAACGCCAAAGCGACCGTTTCGGGATTCATCCAGGCGGCGGTCGAACTTCTGGCCGATGCGGTTGACCATCTGGTCTTGCAGGCGTTTCGCAAGGATGACTATGCGGTTAAATATGCCGTGGAACCGTTGCTGGAAGGCAGCGGCCCACTGTCAGCGTTGCCGGTACGCCTCAAACTGATCTACGCGTTAGGCGTTATCAGCCGTGATGAGTACGAGGACGTCGAGCTGTTGCTGGCGTTAAATAATGAACTGGAACATGACGGGCAACGCTACCGTTTCACCGATGATGAAATTCTGGGTCCGGTCAGCATGTTGCACGGCATCACGCCGTTGCCGCCTCAGTTCACGCTGCATTTGCCGGAAGATGGGGTGGACACCACGCTGCTCGAAATGCAAAAACAGCGCTATCAGCAGCGCATTCAGTCCTCGCTGGTGCTGTGTATTACGGATCTGGTCTCGCGCCTGTATCACAAGACCGCTTTCTGATTGGTCTTATGCAGAGAAAGCCATTTTCTCTTAGCATGAACGTATCGACGCCGAGAAATCCGCGCGGCGTCGGTCCTCTTCTTGAATCCGCTACGATAATGCTGGTAGCCTTTTCTGCCCGCTGCGTCTCTCGTTTTATCCCTTTCGATCACCGCGCTACACCGTTTTGCTTCTTCCCAGCATGACGCATCGGTTCGGCAGTCGTTGACCTTTACGCCGTCAAGCCGAATAATCATGAACGTTGACTCGGGGTGCCGCTCCTGCAAAGAAACGGCTGAGAAAGACCCGTACCACCTGATCTGGATAATGCCAGCGTAGGGAAGTCACGGAGTCTCACCGGCTCCCGCCTTCTTGATCGCCGGTTGGGAGATTTATGAATACTCGACCTGTGCCGTTCCCATCCGTCCTTGCGGCGGATTCTCTGAAACGCTTTCACCGCCGTTCCCCTCTGATCCACTGTCTGACCAATGATGTCGTGCAAAGCTTTACCGCCAATGTGTTGCTGGCGCTGGGAGCGTCTCCGGCGATGGTGGTGGATCGCAGCGAAGCCGCGCAGTTCAGCGCGTTGGCTGATGCGCTGCTGATTAATCTCGGTACGCTGGAGCCTATCCGGGCGGATGCTATGCGGTCTGCCGTGGCGAGCGCCAATCAAGCCGGTCGGCCCTGGGTGCTGGACCCGGTCGCGGTCGGCGCGCTGACGTTTCGCAGCGACTTCGCCCGTGAACTGCTGGCGTTGCGGCCTGCCGCCGTGCGCGGCAACGCCTCCGAAATTCTGGCGTTGTCCGGCGCGGATTCTCAGGGGCGCGGGGTGGACAGCGGCAATACCTCGTTGGCTGCGTTGCCCGCGGCGCGCGAACTTGCCAAACGCTGGTCCGTTTGCGTGGCGGTGACGGGCGAAGTGGATTATGTCACCGACTGCGAGCGCGACTGGGCCGTGGCGGGTGGAAATCCGCTCATGACTCGCGTCGTTGGCACCGGCTGCGCGTTGTCGGCTGTCGTGGCGGGGTTTTGCTCGCTGCCGGGCTACCGCCTGCAGCATATTGCCGCCGCCTGTGCGGTGATGTCCGAATGCGGGCAGCGTGCCGCCGAAGGCGCGGCCGGCCCCGGCAGCTTTATCCCGCGGTTTCTGGATCTGCTGTTTATGACGACGGAGGCGACCGGCGAATGAAACGGATCAATGCATTGACGATTGCGGGCACCGATCCCAGCGGCGGCGCGGGTATCCAGGCCGACCTGAAAACGTTCTCCGCGCTTGAAGCCTATGGCGCCAGCGTGGTGACGGCGCTGGTGGCGCAAAACACCCGTGGCGTGCAGTCGGTTTACCCTATCGAACCTGCCTTCGTCGGCGCGCAACTTGACTCGGTGCTCAGCGATGTGCGGATAGACTGCGTCAAAATTGGCATGTTGGCCGAAGCGGATATCGTGGAGGTCGTGGCCGAACGGTTACGCCGCTATCCGTTGCCGTTCGTGGTGCTGGATACGGTGATGCTGGCGAAAAGCGGCGATCCGCTGCTGCAACCGCAAGCGGTCGCATCGCTGCGTCAACGGTTGTTGCCGCAGGTGTCAATCATCACGCCGAATCTGCCAGAGGCGGCGGCGCTGCTGGGGTGTCCGATCGCCGAGAATGAGCATGAGATGCGTGAACAGGGCGAAACGCTGCTCGCGCTGGGCTGTCAGGCGGTATTGATGAAGGGCGGCCATCTTGCCGGCCCTGAAAGCCCGGATTGGTTGTTCGCCGCCGGGGTGCCGCCGCAGCGTTTTTCGGCGCTGAGGGTCAATACCCGCCATACTCATGGTACGGGCTGCACGCTTTCGGCGGCGTTGGCGGCATTGCGTCCCCGTTGTGACAATTGGTCGGCCTGTGTGGCCGCCGCCAAAGCCTATCTGCAAGGGGCTTTAGAACAGGCAGATACGCTGGAAGTCGGGCAGGGGATAGGACCGGTGCATCATTTTCACCGCTGGTGGTGATACCTATCTCTGCGGAAGATGAGATTTACATGGACAGTGATAGGGGCTACCGGTAATTTTGTGATCGGCGTCAGGTTTTTCCGGCCGATTCACGACGTCCATGGGGTCGTCGCACACAGCAATAGCAGTCCGCCGCCGGCGTAGATGCAGAAAAATGAAGGATGGTAAGGAGTCATGTGCATGGCAGGTTCAACGCGTTCGATCATGATCGCCAAAGGGTTACAAACGATACTCAATATAGGTTTACTGGCTCTCGCTATTATTCTGGTGGTGTTTTTGGGTAAAGAGACGCTGCATCTGGCTAAGGCATTGATGGTGAGCAGCGAAAGGGATTCCACCTATCTGTTGATTGAAAGTCTGGTGGTGTATTTTCTGTATTTTGAATTTATCGCGTTGATTGTGAAGTATTTTGAGTCGGGCTACCATTTCCCGCTGCGCTATTTTGTCTATATCGGGATCACCGCCATCGTGCGGCTGATTATCGTCGATCACAAAAATCCCACCTATACCCTGATTTACGCGGGCGCGATCTTGATCCTGGTGGTGACGCTGTATCTGGCGAACAGTCAGCGCCTGCGACGCGAATAGCGGTGTCCCGACCTCGGTCAATTACTCGCGTAGCAGCGGGCAAGGGCTGGGGAAACGGCAGCGCAGCGCTTCCGGCACCACTTCGATACGGAAGTGGTTGTCGGTCAGCGGTTCGCCATCCAGATTGAACGTCATCTCATTCGGCGCGGTGATTTCCAGCCACGGCAGGGCAGTCGTGATCATGTTGGGATTCTCGCCGCCTGACATCAGCGCCTGCATCATATTCGGCAATAACTCCTTTGCCGACAGCACGCGCAGCTGCAACAACCCGTCATTCAATACAGCTTCCGGACACAGTTGCTGTCCGCCTCCCGCCTGACGACCATTGCCGATAGCAATGACCAGCGTATCGCCCTCCCAGTCAAAATTCGGTCCTTTGACCTGACAGCGTTCGGCTTTCAGCGTGTCGATGCGCAGCAGCGCATTCAGCACGTAGGCCGCGCCGCCCAGCGCAGATTTCATGGCGGCCGGAGTTTCGGTGGTGATGCGGGTGGCAAAGCCGCCGGTCGCCATGTTGATAAAGTAGTGTCGGTCATTGACCTGAGCCAGATCGATGGCGGTTGCGCGGCCCATAATCGCCAGCCGTAGCGCCTGATGCAGGTCGGTAGGAATCCGGCAGCTGGTGGCGAGATCGTTGGCCGTACCCAGCGGTACAATGCCCAGACACGGACGGTGTTCCGCTTCCTGATGCGCCAGCGCCACGGCGACTTCATTGATGGTGCCGTCGCCGCCCGCGGCGATCACGTTGTCCGCCTCTAGTGCTATCGCCTCGCGGATATAGCGCAATGCATCGCCGTGTTCCCAGGTGACGCGGACATGCAGAGGATAACCTTCTTCGCGCAAGGCTTTCACCGCCTGACGCAGTTCGTCATTTTGGCTGCTTTTGCCGTTTAGAATGATAAGAGATTGTGGTTTTTGCGCCATGACGACGTACTCCCTGAAAAGATCTAGAGGAAACCGAAAAATGAGGCGAAGACATGCAGATCGCCTCCGAAAATAGTGTAGTCAGCCTAGCAGAAAAGCGTGACTCGCGGGCAGTGGATGCGTGACGGGGACGACGAAGAAAAGAAAAAGCCAGCTCAAGGGAGATTGAGCTGGCGAAGGAGGTGGTTCCTGGTAGTGTGACTACGCTTATTTTTCGTTCTGTGTTTTCTCAGCGGTGAAATAGTAACCTACCGCGTCCGCCATTGATGTGATCCATTTCTAAAAAACGTCAGAACAGATGTCTGCTCTGACGGTCGAAACACACTTTATTTGGCGTGAGGATTGCGGGTGCTGGTTCCCTGCAGATTGCGCAGCAGCAACGCATATTCCAGTGAGATATCTTCCGGCACGGGCAGATACACGATATGACCGTTGCCCGGCGCGACGTCAGTATCCTGACCTTTACTGTTCTGCATCCCTTCAATCGTGAACTGCACGTTGCCGCCCGGCGTCATCATTTCCACGCTGTCGCCGCAGGAGAATTTGTTTTTCACCGCGACTTCCGCCAGTCCATTACGGCGTTCGCCGGTGAATTCCCCGACGAACTGCTGACGGTCGGACACCGAATAGCCGTATTCGTAGTTCTGGTGATCTTCGTGGACGTGACGGCGTAGGAAGCCTTCGGTATAGCCACGGTGAGCGAGTCCTTCCAGCGTCTGGAGAAGCGATGGGTCGAACGGCTTTCCGGCCACGGCGTCGTCAATGGCGCGACGATACACCTGAGCGGTACGTGCGCAGTAGTAGAAGGACTTGGTGCGGCCTTCGATTTTCAGCGAATGCACCTGCATCTGCGTCAGGCGTTCCACGTGCTGGATCGCGCGCAGGTCGCGGGAGTTCATAATATACGTGCCGTGTTCGTCTTCAAACGCGCTCATGTACTCGCCGGGGCGCTGGCTCTCTTCCAGCATAAAGACTTTGTCGGTCGGTTCGCCGATGCCCAGCGTGGGTTCGACGTTGGCGACCTTAATCGGCTCATGCATATGCACGATATTGCCCACATCGTCTTCTTTGCCTTCCTGCACTTTATATTCCCAACGGCAGGCGTTGGTGCAGGTTCCCTGATTCGGATCGCGTTTGTTAATGTAGCCGGAGAGCAGGCAGCGGCCGGAATAGGCCATGCACAACGCGCCGTGAACGAAGATTTCCAACTCCATTTCCGGCACATGTTCGCGGATCTCTTCGATTTCCTGTAGAGACAGTTCGCGGGACAAAATGACGCGGCTCAGCCCCATCTGCTGCCAGAATTTTACCGTCGCCCAGTTGACCGCATTCGCCTGCACCGACAGATGGATTTGCATCTGCGGGAAGTTTTCACGCACCAGCATGATCAGGCCCGGATCGGACATAATCAGCGCATCCGGCTGCATGTCGATGACCGGCTGTAAATCGCGCAGGAAGGTTTTGATCTTGGCGTTATGCGGCGCGATGTTAACGACGACGTAGAATTTTTTGCCCAGCGAATGCGCTTCGTTGATCGCCTCGGCCAGCGTCTGATGATTGAATTCGTTATTGCGCACGCGCAGGCTGTAGCGGGGCTGGCCGGCATAAATCGCGTCAGCGCCATAAGCGAAGGCGTAACGCATATTTTTCAGCGTACCGGCCGGAGACAGTAGTTCCGGTTTAAACATGGGCTTCTCTCAAGTCTGATCTCAGGTCAGGCTGCTCCCGGGCGGGAGCAGTAAGGCGGCAGATTCTAGCGCTTATGCGGGGAAAAATCAGTATTCGGCTTACAAAAAGTATGCCTATTTCGCCGTGCCGCCGACCGTATGGCGGTTGTGTGGCCGATCGAGATCGATTTCCGGCCCCAGCGGGACGATGCCGGTAGGATTGAGCCAGCGAATGCCGTAGTAGCCGGACTTGATGTGCTCGATATTGACCGTTTCACGGATGCCGGGATGCTGATAAAGATCGCGCAGGTAGTGAGAGAGGTGAGGGTAGTCCTCAATACGCCGAATATTGCATTTGAACGCGCCGTGATAGGCCACGTCGAAACGCACCAGCGTGACAAATAGCCGCCAGTCGCTTCCGTCACGGTGTTTCCCGCCAGATAACGATGATCCGCCAGATGCGCGTCCACGGTGTCCAGCGAGGCGAACAGCGCCGTGACCGCTTGGGCGTAGTGTTCCTGTGTGCGGGAGAAGCCGGTCTTGTAGACGCCGTTGTTGATCGTATCGTAAATCAGCGTATTCCAGCGGTCGATGTCGGCGCGCAGCGCGGGGGGATAGAAGTCTTCGACGTTGCCGGTGAGCGTGTTGAACGCGGTATTGAAGAGGCGAATGATGTCGGCGGACTCATTATTGACGATGCGTCCTTCGTGGCGATCCCACAGGACCGGCACCGACACTTTGCCGGTGTAATGGGCGTCGCTCGCGGTGTACAGCTCATGTAAGTAGGGTGCGGCAGGCAGATGCGGGCCGGCATCCTGCGGGGTACTGAATGCCCAACCCTGTTCGCCGATGTGCGGCTCCGCCACGGAGAGCGAAATCACCGGCTCCAGCCCTTTCAGCTTGCGGAAGATCAGCGTTCTTGACGCCCACGGGCAGAAATAGGACACGAACAGCTGGTAGCGCCCGGCTTCAGGTCTCACCGTTGTTTCCCTGAACCGGGTCGCCTGGCGGTGAAAAGCCCCGTTTTTGGTCTCTTCCGCCGCCACATCGCCGACGACCCATCGACCCTCCACTAAACCCGACATCGCTGACTCCTTTACCGTCTGATAAACCGAGCATTTAGGCTAACAGTCTCAGTTTGTGTGGCTATCGTAAAATTTTCACCGAGTCGGACAGTTTCTTTGAACGCCCGTCAGGGCGAATCCGGCAGCGTTACCGTACGGCGCGAGCGTCGCTGGGACAGCCGGTCAAAGAACAGATAAACCACCGGCGTGGTATAGAGCGTGAGTAGCTGACTCATGACCAGCCCGCCGACGATGGTAATTCCCAGCGGCTGGCGCAGCTCCGCGCCGTCGCCGCTGCTTAATACCAGCGGCAGCGCCCCCAGCAAGGCGGCCAGCGTGGTCATCAAAATCGGGCGGAAGCGAAGCTGACAGGCCTGAAAGATCGCTTCGCGCGCGCTGAGGTTCTGAGTCCGTTGCGCCACCAGCGCGAAGTCCACCATCATGATGGCGTTCTTTTTCACGATGCCGATCAGCAGCATGATGCCGATGAGCGCAACCAGGCTGAAAGGTTTATCAAACAGCTTCAACGCCAGCAGCGCGCCCACCCCCGCCGACGGCAGGGTAGAGATGATGGTCAGCGGGTGTACGTAGCTTTCATACAGCATCCCCAGCACGATATACACCGTGACGATGGCGGCGATGATCAGCGCCACCTGCGACGACTGCGACTGTTGGAACGCCAACGCGGTGCCAGCGAACTGGCCGCGCACGTTGGAAGGCACGCCCAGCGCGGTCATGGTTCGCTCAATGGCGAAGGTGGCATCGGACAGGCTGGCGTTCGGCGGCAGGTTGAAGGAGATCGTCGCCGCGGCGGACAGACCCTGATGGTTGACCGACAGCGGCGCGTTGGCGGGCAGCCAGCGGGCGAAATAGGACAGGGGAATCGCTTTACCGTCGCTATTGATGACGAACATTTTGTTTAGTGCGCTGGCGTCCTGCGCATAGAGCGGATCGACCACCATCACCACCTTGTACTGGTTTAACGGCTGGTAGATGGTGGAGATCTGCCGCTGCCCGAAGGCATTGTTGAGCAGGGCGTTGATATCCGACACGCTGATGCCGAGCTGAGCCAGCGTATCGCGGTCGTAGGTCAGCGCCAGTTCGGCGCCCTTGTCCTGCTGATCGGAGCTGACGTCCGCCAGCTCCGGCAGTTCGGCCAGCGCCGTGCGGATTTTCGGTTCCCACTGGCGCAGCGCGCTCAAATCGTCCGACAACAAGGTGTATTGATAGCTGGCGTTGGCCTCGCGGCCGCCCATTCGCACATCCTGCACCGCCATCAGGAACAGGCTGGCGCCCGGCTCCTTAGCCAGTTTGGACCTCAGTCTGGCAATAATCTGCTGCGAGCTGGCGCCGCGCTCCGCCAGGGGTTTCAGGCTGATAAACATCGAGCCGCTGTTGGTGCGGTTACCGCCGGTAAAGCCGGTCACGTTATCCACGGCGGGATCGCTGCTGACGGTTTTCATCAGATCCTGCATTTTGATCTTCATCGCCTGGAACGAAATGCTTTGGTCGCCCTGCACGAAGCCCATAATCCGCCCGGTATCCTGCTCCGGGAACAGCGTTTTCGGCATGTCGACATAGAGCCACACGCTGAGGCCAATGGTGCCGAACAGGACCAGCACCACCCAGCGCGCTCGCGCCAGCACCCAGTTCAGCGATAGCGCATAGCGTTCCTGTAACGCCAGCAATACGCGGTTGAATCCCCGGCGGCGCGGTTGGCTGCGGGGCGCATGCGGACGCAGCAGGCGCGCGCACATCATCGGCGTCAGAGTGAGCGAAACCACCAGCGAAATCATTATTGCCACGCACAGCGTGACGGCGAATTCACGAAACAGTCGCCCCGATAGCCCGTCCATCAGCAGGAGCGGAATGAATACGGCGATTAGCGACACGCTCATGGAGACGACGGTAAAGCCGACTTCGCGTACGCCCTGGATGGCCGCCTGCATCGGTTTGATGCCCGCTTCGATGTGGCGGGCGGTGTTTTCCAGCACCACGATCGCGTCGTCCACCACGAAGCCGGTGGCAATCGTCAGCGCCATCAACGACAGATTGTTCAGGCTAAAACCGCACAGATACATGGCGGCGAATGTGCCGATCAGCGAAATAGGCACTGCCGCCGCCGGGATCAGCGTGGCGCGTCCGGAACGCAGAAACAGGTACACCACCAGAATCACCAGCGCGACGGCGATCACCAGCGCCCGTTCTACCTCCGCCAGCGATGCGCGGATGGTGGGGGAGCGGTCCTGCGCGACGTTCAAATGTACGGAGGCGGGCAGCGTGGCGCTTAGTTCCGGCAGCGCGGCGCGGATGCTGTCGACGGTGGAGATGATGTTGGCTTCGGGCGCGCGGCGAATGATCACCAGTACGGCCGGTTCGCCGTTGGTCA
The DNA here is from genome assembly GCF_002111595.1 of Lonsdalea britannica. GTDB lineage: Bacteria > Pseudomonadota > Gammaproteobacteria > Enterobacterales > Enterobacteriaceae > Lonsdalea > Lonsdalea britannica. Next base: position 18,104 of record NZ_LUTN01000001.1, read on the forward strand.
TCCCCGCGTTGAGCGTGTCCTGCACGGAATCTTCTACCGTGGCGACATCGCTGAGCCGCACCGGCGCGCCGTTGTTGTAGTGAACGATGAGGGGGCGGTAGACCTTCGCCGTTTTCAGCTCGTCGTTGGTTTCTATCTGCCAGTGCGTCGTCGTGTCGTTTACGCTGCCGACCGGCTGGCGCACGTTGGCGTTATCTATCGCCTCGCGAACTTCATCCAGCGATACGCCTTGATTGAACAGCGCCAGCGGGTTGAGCGAGACCCTCACCGCCGGTAGCGAACTGCCGCCAATCGTCACATCGCCCACGCCCTCCAGCTGTGAAATACGCGGATACACCTGATTGGTGGCGATATCGTACAGCTGACTGGGGGAGTAGGTGTCCGAGGTCAGCGTCATAATCATGATCGGCGCGTCGGACGGATTCACCTTGCGGTAGGTGGGGCGGCTGGCCATCCCGGAAGGCAGCAGACTTTGGGCGGCGTTGATGGCGGCTTGCACATCGCGGGCCGCGCCGTTGATATCACGATCCAGCTCGAACTGCAGAATGATGCGGGTACTGCCGAGCGAACTCATGGAGGTCATTTCGGTGATGCCCGCGATGCGGCCGAGCGCCCGCTCCAGCGGCGTCGCCACCGAGGACGCCATGGTTTCCGGCGACGCGCCCGATAGCGAGGCGGACACGGAAATCACCGGGAAGTCCACCTGCGGCAGCGGCGAAACCGGCAGCAGCCGGAAGCCGAGCACGCCGCACAGCGCAATCGCCAGCGCCAGCAGCGTGGTTGCGACGGGACGATGAATAAACAGCGCGAACAGCTTCATCAGGCTTCCCCCTGCGTTTCAGCCGGTTTGCGGCGAAGACGGAGAGACAAGCGGTCGAACAGCAGGTAAATCACCGGCGTGGTGAACAGCGTCAGCACCTGGCTCATCACCAGCCCACCGACCATACAGATGCCCAGCGGACGCCGCAGTTCGGCACCGACGCCGGTGCTCAGCATCAGCGGCAGGGCGCTGAGCAGCGCGGCCATGGTGGTCATCAGGATGGGACGGAAACGCAGGAGACAGGCCTGATAAATCGCGTCATACGGTGACATGCCCTGCTGCCGTTCGGCGGCCAGCGCGAAGTCGATCATCATGATCGCATTCTTCTTCACGATCCCGATCAGCAGAATGATCCCGATGATGGCGATGATATCCAGATCGCTCCCGGCGACCAGCAACGCCAGCAGCGCGCCCACGCCCGCGGTCGGCAACGTGGAGAGAATGGTCACCGGATGAATGAAGCTTTCGTACAGCACGCCGAGCACGATATACATCGCGATCACCGCGGCGACGACCAGCCAGACGGTGCTGGTCAGGGCGGACTGGAAGGCGAGTGTGCTGCCCTGGAAACGGGTCGTGATTTCCGATGGCAACTCCATGTTCTGCTGCGCTTTCTCGATGGCCTTGACCGCATCGCCCAGCGCATAGCCCGGCGCCAGATTAAAGGAGACTGTCGCCGCCGGGAAGCGGTCGACGTGGTTGATCGCCAGTGGTCCCTGTCGCTGTTCCACCGTGGCGATACTGCCGAGGGGGACGACGCCGCCCTCGCTATTGATGAGCCGGATGTCATCGAGGGCGGCCAATCCGTCACGCTGACGGGTGTCTTGTTCAAGCACGACGCGGTACTGGTTCGACTGGGTGTAGATGGTCGAAATCAGCCGCTGGCCGAAGGCGTTGTAGAGCGCGTTATCGATATCTGACATCGAAATGCCGAGCCGGGTGGCGCTGTCTCGGTTCACCTTCACGTAAGCGACGGCCGCCTCGTCCTGCCAGTCGCTGCTGACGTCCTGCAATTCGGGCAGGGCGGAGAGCTGTTCCACCAGCTTGGGCACCCAGGTGCTGAGCGTATCCAGCGACAGCGTCTGGACGGTCAGCTGGTACTGCGTTTTGCTGATTTGGGTATCGATGGTCAGATCCTGCACCGGCTGCAGATACAGCGTGATGCCCGGCAGCTGCGCCGTTTGCTGCTGTAAGCGCGTGATGACGTCGGTCATGCTGTCGCTGCGCTCTTCCTGCGGTTTGAGGTTGATTTGCAGCCGTCCGCTGTTCAGCGATGGGTTGGTGCCATCCACGCCAATCAGCGACGAGACGCTTTGGACGTCCGGATCTTTCATGATGATGGAGGCGACCTGCTGCTGTTTTTGCGCCATCGTGGTGAAGGACACGGTCTGAGAGGCATGCACGGTGCCCTGAATAATCCCGTTATCCTGCTGCGGGAAAAAGCCTTTCGGGATCACCAGATACAGTAAGACGGTGAGTACCAGCGTACTCAACGCCACGCACAGCGTCAGCCAGGGATGTTGCAGCACTCGGGTCAGCCCGCGGCCGTAGGCGGCGATCACCCGGTCAAAGAAGCGTTCGCTGGCGCGAGTGAAACGGTTTTGTCGCGTCAAACCTTTGTGGCTGAGCATGCGGGCGCACATCATTGGCGTCAGAGTGAGCGACACCACGGCGGAGATCAAAATGGAGATCGCCAGCGTCATCGCAAATTCGCGGAATAATCTGCCGATGATGTCCCCCATAAACAGCAGCGGGATCAGCACGGCGATCAGCGAGAACGTTAGCGAGATAATGGTAAAGCCGATTTCGCCTGCGCCCTTTAGCGCTGCGTTCAGCGGCTTCTCTCCACGTTCGATATAGCGGGCGATGTTCTCGATCACCACGATGGCATCGTCCACCACGAAACCGGTGGCGATGGTCAGCGCCATCAGCGTGAGGTTGTTGATGGAGAAGCCGAGGAAATACATGGCGGCGAAGGTGCCGATCAGCGACAGCGGCACCACGATACTGGGGATTAGCGTGGCGACCGCGTTGCGCAGGAACAGGTAGATCACCATGATGACCAGCGCAATCGCCAGAATCAGCTCAAACTGCACGTCATCGACGGAAGCGCGGATGGTGGTGGTGCGGTCCGTCAGCAGCGACATTTCAACCGACTTGGGCAGGCTGGCTTGCAGAGACGGCAGCAGACTGCGGATGTTATCCGCCGTCGCAATTACGTTGGCGCCCGGCTGGCGCTGCACGTTGATGATGATGGCCTGCTGGCGGTTCGCCCACGCGGCCAGATAGGTGTTTTCCGGCGCTTGTTCAACGGTGGCGACGTCGCGCAGCCTGACCGGCGCGCTGTTGCTCCAGGTGATGATGAGCTGACGATAGTCGTCAATCGAACGCATCTGATCGTTGGCGGACAGCGTGACCGAGCGGGCCGGCCCATCGAAGCTGCCTTTCGGCGCGTTGACGTTGGCGGCGGTGATGGCGGTGCGCACGTTTTCGCTGCTCAGCCCATAGGCGGCCAGCGCCGTCGGATTCAGCCGCACTCGAACGGAGGGGCGCTGCCCGCCTGCGAGCGAGACCAGCCCGACGCCGGAGACCTGAGAAATTTTCTGGGCGATGCGGGTTTCCACCAGATCCTGCACCTGCGTCATCGGCATCGCGGTGGAGGTCACGGCCAGAGTCATAATCGGCGGATCGGCGGGGTTGACCTTACTGTAAACCGGCGGGTTAGGCAGATCGCTGGGCAGCAGGTTGGTGGCGGCGTTAATGGCTGCCTGCACATCCTGTTCCGCGACGTCGAGCGCCAGGTTGAGCTGGAACTGTAGCGTGATCACCGAGGCGCCGCCGGCGCTTTGGCTCGACATCTGCTTCAGTCCGGAAATGCCGCCGAACTGGCGTTCCAGCGGCGCGGTCACCGCCGACGTCATGACGTCCGGGCTGGCGCCGGGATAGAGCGTGACGACCTGAATCGTCGGGTAGTCGACCTCCGGCAGCGCGGAGACGGGCAGCGCGCGGTAGCCGATGATCCCGGCCAGCAGAATCGCCACCATCAACAACGTGGTGGCGACCGGGCGCAGAATGAACAGTCTGGACGGTCCGCCGCCCTGAATCGGCGTGCTGTCCTGCATCAGGCGTCTCCGCTTTTTTCGCCTGGCGATCTTTACCGGCGGTCGTGGGCGTTTGCTCGGTGGAGGCGGAAGGGATCACGTCGACCTTCATACCTTCCGTCAGACGGTCGATGCCGTCCGTCACGACCTGTTCGCCTGCATTCAGACCGCTGTTGACGACCACGTTCTGCCCGTACTGGATACCAATGGAAATCAGATGCTTGCTCGCCTGATTTTTGTCATTCAGCAGCCAGACGAAGTGGCCCTCGTTGCCCATTTGCACGGCGGCGGCGGGCGCGATGACCGCGTTTTGCAACGTATCCACCTTCATCCGAATATTCACAAACTGATTGGGAAACAGGAGGTCGTCACTGTTTTCAAAACGCGCTTTCAGCTTGATGGTGCCGGTGGTGGTGTCGATCTGGTTATCCATGCTGAGCAGTTGGCCCTGGGACAGCATCTGCTGGTTGGCGCGGTCCCAGGCTTCGACGACGACGGGCTGACCGGATTTCTGAGCTTTAAGAATCGTGGCGATACTGTCTTCCGGCAGCGAGAAAACGGCGTCGATTGGGTGCGTTTGCGTCAGCACCAGCAGGTTATCGGTGCTGGTGATGTAGTTGCCGATATCCACCTGCCGTAGCCCGACGCGTCCGCTGGCGGGCGCGGTGATCTTGCTGTAATCCAGCTGGAGCTGCGCGCTGTCCAGTGCGCCCTGATCGGACTCAACGGTGGCTTCGTACTGTTTCACCAGCGAGGACTGGGTGTCCAGCTCCTGACGCGACACCAAATTGGTTTTTACCAGCCCTTGGTAACGCGCCAGATCCTGACGCGCGTTGGCGAGCAGCGCCTTGTCCTTGGCTAACTGTCCTTTCGCCTGCGTGACTTCAACCACAAACGGCCGTGGGTCGATTTCCGCCAGCAATGCGCCGGCGGCGACCTGCTGGCCTTCTTCGAAGTGCAGCGCCATCAGTTGTCCGCTGACCCGGCTACGCACGGTGACGGTATTTGCCGACGTGACGGTGCCGAGTCCGGTCAGGTAGTAAGGCACCGAGGCGGTGAACGAGCGCGCGACTTGCACCGGCGGCGTGGTCATGGAACGACGACCTTCGCCTCTGCCGCCGCTGGACGCGGTTTTCGCCGTTGAGCCTGCGGGCGGGGTAGTCGTGGAGTGGAAATATCGCCACGCAATAACCACGACGGCGATAACGGCGATCAAAGACAGCAAGCGGAAGAGACGTTTGGTATTCATAGTGATGAAACGAGATCTCCAATGCCCCAAACCGGGGGTTAGCAAAGAATTAAGGTGCTTAAGCTATAGGGTGAACGGCGTATAACTATAGAGAGTAAATAAGAAACATAAATGATGACAATAGGGAAGCGATCTTCGTGCGGATAAAAAAATACCCGGTCATTGTTGGATGGCCGGGTAGTGTTAACCGAGGGAAGAGCAGAAAAGGCTTAGAGCACCAGTCCGGCGATGGCCGCAGACAGCAGGCTCACCAGCGTGGAACCGTAAACCAGCTTCAGACCGAAGCGAGAGACGGTGTTGCCCTGTGCTTCGTTTAGGCCTTTAATCGCCCCAGCCACAATGCCGATGGAAGAGAAGTTGGCGAAGGAAACCAGGAATACCGACAGAATCCCCACGCTGCGTGGAGACAGCTGGGCGGAAACTTTCTGCAATTCCATCATGGCAACGAATTCGTTAGACACCAGTTTGGTCGCCATAATGCCGCCGACTTGCAGGGCTTCATTCGCTGGGATACCCATGATCCAGGCGAACGGATAGAAGAAGTAGCCGAGAATTTCCTGGAAGCTAAGGCCAAAGAGGGCGCTGAACAGGGCGTTAACGGCGGCGATCAGCGCGATAAAACCAATCAGCATGGCGGATACGATGACGGCCACTTTGAAACCGGTGAGGATGTAATCTCCCAGCATTTCGAAGAAGCTCTGATTCTCGTGCAGGTTGCTGAGTTGCAGTTCCGGCTCTTCATCAACGCTGTAGGGATTGATCAGGGACAGGACGATGAACGTACTGAACATGTTGAGCACCAGCGCGGCCACGACGAATTTGGGGTCCAGCATGGTCATGTAAGCGCCGACGATAGACATGGACACGGTGGACATTGCCGTCGCCGCCATCGTGTACATCCGCTTCTCCGACATCTTGCCCAGAATATCTTTATAGGCGATGAAGTTTTCCGACTGTCCCAAAATCAGCGAGCTCACCGCGTTGAAAGATTCCAGTTTGCCCATCCCGTTCACTTTTGACAGCAAGGTACCGATTACGCGGATGATAAAAGGCAGAACTTTGATGTATTGCAGGATACCAATCAGTGCGGAGATGAAGACGATGGGGCAGAGTACTTTGAGGAAGAAAAAGGCCAGACCTTGAGCATTCATGTTGCCAAAGACGAAGTTGGTGCCTTCGGCGGCAAAACCGAGCAACTTGTCGAAGAGTCCCGCAAATCCGGTGACGAAACCCAACCCTACGGAAGAGTAGAGGAAGAAGTACGCCAGCACGATTTCAATGACTAACAGCTGGATAATGTAGCGGATACGGATGCTTTTTCGATCGCGGCAGATCAAAAGCGCGAGTCCGGCGATAACGATTAACGCGAGGACGAATTGCACGAGATGGGACATGTTTGCTCCAGATATGATACAGGCCAAGTTTTGTACACTATGTCGGCAACCTGAGTGCCAATAATGACAGTAGGGATACAAGGGGCGGATTATATATTGGAAAATAACCTAAACTAAAGCATTGCTCCCATAGCATTAACTTTTATCGGTGCCGATGCGGTGAGGATCTGCGCGGCATTGCTTCCATATTGTACGAGTGTGGCCGCGTTTCTGCGGTCGTCTCAAGGCGAGTTTACACAAAAAGGAGATTGCCTATGACTGCTTCAACCCCTTCCCGAGAACTGGGACGTTCCGGGATCCACGTTCCTGTGATCACTTTTGGCGGTAACGTCTTCGGCTGGACTATTGATGAGCCGACCTCGTTTAACCTGTTGGACGCATTGGTCGATCAGGGACTTAATTTTATTGATACGGCGGATGTGTACTCCGTATGGGCAGACGGCAACCAGGGCGGTGAATCGGAAACGATTATCGGCAACTGGCTGAAGAAAAGCGGCCAACGCGACAACGTCATTATCGCGACCAAAGTCGGTATGGAGATGGGAGATGGCGGCAAGGGACTCGCTCCCGCTATATTCGCCGCGCTGTAGAGGATTCACTTCGTCGTCTGAAAACAGATTATATCGATCTCTATCAGGCCCACACCGATGATAAATCGACGCCGTTGGAGGATACACTGTCGACGTTCGATGCGTTAATCCGCGAGGGTAAGGTTCGTGCTATCGGCGCTTCGAATTATGAGGCTGACCGGTTGGCTCAGGCGCTGCAAATCAGTAAAGACCACCAGTTGGCTCGTTATGAAACGTTGCAGCCTGAATACAATCTGTACGACAGGCAGCATTATGAATCGGGTCTGGAAGCCTTAGCCAAAGAGCATGGGCTGGGCGTCATCAGCTATTATTCTCTGGCCAGCGGATTTTTGTCCGGCAAATATCGTCACCCGGAAGATGCGTCCAAAAGTTTACGCGGCAAGGGCGTGGTGGAACGCTATCTGAATGAACGGGGCGTGCGCATTGTTGAGGCGTTGGATAAAGTCGCGAAAGCGCATGGCGTGTCGTCAAGCCAGGTCGCGCTGGCTTGGTTGATCGCGCGCCCGAGCGTCACTTCACCTATTGCCAGCGCTACGTCGGTGGAACAGGTCGCCGAACTGGCTGCGGCCACTCGGTTGTCACTGACGGCGGACGATATTGATGCATTGAATAGCGCAAGCCAATATTGATGAGTTAAACATAAGCGCGCGTACTTGTTTTAGACAGGGCGCGCGTAGCCGTCCATTTTGGCGGCGCATTCATATTTGATCCCAATTGTGGGGAAGATGACGAACGCTAAAACGAAAGATTGCGTATGTCGTTATTACCACTCACTTATTTTTTCCCTTCACGCTCTGTGACGACAAGGTCGATGGTTTTGTCACAGGCATCCTTTTTATTTTTTGTACCGGTTCCCTTCCTCATACTTACGCGTTTATTTAGTTTTCATATTATTGATTGTCACGATAAAAGTGTGCCTATTCTTTGCGGCGTTAAAAATTAGCAGGGAAAGGACTGGGTCTTTAGGAAATGAAAACGCAATGGAAGATAAATGAGTTCTTTTATTTTAACGAGACGGAATTATTAAAAATCATACGAATGAATTTCGGGCGAAGAGAATAGTTTGGTGTGGGACGTATCAATAAAAAGAGAAAAGATCCAGGCGGTATGTCGAGTCGACGATTTAGATTTAACCAAGCGATGAAAATAAAAAAATGGCCCCTGAAAATCAGGGGCCATTAATCATTCTTGGAATATGACGCAGTGAAGCACTACGTCATTATTTTCCGTGAAAAGCGAGTGCGATTAAGCCTGCGGCTGAGTCACAACGTCTTTGATGCCTTTCACTTCGATTTCTACGCGGCGATCCGGGGCCAGGCAGTCGATCAGGGCTTTACGGCCTTTCACGCTGTCACAGGTAGAACCGGTAACCGGGTTGGACTCACCAAGACCACGGGCAGAGATTTTGTCAGACGGGATGCCTTTGGCAACCAGGTAGTCAACGACGCTCTGAGCACGGCGAGTGGACAGGCCTTCGTTATACTGTTCTGAACCCAGACGGTCAGTGAAGCCCAGGACAACAACGGAACCGTCTTTAGGATCCATGGTGCTCAGCTGAGTGTACAGCTGGTCCAGAGAGCTCTGGCCTTCAGGACGCAGTTCTGCTTTGTTGAAAGTGAACAGAACGTCAGATTTCAGAGTGAAGCGTTTGGTCTGAACAACCGGAGCCGGAGCCGGAGTCGGTGCTACGACCGGAGCCGGAGTTTCCTGACCGAAACGGTAAGAAACGCCAACGCTCAGCATGCCGTTATCAGGACGACCACCAACGGTGCCTGCGTCGCCGATGTTGTTAACCCACTGGTAGTCCAAACGAGTAGCCCAGTTTTTGGTTACTGCGTATTCCAGACCTACTGCAGCCATCGGAGAAATACCGGTGTCGTTGCCGCCGCGACCAGTCACGTCGTCGTGGCTGTCAGCACGCCAGAAGAAACCACCCAGACGAGTGTAAACGTCCAGATCGTCAACGATCGGGTAGCTCAGTTTGGCAGCCAGCTGAACGCCTTGTGCTTTGAAGTTACCACGGTTTTCACCGGTGTACTTCATGCGGCCCAGCCAGTCGTAACCCAGTTCGAAGCCCAGGTATTGGTTAGCCTGGTAACCACCAAAGGCGCCTGCGCCCAGCTGGTTTTCGTGCGGGGAGTTAGTGGTTTGGTAACCGTTGCCGTACAGGCCAGTGTCATGGAACTGAGACCAGCCCAGTTTGGCGCCTGCGTACCAGGTATTGTCGTTCGGTGCTGCTTGAGCTACGGAAGCCAAGCCAGCCAGTGCCACTGCAACTGCGATAGCTGTTTTTTTCATTTTACGCCTCATTATCATCCAAACAGGTAATTAACTCTTCGAGTTAATAAACCTTTGGTTAAAATCTTTTGAAGGAGACATTGCTCTTAATTATTCTCACCAGTCAGCTGATGTTATATGAAGAGCAACTCCTGCGGGTAAAGTCTACAACGTGATGCAAAAGTTACAAGTATGATGTTAGAAGCCCCAGACAAAAACCTAGCGTTTCACACATACTTACTAACAAATAATAGATTAAATTGTCAGTTTGGACAGAATATTTATGAGAGGTGATGGGTGGGGGGGAGTAAAGAACTCAATGCCTGCGGGGGATCTTTAACTTAGCGGATTTCCCCCGTAGGAATACTCTTAATTTACTTAATGATACAATCTGGAGTGAATCTTTAACGTAGAAAATGGTCTGTAGATGGCTTTTCGCTCTGGCCGCATGATAAATCCGTAGGTATTTCCGCTTTCCGCCGCTTCGCGCAGGCGCATTTTTTCTTCATTTTCCAGCTCCGTTGGCAACCAGCACAACACCGCGCTGTAATTCCCCGTTCTCAAGGCTTTTTCCATTGCCTCTAACGTCCCTGCCGGGTCGATATGATGGAGTTCAATCATTTTGTCGAGCGGTAAGCCCGCTTGTTGAAGCCAGGTGCGGCTAAGTTTTTGCTGCGGCGCCAGCCACAACAGCCAGCGAGACTGCATTCCTAATTGCTGCAACAGCGGCAGCAGCAGGGGCGCGAGAATAGGCTGATCGTCGCTGTAGACAATTTCACTGATGATGCCGCCGCCGTGAGGGGCGACCGCGGGCGCATCCTGCGTACGTAAAGAAGACTGAGAAAAGCGGCGAGCGTTGACGAGTTGTGTGCGCATAAGTGAATTCCACCGGCAGGGTTACTGTATGCGCATACAGTAATGCGTGTATAAATAAAGATCAATCGGAATTTGAAAGCGCCTCGCATAATTTACAGGGAATGTCTAGCAACGCCATTTTGTGTTTGAGGCAACCGTTTTCGTATGCTTAATTACTTGTTCCCGTTACGTATATTGCGATTCAGCAATTAGGGTGAACATGATAAGGACAATGTTATGAAGCAGTTATGCGAAAAAAGGATTCGGCAGTCTAAGTACGTTTTTTCCTCTTTGGGAACCATTAGTTCCCGGTCTCAATTTGGCGGCTACAGCATCGCAGCAGACAAGATTATCTTCGCGCTGGTGTCTAACGGTGAACTTTATCTGCGGGCGTCGCGACAGCATGAAGTGCATTTTCGCGCCCGGGAGATGGTGAGCATGGTTTACACCAACCGCGGCGTGCCGGTCCCGTTGAACTACTACGAGGTGGACAATACCTTGTGGAACAACGAACCGGAACTCCTGCAACTGGCGTCATTGTCGCTGGAAGGGGCCCGGCATGATAAAGCCATCAAGACGCGAAGTATCCGATTGAAAGACCTACCCAACCTTAATCACTATTTAGAACGGCAACTGTGGAAAGCCGGGATTCGCAACATTGAACAGTTGCATGAACTGGGGGAGATACAGACCTTTCTTCGTTTGAGCGTCGTCAGGCACGATCTCAATCTCAGCGTATTGCTGGCGCTGGCGGGCGCCATTCGTGGCGTTCATCAGGCCGCGTTGCCGGAACATGTGCGCCAAGAACTGATTGAGTGGTTTAAACACCACCTTGCGAGTCAGGGGAAACGGCCTAAACACTGATGGGGTGGTCATTCTAGCGAAGTGTGAATTTCCGTGCGCGCAGGGGTTGTGCGGCGCGCACGGGGTTCTGGCTGAACGGCGATGCAGACAAGATCTCTAAGTTTAAGGAGTTACGCCTGCGTTGGGCTGGCCGGTAGTTCCGCCATCTGGTCTTTCAACGCTTCTAGCTCCGGCAGCAGCTCAATCATGAGACCAATCTGCTGCAACACCAGCTGATCCTTACTCTCAGACTCCGGATTGGCAGCGTGGATACGTTCCTCCAGCGACGCCAGGCGCTGACTGAGTTGGCTTCGATCGTTGCCGTCGTGATGCAAAGCGTCGTCCATGTAGCACACGGCGTCATCCAGCAGCTGTAGCGTTTCTGACGACGTCAGTTTTTCGCGATGAGCGCCCAGCGTGGAGATATAGCTCAGCAACGTGTGGTTCAGACACATCAAGCGAAAAGCATGCTCGCGTTTTTCTTTGGTCGCATGCGGCTCAACGGACATATTAGAAACCACCGACGCCAGCTCGGCATCGCTGTTGTGAGCATCGCGGCGGGCGATACGGTACGCCAGGCTGTTATTTTTCCCCTGATGGTACTGCTCCATAATCGCATCCAGATAGCGGCAGTTGGCATACAGCGTTTTATTGACGACCGCCGGAAGAGCGCGAAAACGCCAGTCGGGCCAGATAAAGCTGACTGCCGCCCAGGCGATGCCACAGCCGATCAGCGTATCGAGTACCCTCGGCACAGTGACTTCGTATCCTTCACCCAACAGGTTGAAGCACAGCAGCACCAGCAGGGTAATAAACAGGGTCGCATGGGCGTACTGCACGGTGCGGAAGGCGAAAAACAGCACGCCGCTGATCACGATCAGCGTCATTTGTCCTTCTATCGACGGCACGAAATAGAGGATGGGCAGCCCGAACAACACCCCGGCCAATGTGCCGATGACGCGCAGCGTGAGGCGATGGCGCGTCGCGTTATAGTTCGGCTGGCAGACAAACAGGCTGGTAAGCAGAATCCAATAGCCGTGTTGCAGATGAGTGACCTGAATAAATGCATAACCGCCGCACAGCAGTACGGACATCCGCACGGCATGACGGAATAGCGCCGATTTCGGCGTGAGGTGGCGGCTGATACGCAGGCAGATATCGCTCCAGCCGGTGATTTTATCATCCGCCAGCAGCCGGTTTTCCTTCTGCCCATCTTGTTCGACGGACTGCTCGGATTCGATGGTGGCAAGCTGGGCGTCGATGGCGCGCAGATTGTTAATCAGGTGGCGCATGGCTTTCAACTGCGGGGCCGCCGTTCCCTGCGTCGCCAGTTTTTCGAGGGTCAGCTCCAGATGCGCAAAGGCTTTTTCGATGCGCGGATCGTGCTGGTACTTCTGATGCAGCAAGATGGACTGGGCCAGCTGTTCACAGGCGCGAGATTGCATCGACAGCAGACGCTGAAAACGAAACAGCGCATCGCTGTAGCGCAGCGTTTCGCGCAGTTGCGCATACTGAACATGGGAAGAGCTGGCGCGCTCGTGAATATCCTGCGCGACGAAATAGTAGTGCAGCGTTCTGCGCGTACTGCGCTGACCGCGATCGCCCCGCAGGCGGGTCAGCAGCGAAGACTTGGCCTGGTTGAGCGTGTCGACCAGTTGCCCGTTGGCCATCGCCACATCAATCAGCGGCTGGTTGTCGTCTTCGGTATCGGGATCAAACAGGTTGGATTTGGCATCGAGGTAGTGTGCAAGCTGATGATAGCAGCGCGCCAGACTATCCTGCAGGGGACGGATGGGGAAGAGAATGTGCCCGAACAGCGTGAGCAGGTTGTACCATAACGCGCCGACCAGCAGTAAAGCGGGCTGCTGATACCAGTTGTCGTAGAGCGAAATCCCGAGCATGGTGTAAATGGCGATCAGCAGCGCGCCGAAGGCAATTGTGGCATAGCGCTGTCCCAGCGCGCCCAGCAGAATAAATCCGCAGGTGGACAGCGCGAGTCCAATACCAAACAGCCACGGGTAGGGGAACAGCAGTTCGATGGAGACTGAGGCGATCAAAAAACAGCCCAGCGTGATGAGTAAATTCATCAAGCGTCCCGTCAGTCGATCGTCCAGATCCGCCAGCGCGGCGGCAACTACGCCGAGCGTAAGAGGAATCGTGGTGGTCGGAATATCCAGCCACCAGGGAACGACGGCAGCGCCCGCCAGCGCCAAAAAAATACGAATGTTGTAGAGCCAGTTACTGTTATAGATATACCGGCGCAGGGAGGCTGTTAGAGTCACGATCACGATAAGTCCGCCTGATTACTGAAAACGGCGTCGGGCATTGGCTTCCCGCGCGGCTCGAGCTTCTTCCACGGAGACCACGCGGCGACCAACCGGCCAGAGTGCAATGGCTGCAATTTTGAAGTTGGCGATGCCGACCGGAATGCCGATAACGGTTAGACACTGCGCAATCCCGCAGGTGATGTGTGAAAGACACAGCCACCAGCCGAAAAAAATCACCCAAAAGACATTCAACAGCGTGCCGCCTACATTCAGTAAAGGGTTTTTTTCGGCAGGGCGCAACTCGTCGACGTGTACGGCTTCATTACCGTAGGGCAGCAGCGATAGCTTGGTGATTTCCCAGCAGGAGCGGGTCAGGGGAAGCGTAAATATCAATAGGATGCTGACGCAGGTTGCCAGGAGCCAGGCTAACGTGGTGAAAAATCCGCCCAGGACAAAATTCAGAATGTTGAGCACGGTGCGCATAGTTTCTCCAGGACTGGTGTTTTGAATCAAACTCTATGATGAAGAAAGAATTATCACATTATTGGCAACGATATCCTAACCCGTTTTTATGGCTAGAGCGTGCGACGGCATAGCAGTTAAACTAGCGATTAAACGACAAGATCTCACAAGGTATGGCGCGGAGATTATGGAACTTAAATCAACCTCGATGGGCAAGCATCTGGCGCAGCACCCTTATAACCGGGTCAGATTGCTCAATGCCGGCGTCAACGTCAGCGGCGACAAACACGAATACCTGATCCCGTTCAATCAACTGCTGGCGATCCGCTGCAAAAAAGGGCTGATTTGGGGCGAACTGGAATTCGAACTGCCGGATCACAAGGTGGTGCGTCTTCACGGCACTGAATGGCAGGAGACTCAGCAGTTCTTTCACTATGTCATGAAAGCCTGGCAGGGGTGGAGCGACGAAATGAGCCAGGTCAGCGCCGAAGTGCTGACGCGCCAAATCGACGCGATTCACCGTCTGGAAACGCGTGACCGCTGGTTTGGGCGTAAAGAGCTGGCGCAGTTGCAGCAGGACATTCGCGAGGCGTTTTCCGCTCTGCCGTTGCCGTTGGAGAGACTGAGCGAATTCGACAACTGTCGGGATCACTATTTACGCTGCCTGCAGTGGCTGGAGGCGGGAGAGCCGCAACGTGAAAAAGCGAACCAGCACTGGACGGCACAGACGCTCGACGCGCAGCAGCACTTTTTCGCCAACGTAGAAAGTTCTCCTCTGAACCCTTCCCAATGTCAGGCCGTGGTCAATGGCGAGGATGCCGTACTGGTACTGGCTGGCGCGGGCAGCGGTAAAACGTCGGTGCTGGTGGCGCGGGCCGCGTGGCTGCTCTATCGCGGCGATGCGACGCCGGACCAGATTTTGCTGCTGGCCTTTGGTCGACAGGCGGCGGAAGAGATGAACGAGCGTATTGAGAGCCGCCTCAATACCCGCGACATCAAGGCTAAAACCTTCCATGCGCTGGCGCTGCATATCATTCAGAGCTGCAGTCGCAGTGTGCCCACCATCAGTAAACTGGAAACCGACACCGAGCATCGCCGTCACTTCCTGATCAAAGAGTGGCAGAAGCAGTGCAACGATAAGAAAGCGCAGGCCAAAGGGTGGCGGCAGTGGCTGACTGATGAACTTGAGTGGGATGTGCCCGAAGGCGACTTCTGGCGGGATAAATCGCTGTCCTCCCGACTGTCAGGTCGTCTTGAACGCTGGCTGGGGTTGATGCGTTCGCACGGCGGTACGCAGAGCGAAATGGTGGAGCTGGCGGATGATGATCGGCGTGCGGTATTTCAACAGCGCATCAGGCTGATGGCCCCTCTGTTGAAGGCCTGGAAAAAAGCGTTGAAAGAGGAAGGCGCGGTCGACTTCTCGGGCTTAATCCATCAGGCCGTTAATTTGCTGGATAAAGGGCGCTTCATCAGTCCGTGGAAGCATATTTTGGTCGATGAATTTCAGGATATCTCGCCCCAGCGAGCGCGGCTGTTGTCTGCGCTGCGGCGGCAAAATCGCGAAACCAGTCTGTTCGCGGTCGGAGATGACTGGCAGGCCATCTATCGTTTCAGCGGCGCGGAACTGGCGCTGACGACGGCGTTTGAGCACCATTTTGGCGTCGGGGCGCAGTGCGTGCTGGACACGACTTACCGCTTCAACCGACGTATTGGCGAGATCGCTAGCCAATTCATTCAGCAGAATCCAAGCCAGCTGAAAAAAGCGCTCAACAGTCTGCGCGACGGGAACAAAAAGTCGGTGGTGTTGCTGCCGGACGAGCAGTTGGAAGGCCTACTGGATAAAATGAGCGGATATGTGAAACCCGAAGAGCGCATTCTGGTGCTCGCGCGTTATCACCATCTGCGGCCCGAGGCGCTACAAAAGGCGGCGACCCGTTGGCCTAAACTGAATATCGACTTCATGACCATCCACGCCAGCAAAGGGCAGCAGGCTGACTTTGTGATCATCGTCGGGTTGCAGGCGGGCAAAGACGGTTTTCCCGCGCCGGGACGAGAGTCGATGCTGGAAGACGTACTGTTGCCGACGCCGGAAGATTTCCCCGATGCCGAAGAGCGGCGTCTGCTTTACGTGGCGCTGACCCGCGCGAAACATCAGGTCTGGTTGCTGTTCAGCAAAGATGAACCCTCGATCTTCGTCGAACAGCTGCATCGGTTAGGTGTGCCCAAGCAGCGCAAGGCGAGTTAGCGCATTCGAAACACTCGCCATCATCGAGCCTGATGTGACGGCAGGTGAGTCGATGAGGGGGTTTTGGGGATGAACGCGGGCCAGCCACGGCCCGCGTGATATTTATCTCAGGCGGGCCTGCAAGTAGCGCTGATAGTCGGGGATGGCGATGTCGACGGGCTGAGTGAACATATCGGAGTTCACCAGGAAATCGGCCGTCGAGCGGTTGGTGGCGACTGGGATATTCCAGACGGTGGCCAAACGCAGCAGCGCCTTCACATCCGGGTCGTGCGGTACGGCATTCAGCGGATCCCAGAAGAATATCATCATGTCGATCTTACTCTCCGCGATTAGCGCTCCAACCTGCTGATCGCCGCCCATTGGGCCACTCATCATGCTTTTAACCGGCAATCCGGTGTGGAGTTCAATCAGGTTACCGGTCGTTCCCGTCGCATAAAGGTGGTGTCCTGCGAGCTTGGGCTTGTTGGCGGCGATCCATTCCAGCAGCGACTCTTTGCAGTGATCGTGCGCGACCAGCGCAATGTGCTTATGCGCTTCGATTCTACGGGTGGTGAGCTTGAGCTCCATGATGACGTCCTTAGCACTGTGCGTTTGTCAGGTGACAAAATGAATGTTTAATGGAAAACAGAAAAAGGTGAATGCCTGCGTGGAGCGTTGGGATCGTTTTCAACGTCCTGGCGCGAAGGGCGATTATTGGCCGTTTTTGCTCGCGGCCCATTGAAGAAAACGCTGTCGGGTTTTCTGGTCGGCCTTTTGGAACCAATACTGCATCAGAATAAACGGGTCGGTCTTATCCGCAGCGGGCGTCAGCGGCTCGGCATTGCCCTCATTGGCAGGCTGTGTCACCGGCTGCGAGGGCGGCAGGGTGGTCAGCGACGGGACCGAAGCCGGGTGGGCTGCGCTATTGTAGTCGACCATTTTTTTCTCGATATCGCCGTTCAGATCGGCATCGGTCAGCGTTATCCGGTCGGTCGTCGCGGGAATGGGCTGATTCTTATCGCCCACCAGCTGATAATGCGCTTTTTGTTTGAACTGTTTACGTAACTTTGGCGTGGACAGATCCGGCAGGTGGATCGTTATCGCACCTTGATTGTGGGTATTAAATGTGGCGATCAGCCGTTGCTGTGGAAAACGTCTTTCACGCCTTTACGCACATCGATCGTTTTGCTCACCCGGAACAGGAGTTGGTGGTCGCCTCCGTTCAATTCCAAACTGCCCGCGCCTTTTAACAGTGAGGCGGGAACCTTTCTGCCATCTACGACAATCAGCTCGACATCGGGGCCGAGTTTCAACGTCGTGGCCATCGCAGGCGTTGCGCTCATGGCCAGTGACAGGCAGATAAAGGCAAACTTGAATTTCATCATTTCCCCAGAATATACGGCAACGGCAACATTGTTTAATAAGGCGCAGCCTGTGTCAAAATTTCAGCCGCGAAACCTCGGGCAGTTTGTGTTTCGTTTAAAAAGACGGCGAAGAATAGCGCTTTGTTGACCCGGCGGAAAATGATATTTCATGAGACGCTCAGCCAACGCGCGGCATGAGATACACTGAAACCATCGTCTTTGATTAATGAGGGGTAGCATGATGTTAAACGATGTTGAGATTCAATCGGTGCTCAGCTCCGTCAAGACCATCGCACTCGTGGGTGCCAGCGAGAAAAGTACGCGGCCTAGCTATGGCGTCATGGCCTATTTGCTGGGGCAGGGATACGACGTCATTCCGGTGAGCCCCAAACTCGCCGGGCAGAAGCTGTTGGGACGAACGGCCTATGCCTCGCTGCAGGATATTCCCCGGCCGGTGGATATGGTGGATGTCTTTCGCCAGCCGGAGGCGGCGTTCGGGGTGGCGCAAGACGCCATTGCCATTGGCGCCAAGGTACTGTGGCTGCAGTTAGGCGTGATTAACGAAGAGGCCGCGGTGCTGGCGAGCGACGCTGGATTAAAAGTCATCATGGACCGCTGCCCGAAAATCGAAATCCCACGATTGGGACTGGAGAAATAGTCTGCCGGGCCTTATGACTTCGCGGCTAAGTGATAAGGCTGGCAGTGAGTGAGAAGATTAGTGCAGGAGTTGAGGGGCTCGACTTTTGATGCGGGCCGCTAGCTCATCCAACGGCGAGTCCGATTCCGTGCCGACATGCTCATCCTGCTGCAACTGCTCTTCCGCCAGATAGGTATGAACCGGCTGGCCTTCTTCATCTTCCATCACTACGTGGTACCACGGCGCCGTACGCTGCGCCTCGGCGGCGGCAAGCTCTTCCCAGGCGGGTTTTTCCAGCGAATACTCAGGATCGATGTCGACCACGACGCCGGTAAATCCCAGCAGCTTATGACGAATCTGCTGTCCGATGCCAAATTTACAGATAATCATATAACCTCCCGAGCGACGAATTTGACTTACTATAAATGGGTATGCCAACGGCGATTTCAAGCGCGGTGGGCAGGCGTTTTGTCTCTTTGCGGCATGCCTACTTCCGATAATGTTTGAGCATATGGCGAAGCGTGAATATGAAATTGAGGAATGTGAATGTCTCAGAAGGCGGTGAAAGTCTACGTTTACGGCGTAGTACAAGGGGTCGGATTTCGTTTTCATACGCAGGCGCAGGCCCAAATGTTAGGGCTGACCGGCTACGTCAGAAACTGTGACGACGGCAGCGTCGAGCTGGTGGCCTGCGGCGAATCAGAAGCGGTGGAAAAGATACTCGAATGGGTAAGGCAAGGCGGACCGAAATACGCTCGCGTCGATCGGGTGCTGACCGAGCCGCACGGCAATACCGATTACCGCGCGTTCGACATTCGCTATTGAATTCAGATGCACTTCACCGGTTTCGGCAATCCTGCGATTTTAGTGGCCTGTTTGGCGGGGCCTTTAGGGAATAAGCGATAAAGGTAGCGGCTATTTCCTTTTTCCTCGCCGTATTTCTGCGCCATGGCTTTGACCAGCATGCGGATCGCGGGTGAGGTGTTGAATTCCAGATAAAACGCCCGCACAAAGCGCAGCACTTCCCAATGCGCTTCCGTGAGTATGATTGCCTCTTGTTCCGCCAGCAGCGGCGCCATCTCTTCCTGCCAGTCCTGACTGTTTTTCAAATAACCCTGCGCGTCTGTCTCGATGACGCGGCCTTCAAACGTAAACATAACACCTCGGAATGACGTTAAAACGCGTCTAGTCTACCAAATTTTTGGTTCAGGGAAGGGGGGGCAGAAACAAAAAGCCCCACTGGAGTGGGGCTTTAACGAGATGGGTAAACACTCAGCGTTAATTGCTGCGGCTCATACCTAGCAAGCTCAACAGGCTGACGAATACGTTGTAGATGGAAACGTACAGGCTGACCGTGGCGCGGATGTAGTTGGTTTCACCACCGTGAATGATGTTGCTGGTTTCCCACAAAATAGCGCCGGCGGAGAACAGAATAAACATCACGCTGATCGCCATCTGCAGCGCGGGAATGTGCAGGAACAGGTTGGCGATAGTGGCGACCAGCAGCACGACGAAACCAGTGATCATCATTCCGGACAGGAACGACATGTCCTTACGCGTGGTCAGTACGTATGCGGAGCAGCAGAAGAACACCAGCGCGGTGCCGCCCAGGGCCAGCATGATGATGTCGCCTGCGCCGGACGCGATGAGCGTACTCAGCATCGGGCCCAGGGTATATCCCATAAAACCCGTCAGTGCGAAAACAGCCAGAATCCCCGCCGGGCTGTTTGCCAGTTTATAGGTCAGGAACATCAGACCATAGAATCCCGCCAGCATTAGCAGAAGACCGGGAGCAGGGAGGTTGAAGACGGTGCTGAGCGTTGCGGTGACGGCGGAAAATCCCAGCGTCAGCGACAAAAGGAAATAGGTATTGCGCAGCACTTTGTGAGTGCTAAGCAGCGACTGTTCACGTGATGTTGAGGTAACAATGCGATCCATAATGGCGACTCTCTCTTTAAGGGGTCTTTATTTCATGCCTAGAGTAGGTAGTCACGCTGTGTGATTAAAGGCATTTTACCCTTCTTTACTTGCATTCACGGGCGAATACAGAAGAAAGAGTGAGCGAAATGATGTTTTTGCACCCATTTAATCGCTATCAGCCTATTTTTAAGGCAATCGAACCGGTTGTCGCTTTACAATATCAGGCGGTCTGTTTATAGTTCGCCTCGTTGCGGAGGAGTGGCCGAGTGGTTGAAGGCACCGGTCTTGAAAACCGGCGACGGGAAACCGTTCTAGAGTTCGAATCTCTACTCCTCCGCCATCCATTTCAAGGGGTTGCTAAATAGCAGCCCCTTTTCTTTTTGCGTTATCCTACGCTATGCATCCCCCAAGTTTTGTTCCCCTTTCTTATCATGTCATTGCGCCGTGCTATTGAGCATGGATTAGCCCATCCGCTTCATTAACCGCGTAACCTTATACGGCGCCACTCCGTCAGATTGGTATTAAACAACGTAGCGCCGGAATGCACTGCCGTTTTGGCGTGTTATGAGTGGGGCAGGCGGACGGAGATGGGCAGGACGAAAGTGCCGAAGGTTTTATGCCATGTCGTGGCGACGTACGGTTGGGGCATCTCTTTCGACAGGCCGCCTGCGATTCTGGAATGCGGCTTAACCAAAACGTTTGAAATTGACGGACTGACTGAGCAGCACTTTCGCAATGACGTGAAATTCATCTTGCTCCCCATCCTCGATGTGCCAGGACTGATATTTGGGGTTGTCGGACAGGACCAGCAGCCGATGTTTCAGCATTTGCAGCCGTTTGACATACAGCATGTTGCCGAAGACAAACACATAGATCCCATCTCCGTCGAAGGTGTTGACGGACACATCGACAAAGATCATATCCCCCGGCTCGATGGTAGACGCCATGCTATCGCCTTTGACCGTCACCATTTTGATGGCGCTGGCGGGCTTGTTGCCAAACAGCATCCGTGCCTGCTCATGGGTGTACTCAATGGCTTTGACGGTTTCAATAAACTCTGATGACGACACGACGCCGTTCCCGGCGCTGACCTGAATAGCGAGCATATCGACGCGATAACGTTGGCACTCCGGACGTTTCAGCGGGGCTGCCGGAGACGTATTCGGACAAATTACGGTGCTTTTGTCGTCTTCCCGGGACATAAAAAACCAATGCTCAGGATAGCCGCTGACCTGTGACAGCTTTTGCAGATGGGAACCACGCGGCGCCGTTTTACCCGATACCCAGCCTTGTACAGCCTGAGGTGAAATCGTCAGTTTGCGGGCCAGAATAGACTGGTTCCAGCCCTTCTCTGTGAGGAGTTGCGCGATGCGTGATGCTGTTGTGAGACGCTTTTTTTCGTTCATTTCACCTATGCTACAAGTAAATATTTAAATTTTCATTTAAATTTAAACTTGTAATAAGGCAAAAATGTTGTAAGTTTTACTTGTCTATAACCAATATGGAGCCAATATGACAACTTTTATCTATGCACTAAAAATCAACGCCGCCAATCCGTTACAGGGTATTTGGCCGCGTACATCTGTGACGACAGGGGGCAGGGTTGCTTTACTCCGCGCCTTGCTGTCAGTAAACAACCGCATCCCACGCAGCGAATTAGCCAAGTTGACTGTGCTGGCAACATTAGAAAAGGTCTTCGTCCGTGTATGCCGGAGGTGGGTTATGAGTAAACGAGAGGGGTTCCACCATGTCCGAAGTCATTGAGCAACGTGTTTTCAGCAACGGTTTTCACCTTTCCAGTGAAGAACCGGGATTCATGAACGATATCCAAACGTTTATTTACGACGTGGATACCTCTCTCTGGCACGGTTACTACCTTTGGAACGGAGACTATGCCTGGGGCGGAAATGGCACGGAATGGCGACATTTCACCACGTCAGACTGGGTGAAATTCGAAGATCACGGGGTCGCCATCCCGAAATATAAAACGCCGCAGGGCGATATCGCTACCGGTTCGGTGGTCATCGATCTGGATAATCTTGCGGGTTATGGCGAGGGGGCCTGGCTAGCCTATGTCACCAGCTATATTGATGGGTTGCAGACCACTAACCTGTGGTACTCCAACGACAAGGGCTACACTTTCTCACCCTGCGAGTCCAATCCCGTCCAACCTAATAATCTCCGCCTGGACAATTACCGCGATCCTTTTGCGTTTATCCAAAATGGTTGGGTATATATCTATCTCGCTGAAGGCTACAAGGTCGGCATTTACCGTTCCCGTACCGGTAAAGCGCCGTTTACCTATGTCGACAGTATCGTCATCAAAGACATGGGATTGATTGAGTGTCCTACGTTGCTGGATATTCGCTGCGGCGATCTGGGATACAACAAATCCGTGCTGGTGTTCGGCGCTAACGGGGGCACGTTAGGGACGACAGGGACGTTTATGCACGTCGGGACGCTGGACTACGACACAATGGTGTTCGGCAATATCGAAACGCCAGCGCCGGTCGCTATCGACAATGGCCCTGATTTTTACGGCGCGCGCGCTGGGTATGATGAAACCAAAAGTCATGACCGATTGTATTGCCTGGGATGGGCTTCGAACTGGGGCTACTGGCAGGATAAAGATGCCCAGCCCATCATCGACAAAGCCAGCAACATCGGCATTGCGACGCTGATGCGCAAACTCAAACTGCGCTATGTGAATAGTGAATACTACATTGAAAACAAACCCGTATTCTCCTTCTCGGATGAGATCGTTTCAGAAATCACTGAAACGCTCGATAGCGGAGATACCGCGCTGCCATTAGTCATTGATGGCCGGGGCTATATCGGTTTTGACTTTCAGAGCAGCACCGCCAGCGAGATCAAAATCGAAGTGGGCGGTACAGATTGGAATTTTGTCGTGACTTATACCCCCGCGACTCGCGAGTGCAACATCCTTCGTCGATCGGGGAAAGCGGTAGGCATTATCGAATTTGAAAAACCGCATACCTTTACGCTAAGCAAAGATATTACATGGATGAATATGTTTATTGATTACGGCGTGATTGAGCTGTTTTTCAGTTCCGGTGAGTCCTGCACGTTTGTGACCTTCTCTTCGGCAGGAGATGCACAGGTCAATATCGTCAGTATGTAATGGCCATCCGGTCCGTTCTCCCTTGCGCGAAGCGGACCGATAGAGGGTGTTTGACGCTGTCGGTCCTGGAGACACGGCAGCGCTTATCAACCAGCTAGCGCGTTTCTTTCGACCCGCCATTGATTCCCCCACCTGTGTCTTTCTACGATATCGCCGCTAAATCTTGCTCAATCCACTGCAAAATCACTTCAACGATGTCGCGTTGCTCTTCAGGCGTCAGCGGTCGTTGTTTGGCAATACCGTGCCATTTGGACAAACATCCCCGACAGCAGGTAGCCGTGGCATGCTGGGCGACAAAGACCGGATGTCCACGCATGGGCGTCTGTTTTCCGTCATTGTTAGGCTGTGCGGGTGCCAGCCGTTGCGCGATGAAGTCGGCGGCATGTGAGGCGACCACGGTTTTGCCCTTGCTATAACAATAATCACGCTCTTTGGGGCCGAGATGGAAGCGCTGGCGAAAAGTGGAGCGTGAAAGGCGGAAAAATAAATCTTGATGGGCAGACATGGCGCAGTGCTCGTAAACGTAAGTGCTCGAAAACGCTGGAAGCTTAAAGGGTTTTGCACGGTAAGCAAACTATAACAACATAACTATCTGTATATTAGATATATTTTCATCAGGTCACTAATTCTCTCTTATCTCACAAAAGTTGCACATCGTCATTTATCTGAGCGAAAAACGGAGCTACGCTGAAGGTGTCAAAGTACACAGTCAAAGGGGGCTGTTATGTATAAGACCATTTTGGTGCCTGTCGATATCGATGAAGAAGAGCTGACCAAGAATGCCCTGTCTCAGGCCACTTTTCTGGCTAAATTATCCGGTGCGAAACTGCATCTGTTTCATGTTCTACCGGATGTCTCCGCTTATATTTCCGCCTATGCGTTTGGTTTGAAAGAGTTCGAAAACGAGGCGGTGGTTAAGGCGGATGAGAAGTTGCACGAGCTACTGAGCCAAATAGACCTCCCGGCGGAGCAGCTGGATCACAGTATTACCTTTGGTACGCCGCGTGATGAGGTCCTGGAGTTGGCCGAGGAGATCCACGCCGATCTGATCGTGGTCGGCTCTCGCCGTCCGAGTGTCAAAACCTACCTGCTAGGGTCCAACTCCTCGGCGATTGTGCGCCATGCCAAAACGTCAGTGCTGGTCGCGCGATAACGACGTGAAGACGCTGTGTGGTCTGGCGGCGTCCAACGCTTAACGAAGCTGGCTGTCTTTACTGCCGCGGCGGTTGTAGCCAGCATTGATGCTGCGCTGTTTGTCGATTTTCGCCTGACAGGCAACGCAGTAGCGCACGCCCGGCAGCGCGTTACGTCGGGCTTCCGGTATGGGGTCCCCGCACTCTTCGCAATACTCAGCGCTTTCGCCGCGATGTAATTGGCTACGCGCCTGAGCGATAGCATCATCGACGGTGGCGTCGATTTGCTCCTGAACGGAGCCGTCACTTGACCAACCACTTGCCATCATTGACCTCCTGCTTGCTGGATGACGCGGTGAACGTGTGTCGCGTATTTAACACGAATACGTTGCCTCCGCCTCGGTGCGAGTCGGTAATCATAAAATAGCTGAAAACAGCAGAATGTGTGGACTAAGGGACTATTCTCGTTGAGCGGGTGTCGTCACAGAAGATGTGTCCAGAGAATGCTCAACGCGAGTTTGCTGCTGAACTTCCTGGTGATAGAGAAAGGCGCCGACGGCGGAATAAGCAAAACGGCCTAACAGAATGATGAGACTGATCATGAGTACGGTACGGGCTATACGCGTACTACTTCGTCGCTGACGTAACATGATTCTTCGCCTGTGGGTAATCGTAGACATTACCGGGTGGATTCCTGATGAAAGCGGACATTCGCTGTTGTTTATTTAGGCACAAGCTGGCGGTGGGGTCAATGCGCCTGGGGCAAAAAATTAGCCCCAGGCGCAAATGTGAAAAATCTCACAATGTGAAGCAGGAGTAGGGCGCAGGCCGAACTGACCCGGCCTAATTTTGTGTCGGTGACTCTTTTTCCTCTTCAATCAACAACGTCCAGTCGCTGATGCCCTGCCAGTACTCCTGCTCTTTTTCCAGATCGAGCTGCACCAGCGTATTTTGACTGAAATAGCCGAATGGGAAAATCAGGGTCCAGGTGCGATCGTCCGTCGCCAGACGCAGCGTTTGTGGCGACGTCGTGGCCTGACGCTGGTTATTGAGCAGCGTCGCCAATCGCAGCAGCAGAATCATCGGCATGTACTGTTTCTTTTTGAACTGATTCAGGCGCGGCAGCTCGTCTGTTTTTATCGCTTTGCGGTGCCAGCGCACCAGTAGCGACAGCACCATCTGCTGTTCCTGATTAAATCCTGGCAGATTGGTGTTTTGCAGGATGTAAGCGGAGTGGCGGTGCATACCGCTGTGGTTGATGCCGAGTCCCACTTCATACAGCATGGCCGCCCATTTCAGAATGGCCTCCAGCTGTGGATTCACCAGCGAGGGGTTCTGTTCCTCCCACTGGGTGTAGAGCAGTTCCGCCGTTTCTCGGACGCGATGCGCCTGTGCGCGGTCGATGTTGTAGTGACTGGCCAGACTTTTCGCGGTACGGATGCGGATGTCCTGATGGCGGAAGCGCCCCTCCATTTCATACAGCACGCCTTCGCGCAATGCGCCGTCCGACAACCTCAGCGTATCGATAGCCAGCGTGTCGAAGACCCCGCAGAGGATGGCAAGGCCCGGAACCAGTACGTTCTGTCGCTCATCCGTCAGGCCCGGTAGACTGAGCGCTTTCACGCTTTTATGCTTCAGGATCTCATCGCGCAGCATCTCAAGCCGCTGCAGCGTAATCTGGCCGTCTTTCTCGCCCATCGCCAGCAGGATCTCGTTGGCCGCCTTAATGGTGCCGGATGCGCCCAGCGCATAGTCCCACCCGTAGATGCGGTATTGCCAGGCCAGGTTTTCCAACTGCTGCGCGGCGGCAAGCCGGGCGCGCTTGAAGTTGTTGGCGTTGATTTCGCCATCGGGGAAAAACAGTTGAGCGAAGCTGACGCAGCCCATCCGGCGGCTTTCCACCAGCTTAGGCTCAAAATCTTCGCCGATCACCAGCTCCGTCGAGCCGCCGCCGATATCGATCACCAGCTTGCGGCCTTTTTCCGGCTGCGTGTGCTCGACGCCCATAAAGATCAGTCGCGCTTCTTCATGCCCGGAAATAATGGAGATCGGGTAGGGGATGATTTTGGCGGCGCGCTGCAAAAACTCTTGCGCGTTGTGCGCTTCGCGCAGGGCGTGCGTGCCGACGATAGAGACATTGGCCGCCGGAAATCCCTGCAGGCGTTCGGCAAACAGCGCAAGGCAGTTCAGACCCCGTTCGATAGACTCCTCGCTCAGCCGGTTTTGGCTGTCGAGTCCGTCTACCATATGCACCCGTTGTTTCAGGCGGCTAAGCACTTGAAGCGCGCCATTGACCACGCGGGCGACCACCATATGAAAACTGTTGGAGCCAGATCGATGGCGGCGAATTCCTGGGGTTTTTCAGCGATATTGTCGGTTAAAGGCATGGCTGTGGCCTACTCTTTGGGTTGCTCAAGGACCTTAAGATATTCATAGATCGCATTCTGGGCGCGGACTTTGCGCCGGTTGCCTCGGGTGACGTAGTGATTATTCAACTCCTTGTCCAGCACGCGGGCTTTGACTGTATCGCTGAATAGAATCTCCAGAATATCGAGGATTCGCGCCTTCAGCGTCTGATCCAGGACTTCCACTGCGACTTCGATACGGTAATCGATGTTGCGGGTCATCCAGTCGGCGGAGGAGAGAAACACCTTCTGATCGCCGCCGTTGTGGAAAACATACAGCCGATCGTGCTCCAGGTAGCGGTCCACGATGCTGGTGATGCGGATATTATCACTGATCCCCGGAATATCGGGAACGAGCGAGCACATCCCGCGGACCAACAGGTTCATTTTTACCCCGGCGCCGGAGGCGGCATACAACCGGTCGACCAAACCTTTGTCCACCAGATTGTTCACCTTCAGGGTGATTTTCGCTTCCAGCCCGTTCTGCGCGTTGGCAATCTCGCGGTCAATCAATTCATAAAGACGGCTGCGAGAGTTCTGCGGAGAGACGAGCAGGTGATCGAAACTCACCGGCCGGTAGGGGTTTTCGATAAAGTTGAAGACCCGGCGTACCTCGTTGGTAATGCGTTCGTCGGCGGTTAGCAGCGAATAGTCGGTATATAACCGTGCGGTTTTTTCGTTGAAGTTACCGGTCCCGATATGCGCATAGCGCACCACGTTGTCGCCTTCACGTCGCGAGATCAAAAACAGCTTGGCGTGAATTTTCAGACCGGGAATGGAAAAGATGACGTGAACGCCCGCTTCCGTCAGTCTTTTTGCCCAGTGAATATTGGCGGCCTCGTCGAAACGCGCCTGCAATTCCACCACCACCGTGACTTTTTTACCGTTGTGCGCGGCGTGGATCATGGAGTTGATGATGCGCGAATCCTTGGCGACGCGATAGATGTTGATTTTAATCGCCAGCACGCTGGGGTCGAAGGACGCCTGCCGGAGAATTTCCAGCACATGCTCAAAGGTATGGTACGGGTAGTACAGCAGCACATCGCGCTCGCGGATAGCGTCAAAGCCGTTGCGGAAGTGATTGAATCCCAGATGACGCAGACGTGGCAGCGGTTTGTTGACCAGATTGGCGCGGCCCACGTTCGGGAAGCCGATGAAGTCTTTGAAGTTGTGATAGCGTCCGCCGGGAATAACGGAGTCATAGGAGGTAATATCGAGTTTCTTGAGCAGGCACTCCACCATCGCATCCGGCATATCTCGCTGATAGACGAAGCGAACCGGTTTGGCCGTCAGCCGCTGTTTGAGGCTGGACGACATCAACTCCAACAGGCTGGACTCCATTTCCGTCACCAGATCGTACTCGGCATCACGCGTCATCTTCATGGAGTATGCGTTCAGCGCGTCGTAATCGAAGAATCCCCAGAAGATATCATCCAGACAGTAGCGCAGAATATTGTCGATCAGGATCATGGTCTTGCGACGGTGCGGTGCTTCCGGCGGCAGATCGACGAAGCGGGCGACCTTGTCGGACGGAATTTCCAGCAGCGCGTAGTCCGTCTTCTCGCCGCGAATGATTTCGATGGCCAGATAGGTGTAATCGTCTTTCAAAAACTGAATCAGATTGGTTTCAGGCAGCAGCAGAATCGGGGTGATATGCGGGCGCAAATAGTGTTTGAAGTAATCGCGCAGCCACGCCTGCTGATTGGGCGACACCTGTCGCTCGTTGACCAGGAAAATCTGGTTACGCGCCATCTCCAGCAGCAGCTCGTTATACAAATTGTCGAACAGCTGATCGGTTTTCAGCACGCGCATCTGAATTTTGCTGAGCAGATGACGCAGCCCGCTGGCGGAGCCTTGCTCTTCGTTAATCAGAATACGACGTTTGAGGTCGGCGAATCGTACCTTGTAGAACTCGTCCAAATTGCTGGAGTAGATGCCCAGAAAGCGCATACGTTCAATCAGCGGATTATTCTTGTCGGCGGCTTCTTGAAGTACGCGTTCATTGAAAGATAACCAACTCAACTCTTTGTCTATGTAGAGTTTGTCCTGACTCATTCTCACTCCGTTAAATGATTTTACTGAAGTGTTTCTACTATCCATTACCATTATGGCGCGTGAATGACGGGCATGGCGAGTCTTCACATGGACTTTTTCTCATCCTGGTCAACGAGAGACAGCGAGATTTTGCGTGCGCTGGACTGTGCAAAAACGCTATCGGCGTGACGGGGCGAGGAGACGCTGACGGGACAGCGTGCGGCGCGAAACGCCGCACGCCGGGGCTTACTGACACAGGCTGTAGATAATGGCGGTCATCGCAATCAGTCCCGTCAGCGTCACGAAGAGATTGCTGAGCTGGCCGCTATAGCGCCGCATCGCAGGGACGCGATGGATCGCATACATCGGCATTAAAAACAGCAGGCAGGCGATGATCGGGCCGCCCAGCGTTCAATCATCCCCAAAATGCTGGGATTCCACGTGGCCACTGCCCAAGTGGTCAGCAGCATAAAAACAGTGGTGATGCGGTTCAGCGTACGAGGTGCCAGCGTTTTGCCGCGTCGCCGCAGCGTTTTCACCACCAGTCCGTTGAATCCTTCGCCCGCGCCCAGGTAGTGACCCAGGAACGACTTGGAGATGGCGACGGTCGCGATCAGCGGCGCCGCATAGCCGATAAGCGCGCTGTCAAAGTGGTTCGCCAGATAAGACAAAATCGAAATATTTTGCGTTTTCGCCGCCATCAGCTCTTCCGGCGACAGCGCCAGTACGCAGCTGAACACGAAGAACATGACGGTCAATACCATCATCACATGGCTGTAGGACAGGATACGCGCGCACTTCTTCTCCGCCGCATCGCCGTACTCCTTACGCTTGGCCACGGCGAACGAAGAGATAATCGGCGAGTGGTTAAACGAAAACACCATCACCGGGATCGCCAGCCACAGCGTCGCGGGCAGGCTGCTGCCATTCACGGTGCCGGATAGCGACAACGTCTGGAATACCGACAGATTCCAATGCGGCACCAGATAGCAGGCCAGCAGCAACAGCACGGTCAAGAATGGATAGACCAGTACACTCATCGCTTTCACGATGGTGGCTTCCCCAAAACGCACGATGAACATCAGGCACAAGATCAGCGCCAGCGCGAGCAGCGCGCGCGGGGGCGACGGCAGGTGCAGCTGATGGGTGATGAAGCTATCGACGGTATTGGTGATCGCCACGCTGTAGACCAGCAGAATGGGATATATCGCGAAAAAATACAGCAGGGTAATGAGATGACCGGCCCGGGAGCCGAAATGCTCCTCCACGACCTCGGTGATGTCTTCCGCATCGCCTTTGCCAGAAAGGACGAAACGGCACAGCGCGCGATGCGAATAGTGCGTCATCGGAAACGCGATAATCGCCATGATGATGAGCGGCAACAAACCGCCTATACCGGCGTTAATGGGCAAAAACAGCACCCCGGCGCCGATGGCCGTGCCATACAGTCCCAACATCCAGACGGTATCGCTTTTACGCCAAGTGGAGGCGGTGTCAAAGACCGCGCTGCTTTCCTGAATTGAGCTCATACAACTCTCTCCTGAGCGAGTCATGCATATAAAACAGACGTCCGGCTCACAACGTGGGGCCGGGCGAAGTGTGCGAGGGTAGTCACATCAGGACCGCTATTGTCGAGTGATGCTGACATTCTTCTCGCAGGCGGACGGCGACGCAGCGGATAGGACAACACGTGACGGCGATAAGCCGGGAAAAACACCGATGAACAGAGGAGAAATCTTCATTGCGGGAAATACATCCTTAAATACCAGTTTCCGTGAGCGCCACGGTGAAAACACGCGGTCATCGCATTCAGTCACAATCTGATGGCCTGAATGACGGCGCTATTATCCCGCGAAATAAATCACGGGTGCAAACCCGGTCGCCTGCCACGCACCCCTGACGAGGCGACAGGCAAGCACGGTGTTAAAACGTGGCGTCGGCGCGCGGATCTCCGGGGACATCCGCGCAGTCTGAGATCAGGCAGATAGCTTTTGTTGCGCCCACGTAAGCCCGGACTGATACTCCGAAGGCAGCATCGGCGTCAGCGCCTGTAGCGTTTCGCGGAGGAGCGCGGCGTCCGGATCGCTGAGATTCAGATGCCCGACCTTCCGGCCCGGACGCACGGCTTTCTCATACCAGTGCAGATGCGTCAGCGGCAGCGTCAGCCAGTCGGCATTCACGTCAGTGCCGATAAGATTGACCATCACCGACGGCGTGCTGACGACGGGCGCGGGCATCGGCAAATCGAGGATTGCACGCAAATGCAGTTCGAACTGACTGATAGACGCGCCGTTCTGGGTCCAGTGGCCGCTGTTATGCACGCGCGGCGCGAGCTCGTTGATCAGCAGTTGGTCGCCGACGATAAAGCACTCCATCGCCATCACGCCGACATAGCCAGATGATGCAAAATGGCGGACAGCATCTTTTCAGCCTGCCGTTGCAAGGCAGATGTAGGATGGGGCAACGCGACGCTGGTGCGCAGAATGCCGTCCTGATGCAGATTGTGGGTCAGCGGATAAAACACGCACTCGCCCAGTGCGTTGCGCGCGCCGATCAGCGACACTTCGCCGGAAAAGTTAATTCCCTGCTCGACGATGCACTCGCCGTAGCAGTCCACGGGCAGCGTTGCCTCATCACCGGGGCGCAGACGCCACTGGCCGCGGCCGTCGTAGCCGCCGACGCGGCGTTTGACGATGGCCAGTTCGCCCAACCGACTGAAGATGTCGGGCCAGGCGTCGGCGCTGCTTAGCAACTGCCACGGCGCCGTCGCTAGCTGCAGCTCGTCCAACAGCTGTTTCTGCGTATAACGATCGGCCAGACGCGGGAAAATATCGCGATTGATAAATGTAGGCTGCGTCGCCAGCTGGCGGGTGAGGGCGGTTTCCGGCCAGCGTTCGATTTCTGCGGTGATGACGCTGTGCTGGTAGGGGATAGACTCGGGCTCGGCATCCAGTCCCACCGGATAGACCGCGATGCCCAGCGGTTCGCCAGCCTGACGCAGCATGCGTCCCAGTTGACCGTTACCTAATACACAGACCGGTTTCATGCTTCCTCCCGCGGATCGGCGTGCTGGAGCACATCGTCGGTTTGGCGCTGACGCCAATCCGTCAAACGCGTCGCCAGCTCGCGGTCATGCAACGCCAGAATCTGTGCGGCGAGCAGGGCGGCATTGGCCGCGCCGGCTTTGCCTATCGCCAGCGTCCCCACCGGAATGCCGCGCGGCATCTGCACGATGGAGTACAGGCTGTCCACCCCGCTCAGCGCTGCGCTCTGGACCGGAACGCCCAGCACCGGCACCAGCGTTTTGGCGGCCAGCATACCAGGCAGGTGCGCAGCGCCACCGGCTCCGGCAATGATGACGTCAAAGCCGTTATCCGCCGCCGCTTCGGCAAAACGGAACAGTTTATCCGGCGTGCGGTGCGCGGACACGATTTCAACGTGGAAAGGGAGATTCAGCGTGGTGAGGATTTCTGCTGCGAACTGCATGGTGGCCCAGTCACTCTTTGAACCCATCACGATGGCGATTTTCGCCGGGGCAGCGTTGGATGACATGCCTGTAGTGCTCCTGTGAATGTGCCTGACGCCGGTCAGAGCACAGGGTGATAGACACATCGCCGCCGAGTCGGCGCTCCGGCGACGAGGGCGTAGAGCATACCATGACCCCAGAGGGAGGAAAACGGTTGCGTCGTGATGAACGTCGGGGTTTAGCGCAAAAAACGGGTGGAAAACAGGACTTAAAGCGGGAATGCGTGGAGTGAAATACCGTCGGGCGTGACTTTGATGACCGATCCTTCCTCATGCCAGGCGCCGAGCACGGCCCGTTGAGCGGTCTCGCCATCGACAGTCAACGTATGGATCGCTGGTCGATGCGTATGACCGTGGATCATGGTCTTGACCTGGAAGTGACGCAGCCGGTCTATGACCTGCTGAGGATTGACGTCCATGATCTCAAGCGATTTGATCTGGTTGGCCTGCTGGCTGGCGGAGCGCATGCGCGCGGCGATACGTAGCCGGAGTCGCAGGGGCAGCCACAGAAAAAGACGTTGAATCAGCGGGTTGTGAACGCGGCGGCGAAAACGCTGGTAGGCGGCGTCGTCGGTGCACAGCGTGTCACCGTGCAGCACCAGATACTCGCGACCGTATAGCGCAATTCGGTTTTCCTCCGGCAGCAGCGTCATGCCGCTCTGGCGGGCGAAGCGCTTGCCGATCAGGAAATCCCGGTTGCCGTGGACGAAGTAGCAGGGCACGCCCTGATGATGCAGCGTCAGCAGCGCGGCGGCGACGGTGTGATGCAGCGGCTGCGGATCGTCATCGCCAATCCAGGCGTCGAACAGGTCGCCCAGGATGTACAGCGCGTCGGCCTGAGCCGCTTCTTCGCGTAAAAAACGCAGAAAACCGGCGGTAATAGCCGGTTCCTGTTCGCTCAGATGCAAATCGCCAATAAACAGCGTCGCCATGCAGAGAAAATTACTCGCTGACCGTAACGCTGGTCACAACGACATCTTCCTTTGGCACATCCTGGTGCATGCCGCTACGGCCGGTGGCGACCGCTTTAATTTTGTCGACCACATCCATGCCTTCTACGACTTCGGCGAAGACGCAGTAACCCCAGCCATCAGGGCGCTCAGAGCGGAAGTTCAGGAAGTCGTTGTCCACCAGGTTGATGAAGAACTGAGCGGTGGCGGAGTGCGGATCGTTGGTGCGAGCCATCGCCAGCGTGCCGCGGGTATTTTTCAGGCCGTTGTTGGCTTCGTTTTTGATCGGCGCTTCGGTGATTTTCTGTTCCATACCCGGAGCAAAACCGCCGCCCTGGATCATAAAACCATTGATCACGCGGTGAAAAATGGTGTTGCTGTAGAAACCGCTACGGCAGTATTTCAGAAAGTTTTCAACGGTAGCAGGCGCTTTGTCCGCGAAAGTGTTGATGACGATATCGCCATGGTTGGTATGAAACGTAATCATAATAATGATTCCTACTTAGCCATAGTACATAAAATAAAGGAGAGGTTTACAGAGGCGGTGAACCACCAAGAGCGCTCTTATAACATAAGTGAATGTCTGAGTCAGCAAAGGCCGCCTGGCGCCAACGCCCAGCGTCGAGGGCGAAACGCATTGGCCAGCGGCGAGACGCACCTTATTGCCTCTTCCTTGTGGAACGATTCGGAACCGGATATCGAGGTCATGCAATCGTCGTCGCCACAGGGGGAAGAAACGATTTTTCAAACGTGACGCGGCAATCGGTAAAACGCCCCGGATTACGTGATAATCATTCTCCTTAATCAGGTGACCACAAGGGAGGTGCATGATGCTTAACGGGTTCAATTCGCTCTTTGACAGGCCGGATTTCGGTAAGCTGGTACTGCGCGTTTCATTCGGTGCCATGATGCTGTTCCACGGCGTGCATAAGCTGATCGCCGGTATTGGCGGCATTCAGTCGATGGTGATGGCGCATGGGCTGCCCGGCATCGTCGGTTATGGCGTCTATGTGGGCGAGGTGATCGCCCCGGTGTTGATGATATTGGGTATTCTGACCCGGCCGTCCGCGTTCATTTTCACGCTCACGATGTTGGCCGCTTATCTGCTGACGGATCTGACCGCGGCCCTCACGCTGGACAAGACCGGCGCGTGGGGCATTGAGAACATGGCGGTATACTTTTTCGCCGGCCTGGCCATCCTGCTGCTCGGCGGCGGTCGTTACTCGCTGGCGTCTAACCCCCGCTGGCGGTAGCGCGACATCTTTTCCGACGCCAGGCGCCTTCGGGAACGCCGCGCCTGAAACGATAAAGCCGCGCAGCATACCAAGAGAGCACACGTTAACCCCTTCGTGTGAAGGGGTATTTTCCCACCTTACTCTTGCCCGAACCGCCGGTTGGGCGTTTGTTTTTTCTGTTAAAAATCTTTTTCTCAGGATGAAATAACTTCCACCGCCTGATGGTACCGATCTTGCAATAGGTCAGGGTTCGGGGTTCAATACGCTGCCTGGGCCCGAAACGCTGGCCACTCATACTTTGATACGCGTAACGCAAACAGTGATGCTCATATCCTGCGAACACCATGGAATGCCCCGATGCTAAAGATTTTTAATACCCTGACTCGTCAAAAAGAGGAATTCAAACCCATTCACGCTGACAAAGTCGGTATGTATGTGTGCGGGATAACCGTCTACGACCTGTGTCACATTGGTCACGGGCGGACTTTCGTGGCGTTCGATGTGGTCACGCGTTATCTGCGTTACCTCGGCTACGAAGTGAAGTATGTCCGCAATATTACGGACATTGATGACAAAATCATTCAGCGTGCGGCGAAAAACGGCGAAACCATTGAGCAACTGACTGACCGCATGATTGCCGAGATGCATGACGATTTCAGAGCCTTGAATATTCTACCGCCGGACGTCGAGCCGCGCGCCACTCGGCATATCGGTGAAATCATTGCGCTGGTGCAGCAGTTGATGGAACGTGACCACGCCTATGTGGCGAAAAACGGCGATGTGATGTTCGCGGTCGACACCGATGCGGATTACGGCATCCTGTCCCGTCAGGATTTGGAGCAACTGCAGGCGGGCGCTCGGGTTGAAATCGCAGACGTTAAACGCAACCCGATGGATTTTGTCTTGTGGAAGATGTCCAAGCCCGGCGAGCCGAGTTGGCCGTCGCCGTGGGGTAACGGTCGTCCCGGCTGGCATATTGAATGCTCCGCCATGAACTGTAAGCAGCTGGGCGAGCACTTCGACATTCACGGCGGCGGTTCGGATCTGATGTTCCCGCACCATGAAAACGAAATTGCGCAGTCCACCTGCGCTCACGGCGGCGAATACGTCAACTTCTGGATGCACTCCGGCATGGTGATGGTCGACCGGGAAAAGATGTCCAAATCCCTGAACAACTTCTTCACCGTCCGCGATGTGTTGGCGCACTACGACGCTGAAACTATTCGCTACTTTTTGATGTCCGGCCACTACCGCAGCCAGTTGAACTACAGCGAGGAGAACCTCAAGCAGGCCCGCGCCTCGCTGGAGCGCTTATACACCGCGTTGCGCGGCATGGACGCATCGGCGGCGGCCAGCGGCGGCGAAACCTTCGAAGCCCGTTTCCGCGAGGCGATGGACGACGACTTCAATACCCCGGAAGCTTACTCCGTGCTGTTTGATATGGCGCGCGAAGTCAACCGGATGAAGGCGGAAGATCCTGCGGCGGCGAACGGTCTGGCCGCCGCGCTGCGACAGCTGGCGAAAGTGCTGGGCCTGCTGGAGCAAGAGCCGGAGCTATTCCTTCAGAGCGGCGCTCAGGCGGATGATGACGAAGTGGCGGAAATCGAAGCGTTGATCAAACAGCGCAACGATGCGCGTCAGAGTAAAGACTGGGGAATGGCGGATGCCGCGCGCGACCGCCTCAACGAAATGGGGATCGTGCTGGAAGACGGTCCACAGGGGACAATTTGGCGTCGTAAGTAAGCCATCGTTCCTCCCTTCGCGGCGGAGCGCTTCGTTTCGCCGCCTCTCACGCTCATCCACAGGCCGGAAGCTGATTCGCTCCCGGCCTGTTTTCATTGATTCTCCCCGATGTTGACTTTCTTCCTTCCTGAACCCGAATCCTGGATATCTCGCACGCAGGCGAGGATAGGCGCATTGCAATGGCGCGTCATGGCAGAAGGATAATGTGACAGTGAGAGGGGAAGAGGAGAGGAGCCCACATCTCCGCAAGGGGGGATGTGGGGGAAATACGCGATGCCGCGGCGATCTCAGTCGGGCGAGTTACGCCTGAACGGTGACCGCCTGGTCTGCGAAACGCACGACCTGACCGGCGACGATTTTGCAGCGCTTACGCGTTTCAATCTGGTCGTTGACGCTCACGTCGCCGTTGGCGATGAGCTGCTTGGCGGAAGCCCCGCTGTCGCTCCAGCCCAGGAGTTTCAGCAGGTCGCACAGTTCAACGTGCGGATGTTGGTTCAGGTGAAAAATTTCCATAATGTCTGTTATGCCTTTGCGGGTGTGTCGTGATATTCCTCGCAGGCCTGCAAGGTATTTTGAATCAGGGTAGCAACGGTCATTGGACCGACGCCGCCGGGGACCGGCGTAATGAAGGACGCGCGTTCGCTCGCGCCGGCAAAATCGATATCGCCGACCACTTTACCGTCGTCCAGTCGATTAATGCCGACATCAATGACGACCGCGCCGGGTTTGATCCAGTCGCCCGGAATAAAGCCCGGTTTGCCGACGGCAACGACCAGCAAATCGGCGTTCTCAACGTGCTGACGCAAATTCTTCGTGAAACGGTGCGTCACGGTAGTGGTGCAACCGGCCAGCAGCAGTTCCAGACTCATCGGCCGACCAACAATGTTTGACGCGCCGATGACAACGGCATTCAGGCCGAACATGTCGATGTTGTACTGCTCCAGCAGCGTGATGATCCCACGTGGCGTGCAGGAACGCAGCAGCGGCGCACGCTGGCAGAGGCGGCCGACGTTGTAAGGGTGGAAGCCATCCACGTCTTTGTCGGGCGCGATGCGTTCAATGACGCTGGTGTTGTCGATGCCCTGCGGCAGCGGTAGCTGCACCAGAATACCGTCGATGGTCTCATCGGCATTCAGTCGGTCAATCAGCGCCAGCAGCTCGCTTTCGGAGGTGGTGGAGGGCAGATCGTAAGAGCGGGAAATAAAACCGACTTCCTCACAGACCCGGCGCTTGCTGCCGACATAAATCTGAGAAGCAGGATCGTCCCCTACCAGGATAACCGCCAGACCCGGCGCTCGCTTACCGGCGGCCAGACGCTCTTGGACACGTGCAGCAACGTCGCTCTTTACCTGCTGCGCAATCGTTTTACCATCAATAAGTTTCGCAACCATCTACAGAAAATCCATCTTTTCACAAACGGGGGATGGCGCGTATTTTGTCAGAAGCGGCGCGTGCTGTCAGGCGTTGTATCGACATTAATTGCTGACGCTCAATCGTTTCCGTCCGTCACCGGCCTCGACAGAACCATTGACCTGTGCCGGATAGCAGGGAAAAACGCGGTGGCGACGAGCGAGTGGAAGTCATGCTGCCGCGTCGTGATGTCACGGTGCCTGATGTCCGACGGAGTGAACGCATTTCATCGCCGCAGGTGCTAACGTGGAGTGAGGTCGTCAGTAACGCCGCAGGGAGAGCGTCTGCAAGGTGTCTGACGCAACTCATGGTTTACGCTAAAAATAGGCAGGAAAACACATGACACAACAGGTTATTTTCCCCGCGAATATCGTGCGCGGGGCGGACGCTAGCCGTGAGCTGGGGGACATCTGCGCCGGGTTGGGCACGCGCGTACTGGTCGTCGGCGGTCATCAGGCATTGGCGGCGACGGAAGACAAGATCCGCGCTCAGCTGGCGCAGGCGGGCCTCACGTTAAGCGCCGTCGAGTGGTTCGGCGGGCATTGTAGCGTCAAGCAGGTCGAACGACTGTGCGCCTGCGTGGCGGAAACCGACAGCGACGTTTTGCTGTCCGTGGGCGGCGGGAAGTCGCTGGACACCGGTAAGCTGGTGGCGCATCAGGCGGGGATCCCCATCGTGACGCTGCCGACCATCGCCGGCACCTGCGCGGCGGTCACGCCGCTGTCCGTTATCTACGAAGAGGACGGGCATTTTGTCGATGTGCGTCATCTGCCGTCCGCGCCGAATGCGGTCATCATCGACAGCACGCTGTTAGCCCAGGCGCCGCTGCGTTGGCTCGCCGCAGGGTTGGGAGATACGCTCGCGAAGTGGTATGAGTTCCGGGCCATCGATACCGGGCACAATCACAGCGGTCTGGCCGCCTCTTCCCGCGCCCACAGCGCGATCTGTTTCCAACTGATCGAACGTTATGGCGCCGAAGCCTGTCGCGCGGTGGCGGAAGGGCGCGCCAACGCGGCGCTGGATCAGGTGCTGGATGCGATATTCTTGTTCGCCGGGCTGACCTCGATCATGGCCAGCGGCGCGCATGCCGCCGCGGCCCATGCCTTATTTGAAGGCTTTACCGTCTGTGACAAGACTCGCGACTTCGGCCACGGCCTGCTGGTGGGGTTCGGCAATTTGTGCCTGCTGGCTTTGGAGTCACGCAGCGACGAAGAACTGCTGGATGCCTTGTCGCTGGCGCACGCCTGCGCCGTGCCGCTGACGCTGGCGGATATCAGCCCCGGTCTGACCGATGACGAATTGCAGGCCATAGTGCTGGCTGCCGTCAACACGTCGGATATGGACGCGATGCCGTTTGCGGTGACGGACACGATGCTGCGGGAGGCGATTCGTCGCGTCGAGTCGTTGGCTGCCCGCATCGCCCGTTAAAACGGCTGCGGGGACCTGAGGCGGCGTGGGGTGTTACGCCGCTGGAGATAACAGAAGACGTAGCAGCTGCCAGGCGATAAACAGCATGTACACGCCGATAACGCTGTCCAATACGCGCCAGGTGCTGCTCTTGTTAAACAGCCGCGCGCAGGCGGAGGAGAGGTAGCCAATGGCGTAAAACCAGATCCCCGACGCCAGCAGCGCGCCAAATAGATAAAACGTCTTGTGCTCCTGGCTCAGCCCGGACGATATGCCGCCGATGATGGCGATGGTATCCAGATACACGGAAGGATTAAGAAGACTGACCGCCAGACAGGCGGTCACGGCCGAACGACGGCTGGCACCGGCATTGCCGGTCGCGCCAAGGCGCAGACTCTGGTTGCCGCGCCAGGCGCTGCGAAGCGCGCCGAAGCCGTAGTGAATCAAAAACAGCACGCCCGCCAGCGTCAGCAATTTCAGCGCCAACGGATAGGAACTGAGCAACTCGCTGACGCCAAACACGCCCGCGCTCATGAATATAATGTCGAATATGAAGCAGAGGGTGCAGACTAAAAAGACATGTTCCCGACGCACGCCCTGACGCAATACGAATGAATTCTGTGCGCCGATAGACATTAATAATCCGGCGCTGGTCATCAATCCGGTCATAAATACGGTCGTAGACATAATCTTGAATTCGCTCTGGTTGGATAATGGAAAAATAATTAACGCGCGACGGGGTGATAACCAGGTGTACCTAATAAATCGCCTGTAACGTAATCACTACCAAATAGAAAACATGCTTATTTCCTGTTTGAAGACGTATTCCGCTGGTTTCCGACAAATGAATAATGGGTTGGCGGAAAACATATCTATTCGGCACCCTATTTAAAATAGGGATAATTCGATGTCGCTATCATCCGGTTTGGCAGCTCATTAGGCCAATTAATAATATTGATTGTCGATTAGCAAAAGCGATAAGTGCCGTAGCTACGGGCGGAATGTGAGATTGCTTTTAAACGTACCCCATCATGCGAAATTGATTATTTAGTTGATAAAAATCAATGGATTGATTTGTTTTTTTCGCGGTTTAGCTCCGAGCGTTCTGGTATTACTCCAGACGAACAATGACGTCATTGCGCGAAGGATTGAGCCATGCCGTCCGCCAGCAGGCAGGTTCGAAAGACGGCCATTATCAATCCTGAGGGGACTTCGTCACTTCTCGCTAAAAATAACCGCAACGAGACGACATATTTTTAAACGTGTTGGAAGGAGCGTTCATGTGCGCTGAACTTCAGTACGTGAAATATCTATTTAGCCTCTCCGGCGAGATTCTGTATTGCCATGGATGTTATTTGACATGATCCTTCATCGTCATCCTGTTTTACCCAATCTGCCATTAACGGATTTATTCCATCGTAATCATTATTAGCGTGTGTTCATTTTTTTCTGAAGGTCTCTATATATGGTTTATCTCTGTAGTATTAGCTGCGGTTCCATCTCGATATTATCTTCCGCTTCATTCTTAGACGTAAAAAATAAGCGCGCATGAGCGGTGATCACTCCCCGTGGTATTTGATAAAAATAGGAGGCAGCAAAGCCCGTATTCTGGTTTGCGTCACTGACGCGCGTGCGGTTATCCGTGGATGGTGCCCATGTGCCTTAAAAAGGTGCGCGTCGATCATGCTGTTGCACCGCTGCTTAATGCCGATTCCCAGAATACCCTCCTATCAATAAAACCTATTCCACCGTAATGACCTGTGGTTTGCGGCTAAAGCAGCTCGGGCAAAGCGGTTTCTCATTATTAGAAAGCTTATATCTAAAATCAGTAAGGTTAAGCCGCCGGGATTGGCTCCACTCTTGCAACTTCCTGTCGGAACGTAGGTGAGATTGTGGCGATTTAATTCTTTCATGAAGTGTCTCGAATGGAGAATCCTATGGCTTGTTCACTGACAAGACAGATCAAACGCGGTGTTTTGTCTGCACTCCTCCTCGGCTGCGCGGCATCCAGCTATGCAGGAAAACAGAATGACACGTTGGTTTATGCCTCCGACAACGAGGTGGAAAACGTCAGCCCTTATCATAACAACCTTCGTGAAGGCGTGATTCTGGCCCATCTGGTCTGGGATACCCTGATTTATCGCGATCCCAAAACCGGCGAATATAAACCCGAACTGGCCTCCAGCTGGACCTGGGAATCGCCCACCGCCCTGCTGATTCATCTGCGTAAAGGGATCACTTTCCATAACGGCGATCCGTTCACGGCGGAAGACGTGGCCTATACCTTTAACCACATCGCCGGTCCGGGGACGTCATCCGTCATGCCGCAAAGCGTGGACTGGATCGAAACCACCGAAAAGGTGGATGACTACACCGTCCGGCTAAAGCTGAAAAAACCGTTCCCCGCTGCGCTGGAATATCTCTCCGGCCCGACGCCTATCTACCCGTCAGCCTATTACCAGAAGGTGAAACTGGCTGGCTTCAGCAAAGCGCCTATCGGCACCGGCCCCTACAAAATCACCAAAGTCACCCCGGCTCAGGGGGTGAGCATGGAAAAGAATGCCCGCTACTTTGCGGATAGCCCGCAGGGTCAACCGAAAATCGGCAAGTTGCAATTTGTTGTTATTCGCGACCCGGAAACCCGGTTGGCGCAGCTGATGACCGGTCAGGTGGACTGGATCTGGCGCGTGCCCGCCGATCAGATCACCTCGCTGGAAACCATGCCGAACCTCACGGTGAAAAGCGGCGAAACCATGCGTATTGGCTTTATGGCACTGAACACCCACGCCAGCGGACCGGGCGGCGAACCGTTCAAGGATCTGCGCGTGCGTCAGGCGGTGAACTACGCCATCAATCGGGAAGGCATCGTCAACAATCTGGTGCGCGGCGGCAGTCAGCCAGTCTATTCCGCCTGCTTCCGCACCCAAACCGCCTGCGATACCAGCAAGGTTATTAAATACGACTACAACCCGGAGAAGGCGAAGCAGCTGCTGGCGGAAGCCGGTTATCCCAACGGTTTCGACACCGATATATGGGCCTACCGCGAGCGTGACTACGCCGAGGCGATCATCGGCGATCTGCGCAAAGTCGGCATCCGCGCGCGTCTTCACTACGTCCAGTACACCGTGCTGGCGGCGGATCTGATCTCCGGTAAAGCGCCGATGGCGATCCGCACCTGGGGATCGTTCTCCATCAACGACGCCGCGGCGTTCACCACACCGTATTTCGGCGGCAAAGGCGATGATATCTGGAAGGACAGCGAGGTCACAGCCATGCTGTCGAAAGCGGATGAAACGCTCGACCCCAAACAGCGCAGCGCCCTGTACGCCGATGCGCTGGGGCGAATTTCGTCGCAGGCCTATCTGGCGCCGATGTTCTCCTACTCCACGAATTATGCCTTTACCTCCGATCTGAATTTCGATGATTGGCCGGACGAGCTGCCGCGCTTCGCCATGGCCAGCTGGAAATAAGAGGTCAAACCCGCCGGAAGGAGCGCGACCCCTTCCGGCGACCGGCCCGCAGGAGGAGTGACTGATGCTTATCTATATTTTGCGACGGCTGCTGGTGGCCCTGGCCGTGTTGTTTACGGTGGCCGTCGTCAGCTTTTCGCTACTGCACCTTTCGGGCGATCTGGCGGCCGCTATTGCGGGTCCAGACGCCTCCGCCGAGGTCATTGAGGGAATTCGACGACAGTATGGGCTGGACCAACCGTTACTGGCGCAGTTTGGTCAGTGGATGTGGGCGGCGCTGCATCTGGATTTCGGCCGCTCGTTCTATTTCGAAAATAC
Source organism: Lonsdalea britannica (assembly GCF_002111595.1). Lineage (GTDB taxonomy): Bacteria > Pseudomonadota > Gammaproteobacteria > Enterobacterales > Enterobacteriaceae > Lonsdalea > Lonsdalea britannica. Next base: position 60,879 of record NZ_LUTN01000001.1, read on the forward strand.
GGTGATGGAACTGGTGGGTCAGCGCATGCCGATCACCCTGAAGCTTGGCGGCGTCTCGCTGCTGTTGGCGCTGGTGGTGGCGATCCCGCTGGGCGTACTGGCGGCGGTTTTTCGCGATACCTGGGTGGACCGAGGCTCCATGTTCATCGCCGTCATCGGGCAGGCGATGCCTAACTTCTGGTTTGCGCTGATCCTGATTCTGCTGTTCGCCGTCGGGCTGAAATGGCTGCCGGTGGCGGGCAACAGCAGCTGGCAAAACTTCGTCCTGCCCGCCGTCGCGCTGGGCTACTACGCCATGCCGTCGCTGATGCGCCTGACGCGTTCCGGCATGCTGGACGTGCTGGGCGCAGACTATATCCGCACCGCTCGGGCCAAAGGACTCAGTGCGTTTCGGGTGATCGTCAAGCATGGCCTGCGCAACGCCATCATCCCGGTAGTGGCGCTGGCGACGGTGGAGCTGGGTTTCATGCTGGGCGGCTCCGTGGTGATCGAATCCGTGTTCGCGTTGCAGGGGCTGGGCCAGCTGGCCTGGGACTCTATCTCGCGTAACGACTTCCCGGTGGTACAGGCCATCGTGCTGATTATCGCCGTGTTTTACATCGTATTGAGCTTTCTGGCGGACGTGCTGAATGCCGCGCTGGACCCCCGACTGCGGACGCAATAAGGAGCTGTCATGAAACCATCCTCACCGCTTTCCTCCGCCGTTGTCGCGTCGACGCCGTCCGAGGCGGCCCTGCTGCCCGAACCGGGCCCGGCACGGCGTTGGCTGCGGCGGATCATGGGCCATCACAGTATGGCGATGGGCGTCGTTATCCTCGCCATCATCATCGTGGCCGCGCTGCTGGCGCCGCTGATCAGCCCGCACGATCCCTATGCACAGGACATCAGTCAGCGTTTGATCCCGCCGGTCTGGCATGACAGGGGCGGTTGGGACCATCTGCTCGGCACCGACAAACTGGGGCGTGATTATCTGAGTCGCCTGTTGTACGGCGCGCAGGTGTCGCTGCTGATTGGGTTGGTGTCCGTGTTTGTCGCCGGTTTGATTGGGATCACGCTGGGCGTGACGGCGGGCTATTTCGGCGGACGTGTCGATGCGGTGGTCAGCTATATCCTGACCGTGCGGCTCTCCATGCCGGTGATCCTGGTGGCGCTGGCGATGGCGTCGATGGTGGGCGGCTCCGTCAAAGTCGTGATCATGTTGCTGGGACTGCTGCTGTGGGACCGTTTCCTGATTGTCTCCCGCTCGGTGACGCGCCAGCTGCGGGAGGCGGAATTTGTGGCGGCGGCGAAAACGCTGGGCGCGTCGTCGCTGTTCATCATGCTGCGCGAGATCCTGCCTAACCTGCTGGGTCCGCTGACGGTGGTCGCGACGTTGGAGATCGCCCACGCCATTCTGCTGGAGGCCACGCTGTCGTTTCTGGGGCTGGGCGTACAGCCGCCGATGCCGTCGTGGGGGCTGATGGTCGCCGAAGGCAAGGCGTACATGTTCTTTCAGCCGTGGGTCATCCTGATACCGGGCGTCATGCTGGCGGTACTGGTTCTGGGCATCAATCTGGTCGGGGATGGTCTGCGCGACATCACCGCGCTGGACGGACGGGGTTAAGGAGTCGGCGATGAATGATGACATTTTGCTGGATGTGAAGAACCTGCGGGTCGATTTACCGACGCCGCGCGGTATGTTGCATGCGGTGCGCGGCATCGACTTCTCCGTGCGACGGGGCGAGATGCTGTGTCTGGTCGGTGAGTCGGGCTGCGGCAAATCCATGACGTCGCTGGCGCTGATGGATCTGCTGCCGCGCAAAGCCATTCGCACGGCGGACCATATGCGCTTCAAAGGTCACGATCTGCAAACGATGACGTCCCGGCAGCGGGCCGCGATGCGGGGCGACGAGATGGCGATGATTTTTCAGGAGCCGATGACGTCGCTCAATCCCTCTTTCACGCTTGGCAACCAACTGTGTGAAACGCTGCTGGCGCACCGTAAGGTCTCGATGTCGACGGCGCGAGACCGCGCGGTATGGCTGATGGAGCGCGTGGGGATTCCGATGGCGGCGGACCGGCTGAATCAGTATCCCCATCAGCTGTCCGGCGGCCTGCGCCAGCGCATCATGATCGCGATGGCGCTGATGTGCGAGCCGGAGCTAATCATCGCGGATGAACCCACCACGGCGCTGGACGTCACCATTCAGGCGCAAATTCTGCGAATGCTGCGCGAGCTGCAACAGGAGTTCGGCACCGCAGTGATCTTCATTACCCACGATCTGGGCGTGGTGGCCCGCATCGCCGATCGCGTGTCGGTGATGTATGCCGGGCAGATCGTCGAAACCGCGCCCGTGATGCCGCTGTTCCATCAACCGCAGCACCCTTATACGCGCGGGTTGCTCGACTGTATTCCGGTGCAAGGGAAGACGATGCCGGGGCAGCCGCTTCGCGCTATTCCCGGCGTGGTGCCGAGTCTGGTTGGGCCGCAGCAGGGGTGCGCCTTCTTTAATCGCTGTTCGCGCTGTACCGACGCCTGCCGCCGGGACATTCCCTATATCGATGTGACCGACGGGCATGCGGTGCGGTGCGTTCAGGCCGAAAAAACCGTGGAGGCGATATGACGAGGCAAGCAGGGGAAGGGCTGCGCGCGCCATCGCCGCCGCATATTCCCGGCAACGAGGATCTGGCGCTGGAACTGTGCGTGCTGAGCCGGGTTTTTCGCCTGAATCGCGGCCTGTTCGCCAAACCCGGAGAAATTCGTGCCGTGAACGACGTCTCGCTGCGCATCCGGCGGGGAGAAACGCTGGGGCTGGTGGGCGAGTCGGGCTGCGGCAAAAGCACGTTGGCGAAGATGCTGCTGGGACTGTTGCCGCCGACCTCCGGCAACGTGTTGATCGAAGGGCGCGAAATCGATGCGAGCAATCGGAAAGCCTTGGCGTCGCGCATCCAGCCGATCTTTCAGGACCCGTATTCGTCGCTGAATCCGCGCCGCACGGTGGCGGATATCGTGGAGGTGGCGCTGCGGCTGCACAACATCGGGACGCCGGAAGAGCGCCGGACGCGGGTGAAAGAGATGCTGGACGTCGTGGGAATGCCTGCCCGGACACATCAACAATATCCCGGTCAGCTGTCCGGCGGTCAGCGCCAGCGCGTGGCGATCGCCCGTGCGCTGATCATGCGACCCGCCATTCTGATCTGCGACGAGCCGACTTCCGCGTTGGACGTTTCGGTGCAGGCGCAAATCCTTAATTTACTGCTGTCGTTAAAGCAGGAGTTCGGGCTGACCTACCTGTTCATCAGCCACAACCTGTCTGTCGTGGAGCATCTGGTCGACCATGTGGCCGTGATGCAAAAAGGCACGATTGTGGAACAGGGAACGCGTGAACAGATCTTCCGTTCGCCGCAGCACCCCTATACCAAAACGCTGCTGGCGTCGGTGCTGACGCCGGAGCCGGGATTGGACATTCCGGATATCAGCCAGTTCGGCGAATAAGGCCAACGACACGACGCGCGACCGTCTGGGAGCCGGGCCGGGGCCTTGCTCTCCGGGCCGCTGCGTGCCGAATTATTATCATCGAAAGAGAGGACGGACAGATTATGACGCGTGAAGACACGATCCGAGCAGCGGAAGAGTACTTCGACAGCGGCGCATTCAGCGAGACGCTGGCGCGCCGGGTAGCCTATCGGACGGAGAGTCAGGACGAGGGAACCGGGGGGGTGTTGATGGCCTATCTGACGGAAGAGATGGTGCCGCGTTTACAGGCTATCGGCTTCGACTGCCGAATTGTGGACAACCCGATCGCGGGAAAAAGTCCCTTTCTGCTGGCGCGGCGGATGGAAGTGGATGCGCCCTTGACGGTGCTGACCTACGGTCACGGCGACGTGGTGCGAGGCTATGACGATCAGTGGCGCAGCGGGTTGTCGCCGTGGCGTCTGGTGCAGGACGGTAACCGCTGGTACGGTCGCGGCACGGCGGATAACAAGGGTCAGCACACCATTAATCTGGCGGCGTTGGAGCAGGTGTTGAAGGGCCGTGACGACCGACTGGGCTACAACATCAAGCTGATTCTGGAGATGGGGGAAGAGGCCGGATCGCCGGGGCTGAACGACGTCTGCGCGCAGTACCGCGACTGGCTGGCGGCCGATCTGTTCATTGCCTCTGACGGCCCGCGTATCTCCGCCGGCCGCCCCACGCTGTTTCTGGGATCGCGCGGTGTGTTCAACTTCGAGCTAAAGCTGACGCCGCGAGAGGGGGGGCACCACTCCGGCAACTGGGGCGGCCTGTTGAGCAATCCGGGCATCCGTCTGGCGCACGCCATCGCCTGTCTGGTCGATGCGCGCGGACGGATTCTGGTGCCGGGGCTGCGTCCTCCGGCGGTGTCGGACAGCCTGCGTCGGATTCTGGCGGATATCGATCTGGGTGGCGGCCCGACCGATCCCGAGGTCGACCCTCTGTGGGGCGAGCCGGGTCTGACTTCGGCAGAGAAAGTGTATGGCTGGAATACGCTGGACGTACTGGCGTATGTCACCGGCAACCCCGACAAACCAGCGCATGCGATCCCGCCGTCCGCCTCGGCGCATTGCCATATGCGCTATGTGGTAGGCAGCGATGTGGAGCACTTCGCGCAGCATCTGCGGCAGCATCTGGACGCCAATGGGTTTGCGGACGTGGAGATCGTCAATGCCGTGAGCTGCTATCAGGCCACGCGGCTCGATCCGAACGATCTGTGGGTGGCGTGGGGCGCGGCCTCGATCGCACGAACCTCCGGCAAAGCGCCCGCCATCTTGCCTAACTTCGGCGGCGGACTGCCGAACGCCTGTTTTTCGGAAACGCTCGGTCTGCCGACGCTGTGGGTGCCGCACTCCTATCCGGCCTGTTCGCAGCATGCGCCCAACGAGCACATTCTGGCGGACATGACGCTGGAGGCGCTGCGGATCATGACCGGGCTGTTTTGGGACTTGGCCGAACAAGGCGCGGATCGGCTGCACTCACGCCAGCAGGCGGCGAGTCCGTCAAACATCGTCTAATTCAAAGGCTGTTCATTGCCTTGAGGATTGTTCGCGCCTGCTCCGGGCATACGCCGGAGCGGGCGCGATCCGCTGAGGGCAAAAATTGTCGTACACTTTGGCCAATCGTCGAAATCAACGGAGCGAGCGATGCACAACAACGAAATCCGTTACTTTATGGCCGTGGCGAGCACCGGTTCGCTGAGCGCCGCCAGCCAACAGCTGTTCGTCGCGGTTTCCGCCATCAGCCGCCAGATCCAGCAGTTGGAACAGCGGTTGGGCGCGCCGCTGTTCGAGCGCCATCCTCGCGGCATGGTGCTGAACGCGGCAGGCCAAATTCTGGAGCATCACGTGCGGCGCAGTATGGCGGACATGGAGCTGGCGGTCGCCGAAATCGAGGGGCTGAAATCGGTTCGGCAAACCACCCTCCGGGTCGTGTGCACCGACGGTATCGCCTTTAATTTGATGCCGACGCTGCTGGCGAAATTTCGTCTGACGCACCCTTCGATCAACTTCGTGCTGACGGTGGGCTCCACGCGGCAGGTACCGGACTTGGTGCGCAACGGCGAATGCGATGTGGCGCTAAAGTTCAGCCTGTCGCTGGAGCACGGCGTTGAAATCGTCGCCTCGTATCCCGCGCCGGTGCTGGTGATTATGCAGGACACGCATCCGCTGGCGCGCGAGGGACTCAAGTTGGCCGACCTGAACGGCTATCCGGTCGCGCTGCCGGATCAGGCGGCTACCATTCGCCAGCTGTTTGATCTCTCCTGCCGCATGAACGGCGTCTTCATCGACCCGATACTGACCTGCAATCACTTCTCCACCCTCTATGACTTCGTGCTGAATACGCCGGATGCGGTTGCGATTTGCAGTCATTTTTCAGTGCTGTATCGCGCGCGGCGAGATGGATTGCAGATGCGTGCCATTGACGGCGAACCGTTCAGTCAGCGGACCATGCAGATTCAGACGGATGTCGCCAAACCGCGCACGGCGGCGCTGAACGCCTTCTGCGATTTTCTGAAGCAGGAGCTGACCGAGCAGGATGCGCTGATCCGCCGGGAGTACGCGATCTCCGCGCGTTAGTGGATTCAGAGAGGGCGTCCTCCCCCCAATAAACCCCACAGGCGCAGCGGGAGGACTCCGGGAATTGCGGCCAAAAAATTACCTGTGAATTTTATTTCTTTTGGATGTCATTTGTCGGGTCTTTTTTGGATTAATTGGCGTTATTTGTAAAATTTTTTATAAAAAAATCCCATTTCTTTGCAATTTTAATCACTCCGCATTCGGGTAATATCTGACCCAAGGGTAAGCCTGTTTTTCGTGGCATCGTGACCCACCCGTGACTGCTATTTCCCTCTTTATCTGCCGGAGCCTGATGATGAATTTAGAAAAATTCCCGCGTTATCCGTTAACTTTTGGTCCGTCACCGATTACGCCGATGAAACGACTCAGCGAGTACCTGGGCGGCGACGTTGAAATCTATGCCAAACGCGAAGATTGCAATAGCGGTTTGGCCTTCGGCGGTAATAAAACGCGTAAGCTGGAGTATCTAATCCCTGAAGCGCTGGAGCAGGGCTGCGACACGCTGGTGTCCATCGGCGGTATTCAGTCGAACCAGACGCGCCAGGTGGCCGCGGTCGCTGCGCATCTGGGGATGAAATGCATTCTGGTGCAGGAAAACTGGGTGAATTACGCCGACGCCGTCTATGACCGCGTGGGGAATATCGAGCTGTCGCGCATTATGGGGGCGGATGTACGTCTGGATGCCGCGGGATTCGATATCGGCATCCGTCAAAGCTGGAAAGATGCGATGGACGAGGCGGCGCAGAACGGCGGTAAACCGTTCCCGATCCCTGCCGGTTGTTCTGAACATCCTTACGGCGGCCTCGGTTTTGTCGGCTTCGCAGAAGAAGTCCGTCAGCAGGAAAAAGAGCTGGGATTCAAATTTGATTATATCGTCGTGTGCTCGGTCACCGGGAGTACGCAGGCGGGGATGGTGGTAGGCTTTGCCGCCGACGGCCGCGCGCGCAACGTTATCGGGATCGACGCCTCCGCCAAGCCGGAGCAGACCAAGGCGCAGATCCTGCGTATCGCGCAGCAGACGGCCGATCTGGTCGAACTGGGTCAGCCGATTACCGAAGACGATGTGGTGCTGGATACCCGCTACGGCGGCCCGGAATACGGTCTGCCCAATGAAGGCACGCTGGAGGCGATCCGCCTGTGCGGTCGCTTAGAAGGCGTATTGACTGACCCGGTGTACGAAGGCAAATCGATGCAGGGGATGATCGATAAAGTTCGCCGCGGCGAATTTCCGAAAGGTTCCAAAGTGCTATATGCCCATCTGGGCGGCGCGCCGGCGCTGAGCGCCTACAGCTATATCTTCCGCAACGGCTGAAGATGAAGCGATCCATTGGCGCAACGATATCAGCCCGCAATAAGCGGGCTTTTCTATGCCGGGTCGCGCGGGAGGGGGAGTAGGGCGTTTGCCAAACGCATATTTAGAACGGTAGCTGAGTAGTGGACAACACTTCGCGCAGGCCGATGAACGATCGAATCTGACGGACGCCCGGCAGGAACAAAAGCTGTTCGGCGTGCAGACGGTTAAAACTCTGATTGTCCTTGGTGCGGATCATCAGCATATAGTCGAACTCGCCGGTCACTACATGGCACTCCATGCAGCCGCTGATCTGTTGCACCGAGGTTTCGAAATCCTTGAACGCGCCGGGGGTCGACCTGTCCAGCACGACGCCGATGATGACGACCATGCCCGCATTCAACGCCTCAGGGTCGAGCAGTGCGACATAACCTTTAATCAGTCCCAACTGTTTCAGCCGTTCCACGCGCCGCAGGGTGGCGGGGGGACTGAGATTCACGTTCTCGGCCAGCGCCACGTTGGAGATGGACGAGTCGGCTTGCAGCAGCCGCAGAATGGTCACATCGAAGCGATCCAGCTCGTAGGTCTTGGTCTTGTTGTCCGCAGCGGCGGGCGACGCATCAGATTTGAATTTCATGAGTTCCTCACAAAAGCCGTTGAAGCAGCACTGACGCATGATTGCGCCAGTTCCGTTCTTTTCGGTGAATCACTTCGCCCTATGGCGCTTGGTCCTATTTAAAACCCTAAAAAAAGCCTCGGACAAGCAATATCGTTAAATCGAATGGATAACGGGGAGGAGAAAACGCGGAAAGGGAACGTAAAAAGGCTCCCCGGCGAACCGGAGAGCCGTCACGCGATGAGGCGGGATTGCGTCAGCGCGTCGTTAACGAGGGATTAGAACTTTTCCCAGTTGCCTTCAGCCGGCGCGTTCGTGCCCAGTTTTCTGTGCGCGATAGCCGGTGCGGCCTGAGCGGGTTTGCTGGAGGCCGAGGGTTTTTTTCGAGACTCGGATTCAGCCAGCTGGAAAATGGAGACCACTTCCGTCAGGCGACGCGCCTGATCTTCCAGCGACGACGACGCGGTTGTGGACTCTTCCACCAACGCGGCGTTCTGCTGCGTCACGCTGTCCATTTCGATAACGGCCTGACCCACCTGGGTAATACCCTTGCTCTGCTCGTTAGAGGCGGAAGCAATTTCACCCATGATGTCGGTGACGTTGGTGATGGCTTTAACAATGTTACCCATCGCGTCGCCCGCCTGCGTAACCTGCTCGGAGCCGATTTTCACGTTGCTGACGGATTCGTCGATCAGCCCTTCGATCTCTTTGGCGGCTTCGGCGCTGCGCTGCGCCAGACTGCGAACTTCGCTGGCGACGACGGCAAAGCCACGACCCTGTTCACCGGCACGGGCGGCTTCCACTGCGGCGTTCAGCGCCAGAATGTTGGTCTGGAAGGCGATGCTGTTGATGACGTTGATGATATCAGCGATTTTCTGCGAGCTGCCGCTGATGCTGTTCATCGTTTTAATCACGTCATTGACGACGCTTCCGCCTTCATTGGCCGTCTTGGAGGCATTCTGAGCCAGTACGCTGGCCTGGTTGGCGTTTTCTGCGTTCTGCTTCACCACGGCGCTCAGCTCTTCCATGCTGGCTGCGGTTTGCTCCAGCGCAGAGGCCTGCTCTTCGGTACGTGACGACAGGTCGGTGTTGCCCGCGGCAATTTCACCTGAGCTGCGGTAGATTTCGTCTGCACTCAGGCGAATGTCGGAAACCGTGTTGACCCAGTTACCCTGCATCTGCTGCATGAACGGGATCAGGCTGCCGACGCAGTTTTTACCTAAGTCTGCGATTTTGGTGTGCAACTGACCGATGGCCAGAACCTGCAAGTGCTGTTTGATCTGATCAAGCGGGCGCACCACGAATTTGGCCAGGTAGCGATCGGTCAGCAGTACGATGATCAGGCCGACGGTCAGTGCCGCCATCAGAATGTATTCACACCATTTCACCCAGTCGCCGATACGGCCTTGAGCTTCGCCCTTCAGCGTGCTGATAACGGTGTTGTATTGCGTAATGCTGTTGGTGAACTGAGTGCGCAGCGGGGTATAAGTTTGCAGCGAAATCTCCTTGTAGGCATCAAGGCGATCGGCTTCCAGTGCGTCGTACATCGGTACGACAGCTTCACTAAATAGGCGGTAGGAGGTGCTATAAATGTCATCGATAGTTGCCGTATTAATGTTGGCGTGATCGGTCACCTTAAATTGCGCCAGACCGGCTTTCAGCCGCCCGATTTCTGCAGCGGCCTGCTGCATCTCTGAATTGAACCCGGCGGGGTTATTATTCTGTTTGTGTGCCACGGCCCGGTTCAGGATGTTCTGAACGCGGTAATACTCTCCGCTGGCGGCATTGATAATATCGCCGTTGTCTTGCTGGACGTTGGTCAGTTTAATTTCTGAGGTCAATTGACCCAGAGAGTAAAGTGCGAAGGCGGAGACGCCTCCCCATAATAAGGAAAACACGATAAGGATAAGAACCATCATGGTTCTGATTTTGATATCACGAATAAAATTCATAGTCGTAGCCCTGGTAAATTGGGGTTTTAGTTCTTGAATAATCAGAACTATGTTTTACGCATCCATTCATTGGGACGCTTGTAGGGAAACATGCGAGCCAGTTTTTAATCCATCAACGTTTCATTTCTTCGAAGCTGTTATCGGCAAACAGGTAATGGACTTCATCGCTTTTTTGCGAAAAGAAGGTAATTAAATGTCAGTGCGCGTTTCAGAATTTAATATATTTCTGGAGTGATGATGATCAGAGAAACCATTATTTCTTCTTTAATAGAGTAGAGCTTTTAATCTAATAGGTGAAAGCGTCGTGCTGATGTTTTCATTACCGTTCGGCACAGTAAATGGCAGAATTTTATTAAATGTAAAAAATTAGCCGAAGATAGCGTGGGGTAAATGTTTCTGGTGTGAGTGGTTTTTTATATGTGCATGATAACAATGATTATTTTTTCTCTCGTTTTAACGGGGCTTTTGTGGGGCGCTAAACCTCAATAATTAATAAACCACGGTAATGTTTAGGGCTAAACCAAATTTAAACAATTTAGATGCAGGCTAATTATCAACCTGTCTTGGTCTGATTCGAAAATGAACAGGGCGGATCAGTTATCCATGGTCAGTGAAAAACAGGCAGAAAAAATGAATTTTTATGGCCGATTTTTGCGACCCTTTAATAGCGACAAGACGCTCCTCTCTTTTTTATGTGTCATGGCGTTTTGATATAAAGACAGCGCACTCTGTGGGGGAAGCTTTTGAATGAATATCACTCCTATTCGCCTAAAAACGTATAATGGGAATATCAATACATTTATTGATGATTGCAAACGCCGTAGGAGAATATCGATAAATAGAAGAAAGGCTGTCAGAGTAAAGTAGACGTTGACCCTTTATTATTTTTCGTCTCCTTTTTCCTCGTGATAACCAGAACATTGGAAATAAAGTTCAGCGCAATGAGTGAATATTACTCCCTGCATTCATTTTTTAAAATGAAATTCGTCATCGTTATTTCCAGATAGAAAAGACTCGCGCTTATCGTATCTCAAATGATCGTGACCTTCAGGCTGTCTCTGCACGGATATTTTGAATGAAGAGGGACCTGTATCTCACGCGTTCGGTCAATGATTCGCATCCTGATATAAGCTGCGACAAGGTTGAATCTCATTAAAAAGCGTGCAATTTACGAATAATCAAACCGGGGACGATCGTGACAGAGACGGATTTTTTTCTAGGTCATCCCCGCAGGGAGAACATTCGTAGAAAGAATGAACAGCAAAAAATGAAGCGTCAGCGTTTATACGATGCTGGCGCCGCACAAGACGGCGAATAGATGTCCTATGTTCCGGGAGGGGGCGTGGAGTGAGTGATGTGATTTTTCCGTCTATCTATCTGTTTTTAATGATTAAAATGTCGATGTGGTTTGCGGTGATGTTTGACTGATGAAGTCAGGAATTCGCCTGACAGAAAGAGCTGCATAAATAATCATCCATAGAAAAAATAACCATCATGGATGAATGGGAATATTTGATGCGTGGGATGTGCGAATAAAAAAACGACAGTTGTATTAGAGAGAATACGTTGAGGAAATAAATGGCGTGTTATTTATTCGTTGATAAAGACCTTACTATTTATAATGTTTTTACATTAAACGTTTTTATTTAAACAGAGTGATAACATAACTGCAAATACTAAATAATTAAGACATTAAAAAAAAGTATTATGACATTAAAAAAACCACATAATAAAAGAATAATAATCGTAGGCAACTAAAACACGAACAATAAAAAAGCAGCCTGCCATTTCCGAATTTAAGAATTTGATAAAAATTTGTGAAAATTAGGTGGTAATTTAATGACAAACATTAACGATAGATTATTGCAGCCGTTCACGTTGCCTAATGGCGTTACCCTGGAAAACCGGGTCGTGATGGCGCCAATGACAACCTGCACTGGCTTTTTTGATGGTTCCGTCACCAGAGAACTGATCGAATACTATCAGGTACGTTCCGGCAAAATCGGCGCGCTGATTGTGGAATGCTGCTTCATTGACGACCGCGGACGAGCTTTTCCCGGCGCGATTGGTATTGACGACGACAACAAAATCGAAGGGTTGTCCAAAGTCGCCAGCGCGGTCAAAGAGCAGGGTTCTAAAGCTATCCTGCAGATCTACCACGGCGGCCGTATGGTCGACCCGAAACTCATCGGCGGTGAATCGCCGGTCGGGCCGAGCGCCGTTGCTGCGCCTCGTCCCGGCGCGCCGACGCCGATCGAACTGACGGCGGATGAAGTCGAAGAGATGGTCGCCAAATTTGGTCGCGCTATTCACCGCGCCATTCAGGCTGGCTTCGACGGCGTGGAAATCCACGGCGCCAACACCTATCTGATTCAGCAATTCTATTCCCCGCACTCCAACCGCCGTGAAGACAAATGGGGCGGCAGCCGCGACAACCGTACACGCTTCCCGATGGCCGTGCTGGATATCGCACACCAGATGAAAGACAAATATGCCGATCCGTCTTTCATCATCGGTTACCGTTTCTCGCCAGAAGAGCTGGAAGAGCCGGGTATCCGTTTTGACGATACGCTATACCTGCTGGAAAAATTGGCCGAACGCGGTCTGGACTACGTTCACTTCTCCATGGGCCATACGCTGCGTCCTTCCATCGTTGACACGGAATCTGCAACTCCGCTGATCGAAAAATATGTCGCTATGCGTTCCGACACGCTGGCGCAGGTCCCGGTTGTGGGCGTGGGCGGCATCGTTAACAAAGCGGATGCCGACGTCGCGCTGGAGCACGGTTACGATCTGGTGGCTGTGGGTAAAGGCTGCATTGCCTATCCGGACTGGATGGACCGCATCACCGCGCAGGAGCATATCGATCTCTATATCGACAGCACCAAGCGTGAAGAGCTGACCATTCCGGAACCGCTGTGGCGCTTCTCGCTGGTGGAGAGCATGATCCGCGACATGAGCCTGAACGCTAAAAAGTTCAAGGTCGGCGTGTACCAGGAGAAGGTGCAGGATAACGATAAAGAACTCATCGTTAACGTCAGCCTGGAAAAAGACCACATCAAAGATATCGCGCTGGACGATACCGCGGGATGGGATGACGAGCTGATCAGCAGCTTTGAAATCATCAGAACGCGTATTCTTGATGCCAATAGCTCGCACGTCGACGCGGTGACCGGCGCTACAGAGCAAAGTGAAGCCATCAAGAAAGCCGTCACCAAGGCGATGACGAAGTCGTTTAAAGAAGCGATTATCGAAGAGGGTGGCAACCCGGACGAAGTTCAGCAGTACGACGTCGTGGTCGTCGGCAGCGGCGGCGCGGGTCTGGCGACAGCCATTCAGGCTGCCGATGATGGCGCTAAAGTGCTGATCGTTGAAAAAATGCCGGTGATTGGCGGGAATACGATCAAAGCGTCTGCGGGGATGAATGCCGCGGAAACGCGTTTCCAGAAAATCAAAGGCATTGTCGACGATAAAGAGCTGTTCTACAAAGAAACGCTGAAAAGCGGCCAGAACAAGAACAACCCCGAACTGGTTAAATACTTCGTTGAACACGCGCACGAAGCCATCGACTGGCTGGCCGATCGCAACATCGAGCTGAGCGACCTGACGACCACGGGTGGGATGAGTGTCGACCGTACTCACCGTCCGGCCAGCGGCGCGGCAGTGGGCGGCTACCTGATCAGCGGACTGGTGAAAAACCTTAACCAGCGCAACATCGACGTGATGCTCGAAACGTCCGTTACCGAAATTTTGCAGGAAGACGGCAAGGTTTCCGGCGTTCGCACCATCAATGACGAAAACGAAGAGCGTGTTATCCCGACGAAAACCGTCATCATGGCGACCGGCGGATTCAGCGCCAACCAGGATCTGGTCGTGAAATACCGTCCGGACCTGAAAGGCTTCGTGACGACCAACCATAAAGGCGCAACGGGTAGCGGGATCACGCTGCTGGAAGCGCTGGGCGCGGATACCGTCGACATGGGCGAAATTCAGATCCACCCGACGGTGGAGCAGAAAACGTCGTACCTGATCTCTGAATCTATTCGCGGCGGCGGTGCCATTCTGGTTTCCCAAAATGGTCAGCGTTTCTTTAATGAATTGGAAACGCGTGACAAGGTGTCTGCGAGCATCATCAATCTGCCGGAAAAATACGCCTATATCGTCTTTGATGATCACGTTAAAGAGAAAAACATGGCGGTCGGCGAATATGTGGCTCAGGGCTTCGTCGAAGTCGAAGACTCTATCGCGGCGTTGGCAGACCGGTTGCAAATGGAACCCGCCGAGCTGACGAAAACCATCGAACGCTTCAACACGTTCGTTGAAAAACAGCACGATGACGACTTCGGCAGAACGACCGCGTTGCGTAACCCGATCAACAAAGGACCGTTCTACGCCATCAAGATCGCCCCAGGCGTTCACCATACGATGGGCGGGGTGGTCGTTAATACCGCGGCCGAGGTGCTGGATAACAATAAAGACGTTATTCAGGGTGCCTACGCGGCGGGTGAAGTGGTCGGCGGCATTCACGGCGCCAACCGTATCGGGGGTAACGCCGTAGCTGATATCATCATCTTCGGTATTCAGGCCGGTAAACAAGCTGCGGCCTATGCGAAACGGTAACGTCGAGTCATCGGGTTCGTAGTCCACAGGCGGGGCAAAGTTGTCAACTTTGCCCCGCCTGCGTTTTAATGGCATCCATCATTAGCGATGTTTTTTCCCTCCAACCGCGACGGTGCTTTTATGACGACGTCTGAAGACAACTCCTTTTCCTATGCCGCCACATTGATGGGAACGCGAATTTCCTTAACGCTCTTTGAGCTGAATGAGGAATTGGTCGTTCAGGCCTTTAAGCGGATCAAACGGCTGGAAGATTTGCTCACGGTCAATCGCTACCCGTCGGAAGTGATGAACATCAACCACGCGGCGGGTCGGCATCCGGTGGCGGTCAGCCCATTGTCTATCAGCTGATCAAACGCGCCTTGCAGGTGAGCCTGCTGGACAACAGTCATTTCAATTTCACCATCGGTCCTCTCGTCAAGCTGTGGAAAATTGGTTTCAGTGGCCATACGGTGCCTGACGCGGCGGACATTCAGCAGCGGCTCGCTCTGACGGATCCGCGCCATGTGATCCTGAACGATGAAGATCGCTCCGTGTTCCTCCTGCAGGAAGGCATGGAGATCGATCTCGGCGCTATCGCCAAAGGGTATATCGCCGACGTGATCAAAGGCTTTCTGCGGCAAAACGGCGTTGAAAATGCACTATTGAATCTGGGGGGCAACGTGCAGGCGATGGGGCGGTCGTTAAACGATCCTCAGGGGCGCTGGAGTATCGGCCTTAAAAAACCGTTCGCTGAGCAGGGGGAGTTGATCGGTGCAATTCACGTGATCGATAAATCCGTGGTGACCTCAGGCACTTACGAGCGCTACTTCACCCTCAATGGCGAGCGGTATCACCACATTCTGGACCCGACGTCGGGCTATCCGCTGAATAACGCATTGGACAGCGTCACCATCGTGTCGGATGAATCCATCGACGGCGATATCTATACCACCTTGATGTACGGTATGGGAGTGAAGGCGGGGATCGCCTATCTGCGAGACTATCCTGGTATTTGCACCATTTTCGTGACGAAAGATCGGCAGATCATTCTGTCGCCAAATCCCAATTACGAGTTTGAACTGCTCGATAGCGGTTATACGGTCGTCGGATAAAAAGGCGGCTGCCGTCGCGGTGATCGCCTATGCCGAAATTCGAGTGGTTGTATTTCGCCATGACCGCGCCCGAAAGGTGTTTTTCGATTCACCGGCTGGATCGTTTCCGTTGTCGTCAGAGAAAAAAGAGGATTGAGCGGATGTGCGTTAACGAGACATCGGTATCGGTTTAATGACGGCAAAAAACCGAGAACGCTTTCTGATGCTGAGAAACAAAAAAAATCCCGGTTTTCATCTCTGAATGTCGGGATCTCGGGGAGGCGGACAGGGCGTTAGAAGTCGTAGCTCATGGAGACCTTGAGCGTACGCGGTTCGCCTTCAAAGACGTACACGCCATAGTCCTCGACGCCAGACCAGTACTTCTCATTGGTCACGTTGTTCAACGCGACGCGCCAGACCATTTCGTTCTGATCCTGATTGACGCGCGTCCGGTAGCGCAGACCCACGTCCAGCGTGGTGTAGCTATCGAGCTTTTTGGTGTTCGCCGCATCGGCATATTGTGAACCGGAGTGATTCAGCTGCGCCGTCGCGGTCAGACCGTCCACCGGTTTGATGTCATATTCCGCGCCCACTACGCCGTAAAAACGAGGAACCCCGATGGCGTCATTGCCGTTGTTAGCGCCGTTAGCGGTTTTGGTTAACTCAGGATCCAGCCAGACCGTACTGGCGTTCAGCCGTACGCCCAACACCGGTTCGCCAAAGACGCTCAGCTCCAGACCGCGGTTACGTTGCTCGCCGTCTACGCTATAGCGGTTGCTGGCGCTATCGAGGATGGCCGACGGTTTTTTAATTTCAAACAGCGACATTGAACCGCCCACGCGACCCATATCGATCTTGACGCCCACTTCATTTTGCTTCGAATGGATAATACCGGTGCTTTGTCCCGCATTGGCCGCCGTATCGGGCGCGATGCTGCCGGGTTGCAGGCCTTCTGTATGGTTTGCATACAGCGACAGCTGCTCCCACGCTTGTAGACGACGCCATAGGTCGGCATCCAGCGGCTTTCGGTAAAGCGAGAGTCCGCGTCTTCCTCGCCGGTGGCGTTACTGTAGTTACGCACCACCACTTTTTGGTGACGTCCGGCGACGGTGAACAGTAGTTGGTCATTCAACACGCCGAGCGTATCGCTCAGCAACACGCCCTGCATACGTGAGCGGCTCGTGGTGAGCGGATCGGCGTAGTGTCCGCCCCACAAGGCGTTGTCCGGCATAGCGACGTCGCTGTTGTGATAAATGTTGGTGGTCGGGTTGGCGAACGACATGCCCCAGGCGGTGCGCGTGCGCTGAGTTTGCGCGGAGTAGCCCACATTAACGCGATGCGACACGAAGCCGGTGTCGAATTGGCCGCGCAGCCCGGCCATGCCGCTGAAGTCATCGATGATGTTATTGGTGTCGAGGCGAGACGCGGTCGCATCGCCATTGTCGCTGGTCAAGGTGGGCGAAGAGTAGGTGCCCATTTCATTGGCATGCTGTCCGCCCAGAGCGGCGTAAGTTGTCCAGCTATCATTCAGATCAAACTCGGCGCGAGCCATTCCGAACTTGTTGGAGATATCGCTGTAAGCCCACTTTTGTGAGTAGTTGCGGGTATTGCTCGGGACGGCGGGGATGTCGTTCAGGCCGCTGATATTGATGCCTGTTTCGCTGCCGTGGAACGTTTTTTTCTGGTAGCCCAAATCCAACGACGTTCGGAAGCGGTCGCCGCGATAATCCAGCCCCAAAGAGGCCAACGTGGTACGACGTTTATCGTCATCCACGGCCGCTTCCCCTTCGCGGTGAACCACATTCATGCGGACGCCGAATTGATTGTCATCGCCGAAACGACGACCCAAATCCAGACTGCCGCCCACCTGAGATGAGGAGGTGTAATCGACGCCTACGCGAGTGGTCGGCGTGTCTTCCGCGCGTTTGGGTTCCAGATTGATCATGCCGCCGACGGCGCTGGTGGCCGCTCCGTTCACCAGTGAATTGGCGCCTTTGAAGACTTCTATGCGGTCGAGCATCTGAGTATCGACCACCTGACGCGGCACCACGCCCGCAAGACCGCCCATGGTCATATCATCGCCGTCCAGCTTAAAGCCGCGAATCCGATACGTTTCCGCCACGTTGCCGTAACCCTGAACCGCCTGCACGCCCGCATCGCTGTGGAGCAGCTCGGCAACGGTTTTCGCCTGCTTGTCCTGCACCATTTTGGCGGTGTAGCCCACCACGTTAAACGGCACATCCATGGCCTTCTGTTCACCGAGCATCCCCAGACGCCCACCGTTCGCGACCTGACCCTCCAGATAGGCGGGGACCAGCGCATCGCCGCCGGGCCGGAAGTTCTCCGCCTCGCTCGCCTGCACTACGATCGTATCTTTTGAATCGGTGTTGGCATTGGTGTCAGTCTGGGTCGGTGTCGTTGCTGCGGTAGCAGTCTGAGCAAGAGAGCCTACCGCCAGAGCCAGCAAGGTTTTACGTAATGGCGTGGATGTGTTTTTGACGTTATACATAGTTCGCTTAACTATAGAGAAAGGTGGAAATGGCAAATCCCGTTTCCGGGGCGATTTTTATTGATTCAACATCGCAGGCCGGGTTGCGATGACCTGAATGTGGGTACGATTCAGTTCTCTAAATTCGAAACCGTGCGGAATATCCGGCTGATCTCTAGTCTGCCTTCGATAGCTCCCTTAGCTCCCTTGATGATTTCATGTACGACAGAAGCGCATGTCCGGTATGACCCTGTTAGGCGGCCGAGATCTGGGGGCAAAGCAAGGCGGATGTCTTTGTGCTTTCCCTTCCGGCGCTAGCGCGTCTAATTGGCAACGTTAACCACTCACTTTTCCTGATCCATGTCGTGCTCATTGGCTTGAAAAAATCTCGAAAAGGGTGACTCGCACTTGCGTCGACTGCCGCGCCAGCGTTATGAAGCACCCTCTCATGCAGGTCTAAACCGCTTCTGTTTGCCGAGCCACGCTTGGCTGAATCGCTGTCAGCGCAAGACAGAGCACAAAAAATCGTAATTAAAAATAAGAACTATACGCATCCGTGTTACGCAATCAAGGGATTTGTGGAAACTAGGGGGAAGCGGTGGAGGGAGAGGCTGCTGTGGAAATAAGCTGTGGGGAAAGAGAGATGAGTATCCATACGTCCACAGTGCTATTGGTATTACAGTAGGAGGCTACTAACCACAAAAAGATATCGTTATGCTCACAATAATCCGTGAACTCCTGATATTGCGTATCCTCTTGGAACCACATTAGGTGTGAAAACACTCGGATTGTCTACATGATAAACACTTTCTTCTTGCTAATTATTCTTTGAATACCCTTTTTCACATGTCTTAACATTACCTTGATCATCCCTGCTACTGATGCCAGAATTTGCCCCACTAATTTACAAAATATTACCGGTTGCTATGCTCAAAATCTTTGCGCGGTACATGTCCGTCGGTGTTTTGAATACGCTGTTGCATTGGGCTGTTTTTAGCGCTCTTTATATGTCAGGTCAAAAGCAATCTCTATCAAACTTCACCGCTTTTTGCGTCGCTGTGACCTTCTCATTCTTTGTCAACGCCCGTTGGACCTTCACTGCTGAGGCCACGCCAGCCAGGTATATGTTGTACGTGGTGTTCATGGGGGCGCTTGCTGCGCTTATTGGGTGGTTGGCCGATGTGGTGAGATTGAATCCAATGGGTACGCTCATTGTGTTCTCAGCTATTAGCCTGATATGTGGTTTTATCTATTCACGTTATGTGGTTTTCAAGGTTAGAAAATGAAAATATCTCTGGTAGTGCCCGTTTATAACGAGGAAGAGGCTACTCCCATTTTTTATGAAACGGTCAGAGGGTTTACTCCTTTTAAGAACTTGCAGGTAGAAATTGTCTTTGTTAACGACGGTAGCTCTGATAGCACTGAAACAGTGATTCGAAATCTTGCCAAGCAAGATCCGCTGGTGACCTGTATTTCATTTACCCGTAACTTCGGTAAAGAGCCTGCGTTATTTGCTGGACTAGAAGCCTCAACAGGGGACGCCGTTATTCCTATCGATGTCGATCTGCAAGACCCTATCGATATCATCCCTGCAATGATTGAAAAATGGCAAGCTGGAGCAGATGCCGTATTGGCCAAGCGTTCGGATAGAAGTTGCGACGGTCGATTAAAAAGAAATACTGCCGCTCTGTTTTACAAGCTTCACAATCGGATCAGTCACCCAAAAATTGAAGAAAATGTCGGTGATTATCGTCTGATGTCGAGAGAGGTTGTGGAGAACATTAAACTGCTGCCTGAGCGAAATCTTTTTATGAAAGGCGTCCTCAGCTGGGTCGGCGGCCGAGTGGAAGTCGTTGAATACACTCGAGCTGAGCGTGTGGCAGGGAAAACAAAGTTTAATGGCTGGAAGCTTTGGAATCTGGCTTTAGAAGGGATTACTTCTTTTTCCACGTTTCCGCTGAGAATGTGGACTTATATAGGTTTCTTTGTTGCGGGGTTGTCATTTTTATACGGGATCTGGATGATCATTGATAAAATTATTTGGGGTAATGCTGTTGCAGGTTATCCATCCATACTCGTGTCAATTCTTTTCTTAGGTGGTGTGCAGCTTATCGGCATTGGTGTGCTAGGTGAGTATGTAGGCAGAATTTACTCTGAGGTTAAGAACCGTCCTCGTTACGTAGTAAAAAAGTAGTGATAATTACTATCCTATCTGGTGACCCTGACCCAAAATCCTGCGCCATTCAGAAACAGAATTCCGGCATGATAAACACTCCCTGAACGGAGGTGGTGCCGATGAAAAGATCACGATTCTGAAGAGCAGATTGTTTTTGCCCTCAAGCAGGCTGAGCTGGGGACCTCTGTACCGGACGTCTGCCGCTAGCTGGGTATCTCTGACGCCACTTTTTATGCCTGGCGCAAGAAATACGGCGGGATTTCTCCTTCGGAACTCAAACACATGCGGCAGCTGGAAGAAGAGAACCTCAGGCTGAAGAAGCTAGTGGCTAACCTGAGCCTCGATAAGGCCATGCTACAGGACGTGCTGACAAAAAAGATCTGACGCTGGCACGTCTGCGCGAATGGGTCAGGGATTTGCAAGCCCGTTACGGAGCCAGCGAGAGGCAGGTTTGCTTTGCGCTACGCGTCAGTCGCAGCTCATTCCGCTATCGTTCTGTGGCCGCAGACGACAGCGCGCTGCGCTTACGCATTCGGGAGATCACCGAAACCCGGGTGCATTACGGTTACCGCCGGGTACACGTGATGCTCAGGCGGGAAGGCTGGCGTGATAACCAAAAACGGATCTACCGGCTATACAGCGAACAGGGACTATCGCTGCGATTCAAACGTCCACGCCGCCATGAATTCGCCCAGCGGCGTTAACCGCAGCCTCAGGGGCTTGTAGTCCCTCCGGTTTTTAGTACCACCGCCAATGAGGATCTCCGGCCAGTTTTTGCCTCGCATAGATAACGGGTGGCACATCACCCAGTGAGCTATGTGGACGTTCTGGACTGCCCCCACCTTCTGACAAGAGTTTCTTAGCTTCAGAACGTTTGATCCTTGCTTCAGCGAGTGTGAGCAATGGATATGTGCCGAAGGTAACTCGTTTTTCTTTACCTACTATCCTATATTTTAGCCTCCAACTCTTTGTTCCATTTGGAAAAATCTCAAGATACATCCCACCACCATCGGCAAGCTTGTATGATTTTTCCTTAGGCTTAGCAGAGTCAATTTGTCGTGCTGTCAGCTTCATATGGGGGCATCCAGTTGATTGAACCTAGCAATGCCCCTTATCCTGCCCCCAATCAGAATAAGAACGCAATAGGTGACCTTGGACCAAGCTGGACCACAGAGAAGTGTTATATTCTGATTTGAAAGGAAAAAGTAGACTAGAAAGGATGTTAATAGAAGAAAAGATGGTACGCCCTACAGGATTCGAACCTGTGACCTACGGCTTAGAAGGCCGTTGCTCTATCCAACTGAGCTAAGGGCGCCTTGGGAAGAGAGATTGCGATGTGCCGCAACCAATAACAAGTGGGCTGGATTATACCCACCCCCCTCGGTGAGTCAACGACTTGGCGGCCGATTTCGGCCAGACGGCGATTCCCTGTACAGCCTGGCGCCGTGATCGCTTTCTGCGAGCTCACCGCGAGATTTTTCGAGCCTCATCGCAAAAAGCCCTTTTTCGTTTCATCGTGAACCTTAGCTAGCGCGATAAGATGCGCAATTACGGTCTCCTCTGATTGGAACTTTGCCCTACTTTTGTACTATTGGATTACACTTTAGCCAGTCTGGTGTGGGTGTATGGATATCCGCCGTCTCTGATGAACCTGGGAACCTTTCGCTATATGCCAACTTTATTTTCCGTATTGATGCGTGTTTTTTTGTGTGCGGTTTTGGTCTTGCCGATGGGATATGGCGTGGCGGCGGAGACGGCATCTCAATCTGCACAGGCAAATGGCGAGTCTGACGTCAATGTTGATGCTGAATTGGTCCAACTGCAGAAACAGTTGGACAGCATCAAGCAGCAGGTCTCGGGGGTGAACAACGACAGCAAGTTCGGCGACCTGAACGATCAGACTCAGCAATTGATCAGTAAAGCGGACGAACTCTCGGCGATTGTGACACCGCTTCGTTCACAAATGCAGTCGCAGCTTAATGTGCTGGGACCAGAACCCGATTCCGGATCTGCGCTCAATGAAACCAATGAGGTGACGCATAAACGCAACAGCCTCAATCAGAAAAAAGCCAATCTGGATTCTCAGTTAGAACAAATACAGGCGCTGCACGCCAGCGCGGCCAATCTCTCGACGCAAATTGTCAACCTGCGACGCAACGCCTTAAAAACCCAGTTGGCGCTCGACTCGGGCAGCCTTTTTGGCGCCCGATTCTGGTCGCCGATTGTGAACCCACAGCCGGAGGACGTAAGCCGCCTATCCTCGTTTTCTGAGCAGGTGGCAAGTGCCTTCAACGGCGCGTGGAGCGCAGATTGGCGTTGGGGGTCGGCGATATTTCTGCTGGTTGCGCTGGCGCTGGTGACGTTGGGCGGCAAGTATCTGGAAAAATATCTAGCTTGGTTGGGGATTCATAAGCTGCCGGAAGGGCGGTTGCGACGGAGCTTTCTGGCGACAGCGACCGTCATGTCTACCGTGCTGACGATCGGGATTGCCGCTAATCTGGTCGACTATACCTTTACGCGTCATGATATCGCCTCTGATCGTGTTGCCTCTTTTATGGATACGTTGGTACGCCTGACGGTGTTCTGCTCAATGATTGCCGGATTGGGGAGAGCATTCCTGTCCAATCAGCGGCCCTCATGGCGTCTTCCCGCGATTTCCAATCCGGTCGCGAAGGCGATGACGCCGTTTCCGGTGATTGCGGCGTTAATCATTCTGATATTCGGGATCATCGAACAGGTGACCATTACGATGGGCACTACGGTCGCGGTCACGATTGTGGTCAATGGACTGGCGACGCTCTTCCTGGCATTGACGACGGGTATGGTCGCGCTGAGAAGCAATCAGATACGGCGTCAGATGGTGGCAACTGGTGAGCAACCGGAAGCGCGTTCCACGCTTTCAGGGATCATTCATCTGGCGGTTCTGCTGACGACCTTTGCCGTGTTGGTTTCTCTGGTCATCGGTTATATCTCTCTGGCGCGTTTTTTGATCTACGAACTGGTATGGATAGCGATTGTATTCTCCTGCCTCTACCTCTTTTCCACGCTGGTGTCCGATACGTGTGAAAGTTTGTTTTCACCGAATAACCTCAGCGGTCAGCGCATCAAAAGCTCCCTTAATCTCGATGATCGTCATCTTTCGCAGGCCACGGCATTACTCTCTGCCGCAGGTAAAGTCTTCCTGATTTTAATGGCCGCCGTTGCCTTGCTGAATGGGACGTTTGGCACCACAACGCCGCTGGAGCTGATGCAAAAAGCGCTGGACATCTGGGGTGGAAAAGGGCTGGAAAACCTGCGCATCGTTCCTGCAAGATTAGTGGACGCGCTGATTTTTCTCGCGATTGCCCTGTACGCCATGCGTTCTTCACGGCGTTGGCTGGAAAATGATTTTCTGCCGAAAACCACGCTGGATCGTGGAATTCGGGCGTCGATGGTTACCATGTTCAGCAACGTCGGCTATATCATCATCATCCTGCTGACGCTGGCTACCCTCGGCATTCAGTGGAACAAGTTGGCGTGGATCGTCAGCGCGCTGTCGGTGGGGATCGGCTTCGGTTTGCAGGAGATAGTGAAAAACTTTATCTCAGGGGTGATTTTGCTGACGGAGCGTCCGGTTAAAGTAGGCGATCTGGTTAATATCAGCGGCGTCGAAGGGGATATCCGGCGCATCAATGTCCGCGCGACGGAAATTCAGCTCAGCGACCTGTCGACGGTCATTGTGCCCAACTCGCAGTTTATCTCGCAGAACGTGCGCAATATTACGATGGGCAATGCGCTCGGCGTCGCGACGCTGGCGTTGTCTTTCCCGCTGGACACCGACCCCGATGAGGCCCGGACGATTCTGTTGGACTCCTATACCGAGCACGAAGGGATTTTGACGAGTCCCGCGCCTTCCGTCACATTCAGTCAATTAAGCGCAAACGGCATGGTGCTCAGCGTGACAGGGTACGTCAACAGTCCTCGTCTGGTGGCGAGTGTGAAAAGCGACCTGCTATTCGAAATAATCAAACGGCTGCGTGCTGCAAGCATTCCGCTGGCGGTGCCTCAACGCATGGTGCTGGAGAATGCGCAGAATACATCAACCGTCGTCCCGCCTCTTCTGGGCGATGATGTGCCGCGAACCTAAAGGGACTTGCGGGCTAAGGATCCGTTAAGGAAGGGGGCACAGATACGTGCGGTTGGATGTGTCGATGAAATGAAAAAAAGCTGGCGGGCTTCCCCTAAACAGGAGGCAGTGTGCTGATGTGCTGATGTGCTGATGTGCTGATGTGCTGATGTGCTGATGTGCTGATGTGCTGATGTGCTGATGTGCTGATGTGCTGATGTGCTGATGTGCTGATGTGCTGATGTGTTGATGTAACAGCTTTCCAACTGGATGGCGGTAGGTCATGACAGACAGTTTGGAAAGGGTAAGCCGACAGACGCTACGTCATAGGGTCATATGTCGTGTCTCTGTCGGCTTCGAGAGGCTATCTCAAACGCTCTGCGTTTAGCGTGTTTGCTGCTTAACCATGTCGATATAGATGTCACGCAGACGACGTGTAATCGGGCCTGGTTTGCCGTCGCCAATGGTGCGGTCATCAAGCGTGACCACCGGCAGAACGAAGGTGGTGGCGGAGCTGATAAACACCTCTTTAGCGTGATAGGCTTCTTCCGGCGTGAAAAGTCTTTCTTCCAACTGGATGCCATCCTGCTCCGCCAACTGCAAGATAGCCTTGCGGGTGATGCCGTGCAGGATGTCGTTGCTGAGAGGGCGGGTCACCACCGTATTATCGTGCAGCACGATATAGCAGTTGCAAGAACTCCCTTCCGTCACAAAGCCATTCTCCACCATAAAGGCATCTTCGGCGTTGTGCGCATGGGCAAATTCTTTCGCGAGACAGGCCGCCAGCAGACTTACGGTTTTGATGTCGCGGCGATGCCAACGAATATCCGGGCAGGTCACCACTCTTAGCCCGCGCTCTGCTACCGGGTTTTCCAACACCGGTCGAGCCTGAGTAAAGAGAACCAGCGTCGATTTCACGTCGGCGCCGGGAAAGTGAAAATCACGATCTCCCGCGTTACCGCGCGTCAATTGCAGGTAGATAGCGCCTTCCTGCATCTGGTTTTTTTCGATTAACGCCTGATGAATATTTTTGAGCTCTTCAACGCTGACCGGCAGCGTCAGCGATAGCTCTCGACAAGAGCGCTGGAGCCGGGTCATATGACCATCGAACTCGGCCAGTTTGCCGTTGACTACGGCGGTCACTTCATAGACGGCATCCGCGAACAGAAAACCGCGGTCGAACACGGAAACAGACGCTTCCTGCTCCTGCACATAGCGGCCGTCAACATAAACAAGACGTTGCATTACAACACTCCTCTAACTCGTCATTTAGCGCAGCATATGCGTTAGCCCCATAGTGCCGCGGTAGGTGGTGCGATGAGGCTGCCATCATATTGCAGACCATGATCTCGATCCCGTTGTAACAACAGGGGGCCGTCCAGATCGACCACCTGAGCGCCTTGCGCCACAAAAGTAGCCGGTGCCATCGACAGCGACGTACCGACCATACAGCCGACCATAATCTGCAAGCCTGCTTTTTTGGCTTCGTCGCGCAGGCGTATGGCCTCGGTCAGACCGCCTGTTTTATCCAGCTTGATATTAATCATGTCGTAATAGCCCGCGATGGCGGTCAGCGAATCGCAGTCATGGCACGACTCGTCGGCGCAGATGGGAATGGGATGCGGCAACACCTCAAGTTCGCTGTCTTGCCCGGCGGGGAGTGGCTGCTCAATCATCGTTACGCCCAGCGCCGCCAGCTCGGGCACCAGTTTCAGATACAGTTCGGCGTTCCAGCCTCGTTGGCGTCAACAATCAGGCGCGCAGCGGGTGCGCCTTCACGCACGGCGGCTACTCTCGCCAAGTCGTCTTGGTCCGCCAGCTTGAGCTTCAGCAAGGGTCTTGTTGACTGCCGCTGTGCGGCTTTACGCATGTTATCTGGCGTATCTAACGACAAGGTGTAGGCGGTTTCGAGCACCTCGGGCGCCGATAGCGGCAGCCTCTGCCAAATTCGCTGTCCGGACTGTTTACATTCCAAATCCCAAAAGGCGCAGTCGACGGCGTTACGCGCCGCGCCCGAGGGTAGACGCTGTTGGAGTGCCATGCGATCCAGCCCGTTGCGGAGATCGTCTTCCAGCGATCGGATCTGCGCGATCACGCTATCAATGGACTCACCATAACGCGCATAGGGAACGCACTCGCCATAGCCTGTCGCACCGCCTGCGCTCAGCGCGACGACGACGACATCAGCCTGCGTTTTGCTGCCGCGCGATATGGTGAAGGTGCCTTGCAGCGGCCAGCTTTCATGGGAAACGTGAAGTGTTGTCATAGGTCTGCCAACTGGTCAACGATGCGTCCAACGCCCTGACGGAAGGGATCGACCACCGGCAGGCCGAACTTGCGTTCCGTCTCGGAAAGAAATTTTTGCGCCGCGGCTTCATCGAGCGCCGACGTATTGACGGAGATACCGACGAAGCGCGCATTGGGATTGGTCAGATGCGCCATGGAGAGGTTCAGCGCCATGCAGGCGGCGAGATCGGGGATCGGATAGTCGACGCCGCGCATGGTCTTACGCGTCGGTTCATGACACAGCACCAGCGCATCTGGCTGAGCGCCGTGGATGATGCCGGTGGTTACGCCCGCAAAGGACGGATGAAACAGCGATCCTTGACCTTCGATCACATCCCAATGGTCCGCGTCATTGGCCGGGGCGAGCACTTCGACGGCACCGGCGGTAAAGTCGGACACCACGGCGTCGATGCTGACGCCTGAGCCGCTAATCAGAATACCGGTCTGCCCGGTCGCTCGAAAGGTCGCCTTCTCACCGCGCGCAAGCAGCTCTTTTTCAATCGCCAAGGCGGTATACATCTTGCCGCAGGAGCAGTCGGTGCCGACCGGAAGCAGTCGTTTGCCGGTACGTTTGCGACCATTGGCGACAGGAAAGGTTTGGGTTGGATGGCGAACATCGAAGAGTTGACGTCCCAATTTGGCCGCCAGCGCGCTGAGTTCGGGCACGTCGGCAAGACGGTTGTGCAGCCCGGCGGCCAGATCCATGCCGCTTTCCAGCGCTTCGCTTAATACGGTTATCCACGCGTCAGAAATAATCCCGCCCCGGTTGGCGACGCCAATCACCAGCGTTTGTGCTCCGGCGGCGCGGGCCGTCGCGATATCCATATCCGGCAGTTGGCAGTCTGCGTGACAGCCTTCCATGCGATATTGACCTACACAATATTCGGGATGCCATTGCTTGATGCCGATGGCCACTTTGGCGGCCAGCTGATCGTGCGCATCACCCAGAAATAACAAATAAGGCTTTTTGATATCCATCATGCATCCTCGAATTAAATTTAGGTGTAACTCATTAATAATGCGTCAGGCTTTTTAAGGGCGAGAAGGTGTGTCCGTTTCCTCGATAATAACGATAGATATATTGTTGTCAATGTGGGTGGTCATTCAGTTTTTATATCTACATAATCAGCGTTTTCATGGTTTTAAATTTCAATATATATTCCTGTTTTGAAGTTTAATATCGATAATTTTTTATATTTGGAATTGTCGTTTTTTTAATAAAAAAATCAGGCGGTATTTTTATTATTTATTTTTTAGTTTATTGATTTTTAATGATTTTATATTTTTATGTCCGTTTGCTCTCTTTTGGTGAGAATGATTTATAACGGGCCCCAAAATAATGCAATATGGCCTCCCATTCGGTCGGTTGGACGTCAGTTTTTCAAGTCGCTGCGAGCGCTTTATTTTAATGCCTTTCTAAAAATGCTTCGGAAATAAATACCGCTAAAATGACGCGGCGAGTCTGCCCGGCTTGTTCCATGCGAGGACGAGAGCTCCGTCATACGTCGTTTCGCATATGGGTGAGTAAGGCGTTAAATTTTTACGCCGAGCTTATCGACAGCGCCTGGAATCTGGGATAGCTTGAAAGCTGACCCGTTCGCGGGTCGATACGTCGCTCGGACGGTCCGGGCGCTTACGTGACTACGAGGTATCTATGGCTGATAGCAACTCCCCGCGCCGTTTTTCGCGCATCGATCGTCTTCCCCCTTATGTCTTCAACATCACCGCTGAATTGAAAATGGCTGCGCGTCGTCGCGGCGAAGACATCATCGATTTCAGTATGGGCAACCCGGATGGCCCCACGCCGCCGCATATCGTTGAAAAGCTCTGTACGGTCGCCCAGCGTGAAGATACGCATGGCTATTCGACGTCCCGCGGCATTCCGCGTCTGCGCAGAGCGATCTCACGCTGGTACGCCGATCGCTATCAGGTCGATATCGACCCGGACAGCGAAGCTATCGTCACCATCGGCTCCAAAGAGGGGCTGGCGCACCTGATGCTGGCGACATTGGATCACGGCGACACGGTATTGGTGCCGAACCCCAGCTATCCCATTCATATTTACGGCGCGGTGATCGCCGGCGCGCAGGTTCGCTCGGTGCCGCTGGTGGACGGCGTTGACTTCTTCAACGAGCTGGAACGCGCTATCCGCGAAAGTATTCCTAAACCCAAGATGATGATTCTGGGGTTCCCTTCCAACCCGACGGCACAGTGCGTCGAACTGGACTTCTTTGAGCGAGTCGTCGCGCTGGCGAAGCAATATGACGTACTGGTGGTACACGATCTGGCCTATGCCGATATCGTTTACGACGGCTGGCAGGCGCCTTCCATCATGCAGGTGCCCGGCGCCAAGGATATCGCGGTAGAGTTTTTTACCCTGTCTAAAAGCTATAACATGGCTGGATGGCGGATCGGCTTTATGGTGGGCAATCCTGAGCTGGTCAATGCGCTAGCCAGAATTAAAAGCTATCACGATTACGGTACCTTTACGCCGCTGCAGGTTGCCGCGATTGCGGCGTTGGAAGGCGATCAACAGTGCGTGCGCGATATCGCGGAGCAGTATCGTCAGCGCCGTAACGTGCTGGTGCGCGGGCTTCATGAAGCGGGCTGGATGGTCGACGAACCGAAAGCGTCGATGTACGTGTGGGCGAAAATCCCGGATGCATACGCGCACTTAGGCTCGCTGGAATTTGCTAAACGACTGCTGGCGGAAGCCAAAGTGTGCGTATCGCCGGGAATTGGTTTCGGCGACTACGGCGACACCCACGTTCGTTTCGCGCTCATCGAGAATCAGGATCGTATTCGTCAGGCGGTCAGGGGCATCAAGTCCATGTTCCGCGCGGATGGTATTCTGCCTGCGTCGCAAAAAAAACACGGTCATAGCGCCTAGCATTTAGCCTCATCGGAAAAGCCGGGCTTTCGTCGTTCACCTTATCGCCAGACGACGAGAGTTCGGCTTTCCCCACGGATGTTTCATCAAAAGGACGAATCAAGTCATGCGTTTCTCTTCGCTTCACATCATCGGTTTTACCTTCTGCTGCCTGATTATGGCCGGTTGCCAGTCGTCTTCCTCATCCCGCTCTGCAAACGCGAGAGCCACCCAGGATGAGCAAATCAATCAGCTTGCGTCGTTGGTGGCGGCCGGAAAATATCTGCGTACACAGTGCAATCGCAGCGACTTGCCGGATGACAATACGCTGATGCGCGGCGCGCTGCGTCAGGGGGAAAAGAAGGGGTGGGATGTCAGCGGATTTCAAATGCTCCCGCCGTTGAGCGACACCCTGTATGAAGGCTTATTGAAAGACGGGACGCCGAAAGATCAGCAGTGTTCTGCGTTTAATTTGTCCGTTTCTCCGTTCCTCAGCGCGATTCGCGGTTAAGGTAACGACGATTTTTGCTCAGAAGATTCTGGTTTTCCACCCGGCCAATCCTCCAACGCATCGAGAATAAAAGGGTCGCCGTTCACGCTGAATACGGTGACATCTTGCTGTATCTGCTCGATCACCACGCCGCTAAATGGCTCTCGCCTTCGTGATAACGTTGGTTGTTTAGCGTGATGCTGCGCCGCTCAGGTTCCGACGTAAACACGTGCGCACTGTAGGTAAAAGCGGGGAGCTTGCCGTTATCGGCGGAAGAGGCAGACGGTGTGGCAGCGGTGCTGGCAGGCAATGTTGCCGCGTGTTGGGGGGGCGTCACGACGCTGTGAGAGGGCGGGTAGCTACCTGCCGAAACTCCTGCCAGCGCTGATGTCCTAGCCATCCCAGAGCGAACAGCAGCAGGGCGTAAAGGCCTAGCAGATAGCCGGGAATGACATAGCCCCGCGAAATCGGATGCGATGGGGTTACTTCCGGTGCGCCGTCCACATTTTTTCCTTAAATATCATTCAATTGATTCCATTCTGACCCGCTTTGGGTGTGCCGAACGCCAGATTTGCGCGAAGGTTCGCATTTTGACGTGAATACACTGATATCGCGAGGGGGGACGCTAAGAGGGGCGTTCCTTAATTCGGCCGTCCGTGGCATCATATACCCGTTTTTTTCTCGGGGGAATGGATAGCCTGAGGGGTGACGACAGGGCCGAAATGGCTTTGATGGATGGGCAGGGCATCGTTGCCAGGGCATAGGGATAATGTTTCTCATGGATAAAGTAAAATTGCCATCGTTAACGCCACGGACGCTCAGGCGGGGCCTGCTGGCGCTGTTTCTGCTGTTGACCGTTTTGCAGATGGCGTCGTTGTTTCAACACCGTGATCCGGCCCCGCAGCCTGTCGTCGCGCGATCGGCGACACTTCCGCCACCTTCCTCTTCCGCGCTCCCGACCGACTTCTCTCTATTTGGCGTTGCGCCCGAAAAAGCCGATGCTCCCGATCTGGACGCCGAACGCCCCGATGCGCTACCGCTGTCTTCCCTGCATCTGGCGCTGACGGGCGTATTGCTCAGTCAGGACGCCGCGCATTCCATCGCTATCTTCAGCAAAGATAACCAACAGTTTAGCTGTAGCCCTAACGAATCTCTGCCCTACGACGACGCCAAACTGGTGGCGATCCACGCCGACAGCGTGGTTCTGCTCTATCAGGGGCGTCACGAGGTTCTCAGGTTGTACGAACAGCCCGGCGGTGAAGAGACCCAGACCGACACGGCCGCTTTGCAGCAGCTCCAGCCGCGGCCCTCATCGCCGATTAGCGACTACCTTGAGCTCTCGCCGCTGATCAATGACAACAAATTGAGCGGATACCGTATCTCGCCGGGTCGGCATCCCGACGTCTTTTACCGGGTCGGGTTGCAGGATCGCGATGTAATTATCGCCCTGAACGGGCTGGATCTGCGCGATGAAGCGCAGGCGAAAACCGCCATGGAGCGGATACCGGAAATTCATACATTCACCCTGACCGTCGAACGGGAAGGGCAACAACAAGATATCTACATGGAAATTGGGGGCGAAGAGTAACGTGCTGAGCAAAGGAGTGATCAAACGATGGGAACGAGCGGCAATCGGTTCGCTGCTGTTGGCGTCGTGCTGGTGCTGGAGCGCTGAATTCTCGGCCAGTTTTAAAGGCACCGACATTCAGGAATTCATCAACACCGTCAGTAAAAACCTCAATAAAACCGTCATTATCGACCCCAGCGTGCGCGGCACCATTACCGTCCGCAGCTACGACATGATGAACGAACAGCAGTATTACCAGTTCTTTCTGAGCGTGCTGGACGTCTATGGTTTTTCCGTCGTTGCGCAGGACAACGGGGTACTGAAAGTCGTGCGGGCCAAAGATGCGAAAACCGCCGCCATCCCGCTGGCCAGCGATGAGCAACCGGGCCACGGCGATGAAATTGTGACGCGGGTTGTCGCGCTGAATAATGTCGCCGCGCGCGACCTCGCACCGCTGTTACGTCAACTGAACGATAGCGCCGGGGCAGGGAGCGTGGTGCATTACGAACCGTCCAATACGCTGCTGATGACGGGCCGCGCGGCGGTGGTGAAGCACATGCTTGAGATCGTCGCTCGGGTGGAGAAAATCGGCGGTCGGGATATGACCACGGTTCCGCTCAACTTCGCCTCGGCGGACGATATGGTCAAGCTGGTGAACAACCTCAATAAAACCGATGAGAAAAACGCGTTGCCGAGCAGCGTGTTGGCGAATGTGGTCGCGGATAGCCGGACCAATTCGGTCATCGTCAGCGGCGAAGAAAAGTCGCGTCAGCGCGCGGTACAGATGATTCGCCAGCTCGACCGCAAGCAGGTCGTGCAGGGCGGCACCAAGGTCATCTACCTTAAATACGCCAAGGCGGTGGAGCTGCTGGAAGTGCTGGCGGGAAGCGGCACCAGCGGCAGCCGTAATAGTTCAAGCACGCCCAGCACGTCGCACAGTACCCAGAACAGCGGCAGTTCATCCTCGTCGTCGTCGTCCTCCTCCAATAGCGAGGACAGCGCTTCGTCTAACGGCAGTAGTAGCCTCGGTTTTGGCTCGGCGTTCAGCTCTAGCGGCAGCTCCGGCGGCAAGACCATCATGATTCAGGGGAAAGAGGTCACCATCCGCGCGCACGATCAGACCAACGCGCTGATTATCACCGCGCCGCCCGACATCATGAGCGATTTGGAACAGGTCATCGATCAGCTGGATATCCGTCGTCCTCAGGTGCTGGTGGAGGCGATCATCGCCGAAGTGCAGGATGCGGACGGATTGAATCTTGGCATCCAGTGGGCCAATAAACGGGCGGGCATGACGCAGTTCACCAGTACGGGGATGCCGATTTCAACGGCGATGGTCGGCTCCGATCAGTATCGCGCCGACGGCACGCTGACCAGTAGTTATTCCAGCGTGCTCAGCAGCTTCAGCGGGATTGCCGCCGGGTTTTATCAGGGCAACTGGTCGATGCTGCTGACGGCGTTGTCCAGCAACTCGAAAAACGACGTGCTGGCGACGCCCAGCATCGTCACGCTGGATAACATGGAAGCCACCTTCAACGTCGGTCAGGAAGTGCCGGTACTGTCAGGCTCTCAAACCACCTCGGCGGACAACATTTTTACCACCGTGGAGCGTAAGACCGTCGGCATCAAGCTGAAGGTCAAACCGCAGATCAACGAAGGGGACTCTGTGCTGCTGCAGATCGCGCAGGAGGTGTCCAGCGTGGCGGATTCCTCGTCGAGCAGCACCAGCAGTCTGGGCGCAACATTCAACACCCGTACCGTCAACAACGCCGTGCTGGTCGGAAGCGGCGAAACCGTGGTGGTCGGCGGTCTGCTCGACAAGACCACACTGGAAACGGACAGCAAGGTGCCGTTCCTGGGGGACATCCCGGTGATCGGCAATTTGTTCCGCTCCAAAAGCCGTCAGGTGACCAAGCGTAACCTGATGCTGTTTCTGCGTCCGACCATTATTCGTGACGGCATGCAGTATCAGACGGCGACGATAAACAAATATCGCGCCTTCAACGATGAACAGCAGCAACAGCGTGGCGCCACGCGCGCCAGCGGCGCGGTGCTGGATAACGACACGCTACATCTGCCTGCGGGCGGCGACACAATGGTATTCCGTCAGGTGCAGGCGGCCATCTCGTCGTTCTATGCTCGGGAGGGGCGATGAGCGTGCGGGACGTGGCGGCGCCAGGACTTCATCCGGTCCTGCCGTTCGCCTATGCCCGCAGCCATAAAATACTGCTGTTGCAGGAAGGTGGCGGTCAGGCAGTGGCACAGGTCTTCTGCGTGGCCGAAACGCAGCCCGACGCTTTTTTAGAAGCCCGACGCGTGGCGGGCGTTTCGTTAAGTGTGAGTCGCCTCAGCGAAGCGGAATTTGAGCGGGCGTTGGTGCAGCACTACCAGCGTGACTCGGCCGCCGCACAGCAGCTGATGGAAGACATCGGCAACGATATCGACTTCTACACGCTGGCCGAAGAGCTGCCGGACAGCGACGATCTGCTGGATGCGGACGACGACGCCCCGATCATCCGTCTGATCAACGCCATGCTGACGGAGGCGATCAAGTATAAAGCTTCCGACATCCATATCGAAACCTACGAGCGTAACCTGCTGATCCGCTTCCGGATTGACGGCGTGCTGCGGGAAATCCTGCGTCCTCCGCGTCAGCTGGCCCCTCTGTTGGTCTCCCGCATCAAAGTCATGGCGAAGCTGGATATCGCTGAAAAACGCGTGCCTCAGGATGGGCGCATGGTACTGCGTATCGGCGGTCGCGCCATCGACGTGCGTGTTTCAACGTTGCCCTCCAACTACGGTGAACGCGTGGTGCTGCGCTTGCTGGACAAAGACAGCGTGAGGCTGGATCTGGCCGCGTTGGGCATGAGCGCCGCGCATCAGCGTGAGATAGACGAACTGATCCACCGGCCGCACGGCATCATTCTGGTCACCGGGCCGACCGGCTCGGGCAAAAGCACCACGTTGTATGCGGCGCTGAGTCGCCTCAACGCCACCGAACGCAACATCATGACGGTGGAAGATCCTATCGAGTATGAGCTGGATGGCATTGCCCAGACGCAGGTAAACACCAAGGTCGGCATGACGTTCGCGCGCGGGCTGCGCGCCATCCTTCGTCAGGACCCGGACGTCGTGCTGGTGGGGGAGATCCGCGATGGCGAGACGGCGCAGATCGCCGTACAAGCCTCGCTGACCGGGCATCTGGTCCTGTCGACGCTGCATACCAACAGCGCGCTCGGCGCGCTTTCCCGCCTGACGGACATGGGCGTGGAGCCGTTTCTGTTATCGACCTCCCTGCTTGGCGTGTTGGCGCAGCGGTTGGTGCGCACCCTGTGTCAGGACTGCCGCCAGCCCTACTCGGTTAGCGCGGAACAGGCGACGCTGATGGGCGTCGCGCCCGGCACCCGGCTGTATCGCGCCGGGGGCTGTCCAGCCTGCAATGAAACGGGCTATCGCGGGCGTACCTCGATCCACGAACTGCTGCCGATCGACGACGATATTCGAACGGCCATTCACCAGCGGGAAGGTGAGCAGCAAATTGCTCAACGGCTCGGCGAACGCTGGGGATCGCTGCGGCAGAGCGGCTTGCAGCAGGTCATCGCGGGCAACACCACCTGGGATGAGGTGGTGCGTGTGACAAGGGCGGAATGAGATGGCGCTGTTTCACTATCAGGCGCTGAACGCGCAGGGAAAACGCAGCCGCGGTGTTCAGGAGGCTGACTCGGCGCGTCAGGCCCGACAGCTGTTGCGAGAGAAAGGCCTGGTGGCGCTGACGCTGGAACCACAGCGCGACGGGGGCCATGCTCGCGACGCCGGGTTCATAACGTTATGGCGATCTCAACGCATCGGGGCCAGCGATATGGCCCTGTTGACGCGACAGCTGGCGACGCTGGTCGCCGCTGCGCTGCCGCTGGAAGAAGCGCTGGCCGCGGTGGCGGAGCAGAGCGAAAAAGCCGGCCTGCGTACGCTGATGGCGGCCGTGCGGGCCAAAGTCGTCGAAGGACATTCGCTGGCGGAGGCGCTTGGCAGCTTTCCCGGCAGCTTCGAACGGTTGTACTGCGCGATGGTCGCGGCGGGCGAAGCCTCCGGCCATCTGGATATCGTCCTCAATCGGCTGGCGGACTACACCGAGCAGCGCCAGCAGATGCGCAGTCGTATTCAACAGGCGATGATCTATCCCTGCGTCCTGACGCTGGTCGCCATCGCGGTGGTGTGCATCTTGCTCTCCGCCGTGGTGCCTAAAGTCGTGGACCAGTTCGTCCATATGAAACAGGCGCTGCCTTTTTCCACGCGGCTACTGATGGGGATCAGCGATGGGGTACGTCTCGGCGGACCGTGGATGCTGCTGCTGTTGGCGCTGGTGATGCTGGTTGGCCGCTGGCTGCTGCGGCAGGACAAATATCGGCTGTCTTTCCATCGATTTCTCCTGCGGCTGCCGGTAATCGGGCGCGTATTGCGCGGGCTCAATACCGCGCGCTATGCCCGCACGCTCAGCATCCTCAACGCCAGCGCCGTGCCGCTGTTACAGGCAATGCGCATCAGCGGCGACGTGCTGAGCAATGACGATGCCCGCCAACGGCTCATGCAGGCGACGGAAGCGGTGCGCGAAGGCGTCAGCCTGCATCAGGCCTTACAACAGACATCGCTGTTTCCCCCCATGATGCGGCACATGATCGCCAGCGGCGAACGCAGCGGCGATCTCGACGCCATGCTGGCGCGCGCGGCGGACAATCAGGATCGCGAATTCAGCGCTCAGGTCACGTTGGCGCTGGGCCTTTTTGAACCGCTACTGGTCGTCACGATGGCGGGGGTTGTGCTTTTCATCGTGCTGGCCATTCTCCAGCCGATTCTGCAATTGAACACTCTCATGAGTATGTAATTTCGAATAACGTCAAAGGAAACAACAAAATGGAACAACGTCAGCGGGGCTTTACCCTGTTAGAAATCATGGTGGTGATCGTTATTCTCGGCGTACTGGCCAGCCTGGTGGTGCCTAATCTGATGGGCAACAAAGAAAAGGCCGATCGACAGAAAGCCGTCAGCGATATCGTGGCGCTGGAGAGTGCGCTTGATATGTACAAACTGGACAACAGCCGCTATCCCACCACGGAGCAAGGCCTGTCAGCGCTGGTGAAAAAGCCGAACACGCAGCCAGAACCTCGCAACTACGCGCAGGATGGTTATATTCGTCGTCTGCCGCAAGACCCTTGGGGCGCGGACTATCAGCTTCTTAGCCCCGGTAACCACGGCCGCATCGACGTCTTCTCCTACGGTCCGGACGGTATGCCGGACAGTGAAGACGATATCGGCAACTGGAATATCGGCAACGGGGCGCATAGCGAGAATCCGTGATGCGTCAGCGCGGTTTCACTCTGCTGGAAATGATGCTGGTTGTGCTGTTGGCCGGCGTCTCGGCCACGCTGGTGATGATGGCGTTTCCGCAGCAAAAACCGAGGGATGCGCAGTGGCAGATGGCGCGCTTTCGGGCGCAGCTGGAGCGCGCGGTGGCCGACAGCCAGCAGAACGATCGCGTACTGGGGTTCTATATCGCGCCGCGCAGCTGGCAGCTGGCGGTGCTGGAGCCGACGGACGCCTCCGTGCCGGAAGCCTATCAGTGGCGCTCTGACTCTTCGCTCATCACGCTGCCTGCCGATATTCGGCTGGCTTTTACCGCGCAGTGGAAGGACGGCGAAGTTGATCCGGGCGTAACCTCAACACAGGCGACCCCAACCCTGCTGATCCTGCCGGGAGGCGAAATCACGCCATTCCGCCTCGAATTTCAGCAAAGCGAGAAGGACAGCGCCTGGCTGGAGGTCGACCCCAACGGGGCGATCCTCAGCGCGTCCCCAGAGGGCAACGCGCGATGAAGCAACGGGGCATGACGCTGCTGGAAGTGCTGGTCGCGCTAGTGGTGTTCGCACTGGCGGGACTCGCGATATTGAGGACCACCGCGCAGCAGGCCAGCACGTTAGGGCGGTTGGAAGAGAAAACCTTCGCCGTTTGGATCGCTGAAAATCAGCTGACGGCGCTGCGGCTGGAAAAACAGTGGCCGTCGACCTCATGGACCGACGGCAGCGTGATGTTCGCGGAATCGACGTGGTATTGGCGTTATCGGGGCATCGATAGCGGCAATGACAACGTACGCGCGGTGGAGGTTGAGGTGCGTCACGGCAGCCATGACGTCACGCCAGCGGCGATATTACGCAGCGATATACCGCAGGCGGGAGAGGACGACGGTGATGCGAATTAACGCCTCGCGCGGGTTCACGCTGCTGGAGATGATGCTGGCGCTGGTGGTCTTTGCCGCCCTGAGTCTCAGCGTTTCCTCTGTGCTAAATGGGGTAATGCGTCAGGACGAACTGTCGACGCGTAAAAGCGCCCGACTCGACGAGTTACAGCGCACTTTTACGCTGATGGAGCGCGATTTCACCCAAATCACGCCGCGACGCAGCGAAGCCGCCGAACCTGGGTTATTCGCCCAGCGTTATGGCATGGAAAGCGAAGACGGCGCCGCCAGCTTCGTGCGCAGCGGCTGGCTTAATCCACTCGGTATTCTGCCCCGTTCCGAGCTACAGCGAGTCGGGTATCGTCTGCGCCATGGCACGCTGGAGCGTCTGTTTTTCGACGCTCCACAGCCCTTACCGAAGCAGGAGATGGCGATCCGCCCGCTGCTGACACAGGTCAACGGTTTTACGCTGAGCTTCTTCTCCGAGGGCGGTTGGCAGGATCATTGGGACGATCCCGATCGGCTGCCGGAAGGAATTTCCGTCACGGTCAATCTGCGCGACTACGGGGATATCACACGCCTGTTCCTGCTGCCGCAGCAAGAAGATCCGGAGGCGAAAGAGAACGACCAGGAGCTGGAAGAGATCGGGAGTGGTCAGTCTGACGAGAGCGATTCCGACGAGGCTTCGTCCTCCTCCGGCGACAGCGCAGCGGAGGACAGCCAGTGAAACGACAACGGGGAATGGCGTTGTTGGTCGTGCTGCTGATGCTGGCGCTGATGGTTATTGTGGCGACTTCGGTGGCGGAGCATACCGGTACGGCGTATCAGCGCACCGATAGCCTGTTGACCCGAACGCAGGCTCGGTGGACCGCGCTGGGCGCGGAGGCGTTGATGGGCAGCGTGCTCCTGCGTGATGGGCAAGACTCGCCGAAAATCACCTTCATCGGGCAGCCGTGGTCGCGCGTCGACAGACAGATACTGGACGACGGTCGGGAAATGGTCGGCCAGATTTATGATGGCTCGACCTGCCTAAATTTAAATGCCTTGCAACCGCGCCCTAAAAACACCCTCGCGACAGGCCCGATTTCGACGGCTAAGGCTTCTGAAAAGACGCCTTATGCCGCGCAGGTCTTCAGGCAGTTAATGGTGGTTTTAGGCGAGAAAGGCGAGCGGGCCGATGCGGTCACCGCCGCCGTTCGCGACTGGCTGGACGAAGACCACGAGCCGCGAGCGAACGGGGCCGAAGACGACGCTACTCGCGTTATCAGCCGGCGAATCAGCCGATGGCGGACGTGTCGGAGCTGCGGGCGATCAACGGGGTGGATTCGGACCTCTACCGCCGATTGTTGCCCTACGTGTGCGTACTGCCGGTGGATACGTTCTCGATCAATATCAACACATTGACGCAACAACAGGCGCCGCTGTTATCCGCCATGCTGATGGGCAAATTTAGCCCGGAGGAGGCCGCGCGCGTAGTGGCGCTGCGTCCGGCTAAAGGCTGGCAGAATGTCGATGCCTTTGTAGGGCTGCCGCAGTTGCCGGAATCCGGCAAAAGCAATATCCGGCAGGCGTTGGCGGTCAAAAGCGACTGGTTTTTCGGCGACGTCCGCATTCAGGGAGACGCGGGCGCGTTGTATCAGCGCAGTCTGTTTCATCGCCATAAGCGGCGCATCGATGTCATACAACGGCAGTACGGGGGATACAGGACGATGGACCGATGAGTAACATGACGCCAGCGGGCGAGATCCGAGACCTGACCCTGCGCCTCGGCGCAGAGGATAACCAACAGGTCGAGTGGTTGATCGCCTCCTCTTCGCCTTTTCACCTTTTGACGGAGGGCGTCGGGACGTGGGAAGAATTGCAGGCTGAACTGACGCGCTATCCGGCAAGTTCCGTTCGCGTCCTGACGCCCGCCACAGAGATGGCGTTTCACACCGTCACGCTGCCGCGCCGCACGCAGCGCCATTGGCGGCAGGCCATTCCATTTATGCTGGAAGAGCAATTGGCGTCGGATATCGAACAGCTGCATTTCGCGGTGGTCGCCCGGCAGGCAGATCGCTTCACGGTGGCGGTGATGCAAAAAACGCTGATGGCGCGCTGGGTGGCGCAGAGCCAGTCCATAGGCGTCCCTATCCACGTTATTCTGCCGGACGTATTGGCGTTGCCGTTGGCGGAAGAGGCTGGAGCGCCGTGTTTCACCAACGGACGTGGCTGTTCAGAACGGCGGTTGGCGCGGGGATGGCGGCGGAAGAAGAGTGGTATCGCACGCTGCTGGAGAGCGCCGACGTTTGCCCCGCCATTCATAGCTACAGTCCCCTACCGACAGGCGTGCAAAACTGGCGGGCGTTGCCGGAGACATCGCTAATGACACTGGCGGCGAATGCCCCCGTCACGCCGGGCATGGATCTTCGTCAGGGCGATTTCGCCGTCGGCGAGCCGTGGCGTGAGGCCGTCGCCCCCTGGCGCGGCGTGATTGCCGCCGCCGCGCTCTACCTGTTGGCGCTGACGGGCAGCAGCCTGTGGGATCACTATCAGCTTTATCGGCAGGCTACTGTCTGGCAGGAAGAAAGCGTCCGGGTCTACCGGGCGCTATTCCCTGACGATGAACACGTCGTTAATCCGCGCGCGCAAATGCAGCAGCACCTCCGGGCCGCAGGAAGCGGCAACCCGGCGGCGTCGCTG
This sequence comes from Lonsdalea britannica, assembly GCF_002111595.1. GTDB lineage: Bacteria > Pseudomonadota > Gammaproteobacteria > Enterobacterales > Enterobacteriaceae > Lonsdalea > Lonsdalea britannica. The sequence goes on from NZ_LUTN01000001.1 coordinate 101,389, forward strand.
GCGGCGCATGTGGGGCGTTTGCAACAGCTGGTGGCTCAGCATGATGGATTGCAATTGATGACGCTGGGTTACGATCGTCGGCGGGGCGAGCTGCGGTTGCAGCTACGCGCGGCCTCATTTGTCCAAATGGAACAGTTTCGTCAGCAGGCATCCGCCTACTACGACATCCCGCCGGGAGAAATGAAGCAACAGCAGGATCACACGGAAGGTCAATTGGTGCTAAGGAGCAAGCTATGAATTTGATGTTATTGCAGCAGCGCTGGCTGGGGATGCAGCCGCGAGAGCGCCTGTTATTGGGGATAGCCGCCGGACTGGTGTTGGTCTGGCTGATTTACAGTCTGCTTTGGCAGCCTTGGCATCAGCAGGGGCTGCGTTGGCGTCAGGCCGCCGAGCGTGAACGACAGGCGGTGACATGGATGCGCCAGCAGGAATCCAGACTGCCGCCGCCTGGCTCGCAGCCTCGCGAAGTCGAAGGGCGGGATATCAATCTGACGGAGCTGATCCCCCAGAGCGCCGCCCACAGCGGGATTACCATTCAGCGGCTGCAACCACAGGATGAACGCATCATGCTGACGCTGTCCCCCTGCGATTTCGCCACCCTGATGCGCTGGCTCGCGGAGTTGGAACAGAAAAACGGCGTTGTGACGCAGGAGCTGGAAGTGGCCGCGCAGACAGACCACTCGGGCATTGTCGCCATCAACAAGCTGTCGCTGGAGCGGTTGCCTTAACGCTCCCTTTCCCAGAAAAAAGGAATCATGCTCATGGAGTTGGCTGCGTTTGCCGGGACATTTCCGCTGGTATGGCTGGCGGCGCTGGTGCTGCTGGGTCTCATTGTCGGTAGTTTTTTGAATGTGGTGATCCATCGCTTGCCCCTCATGCTGGCGCGACGCTGGCGGCAAGAAGCCTGCCGAACTCTGGGCATGGACGAGCCGAGGTCTGGCGAGCGTTACGATCTCTGCTGGCCGCCGTCTTCCTGTCCGCGCTGTCGTCAGCGGCTGCGCGTCAGAGATAACATACCGCTGCTGAGCTGGCTGTGGCTGCGCGGACGTTCGCACTGCTGCGATCGGCCGATTTCCTGGCGTTATCCGCTGACGGAGCTGATGAGTGGTCTCCTGTTCCTGCTAGCGGGTCTGCTGTGGCCGCCCGGAGAAGCGCTGTTGGGCGGTCTGGTGCTTTTCAGCGTCCTGCTGACGTTAGCTCTGGTGGATATCCATACCCGCCTGTTGCCGGATGTGCTGACGCTGCCGCTATTGTGGGTGGGTCTGCTGTTCAATGTTGACGGGACGTTCGTGCCGCTCTCACAGGCGGTGGTAGGCGCGGTAGCGGGATATGTGTCTTTGTGGCTGATCTACTGGGCGTTTCGCTGGTTTTCCGGCAAAGAAGCGCTCGGTTACGGAGACTTCAAACTGCTGGCGGCGTTGGGGGCATGGCTGGGATGGGCCGTCTTGCCGAATCTGGTGTTGATCGCTTCGCTGGCGGGACTGATGCTGACGCTGTTATGGCGATTGATCCGTGGCGGTAGTTTACAGGCCCCACTGGCCTTCGGCCCTTGGCTGGCGCTGGCTGGTGCGATTGGTCTGGTTTTGAACGCGCTAGGATAAGGGGGACGTCGGCCCCAAAGTGGGGCGGGTCCTTATCAGGCCAAGGGACGATCCATCAGCCTATCGAGGGTGCTGCAAGGGAGGTGTTTTACCCGGTAGAGACAGTGGGATTCGATCACGTGGCCGAATCAGTTCACCATCATCATAAATGTTCCAATCCATAGAACCAAAATAAACGAAACCGCAATAAAGAAGTACTTCACTGATTATTCTCTCCAGCAACCACCGTGTCGCGATGATGATTGCATCGTTATGATGATTGTATCGCTATGATGCGCATGACTTATCCATTATGCAGAGAAACGGTCGCCTGATGAGTCAGGTCGAAACGCTCTCTGGTCGGAGATGACGGCACGGCTCTGGGGCCGCATTTTACCGGCGCCCAATCTACGCTGGGTATGGGGAGGAATTCAAGAGGTATCCCCGGCAGAATGCGGAAATCGAGTGCGATCGCACGGATCTTTGCCACTTGGTCATCGACGCGTTTATTCTGTGTGCGGGTCGACGAGATAACGGATATAGGAAAACCGATGCAAACTCCTTCTATTTTTTCGCAATTATGCGCACAGCTCGATCAAGGACAGGCGCGCTATCGGGTGGTCGAACACGCCAGCGCCGGGCGCTCGGAAGAGGTCGCCGCTCAGCGGGGGACGGCGTTGGGGCAGGGCGCTAAAGCGCTGGTATGCCACGTGAAGGGTAACGGTTTACGCCAGCATGTTCTGGCGGTACTGCCCGCCGATTGTCAGGCGGATTTGCAGCGACTGGCTCAGGGACTTGGCGGAACGCGCGCTTCGCTGGCCAGTCCGGCGGAAGTGGAGATATTGACGCGCTGCGTATTCGGCGCGATCCCGCCGTTCAGCTTCCATCCCGATCTGCTGCTGGTGGCCGATCCGCTCCTGTTTTCCCGTTTTGATGAACTGGCGTTCAACGCAGGATCTCTGGAACGTTCGCTGATACTGAACACGCAGGATTATCGGCGCATCGCCCAGCCGCGCGAGCTGGAATTTATCCGGTTATCGCCCTCGGCGTCGGGTGAAATGGCTGCACATTAGCCTCCGTCAGATCGCGCAATGCCCTGTGACGGAGCGCAAAATTTGATGCAGAGAACCCCGATACAAATGCAAATCACCGTGCTAGGCTGTTAACTTAAGCTATATTGTTATCAATTTGTAAAATGTGGAGCCTTCCTCGCGCGCCGGGCAACGACAGCGCGTCAATATGGGGGCGCAGGGCTTGCCCTGCGCCGATGTCGCTCCATTCAGGCAGTCAACGAACAGGGAGAAAGCAGTCTGATGCAGACGACAGAGTTGGACCTGCGGCTGGCGGAAATCGACCAGCGTATAAAGATGGTGCTGGTGCCGGGATTACGTGACAGTGGCGACGAACACTGGCAAAGCTATTGGCATCAGCGTTTTCCGTTTTGGCGCCGCGTCAGCCAGAAAGAGTGGTTTCCGGCCGACCTCGATCGCTGGGCGTTGGCGATCCGCCGCGAGCTGGCGGAGTGCGAGCAACCGGCGCTGCTGATCGGGCACAGTTTCGGCGCGTTGGCCTCGTGCTACGTGGTGCAGGAAGCCATGGAGGGGATTGCGGGCGTGATGTTGGTTGCGCCGGCGGAGCCAATGCGTTTTGAGATTGAAGAGCGTATTCGCGCCGAACGGCTTAACGTCCCCGCGCTGGCTTTCGCCACGCACAACGATCCGCTGATGACCTATGAGCGCGCCAAGCACTGGTCGGCAGCCTGGGGCTGCGAGCTGGTCGATGTGGGCGAGGGCGGCCATATCAATGCTGAATCCGGCTTCGGAACCTGGGAATACGGCCTGCAACGGCTGGCGGATTTTGCAGAGAGCCTCATTCCACTCGAAGCCTGAACTACGTCCCCAACACCGCCGTAGAGAGCCGTGCGATGCAGCACAGCTTATCCTGCGGCGTAAAGACCTCGATTTGCCAGACCTGATTTTTCCGCCCCAGATGCAGCGGCTGGCAAACGCCGCGCACCTCGCCCTGACTGACCGGACGCAGGTGGCTGGCGTTAATCTCTACCCCGACCACGCATTCCCCTTGCTGACTGCACAGATAGCCCGCCATCGATCCCAACGACTCCGCCAGCGCGACCGAGGCACCGCCATGCAGCAGTCCGAACGGTTGACGCGTACGATCGTCCACGGGCATCGTGGCCTCGAGATCGTGTTCTCCCAACCGGGTGAAAACCATGCCCAGGTGCGCCAGCAGGTTCCGTTCCGTCATCTGATTGAGCTGCGCCAGCGTGACGTCTCGCGTCCAGATCATGAGGTTGCTTCCTTCCTGTTGCAGAGGACGACCGCCGCTATCGCGACGACCGTCCTCGGGGACTTAGGCGCCAAGCGTCGCGCCGCCGTCGATGACGATATCCTGCAGCGTGATGTGGCCCGCTTTCGACGAAGCCATAAATAGCACAGCGTCGGCGATCTCTTCAGGCCGGGCGATCTTACCCAGCGGTATCCCAAGCTTGTACTGTTCCGGGAATCCCTCGATGGTGCGCTGTTCGGCATTCGGCGCGTGCCACAGACTGCGCTGCATTGGGGTATCCGTCGAGCCGGGGGAAATCAGGTTGCAACGCACGCCGTAGGGCGCCAGTTCCAGCCCGACCGTCAGGCACAGGCTGCGCAGGGCCGCTTTTGACGCGCAATAGGCCGCCATACCGACGCGCGGCACGTGCGCGGCGTTGGAGCCGATGGACACAATGGCTCCGGAGCGCTGGCGCTGGAACTGCGGCAGCGTGGCCTGAAACAGATTGAAAGCGCCGCCCGCATTGACGCCGATGCAGTCAAGCCAGTCTTGCTGGCTGAGCGTTTCCGTCGCGCCCATGCGCAGGATACCCGCGCCGTTCACCAATACATCCAGCTGCGGCGTATGCGCCAGCAGTTCGCCGCAGCTGTCGGCGACGGCGGCGGCATCGCTGATGTCCAATGTGCGCCGCAGGAACGGCGCGTCGGCCTCATCGAATGCGACGTCGAAACCCGTGACGTCAGCGCCCGCCTGTGCGAAACGGCAGGCAGTGACATAGCCGATGCCGCGCCCGGCGCCGGTCACCCAAACCTGCTTACCGCGAAATTCCGCCTCCAGACTCATGCTTCCTCCCGCTGCGGTTCGGTCAGCAGGCGTAGCCAGTGCGCAATGGTGGGGTTTTTGACCAGCGCGACAAAGTCCAGATCGTAGCCCGCCTGACGCCAGCGCGCGACCAGCGACATAATGCGTACGGAATCCAACCCATAATCCAGCAGGTTCTCATCGTCTTCCAAATCGTCACTGTCTTCATCCAGCAGCGGCAGCAGCTCCGCGCGCAGCTGTTCCCGGCTGTATCCGGTGGCCGTCGCGATCTCGGTCAGCAGCTGGCTGACGGTGGCGACGCGTCCACTGCGTCCGGCGGCGTAGCGCAGCGCCATCATGTGCTCTTCCTGCGAAAAGTCGGCCAGCGCATCGGCCGCCATGAACGGCTGGATGTCGCGCATGAACGCATCGGTGGCGGTCGTGAGGCAGCCGATGTGGGCATAGACGCCGCAGATGATCAGCTGGTCGCGGCCCGCTTTCTTCATCTGCTGTTCCAGATCGGAACGCACAAACGCGCTATAGCGCCATTTCACCAACACCGTATCGCCGGTTTCCGGCGTTAGCTCAGGGATGATTTTTTGTTGTTCAGGATGCTGGTTGATGCCCGGTCCCCACATGTCGTTGAGCAGCGCGCGATCGCTGTCGCTCTGCTGTTGGGGCTGAGCTGTGTAAAACACCGGGATGCCTTGCTGGCGACAGACCTGCTTCAGCCGCGCGATGTTTTGTACCACTCGGGCGGTCAGAGGGCTGTCTTCGCCCCAAAAGTTCAGAAAATACTGCTGCATATCGTGGATCAGCAGCGCCGCCCGCTGAGGATCCAGCGTCCAGCTGACCTTGTTGGCGGGCAGTTGCTCGGCGGTGGGGAGCGGATAGGCGTTCAGTTTGGGGATACTCATGAATCATTCTCCTGCTGAGAAGGGGCGAAGCGCTGCTGCGCCATCTGGCGCAGACGTTTTTTATCCACTTTTCCGACCGGGGTTTCCGGGAGGGAGGACAGCGTTGCCACCCGGTCGGGCAATTTGTAATCGGCAATGCCCTGTTCGCGCAGATGGCGGCGAAGCTCGACGGGCTTGATCGTCTGACGGGTCACGACGAAAGCGCAGCTTTTTTCGCCCATCAGCTCATCCGGCACGGCGACGAGCGCGGCGTTGATGACCTTGGGATGACGCAGCAGCAGGTTTTCGATCTCCTCGGCGGCGATTTTTTCTCCGCCGCGGTTGATCAGGTCATTCTCCCGGCCGACGACCTGCAGATAGCCGTCGGCGTGCTGGATAATGCGATCGCCTGAGCAATAGAAACCCTGTGCGTCGAAGGCCTGACGATTTTGCTCGGGGCTGCGGTAATAACCGCGAAAGGTATAGGGGCCGCGCGTCATCAGTTTTCCCGCCTGACCGGGCGGTAGCGGATTGCCGTCGGCGTCGGCGACCCAGACCTCGTCGTCGGGGCTGATGGGACATCCCTGCGTGGCGTAGCGGCGCGCGTCGTCATCGTCCAGTCGCGTGTAGTTCACCAGTCCCTCGGCCATGCCGAACACCTGCTGCAACGGGCAGCCCAATTCTGCCGGGATACGCCGCGCCAGCGACTCGCTCAGTCTCGCGCCGCCGACCTGCAAGAGTTGCAGGCTGCTCAGCGCGTTGCGTTCCCCGGGCGCGGAGGCGGCCTCAAGCCATAGGATCACGGCGGGCGGTACCAGCGCGGCGACGGTGGCCTGATGTCGATGGATCAATGGAAAGCAACCGCTGGCGCTGGGATCGGCGGCGAGGATGACGCAGCCGCCTGCGTAGAATGCGCCCAGCGCCCCCGGCGAGCTGAGCGAATAGTTATGCGCTGCCGGCAGCGCACACAGGTAGCGGGTTGCGGCGGTGAAGCCGCAGATGTCCACGCTGGCGCGCACGCTGTAGTAATAGTCGTTATGGGTGCGGGGGATCAGTTTCGGCGTACCGGTGCTGCCGCCCGAAAGCTGGAAGAAGGCGACCTGATCCGGCGGCGTTGGCGTCGGCGCGGGGATGTCGATGTCATGATTCATCAGCGCGGACAGGCCGTTATCGCCTCATCGCCCAGCAAGATGACCTGTTGCAGCGAGGGGCAGCGCTCACGCAGTTGTCCCACGAAACGGTCATCGGAGAAGAGGGGATGACGCCGATCCGCAATCAACAGCTTCGGCTCAATCTGGTCGGCATAGGAGTTAAGTTCGCTGCGTTGGTGGCTGGGCAGCGCGTTGACGGGGACGATCCCGGCGCGCAGCAGCGCGAAATAGACGATGTAAAATTCGGCGATGTTTCCCAGTTGCACCAGCGCGGTATTGCCGCAGCGCATGCCGCGTTGACGCAAGGCGGCCGAAAGCCGGGACGCCAGCCGGTCCAGCTGGCGATAGCTGAACTGGCGTTCACCGCAGATCACGGCGACGGCGTCGCTGTCTTTGTGGCGGGTCAGAATGTCGTCCAGCGGCGCATCGGTCCAGTAACCACAGGCTCGGTAGCGTTGTTCGAGCGCCGGCGGCCAGCGGTTGAATTCGATGATCATGCGGCGCACTCCCTGTCTTGCTGTAGCCCGAAAGCGCGCAGCATGGTGCTGAGTTTGACGCCGGTTTCCAGCCACTCGGACTGCGGTTGAGAGTCCGGCACAATGCCTGCGCCTGCAAACAGCCGCACCCGATTGTCCTGCACTTCGCCGCAGCGGATGGTCACCGCCCATTCGCCGTTGCCCTGTGCGTCGCACCAGCCGACGATGCCGCCGAAACGCTGGCGATCGAACGGTTCCAACTGGTTGATGCGGTCCAGCGCCGGTTGGAACGGCGTTCCGCACAGCGCGGGGGTGGGGTGCAACAGACAGGCCATCGACAGCGCGTTTTCTCGCGGGTCGATCACCTCTGCCTGCAAGTGGGTGGCCAGATGCCAGAGTACCGGCGTGCTGATGAGCGTCGGCTCTGGGGGCAGCGTCAACGAGCGGCAACGCGGCAGCAGCGTGCGCTGCATCTCTTCAATCACCAACTGATGTTCATAGCGGTCTTTGACGGAATTTTGCAGCGCCTGCTGTAGCCGGTGATCTTCGCCTGCGTCGGTGCTGCGGCGGCTGGAGCCTGCCAGCGGCTGTGAGGCGATCGTCATTCCCTGTTTACGTAGCAGCAGCTCTGGGCTGGCCCCCACCAGACAGCCCTGCGCCAGCGGCAGGTGGAAGTTGTAGCTCCACGGATTTTGCTGATTCAACTGCAATAGCAGCGAGAGCGTATCCAGCGGCTGCTCGGTTTCGATATCCAGCAGGCGCGAAAGCACGATCTTATTCAGTTCGCCACGTTTTGTGGCATCGATACCGGCGCTGACCATCCGCATGAACGTCTCCCGCTCCGGAATTTGTTGCTGACGGAGAATACGGGGAAAGGCGTCCGCCATTGGGCGTTCCAGCAACGTCTCACGCTTAATCCAGCGGTACGACGTGGGAATTTGCAGGTTGACCGGCTGGCGTTTGTCGAAGGGGATCGCGCCGACCAGCAGCGGATTGTCGAGACCGTCGCTCTGCGCCTGCTCAAACAGCTGGCGTACCTGATGCTGGAAAGCGCCCTTCAGGTCGTCGCCGTCATCGGCCGGGTGGGTTAACGTGGCGTAACAGCCGCGGGCATGCAGGCTGGCGGCTGGCGACAGGAATAGCATGTCGTCTCGGCGTAGGTCGCCGATATCCGACGCGCAAGACTTGGCAGATAGCGTAGACACTGTCCGTTCCTTATGGTTGATTCACAAAAACGAAAGCACGCCCGGGGCGTCTTTCGTCGGGATTATGCTGTGGTAATCCCATGTCCATTTTTTCGACTCCTTTCGCCGGGACGCGTTTTTCGCCGTATCGACTGCGCGGCGCATGCGGAAGCCAGTGCGAACTGGCTGCGCCAATAACGTCCCTCGCGATGGGTTTTCAAAGCAATAAAGCAAAAATGGGCGGACGCGTGATGCCGTCCGCCAGCGTGCTATCGGCGATGGTGCATGGCCATCGTCGTTACCAGCTGTAACTCACCGTGGCGACGATGCTGCGTCCCGAGCCGTAGAAGCAGGCGGACGTATTGCTGCATGACGCGACGAAGTGTTTGTCAGCCAGATTGTTGACATTAAGCTGCACGGCCGCGCCTTTCAGGCTGGCGGCGGCTTCGCCCAGTTCGTAACGCGCCATGGCATCGAACAGGGTGTAGTGAGGCACTTTGAAGCTTTCGGCGTTGTCGCCATAGCTGGTGCCGACGTAGCGTACGCCGGTGCCCAGCGTCAGACCTTTCAGCGCGTTATCCAGGAAGCGGTAAGTTCCCCAGGCGGACGCGGTGTGGCGTGGAATCGACGCGGGCGACTTGCTACCTGCGACGCGGTATTGCTCTCGCGGGTTTCCGCATCGGTAAAGGTGTACGCGCCCATCAGGCTGATTTCCGGGGTCAGTTGGGTATGCGCTTCCGCTTCCACCCCCTTCGATTTCACCTTGCCGATCTGCTCGTTGTACCCGGTGATGCTGTTGTAGGAGGTGATGTTCTTCTGAGTGATGTCGAACAGCGACAGCGTCAGTAACGTATTGCCGCCGGGCATCTGATATTTCACCCCGACTTCGGACTGCTCGCCGGTGGTCGGCTTGAACGGATCGCTACCCGGCGCGCCGCTGCTCAGGTTCGGCTCGAAGGAGGTGCTGTAGCTGATGTAAGGGGAAATACCGTTATCGAAGGCATAGAGCAGCGCCGCGCGGCCGGTGAACTTGTTGTCGTTCTGCTGAGTGGTGGTGGACTCGGCGCGGTCCGTCGTGCGCACTTCGCTCCAGTCGTTACGCCCGGACAGCAGCAGATTCCAGCGCTCCCACTCCATCTGGTCTTGCAGATAGACCCCCACCTGATCGAGCTTTTTCACCGTACTGGTCATCAGACTCAGTTCGCTGTCGCTGACCAGCCACGAACCGCCGTAGGCCGGGTTAGCCCAGTCGAAATCGTATTGATCGCCGCCGTTGCGCCAGTAGTTGTAATCCTGTTTCTGCCACTTGTAGTCCAGACCGCCGATCAGGGTATGCGCGACGTCGCCGGTCGCAAATTTGGCCTTCAGCTGGTTATCCAGTCCCAGTTCGTCGGTATTGGTGTACTCCTTCTGCTGACGGCGGGAGATCGTGGTATCCGTCGTCGTTCCGCCGACGGTGTACACCAGATACTTGTACTTCTCTTTCAGTTTGGAGTAGCGGAAGTTCTGCTGGAACGAGATCGTGTCGTTGAACGAGTGGTCGAAGATATAACCGAGCGACCCCAGTTCGCGTTTCGATTCGTGATAATGAGGATCGCTGACGTTCAGGTCGTAAGGGATATAGCCGGACACTGTTTCGAACGCCGTGCCGTAGGCAGGCAGGAAGTTACGGAAGCCTGCTTCCGGATCGTTCTGATAGGCCGTCAGCAGCGTAAAGCTGGTATCGGGATTCGGCAGCCAGGTGAGGGCTGGCGCGACGGCGATGCGCTCCTGCTTGGAGTCTTTAACGAATTCGTGCTGGGTGCTGCCGATGCCGTTCAGGCGGTAAAGCAATGTCTTGTCGTCGTTCAGCGCGCCGCCGAAGTCGAACGCCGCTTCGCCCAGATGCTGATTGCCCGCGCTGAACTGAATCTTGCGGATCTCTTCCGCCGTCGGACGTTTGCTGGTCATGCTGATCAGGCCGCCGGGATTCACCTGTCCATACAGCACGGACGCCGGGCCGTGCACCAGCTCGACGCGTTCAAGCAGCCACGGATCGAGTTTGCCGAGCGAGGAACCCTGACCGCTCAGACCGAAGCTCAGGCCATCCAGGAATTTCGGCGCGTAGCGAAATCCGCGGGCGATCACTTCGTCGTTACGGTTAGAGGAGCCGCGGTAGTTGGTGACGACGCCGCTGGTGTAGTTCAGCGCGTCAGCCACGGAGCCCACGGCCTGCTGGTCCATCTGGTCGCGGGTCACGACGGAAATCGTCTGCGGCGTTTTGACCAACGGCGTCTCCGTCTTGGTGCCGGATGCGCTGGCCTTGGCGACGATGCCGCGCAGCGGCGCCGTGACGCTTTCTCCCGGCGTTGCCGTCACGACAATGGTGTCGTTTTTATCGGCCGAGGAGGGCGTTTCCACCGCCTGCGTCAATGGAGGGAGCAAGAGCGTCGAAGCCAGCACCAGAGGGGCTCTGCGGCTGTTAGTACAAAGAGTAATAAGCTGTGCTAATGGTTTTATTTTGGTTTTAAACATGATTTATCCCTTTGAAAATCCTGTCGCAAAACATCTGAAAGAAGAATTCCGTAAGCATTGCGTCAACGACCCACCGTAATGGTTAACCATGACTCCGGCGGGAAGTTGATAAACCTCTTGTTTTTAGTGGTCTTAGCTCACATTAATCCCTGTCTTAACGTAAGTTCGGCACACATGTTATTGCAACTGTAAATGATTCTCAATATTATTCGTTTTTATGTCTATTTCTGTGATGTAATCCGCAGACGGTAAGATTTAAGTAATTAATCTTAAGTAATTGTTCGTGGGCGAAACCTGGAGGTTTTATGTTTGATCCACTGCCGTCCGGCTATGCGGCAACACTCTTGGCGGCGCCGGATACGGGGACGGAAGCCTGGTGGCGACGGGTCGCTCATCTCGGTACGCCACTGGTGGAAAGTGCAGGAGTGGAGCAGGTGAGGGCGACGTTTCTGTGGCGCGATCCCGCAGGGTCGGAGGCGCGGTCTGCGACCCTGCGAGTCTATGCGGATATCAACGGCGTCACCGACCACCACAGCTGCTCGCCGCAAAGCCTACGGCGTCTGGCCGGAACCGATGTCTGGCATTGGTCTGTTTTGGTGGAGAAGGCGTGGCGCGGCAGCTACTGCCTGCTGCCTATCTCTGCCGCCGATCTGCCGCCCACCTTTAGTGAGGACGAACAGGTTCGACGCCAGCAGCAGCGCGAGTGGTGGTGTTCGCTCGCGGTCCATGCCATCGCCGATCCGCTGAATGCGCATGCTCCCCACCAGACCTGGGGCGGCCAGCCGGAGTCGTCCGCTCATATGCCGGGTGCGCCCTCGCAGGCGGCGTGGCGGCGCGTTGACCGGGGGCAGGGGGCGGTGCCGGACGCGCGGCGGCTGCATACCTTCACGTGGCGCAGCGACAGGCTGGGCAACGCCCGATGCATCTGGCTTTACACCACGGGAGGCGGCGACGCGCCGGAGCAGCGTCCGCTGGCGATTGTGCTCGACGGCCAGCGCTGGGCGGAGCAATTTCCGCTCTTTTCCGCGCTGGACGAAGAAACCCAAGGCGGCGGGTTGCCGCCTGCCGTCTGGCTGTTGATCGACGCGATCGACCCGGCAACACGCGGCGACGAACTGCCCTGCAACGCCGAATTTTGGGCAGCGGTGCAGGAGGAACTGCTGCCGTTAGCCGCCCGGCACACGCCCTTCAGCCATGACCGCGAGCGCACGCTGGTGGCGGGTCAGAGCTACGGCGGACTGGCTGCGCTGTATGCCGGCCTGTTTATCCCGCAGCGTTTTGGTCGGGTGCTGACGCAATCCGGCTCTTTCTGGTGGCCCGACCTGTCCTTTATCACGAAAGGCGAACCTTGCGCCCATCAGGGGGGCTGGCTGGGCGAGCAGGTCCGCCAACAGGGGCGCACAGACCGTCCGCTGAAGGTATTTCAGGAAGCGGGCAGCCGCGAAGCGGACATTGAATTCGTCAATCAGCAGATGCATCAGGTACTGACCGAGGCAGGGCACCGGGTTCAGTTCCGGGTGTACGCAGGCGGCCACGATGCGCTGTGCTGGCGCGGCGGCTTGATTGACGGCTGCCGCTGGCTGATGGCGGAGATGACTGAGGGGGCATGCATGCCCCAACCACATGGAAAAAGGGAATAAGTATGAGTCAGGAACAACCCAACCCGTTTGATGATGACAGCCTCGTGTTTCTGGTGCTGATCAACGCGCAGGCGCAGTACAGCCTCTGGCCCTCGTTTGCCGCCGTCCCCGCCGGATGGGACACCGTATACGGACCGGGCGACCGCTCGGCCTGCCTGAACTGGATTGAAACTCAGTGGCAGGATATGCGTCCCGCTAGCCTGCGGCAGGCTGACTGCTAACCACACCGCGCATCGGCGTCGTCGCGGCGCCTCACTCTGTTTTCTCCATGCCAACGCAAAGGAAGTCACATCGTGTCAGACACTCTCGTCGCGCCTGAACTACAGGCGAACTATCTGGAACTGCCGCTCGTCGCGGCTCAGCCGGGGATCTGGATGGCGGACAGCATCGCCAGCCGGAGAAACGTCTTTACCGTGGCGCATGCCATCGAACTCAATGGTCCGCTGGATCGCGACGATCTGGACATGGCGATCAGGCAGGGGCTAGCTGAAGCGGATACTGTCCATGCCCGTTTTACCTTGAACGAGGACGGAGAGCCTCGGCAGCGAGTGCCGACCCGTGTGACGCCGAGCGACGTGCTGGCGGTCGAGTGGCGGGATCTGAGCCAGCAGCCGGACGCCGAAAACGCGGCCTATGCGCTGATGCAGGCGGATTTGGCGAACGCACTGCCCGCCGATGGCGAATCGCCGCTGTACCGGCAGTGTGTGATGCGCGTATCGGCAGAACCGGCGCGCTGGCTGTGGTATCAGCGTTTTCACCATCTGCTGCTGGATGGTTTCAGTTTTGACGCGCTCACTCGTCGCATCGTCGAGATTTACAACGCGCGGCGGGCCGGAAAAGCGGCGGCCCCCACGCCGTTCACCCCCTTCAGCGAGGTGGTAGACGAGTATCTGACCTGGCAGTCTTCTCCCGCCTGCGAACGCGACGCCGAATTCTGGCGTCAGCATGCCGCCGATCTGCCGACGCCAATCTCTTTGTCCACCGAAGAGGGCCTCGATCACTCAGAGACGGTGCGGACCTGGCATCATCAGCTCTCATTCCCGGCAGCGCCGTTTGCCGCGCTAGCCGCCAATACCGAACTGGGTCAGGCTCAACCGGCGGAAATCGCGATGGCTGCGCTGGCCGTCTATCTGTTTCGCATGGGCGGCGAGCCGCGGCTGTCGATCGGCTTCCCGTTTATGCGCCGCATGGGGTCGGCGGCGCTGTCCGCCGTCGGGCCGGTCGTCAACGTCCTACCGCTACAGCTCACGCTCTCTGCCGATATGACGCTGACGGACGTCACCCGTGTGTTGCTGGCGGAGATCAAAACCGTCCGCCGCCATCAACGCTATGAAGCCGAACAACTGCGGCGCGATCTGGGACGGGTCGGCGATCAGGCCGGGTTGTACGGACCGGTCTTCAACTACAAGGTGTACAACGCGGGACTGCTGCTGGACGGCACGCCCGCCATCACCCACGTGCTGGCGATGGGGCCGGTGGACGATCTTGAGTTCGAAATCGGTATGGACGGCGAGCGCCTACAGCTGGGATTGTTGGCGAATCCCGCCCGTTACGACCGCCAGACGCTGACCGCGCACGGCGACCGGCTACAACACCTGTTGACGCAGCTGGCGGAACAGCCCGCTCGGCGGATCGGCGATCTGTCGTTGCTGAGCCTCGAAGAGCAGCAGCTCATTGACGGCTGGAGCCGGGGGCCGCAGCTCGCGATGCCGGATGACGTTACCTCGGTCATCGACCTGCTGGTGCGTCAGGCGATTCGGCAGCCGGATGCGGTCGCGGTCGCCAGCGAGCGCGAACAGGTTGATTACGCGACGCTGTCCGCGCGGGTCATGCAGCTGGCGCGCGTTCTGATAGCGCGCGGGGTGGGGGCGGATGACGTCGTCGCCATTGCCGTGCCTCGCTCGGCGGACAGCGTGGTGGCGATTCTGGCGGTGTTGGCCAGCGGCGCGGCGTATCTGCCGTTGGATCTGGACTACCCGCGCGAGCGACTGACGCTGATGTGCGACGATGCCCGGCCAGTGTTGCTGCTGACCTGGCGTGACCGGCTTGAGCAGATGCCGAATTTGCCGGACACCCTGTGTCTGGACGATGACGCGCTGCGGGCGGAATGCCAGAGGGCCTCATCGGCACCTATCGGCGAGCGCGATCGTCCACAGCCGCTGAGCGGCGATCATCTGGCTTACATCATTTATACCTCGGGGTCGACCGGGCGTCCGAAAGGCGTCATGAGCACGCATCGCGGTCTGCTGAACCTGTTACTGTCCCACCAGCATTTCCTGTTTGGTCCGGCAATGACGCGTTTTCAGGCGCGTCACGGCAGACGGCTGCGCGCCGGTCATACCGCTTCTTTCTCGTTCGACTCCTCCTGGGAGCCGCTGTTTTGCATGTTGATGGGCAGCGAGCTCTATATTTTCGATGAAGACTTACGTCGAGACGCGTGGGGGCTGGTGCAGCAGATGAATCAGGTGCCGGTGGATTTGCTGGACATCACGCCGTCGTTCTTTTCTCAACTGATCGACGCCGGTCTGCTGGAGGCGGAACAGCATCAGCCCGCCTTCATCATGATCGGCGGCGAGGCGGCCACGCCGCGCCTGTGGCAGCTGATGCAACGCCAAAACGCCATCGAAATCCATAACTATTACGGCCCGTCGGAGTACACCATCGATACGCTGGGGGCCAGCGTGCAGGCGGCGGACCAGCCTGTCATCGGCCAGCCGGTCGCCAATACGCGCGTCTGGCTGCTGGATGCCCGTTTGCAGCCGGTGCCGGTCGGCGTTCCCGGCGAGCTGTATATTTCAGGGCCGGGCATCGCGCGCGGCTACCTGCGCCGCCCGGATCTGACGGCGGCTCGCTTTGTCGCCAACCCCTTTGCGGCAGGCGAGGTGATGTACCGTACCGGAGACGTGCTGCGCTGGCGTCCCGACGGCCAGCTGGCGTTTATCGGACGTGTCGATCATCAGATTAAAGTGCGCGGTTTTCGCGTGGAGCTGGGCGAAATCGAAAGCGCGCTGGCGGGATTGCCGGAAGTGAGCACTGCTGTCGTGATCGCCGAGCCCATGGGCGCGACGCATCGGCTGATTGGCTACTGTTCGGTGCCGGATGAGGCGCTGCGCGCGCAGCCGGATCTCTCCGCCCGTTTGTTGGCGCAGTTAGGCGTCACGCTGCCGGACTATATGGTGCCCGCGCTGCTGATGGTCATGGCCGAGCTGCCGCTCACGGTGAACGGAAAGATCGACCGTCAGGCGTTGCCGACACCGCAGGCGGCGGCCGTTAGGCAGGGCCGCGCTGCGCAGGGTGAACAGGAAGTGCTGATCTGCGAAGCCATCGCGACGCTGTTACGCATGGATGCGGTCAACGCGGACGACGACTTCTTTGCGCTCGGGGGCGACAGCATCTCAGCAATGGGGTTGGCGACAGCGTTGCGCCGTCAGGGTTGGCTACTGCGCCCGCGTGACATTTTCTCGGAACGCACGCCCGCCGGGATGGCGCGAGCGATGAGTCCCTTAACGCCGCAGTCGACATTGCCGCGTGTCGCGCAACGGGGGCCGGTGACCGGGTTGCCGATCCTGCACTGGTTTGCGCGCCATCACGGCATCAACCGCTGCTTCGCGCACGGCGTCTGGCTCCGCGTACCGCAAGGGCTGGATGCCGCGCTGACGGCGCGGGCGCTGGAGACGCTGATCGCCTGCCATCCCGCGCTGTCTGCGGTGACACGCGACGATCGCTTGGTGGTGGGTGAAGCGCCGCGGCAACCGGCATCGGCGCTTTGTTACACGCTTGACGTGGAAGGCGACGCCGCTGCGGCCGCCGAGCAGGCGTTTGATGCGGCGGTCGGCCGCCTTGACCCGGCGGCAGGCATCATGCTGCAGGCCGTGCTGCTGCGCGGAGACGCGCAGTCGTGCGGACTGGTGCTGGTCATCCATCATCTGGCGGTCGACGGCGTTTCCTGGCGCGTGCTGCTGCCTGAGCTGCGGCAGGTCGCCAGCGCCTTGCTGGCGGGAGAGGTTCCGGCGTTGCCCGAGGAAGCGTGTTCGCTGCATGACTGGTCGGCACGACTGCGGGAGGATATTCCCGCGCGGCGCGACGAACTGCCGTTCTGGCGCGCCATGCTGCCGCCGGAGGTTCCCCGTCTGGGACGGCGTCCGCTGGATGCGGAACAGGACCGCCAATGTCGTCAGGGAGAGCAGCGTTTGCTGCTGAGCGCGGGGCAGACCGACGCGCTGCTGACCACGCTGCCGCGCTGTTACCACGCCGCGGTGGAAGAGACGCTGCTGTGCGCGCTGGCGTTGGCCTGCGCCCGACGGTTTACGGTTTCCCGCTTGCGCTTGACGTTGGAGTCGCACGGTCGCAGCGATCGCGACGACCGGGTGGATCTGACGCGCACCGTGGGTTGGCTGACGGCGGAATATCCCCTGTTTATCGACTGGTCTGATGCCGAGGCGACTCAGCCGTGGCAGGTGATGCGCGCCGTGAAACGCGTGCTGCGGGCCGTGCCGGATCGCGGTATTGGCTACGGCGTACTGCGCTATCTGGACGAAATAAATGCAGATCCGCTCGCCGAGCGGGAAGCGCAGAGCGCCCCCGACATTCTGTTTAACTATCTGGGCCGGTTTGAGACGGGTGAGGGTGAGTGGGCGCCGCAGCGCAACGACCACCGTTTCCGCGATGCTTTTGCCGTCGCGCAGGAAGGACAGATGGCGCAGAGTCACGGTCTGGAAATCAACCTCTTCGTTGACGAGCGACAGGGAGCGCCGAGGCTGGCGATCCACTGGGGTTGGGCTGAAGGCGTGTTTAACCGCGACGATATCGATGCGCTGCATCAGGCGCTGGCGCAGGCGGCGGACGATTTGCTGACGGCGGCACTCAGACAACCGCAGCGAGCGGCAGATACGTTAGTTGCCGCCGACGTCGGTCTGGCGGGCGTGACGGATGACACGCTGGCGCAGCTCAGTCAACGGCATGGCCCGCTGGCGACCGTTTTACCGCTGCTGCCGTTGCAGAAAGGGCTGCTGTTCCACGCGCAGACGGCGGCGGACGCCGGCAGTTATAACTCCCTCACCCGGCTATCGCTGCGTGGGCCATTAACCGCCGACCGCCTCAGTCAGGCGCTGGAGGCGGTCGTCCGTCACCATCCGCAGCTGGCTGCGCGGTTCGACAGTGAACAGGCTGAGCAACCGCTCCAGCTGATCCCGCTGTTGCAGAACGACGTCAACTATTGGCCGCTTGACCTACACTCGCTGCCGCCGATGACGCCGCAGCAGGAAACTGCCGCGCTGCGGGCGTTGGAAAAAGAGGCGCTGGCGCGGGATCTGTTCCATCAGCCCCAAGCCCTACTGCATGCGCTGCTGGTCAGCCATGCCGACGGCGGCCGTCACACGCTGTTTCTCAACGCGCATCATCTGATTGTCGACGGCTGGTCGACGCCGGTGCTGCTGCGCGATCTTTTCAACGTATTGGAACATACAGCGTTGACGCCACCTCGCATCAGTTATGGCGAGGTCGTGCGCCAATTGACGGCGCGGGATGCCGACCGCTCGCGCGCGCTGTGGCGCGACGTGCTGACCGATGCGCGACCGACGCTGCTGTTTGGCGACGGACCGCATGACGATGAGGTGCGTGAGCTGGCGCTGCTGCCGGAGCCTGAGCTGGAACGCGGGCTGCTGACGCTGTGCCGCCAGCACGGGCTGACGCTCAATACGCTGATGCAGGGCGTGTGGGGCCTGCTGCTTAGCGCCTATAGCTGCGCGAACGACGTCATTTTCGGCGCGCCGGTGTCCGGCCGCTTCGGGCATATCGACGGGATTGACGAGCATGTCGGACTGTTTAGCAACACGCTGCCGGTCCGGGTCACATTCGACCCGTCGCGCTCGCTGCTGAGCCAGCTGGGCGCGTTGCAAGCGCAGCAGATCCAGCTGATTGAACATGACGATCTGGGGCTGGGCGACATTCAACAGCTGGCGGGCCGCGGGACGTTATTCGATACGCTGCTGGTGGTGGAAAACTACCCCGACAGCGGCGCGTTGGGCAGCGGTTCGGCGGGCATTCGCTGTGATGCCCTGAACAACCGCGGCTACACGCACTATCCGTTGACGCTGCTGGTGCTGCCGGGTGAACGTCTGCGGCTGCTGATGGAGTACCGCCCCTGCGTACCGCAACCGGAGCGTTTGGGCCGACGGTTGATGCAGCTGTTGACGCAGCTGGTCAATCAGCCGGAACAGCCGCTGAGCGCCTGGAACTTGCAGCTGCCGGAGGAGCGGGCGCTGCTGGCGACGGTGAATGACACGGCGCACTCGGTGCCGCCCATGACGCTGCACGAGGCGTTGGAACATCAGGCGGAGCGCACGCCGCACGTCGCAGCGTTAGCGGATGCTCAGCATCAGTTGACTTATCAACAGATGCGTCATCAGGTCGCGCTGTTGGCCGAACGGCTGATTGACTCGGGTGTCGTCCCCGGCGATATCGTCGCCGTGGCGCTGCCGCGTTCGGTTCGTCTGTCGTTGGCGCTGCAGGCTATCGTCGCCGTCGGCGCCGCCTGGCTGCCGCTGGATACGGGCTATCCGGACGAACGGCTGGCGCTGATGGTGGACGATGCCGCGCCCCGGCTGGTTATCACGGAGTCCGCGCTCAAATCACGCTTCGCGCCACTCGGCGATACGTTGCTGTTCGACGCGCTGGAAGACGCGCGCCGCCAACCTCGGGGTTTAACGGTCGCGATCTCGCCGCAACACCCGGCCTATGTGATCTATACCTCTGGATCGACCGGACGACCCAAAGGCGTGGTGGTCAGCCACCAGGCCATCGTCAACCGCCTGTGGTGGATGCAGGACGCCTATCGACTCACTCACGACGACGTGGTGTTGCAGAAAACGCCGTGTAGTTTCGACGTGTCGGTGTGGGAGTTCTTCTGGCCGCTGATGGTCGGCGCACGGCTGGTGATGGCGCCGCCGGAAGCGCATCGCGACCCCGACGCGCTGACCCAGCTGATTAACGATTACGCCGTGACCACGCTCCACTTTGTGCCGTCGATGCTGGCGGCCTGGATCGGCGCGCTGGAAACGCAGACGGTGGTTGGATGCGCCAGCCTGCGACGCGTGTTTTGTAGCGGCGAAGCGTTGTCGCAGGAGCTGGCGGAAAGCTATCAGACGCGAATAGCGGCACCGCTCCACAACTTGTATGGACCGACGGAAGCGGCGGTGGATGTGACCTACCAGCCCGCGTCGGGCGACGCGTTAGCGGAATGTACGGCGGGTGGCGTGCCCATCGGTCTGCCGGTATGGAATACTCAACTGCGGATTTTGGACAGCGCGTTGCGACCGGTGCCGTTGGGGGTGGCGGGCGATCTGTATCTGTGCGGCATCCAGCTCGCACAGGGTTATTTACGCCGACCGGATCTGACCGCCGGACGCTTCGTGGCTGACCCGTTCGCCGATGGCGAACGCATGTATCGCACCGGCGATATCGCTCGCTGGCGCGAAGACGGCGCGGTGGACTATCTGGGACGCAGCGACGACCAGTTGAAGATCCGCGGGCAACGTATCGAGCTGGGCGAGATCGAACAGGCGCTGTTGGCGCAGCCCGACGTGGCGCAGGCGGTGGTTTGCGCGCGCGAGTTGGGCGAGCGCCACGGCGCGCTGGCGGGGGCCGATGCCCGCCAGTTGGTGGCCTGGGTGATCCCGCCGGAGGGCGCGGCGCTGGACACGACGGCGCTGCATCAGGCGTTGGCTGAGCGGCTGCCCGCCCACATGCTGCCGGTGAGTTATGTCGAGATGTCGCAGTTCCCGCTGAGCGCCAACGGCAAACTCGACCGCAAGGCGCTGCCATCCCCGGCGGGACAGGCGCAGGCGGGGCGTGAGCCGGAGACGGAGTACGAACGCCTGCTGGCGGCGTTGTTCGCGGAGATGCTGTCGCTGCCGACGGTCTACGCGGACGATGACTTCTTCGCGTTAGGGGGGCACTCGCTGCTGGCGATGAGGCTGGCGGCCGAGATCCGCCGCCGTCTGGCGCGTTCGCTGACGGTCGGGCAGATCATGGCGGCGCGCAGCGTGGAACAGATTGCGCGGCTGTTGGCGGACGAGGGTGCCGCATCGCGTCACAGCGGCGGGGATGAAACGCTGCCGCTGCGCGCAGGCGATGGCCCGACGTTATTCTGCCTGCACCCGGCGTCCGGGTACGCCTGGCAGTATGCCGGGCTGCTGCGGCATCTGGCGGGAGATTACCCCATCGTCGGACTACAGTCGCCGCGACCGGGCGGCGTGATTGCCGCCTGTGATTCGGTCGAGGCGATGTGCGAACGTCACCTGGCGACGATCCGTCGTCTGCAGCCGCAGGGGCCGTATTACCTGTTGGGTTACTCGCTGGGCGGCACGCTGGCGCACGGCATCGCCGCGCGTCTGGAAGCCGCGGGCGAGACGGTAGCGTTCCTCGGCCTGTTCGATACCTATCCGCCCGAAGGTCAGGATTGGCGCGGACCGAGCGAGGAGCAGGCGCAGCAGGAGGTCGCCCAAGAGCAGGCGGAGTTTATGGCCGAGGCGGAAGAGGAAACGGACGCGCATCTGCGTGCGGAAAAAGCCGCGATGTTCCGCGATATCGTGGCGAACTACCGTGATGCGGTGCAGCGATTATCCACCGCGTCGACGCGGCGTTATCATGGCGAGGCGACGCTGTTCGTCGCGACCGGCACGCTGCCGCCGGAGATGGATGTGCAGGCGACCTGGGCGCCGTATGTCGGTCGTCTGACGACCTATCTCCAATCCTGTGAGCATGCGGATATTCTGTCGCCGGCCTCGCTGGAGCAGATCGGACCGCAGCTGAATCGACTGCTGACGCCGCTGGCTGCGCTAAAAGCGCGGTGAGTCTGTCGGGCGGGGCGGTTGATCCGCGCCGCCCGAGACGTCAGCGGATCAAAGCCCTTCGGGCGCGGGGTGATAGCGACCGCAGGGCACGATGAGCGGCGTATGGGACACCGGGTCATCGATAATCACGCAGGTCATGCCGAAGACGTCGCGCACCAGATCGGCGGTGACGATCTCGGCGGGCGCGCCCTGCGCCATCACGCGGCCCGACTGCATCACGATGAGATGGTCTGCGTAGCGGCAGGCCTGATTCAAGTCGTGCAGGACGGCGACCAACGTGTGGCCGCGCTGCTGATTCAATTCGCGAAACAGGTCGAGCAGGTCGATCTGATGCGCGATATCAAGCCAGGTCGTGGGTTCATCCAGCAGCAGCAACGGCGTTTGCTGGGCCAGCACCATCGCTATCCAGACGCGCTGTCGCTGACCGCCGGACAGTTCGTCCACGCTGCGATCCGCCAGCTCGCTGACGTTGGTGGCCTGCATTGCCTGTTCGACCGCCGCCTGATCCTCCTCGCTCCACTGGCGCAGGAGGCTTTGATGCGGATAGCGTCCGCGAGCGACCAGATCGGCCACGGTGATGTTGTCCGGCACGATAGCGTGCTGGGGCAGGAGTCCGATCTGGCGGGCGAGCGCTTTGGTCGGGATGGCGTGAATGTTTTTTCCCTCCAGCAGGACTTCGCCCGCGAGGGGTTTCAGCAATCGGCACAGGGCGCGCAGCAGGGTCGATTTGCCGCAGGCGTTGGGGCCGACGATGACGCTGAACTGATGTGCCGGGATCGTCACGTTGAGATCTTCGGCAATAATTTTATGGTCGTATCCCAGCGTCAGGTGGGCAGCGTGCAAAAACGGTGTCATCAATCACTCACTCTCATCAACAGGTTGAGTCTTTTTCCGGATGAAGATACGGAGACGGGCGTCAGTCAATGGCGCGACTCGCGAATTAACAACCAGATCAAATAAATACCGCCGATGCTGACGGTCACCGCGCCGACCGGTAGTTGAATCTGGCGGAAGGCATGCTGGGCGATCATATCCGCGGACAGTAATAGCGTGGCGCCGACCAACGCGGCGGAGATTAGCGGCGTAGCGCTGGCGCGGGTCATTCGGCGGGCGATTTGCGGGGCGGCGAGGGCGATAAACGAGATCGGTCCTGCGGTGGCGGTAACCAATGCGGTCAGCACGATGCCGAACAGCATCAGCCACAGGCGGCTGGCCTCCGCGTTGACGCCGAGGGCGCGGGCGCTATCGTCGCCCATTTCCAGCAGTTGAAGGCGTTTGCCTAGCAGCAAAACGGCCAGCGTTGCGAGCGGCGTGAGCCACAGCGCGGGCTGCGCTTTAGTCCAGGTCATGCCGTTAAGCGTGCCGGTTCCCCATAGTGTGGCGGTGATGGCATGTTCCAACGAGCCGGTAATCACCAGCCAGGTATTGAAGGCATACAGCACGGCGCTGACGGCGATGCCGACGATGATCAGCCGGAAGCCGTTAATCCCTTTGCGCCAGGCCAGCAGATACACCAGCGCGGCGGCGGCGATACCGCCCATGACCGCGCCGCTGACGATCTGGTAATAGTCGCCTTCCCACAGCATGACCGCCAGCAACACGCCGGTGAACGCGCCGGTATTGAAACCGACGATATCCGGACTGCCGAGCGGGTTGCGAATAATGGATTGAAAAATGGCGCCGCTGAGGCCGAGACTGGCGCCGAGCAGCAGCGCCATCACGGCCCGGGGCGCTCGCCATTGGGTCACGACGGTCTGAATTCCGCCGTCTGCGTGACCGGCCAGCGCCCGCCATACGTCGAGCGGCGCTATTTTCAGCGTGCCCAGTCCCATCGCCACCGTGAGCAGCAACAGGCCCAGCAACAGCAGCAGCCCGTTGACGAGCAGCGTTCGTCCGGCGAATCGCCCGCTGACGATGCCGCCAGGCGCGCGAAGCGAGAGTGTTTTACTTGCCATCTCTGTTTCCTCAGGCTTTACGCTGGCGAACCAGCCAGATCAGAACCGGCGCGCCGACAAAGGCCGTCACAATGGAGACGCGCAGTTCGCCTGCCGCCAGCAGACGGCCCGCGATATCGGCGCAGAGCAGCAGGATAGGGGCGAACAGAAACGAGTACACCATGATCCAGCGCTGGTCCGGTCCCGCCCACCAGCGGGCGACATGCGGGATCATCAGGCCGACAAAGCCAATCGGACCCGCTAGCGCGGTGGCCGAACCGCACAGCAGCATGATCGCCAGCACGGCGATGACGCGAATCAGCATGACGCGGGTGCCTAGCGCCATCGCGATGTCCTCGCCCATGCTCAGCGCGTTCAGCGAACGGGCGGCGAACAGCGCCAGCACGGCCCCCAACAGGATGGTCGGCGCGACGATGCCGACGTTACGCAGCGAACGGATATCCAATGTTCCGGCTTCCCAGATACGCATCTGATCGAAGGCCTGCGGATCGAGCAGCGAAATAGACGAGGACAGGCCCATCAGGACCGCGCTGAGCGCCACGCCCGCCAGCGTTAGCCGAATCGGGTTGATGCGGCCGCCGCTCAGCGTACCGATCAGCCAGACCGCCAGGCTGGTGATGAGTACGCCGATCCAGGCGAATCCCAGCCAGGCCGTCATGCTGTTAATGCCAAAGCAGGTGATGCCGATGACGATGGCGAAGCTGGCGCCCGCGTTGACGCCGAGGATGCCGGGATCGGCTAAGGGATTGCGCGTCAGCGCCTGAATCACGGCGCCCGCGCCGCCCAGCGCGAGACCGACAATGAGGCCCGCCAGCGTGCGCGGCAGGCGCGCATTAAGAATGATCGTGCTGTCGGCCGTATCAAGCTGGCCGGTCAAACTATGCCAGACCACGACCGGAGAAATCGATTTGGCCCCGATAGTCAGGCTGGCGACGACAACCAGCGCCAGCAGCAGCAGGAAGAAAAGCAGACCGGCGCGACGCCGAAAGGGCTGAGAATAGCGGGTGGGCGGCTGATTGGCGGCGACAAGCGCCTGATGCGAAGGAAGTGACATCGCCAACGAACAGCTCCTTAATATGTGAAGATGAGTATGATTATCATTAATGTTATCGCGCGGCTATGTTAGCATGCCTTACTGAGTAAATACATTGACGTAGACCGCGTGTTGACGCCATTCAGCCCCCTGCTGAACGGGCGGTATCACCTTTATTTTGACGGAATATTATGGCTAAAACCTCCATCTTGCTTGACTTCAGTTTGCTGAAAAATAACGCTCATTTTCGCGCGATTTTCGTCGCCAGAATGCTGTCCGTCTTCTCGCTGGGCATGCTGGCGGTGGGCGTGCCGATTCAAATCCAGTCGATGACCGGCTCCACCCTGCAAGTCGGGGTGGCGGTGGCGCTCGACGGCGTGGGGATGTTCATCGGCCTGATGTGCGGCGGCGTGCTGGCGGACCGTTTCGACCGGCGCAAACTCATTTTGTTCGCACGCGGTACCTGCGGGCTGGGTTTTGTCGCGCTCAGCCTTAATGCCTTTTCCAGTTCACCGTCGCTGGCGGCGTTGTATGTGCTGGCTGCTTGGGACGGATTCTTCGGCGCCTTAGGCATGACGGCGCTGATGGCGGTAATCCCGCTGCTGGTGGGGCGTGAGAATCTCCCCGCAGCCGGGGCGCTGAGTATGTTGACGGTGCGACTGGGCGCGATCCTGTCGCCCGCGTTGGGCGGGGTCATTATCGTGGCGGGCGGCGTCGGCTGGAGCTTCGCTGTGGCGGCAATCGGTACGTTGGGCACGTTGATCCCGCTGATGCGGCTGCCGTCTCTTCAGCCGGAGGCCAGCGAGCCTGAGCATCCGCTGCGTTCGCTGGCGGGCGGCGTGAAATTCGTTTGTTCGCATCCGGTCGTCGGCTGGGTCGTGGTGCTCGGTCTGCTGGTCAGCATGATCGGCGCGATGCGGGTGCTGTTTCCCGCGTTGGCGAATGATGTCTATCACGCCGGTCCCTCCGCCATCGGCCTGATGTACTCCGCGGTGCCGCTGGGGGCGATGTTGGGCGCATTTACCAGCGGTTGGGTTTCCGGCGTACGTCGGCCGGGGATGGTGCTGCTGGTCTGTACGACCGGAGCATTTCTGTCGGTGGCGCTACTGGGCGTGGCGGGCTATTTCGCCGTGGCGCTGGCGGCGTTGGTCTGTTACGGCTATCTCAACGCGATCGCGTCTCTGCTGCAATTTACGTTGATCCAGACGCATACGCCGGACAGGCTACTGGGGCGCGTGAATAGTCTGGGGTCAGCGCAGGACGTCACCGGCGATTCGCTCGGCGCGCTGGGTTTGGGGGCAATGACCCGGCTCATGACGCCCGCGCTGAGTATTTTGTCTTTCGGCGGCGCGGCGGCGATATTGGGTCTGGCGCTGATGTTGCTGGTTCGGCCTTTGCGCCGTTGCACGTTCGGGCAGGTTGAAGAGGGAGAACCGGCTGACGATGAAGCGAACGAGGCGGAGCCTTCCCCCTCGCGCCATGCTTAAACGCCAGCGAGCAATGTAGTGACTGGCCGCAAGGACGCGGCCGAATTGGGCTCACTCAGCATTACGGCTGACGGAAAAAATGCTCGATATTGTTCAGCATATTATTGGCGCTGTAATAATCGAGCCGGAACGTATCCGGCCCCATCGCCCACACATGCTGTTGCACAACGGGCTCGATATGGCGCAGGAACGGGTTATTCATCAGATTGCCTACCGTCTTTTCATCCGCTGAGAACAGCAGCAAAGATTTCCCATTCAGACTGTCGGCCATGTTCTCTCCCGAAATCTGCACGATGTCGCGGCGTTTTCCCTGACTGGTTTCAGTCGGCAGGTTGGGCGGCAGATCGGCCAGCTGAAAGCCTAACTCCGACAGGAGTTGACCTTGCGCGGAAGCGCGGGTCCAGATATTGACCCCCCGTCCATCCTCGTAATACACCAACGCGGACACCGGCTGCGGCGGCAACGTAATCGCCTGTTTAATCGCTTGAACGCGCTGTTCGAAGCGGTCGACGACGTCATGAGCCTCTTTTTCGCGGCCCGTCGCCACGCCCAGCTGTTCGGCCAACTGCTGCCAGCTCTTATCGCCGTAATCGATCACCAGCGTAGGGGCGATGGCGGAGAGCTGGTCGTAGAGTTTCAGCGCGGAGTCGCCGCCAGTGGCGGCGATGATGATCATATCCGGCGACGCGGCGGCGATGGCTTCCGCGTTAGGTTCGGTGATGTACAGCGGCTGGACGTTACGCGCTCGGGCTTCTTGTCCCCACTGGATAAAAAAGCCCTGATCGTCGGACACCGTCGAGTTGCGACTGGTGGCGCCGGAACCGATCACCGGCGCATCAATCGCCAGCAGCGTACCAGTAATGGTCACGCTGGTGGACACGATGCGCTGCGGCGGATGTTGCAGCGTCAGCGGGCCTTTTAGCGTTTGGACCGTTCGCGGCCAGCCGTCGTGAGCGGCCGTGGAAGAGGTTGTATTGGGGCTGGCGCTATTCTGATTATCGCAGCCGCTAATGAGTGTGAGCAGGGCGCTGAACATTAGCGCGCACAGCCGGGGAAATTGGGAATAGGCGTAGCCTTGCATAGCCGTCAGACTCCTCCTGATACGGACAAGGTAGTGCTCGGATTCGGGAGGGAGAGTAAACGATAACCACGGTGACGTACAACTTGAAATCCCCGGCGACGCCTCGCCGGAGAGTGATTAACGCATGACGCGGGCGAGGAAGTCGCTGGCAAGGTTGGCGCCCGCGACGGAGACACGGTGATCGACGTTCGGCAGCAGGTGTAGTTCGCAGTCAACCCCGGCCTGCGTCAATGCACGTTCCGTTTGCTGGCTATGCTGCCAGGGCAGTTTTCCGTCCGCCATGCCATGTATCAGTGAGACCGGTGTGCGGCGCGTCAAACGGGCGTCAGGACAGGCAGGCAGATAGCCGGAGAACGCGACAATCGCGCCATAGGGGCAGCGGTCCGAGGCCAACGTATCCAGCGCCATGATTGCGCCCTGAGAAAACCCGACCAGCGCGACCCGTTCCGGGCGGTCAGTCATCTGATATTGGTCTATCGCTTTCTGAATGATGGCATCAAAAGAGGCTCGAGCGGCGGCGATGCGGGCGCAGCGGCGGTCGGGCGTGTCGTCATCGATATCAAACCATTGAAACCCGTCGCCTTGCGTGAAGGGAAAAGGGCCATCGGGAAGGGCGAAGTGCGCGGTTGGCCATTGCTGTTGCCAACGCGTGGCCACGGAGGCGAAATAGCGGCCGTAACCGCCAATGCCGTGCAAAAAAATGATCAGTGCATTATCCATACGGTCCCTCGCTGTAGATAAATCCGCTGCGGCAGAGCGCAGCAGTGGCAAGAGACAGCATAGCACCGGGGCTGGCGTGAGGCACAGGCCCCGGATAAAGGGGGATTAGGCTTTACGCGAGCTCGTTGGTTTCAGCGCGTAAGGGCCGTCGCCGATCAGCGCCAGCGCGATCAGGCCGACGATCCAGAGCGCAGGGAATTCCCAGCCGCCGTTTGGGTTATTGAAGAAGAAGCCCGCTGGACCATGCACGGTGAATATCGCGCCGAGTAAAATCGGGATAGACACCAGTGCGGTGGCCCGGCACCGGATCCCTAGCAGCAGGGTGACGGCCGTGAATAGCTCCCACGCGATGGTGACATAGGCGAGCCAGCCGGGCAGCCCTAAAGAGGCAAAGAACTGGGCTGTTCCCGCCGGCGTGAAAACGAAAATTTTCAGGCCGACGTGAGCGAAGAACAGGATGCTGAGTACGACGCGCAGCAGCAGTGCGGCATAGGGGGCCGTTTTATTATCAATCATGATGAATACCCTTCGATTAAGCGTTGTGTGGAATCACTATACTATTTCCGTTCTGCGCATTAAGTGGGCAAACTGCGATTAATTATTACGTTTTAGGCAATAATGCCGACCCCCCTTGATCCCACGGCGGCGCACCGTCATAACGTTCGACCAGGAAATTAATCAGAGCGCGGACTTTGGCGGGCAGCGCCCGCGCGGCGGGATAGACCACGTAGATCCCCATCGGGGGCATTTCCAACGCTTGCAGCAGCGGCACGACCTCTCCGTTTCGCAGGCTGTTTCCCGCGACAAAGCTGGGGACGCGAGTGATGCCCAGCCCTTGCTTAGCGGCCGTCAGGCAGGCTTCCGCATTGGAGAAATAGAGCCGACCGGGGATGGCGATGCTCTGGGTTCCTCCCGCGACGCGGAAGGTCCAACTGTACGGGTCCTGAAAATTGGTATCCACGATGCAGCGGTGATTTAACAGGCTTCCGGGGAGTCCGGCGTACCCTGTCGCGCCAGATATTCCGGGGACGCGACGCAGATAATGCGGGCGTCGCAGAGCTTGCGCGCCATCATGCTGCTGTCGGAGAGTTTTCCGATACGGACAGCCAGATCGTAGCCTTCGTCCACCAGATGCACCAACCGATCGGCGAAGTTGACGTCCAGTTGAATTTCGGGGTAACGACAAGCGAAGTCGGTCAGCACCCGCGAGAGCTGGGCGGTGCCAAAGGTGATGGGAGCGGAAAGCCGCAGGCGGCCAGACGGTGCGGCGGCCTCGTTGCGGATGGACACGTCCAGCATATCCAGCTCTTCCAGCAGATGGCGGATACGTTCGTAATACACCTTGCCGACATCGGTGGGAGATAGCGCGCGCGTGGTGCGCTTGAACAGCTGCACTCCGAGATAGGATTCCAGCCGGGTCATCAGCCTCGACGCCTGAGCGGCGCTGGTTTCCAGTCGCTCCGCGGCCCGGGAAAAGCTCCCCAGCTCGTAAATCGCCACAAACATGCGATCGCAGTCCAAACGTTCCATCTTGAATCTTCGCTCTGTGTCCGGCCGTGGCGCTTACTGTAGCACAACGACGGCGGCGTCTGGTTTGGGCCGACGCCGCCCGAGGGATTGATATCGGGAGACCCCACCCGATGGTGAGGCCCCGGCGCTTACAGCGCTTTCGCGGTCAGCAGGTCGACCTGCGTGGCGTCAGAGACGCGCTTGAGGTAGGCGGCCACGTTCGGGCCAAACTGAATACCCTTGACGATGCTCAGGGAGCGCAGCACCGGGAACAGAACGAAGTCGCTGGTGGAGATGGCCGTTGCCTCTGCCAGCAAGGGCTCCAGCTCAGCGAGCTGTTGTTCGACGTTGGCGACCAGCTCAGGCGTCTGCGCCATCAGCGCGTCCAGATCGCCAAAGGCTTTTTCTTCTCGGAGACGATAGGCTTCACGCGCTTCGGGCGTCGCCAGCTCTTTAAAGTCTGCCTGGGTAAAACGAGGCACCGCCAGTTTGAATAGCGGACCCGAGGCCGCTTTGCTCCAGGCTTCGAGGGCGGGGTTTACCGGCTTGTCGACAATCAGCGGCGCTTGGATCGCATCGACGTAATGCACGATATCCATGCTTTCCGGCATGTAGCTGCCATCCTCTTTTTGCAGTATCGGCACGACCTTGCGCCCGACCATGCGGGTCGGCGTATCGGCATCGCCTTCCATAATGACGGACAGCTCATGAGGGATCGCCTTCAGACCGAAAATCATTCTGGCTTTAACGCAAAACGGGCAGTGTTCATAGATGAAAAGTTTCATGGTTAGCACCTTGCTGATGAGAGGAACGGTTCTGCTACAGGTCTCTTCGACCCTCGCGCCGCCGTATAATTCGATGGCTAAGATAATGTAGTCGATTGCCAACCGTAAAGGGGGAGATGGGGCGAGCCTGAGATGAAGAGTGGATACCGTTGGCACGGAATCCACTCGTTCGTTTGTGATATTGATGCGTGTAGTCTCAGTTATTTCACAATTTTTAATAGATTCATTGGCTAACATTTATTAGGTGATGCGTTCAGCACGATGAATCGACGATATATAAATCGCTGTCCTATTTTATTAAGACAAACGTCAGTTTTATCTTAAAGAATAGGCTGTGCAACGTTAGGCTTTTCCGATAGATGAATTATGTTATTTTCACATGATGGATTTAATTGAAAACTTAATTAATCAATAAAATTAATCAATCACGCTGTGAATTATATGATTCTCTCATCGTGTTTTTATATTGCGGAATTCTCACCCAGAATAAAAATGACTGATAATAGCGCTGCCCATTTTTGCGTCTGTTTAGCTATCCTTTTTCTAAATATAATCACTTTGTTGTATGAGTTTATTTCCTAGTGGCAGGGAGCGGGTTTGCCCCTTTTCATGCTCGAAGATGGCCGAAGTGTAGGCGAAGGAGACGCTCTCTTGTGGATTGCAATCCATATTTAACATTGAGTTAGGATAAACAAAGCGAATGTCCGTTACGATGGCGTTCTGTAAAATTAATTTGAAATACAGCTCACTTCTACCGTATTCAGCCGTTCGGTAAAATAAAAACTCGCAGAGTAGACGCTCTTTTTTATTCAATGCATTGGCTAAAAGCGGCGTCGATTTGTCAATGGGTTTTATTATGTCTAGATGACGGAAGGTATCATGGCTCTCCAGCGATAATGTATTTATCAGTTTGCAGATAGATATTTCATTGTCATGGGATAGGTGAAATCGGTTCCCAGCGGAGTGTATGCTTGAGCAACCTTCAGATATCAAGCCTTGCTTTTTACCCGTTAACTTTAAATATATCATGTTAGACATAGTTACTCCTTGAACTATCCTGGGTGGTATAGTCGAACAAAAGAAATTGTTTTATCCCTTTGGCAAATTAATATCTACGCTATTTATATAACTAGTCAATAAGAAATAGATAACAATGACAATATCCAAATAAAAATTCGGCTATGTGAAATTTTATTTTCGTCCAATGGTGGTCGCATCGTCTTATATCAAAAAAAAGACTCATTTTGAGAACAATGGGTTGGCTGCTTTTATATCAATATTTGCTAACGGTATGTCATTGTGGTTGATACTGAGAAACGTCCATCGGGGATGTAGCAAGGCTATAAAGTGGGCACTTCACTTCATTAATATTCCGAAAGATAACATCAGCATATTGGTGACGTTAAGTGAGGAATAGTTCACATCACACTGCGATGATCTTTTCCTTATGACTGGTGAAAAACGGGCGGCGCTTAATCTTGAACATCCATCATCTTTCGATCGAGTTCGTTCCATTCTCTTACCCCATGCTTGAAACCGCGTAGCTAACAGACATAGAGGCCAAAACCGAACGCATGTTTTACGGCGAGTTTTGTACTGAAGGGATTTACGGGCAAGTAGGTCGGTAGATCAATGAACGACTGGCGTCCCAACAGGAATCTAAAATTTACATATAAATTTGACTTTTATTATTTTTTTGGGAGGGCACCAGCAATGTGCCAAACGGTCTCTTTTCAGTGCGATGAGGCTATAGTGACCCCATAATCATTATCATCGCTCAAAATACAAAAAAATTTCTACCGTGAATGTTTTCAGACGGTACTATACAGCTATCCTCACTAGTCCTTATAGCCTGTTTCAAATGAAATATCCTCGTTAAGTAAATATTTTTTTGCTACGTATAATGGAAAAAACTGAATAATGTAAAATTTATACATTCTCCACTGTAATGTAATGAATGAAAAGAACAATAAAAAAAACACTAATAAGTTTATGGGTGATAATAGACCAGCCCAAATTATACAAATCAGCAGGGTTATACAAAGCTCAGAAGTTATGGATTTAGTTCTTAATTCAATTTTTTTCACCTCTATTTTTCTGTCAATTTCTTTGACAACAAAAAAATCATAAGCATCATTTCTCTTTGCTGCCTCATACTTTTTTGTTACTTTCGAGGTGTAGTTTTCAAAATTGTGAAAGTTTGTTAGTGTAGTAAAAAAAAAGCGTTTATTTTTCTATATGCCACACTTAAAAAACATACTATTACCAGCGCCATTAAGAATTGTATAATTGTCACCTTCGATAAAAAACCATCTTTGAAATCAAAAAATTCCTTAACGGAAGTTTTTGACATGATTTCATAAATATTTGTATTTCCAATATTATAGTTTGACATAAAAAACGCCACTATAAAAAGCATAAAGAACCTATGCAGTGGATATCTTGATGTTAAATCATCAATATATTTCTCTTGAATCGATTTTGCTAATTCATCCATTAACGCACCTGTATAAAATACACGTCTCCTGAAGAAGGATCAAATGCGCCATATTCAATATATGGTGCCCCTAGGAAATAAATATCTTCTTCACGTTGAAAATAAAGAATGACTTCCTGAAAATCTTCTTTACTTGCAAACCTTAATGTACTTATTGAACCATTGAACTTATTCATCATTTTAGCAGAAAGATGGTGCATATCCATCTCCGAAATCCTAGCTTGATAAATCACCGGGTCGCCAAGTTTTTTTTGCGTTACTACACGATGAAAATCATTGGCTTTTTTTCGATTAAACTCGTATGTCTGAGTCGAGTCTGATGTCAGCGAAATTTCCAGTGTACTATCACCAGAATGGCGAGAACGGACGATTGCAAGCATTTGGTCAATCTCTCTTACAATAGCTCTATCGCCATATCTTCTAGTTACAGCTTGGTCTGGCCTCTCTAATAATTGTTGGTAATCTTTTGGTTCAAGCTGATTTCCAGCAATTTGTGCTCTTTTGGTTTCCAGATCTCTACTGATTGTTCCAGCATTATCTAAACCACCGTTTTCGGCCTCCTCAAGAGCGTTATGTATTGCAGATGAAACTCTTTTAACAACTTTTTTCGTTATCTCTTTGCTCGAGATGAAATCAATAATATAGCCACCTTCACGTGGCTGCTGTACGAGAAGTTCGACATCTTCATAATATTCATGGCGCATTTTGGCATACTTCCAAAGATTACCATGTTTAATATCGAGATAAGCCCTATCTAAAGAACTTTGTAAATGCCCTAAGCTTTTAGATAAAGTTCTTAATGATATCTGATGGTCTTCAGCGATTTTCCCATCGTAATGTAGTTCAACTGTAGCCACGGTCGTTAGCTCCATCTATGTTATAACAAATCATTAAATTGATGTTAAAAACAGAAAAGGACGATTGACATATACTAATAAAATATATTAATTGATTAAACATTCATATGGCTAATGTTTTGTGATGTTCAATCTGTATTGCTAGTTATATGCCTAGATGATCTCCTAACAAAATGAACAGCTCAATTCGCTACACTATGTATTCGCGCGCGCCCATATCCCCGCCACGTCTGCCCGTGCTCTTTCCTTAAAAACAGTGCCAGTCTAGACTGAAGTATTATTCGGTCTTTCTTCTATCCCCCAGAGAGGCTCATTGCCATGAAAAAGACCCGTAATACAAAAGAACAAATTGCGTTTGCGCTAAAGCAGGCCGAAACTGGTACCCGCGTCGGGGAAGTCTGCAGAAAGATGGGGATCTCTGAGGCCACTTTTCACAATTGGAAGAAGAAATTCGCCGGGCTGGGCGTGACGAACTGCGACGTCTGCGGCAGTTGGAGGATTAAAATCAGCGCCTGAAGAAGCTGGTGGTAGACCTGAGACTGGGCAAGGAGATGCTTCAGGAGATATTGAAGCGAAAGTTCTGAGGCCGGCTCAGAAGCGTCAAGCGGTGCATTTCCTGCTGGAAGCTTATCGTATCAGTGTCCGCCGGGGATGCGGCCTGATGATGCAGAGCAGAACTGTCTACCACTGGCAGAGTTGGCGTGATGATCGGGCAATCACCCAACGCATCCGAGTGATAGCGGAACCCGGATACGGTATGGATGTCCGCGTATTCATATCCAGTTGCGGCGCGAGGACTGGCGGGTTAACCATAAGAAAAAAACGTATTTATTGCCTTGAAAGGCCTCAATTTGCGCAGAAAACGCCCTCGCAGGCATGTCAGTGCAGCATGTCGCCAGCAGCGTCCAGCCTTGACGCAGATCGATCCATGAGAGAACGCATTCATCCTTAAATGACATGACTCAGGCTGAATTCATTCGAAGTCTTCAAAAAGACAAAGATCTCTAGTTTATGACTGCATTGATTTGGGGCCAAGGTCAACCTCCAGCCTTGATCATCAATTTTGCTTTGGATGCTTTAGCCCTAGCCTCAGCAAGCGATATTGATGGGTATTTGCCTATGACTAGCGTCTTCTCTCTGCCTTCAAAACGGTAACGCAGGCGCCACACTTTCTTACTGGCAGGAGTAATGAATAAAAAAGCGGCCAGAATCAGAAAGGCGATACCCGATAGATTTCGGCTTTGCAGCCTCTATCTGTTTATGTGGGCATATTGTCCATGTGAATTTATCTATGCCTGAAAAATGCCCGCAAAATAGCGTTACAGTCGATTCGCTTTAGTTCTCTTCGGTTCGCTATGGATGCTTGTTTGAATGGGTTTTATTGCGGATTGGTTCTTTTGAGTTCGCGTCTATTCGCGTTGTGATGGCGTCCCCAGCAGGAATCGAACCTACAACTAGCCCTTAGGAGGGGCTCGTTATATCCATTTAACTATGGGGACGCGGCTGGCGGGCATTATACTCGATTTAGCCGCGTCCATAAGCACTTAGCAGTGCGTTTGCTCAATCCTCCACCACTTCAGCGTGATAGTTCATCCTTTTCATCGTTAAGTTTGACGGCTTTTTTGTCTTTGCCCGGCAGGTCGCTACGAATTTGAGCGTGGCTGATCAGCGCGAAAACAAAGGTGCCGCCGATGATGTTGCCTGCCAGCGTCGGCAGCGCGAAGGGCCAGATAAATGCCTGCCACGACAGCTGCTGATTGAAGACCAAATAAAAAATCTCAGTGGCTCCTGCGACAATATGCGTCAGGCTGCTGGCGGAGATAAGCCAGGTCATGATGATAATCACCAGAATTTTCGCGTTACCGGCGTTCGGCAGCATCCACACCATCGTGGCGATGATCCAGCCGGAGACCATGGCGTTGGCGAACATCTCCTCCGGGGGATTCTCCATCACGTGGAGGGCGATGTCGGAGAATGCATGGCGCACCTCCGCGCTAAAGACGGGCAGTGCAGTGTACCCCAACGCCGCCAGTGCGGTGCCGATAAGATTGCCGAACAGCACGATCCCCCACAGACGCAATAACAGGCGAAAGTTATGCATGCTGGGTTGATGCATAATCGGCAGTACGGCCGTGACGGTGTTTTCCGTAAACAGCTGCTGACGCGCCATGATGACGATGATGAAGCCGAGGGTGTAACCGAAACTCTCCAGCAGGTGCGCTCCCGTCACGCCCTTTAGCTCGGCGTGAAGCAGGCCCATGGCGATAAGCGATGTCCCCATCGACAGTCCGGCGGCGATGGCGGACCACAAAAGCGCTCGGCCATCTCGCACCAGCTCTTTTTGACCCTCCTGCCGGATACGCTCATGGATAGCGGCGGCCGGGGAGGGCAGGGAATGTTCATCCACGACGATGTCTTGTCCCTGACGGCTTTCGTGACTCTCTACGCTGCGATGGTTCTTTGAACGAGGATCATTCATAACTAATTTTTCCGTTAGCATCGTGTTGGCGGAAACTGACTTATAAGCATAGTCAGTCTTCATTGCCGCGCCGTTTTTTCAGAGAGAGGGAAAGGGGAGCACAAACGCGGTCGGACTCTCGGTATGACGCCGTACCCATCCCTTAGGCCGCATCCGGGTAAAAAAGAGCGCTGGCAGCAGTTCGTGTTAATGATCCATGAGGACAGAATGTGGTATTAGCTTTTACGTCCTTCAATGATGTTTGGGGGATGGCGGTCTGCCTGCGATCACCTGACGGCTTTGCTGATGCCGCTCAGCATGAAGATCCGCATCAGGCCTGTTTATCCGTGCTGTAACCGGCGGAGTCAGCCGCCTTACTGAGGTGTTAAGACGTACGTCGCATCGCGTCGCCGGTTAACGTAGCGGACGTGAATTTACCGTATGGTGATACACTAAATGCGGCATGACGTTTCCGCCTTCGTCGGTAAACGGTGCCTTTTTACAAGGGCATACAAAAATTAAGCAGGGAGAAAGGTTATGAATTTCCGCCTCGGGGGAGTGGTTTTAGCAAGTCTGTTGCTCGTTGCGTGCGCCAGTTCCAGAGATACCACGCAGCAGGGGCGTTCAGATCCTCTGGAAGGCTTCAACCGAAGCATGTTCAGTTTTAACTACTATCTGTTGGATCCTTATCTGGTGCGACCCGCTGCCGTGGTCTGGCGTGATTACGTCCCGCATCCCGCCCGTAACGG
The DNA here is from genome assembly GCF_002111595.1 of Lonsdalea britannica. Lineage (GTDB taxonomy): Bacteria > Pseudomonadota > Gammaproteobacteria > Enterobacterales > Enterobacteriaceae > Lonsdalea > Lonsdalea britannica. The sequence continues at coordinate 137,900 of NZ_LUTN01000001.1, forward strand.
TTTGACGAACTTCTTCGATAACCTGTCGGAGCCGGCCGCGATGGTGAACTATTTCGCCGAAGGCAAACCGTACGAAGCGATGATCCATTTCAACCGTTTCTTCCTTAATACTATCGTCGGGATGGGCGGTCTGATTGATGTCGCCACGATGGCTAATCCTAAGCTGGCGAAAAAAGAAGAGCCTCGTCGCTTCGGAAGCACATTGGGGCATTACGATGTGGGCTACGGCCCCTACGTAGTGTTGCCGGGATATGGCAGCGCAACGCTGCGTGAAGACGGCGGGAATTTCGTCGATACGCTTTACCCGCCGTTAAGCTACCTCACATTTTGGATGTCTGCGGGTAAATGGATGATTGAAGGATTAGAGACGCGCGCTCAACTGCTGGACTCCGATGGTTTGCTGAAGAACTCATCTGACCCTTATCTGATGATGCGTGAAGCCTACTTCCAGCGCCACGATTTCCTGGCGAGTGGGGGAGCCGCGCCGCCGCCGGTGAACCCGAATGCCAAAGAAATTGAAGGCAGCCTTCAGGAAATCGACGCGCAATAAATACTCACCTCGCCCTTCCGTTTAGCGGCGCCTTCGGGCGCCCTAATTCGTGGTTTTTACAAGACTCGTCTTTTAGATCTTCACATAAGAGATTGTTTGTGAGAAGTTACCGGTCTGTTGAATGTTTATTTAATTACATAAATTTATTTTCATCAGCCATGTAACAATAATGCTACCCTGTTTGTGAGAGTGACGTTTCAGCAGCTCTGAACGGGCAGCCAGACTCGTTTTGATCTAGCATAAAATTGACCAAAAGCAGTCTTACTGCTCTTTCACCACTTCTGTACCGTTATCTTGCTCGTCGGGATGGGATGACTTTGTTTCACCTGCAGGGATAACAATTCACATTAAGAGATGTAAAGCATGAAAAAACTACTCATTTCGGTCCTCTGTTTAGGGATCATGGGAGTAACGCAATCTGCCGTGGCAGAAGAGGATAAAACCGTGGATGTAGTACTGATCGGCGGCGGCGTTATGAGTGCAACATTGGGCACCTACCTGCAAGAGTTGGAGCCCAACTGGACCATTAATATGGTCGAGCGTATGGATAACGTTGCCCAGGAAAGTTCAAACGGCTGGAATAATGCGGGTACCGGACACTCTGCTTTTATGGAGTTGAACTATACCCCGGAAAAACCCGATGGCTCGGTCGAAATCGTCAAAGCCGTTGAAATCAGCGAAGCATTTGAAATCTCCCGCGAGTTCTGGTCCTATCAGGTTAAAAATAACGTGATGAAGGATCCCACCTCCTTTATCAACAGCGTTCCCCATATTAGCTTTGTCTGGGGCGACGACAACGTCGACTTCCTGCACAAACGCTACAATGCACTGCAGCACAGCACGCTTTTCCGCGGTATGGAATTCACCAACGACGCCAACACTATTAAAGAGTGGGCTCCGCTGGTAATGGAAGGCCGCGATCCGAATCAGAAAGTCGCCGCTACCCGTATGCCGATTGGTACTGACGTTAACTATGGCGAAGTGACACGCCAGCTGGTTGACTCCATGAAGCAGAATCCGAACTTCTCTTTGCAGCTGAATCATGAAGTCCGTGACCTGAAACGTAACAGTGATAACACCTGGAACGTCGTGGTTGCCGACCTGAAAAATGATGGCAAAGAAAGCGTGATTAAAGCGAAATTTGTCTTCATCGGCGCAGGCGGCGCGGCGCTGCAGTTACTGCAGAAATCCGGCATTCCTGAAGCAGACAACTACGGCGGCTTCCCGGTCGGCGGCGAGTTCTTGGTGACGGATAATCCTGAAGTTGTGAAACGTCACATGGCGAAAGTCTACGGTAAAGCGTCCGTAGGGGCTCCGCCGATGTCCGTTCCGCATCTGGATACCCGTATCTTCAACGGCAAACAAGTCGTCCTGTTTGGGCCGTTCGCGACCTTCTCCAGCAAATTCCTGAAAAATGGTTCGCTGTGGGATCTGTTCGCATCAGTCAGCACCTCCAACCTGATGCCGATGGTGCATGTTGGTCTGGATAACTTCGATCTGGTGAAATACCTGATCAGCCAGGTGATGATGAACGACGACGATCGTTTCGCCGCGTTGCAGGAATACTTCCCGAACGCGAAGAAAGAAGACTGGAAGCTGAGCGTTGCCGGTCAGCGTGTACAGGTCATCAAGAAAGACGCAGATAAAGGCGGCGTGCTGAAACTGGGTACTGAAATCGTCAGCTCTCAGGATGGCACTATCGCTGCGCTGTTGGGCGCCTCTCCGGGTGCTTCTACCGCTGCGCCGATCATGCTGGACGTGCTGAAGAAGGTCTTCAAGACCCAAATCGCAACGCCGGAATGGCAGGCTAAGCTGAAGGAAATCATTCCTTCTTACGGTGAAAAATTGGATGGCGATATTGAGCTGACCAACAAGATCCGTAGCTACACCAGCAGCACACTGAAACTGAACTACATGGAAGTGAAACCGGAGTAATTCCGATTCTGCTTCAATTGTTCGTCAAAAAGGCCGCGTAAGCGGCCTTTTTTGATCGTCTCAAAGACGTGAATACATGAAGTGTTACCGCGCGCTGAAAAACTGCTGGCGCGGGATGAACCGATCAGAAGCGATAGTTCAGGTTGATGCCGTACAGCCAGGCGGTGCCTTTCGAGGTAAAGCTGTAGGTCGCCGGCGAGTTGTCAGCCACTTTTTCGTTAATGGTCACGGTTTTCCCGTGCATGTAAGAGATGCCCAGATCGACGGAGGCGTCCTTGTTAAACGCATAGGTGGTTCCGGCGCTAATCCAGAAGCGGTCCTGGTCTGGGATCGAGACAGAACGGTTCTCCGCCGGTACCGGGCTATCGTCAAATGCGATGCCGGTACGGAAAGTCCAGGTGTCATCGTAATAGTAAGTCGTGCCGAGCGCCATGCGATACGCGTCGCGGAAATGTTCCTGCTTCTCGAACAACTGCTGATTATTGCTGCCGGTGGCTCTCAGTTCTTCGAACTGACTCCAACGGGTGTAGGTAAAGCTGTAGTGAACTGCCCATTTCGGCGCGACACGGTGGTAGGTGGAGAACTCCCACATTTCCGGCAGCGACAGCGTCAGCGCGCCAGGAATGTATTCGCCGCCGGTGCCCGTTGTGGTGTTGGTGGCGATAATGCGAGGCAGATCGTTTTTATAATCGCCCTTGAAGTCGATATCGACTTTGGAACGATAGGTCAGACCCATGCGGTTATTATTGTCGACTTCATACAGAAGACCGGCGTTCCAGCCATAACCCCACTCTTCACCTTCCAGATGCGCTATCTCGGAAGAAGGGCCGTTAACCACGCCCGCCAGACCGCCTCGTGAGACAGGGATATACGCCAGCTCGCCTGCGGTACGCACAATTTTTGCTTTCGCATAAACCGCGTCAACGCCCAATCCAAGGCTGAAGTGCGGGTTCAGACGATAAGCGGCGCTAAGATTAAGGTTGGAAGTCAGCAGTTTGGTCGTGCCGCCGATAGAGCCCGCGGCGTAGTCGGAGGGAAACTCCGTCGACAGTCCATAGTTAGTGACAGCGGAGGCGCCGACGGACCAGCGATCGTTCAGCGGCATGATGTAGTGCAGGTTAGGCACCCATTGCGCTGGCGCGATGTTGTGAGCGCTGGTATCCCCGCGGCCCGTCAGAGAGTTTTGACCCTGCAGATTAACGTCCGGATCGATATAAATGGCACCGATAGAGAACGCGGGGCGGTCAAACAAGGCCATCGTGGCCGGGTTGCGGCTGCCGGACGTCGCGTTATCAGCGACGGCGCCTTCGCCTGAGAATGCGCGTCCCAGTCCGGACGAGGAGTATTCATTAAGCTGGAAACCTGCGGCGGATGCTTGGCTGGATAACAGCGCTAGAGCCACAGCAAGCGATGTTTTTTTCAGCAGGCCTTTCTGGTGCATGACCAAAACCTCATTGTATTTTGTTATTGAGCGCTGTTACTTCGTGAAACTGTAACAAAAGGACGCGCATTGTAGGTTGGCTACTCTTTGTGACAAATCAGACCAGTTACAAAAAGATTCGATTATCAATATTTCGATCTGTAGTTGTTTTTATTTTGTTAAATAAATGGAGTGATATTTAAGGGATTTCCGCAGGCGAGGGGGGATGACAACGGTGTAGCGGGAAAACAAAGGTGAAAGGGAGGAGCCGCTAATGTCCTTAGTATCAGTAAGTCCTAGTGCTCCGGCGATGCGACGGGTAAAATAATGTCGAAATGACCTTTTACGATCCGGAACATGCCTGCCCTTCAGGTATGACCGCAGAGGAGCCTTGTAATGACTAATCCAATAAACAAATGCAGCGCTGAAGAAACGGCCGCCTGTTGCTGTGTCGATGTCGGTACCATCATGGACAATACCGACTGCACCGCTTCGTACAGCCGTGTGTTTGCTGACCGCGCAGAAGCGGAAGCCATGCAAAAGGTACTGACCGACAAAGCTCGTTCCGTGGAATCCGAGCCCTGCGTTATCGACAGCACGTTCGCCGACGTAGAGGGCGGCGTGAAGATGGATATCGACTTCACTTTCGCCTGCCAGGCGGAAACCCTGATTTTCCAGCTGGGCCTGCGCTAAGCTTTTCGTCTCGGAGGGGCTTCCCGCCGAATAGCGACAGCCGGACTTCCCGGCGTCGCTCCTTACGTCAAATGGTGCTGATTTCCGAAGGAGATTCTCCAGTGAGAATATCCTCAGCGAAGCGCGCGCCGAACTATGCTGGAAGATATCGGTCTGAATAGGCAGGCCAATGTCTGATCGTGTGGTGAGAGTGCGAATATTCATCGGCACAAAAAACAACACCATGTTTTGTTTTCTGTGTGGACGATGGGACCGTATCTTTGTAATTCGCTGAAAAGTAATGAATTTAAAGAATCTTCTTTGCGCGGCCATGTGTTCATCGTTCGCCGGAGAAGGGCGTTCGGTTGCTATCGGCAGCCAATTGGAGTAAAAAAATGCGCTTCCGTCTGGTTAAAACGCCAGCAATGAGCTCCTGAACCGTGTGTTTCCGTCGGTCAGGCACAGCCGAATGCACGAGCGTCGGCTGCGCCTGTTACCTCGTTACGCGCACAGCTTCTTCATTAATATAGCGGTGTAATATGCAAGTTTTGATCATGCGTCACGGCGATGCCGTACCTGACGCAGCCAGTGATGCGCTTCGTCCTCTCAGTGCTCGTGGATGTGATGAATCTCGTCAGATGGCCGCCTGGTTGTCTAGCCAGGGTATCGACGTCGACCGCGTTCTGGTCAGCCCATTCCTGCGCGCGCAGCAAACGCTGCAGGCCGTCAGGGAAGCATGGCAACTGCCGGTCAAGGACGAGTGCCTGCCGGAGCTGACGCCGGGCGGCAGCGCTGAACAGGTACGTGACTATCTGGAAGTGTTGGCGGCTCAGGGTGTGGGGGCAGTGCTGGTGATCTCGCATCTGCCGCTGGTCGGTTATCTGGTCGCGGCACTGTGTCCGCAAGAAACGGCCCCGATGTTCGCCACCTCGGCCGTGGCCGACGTTCAGTTCGACGCCTCCGGCGCAGGTGTATGCCAGTGGCAGGTCAGCCCGGCCCAGCTGGTCGCTAACGCCGCCAAAGCCAAATAAATAAGCCCGCTCAAGCCTCATCGGTCGGTATGCCTGTAGCAGGGCATACCGGCACCGCACGACGTCTCTCCCATATTCACCCTGATGAGTTTTCCCCCGTACGCCATATGTTGGCCATACAAGGTTTTGCCGCGATCTAAAGGCCGCATGAGTCAGATTCATTGAGGGGCGGCGAGATGCGCCACGGGAAAATGGAAGAACAGGTGGGCGGCAATTTGCCGCCGACATGTTGGGAGCGTTATCTGGCGTTGCTATCGAGCGTCACCAGTACGAGTAATGCAGCGTCGCCGCCGAATTCGCGCGGGGCCTGATGGAAAGCCACAACGTCGGGGTGCTGAGCCAGCCACAGCGGCGTTTGCTGTTTAAGTATATGTTTGCCATGGCCGTGCATGACGCAGGCGCAGTAGACATGCTCCCGGCGGCAGGCGGCCAGCAGCGCGCCCAGCTCCTGCTTGGCTTCCTGTTGAGTCAGGCCATGCAGATCCAAAAACAGCTCCGGCGGATAATCCCCTCGGCGCAGCTTTTTCAATTCATAGTGGCTGGCGCCGGAGCGAATGTAGCGAACCGGGCCGTCATTTTCCAATAGCGGTTGAAACTCATCCGAAAAATAAAAGCAGGCGTCGCGCTGCTCCTGCATGGCTTTACGCGGCGGCACTTCTGAGAGTTTGCGGCGCGGCGGTTGATAGCGATAGGTGTCCTGAGTCAGACGTCTGGCGCCTGCGACCGAAGCGCGAAAAAGCGCCTGCTCCTCCTCATCCAGCCTGTATTTGTTTTTCATCAGCGCTGTACTCTGCCTTAGTTTTTCCTAAGTGTACCTTTTCTTGCGCGCTCCGCTAAGGCTTGAGGGGCCGCAGGACGGTGATATCTGCTGATTTGTCGCAGGCTTCATGGCAAACTAGGCGGCAATTTGATTTTCAGAGATGTCTGCGGAGGACAACCTTGGACAAAATTTTCGTCGATGAAGCGGTCAACGATCTGCATACCCTTCAGGATATGTTGCGTTGGACGGTCAGCCGGTTTAACGCCGCACAGGTCTATTACGGTCATGGCACCGACAATTCTTGGGATGAGGCGCTGCAGCTGGTGCTGCCGAGTCTGTATCTTCCCCTCGATATCCCCGAAGACATGTACCGCGCCCGCCTGACGTCCGGCGAGCGTCATCGCATTGTGGAACGCGTGATCCGCCGTATCAACGAACGTATCCCCGTCGCTTATCTCACCAACAAAGCCTGGTTCTGCGGACTGGAATTTTACGTCGATGAGCGCGTGTTGGTGCCGCGCTCGCCGATTGGTGAGCTGATTAATAACGGCTTTGAACCGCTGTTGAACCACGAACCGCATCATATTCTGGATCTCTGCACCGGCAGCGGCTGCATCGCCATCGCCTGCGCGCAGGCTTTCCCGGAAGCGGAAGTCGACGCGGTCGATATCTCCAGCGATGTACTGTCGGTAACCGAGCAGAATATTGAACAGCATGGCATGGAGCATCACGTCACGCCGATCCGTTCTGATCTGTTCCGCGACCTGCCGACCACGCCTTACGATCTGATCGTCACCAATCCGCCTTATGTCGATGAAGAAGACATGGCGGACCTGCCGGACGAGTTCCGCCATGAACCTGAGCTGGGACTGGCCGCCGGGAGCGATGGCCTGAAGCTGGTACGTCGCATTCTGGCCCGCGCCACCGAATACCTCAGCGAAGAGGGCGTGCTGATCTGCGAAGTGGGCAACAGCATGGTGCATCTGATCGACCAATATCCCGATATTCCGTTTACCTGGCTGGAATTCGAACACGGCGGCGATGGCGTATTCATGTTGACTCGCGCACAACTGCTGGAATGCCAGTCGCACTTCAGCCTGTATCGCGACTAACATATTGACAGGATGCGGGCGCGGATAGCCCGCCTGACGATCTCTTATTTAATGAAGTAAAGGAGCCGTGATGGCAGGAAACAGTATTGGGCAATTTTTCCGCGTCACCACCTTTGGTGAGTCCCACGGTATTGCCTTGGGTTGTGTGGTGGACGGCGTTCCGCCGGGCATTCCATTAACTGAAGCTGATTTGCAGCACGATCTGGACCGTCGTCGTCCGGGCACCTCTCGCTATACCACCCAGCGCCGTGAGCCAGATCAGGTGCGCATTTTGTCTGGGGTGTTCGACGGCGTAACGACCGGGACCAGCATTGGCCTACTGATCGAAAATACCGATCAGCGCTCGCAGGACTACAGCGCGATTAAAGATCTGTTCCGTCCCGGACATGCCGACTACACCTACGAGCAGAAATACGGTCAGCGCGACTATCGCGGCGGCGGTCGTTCTTCCGCGCGTGAAACGGCAATGCGCGTCGCGGCGGGCGCGATCGCCAAGAAATACCTGCAACTCCAGCACGGCGTGAATATCCGCGGCTGTTTGACGCAGATGGGCGATATCCACTGTGAACTGAAAGCGTGGGATCAGGTTGAACAGAACCCGTTCTTCTGCCCCGATCCGTCCAAGCTGGAAGCGCTGGATGAACTGATGCGCGCGTTGAAGAAAGAGGGCGACTCTATCGGCGCACGCGTGACGGTGGTGGCCGAGTCCGTGCCCGCGGGGCTGGGCGAGCCGGTATTCGACCGGCTGGATGCGGATTTGGCGCATGCGCTGATGAGCATCAACGCCGTGAAGGGCGTCGAAATCGGCGACGGTTTTGCGGTCGTGGGGAAACGCGGCAGCGAAAACCGCGACGAGATTACGCCGGACGGTTTCCAGAGTAATCATGCGGGCGGCATTCTGGGCGGTATCAGCAGCGGTCAGGCGGTCGTGGCGCATCTGGCGCTCAAGCCGACGTCCAGCATCATGGTGCCGGGACGCACGATCACCCGCACGGGCGAAGCGACGGAAATGGTCACCCGTGGGCGTCACGATCCCTGCGTGGGTATTCGCGCCGTGCCCATCGCCGAGGCGATGATGGCTATCGTGTTGATGGACCATTTATTACGCCAGCGCGCGCAGTGCGCGGACGTGAACACTTCAGTTCCCCGTTGGTAACCCGTATATGAAAACAGCTTTGATAGGTTTGATGGCGCTGCTCTGCTGCGCCGCGGCTGGGGCAGCGACGCCCTGGCAGGAGATCACCCATCCGGTGCCCGGACGCCCGCAGGCGATAGGCTCATTCGCTAACGGCTGCATCATCGGCGCGCAATCACTGCCGTTGCAGGCGACTGACTATCAGGTGATGCGGGTCGATCAGCGTCGCTACTTCGGCCATCCGGATCTGCTGGCGTTTATTCATCGCCTCAGCGCCAGCGTACATCGCCAGAACGGCGGTATCGTGCTGGTCGGAGACATGGGGATGCCGGCGGGCGGCCGTTTCAGCAGCGGACACGCCAGCCATCAGTCCGGTCTGGACGTGGACGTCTGGCTACAGGTGCCTCGTCAGCGCTGGAGCTCGCAGGATCTCTTGAATCCACAACCTATCGATCTGGTTTTACCGGGGGACAAAGCGGTGAATCCACGCCTGTGGAACCATGATGCCCTGACGCTGATCAAGACGGCGGCGCAGGACAGCGCGGTGACGCGCATCTTCGTCAACCCGGCGATCAAGCAGCGTCTATGCCAGGAAGCCGGGAGCGATCGCAGCTGGTTGCACAAGGTTCGTCCGTGGTTCGCACACCGTGCTCATATGCACGTTCGTCTGCGTTGCCCGGCGAACAGTCTTGAGTGTCAGGATCAGGATCCGCCGCCGGCGGGCGATGGCTGTGGCGCTGAGTTGCAAAGCTGGTTCCAGCCGCGTAAACCGGGCGCCGTCGCGCCGCAGAAAACTACGCCTCCGCCGCTGCCCGCTTCCTGTCAGGCGTTGCTGAACCGACACTTTGCCGCGGAATAAAACATCATGGATGGTTTGATCTTAGGGCCGGAACTGCTCGGCCTGCTGTTTGCTATTGCCGTCGCAGCGGGATTTATCGATTCCATTGCCGGGGGCGGCGGTTTATTGACGGTCCCCGCGCTGTTGGCGGCAGGGCTATCGCCCGCGCAGGCGCTGGCGACGAATAAACTGCAGGGCGTCGGCGGATCGTTTTCCGCCAGCCTGTACTTTATCCGCCGTGGGGCGGTCGATCTGCGTGAGCAGAAACTGGCGGTGGTCTGTACCTTTCTTGGCGCGATCAGCGGCGCCTGGCTGATTCAGCAGATTCACGCGGATTTCCTGCGCCAGTTGCTGCCGGTGCTGGTGATCGGCATCGGCCTGTATTTTCTGTTGATGCCTAAAATCAGCGACGAAGATCGACAGCGTCGGCTCTCTCCCGTTCCGTTCGCTCTGGTCGGCGGCGCCTGCGTGGGATTCTACGACGGCTTTTTCGGACCGGGCGCAGGATCGTTTTACGCGCTGTCCTACCTGACGCTACGCGGCTTCAATCTGGCGAAGTCCACCGCACACGCCAAGGTGCTCAACTTCACCTCCAATTTCGGCGGTCTGCTGTTCTTCATACTGAGCGGCAAAGTCATGTGGATCATCGGCGGCGTGATGCTCTTGGGGCAAATCATCGGCGCGCGGTTGGGGGCGAAAATGGTGCTCACCAAAGGGCAGAAGTTGATTCGCCCTATGCTGGTGATGGTGTCCGCGCTGATGAGCATCAAACTGATTTATGACAGCCATGGGCAGGACATCGCGCATTGGGTGGGGCAGCTATTCTCATGACCGAACCGGTTAACAACATCATGACACACGATTACGAGCACCTGATTCAGGTGTTTAACGACTGTTTTAGCGAAGATTTTAATACGCGCCTGGTCAAAGGCGAAGACGAACCGATTTACCTCCCGGCCGATGAGCAAACGGATTACCACCGTATTCTGTTCGCCCACGGTTTTTACGCCAGTGCGATGCACGAGATTTCCCATTGGTGCATTGCAGGCGCGGAACGGCGCAAACTCGTGGATTTCGGGTACTGGTACTGTCCCGACGGACGCGACGCGGCCACGCAGCAACAGTTCGAGTCGGTGGAGATTAAACCGCAGGCGCTGGAGTGGATGTTTTGCGTCGCGGCGGCGTTTCCCTTTAACGTGAGCTGCGATAACCTGAACGGCGATGTGACGCCCGATCGCATTGCCTTTCAACGCCGTGTGCACGCGCAGGTGATGCGCTATCTGGAGGAGGGCGTTCCCGAACGTCCGGGCCGCTTAATTCAGGCGCTGCACGCGTTTTATCATACGGCGCCGCTGACCCCGGCGGATTTCCCGTATCCCGCCGATCTCTGCTGAGCGGACGATGGGCAACACTGAACAACCGAGGACAATGAATGATCGCAGAATTTGAATCGCGCATCCTGGCGCTGATTGATGACATGGTGGAGCACGCCAGCGACGATGAGCTTTTTGCCGGGGGATATCTGCGCGGTCATTTGACCTTGGCGGTCGCGGAAGCTGAGGAAAACGGCGAGCATACGGCAGAAGCCTTGTGCAGCCGTGTTGAGGACAGCGTACGCAAGGCCATCAAAAACGGCGAACTGTCTCCGCCGGATCAGGTTCTGGTCAATCAGATGTGGGATCGTCTCTACCAGCAGGCGTCCTCCCAACAGTAACGCAATGATCCTTCCTTTAACCGGTGCCGGATCGCTCCGGCACCGGCACCTTCAAACGCCCAGCCAGAAACACAGCGCATAGAACCACGTCAGTCCGCAGGCAACCGCCAAAAGCACATTGCGAATCAACAGCGCGATCATCACGCAGCCCAGCGCGCCCCACAGATAGGGATTATCCGGGAACGGTCGCAGCGCGTCGTGATGCATGAGGAGTACCGGTCCGCATATCGCGGTCAACATACAGGGTGCGGAATAGTGCAGCGCCTGGCGGATCCACAGCGGTAGCCTCACCGGCACGCGCGGGTCGAGAAACAGATAGCGATTGAAAAACACCACGCCCGCCAGCACAAACAATAAGAACCAACTCATGACGATGCGCCTCCCAGACGTTCGATCACCACAGAACACAGCATGCCGCCGAGACCCCCGATAATGACGGCGCCTTCAACCTGCCAATAAGACAACAGCATCGCGGCGATCAGGGAAAACGCGACGCCGCACAGCGTTCCGATATTTTTTACCATGGGAACAATGATCGTGATAAAGGTCGCTACAATCGAGAAATCGAGATGGTAGCGCTCCAGATCGGGGATCGAGGAAGCCAGTAAAATGCCAGACAGACTGCACATCACCCAGCACAGATAAAAGGTCAGCCCCGCGCCAATGAGATACCCCGGCGACAGTCGGCTGCGATTATCTTTCCCGGCAGCAAGCGCAAACAGTTCATCCGTCAGCAAAAAACCAATGGGAATGCGGAAACGGCTGCTGAGGCGAGAAACGGCGTCTCTGAGGGTCAACCCGTAGATCAGGTGTTGCAGAGTAATCACAAACACGGTCATGACGATGGTCAGCACGTTGGCCCCAGACATCAGTAGCCCCAGCGTGACCAATTGCGCCGCGCCGGCGAAGATTACCGCCGACATGCCGACGCTTTGCCAGAAGGTGAGCCCAGCCTGAACCGCCATCGACCCCGCGAGGATGCCCCAGGGGACCACCGCAAGACACAGCGGTAAGACGGCCACGCAGCCCGTAACGGTGCCCTGCCAGGGAGAGCGGAGGGTTTCCGACACGTTCATACAAAATGTCCTTGTGGGTGTAATAGGTCGCCAAAAGGTAACCCAGGCACCCGAACAAATATTGAAGAAAATTGCGCTCGTAAAACGGTTCAGGCGAGCGGCATGCGATGCCCCGAACGGGTCATCTTTCGCGGGAGGGAAGGGATCTCAATGACCGCGGATCGTCACGCTATTTTCAGCGTGTTATCGCGCGTACAAATTGCCCCGGCGTTACGCCCAGCGCTTTTTTAAAGTGGCGATTAAAGTGACTTTGGTCCGAAAAGCCGCAGCGGACGGAAACATCGGAGAGCGTCGCTCCCTGACGCAGCAGCGTGGTCGCCTTACGCAGCCGGGACTGCACGAGATAGGCATGAGGCGGCATTCCGACCAGGTTTTTGAACTGTCGCAGGAAGTGCCACGGGCTAAGCCCGGCCCGGTTCGCCAGCTCCAGTAACGACAGGTTTTCTTCCGGACAGTCATCCAGCAGCATTTTGACTTCGCGGATGGCGTGGTCGGCTTTCGTCAGTGGACGGACTTCCGTTTGCGTTTTTCCATGACGCATCATCAACCAGACCAGCGACGAGCAGAGCAGGGTTTCCTTTAACAGGGTATTGCCTTCGACGGCCAGGAGCGAGAAGACCATGCGCAGCTGTTCAGACAGGCCCGGATCGTGGGCGACCGCGTGGGGAAACCAGGGCGCGCCGCCTTGATGGTCGTGCATAGTGCTCGACAGGCCGCGCAGCATATCCACCGACGGGTAGATGGCGCGATAGGACCAGCCATCGGCGGTGCCTGCGCAGCCCGTATGGATTTCATCCGCGTTGACCAGAATGATATCGCCCTTGGGCGCGACGTGTTCACCACCGGTGCGGTAGAAACGCTGCGCGCCTTCCTCAATTACGCCGATGCAGAAATTCTCGTGCGAATGGCGGGAAAAACGCTGGTGGTGATAGCGAGCTTGCAGCATGTCCAGCCCGCCCAAGGTGGGGTGATGGCTAAAGTTAGTGTGTTCCTGCGGTGCCTGCTGTCCCATCTCTGCGCTCCCAATACGGTAAAAAGTAGAACGAAATTGCTGTTATGCCCGCCTTAATAGGGACTGGTTATCCGCTGATCACACCGGGCGACGCTTCAACAGCTTTCTGACCCAGAATCGGTTTGGGTTCAGGGCGGCCAGCGTAGCGCTGTCCAGCGGCAACGGTTCTCCGTACATTTGGGCAGCCAGCACCTCCGCCGCCAACGGGGCGGAACAGAGACCGCGGGACCCAAGACCGCCGAGAATAAACAGGTTAGGGTGAACCGGGGCCTGCGCCGGAACGTGCGCCGCCGCCAGCTGCTGAGGGAGCGTCTGATACTGGGCCAGCGTCTGCTCATAGTCAGGGACGGCGCCGACCAGCGGCAGGTGATCGCGCAACGCGCTGCGTACGCCGCATCGCGCGTTGCCGTCGGAGACATCTATCGACGTCGGCCATGACAGCGACGGCAGACAGTCGATTAACCGCTGGCGGTTCTGCTGCTGATCCGCATCGCGATACTCGGTCCCGGAGTCTCCTCGGTGATAGCTGGCGCCGATGCAGTGCTGCTGGTGTCGCGGGCTGATCGGCGTCAGATAGCCATCGTAGCATAGCACCTGTTTAAGAGGACGCAGTTGGGCGTTGCCGGGCACGTGACTCACCTGTCCCCGCACGGCGTAGGTGGGGAGGTGACGCGTCTGTGACCAGTCGCTGAGCTGATGTCCGTTCGCCAGAATGACCGTGGCATGCTGGGCGTTGTCTCCGCTATCCAGCGTCAAACGCCAGCCGTCAGGGGACGACGTGAGCTCGGTGACGGTCGTGTTTAAACGGACCTGCATACCCTGGCGGATCGCCAGCACCAACGCGGCGGCGGTCAGCTCGGCCGGGCACAACCATCCCCCTGACGGATACGTAATGCCGCGATGAACAAGCGGGACGCCGCAGGCTGAGTCAGCGTCTGCGCGCTGGCTGTATGCACCAGTTCATCAGGCCATTGCCCGGCGAGAATTCGGTCGATTTTGCGCGCGCTTTTATCGTCAAACGCTAACTGGCTGACGCCGCACCACTGGTGTTCGAAGTCTACGCCCTGAGCCGCCAGTGCATCGTAGGTGCGTCGGGCATAGCCGAACGCGCTGGCGAAAAAACGCGACAGCGCATCGTGCTTATCATTGAGCAGCGGATAGAGCGCGCCTTGTCGGTTGCCGGAAGCGCCTTGTCCCACCTGTTCATCGGCGCAATACAAGGTGACTTTGGAGCCACGCCGTTGCAGCGCCAACGCCGTCAACAGGCTGGCGATACCGCCGCCGATGATGGCGACTTCCTGTGGCTGTGTGGCGGCAGGACGATGATACCAGGGCGCGGATTCGGTAACGGGGATGGCTTCTGGTAGATCTCCGCTCAGCATTTCGCGCTTGTGGCCGAATCCTTTGACTTTACAGACATTGAACCCAGCTTCCTGCAATCCTCGACGGACAAAGCCCGCTGCGGTGAAGGTGGCGAAGGTGCCGCCGGGACGGGACAACCGCGCCATCGCGTTGAACAGGTTGGCGGTCCACATGTCCGGGTTTTTCGAGGGGGCGAAACCGTCCAGAAACCAGGCGTCGACCTGATGATTGATGCTCTCATCGAGCTGGGGCAACAGGTCATTGATATCGCCGAACCACAGATCGAGCGTGATGTGACCGTCAGCCAGTATCAGCCGATGGCAGCCGGGGGACATCGTCGGCCAGTGTTGTCGCAGTTCGTCGGCGAACGCGGCCAGTTCGGGCCACTGGGCATGCGCGGCCGCCAGATCGCCTACCTGCAGGGGGTACTTTTCAAAACTGATGTAGTGCAGACGTTGCAAGGTGGCGTCGGGCTGCTCACGGCGGAAATCGGCGAACGCTTGCCATAAGGTCAAGAAATTCAGTCCGGTACCGAATCCGCTTTCCGCTACGGTGAAAGTCGCGCGTGAAGTTTGTGCAAAACGTGCGGGTAAGTGATTGCCCTGTAGAAAGACATAGCGGGTTTCCGCGAGCCCATCCTGGTTGGAAAAATAGACGTCGTCAAACTGTAGCGAAACAGGTGTACCCTGAGAGTTCCAGCTTAGCGAAGCGGTTCGGATGGCGGGCGTAATCACAGCAACTCACTCATAATTCAGGTGGTGGCGGAAGTTTAACGGTCAGCCCCTCAGTGTGCAAATTTGTGCAAAGTTAGGCAGATCGGACTTGTTCAGCTTACAAGTGTAAGCTAAAGTGCTTCGCAGTATCCTAAATGCTTATACAAACGAATGAGGTATTGAATGAAACGTGCAGTGATTACAGGTCTTGGGATCGTATCTAGCATAGGTAATAACCAAGAGGAAGTTCTTGCATCTCTGCGTGAGGGCCGTTCAGGAATCACTTTTTCTCAAGAGATGAAAGATGCCGGCATGCGTAGTCACGTCTGGGGCAACGTTAAACTGGACACGACTGGCCTGATCGACCGTAAGATCGTGCGTTTCATGAATGATGCTGCCATTTATGCCTACCTCTCCATGGAGCAGGCGGTGAAGGATGCGGGTTTGTCCGAAGAAGTTTATCAGAACAACCCGCGTGTGGGTCTGATCGCCGGTTCCGGCGGTGGTTCCCCGCACTATCAGGTACTGGGTGCCGATGCAATGCGTAGCCCGCGCGGCGTGAAAGCTGTGGGTCCGTACGTGGTCACCAAAGCGATGGGCTCTGGCGTTTCCGCCTGTCTGGCCACACCGTTCAAGATCCACGGTATCAACTACTCCATTAGCTCAGCGTGTGCGACTTCCGCACACTGTATCGGTAATGCCGTTGAGCAGATTCAGATGGGTAAACAGGACATCGTGTTTGCCGGTGGCGGCGAAGAGCTGAGCTGGGAGCTGTCCTGCGAGTTTGATGCGATGGGCGCACTGTCCACCAAATACAACGACACGCCGGAAAAAGCCTCTCGTACCTATGATGCGAACCGTGATGGTTTCGTCATTGCTGGCGGCGGCGGTATGGTTGTTGTGGAAGAGCTGGAACACGCGCTGGCGCGTGGCGCTCACATCTATGCTGAAGTCGTGGGCTACGGTGCAACGTCCGATGGCGCCGACATGGTTGCTCCGTCTGGCGAAGGCGCAGTACGCTGCATGAAAATCGCTATGCAGGATATCGAAGGGCCGATCGATTACATCAACACCCACGGAACTTCAACGCCGGTCGGCGATGTGAAGGAACTGGGCGCGATCCGCGAAGTGTTCGGCAACGACACGCCGGCTATCTCCGCAACCAAAGCGATGACGGGTCACTCTTTGGGGGCTGCGGGCGTACAGGAAGCTATCTATACGCTGCTGATGCTGGAGCATAACTTCATCGCGCCGAGCATCAACATCGAAACGCTGGACGAGCAGGGTGAAGGGATGAACATCATCACTGAACCGACCGAACGTGAGCTGAACACCGTGATGTCCAACGGTTTCGGTTTCGGCGGCACCAACGCCGTTCTGGTCATGAGCAAACTCAAGCAGTAAGCGCACTACGCAAACCGGGGCTCCCAGCCCCGGTTATTTTTATCTCGCCTGATTGATTGACGCACGGCCATCCGCTTTTCTACCGCTAACCGCTAACCGCTAACCGCTAACCGCTAACCGCTAACCGCTAACCGCTAACCGCGGGCCTACATCAGTATCCACAGCAAAACGATCACACACACTGCGCACAGAATCAGTACGCCGCGCGGACGGCTGAAGAGTGGCCGCAGTTCGGGGGGCAGGGCTGAGATAAAGGGGCCGTAGATAGCATCGGCGCTGACGCGGAACCAGCCGTCGCCGTCTCTTTTTCCTGTAGCTGCTGAAGCCGTTTGCTGTAGAGAAACGTGACGACATCGGCAATCTGCATCGGCGTCAACGGCGTCTGCATCCCGGCATTGAAACGAGACTGCGCATAATCCTGCACCATCTGCTGTTCCTGTGCATCCATCGGCTGTTTGAGCGCCGGTTGCAGCGCCGCCAGCGTCGGCGACGTGTGGTTCTGCATCATGGCGACCTGCGTTTGCAGCAGTTGGCTCAGCAACGGGAAGTTTTTAGCGGGGATCGCGTCATTAGGCTTCAGCCCCTGGACATCCATCAGCGCCAGCAACACCTTCGCGGGGGATTCGCCGGTCAGCGTCGTCAGTCGGGTAATCAGCTGATTCAGGCTGTTTTGCTCGGCGGGCAGCAGGCGACGATCCAGCGGCGCGCTGGTTTGCGGCAGCGCGCCGGGTTGCGGCTCGGTGGGAGAAGGCTGGGCCGACGGGGGAAATGTGCCGGGCGGCAACGAGGCGCTCGGCTGCGGCAACTGACCGTTCTGCAACAGCGTGACAACCTGCTGTAGCTGACTGCCGCTCAGTGAACTCAGCACGGTGTGGCCGAACTGCTGGCGGATAAAGTCGCTCACCGCCTGACGGTTGTTGCCCTGCGGCAGCAATTCGGTGAGTTGCTGCAACAGTTGGCGCGTGCCTAACGTATTCTGCACAGAGGTTAGCCGGCTTTGCAGCGCCTGCTCAGCTGTGGGAAAATGACCGGACAGAATCTCGGCACCGCTTTTCAGACCGATGTCGTGACGCATACCGGCCCAGATTTCGGCCGATTTCAGCGAACTTAACGACATGATCTTCGTGATAAGCCGCTCCAGCGATGTGCGCTGCGCAGGCGTCAACGGTGCGTCTTCGCGCGCCGTACCGCCGGTTTTCAGCGGCGTGGTATCAATGTTGCGGTCGCCTGGCAAAGACGTGCCGGGGCTGTTCACGGGCTGCATAACACGATCCTTACCGTGCGGTTTCTGTTCGAAGTGGGATAACAGAAAGAATAGTTGAACGTTATGATAACAACCCCGATCCGTAACGGGTAGTCGGGCAGGGCGTTTGACGTAAAATTTCTGTAACGCGGCGCAACAAGCCGGGCGATTCGCCGGTGTTCCCCCTCGTCGGTTTGTGGCAGAATAACGCCCCTGTTTTCGCCGCCGCTGTGCGTCCGACGCCACACGCCTTTCAGGAAACGTAACGTGAAAATCCTTGTTGATGAAAATATGCCCTATGCCCGCGAGCTATTCAGCCGCTTGGGCGACGTCACTGCCGTGCCGGGACGACCTCTGCCGCTCGCCGCATTGGATGATGCCGATGCGCTGATGGTGCGTTCGGTCACCAAGGTCAATGCCGACTTACTGACGGGAAAATCGGTGAAGTTCGTCGGTTCGGCGACGGCGGGCACCGACCATGTCGACGAAACTTTCTTACAGCAGGCGGGCATTGCGTTCTCCGCCGCGCCGGGTTGCAACGCGATTGCCGTCGTCGAGTATGTCTTTTCCGCTCTGCTGGGACTGGCTGAGCGGGATGGTTTCTCGTTACGCGACCGCACCGTCGGCATTATCGGCGTGGGCAATGTGGGGGCACGTCTCAACGCGCGCCTTAAAGCATGGGGCGTCCGTACGTTGCTGTGCGATCCGCCGCGCGCCGATCGTGGTGATCAGGAGAACTTCCTCTCACTCGAAGAGGTCGCGGCTCAGGCCGACGTGCTGACGTTTCACACGCCGCTGTATAAAGACGGTCCTTACCAAACCTATCACAGCGTGGATGCGGATCTGCTGGATACGCTGGCGGAAGGCACCATTCTGATCAACGCCTGTCGTGGACCGGTCGTCGACAATGCGGCACTGCTTGAGGCGTTGGCGCGTGGAAAATCGCTCAGCGTGGTCCTGGATGTCTGGGAGCCGGAACCCGAGCTATCGACAGCGCTGCTGGACCGGGTGGACATCGGCACGTCACATATTGCCGGGTACACGCTGGAAGGCAAAGCGCGCGGCACGACGCAGGTTTTTGAAGCCTGGAGCCGCTTTATCGGCCAGCCGCAGCAGGTGGCGCTGTCTTCGCTGCTGCCCACGCCCGAAGTGACTTCCGTTACGCTGACTCAACCGCTGGATCAATCGCTGCTCAAACGTCTGGTTCATCTGGTTTACGACGTGCGTCGCGATGATGCGATGCTGCGCGGCGTCGCCCACATCAGCGGCGGGTTCGATCGTCTGCGTAAAACCTATCAGGAGCGCCGCGAATGGTCGTCGCTTCAGGTGATCTGCGCCGATCGCGACAGCGTCGAGCTGCTCAACCAACTGGGCTTCAGCGCCGTTTTTCAGGGCGATAACTGATCGCTCTATTCGTGAATAAACCTTTTTGTCCGGGCGATGTTGCTGTCGCCTGGCCTGTGTTATGAAAAATTTGGGGAGAAGAACCAAATGACCAATGGCTGGAATATAGCGCTGCTAGGCGCAACTGGCGCCGTCGGCACCGCGTTGCTGGAGCTATTGCAGGAACGTGAATTTCCAGTGGGAGAAATCTATCCGCTGGCGAGTGAGCATAGCGCGGGGGAAACCCTTCGTTTCAACGGCCGCTCTTGTCTGGTGACGAACGCGGAGGAATTCGACTGGTCGCAGGCGCAGCTGGCGTTTTTCGTCGCAGGCACCGAGGCGAGCGCCCGCTATGCGGACGAAGCGGGTAACTCTGGCTGTCTGGTGATCGACAGCAGCGGCTTGTTCGCGCAAGAACCGGATGTCCCTCTGGTTGTTCCGGGTGTGAACTCCCACGTGTTGGCGGATTATCGCAATCGCAACCTCGTGGCCGTGGCCGATAGTCTGACCAGCCAACTGCTGAGAGCGGTAAAGCCATTGACGGAACAGGCCGGACTTTCTCGTCTGCACGTCACCAACCTGCTGTCGGTTTCCGCGCGCGGTAAAGCGGCGGTCGACGATCTGGCCGGACAGAGCGCCCGTCTGCTAAACGGCATGCCGCCGGAAGCCGGGATGTTCCCGAAACAGCTGGCGTTCAACCTGTTGCCGCTGCTGCCGGATAGCGAAGGCAGTGTGATGCAAGAGCGTCGTCTGGTCGATCAGGTGCGTAAAGTCCTGCAGGACGACGGGCTGCCGATTGCGGTCAACTGTGTCCAGTCGCCGGTCTTCTACGGTCATGCGCAGGTGGTGCATATGGAAGGCATGCGTCCGCTCTCCGCGGAAGAAGCCCGCGAGGAGCTGCAACAGTCGGAAGATGTTTCAATCAGCGATGACGAAGACTACCCGACGCAGGTCGATGACGCTTCCGGCAACGTACAGCTCAGCGTGGGCTGCCTGCGCAACGATTATGGCATGCCGGAGCTGCTGCAGTTCTGGTCAGTGGCGGATAACGTGCGCTTTGGCGGCGCGTTGATGGCCGTTGAAACCGCCGAACTCCTGATTCAGGAGCATCTGGGGTAATCATGACAGTGTTGCAGGTTGCGGAAGACGTGGCGCCGCTGAAAATTGCCCTCGGAATTGAATATGACGGCAGCCGTTATTACGGCTACCAGCGTCAGGCAGAGGTCGACAGCGTCCAGCAATGTCTGGAAGCCGCGCTGTCTCAGGTCGCTGATGAGCCGATCACCGTGTTCTGCGCGGGACGGACCGATGCCGGGGTGCATGCCACCGGTCAGGTGGTGCATTTCACCACGCACGCCGTACGGAAAGACGCGGCCTGGACCATGGGCGTCAATACCCATCTGCCGCCGGATATCGCGGTGCGTTGGGTGAAGACGGTGGATGAGGAATTCCATGCCCGTTTCAGCGCCACCGCCCGACGCTATCGCTATCTGATTTACAATCACCGCTATCGCCCGGCCATTTTGTCGCACGGTATGACGCACTTTTATCATCCGCTCGACGCTGAGCGCATGGAGCGAGCGGGGCAGTGTTTGCTGGGGGAGAATGACTTTACCTCTTTCCGGGCGGTGCAGTGCCAGTCGCGTACGCCGTGGCGAAATGTAAAACATTTAAAGGTTGTGCGGCACGGCGCTTACATTGTGGTAGATATCAAGGCCAATGCCTTCGTGCACCATATGGTGCGCAATATTGTGGGCAGCCTGATGGAAATCGGGTGTGGAAATCGGCCTGAAAGCTGGATGGCGGAGCTGCTGGCGGCCAAAGATCGTAAGCTGGCCGCTGCGACGGCTAAGGCTGAGGGATTGTATCTGGTGGACGTGGATTATCCCGAGTCGTTCGGGCTGCCGTCCGTCCCGATGGGACCGCTGTTTTTACTTGATGATTGATTCGCTGCCGTTCGCCGAACTGCACGGTCTGATGATGGGTAACATAATGGAATTTATACACTTTATTATTGATTTTATTCTGCATATCGATGTGCACCTGGCCGAGCTGGTCGCGCAATACGGCGTTTGGATTTATGCGATCCTGTTTTTGATTTTGTTCTGTGAAACGGGTCTGGTGGTGACACCGTTTCTTCCCGGCGACTCGCTGCTGTTCGTCGCGGGGGCGCTGGCAGCGTTGCCGGGCAGCGTGCTGGATGTGCATCTGATGGTGGTGCTGATGGTTATCGCGGCCATTCTGGGCGATGCAGTCAATTACACCATCGGACGGCTGTTCGGTGAACGATTGTTCCGTAATCCCCACTCTCGGATCTTCCGTCGCAGCTATTTGGACAAGACCCACGAGTTTTACGGCCGTCACGGCGGGAAAACAATTATTCTGGCGCGGTTCGTGCCGATTGTGAGAACATTCGCGCCGTTTGTGGCGGGGATGGGGCACATGAGCTATCGACATTTTGCCCTCTTCAACGTCGCAGGCGCACTGCTGTGGGTGCTGCTGTTCACCTACGCCGGCTACCTGTTTGGGGATTTGCCGATTGTGCAGGACAATCTTAAACTCCTGATTGTGGGTATTATCTTTATTTCCATCCTGCCGGGCGTGATTGAGTTTTGGCGTCACAAACGGTCGGCTTCGCGTCAGAATGTGAAATAAGTAAAAATTATTTTAACATTCGGTGTGACCAGTTTTTTATCCACAGTATCGGGTCATTATGGTTTAATGGGCGGCACTTACGGCTATGTTCACGTGAACCGCTATAAATGCCCATGTCGTATCCCGCCCTTGGCGGATAAGGCATCGCTTTGTCGGCTGCGTCAGCAGAACATAATAAACGCTGAGCAGCGTACTGGCCTGTGGCCAGGTTCAAGCAGAAAGGTTATCAATGAGCTGGATTGAACGAATTCTAAATAAAAGTCATATCACACCGACCCGTCGGGCCAACATTCCTGAAGGCGTCTGGACTAAATGTGATAGTTGCGGTCAGGTACTTTACCGCGCCGAGTTGGAACGTAATCTGGAAGTCTGTCCGAAGTGCGACCATCATATGCGTCTATCCGCGCGTGCGCGTCTTCACGCTTTTCTGGATACAGAAAATACGGTTGAACTCGGTAGTGAACTGGAACCCAAGGACGTCCTGAAGTTCCGGGACTCCAAAAAGTATAAAGATCGTTTGGCTGCGGCACAGAAGCAGTCCGGCGAGAAAGATGCCATGGTCGTCATGAAAGGCACGCTCCACGGCATGCCTGTCGTGGGCGCGGCTTTCGAATTCTCCTTTATGGGAGGCTCGATGGCGTCTGTGGTCGGCGCGCGCTTTGTGCGTGCGGTAGAGCAAGCGCTGGAAGACAACTGCCCGCTGGTCTGCTTCTCCGCCAGCGGCGGCGCCCGTATGCAGGAAGCGCTGATGTCGCTGATGCAGATGGCGAAAACCAGTGCGGCACTGGCCAAAATGCGCGAGCGCGGCCTGCCTTACATCTCCGTGATGACGGACCCGACCATGGGGGGCGTCTCCGCCAGTCTGGCGATGCTGGGCGATCTGAATATCGCCGAGCCTAAAGCGCTGATCGGCTTCGCTGGTCCGCGTGTTATCGAACAGACGGTGCGTGAGAAACTGCCGCCAGGCTTCCAGCGCAGCGAGTTTCTGGTGGAAAAAGGCGCGATCGATATGATTATTCGTCGCCCTGATATGCGTTACAAGCTGGCGACGATCCTCGCCAAGCTGACGAACCACCCGGAACCGCAGCCTGAAGTGGAAGAGCCGCGGCCGACCGCTTCGTCTGAATCACAGGATGAAGCCTAACCGATGATGTACGGGGAGCACGGTTGCGACGTGCTCCGTCGCTCCCTGTATCAATGAACCGTAAGTAAGCGAGCGGGTCTCATGGATAATCTTCAAACACCTAAAGCCACGTCGCCTTTGGCCACGTGGCTTTATTATCTGGAACACCTGCACGCGCAGGCCATCGACCTTGGCCTGGACCGCATCAAACAGGTGGCCGACTCTCTTCAACTTCGCCAGCCCGCCAATACTGTCTTCACCGTCGCAGGCACTAACGGCAAAGGCACAACTTGCCGTACGCTGGAGTCCATTCTGTTAGCCGCTGGGCTGCGGGTGGGCGTCTACAGCTCGCCTCATCTACTGCGCTACACCGAGCGCGTTCGCATTCAGGGCGAAGAATTGCCGGAAGCCATGCACAGCGAGGCGTTTGCCGTCGTTGAAGCTGGGCGCGATAACGTCTCTTTGACCTATTTCGAGTACGGCACGCTGGCGGCGTTGCAGCTTTTCAAGCAGGCGCAGCTGGATGTCGTGATCCTGGAGGTCGGCTTAGGCGGTCGTCTGGATGCGACCAATATTGTGGACTCGGACGTCGCTGTCGTGACCAGCATCGCTATCGATCATACTGACTGGCTCGGCCATGATCGCGAAAGCATCGGCCGTGAAAAAGCCGGGATCTTTCGTCACGGCAAACCAGCCGTCGTCGGCGAACCGGACATGCCCGTCTCGATTGCGAACGTCGCGAATGAGAAAGGCGCGCAGCTGCTGCGTCGCGATGTCGACTGGCGGTACGGGATGGAAGAAGGCGGTTGGTTCTGGGAAAACGCGCAGGGACGTCTGAGCCGCCTGCCTTTACCGAATGTACCGCAGCCAAACGCCGCGACGGCGCTTGCCGCATTGAACGCATCGCCGTTAAATGTTGATGAGAACGCACTGCGTACCGGCCTGCGAGACGCCACCTTACCGGGGCGCTTCCAGATTGCCGGCGATAAGCCGTTGCTGATTTTGGATGTGGCGCACAACCCTCATGCGGCGGCCTATTTGTCCGAACGTTTGGCGGCGTTGCCTCCGCACGGTGCCGTAAGAGCCGTGGTCGGAATGCTGTCCGACAAAGATATCGCCAGCACGCTGGAGCAGCTTAAACCGCTGGTGGATGTGTGGTATTGCGCGCCGCTGGAAGGCCCGCGCGGCGCTAGCGTGGATCTGCTCGCTCAGCATCTTGAGGGCAGCCGTTCGTATCCTGATGTCGTCTCCGCCTGGCGAGAGGCGATGCAGGACGCCGATGAGCACGACGTGGTCGTGGTTTGCGGCTCCTTTCACACCGTAGCGCATGTGATGTCCGCGCTTGAAGAAGGAGCGGCGGATGGCGAGTAAATTTCAAAATCGTCTGGTCGGCACCGTCATTTTGGTCGCGCTGGGCGTGATCGTGCTGCCGGGCCTGCTGGACGGTAAGAAAAAACATTATCAGGACGAGTTTGCCGCTATTCCTCTGGTGCCGAAGCCGGAAGATACGCTGGAAGCGGAGTCGCTACCGCCTATCACGCAGTCCCTGACGGCCCAGTCGCCGGACAGCACGACGATGCCTGATGCGGATGATAGCGGCGAGGAGATGGAGAGCGCCGATCGTGCGGCGAATAGCGCGCCTGATACCGTAGCGCCTCAAAACGCGGCTCCGCCTGCCGCGACGCGGCCTTCCGCGCCCTCTGCCACACCGGTCATTCCGCCTCCGGTAAAATCCGAGCCGAAACCCAAGCCGGAAGTGAAACCAGAAGCCAAGCCGAAGCCCGAGGTTAAACCTGTGCCGAAACCGGTAGAGAATAAACCGGCTGCCGCGCCGCAGGCTCCGGCGGGACAGGCTTTCGTCGTGCAGTTAGGCGCATTGAAAAATGCGGACAAGGTCAATGAAATCGTCGCCAAGCTGAGACTCTCCGGATTCCGGGCTTACACGGTGCCGTCTTCACCCGTGTCCGGGCAGATCACGAGGATTTATGTAGGACCGGACGCCTCGAAGCAGAAGCTACAGTCTTCGCTTGGCGAACTGCAGCAGATCAGCGGGCTGAGCGGGCAGGTCAAAGCGGCGCATTAGCGCGGGACGACGTCATGAGGATGCCGGGCTGGCAGACAGCGTTGCGGATAAAACCGGTCGCCGTCGCCTTGCCTGCTGCGGTATCTTCATGGCCCGTCAGTGGTTTTTTCGTTGGCTGATTGATTGGCGAAGATAGGGCGGAATTCCGGTACGCAAACGTTTTCTTTTTCTGTTAGAATGCGCCGCGAACAGGATGAGCCGCGCATGTCGATGGTTATTGTTCATTGAGTAGGATAGTTCATGGTTTGGGTGGATTACGTCATTATCGGCATTATCGGGTTCTCGGCTCTGGTCAGTTTGATTCGAGGATTTGTCCGTGAAGCGCTGTCGCTGGTTACCTGGGGATGTGCGTTTTTCATTGCCAGTCACTACTATGGCTATCTGGCGGGATACTTCACCCGCTTTGAAGATGAACTGGTTCGCAACGGCATCGCTATCGCCATTCTGTTTATTGCGACGTTGATTGTGGGAGCCATCGTCAATTATGCGATGGGCTCTCTGGTTGAGCGAACCGGGCTGTCGGGCACCGATCGTGTGTTGGGCGTTTGCTTTGGCGCCTTGCGCGGGGTTTTGATTGTCTCTGCGATCTTGTTCTTTCTGGACACCTTCACCGGGTTTTCCCAGAGCGCCGACTGGAAGCAATCCCAGTTGATCCCGCAGTTCAGCTATATCATCAGGTGGTTCTTTGACTACCTGCAAAGCACGTCGAGTTTCTTGCCGCGGCACCTCTAGTCGCGGTAGCGCTGATGAGGAAAAGACAACATGTGCGGTATTGTCGGTATCGCCGGCTTCACGCCGGTCAACCAGTCGATTTATGACGCGTTAACGGTGTTACAACACCGTGGGCAGGATGCCGCAGGCATCGTTACGATAGATGCTCATCACTGTTTCCGCCTGCGTAAGGCGAACGGTCTGGTCAAAGACGTTTTTGAAGCACGGCACATGCAACGCCTGCAGGGGAATATGGGGCTTGGCCATGTGCGTTATCCCACGGCGGGCAGTTCCAGCGCGTCTGAAGCGCAGCCTTTTTACGTCAACTCTCCTTTCGGAATTACCCTGGCCCATAACGGCAACCTGACCAACGCGCACGAGCTGCGTCAGAAGCTGTTCGAACAGGCCGTCGGCACGTCAACACGACGTCTGATTCAGAAATTCTGCTCAATATTTTCGCTAAAGAACTGGACCGCTTTCAGCACTATCCGCTGGAGCCTGACAACATTTTCGCCGCCGTTGCCGCGATGCATCAGCAAATCCGCGGCGCCTATGCCTGCGTCAGCATGATTATCGGGCACGGATTGGTGGCCTTCCGCGATCCTAACGGTATTCGTCCGCTGGTCATCGGCAAGCGCACGCTGGAAGACGGACGCAACGAATATATGGTGGCGTCCGAAAGCGTGGCGCTGGACACGCTAGGCTTTGAGTTCCTGCGAGATGTCGCGCCGGGCGAGGCGATTTACATCACGGACAAAGGCCAGCTGTTCACTCGTCAGTGCGCGGAAAATCCCAAGCATCATCCGTGCCTGTTCGAGTACGTCTATTTCGCGCGCCCCGACTCGTTCATCGACAAAATTTCGGTCTACAGCGCTCGTGTGCGGATGGGGCAGAAACTGGGCGAGAAAATTGCACGGTGCTGGGAAGATTTAGATATCGACGTGGTGATTCCTATCCCGGAAACTTCCTGCGATATCGCGCTGGAAATTGCCCGCATTATCGATAAGCCTTACCGTCAGGGGTTTGTGAAAAACCGCTACGTTGGCCGGACCTTCATCATGCCGGGTCAGCAGACGCGGATTAAATCTGTGCGCCGTAAGCTGAACGCCAACCGCGCGGAATTCCGTGATAAAAATGTGCTGTTGGTGGATGATTCCATCGTACGCGGAACCACGTCTCAACAGATTGTCGAGATGGCAAGGGATGCTGGCGCGAAGCGCGTATACCTCGCCTCCGCCGCCCCGGAAATTCGCTTCCCGAACGTCTATGGTATCGATATGCCGAGCGTGAACGAACTGATTGCCCACGGTCGCGAAGTGGATGAAATTTGCCAGCTTATCGGTGCGGACGCTCTGATTTTCCAGGATCTGTCCGATCTGGTCGAGGCCGTGCGGGACGACAATCCGGATATTACCCAGTTCGAATGCTCTGTTTTCAACGGCATTTATGTCACGCATGATGTGGATCAGGGCTATCTGGACTATCTTGAAGGTCTGCGCAATGACGACGCTCAGGTGCTGCGCAGCAAGAGTGAAGTCGAAGATCTGGAGATGCACAACGAAGGCTGATGGAAGGGTCTACGTGTTCTCCAGTAAGGGAGTGCCTATCGGTGCTCCCTTTATTTTTGCATCTTGCCAATCATGGATGGATACGGCACAGTCTGCGCTGACGATGTTTTTGCAGGGTTGTCCTGTCTGAGGAAAGGTATGAAGCGACTGATTATTGGTATTTCCGGCGCCAGCGGGGTGGTTTACGGCGTACGCCTGTTACAGGTGCTGCAGCCGTTACCCGAGATTGAAACCCATTTGGTGATGAGCCCGGCCGCGCGACAGACGCTGGCCCTGGAAACCGATCTCAGCGTGCGCGACGTTCAATCTCTGGCGGATGTCGTGCATGATTGCCGTGACATCGCCGCCAGTATCTCCTCCGGTTCTTTTAAAACCACCGGTATGGTGATTTTGCCATGCTCGATTAAAACGCTGTCCGGCATTGCGCACAGCTATACCGACAGCCTGCTGACCCGCGCGGCAGACGTCATGTTGAAAGAGCGGCGTCCTTTGGTGCTGTGCGTACGGGAAACGCCGATGCATGTGGGCCACCTGCGCTTGATGACGACGGCAGCCGAAATGGGCGCGATTATGATGCCGCCGGTGCCTGCGTTTTATCACCGCCCGCAAACTGTGCAAGAAATCATCGATCAGACCGTCAATCGCGTGCTCGACCAATTCGATATCTCTCTGCCCGAAGATCTGTTTACCCGCTGGGGTAGTACACAATAGATTGATTTTAAACTATAAAAAACACAAGGCGCGGGTTTTTCTCGAACAGACCTTCATTGTATTCGTGCCTTATTATGTGGCATTGCTCTTTTTCGGTGCGGTCATCTGCTTTGTCATGGTGCGAATTATTACCCTCCCTACCTTTTCTCTGTTCGCTCTGCCGATATGCCCGTGGTAATCAATTGATTCTATGGGTAGAAAACCGCGTGTGTTGCTCTGTTACTTGCGCTTGACCCTTCTCAATAAAGTGGCATGAAAACTGCAGCGGTAAAGTCCGTAACTACACACATGACAGGCACGATAGCGTTAGCGATTAAAAAAGCATTTAAATCTAATCGCTCGTGTCGCTGTTCCATCACTCGTGATAAGGGTAACTCGATGAAAAGCGGATTGAAATTTCTACCTTTGGCGTTAATTTTAGCGGCAGGCACCGCCTTCGCGGCCGTCCCGAAAGAGATCAAAATTGGTACGGACCCGACCTACGCGCCGTTTGAATCCAAAAACGCCAGCGGCGAACTGATTGGTTTCGACATCGATCTGGCTAAAGAGATGTGTAAGCGTATGGAAACCCAGTGTACGTTCGTTGAGAGCGACTTCGATTCGCTGATCCCTTCGCTGAAGGCGAAGAAAATTGACGCCATCATCTCTTCACTCTCTATCACGCAAAAACGTCTGCAGGAAATCGCATTCACCCAAAAACTGTATGCCGCCAATGCGCGTCTGATCGCGCCTAAAGGGTCTGCAATTCAGCCTACGCTGGATGCTCTGCGCGGTAAACGCGTCGGCGTTTTGCAAGCGTCCACCCAGGAGTCTTACGCCAACATCCATTGGCAGCCGAAGGGCGTGGATATCGTCGCCTATCAAAACCAGGATCTGATCTATGCCGATCTGGTGGCGGGGCGTATCGATGCCGCTTTCCAGGATGAAGTCGCGGCGAGCGAAGGTTTCCTGAAACAGGACGCGGGCAAAGACTACGCGTTTGCCGGACCGGCAGTGAAAGATAATGCGTTGTTCGGCGTGGGCACCGGCATGGGGTTGCGTAAAGATGAAACTGAGCTGAAAGCCGCGTTGGACAAGGCTTTCGATTCCATGCGCAAAGACGGTACCTACGACAAACTGGCGAAAAAATATTTCGATTTCAATGTCTACGGCGACTAATCGCTATGGATATGGCGACTGCCCGCGATGCGGGCAGTCGTTCTGCTCTCTCTAGAACGGATATCACTGATGCTGCATGGCTACTCTGAACTCATTATTGAGGGTTCACGCCTGACGCTGCAACTGGCCGTCTGCTCGTTGCTATTGTCACTGGCGATCGGTCTGATCGGCGCCAGCGCCAAACTGTCTTCCAGCCGGTTGCTGTCCGGCGTTTTCACCGGCTATACCACCTTGATTCGCGGCATCCCCGATTTAGTGCTGATGCTGCTGATTTTCTATGGCTTACAGATTGTGCTGAACGATGTGACGGAAATATTGGGCATGTCGCAAATCGATATCGATCCGATGGCGGCGGGCATCATTACGCTGGGCTTTAT
Source organism: Lonsdalea britannica (assembly GCF_002111595.1). Lineage (GTDB taxonomy): Bacteria > Pseudomonadota > Gammaproteobacteria > Enterobacterales > Enterobacteriaceae > Lonsdalea > Lonsdalea britannica. The sequence continues at coordinate 167,646 of NZ_LUTN01000001.1, forward strand.
CTATGGCGCATATTTTACCGAGACGTTTCGCGGCGCTTATCTCGCCGTTTCACGCGGGCAGATTGAGGCGGCCATCGCTTTCGGCTTCACGCCGCTACAGGTCTTCCGACGCATTATGTTCCCCTCGATGATGCGTTTTGCGCTACCGGGAATTGGCAACAACTGGCAGGTGATTTTGAAAGCGACGGCGCTCGTTTCCCTGTTGGGACTGAACGATGTCATCAAAGCGACGCAACTGGCGGGGAAGGGCACGCATGAGCCGTTCTATTTCGCGATGGTCGCCGGAGCGATGTACCTGATTTTTACCACTGTCTCCAATGGCGTGTTGTGGTGGTTAGAGCGACGCTATTCGCAGGGAGTGAAAAAAGTCAGCTATGAGTGAGATCCTGCAACAATATTGGCAGTCCCTGCTGTGGAGCGACGGCTATCGTATGACCGGGCTGGCGATGACGCTGTGGCTACTGATTATCTCGGTCGTGATCGGCGGCGTCCTGGCCATTCCGCTGGCGGTGGCGCGCGTCTCGCCTCGGCGGCGTTTTCGTCTGCCGGTCTGGACGTTTACCTACCTTTTTCGCGGTACGCCGCTGTATGTGCAGCTGCTGGTGTTCTACACCGGGGTTTACAGTCTGGAAATCGTTCGCGGCACGGACATGTTGAACGCTTTTTTCCGCAGTGGAATGAACTGCGCCGTGCTGGCGCTGGCGCTAAATACCTGCGCCTATACCACTGAGATTTTTGCCGGTGCCATCCGCGCGATCCCCAGCGGGGAACTCGAAGCGGCGCGGGCCTACGGCTTTTCCCGTTTCAAGCAGTATCGCTGCATCATTTTGCCCGGCGCGCTGCGTATCGCGCTGCCGGCGTACAGCAACGAAGTGATTTTGATGCTGCACTCGACGGCGCTGGCGTTCACTGTGACGGTGCCGGATATTTTGAAAATCGCTCGCGACATCAACGCCGCCACCTATCAGCCGTTTTATGCCTTTGGCATCGCGGCCGTGATGTATCTCGCGATTTCGTTCGTGCTCATCGGCCTGTTCCGTAAAGCCGAGCGTCGTTGGTTACGTCATCTTAATACCCGTGCTACACACTAAAATGCAGGAAAAGAACATGCAGGACACCAAGCTGGTGGTGACAGAGCTCCATAAGCGTTATGGAGAGCACGAAGTACTGAAGGGAGTCTCATTACAGGCCAGGGCGGGTGACGTTATTTCAATTATTGGTTCATCAGGGTCGGGTAAAAGTACGTTATTACGTTGCATCAATTTTCTGGAGCGACCCTATGAGGGGGCCATTCATGTCAATGGACAGGAAATCCGGATGGTGCGCGATAAAGACGGGCAGCTAAAAATATTTGATAAGAAACAGCTCCAGCTGTTGCGGACGCGCTTAACCATGGTGTTCCAGCATTTCAACCTGTGGAGCTTCATGACTGCGCGGGAAAATGTCATGGAAGCGCCGGTACAGGTGTTGGGGTTGAGCAAGACCGAGGCGCGACAACGGGCCGAGTTTTACCTGAATAAAGTCGGGATCACCGGCGCGTCGCAGGATCGCTATCCCGCTGACCTCTCCGGCGGACAGCAACAGCGCGTGTCGATTGCCCGTGCGTTGGCGATGGAGCCGGACGTGCTGCTGTTTGATGAACCCACCTCGGCGCTGGACCCGGAACTGGTGGGCGAGGTGCTGCGCATCATGCAGCAGCTGGCGGAAGAAGGAAAAACGATGGTGGTGGTGACGCATGAAATGGAGTTCGCTCGCCATGTTTCAAACCACGTCATTTTTCTGCATCAGGGCGTGGTGGAAGAAGAGGGGACGCCGGAGCAGCTGTTCGGTAACCCGCAGAGTCCGCGCCTGAAGCAGTTTCTGTCAGGCGCGTTGAAGTAGCCGCGTTCGGAGATCGCCGCTTCAGCCGGTATGGTTAATCAGATTATCGAGCGCCTCATCCAGTTCGAAGAAGCGAAAACCGAAGCCGGCGTCTTCCAGCCGTTGGGGAACTGCGCGTTGTCCGTCGAGGATCAGCGTCGCCGCTTCTCCCATCATCAGCTTCAACGCGAAGGCGGGGGCGCGCAGGATGCCGGGCCGATGCAGCACGTTGGCCAATATCGCGCTGAACTTCTCGTTGCGTGCCGGGTAGGGCGAACAGAAGTTGAAGGGACCGCGTAGTCCGGGCGAGTCCAGCAAGTAAAGAATCCCGTTCACCATATCGTCAATATGAATCCAGGCCATGTACTGCTTGCCTGACCCCATTGGTCCGCCCAATCCCAATCGAAAAATCGGCAGCATTTTTGCCAGCGCGCCGCCCTCGGTGGACAGCACGATACCCGTACGGACCAGACAAACGCGCGTTTTGTCGCTTTCCGCTGCCTGAGCCAATGCTTCCCAGCGGGCGCACAGGCGGTGGGTAAATTCATCGTGTGGCGTTTCATCTTCGGTCACCAGCGCCTGTCCCTGATTGCCGTAATACCCGACGGCTGAACCGGAAATCAGCACTGAAGGCGGTGTCGAACTGTTCTTGATCAGCGTCGCCAACTGTTCGGTCAGCTTCCAGCGGCTTTGGCAGAGCAGCTCTTTCTGTTCGGACGTCCAACGCTTGTCGGCAATCGGCGCACCGGCCAGATTGATGACGGCATCGAATTCATCCAAGGACGTTTTCCCTTCCAGACTAGGCCAGTAATTCACCTGATCGCCTAACGCGCGGCGCGCTTTTTCCGGGCTGCGAGTCAGCACCGTAATCGTATGTGAGAGCGTGAGTAGCCGCTGAATCAGGTACCGGCCAATGAGCCCGGTTCCACCGGTGATTAAAAGTCGCATTCTGAAGCCTCGCTGTCTGTCGAAATGAGGTCATCGCCGTAACCTACAAAAGAGAATCTGAGAGTAAGTATAAGGGAGCATGCTCTTTTTGCTGCCGTTGTCAGCGATTTAGCGAGGCTTATCGCACGCTTTTAATCCTCTTCGCTTGAATAGTGAGTAAACCGACAAACTTTGCCGTTATTAGCCGCTCAGCATCGCGGGGGTTTTTGGTAAACTCAACCGTAGGACAGATTACGATCCTTTGGGAGTACGCTATGAAACTGATGTTCGCCTCCGACCTGCATGGTTCGCTGGCCGCCACGGAAAAAGTGCTGGACACCTTCGAACAATCTGATGCTCATTGGTTGATTCTGCTGGGCGATTTTCTGAATCACGGCCCGCGGAATCCGCTACCGGAAAACTATCAACCGGCGCAGGTGGCCGCACGGCTTAACGAGTATGCGTCCCGCATCATCGCCGTACGGGGCAACTGCGACAGCGAAGTCGACCAGATGCTGCTGAATTTCCCGATCACTGCGCCCTGGCAACACGTTCTGTTGCCGACACATCGACTCTTTCTGACTCACGGTCATCTGTATCATCCAGACCAGCGACCGCCGTTAAATCCCGGCGATGTGCTGGCTTACGGTCATACGCATATTCCTGTGGCGGAGCGACGCGACGAGATTTACTGCTTCAACCCCGGTTCCGTCAGCCTGCCCAAAGGCGGCTACCCGGCCAGCTACGGTCTGTTGGATGAGGGATTGTTGCGGGTTGTGCCATTGGATGGGGGTGCCCCTATTGCGCAGGTGGCGATTACACACTAATTTAGCTTTACGCTTCTTGAAGGTCGCGGTGTCGTCAGTACCTTATGCTCGCGTGCTGTAGAGACCAGACCGTGGTTTCATGCCTGGCGGTAAGAAAAATAATGCGCGTATCACTAGATCGCGTGAAACGCAGCCGGGTCCGATTATTTATTAACAAGTGCGCGTGAAATCGCGTCAAGGCAAGGGTTTCAGAGGATGGCGGAACAAATTCAGACCACGGGTACAGAGTGGGTGGATATCGTTAGCGAAGATAACGAAGTCATCGGGCAGGCTAGCCGTCAGCAGATGCGCGCTCAACGTTTGCGCCATCGCGCGACCTACATCGTGGTTCATAACGGGATGGGGCAAGTGCTGGCTCAGCGTCGTACGGACACCAAGGATTTTTATCCGGGGTGGCTGGATGCCACGGCTGGCGGCGTGGTGCAGAGCGGCGAAAATATGCTGGAGTCTGCCCGTCGTGAAGCCGAAGAAGAACTGGGCATTGCTGGCGTCCCGCTGGCTGAGCATGGTCTGTTTTACTACGAAAGCGACGACTGCCGCGTGTGGGGCGCGTTGTTTAGCTGCGTGAGCCACGGTCCGTTTGCACTTCAGGAAGAAGAAGTGGCGGAAGTCAGCTGGTTGACGCCGGAAGAGATTACGGCGCGTTGCGACGAGTTCACGCCGGATTCGCTGAAGGCGCTGTCGCTGTGGCTCAGCCGTAATACGGCCGGTGAACGTATGGCATCTGCACCACGCGTGGCGAAACCGCAGATCGATAAAACGCCGAAGGCGGACGACGGTGCGCCGGAAGTGACCGACGAGGCATAAGCACGCTCAGCGGATATTTCTTCCAGGAAGAATGACGGGGGCAGTTCGCCCCTTTCATATTGCCACGACTGAAACACCTTCGCAGGCCGGAGCGCCAACATCAGGATCGGGGCAATAAAAAAACGCCAGTTCAGGAATGAACTGGCGTTTTTGTGCGTGGTTAACGCGTTAGCTTACTGTGCGATCTGCGTTGCCTGAATGGCGGTCAGCGCGACGGTGTAGACGATATCGTCAACCAGTGCGCCGCGAGACAGGTCGTTCACCGGCTTACGCATACCCTGCAGCATCGGCCCAATGGAAATCAGGTCAGCGGAGCGCTGTACGGCTTTGTAAGTGGTGTTACCGGTGTTCAGATCCGGGAAGATGAACACGGTAGCCTGACCGGCAACCGGTGAGTTCGGCGCTTTGGACTTCGCAACGTCAGCCATGATGGCGGCGTCATACTGCAACGGGCCGTCGATGATCAGATCAGGACGTTTTTCCTGAGCGATACGGGTCGCGTCACGGACTTTTTCAACGTCGCTGCCTGCGCCGGAATTACCGGTGGAGTAGGAGATCATCGCAACACGCGGATCGACGCCAAACGCAGCGGCGGAATCGGCGGACTGGATGGCGATTTCTGCCAGCTGTTCAGCGGTCGGATCCGGGTTGATGGCGCAGTCGCCATAAACCAGAACCTGTTCCGGCAGCAGCATGAAGAACACGGAAGACACCAGAGAGCTGCCCGGCGCCGTTTTGATCAGCTGCAGCGGCGGACGGATGGTGTTGGCTGTGGTGTGAACCGCACCGGAAACCAGACCGTCAACTTCGTTCTGCTCCAGCATCAGCGTACCCAGTACGACGTTGTCTTCCAGCTGTTCGCGGGCGACGACTTCGGTCATGCCTTTGTTTTTACGCAGTTCGACCAGACGCGGTACATAGCGTTCGCGAACGGCGACCGGATCAACGATTTCGATGCCCTGACCCAGCTCTACGCCCTGAACGGCGGCGACGCGCTGGATCTCTTCCGGATTACCCAGCAGGACGCAGTGAGCGATACCGCGTTCGGCACAAATGGCCGCCGCTTTGATGGTACGCGGCTCGTCGCCTTCCGGCAGAACAATGCGTTTACCGGCTTTACGCGCCAGTTCGGTCAACTGGTAACGGAAGGCTGGCGGAGACAGGCGGCGAGAGCCTTCAGAGGCGGCAGACAGAGACTCGATCCACTCGGTGTTGATGTAGCGGGCGATATATTCCTGTACTTTTTCCACACGCTGGTGGTCGTCGGCAGGCACTTCCAGGCTGAAGCTCTGCAGCGTCAGCGAGGTCTGCCAGGTATTGGTCTCTACCATGAAGACAGGCAGGCCAGTCTGGAATGCGCGTTCGCACAGGGCGCTGATGCTCGGGTCCATTTCGTAGCCGCCGGTCAGCAGCAGGGCGCCGATTTCCACGCCGTTCATTGCCGCCAGGCTAGCAGCAACCAGAACGTCAGGACGGTCTGCTGAAGTCACCAGCAGGGAACCCGGACGGAAGTGCTCCAGCATGTTAGGAATGCTACGTGCGCAGAAGGTCACGGATTTAATGCGGCGCGTTTCGATATCGCCAGCATTGATCACGCGGGCGTTCAGATGTTTGGCCATATCCACTGCGCGAGTGGCGATCAGGTCAAAGCTCCACGGAATGCAGCCCAGTACCGGCAGCGGGCTGTTGGCGAACAGCTGCTTAGGATCGATATTGGCGACGCTTGCCTTGTTGGAGTCATCGAAGATTTCCGACAGATCCGGGCGAGTACGGCCTTGTTCGTCCACCGGTGCGTTCAGCTTGTTGATGATGACGCCGGTGATGTTCTGATTTTTGCTGCCGCCGAAGCTGGAGCGAGCCAGTTCGATGCGCTCTTTCAGCTGATCCGCAGAATCGTTGCCCAGCGCGGTGACGAACACGATTTCCGCATTCAGCGTTTTGGCAATTTCATAGTTCAGCGCGTTGGCGAACTGATGCTTACGGGTAGGAACCAGACCTTCTACCAGTACCACGTCGGCATCTTGGGTGTTTTCGTGGTAGCGGGCGATGATCTCTTCCAGCAGAACGTCCTGCTGGTTGGAGCTCAGCAGCGATTCCACGTGGCTCATCTGCAGCGGTTCTGCGGCATTGATTGCAGAATTGGCGCGGATGATCGCGGTGGTCTGATCCAGCACCTGTTCTTCAGAACGCGGCTGGGCGATAGGTTTGAACAAGCTCAGGCGGACGCCTTTCTGCTCCATGGAACGAATGACACCCAGGCTGACGCTGGTCAGACCCACACTGGTGCCAGTAGGAATCAACATGATTGTACGGGACACGGCTTAACCTCTTTGCGGTTGCTCGTTGCTCAAAAACAACTCCGTCAGCCTGAGCTGACGGAGTTAGGATACTGATTTTTTCGGTTACGCGGTCAGGCGGAGTGCGTCCTGCGCGATAACCAGCTCTTCATTGGTCGGGATGACCAGAGCCGGGCGGGTGCCCTCTTTACCGATGTTGCCGCTGTTGCCGAAGCGCGCCGCCAGGTTGCGTTCGTGGTCGACTTCGAAGCCCAGCAGGCCCAGCTGTTTCAGGGTCAGCTCACGCACCATCGCCGCATTTTCACCGATGCCGCCGGTGAAGATCACGGCATCCAGACGACCTTCCATCAGGGCGCTGTAAGCACCGATGTATTTAGCCAGACGGTGGCAGAATACGTTCATGGCGCGTTTAGCGTCAGGTTTCGTTTCGTAGTTGTCTTCAACATAACGACAGTCGCTGGTGACTTCGGTCAGACCCTGCAGGCCGGACTCTTTGGTCAGCATTTTGTTGATGTCGTCGATGCTCATGCCCAGCGCGTCGTGCAGGTGGAATACGATGGCCGGATCGATGTCACCGCTACGGGTGCCCATCACCAGACCTTCCAGCGGCGTCAGGCCCATGGAAGTATCAACACATTTACCGTTGCGGATAGCAGATACGGAACCGCCGTTGCCCAGGTGGCAGGTGATTACGTTCAGTTCATCCAGCGGTTTGTTCAGCGCTTTAGCGGCTTCCTGAGACACATAGAAGTGGCTGGTGCCGTGCGCGCCGTAACGACGGATATGGTGTTCGGTGTACAGTTTGTACGGCAGAGCATACAGGTAGGATTCTTCCGGCATGGTCTGGTGGAACGCGGTGTCGAAAACGGCCACGTTTTTGTTAGCCAGGTTCGGGAAGGCTTTCAGGGCTTCGGCGATACCGATCAGGTGAGCCGGGTTGTGCAGCGGCGCAAACGGAACGGCATCTTTAATGCCTTGCAGAACGTTGCTGTCGATCACCGCAGACTGGGTGAATTTCTCGCCGCCGTGAACGATACGGTGGCCGATAGCAACCAGCTGAGCGGAAAGCTCTGGTTTCTGGCTGAGGATCGTGTTGACGATAAAGTTCAGCGCTTCGCTGTGAGCTGCGCCAGCACCCAGATCGGCTTCCTGTTTGCCTCCGTCCAATTTCCATTTGATACGTGCTTCGGGAAGGTGGAAACATTCTGCCAGGCCAGACAGGTATTCGTCCCCGTTGACGGCATCAATGATGGCAAACTTGAGGGATGAACTACCACAGTTTAGAACCAGGACTAACTTACTCGACATGGAGGTACCTACTTGTTATACATGGTTAAAGAAATATCATGCGGCGCGCAGCATAGCGCGTAACGCGAATGACATTTATGATTAACATCATGGCTTGGTAGAATTTACCAGACATGACAATATAAAGTGTCGAAGTCACATGACGCTTGCACTAACAAATGCGGAGTGAAGGTGACATCGACGCTGTGAAACTTTGCTGTTGCCGGGCAAGATAAAGCTGACTCTGGGTGGGATTTGGCCTCACCAGTCAGAGGCGGAGGTCCGCCACCACGCCTTAAATGCAGTGCGGCAAAAGGCCGGAATTAGGATACCGATAGCGTTCGTTAAACACAAAATATATTTTAAGGTTATTAATTTTAGTTGGTGATTTGTACAGATTTTTTTATTTTTTATACGTGAAGTTGAGGTGTGCGATGACGACAAATCCTACCGGTAAAGCGGGCTGGTTCAAGCTGTTGAGACTCGGCCAGCACTATATGAAGACCTGGCCTGCAGACAAGCGTCTGGCCCCGGTATTTCCTGAAAACCGCGTTGTACGCACCACACTTTTCGCTATTCGCTTCATGCCGCCGCTGGCCGTTTTCACGCTCTCCTGGCAGGTGGCTCTGGGCGGTCAACTGGGGCCCGTCGTGGCAACCGCGCTGTTCGCGTTGAGTCTTCCGATGCAGGGATTGTGGTGGTTGGGTCGTCGCGCCATCACGCCATTGCCGCCTTCCTTATTGCAGTGGTTTCACGATATTCGTCAGCGACTACTGGACGCGGGACTCGCTCTGGCGCCGCTGGAAGAAAAGCCGACGTATCAGATGCTGGCTGACGTACTTAAACGCGCCTTCAAGCAGCTAGACAAGGCCTTTCTCGACGATCTTTGATGTGGGTCTCGTTTTACCCCGTCTCTATTTCCTTCCGATACCGCTCTAAATCAAAAACTACTTTGCAGGGAGTATGCGATTCTTCTTTTTACACCGACCTTGGCGGAAGGTGATTCTGGAGAGCGCCATGGACATAACCAATGCCCAACGATTAATCCTGTCAAATCAATATCAAGTCATGACCCTGCTGGACCCAAAGAACGCAGAGCGATATCGGCGGTTGCGGACTATTATTGAGCGAGGCTATGGCCTGCAAATGCGTGAACTTGACCATGAGTTCGGCGATTTGAGCGAAGATATTTGCCGTATCATTATCAATATGATGGAAATGCACCACGCGCTACAGGTTTCCTGGAGCAACTTGTCTCAAAAACCCGAGTTCAGCGAACGCCGACTGGCGTTTTTAGGTTTTGACGCCGCCACGGAAGCACGCTTTCTGGGATATGTTCGCTTCATGGTGCATACGGAAGGCCGTTATCTGCATTTTGACGCCGGTACGCACGGCTTTAATGCTCAAACCCCCATGTGGGATAAGTACTCGCGTATGCTTAACATTTGGCTTGCCTGTCTGCGGCAATATCACCTCAGCGCGGTGGAAATTTCACAAATCGTCAACGCTTGATAAAGCAAAGAGGTTAACGGTGGAAGTTAAAGGTTTTCTGTTTGATCTGGACGGTACATTAGTCAACTCTTTACCTGTTGTTGAAAATGCCTGGCGCTGGTGGGCGGAGGGGCAAGGACTCGATCCACAGCGAGTACTTGATTTCATTCATGGTAAGCAAGCCATCACGTCGTTGCGTCACTTCCTTCACGATAAGAGTGAAGCGGACATTCAGCACGCTTATCAGGTATTGGAAGAGAGAGAATCGACGGATCTGGAAGGCATCACCGCCATGCCCGGCGCGCAGGCGCTGCTTCAGCGTCTGGAGGCGCTCAATGTGCCTTGGGCCATCGTCACCTCAGGGTCCGTGCCGATAGCCTATGCCCGCCATAAAGCCGCAGGGTTGTTAATGCCGCGAGAGTTTGTGACCGCGGAATGCGTCTCCCAAGGAAAACCGCATCCGGACGCCTATCTGCTTGGCGCACAGCTGTTGGGGCTTAACCCGCAGGATTGCGCCGTCGTCGAAGACGCCCCCGCCGGAGTTCAGTCCGGTCTTGCCGCAAAGGCGAAAGTTATCGCTGTTAACGCACCGTCGGACACGCCCGATTTGGATAAAGTCGACATGGTGCTTAGCTCCCTGGAGCAGTTGGATGTGACGTCTGGCGACGCGGGTTTTGTCGTCACCGCGTCACGCTGAAGATAACGAACGAGTGTGGGGAATAAAAATATCAACCTTGCTTTTGCAGGGTTTTTTTATGTCATGCTGAGTTCTCTGTTTTAAGGATTGCCACTAACAGGAGGTGCTAGTGACCCGTGAGCTGCTATGGGTGTTGACGTTGTTGTTCATCGCCATCGTTTTGTTCGCCACCAACAAATTGCGAATGGATGTGGTCGCATTGCTGGTCATCATCGCTTTTGTCTTAAGCGGCACACTAACGTTGCCGGAAGCGTTGATGGGGTTTAGCGATCCAAACGTAATATTGATTGCCGCCTTGTTTGTCATCGGCGAGGGGTTGGTGCGGACCGGGGTCGCGTATCAGGTCGGCGACTGGTTAATGCATGTCGCTGGAGAGAGTGAAGTTCGAATGTTGGTGCTGCTCATGCTGACTGTCGCGGGGCTGGGCGCGTTTATGAGCTCCACCGGCGTCGTGGCGATTTTTATTCCGGTGGTGCTGAATGTCGCGGCACGCATGAAGAGTTCGCCCGCTCGTCTGTTGATGCCCCTGAGTTTCGCCGGCCTGATCAGCGGTATGATGACCTTGGTTGCTACCGCGCCCAACATGGTGGTTAACAGCGAACTGATGCGCAACCATATCGCGGGCTTTGGCTTTTTCGGCATGACGCCCATCGGCGTAGTGGTTCTGTTGGTCGGTATTGGCTATATGCTGGTGGCGCGTTTCTGGCTGGGGAGTAACGACAGCGGCGATAATAAAGACGCGTGGAAGCGAAAGACATTTCGGGATTTGATCCGCGACTACAAGCTGACGGGACGAGCGCGGCGGCTGGCGATTCGAAGGGGTTCGCCGTTTGTCGGCCAGCGGCTGGACGATCTTAACTTGCGCCAGCGTTTCGGCGCTAACGTCGTAGGGATCGAGCGCTGGCGCAAGTTCAGACGAGTGATGATTAGCGTTGCGGTGAATACTGAACTGCGCCTGAACGATGTTCTGTTGATCGATATGTCGGCTTCCGACGTCGACCTGCGTGAGTTCTGCTCTGCGCATCTGCTGGAGCCCATGGTGCTGCGCGGCGAATATTTCTCTGAGCAGGCGCGTGATGTTGGCATGGCGGAAGTTTCACTGATCCCAGACTCGGAGCTGGTGGGTAAAACTCTTCAGGATGCGATGTTTCGTAGCCGATATGGTCTGACGGTGGTGGGGATACGCCGCAACGGCGAAGCGCTGGACGGCGCGCTGTCGAATGAGCCGCTTCAATTGGGCGATATCCTGCTGGTGATCGGGGACTGGCGTAATATTCGCCAGCTGTATCAGCAAAAACAGAATTTTATCGTGCTGAATTTACCCGCCGAAGTGGACGAAGTGGCCCCCGCGAAAAGTCAGGCGCCTCATGCGTTGTTCTGCCTCGCGTTGATGATCGCCATGATGCTGACCGATGAGATCCCTAATGCGGTCGCGGCGCTGATCGCCTGTCTGATGATGGGCCAATTTCGCTGCATTGATATGGAGAGCGCCTATCGCGCGGTACACTGGCCGAGCCTGATGCTGATTATCGGTATGATGCCCTTTGCGCTGGCGCTGGAGAAAACGGGCGGAGTGGCGATGATTGTCAAAGGATTGATGGACGTCGCGGGGGATGCCGGGCCGCAGGTGATGCTGGCGTGTCTGTTCGTTCTGTGTGCGGTGATCGGTCTGTTCATTTCGAATACGGCGACGGCGGTGCTCATGGCACCCATTGCTATCGCCGCAGCCGACCAAATGCAGGTGTCGCCTTATCCGTTTGCCATGATTATTGCTATCGCCGCTTCAGCGGCATTCATGACGCCCGTCTCTTCGCCGGTGAATACGTTGGTATTAGCACCGGGCGGTTACCGGTTCAGCGACTTCCTTAAAATCGGGGTGCCTTTCACCGTATTGGTCATGGGCGTGAGCGTCGTGATGATCCCGTGGCTCTACCCGTTCTCCCCGTTATAGCGGGGAGTCCTGGCTGATTTCATCCAAGGAGAGGCTGAAGCTTGGAATGAACACGGTCATGAAATAGTCCATTTCCTGACTGTGTCGTTGTTGCAGCGTTTTTTCCAGACGCGCTTTGGCCAATACGAATTCGTTATTGCCTGCCGACAGTTCTTCCAGACATTTCAGGTAGGCGCACAGCGCATCAGCCTGTTTGACCACCGCATGCTCTTCCTCGCTGGTATAGGTATCATCCAGCAGCATGCGATAGTCTTCCTGCAGTTCGCTTGGCAGCATATCGATAAGCTTTTGCTGAGCGATTTTCTCGATCTTCTTATATTCGTGCGCCATCTGGGCGTTGTAATACTTGATGGGCGTCGGCATATCGCCGGTCAGCACTTCGCTGGCATCGTGGTACATCGCGAGCAGGGCGATACGCTCGGCATTGAGATCCCCGCCGAATTTTCGGTTTCTGATAACGGCAAGCGCATGGGCCACAAACGCGACCTGCAAACTATGTTCCGAGACGTTTTCCGTGCGGACGTTACGCATCAGCGGCCAGCGGTTAATCAGTTTTAGACGGGATAGATGGGCGAAGAAATGACTTTGAACCATAGCACTCTCTCAATACGCGGAGGGAAAAACCATTGTGGTCGCTTGACGCAGAATTAGCAACTCAGCCCCGGCGCTCGGTGGGGTGGGAATCGGATGAAAAAACGGGCAGTGCCATAAAGCGCCGCCCGTGTGATGTACCGACCGCAGTGATTACTGGTGGTAGTGTTCGAGGAAACGTCCCAGCTTATGCACGGCCATATCCAGCTCGTCGACGCGCGGCAGCGTCACGATGCGAACATGGTCTGGCTCCGGCCAGTTGAACGCGCTCCCCTGAACCAGCAGCACTTTTTCCTGCAGCAGCAGATCCAGCACCAGCTTCTGGTCGTCGTGAAGGTTGAAACGCTTCGCGTCGATACGCGGGAACATATAGAGAGCACCGGACGGTTTCACGCAGGAGACGCCGGGGATCTGGTTAATCAATTCCCAGGCGCGATTACGCTGTTCATACAAACGGCCGCCGGGGCGAATAAATTCACTGATGCTCTGATAACCGCCGAGCGCCGTCTGAATTGCATGTTGCATGGGGACGTTGGCGCAAAGACGCATCGAGGCGAGCATCTCCAGCCCTTCGATATAGCCTTTCGCATGCTTTTTGGGGCCGTTCAATACCATCCATCCCTGACGGAACCCAGCCACGCGATAGGTCTTCGACAGGCCGTTGAACGTCACCGTGAGCAGGTCCGGCGCCAGTGCCGCAATGGAGTGGTGCTGGGCTTCGTCATACAGAATCTTGTCGTAGATCTCATCGGCGAAAATGATCAGGTCGTTTTGACGGGCGATCTCGACGATCTCCATCAACAGCTCTTTGCTGTAAACGGCGCCGGTGGGGTTATTCGGGTTAATGATGACGATACCGCGCGTGTTCGGCGTGATTTTTTTACGAATATCATCCAGGTCAGGAAACCAGCCGGACTCTTCGTCACAGCGATAGTGCACGGCTTTACCGTTCGACAGCGATACGGCGGCCGTCCATAAAGGATAGTCCGGCGCAGGCACCAGCATTTCGTCGCCATTATTCAGGAGAGCCTGCATGGACTGCACGATGAGTTCGGAGACGCCGTTGCCGATGTAAACGTCTTCTACGGTGATGTCACGCAGCCCGCGCGCCTGATAGTGCTGGACGATGGCCTTACGGGCGGAATAGAGTCCTTTCGAGTCGCAATAACCTTGCGCGGTCGGCAGGTTCCTAATCACGTCAACCAGAATTTCATCGGGGGCTTCGAAACCGAATGGGGCAGGGTTGCCGATGTTAAGTTTAAGAACCTTGTTGCCTTCTTCTTCCAACCGTTTGGCTTCTTTTAACACCGGGCCACGGATGTCATAACAAACATTTTCCAATTTCTTGGATTTTTCGATAGGGGACATTTAACAAACCTTGTACAGGAAGGTTCCTGAATAGTAGACGCTTAATCGGCTTAATGTACTCCTCCTGACGCGGATTTTGAAGAATGATCCTCTATGAATCCGCTATCTCAAAAACCGTGGGTAGCGCCAATTCCATAGTGTAAAAAACTGTTATTTTTTTATTTGTTGTCTTTTTAGACTGTATAAATCCATTTCTTTGTCTTTTTCGATTGGAAAGGGCGCGGGATAAGGTGATTTGTGCGACGTCAGGGGGAACTCGTGGCGGCCTGGGGTACGCAATTTCAAAGTGAGTTTCTCATTTGAACGCAAATGCATCACTATTATTGCCTGTTTCCCTGGACCATGACCTGACGTAAAAGGGACCACTCGATTTAGGCAATAACCCTATTTTTCGCAATGGCTGGAATAGCGGGTAAAAAACCAATCTTATTTAGGTGTAGCCTTTACATGTAACCGATTAAAATAAAGGGATTTCTTATTTTATTATTGAGACTCGCCTTCCCTGATATGAAATTAACACCGTTTGTAATAGCCGTGACTATTTTAGAGCATCTTGTCACAAAGGGTAGGCCAGCCAATAAATACTCGTCTATTTTGAATTCGAATATGCAATTAATAGAGCCTCGTCTTTTCTTTTCGATGCCTTTACAAAAGTTTTTTCACAATGATCAATCTAGTAATATTAATAGGTAATATAGGATTTTTCAGATTGTTATAGATGGGCTCTTGTCAGATTAATCACTCGAGTTACATTATAGCCAATAACGAGTTTGTAGATGACATAAAACTTAATTCTGGTATCTTATATCAGAATATTTTACGAGTAGGTCATCGTATATTGCTTGGCGATGAAGTGGGCGGTTACGGTGAATTCAGATAAATCGTAACGTATTGAAATGACGACATTAAGTTATCTATTTTACTGAAAGGTACTCTGTAAATACAGAGACTTTCGTCAACGTCGGCTTTTATCATGTCAATCCGCTCTCTTTAGCGTACTAGTGCGCGCAAGACTTTTATTTTATTATCTAAAATAAATAGCCGTTCTTTTTATCGGCGGCTCGAATCAATAAAATGAACAGGTAAGGGAGAGGGCGAAAAAAAAGCGATGTGGTAACGAAACATTAAGTATTTTTTGCCGTAACCGTTCATCTACGATACTGTCTTTCATTGTATGCCGACGTTGTCGGGATACGTATCCAACACCAGGTATGTTAGTTAATAATTAAAATAGATAAGTGAAGAACCGTATGACAAATGCAAATCGCCCAGTTCTCAATCTTGATCTGGATCTGCTGAGAACGTTTGTCGCTGTCGCCGATTTGAATACTTTTGCGGCCGCGGCCGTGGCAGTATGCAGAACGCAGTCTGCCGTTAGTCAGCAGATGCAGCGGCTGGAACAACTCATCGGTAAGGAGTTATTCGCCCGTCATGGGAGAAATAAGCTGCTCACCGAGCATGGGATCCAGTTTCTTGGTTATGCCAGAAAAATACTGCAGTTCAATGATGAGGCCTGCGCCTCATTAATGTTCAGCGACATTCAGGGAACCCTGACGATCGGCGCTTCTGATGATACTGCGGATACTATTCTGCCGTTTATCTTGCAGCGCGTGACCTCGGTTTTCCCCAAACTGTCGATTGAAGTGAGTATCAAACGCAGCCCTGAAATGATGGAAATGTTGCATCAGGGCAAAATTGATTTAGTCATCACGACCGAGAACAGCACCGAGTTTCCTAATGTTCTGCTGCGCTCGTCACCGACGCTGTGGTACTGCTCGGCGGAATACCAGTTCCAACACGGCAGTCCTGTGCCGTTAGTCGTTCTGGATGAACCGAGTCCTTTCCGCACGCTGGCGCTGGAAAAGCTGACCGCAGCGGGTATTCCGTGGAAGATTTCGTACGTGGCTTCCACACTGTCGGCGGTTCGGGCGGCGGTCAAAGCGGGATTGGGCATTACGGTGCGTTCGGTAGAAATGATGACGCCGGAACTGCGTGTGCTCGGTGAAGAAGAAGGCTTGCCGAAGTTACCCGATACCCGTTATTACCTGTGCAAGAATCCACAGCAAAATAACGAGTTGAGTACGGCGATCTTCAGCGCCATTGAGTCAGGCACGCGTTCCAATCTACTTTCTGTGAATAGTGTTCCGGAAGGGGATATCCGCATTACTCCCACGGACGAATCATTGAAAAATATTCTCTGACTTTTTACAGCGCTGAGCGGTATGCGTCAGTGTGAAATGTTATAAAAACGTCCGGATACTCACGACAGAGTGTGTGCTTGTTGCCACTCTGTCGTTTTTTTCGTCGCTCGCGTCAGAATTCGCTCCTCTACTGGCGATACATCTTCCTTTTCTTCTAACGTCCGCACTTCTCTGATCCTACCCCCGGTCATATCCACACGGTTTGTCGTATTAACAATTGCTTACTGAACGTACTTTTTTTAATAACTAAAACCGGAAAAACGTGTGAGAGATCAAAAAATACTTGCCTTAACCTTATTCATTAACCTGCATTCATGTTGAAATTGATATAGTCACTACAGAAATAGGGGCTTTTTCTTCGCATTGGTCTAAAACAACCAGGAGTAGCATTGATACGATTCAGTCTCTGCTATGTTTATGAAAGGTTAACAAAGATACGTGCATGTTAATTTATGTGCTGTTATTTTTATAAAGGTTGAGAAAAGGTTGCAAAAACAGGATGAATAACCACATTTACCGCGCCTTAACCCTATAATTTGTGGTATTTTTATGGTTACAAATCCTTCCTTTTAATCGATGTGGCGATTAACTGCCGTAAAAAGAGCAGCTGCCAAAGCCACTTTTGATGAGTAAGCAATGAGTATGTCAACAACTACTGAAGTCCTCGCCCACCACTGGGCATTTGCTTTATTTCTGATCGTTGCCGTGGGTCTCTGCGGTTTCATGCTGTTGGGCGGCTTTCTGCTGGGAGGGCGATCCAAAGGCCGGGCTAAAAATACGCCTTACGAATCGGGTATCGATTCCGTCGGGTCTGCCCGACTGAGACTGTCTGCAAAATTCTATCTTGTTGCGATGTTCTTCGTCATTTTCGACGTGGAAGCGCTGTACCTGTATGCCTGGTCCGTTTCTATTCGGGAAAGCGGCTGGGTAGGTTTTATCGAAGCCACCATTTTCATATTGGTGCTGTTGGCCGGGCTGGTCTATCTGGTGCGTATCGGCGCGCTGGACTGGACGCCAAAGCGCTCCAAGCGGCAAGTCGTGAAGTCTGACATCGTCGTAAACCACTCCACCACCAATACTCATCAGCAGTAATAGCGAGGCAATAAATGGACTATACGCTCACCCGCATAGACCCCGACGGTGAGAACGACCGTTATCCGCTACAGAAGCAAGAGGTCGTCAGCGACCCACTCGAACAGCACGTTAACAAAAGCGTGTTTATGGGCAATCTGGAGCAGACGCTGCAAAATATGGTCAACTGGGGACGCGGTAACTCCCTGTGGCCCTTCAACTTTGGTCTTTCTTGCTGTTACGTGGAGATGGTGACTTCCTTCACCGCCGTACACGATGTGGCGCGCTTTGGTTCCGAAGTGTTGCGTGCCTCTCCCCGCCAGGCCGACTTCATGGTCATCGCCGGAACCCCTTTCCTGAAAATGGCTCCCGTTATTCAGCGCCTGTATGACCAGATGCTGGAACCGAAATGGGTCATCTCCATGGGCGCGTGCGCCAACTCCGGCGGTATGTACGACATCTATTCCGTCGTTCAGGGCGTCGATAAATTCCTGCCGGTAGACGTGTACATCCCAGGGTGTCCGCCGCGTCCGGAAGCGTACATGCAGGCGCTGCTGTTGCTGAAAGAGTCTATTGGTAAAGAGCGTCGTCCGCTGTCATGGGTCGTCGGCGATCAGGCGTGTATCGCGCCAACATGCAATCCGAACGTGAACGTAAACGCGAAGAGCGTATTGCGGTAACCCACCTACGTTCCCCGGATGAAATTTGACCTGTGAATGATAGGCCGTGATGGCTGCGTAATATCAACATAACAGCGCGCCGCCATCATCAGTCACGGAAATAACACATTTAATGTGGTGACATTACTTATGACAGATTTAACGACACACGACGCCGTTCTGCCCGCATGGCAAACCCGCGATCATCTGGATGATCCGGTCGTTGGCGAGCTGTGGAACCGTTTCGGTCAGGACGCGTTTACCGTCCAGGCCACGCGGACGGGGATGCCGGTAGTTTGGGTCAAACGTGAGCAATTACTCGACGTCGTCGATTTCCTGAAAAAACAACCGAAGCCTTATGTCATGCTGATGGATCTGCATGGCATGGATGAACGCCTGCGTACGCACCGCGAGGGGCTACCCGCCGCAGACTTCTCCGTCTTCTATCTGCTGACTTCCCTTGAACGTAACGGCGACATCATGCTGAAAGTGGCGCTGGCGGAGAACGATCTGTTCCTGCCGACGATGACGCCGTTGTTCCCGAACGCGAACTGGTATGAGCGTGAAGTGTGGGACATGTTCGGCATTACCTTTAACGGTCATCCGCATCTTACGCGCATCATGATGCCGCAAACCTGGGAAGGTCACCCGCTGCGTAAAGACTTCCCGGCGCGCGCGACAGAATTCGATCCTTTCGTACTGACCAAACAGCGCGAAGATCTGGAAATGGAGTCGCTGACCTTCAAGCCTGAAGACTGGGGCATGAAGCGCGGCACGCAAAACGAAGACTTCATGTTCCTGAACATGGGGCCAAACCATCCCTCCTCACACGGTGCGTTCCGTCTGATCTTGCAGCTCGACGGCGAAGAGATCATCGACTGTATTCCTGACGTCGGCTACCACCACCGCGGTGCGGAAAAAATGGGCGAGCGCCAGTCCTGGCACAGCTACATTCCGTACACCGACCGTATCGAATATCTCGGCGGCTGCGTTAACGAGATGCCATACGTGCTGGCGGTTGAGAAGCTGGCGGGCATTAAAGTGCCTGAGCGCGTAGAGACTATCCGCGTGATGTTGTCCGAACTGTTCCGCATCAACAGTCATCTGCTCTACATCAGCACCTTCATTCAGGATGTCGGCGCCATGACGCCGGTCTTCTTCGCGTTTACCGATCGTCAGAAAATCTACGATCTGGTGGAAGCGATCACCGGTTTCCGTATGCATCCCGCCTGGTTCCGTATCGGCGGCGTGGCTCATGACCTGCCGCGCGGCTGGGATCGACTGCTGCGTGAATTCCTGGACTGGATGCCGGCGCGTCTGGATACCTATGTCAAAGCGGCGTTGCAAAACACCATTTTGAAAGGACGTTCGCAGGGCGTCGCCGCCTACAACGCCAAAGAGGCGCTGGAGTGGGGCGTGACGGGCGCAGGCTTGCGAGCGACCGGCATTCCGTTCGATGTCCGTAAATGGCGTCCTTACTCCGGCTATGAAAACTTCGACTTTGAGGTGCCGGTCGGCGATGGCATCAGCGACAGCTACACCCGCGTGATGTTGAAAGTGGAAGAGCTGCGCCAGAGTCTGCGCATCCTCGAACAGTGCCTGAACAACATGCCGGAAGGGCCGTTCAAGGCCGATCATCCGCTGACGACGCCGCCGCCGAAAGAACGCACGCTGCAGCACATCGAAACGATGATCAACCACTTCCTGCAAGTGTCCTGGGGCCCGGTCATGCCGGCCAACGAATCGTTCCAGATGATCGAAGGCACCAAGGGGATCAACAGTTACTACCTGACCAGCGATGGCAGCACCATGAGCTACCGTACGCGCATCCGCACGCCGAGCTTCGCTCATCTGCAGCAGATTCCTTCGGTCATCCGCGGATGCCTGGTATCCGACTTGATCGTTTACCTCGGCAGTATTGATTTCGTCATGTCAGATGTGGACCGCTAATTATGCACGATCATAACAACACTCAACCTTCATTAGACGCTCAGGGGCAGTCGGCTTCCACGACGGATGTCCAGGACGTGTTTGTGCTCAGCGACGCCGAACGTGACGCCATCGAGCATGAAAAACACCATTATGAAGACGCTCGCGCGGCCTCGATTGAAGCGCTGAAAATTGTACAGAAACAGCGTGGGTGGGTGCCGGACGGCGCCATTTACGCGATTGCCGACATTCTGGGCATTCCGGCCAGCGATGTGGAAGGCGTCGCCACCTTTTACAGCCAGATTTTCCGCCAGCCGGTAGGGCGTCACGTCATTCGCTACTGCGATAGCGTCGTGTGCTACATCAACGGTTTTCAGGGCGTTCGCGCCGCGCTGGAGAAAAAGCTCAATATCCAGCCGGGTCAGACCACGTTCGACGGCCGCTTCACGCTGCTGCCGACCTGCTGTCTGGGTAACTGTGACAAAGGGCCTTCGATGATGATCGACGAAGACACCCACAGCCACGTCAAGCCTGACGATATCGATTCATTACTGGAGCAGTATCAATGACTAAAAACATTGTTCTCACTGCCGAACAGCATCCTCTTACCTGGCGTCTGCGTGAAGACAAACAGCCGGTATGGCTGGATGAATACCGCAGTAAGAATGGCTACGCGGGCGCGCAAAAAGCACTGACCGGTATCGCCCAGAGCGACGTGGTAACGCTGGTCAAAGACGCGGGTCTGCGCGGACGTGGCGGAGCAGGCTTCTCCACCGGGCTCAAATGGAGCCTGATGCCGAAAGACGAAAGCATGAATATCCGCTACCTGCTGTGTAATGCGGATGAGATGGAACCCGGCACCTACAAAGACCGCTTGCTGATGGAACAGCTGCCTCACCTGCTGGTGGAAGGCATGCTGATTGGCGCCTATGCGCTGAAATCTTATCGCGGCTATATCTTCCTGCGCGGCGAATACGTTCAGGCGGCCGCTAACCTGCGCCGGGCAATCGAAGAAGCCAAAGCCGCAGGTTTGCTGGGCAAGAACATTCTGGGCAGCGGCTTCGACTTCGAACTGTTCGTTCACACCGGCGCCGGACGTTATATCTGCGGTGAAGAAACCGCGCTGATTAACTCGCTGGAAGGCCGTCGCGCCAACCCGCGTTCCAAGCCGCCGTTCCCGGCGTCTGCGGGCGTGTGGGGCAAACCGACCTGCGTCAACAACGTCGAAACCTTGTGCAACGTCCCGGCCATTATCGAGCATGGCGTCGACTGGTATCAGGGGTTGTCTGCGGGCAAGAGTAAAGATGCCGGCACCAAGCTGATGGGCTTCTCCGGTCGGGTGAAAAACCCGGGCCTGTGGGAACTGCCGTTTGGGACGACCGCCCGTGAAATTCTGGAAGATTATGCAGGCGGTATGCGCGATGGCTTGACGCTAAAAGCCTGGCAGCCAGGCGGCGCGGGAACCGACTTCCTGACCGGCGATCATCTGGACCTGCCGATGGACTTCGAAAGCATCGCTAAGGCGGGTAGCCGTCTGGGTACCGGGCTGGCGATGGCGGTGGATAACGAGATCAATATGGTCGGTTTGACGCGCAATCTGGAAGAGTTCTTCGCGCGCGAGTCCTGCGGCTGGTGTACGCCATGCCGAGACGGACTGCCGTGGAGCGTGAAGCTGCTGCGCGCGCTTGAAGCAGGTGAAGGACAGCCGGGCGATATCGAAACGCTGGAACAGCTGTGCCGCTTCCTGTCGCCGGGCCATACCTTCTGCGCCCATGCGCCGGGGGCCGTTGAGCCGCTGCAAAGCGCAATAAAGTATTTCCGGCATGAGTTTGAGGCGGGTATCGCCAAGCAGACTATCAGCAATACAAAAGCGATAGGCGGGATTCAACCGAACCTGCTGAAACAGCGCTGGTAAGCAATGGCCGAGTCGCAGATGCGATGTTTCGCACCGACGTAAGCGATTCTTCATCTGATAGACAGAATTTTTGATTAGCGCCTGCTTAATACGCGGGCCTTTATGGAAGCATGCTGACTATGGCAACGATTCATGTAGACGGCAAAGAATATGATGTGAACGGAGCGGACAACCTCCTTGAGGCATGTCTCACTCTGGGCCTTGATATTCCTTACTTTTGCTGGCATCCGGCGCTGGGTAGCGTTGGATCATGCCGCCTGTGCGCGGTCAAGCAATACCAGAACGCGGAAGATACGCGCGGTCGTCTGGTCATGTCCTGTATGACGCCCGCTGCGGACGGCACCTTCATCGCGATTGACGATGAAGAAGCTAAACTGTTCCGCAAAAGCGTCGTCGAGTGGCTAATGACCAACCATCCCCACGATTGTCCGGTCTGCGAAGAGGGCGGCAACTGCCACCTACAGGACATGACGGTGATGACCGGCCACAACACCCGCCGCTATCGTTTCACCAAACGAACCCATCATAATCAGGATCTCGGGCCGTTCATCTCGCACGAAATGAACCGCTGTATCGCCTGTTATCGTTGTGTGCGTTATTACAAAGATTACGCTGATGGCAAAGACCTCGGCGTGTACGGCGCGCACGACAACGTCTACTTCGGTCGTCCCGAAGACGGCGTTCTTGAGAGCGAATTCTCCGGCAACCTGGTGGAAGTGTGCCCGACCGGGGTCTTCACCGACAAAACCCATTCCGAACGTTACAACCGTAAATGGGACATGCAGTTTGCGCCCAGCATTTGCCAGCAGTGCAGCGTGGGGTGTAACACCAGCCCCGGCGAACGTTATGGCGAACTGCGCCGTATTGAAAACCGTTTCAACGGCAGCGTGAACCACTATTTCCTGTGCGATCGCGGCCGCTTCGGCTATGGCTACGTCAACCTGAAAGATCGTCCTCGCCAGCCGCAACAGCGTCTCGGCAATGACTGGACGACGCAGAACGCCGAACAGGCGGTGCAGAGCGCGGCCAACGTTCTACGCGAGTCTAAGCAGGTCATCGGCATCGGTTCCCCACGCGCCAGTATCGAAAGCAACTTTGCGCTGCGTGAACTGGTCGGCGCAGAAAACTTCTACAGCGGCATGGCGCAGGGCGAACAGAACCGCGTTCAGCTGATGTTGAAAGTGCTGAAAGAGAGCGGTGTTCACACCCCGGCCCTTCGCGAGATTGAAGGTTACGATGCGGTGTTGGTGCTGGGCGAAGATTTGACGCAGACCGGCGCGCGCATTGCGCTTGCGGTGCGCCAGGCGGTGAAAGGCAAAGCGCGTGAAATGGCTGCCGCACAGAAAGTGGCGGACTGGCAGATCGCCGCCATCATGAATATCGGCCAGCACGCTAAGCATCCCCTCTTTGTGACTCACGTCGACAGCACCCGTCTCGATGACGTGGCGGCATGGAGCTACCACGCCCCGGTCAACGAACAGGCGCGTCTGGGTTTCGCTATCGCGCATGCGCTGGATGACGCGGCGCCGGCGGTGACCGATTTGGCAAGCGACCTTGAGCCGAAACTGGATGTCGTCGTTCAGGCGCTGGCGGGCGCGAAGAAACCGCTGATTGTCACCGGTACGCATGCGGGCAGCGAAGAGATTATCGCAGCGGCCGCCAACGTGGCCAAAGCATTAAAGGGGCGCGGTGCCGACGTCGGCATTACGTTCGTTGCCAGCGGCGCCAACAGCATGGGGCTTGGCATGATCGGCGGCGGCTCGCTGGACGAAGCGCTTGTCCGGCTGGAGTCCGGCGAGGCGGACAGCGTCGTGGTGCTCGAAAACGATCTGTATCGACATGCGTCGGCGCAGCGGATTGACGCCGCGCTCGATAACGTCGCCAATCTGATCGTGGTCGACCATCAACGCACGCGCGTCATGGATAAGGCCAACCTGATTTTGTCGGCGGCCAGCTTCGCCGAAAGTGATGGGACGCTCATCAACCAGGAAGGTCGCGCTCAGCGCTTCTTCCAGGTTTATGACCCCGCCTATTACGACAACACCACGGTCATGCTGGAAAGCTGGCGCTGGTTGCATGCGGTCAAGGCGACTATCGCCAGCCGCGAGGTGAACTGGACGCTGCTCGACCATGTGGTGGATGCCTGCGCCGCCGCGTTGCCGCAGTTAGCGGCGATCAAGGACGCCGCGCCAGACGCCTCTTTCCGCATTCGTGGTCAGAAGCTGGCGCGTGAGCCGCACCGTTACAGCGGGCGTACCGCCATGCGCGCCAACATCGACGTCAACGAACCGCGCCAGCCGCAGGATCAGGACACGATGTTCGCTTTCTCGATGGAAGGGAACAACAGTCCCGAGGCCCAAAGCCGTCAGGTCGCCTTTGCCTGGGCGCCGGGCTGGAACTCCCCGCAGGCGTGGAACAAGTTCCAGGATGAAGTCGGCGGCCATTTGCGCCACGGCGACCCGGGCGTACGATTGGTCGAAGCGGGCGAGGGCGCGTTGGACTACTTCAATCAGATCCCCGCGCCGTTTGCGGCGCAGGCGGGTCAATGGCAAGTGGCGCCTTACTACCATCTGTTTGGCAGTGAAGAAATGTCGCAGCGCGCTGACGTCATCCAGCAACGGATGCCTCAGCCATACGCGATGGTGAACCCCGAAGATGCGGCCCAGTTGGGCGTGAATCCGGGTGCGCTGCTTGAGATTGTCTGTGATGGACAGACCTTGCGTCTGCCGGTACAGGTCAGCGCCGAGTTGCGTCAAGGACAGGTAGGGTTGCCGCTGGGCTTCCCGGGCATCGCCCCGGTTCTGGCGGGTGCGACCGTTGAAACACTGCGGGAGGCGGCACAATGAGTTGGTTTACACCGGAAGTGGTGGATATTTTGATCGCCGTGCTCAAGGCGATCGTGATCCTGCTGGTCGTCGTGACCTGCGGCGCTTTCATGAGTATGGGCGAACGCCGCCTGCTGGGGTTGTTCCAGGGGCGCTACGGGCCGAACCGCGTAGGTTGGGGCGGCTCGCTGCAGCTGGTGTCGGACATGCTGAAGATGTTCTTCAAGGAGGACTGGCTGCCGCCGTTCGCCGACCGGGTCATCTTCACGCTGGCGCCGATGATTGCATTTACGTCGCTGCTGCTGTCGTTCTCCATCGTACCGATCACCCCGACCTGGGGCGTGTCCGACCTGAACATCGGTTTGCTGTTCTTCCTGATGATGGCCGGTCTGGCGGTGTATGCCGTGCTGTTCGCCGGTTGGTCCAGTAACAACAAATACTCTCTGTTGGGGGCCGTTCGCGCCTCCGCCCAGACGCTCAGCTATGAGGTGTTTCTGGGGCTGTCGCTGATGGGGGTGGTGGCTCAGGCCGGTTCATTCAACATGCGCGACATCGTCGAGAGTCAGACGCATATCTGGAACGTCATTCCGCAGTTCTTCGGGTTTGTCACTTTCGCTATCGCCGGCGTCGCGGTATGTCACCGCCATCCGTTCGACCAGCCGGAAGCGGAGCAGGAACTGGCCGACGGCTACCACATCGAATATTCCGGGATGAAATTCGGTCTATTCTTCGTCGGGGAGTACATCGGCATCGTGACCGTCTCGGCGCTGATCGTGACGTTGTTCTTTGGCGGCTGGCACGGACCTTTCCTGCCGCCGATCGTGTGGTTTGCACTCAAAACGGCCTTCTTCATGATGATGTTCATCCTGATCCGTGCTGCGTTACCCCGTCCGCGTTACGACCAGGTGATGGCTTTCGGTTGGAAGATTTGTCTGCCGTTGACGCTGCTTAACCTGTTGGCGACCGCCGCGGTCATTTTGTACAACGCTCAATAAGGGGTGAATAAACCATGACACTGAAAGAACTCTTGGTGGGTTTTGGCACCCAGGTACGCAGCATTTGCATGGTGGGGTCCAACGCGTTCAAAAAACGTGAAACCCGCATGTACCCTGAGGAGCCGGTGAATCCGCCGCCCCGTTATCGCGGTCGTATCGTGCTGACGCGCGACCCCGACGGCGACGAACGTTGCGTCGCCTGCAACTTGTGCGCCGTGGCCTGTCCTGTCGGCTGTATCTCGCTGCAAAAAGCGGAAACGAAAGACGGGCGTTGGTATCCGGAATTCTTCCGCATCAACTTCTCACGCTGCATTTTTTGCGGCATGTGTGAAGAAGCCTGTCCGACGACAGCCATCCAGCTGACGCCCGATTTTGAGATGGGTGAATTCAAACGCCAGGATCTGGTGTACGAAAAAGAAGATCTGCTGATCTCGGGGCCGGGTAAATATCCGGAATATAACTTCTACCGGATGGCCGGCATGGCTATCAATGGGAAAGACAAAGGCGAAGCCGAAAACGAAGCCAAACCCATTGATGTCAAAGGTCTGCTGCCTTAAGGAGCCAAGCATGGAATTCGCTTTTTATGCGGCTGCGTTGATTGCGGTATTGGCAACATTGCGTGTCATTACCCATACCAATCCAGTGCATGCACTACTTTATTTAATCGTGTCTCTTCTGGCCATCGCCTGCGTGTTCTTCTCGCTGGGCGCCTATTTTGCGGGCGCGTTGGAAATCATTGTCTACGCGGGCGCCATTATGGTGCTGTTCGTGTTCGTGGTGATGATGCTGAACCTCGGCAGCGCCGTGGCGGAGCAGGAAAAACAGTGGCTCAAGCCTGGTGTCTGGATCGGCCCCGGCATTTTGTCTCTGCTGCTGCTGGCGGTCATTATTAAAGGGATCTACAGCGTCACCGACGCAGGCATTCAGGGCAGCATGATTGACGCCAAAGCGGTCGGCATCACGCTGTTCGGACCTTATGTGCTGGCGGTTGAACTGGCCTCCATGTTGCTGCTGGCCGGGCTGGTCGTCGCCTTCCACGTCGGCCGTGAAGACCGGCTCGACGGCGTTGCGGATGCAGATGACGCCGATAAGAAAACAACGGAGGGACGGGCATGATTCCCCTACAACACGGTTTGCTGCTGGCGGCCATTCTTTTTGTACTGGGCCTTACCGGGCTGATTATCCGGCGCAACCTGCTGTTCATGCTGATCAGTCTGGAAATCATGATCAACGCGGCTGCGCTGGCGTTTGTCGTGGCCGGTAGCTACTGGGGTCACCCGGATGGTCAGGTGATGTACATTCTGGCGATCACGCTGGCCGCCGCCGAAGCCAGTATCGGCCTCGCGCTGCTGCTGCAGCTGTATCGTCGCCGTCAGACCCTGAATATTGATACTGTCAGTGAGATGCGCGGATGAACTTACTCTACTTAACTCTTTTATTTCCGCTACTCGGATTTCTGTTGCTGGCCTTTTCCCGCGGCCGTTGGTCTGAAAATGTCTCAGCGACCGTCGGCGTAGGCTCCGTCGGCTTGTCCGCCTTGTTGACCTGCTGGATTGGCATCGACTTCTTCAGCCATCAGCAGGGCGACGGCGTGGTGTTCTTCAATCAGCACCTGTGGACCTGGATGTCGGTGGGCAATTTCGACATCACCGTCAATCTGGCGCTGGACGGTCTGTCGCTGACCATGCTCTCGGTGGTCACCGGCGTCGGCTTTCTTATCCATCTGTACGCGTCTTGGTACATGCGAGGGGAAGAGGGCTACTCCCGCTTCTTCGCCTACACCAACCTGTTTATCGCGAGCATGCTGGTGCTGGTGCTGGCGGATAACCTGCTGTTGATGTATCTCGGCTGGGAAGGGGTAGGGCTGTGCAGCTACCTGCTGATCGGTTTCTACTACACCAATCCGAGCAACGGCGCGGCGGCGATGAAAGCGTTCATCGTGACTCGCGTCGGCGACGTCTTCCTGGCTTTCGCGCTGTTTATCCTCTATCGCGAGCTGGGCACGCTGAACTTCCGCGAACTGATGGTCTTGGCGCCGCAGCATCTGGCGGAAGGTTCGCCGGCCATTACGATGGCGACGTTGATGCTGCTGGGCGGCGCGGTCGGTAAGTCCGCGCAGCTGCCGCTGCAAACCTGGCTGGCTGACGCTATGGCGGGTCCGACGCCGGTTTCCGCGCTAATCCATGCCGCGACCATGGTCACGGCGGGCGTGTACTTGATCGCACGCACGCACGGTCTGTTCCTGATGGCGCCGGAGGTACTGCATCTGGTCGGCATCATTGGGGCGGTCACGCTGGTGCTGGCCGGTTTCGCCGCGCTGGTGCAAACGGATATCAAACGCGTGCTGGCCTATTCCACCATGAGCCAAATCGGCTACATGTTCCTGGCGCTCGGCGCGGCCGCGTGGGATGCCGCGATTTTCCATCTGATGACTCACGCGTTCTTCAAGGCGCTGCTGTTCCTGTCCTCCGGCTCGGTGATTTTGGCCTGCCACCACGAACAGAACATCTTCAAGATGGGCGGATTACGCAAAACCATTCCGCTGGTTTATGTCTGCTTCCTGGTCGGCGGGGCGGCACTGTCGGCGCTGCCGCTGGTGACGTCAGGCTTCTTCAGTAAGGATGAAATTCTGGCGGGCGCTTGGGCGAACGGACACATCAACTTCGCCATCGCCGGTTTGGCGGGCGCGTTCATGACCTCGCTCTACACCTTCAGAATGATTTTCATCGTGTTCCACGGTGAAGAAAAAACGAAAGCACACGCGCTCAAGGGGATATCCCATCACCTGCCGCTGCTGATATTGCTGGTGCTGTCTACGTTCGTCGGCGCGCTGATCGTGCCGCCGCTGCACGGTGTGCTGCCGCAAACAACGGAACTGGAACACGGGCATATGCTGACGCTGGAAATCGCGTCCGCCGTTGTCGCTGTGGTCGGTATCCTGCTGGCCGCCGCTCTGTGGCTGGGACAACGTCGCCTCGTCAACCGCATCGCCAACAGCGCGCCTGGTCGTTTCTTCTCGACCTGGTGGTTCCACGCCTGGGGCTTCGACTGGCTGTACGACAAGATCTTCGTCAAACCGTATCTGGCGATGGGCGCGCTGTTGAAACACGATCCGTTCGACAAGCTGATGACGATCCCGGCGCTGCTGGTTGCCTGGGGCAACCGTGGTCTGGCGGTCGGCCAGAACGGTCAGGTGCGCTGGTATGTCGCCTCCGTGGGTATGGGCGCCGTCGTGGTGCTGGGATTGCTGTTGCTGGCGTAATGGCAATACAGCGACTTTGAGGGTAGCGGACGCCTGATGCAGGCGTCCCTGCCGGCAGCAAGTTTCTCGTTTTCTTTATATTTAGGGACACAAAACGCCATGCTACTACCTTGGCTACTTCTTATCCCCCTGATCGGCGGTCTGCTGAGCTGGCTGTTCGAGCGATTCGGCGCCAACGTGCCGCGTTGGATTGCACTGATTACTATGGGGTTGACACTGGCGCTATCCGTACAGCTTTGGCTGCAGGGTGGCTATTCTCTGGCGGTGCCGCACGGCGTGCCGCAATGGCAGGAAGTGTTTGACGCACCGTGGATCCCGCGCTTCGGCATCGGTTTCCATCTGGCGCTGGATGGTCTGTCGCTGCTGATGGTGGTGCTGACCGCGCTGCTGGGACTGCTGTCTGTCCTGTGCTCGTGGAATGAAAAACATCGTCGCTCGGGCCTGTTCCATCTCAACCTGCTGTTGACGCTGGTCGGGGTGATCGGCGTGTTTGTGGCAGTGGACCTGTTCCTGTTCTTCTTCTTCTGGGAAATGATGCTGGTTCCGATGTACTTCCTGATCGCCGTATGGGGTCATGAAGGCGCGGACGAACGCGCGCGCAGCAAGGCCGCGACCAAGTTCTTCATCTATACGCAGACCAGCGGTCTGGTGATGTTGATCGCCATCCTGGGTCTGGTGCTGGCGCACCACGCCTCTACCGGCGTCTGGACGTTTAACTACGACGCGCTGCTGCGCACCGAAATGTCCCACGGCGTGGAATATCTGCTGATGCTGGGCTTCTTCGTCGCCTTCGCGGTGAAAATGCCGCTGGTGCCGGTACACGGCTGGTCGCCGGATGCGCATGCGCTGGCGCCGACGGCGGGGTCTGTCGATCTTTCGGGTCTGCTGATGAAAACGGCGGCCTACGGTCTGCTGCGTTTTAGCCTGCCGCTGTTCCCGACCACGTCTCACGAATTCGCGCCGATCGCCATGTGGCTGGGCGTGATCAGTATCTTCTACGGCGCCTGGCTGGCGTTCAAACAGACCGACATCAAACGTCTGGTGGCCTACACCTCCGTGTCGCATATGGGCTTCGTCATGGTCGCCATCTACTCCGGTAGTCAGCTGG
The DNA here is from genome assembly GCF_002111595.1 of Lonsdalea britannica. GTDB lineage: Bacteria > Pseudomonadota > Gammaproteobacteria > Enterobacterales > Enterobacteriaceae > Lonsdalea > Lonsdalea britannica. The sequence goes on from NZ_LUTN01000001.1 coordinate 197,714, forward strand.
CGTATCAGGGCGCAGTGGTGCAGATGATCGCGCACGGTCTGTCCGCTGCCGGGATGTTCATCATCTGCGGCCAGCTGTACGAACGCTTGCAGACGCGTGACATGCGCGAGATGGGCGGTTTGTGGGGACGTATTCGCTATCTGCCCGCCGTATCGCTGTTCTTCGCGGTGGCGACATTGGGGATGCCGGGAACCGGTAACTTCGTGGGCGAATTCATGATCCTGTTCGGCAGCTATCAGGTGGTGCCGGTGATCACGGTCATCTCCACTTTTGGTCTGGTGTTTGCCTCGGTGTACTCGTTGATCATGATGCAACGCGCTTACTACGGCGCGCCGAAATCCGACGCACCGCTGGCAGGAATGACGACGCGCGAGCTGTCCATCATCTTACTGCTGATTGTGCTGCTGGTCGCGCTGGGTATTTATCCTCAGCCGGTTCTGGATACCTCCAGCGCGGCGATGACCAATATTCAACAGTGGTTTACGTCGTCGATTCAGAGTTCCATTATTTCAACAACAAGGCTTTAATTCGCCATGACAATAACTCCTCAACAACTGATCGCGCTTTCGCCGCTACTCCTTGTCGGATTAACGGTAGTGGTTGTGATGCTGTCCATTGCGTGGCGACGCAACCACGTTGTGAATGCCTCTTTGTCCGTCATCGGTCTGGGTATTTCGCTGGCCGCCCTCTATCTGGTCGGGCAGACCGGCCCAACGGATGTGACGCCGCTGATCCGCGTGGACGGCTATTCAATGCTCTACACCGGTCTGGTGCTGGTGGCCGGTATGGCTACCTGCCTCTACGGTTACGCCTGGCTCAAGGGTTACCCGGACAACCGCGACGAGTTCTACCTGCTGGTGCTTATCGCTACGCTAGGGGGCGTGCTGCTGTCCAGCGCTAACCATCTGGCGTCGCTATTCATCGGTATTGAGCTGATTTCTCTGCCGCTGTTCGGACTGGTGGGCTACGCCTTCCGTCAGGAACGTTCGCTGGAAGCGGCCGTCAAATATATGCTGCTGTCTGCCGCCGCGTCCTCTTTCCTGCTGTTCGGGATGGCGCTGGTCTATGCTGGTTCCGGCGACCTGAGTTTCGCCAGCCTGGGCAAAAGCCTGAGCGACCAGCAACTGTATCAGCCGCTGTTGCTGGCGGGTCTGGGTATGATGATTGTGGGCATCGGCTTCAAGCTGTCACTGGCGCCGTTCCATTTGTGGACGCCGGATGTGTATCAGGGCGCGCCCGCGCCGGTCTCTACCTTTCTGGCGACGGCGAGCAAGATCGCCATCTTCGGCGCGGTCATGCGCCTGTTCCTGTACGCCCCGCTGGTCGACGGCGAGTCAGTCAGGTTGGCGTTGGCCGTGGTGGCCTTTGTCTCCATCATCGTGGGTAACGTGATGGCGGTGGCGCAAACCAATATCAAACGTCTGCTGGGCTACTCGTCCATCGCACATATGGGTTATCTGCTGGTGGCGCTGATTGCCGTGCAGTCGCATGAACTGGCGTTGGAAACCGTCGGCGTCTATCTGGTGGGCTATCTGTTTAGCAGCCTGGGCGCTTTCGGCGTCGTCAGCCTGATCTCCAGCCTTATCGCGGTACCGATGAAGATTCGCTGGCGGCGTATCGCGGTTTGTTCTGGCGTCGCCCGGTACTGGCTGGAGCAATGTCGGTCATGATGCTGTCACTGGCGGGGATCCCGATGACGCTGGGCTTCTTCGGCAAGTTCTACGTGCTGGCGGTGAGTGTGAACGCTCAGCTGTGGTGGTTGACGGCGGCGGTTGTCGTGGGTAGCGCCATTGGCCTCTACTATTACCTGCGCGCGATGGTGAACTTGTATCTGTCCAAGCCGCCGGCTCAGGTCTCGGCTCAAAATGAAGCGGCGGTATGCCCGTTCTCGCTGGCTGGCATTGTGGTAGTGGTTTCCGCCATCATTATTGTCGCGCTGGGCCTTTACCCTCAGCCGCTTATCTCGCTGGTACAGATGGCACAGCCATTGATGTAACCCGTGATAGGTTCAAGACGATGAAAGCCGCGACGTGTCGCGGCTTTTTTTATGACGGTGGCCAGATAATCAGGAATTATCTGTCTCAATTCGGCCCCGCATCGGCGCCAGGTTATCTATAGTTAAAGGGTTAGCGCATTTTCACCAACAGGAGAAAATAATGGCACCGCATGATAAACAGTCACATGAAGTGAGTATTGAGGACGATGTAAAACTGCTGTCCACCACGCTGGACGAGCTATTGAAATATTCCGGCGACTACGCAGACAGCGCTTTTCAAGATCTTAAAAAACAGGCTTATGACTCGCTGCAGGATGTTCGCTCTCGTCTCGAGCCGTCCAAAGGTTGCTGCCACCGGGCTAAAAAGTTTGCGAAGAAGGCGGACAGCTATATTCAGGACAACCCGTGGCATGGCTTAGGTATCGGTGCGTCTGTTGGACTGGTGCTCGGGATTTTACTCGCCCGCAAGTAATGTTGCTCTCGTGACGTCGGATTGTGCCGACGTTGTTCACTAAAACAGGCGCCGTATCCCAATGATGGGGTACGGCGCCTGTTCTTTTATGCGTCTATGCGTCAGACGCTGCGGGTGTCAATACGCTTCAGGCGTTAAGCGTACCGTCAATCAGGGTACGACTGTAGCCGCCAATCCACGGTTGACCGTCGATGTATGCGACATTGACGCGTCCGTTACGGTACAACATGGTCCCCTGACGCACGCAGTATCCCAGCTTCTTCGTCATTTTTTCCAGATCGTGACCATGCTGCAACGCGCGGGCGATACAGGCGTTCGCACTGCCGGTCACCGGATCTTCAATCACGGTATCCAGCGGGAAAAACGCCCGGACTTCGTAATCGGTCGGCGTCGCGTTTTCGTGCGGGCCATAGATAGCGATACCGTCGGCGTGGGTCTCCGCCAGCAGTTTTTCGAACGCAGGCTGAGCAATTCTGACGCCCAGACAGGACGCGGCGCTGTCCATGCGTACGATCATCCAGCTTATCCCCATATTGACGACCGTGGGGGGCACGTCGCCGTGTCGATGATGGCTGCCAAGCGCCGCATCAATCAAGGCGTAGTGGCTGGCATCCACCGGATCGATTGTGGCTTCCGGCGCTCTGAAGGCCAGTAGACCGTTGTCCGACAGATTAATGGGGATCAGGCCGACGCCGCACTGCTGAATCAGTTGCCCCGGCACGTGCGGCGTGAGTCCCGCTTCCAGCAAAGCATGCGCCGTCCCGAGCGTGGGGTGGCCCGCAAAAGGCAGCTCCTGCGACGGCGTGAAAATACGAACCAGGTAATCCGCCGTGGGGTCAGTGGGCGGCAGCACAAAAGTGGTTTCAGAGAGATTAGTCCACCGGGCGATGGCCTGCATCTGCTCATCACTCAGCCCTTCAGCGTCCAGAATGACGGCCAGCGGGTTACCTTGGAAATCATGGTGGGTGAAGACATCGACCTGTTTAAACTGACGCTCTGATGACATTTGCGCTTCCTTCAAGGGGTTTACGACATATTAAGTTTTTTTATTCAAGATTAGCACTTGTTTATATTCAGAATCTCATAGAAACCCTTCTGGTCAAATAGTGTTCGAATATGGCCGGGATTCTGAGGGCCGCTTATGGCATAATGTGCGGCAAATCACACTTAGATCTGAGTAAATACTGTGCTGGTAACGAATAACATAACGATGCAATTCGGCAGTAAGCCGCTTTTTGAAAACATTTCCGTCAAATTCGGCGGCGGCAACCGCTATGGCCTGATCGGCGCCAACGGCTGCGGTAAATCCACCTTTATGAAAATTCTGGGCGGCGACCTGACCCCCAGCGGCGGCAATGTTTCTCTGGATCCTAACGAACGTCTCGGCAAGCTGCGCCAGGACCAGTTCGCGTTTGAACAATACTCGGTGTTGGACACGGTCATCATGGGCCATGCCGAACTGTGGGACGTGAAAGAAGAGCGCGATCGCATCTACGCGCTGCCGGAAATGAGCGAAGAAGACGGCTATAAAGTGGCCGATCTGGAAGTCAAGTACGGTGAAATGGACGGCTACAGCGCCGAGGCCGCGCGGGCGAACTGTTGCTGGGCGTAGGGATCCCGCTGGAGCAGCATTACGGTCCGATGAGCGAAGTCGCGCCGGGCTGGAAACTGCGTGTGCTGTTGGCGCAGGCGCTGTTCGCCAACCCGGATATTCTGCTTCTCGATGAACCGACCAACAACCTGGACATCGATACCATTCGCTGGCTGGAGCAGGTGCTGAACGAACGTAACAGCACCATGATCATCATTTCCCATGACCGCCACTTCCTGAACATGGTGTGTACGCACATGGCGGATCTGGATTACGGCGAACTGCGCCTGTACCCGGGCAACTACGACGAATACATGACGGCCGCCACGCAGGCGCGTGAGCGTCTGGTGGCAGACAACGCCAAGAAGAAGGCACAGATTGCCGAGCTGCAGTCGTTCGTCAGCCGTTTTAGCGCCAACGCCTCTAAATCTCGTCAGGCCACGTCGCGTGCGCGCCAGATCGACAAAATCCAGCTGGAAGAGATCAAGGCTTCCAGTCGTCAGAACCCCTTCATCCGTTTCGAGCAGGATAAAAAGCTGTTCCGTAACGCGCTGGAAATTGAGGATCTGGCGAAAGGATTCGACAACGGCCCGCTGTTCAGCAAGCTTAAACTGCTGATCGAAGTCGGCGAGAAAGTCGCGGTGCTCGGGACCAACGGGATTGGTAAAACCACGCTGTTGAAAACGCTGGTTGGCGATCTGGCACCGGATGTCGGTACCGTCAAATGGTCCGAAAATGTGCAGATTGGCTACTACGCGCAGGATCACGAATATGAGTTCGACGATGAGCTGACGGTTTTCGACTGGATGAGCCAGTGGAAGCAGGAAAACGACGACGAGCAGGCCGTACGCAGCGTACTGGGCCGCCTGCTGTTCTCGCAGGACGACATTCGCAAGAAAGTGAAGGTACTGTCCGGGGGGGAAAAAGGGCGCATGTTGTTCGGCAAGCTGATGATGCAGCGTCCTAACGTGCTGATCATGGATGAACCGACCAACCACCTGGATATGGAGTCCATCGAATCGCTGAACATGGCGCTCGAGATGTATCAGGGGACGTTGGTCTTCGTCTCGCACGACCGTGAGTTCGTGAGCTCGCTGGCCACCCGTGTGCTGGAAATCACGCCTGAGAAAGTGATCGACTTCACCGGAAGCTATGAAGATTACCTGCGCAGCCGCGGCATCGAATAACGTCCGTTAGTCGCGGTTTTCATCGCATCGTCTGGAGCCGTCGCCTGTGCGACGGCTTTTTTGTGTCCGTTATGCGATGGTGGGCTTAGCGCGTTTCCTGTCAATCTGGGGCGCGAAAGCAGCACGACAGGTCGCGTATCCGGAGCAATAGACGTCAGCGTCCAACAGGGTTTGGGTGGGCGATGACAAACGGCCACGGGAGTGCTACGTTCTGCGTTATTCCTTTCTCGATGGCTTGAAGAAAAACAGATGAAGCGTGCTGAAAAACCGATTTTGATTATCCAAATGGGCGAACCGCCTGCGCCTATCGCCGCCGCCGTCGGCCAGCAGTCGGACTGGTTTCGCAGCGCGCTGGCGCCGCTGGAACTTGGCGAACTGCTGATGGTGCGCCCCGACTTGAATGAGACGCTGCCGCCGCCTTCTGCGCTAAGCGCCGCGATAGTGACCGGTTCGTGGGCGATGGTCACCGACCGCCTGGATTGGAGTGAACGCACGGGGGCATGGCTGCGGCGGGCCGTGGACGAACAGCTGCCGCTGCTGGGCGTATGCTATGGACATCAGCTGTTGGCAGACGCATTGGGCGGAACGGTGACTGATAATCCGCAGGGGAAAGAAGTGGGGTTGGAAACCGTGTCGCTCAAACCGGCGGCGGCTCAGGATGCGTTGCTGTCCGAACTGCCGACAGAATTTAGCGCCTATCTGACGCATCTCCAGTCCGTCGTCACACCGCCGCCAGGCGCGCAGGTGTTAGCGTCATCGACGCTGGACGGCTGTCAGATCCTACGTTATTCGCCCACGACGTTGTCCTTCCAGTTTCATCCGGAAATGGATGCGAGCGTGATGAACGCCTGTCTGAAAAACAACCGTCAGCCGACGCTGACGGTGTCGGAAGAACCCCTTTGGGCGCGTCGCCTGCTGGTGGAATTTGTGCGTCAGGCACGGTTGGCGCGGGCCGCGGCGACAGAGGCAGGTTCGGAGTAGTCCGGTTGTCGCACGAATTCAGTGAGTTATGGTCACTCCCTCAGATTAGCGTAGAGGGAGGACAATTGATGTATTTACGCCCTGATGAAGTAGCTCAAGTATTTGAGAAAGAAGGATTTACTCGCGATACCGTGACGGACAAAGCGTATGGATTCTACAAAGGCGAACACTACGTTTATGTGAATCGCGAGGCCAGAATGGGGCGTACCGCCGTGGTTATCCACCCCAGTCAGGGTGCGAAAAGTCTGAAATACGCCCATCCCGCGGAAACGCTGCGCAGCAGTCCGGCCTATGAGCGCTTCCCGCTCGACCCCGAGTCTGAAACTCCGTCTTATGTGGGCATTCCGCACGGTTTCACCTCACGCGCTATGCTGTCTCGCTATCTTGAGCGCATGTTCGGCTGATGTTTATCATGCGCCTGCGGTGAGCTAATGGCTCATCGTTATGTCGATGGGCCGTGAGCGATTCGCGGCCTGCAAAGATCGCCCGATCACGGGGCAACGCATTGAACGTTTTTCCGATGGCATACGCAGGTTCTGCGGGGGAGTGAAACGCCTCCCGCTGACCACTACCACACCGCGACACGATTCCTCCCGCACGACGCTTTTGCGTCACAAAACCCCTTCTGCCGCGCGAAAACGGTTAAAAAGGTAATTTCGTCCTACACTTAAAGTGATACGGTCAATGTCGCACCGGATCGTTCCAGCGGCCGGCGCCGCGGGAAACGAATATCGCATGTGGGGTATACTCCCCTTGGAAGCGCGTCGTTCTGGCTGATTACGGCCAGTCCGTCACTGTCACTACAACCGGAAAAGAACCCTGATGAGTATTCATATTGTTCCTCAGGAACAGCCAGCAGGCGAAGCGGCGACGTCCACACTGGGAACGGTCCCGTCGTTGCTGTTCGCTAATTTGAAAAGCCTGTACAGCGGCCGCGCCGAACGGCTGCGTCAATTGGCGGATAACCACCCGCTGGGCGACTACCTGACGTTTGCCGCGCAGGTAGTGGAAGCGCAGCAGCATGTTCAACACGACCATCCGTTGACGATGGACTTCACACGCCTTGTGCAAACCGGCGGACAGCCGCCGTTGGATGCCGCGCATTTTCGTCGCGATGCGCATTGGCTCACGCTATTGCAGGCGTTGATTGAAGAGTTAAAGCCGCAGATGAGCGGCCAGATCCTTAGCGCGCTGGAAAATCTGGAAAAGATGTCTGGGCCGGAGAAGGAAGCGTTGGCCGATGCGCTCTTCAGTCAGTCTTTTTGCGCCGAGAGCAATGATAAAGCGCCGTTCGTGTGGGCCGCGCTGTCGCTGTATTGGGCGCAAATGGCCAGCCAACTGCCCGGTCAGGTGCTCCCGGAGGAGGGCGAACATCGCCAGTTCTGTCCGGTCTGCGGCGGCATTCCCGTGTCCGGCGTGGTGCACATGGGGGCGGAAAGCGGCCTGCGCTATCTGCACTGCAACCTGTGTGAAACAGAGTGGCATATGGCGCGCGTGAAATGCAGCAACTGTGAACAGTCCGAACAGCTGAGTTACTGGTCGTTGGATGACGATAGTATGGCGTCTCATCAAACGGAAAGCTGTGGCGATTGCGGCACCTACATCAAACTGCTCTATCAGGAAAAAGACTGCCGGGTGGAAGCGGTGGCGGACGATCTGGCCTCCCTGGTGCTGGATATCAGAATGGAAGAAGAAGGTTTCTTTCGTAGCAGTATCAATCCCTTCCTGTTCCCGGAAAGCGCTATCTGATACGCATGAAGGGGGAGGCGACAACGCTCTGGCGACAGGGCGTTGTCGGACGGAGCGGCTTAGGCCGCTCGCGTTTTAACGACTAGCAGCACGTAAGACAGCACCGCCAGCCCATAACACCCAAGCATGACCAGTGCCATCGACGTGGCGCTGGTGCCCGCCAGCCCGGTCAACGGGACGCTCAACGCCCCCAGCGCGAACATACTCAGACCAATCAGCGCTGACGCGCTCCCCGCCTGATTTCCCTGACTTTGCATTGCCAGCGCGGACGCGCAGGGGCCAATGACACCGATCATCGCGACGGCGAAAAACAGCGGCACCAGAATCCACACCAGCGACGCCTGCGTCAGACCGGCGGCGAGCAGTATCGCAGAGGCCAGCACCGCAATCGTCAACCCCACGCGCAGCACGCGTTCTTCCCGATGGTGTCGGCTAAAGCGCGCGGACAGCTGTCCGGCGACAATCAGCCCGATACCGTTCAGGGCGAAACACAGGCTGAAGGTTTGTGGGCTTAACCCGTAGATTTGCTGTAAGACGAACGGCGAAGCGCCGATATAGGCGAACATGCCTGCGCCTGACAGCCCTTGCGCCAGACACATTCCCATAAACTGACGTTCCCGCAGCAGCCCGCCAAGCGACGACAGCATCGCGCTCAGGCCGCCGCTGATTCGCCGCTCTTGCGGCAACGTTTCTCGCATCCTGAATGCGGACAAGAGCAGTAACAGCATCGCGACGGTCGCTAGCGCGACGAAGATGCCGCGCCAGTCGGTGAGGCCCATCAGCGCACCGCCCAACACCGGCGCAAAGATCGGCGCCAACCCGTTCACCAACATCAATAAGGCGAAAAAGCGGGTCAGTTCATGTCCGGCGTACAGGTCGCGGGCCACCGCGCGCGATAAAACAGCGCCGCCAGCACCGGCAATGCCCTGTAACAGACGCGCCGCCAGCAGTTGATGGATATCGGTAGCGAGGGCGCACCCTATCGACGCGGCCAGCAGCAGCGCCAGCGAAAACAGCAGGGGGCGCATTCGGCCGAGCGCATCGCTGAGCGGGCCAAAAATCAGCTGACCGCCGCCGAGTCCCAGCAGCCCGGCGGTCAGGCTGAGCTGCGCGGTAGACGTGTTGGTACTGAGCTCGGTCGTCAGTTGAGGCAGCGCCGGCAGATATAAATCGGTACACAGCGGGCCCAGTGCGGCCAGCGAACCCAGCATGAGCGCATAGCCAAGACGGGTAGGGGAGTGGGTTTTCATAAAGCCTCATCTTCCGAAAAAAGCAGGTTAATGATGTGTTGATAGAGCTGATGTAATTCCGCCCGCGGAGCGGAAAACGCCAACAGCGAGCGCGTCGAGGTGCCTTGCACCAGCGCGGCCATCAGTTCTACCCGCGCGGCGATAGACGCCTGGGAGAGCCGAGGATAGCGTTTTTGCAGCATCAGGCAGGCTTGATTGAAAATACGTGCGTCGGCGGCTTTGAGGATCTCCGCCACGCGCGGATTACGGCTGGCCTCGGCCGTGGCTTCGAGCATCAATGCGTTGTCGTCGCTGTCGTGGTACATCTCATCGTAGGGCGCGTTGCCGACCAGAATGTCCGGCATGCGCACGGTATGGTTCAAATCCTGTTCCAGCGGCGCGATCCTGGCTTCTGCGATGCGGTAAACCATCTCCTCGATAATCGCGTCCTTGTTGGCGAAATAGCGATAAATCTGTCCGACGCTCAATTCAGCGACGCGGGCAATTTCCGCCATCCCTGCGCCGTGGAAGCCTGCCCGGCGAAAACACTGACGCGCGGCGGCAATGATGCGATCCTCTCGCTCGCGGAAAGAGTGATGTTTTGGCGTTTCTGACGGCATGGTTGGCTCCGACCGACACGCGGCGAAAGTGGGCGGCGGTCTGTAAATGATAAGGCACGATAATTATCGCCACGTGCTTTTGTGTAAATTGAGAATGAACGTTCATTCTCAATTTGGTGAAATCTTAGATGAGTTCCTTGAATAGGGCAAGTTCCTCAACCAGCCGCGCTGGCGAAGAATCATCCCCTTTCCGATGAGTTTTAAGCCTGTAATACCGGGCGTGTCGCGCAGTGGCGAGCGCGGGGTTTTCCTCTATGCTTTTAACATCGCGTTGCCAAACAGCCGGTAAGCGTCGCGTTTCAAAATAACGTGGTTCTGGTTAAGTGATTGTAAAAAAAGACGATTGCGCCCGCCGATATTTGTCCGCGTGATGATAATGGGAATTTGACCCGCTCCCCGCCATATCGCATTATGGGCGCGCTTACGGGGGCCGTAGGATGGATTCCCCGTCAGGCGGCCTTCGGGACGGTATGTCACGGTGACGTCATCACACAATGTGTTCGCAATGGCGCAAGATGAATGGCCTACCACGCGCAATCATGAGAGCGCTGTGCGACCTGACATGCTCCCCGTTGGGGATCCAAAACAATTATAACCATCGCGCCGTATCCCAGATTCCGTTCAGAGTGGCTGAAACGCTTGCGCAGCGTTGGGCGCTATTTCTGGCAGCGGGAACGGCCGAGATCAAGGGACTACCATGATAAAAGCTACACGCAGCCTGCTGGCACTTGCCGGCCTTTTTTTGAGTATCGGTTATGTACAGGCTTCAGACTGTATTGAAACCCGTGCCGGGTTCGACATTGGCTCCGGCACCACCAAAGCGATGGTCGCGGAGGTGGACGTTTGCCACGGCGTACTCGGCAATATCTTGTATCAACACGAACAACCAGTCGGTTACAACGCGGATCTAGCGCGTTCCCTTAACGGCGATCTGAGCCCGGCGATTGCCAATGAAGGGCTGGCGACGCTGCAGTCGCTGCTCCATGAGGTGAATCAGTGGCACCCGACCCGCATCAGCGGCGTGGCGACGGAGGTTTTTCGTTCCGCCAGCAACGGCGAGCAGGTGATCGCCGACTTTGAGCGCAACACCGGACTGTCCATCAAAGTCCTTAGCCAGGAACAGGAAGCGCTGCTGGGATTTATGTCCGCGAAAGCCACGCTGAACCAACCCGCGCTGAGCAATAGCGACATTCTGGTGTGGGACATCGGCGGCGGTTCTATGCAGATGACCAGCTTCGAGCCGATCAACGGTCACCTAAAGCCGGTTGTCTATCTGGGCAAGCTGGCGGCGGTCAGCCTGAAGGATATGGTGATTGATGTTTTCCAGAACAAGGAGTTGCGGGCGGTCTCCTCACCTAACCCGGTCGGCGATCAACTGCCGATGATCCTGCGTTTTGTTCGTTTCTACGCGACGACGCATGTTCGGCCCGAGATCCGTCTTGCCGCCGCGCGCAAGCTGGTCATCGGGATCGGCGGCGTACACAGCTACTCCATTTCCGGCCAGCTCGGCACGGGGCGCAACAGCTATCGTCTGGAGGAGTTGAAGAACATCGTCGGCAAAAAGAGCCATATGGACGACTCGCAGTTACAGGGCAAATACAAAGCCACGGACGTGACGAACCTGTTGCTGGTTGAAGGCTTCATGGAGGCACTTGATATTTCAGAAGTTCATGTGGTGAAAGCCAGCCTGATTCAGGGCGTTTTGTTGCAGTAATTTCTGCCCGCTCTATCTGCGCAGAGGCCGTCTTTCGCGCGCGTGTCGGCCTCTGCGTTTCGTTCGTTTCCTTTTAGTAGCCTACCGCCGAACCCGCAGGTCGCCGGGAGTCGTTCGCGCCATACAGATACCCTTCGCGTACTTTATCGGACACGGCGGAGTCATTGCCTGAGTTGGCGGGCTCCACGCCCTGAATACCGGGCAGACCCTCCATAATCAGTTCGGCAGCGCCCCAGGGCGTTTGTTCAATCATCTTATACCCGCGTTCCGCCAGCAGTTTCAGCGTATCGGCGGACAAGCCGCGCCGTTCATAGTAGACCTCATCCGGCAGCCATTGATGATGGATACGTGGCGCATCCACTGCTTCCTGCGGCGTCATCCCGAAGTCGATAATATTCAACGCCGTTTGCAGCGTAATGCTGATGATGCGCGAGCCGCCGGGCGATCCCAGCACCAGGAAAATTTTGCCGTCTTTGGTGACCAGCGACGGGCTCATGGATGACAGCGGACGTTTGCCCGGCGCGATGGCGTTCCGTTCTCCTTGAACCAGGCCGTAGAGGTTCTTTTCCCCGACTTTGGCGGTGAAGTCGTCCATTTCATCGTTCAGGAAGAAGCCGGTGCCGGGTGTGATCACCACGGCGCCGAAACGCCCGTTGACGGTATAAGTGGTGGACACCGCATTTCCCTGACTATCGACAATGGAATAGTGGGTGGTTTCCGGTTTCTCATGCGGTTCCGTGCCGGGCGCGACCTGCGTCGACGGCGTGGCCTTCTCCGGGTCGATCTTGCGGCGGATATCCGCGGCGTAGGTTTTGCTCAACAAACGATCAAGCGGGTTATGCACAAAAGCGGGGTCGCCCAGATAAGTATTGCGATCCATGTAGGCGTGGCGTAGCGCTTCGGTCACCGTGTGGATGGCCTGCGCGGAGTTATAGCCCATGCTTTTCAGGTCGTATCCTTCCAGAATGTTCAGCGTTTCGCACAGTGTGACGCCGCCGGAGCTCGGCGGAGGGGAAGAGATAAATTTGTAGCCCCGATAGGTGCAGCTAATCGGCGTGGTTTCCGTGACCGTATAACGGGCGAAGTCCGCCGCGGTGATGATACCGCCGCCTTTTTTCGCCGCCGCTTCGATTTTGCGCGGTAACTCTCCCTTATAGAAGGCGTCGGGGCCGCGATCGGCGATGCTTTGCAGGGTGCGCGCCAGATCTTTTTGCACCAGCCGGTCACCCGGCTGCATCGGCGATCCATCCGGGCGCAGGAAGAGGCGGGCCGCTTCCGGATCTTGTCTGAAACGTTTGACGGTGGTGTTCATGATATCGGTGTCGCCGCGGTTGAGAATAAATCCTTCGCGAGCCAGTTTGATGGCCGGCGCCAGCAGCTGCTGACGGCTCATCGTCCCGTATTTTTCACGCGCGGTTTCCAGCCCCATCACGGTGCCGGGCACGCCGACCGCCAGATAGCCATACAGGCTGGCGCCGGGGTTCACTTTGCCTTCCGCGTCCAGATACATATCGGCTTTGGCCGCCGCCGGGGCGGTTTCGCGGAAGTTGATGAAGGTGTCTTTACCGTTCGCCAGATGCAGGGTCATAAAGCCTCCGCCGCCGATATTGCCGCAACAGGCGTTAACCACCGCCTGGGCGTAGCCGACGGCAACCGCCGCATCCACCGCATTTCCCCCCATTTTCAGGATATCAACGCCCACCTGTGAAGCCAGGTGCTGCGAACTCACCACCATTCCCTGTTTTGCCTCCACGGCGGGAATGGAGACCGCATAGGTCGGTCCTACGGTGAGGAGTCCTGATAAGCTTAATGCCAATCGCCATTTTCCTGATGTCATCCCTATCTCCTCTCGAACTCATACCGACTCTGTGGTTTGTATAACCGGCCATCGTGTTCGCCGGTCGCTAAACAGCATACGGAGCTGTCTCCGACGAAGGAACCTTTCGATACCATAAATCGAGTGATGAAGACCAGGGCGTGATAAAAAAGAAACGGCCCTCATTGCGAGGGCCGTTGATGTCGATGGGAACGTCAGGCCGTCGTGGTGTGCGGCGCGGCGACCACCTCGACCAGGCAGCTCATGGCATTGGGGCCTTGGGTGAGGGAAGAGGTGCCGATATCCAGCGTCAGCACGTTGGCATTGCCGGATCTTTCCACCGGGTCCCACTCTTTCTGTTCCCAGCCCGGATCGAACCATGCGCCGGTGGACATGATCACCACGCCCGGCGTGACGCCGTCGGTGATTTTCACCCCGCCATAGATGCGTCCGCGCGCGTTATGGACTTCGACCTGCATACCGTCGGCGATATTTCGCGCCACCGCATCCTCCGGGTGCATATAGAGCGTTTCCCGCCCAGCCGTCATGTTGGCGGCGACCTGAGGTGTGCTGCCGAGCTGACTATGCAGCCGGTCCGACGGCTGAATGGAGATAAAGTGAAGCGGCCATTGTTGCGCCGAGTCGGCGCCCAGCCACTCGACCGGCGGACGCCACTCGGGATGCGGACCAAAGTCGTCATAGCGGTAGCCCGCCAGCGTCTCGCTGAACAGTTCGATTTTGCCGCTGGGGGTCTTCAACGCATGCTGTTCCGGGTCGTCACGGAACGCCTCGAAGAAGACAAACGGCTTATCGTCCATCGGAATTTCGACGTAACCCTGACGCCAGAACGCCTCGAAATCCGGCCAGTCCTGCCCCGTCTCGCCCTGACGTTCACGGCACTGCTGGTACATCATCGCCAGCCAGTCGCGCTCGCTGCGGCCCTGCGTGAATTCGTCGCCGTAGCCGAGTCGCTGCGCCAGCTCGCTGAAAATATCCACGTCGTTGCGGGCGTGATGCTGCGGCGCTATGGCTGATGCATGGCGAAAATATAGCGATCGCGCGACGAACCGCCGATGTCATTGCGTTCCAGCGTGGTGGTGACCGGCAGTACGATATCGGCCATGCGGGCGGCGGGCGTCCAGACGATATCCTGCACGACGACGGTATCCGGCTTGCGCCAGCCTTCCACCAGTCGGTTGAGCTGTTGGTGATGATGGAACGGGTTGCCGCCTGCCCAGTGGATCAGATGGATATCTGGATAGGTATGCGTCTGCCCCTGAAACGTATAGGGCTGGCCTGGTTGCAACAGCATGTCGGCGATGCGTGCGACGGGAATGATGCTGCCGCGATTCGGCACAGAGGGAGAGGCGGGGGCGGGCGTGGCGATCCGCTCGTTGCCGACGCTGTTCATCGAACCATGTCCGAACGAGAAGCCGCCGCCGGGTAATCCGACCTGGCCCAACATGGCGGATAGGGCGATCATCATCCAGTAGGGCTGTTCGCCGCGGTGCGCGCGCTGTACCGAGTAGGAACAGGTGATAAAGCTGCGCACGCCGATAAGCTGCTTCGCGAGCCGCGCGATCCGCTCGGCCGGAATACCGGTGATGGCGCTGGCCCACTCCGGTGTTTTGGGCGTGCCGTCAGTGCGGCCGTCAAGATAGTCGCTCAGGCGTCGTAGCCCACGCAGTAGCGAGCCAAAAACGCGCGATCGTCCGCGTCGAGTCGGCGAATCTCGAATCCTAACGCCAGCATCAGCGCCACATCAGTGTTGGGGCGAATCGGTATCCATTCCGCGTCGACGAACGCCGGGCAGTCGTCGCGCATCGGACTGATGTTGATGACCGGTATCCCTCGGGCCTTGAGCGTTTCCAGCGCGACTTTCAGCGTATGCTGTCCCGCGCCGCCGGAGGCCACCTGAGCATTTTTCAGCGCCAGCCCGCCAAAGGCGATAAACAGCTGGCAATGCTCGGCGACACTGCGCCATTCGGTGACTTTACCAGTGAGCGGATGGAAGGTGCCGATAACGTAAGGCAGGAAGAACTGCGCCGCGCCCCAGCTGTAGTTACCCGCCTGATCGACCGCACCGCCGCCGGAGAAGTAGAAACGGCGCACCTGCGAGCGCGCGTGGTGGTAGCGCCCGGCGGAGGACCAGCCGTACGAACCGGCGAACAGACCGTCGGCGCCGTAGCGATCGCGCACGCGGCGGTTTTCTTCGGCCACCAGATCCAGTGCGACGTCCCAGTCCACTTCCACAAACGGCTCTTTGCCGCGCAGCGACGTGTCGCTATTTTCCCGTTTAGCCAGCCAGGAACGGCGGACGGCGGGTTTACGGATGCGCTGTGGCGAATAGACCAGCGGCACGATGCTGTCGAGCATCGGCGACGGATCGGGGTCGGCGGCAAACGGCTCGCAGCCAATCAACCTGCCGTCTTCCACTACGGCTGTAAAGGCGCCCCAATGCGCGAGATGGGGGTAACGCGTTATTGTCATAGTGTCCTCGGAAAATCAGTGGTTTTTCCTCGCCGAAGAGCCGGCATGTATCGTTGGCGGATAATGATCCGGATAAGCAATAAACACGATGTGAGCGGAATGGTAAAGAGGGGCGGCGCTTTTTTAGTGCAGCCGAATATCGGTTAAGGTGCATGCGGTTGATATTTAACCGCCTTGGTTGTTAAGGCGATACCACCTAAAGACCTTTGGATGCGCACATTGATGAGGGGCGAGGAAACGTTGCAATACCAGTTTCACGTGCATATTCGTTTCCCGAACGTCAGGTGAGAGCCTGTCAGGCCTAAGCCCGATCTTTTCCTGTATAGGTTTGGTATAACCTTTGCTTGTGTAAAGTTGTGTATATTCACATAAGGGAGCACAGGCACATGAGCGACATAACCCTCATCAATCAAAAACGCCGTGAGATGTTCAAATATTCAGGGGCGTTACTCGGCGGTTTGGCGCTGGCAGGGCTGAACAAATCGGCGCTGGCTTCTTCTATCGCCGGCAGCAAAAGCGGCGATACCTCCACGGAGTCGGTGATTCGCATTAACTATAATGAAAACCCATTGGGGATGTCGCCTAAAGGGCAAGAAGCGGCGCGTCTGGCTATCGCCAAGGCCAACCGCTATCCCTACAAGGAGCAAGGGCAGCTGCAGGAAAAAATCGCCGGACTGCACGGCGTGGATAAGAGCAACGTGCTGATGCTGCAAGGCTCCTGCGAGGGGATTCGTTCTTGTTTCGAAGCGCTGGGGACGGCGAAAACGCAGCTGGTTATCCCTGAACTGACCTACGAAGGCGGTCCTAAGTACGCCAAAATCATGGGGATGAATATTGTTCGGCTGCCCATGCTGCCGGGCTGGAAGTTTGATATTGAAGCGATGAAAAAAACCGTCGCCGCTTATGACGGTCCGACCCTCGTTTACATCGTCAACCCCAACAATCCCACCGCCACTATTACGCCCGCGGATCTGATCGAACCGTGGATCAAAAGCAAACCGAAGGATACGCTGTTTCTGGTGGATGAAGCCTACGCCGAGTTCGTCAACGACTCACGGTTCCGCTCGGTGGACGGGCTGATCCGAGAGGGGTACGACAACATCATCCTGCTGAAGACGTTTTCGAAAATCTTCGCGATGGCGGGTATGCGCGCGGGCTATGCGATCGGTAAGCCTGAGCTGCTGGCGAAGATGGCGAACTACAACACGTCCGAATCGCTGAACTTCTGTGCGATTGCGGCCGCCAGCGCGTCGCTCGACGACAAAGCCTTCATTAACTACAGCAAGAAAACCATCGATACGTCCCGTCAGATTCTGATCGATACCTTGAAGTCCCTGGACCTGGAGTATTTGCCGTCAGAGGCTAACTTCTTGTTTCACCGTATCAAGGTGCCGCTAGAAGGATATCAGAAACGCATGAAAGAACACGGCATCTTGATTGGCCGCGCTTTTCCGCCCGCCACCGACTGGTGCCGAATTTCCATGGGTACGCCGGAAGAAATGCACACCTTTACCAAGCTGATGCGGGAGTTCAGAACAAAGGGTTGGCTGTAGCCGTTTATTGAGCGGCGTCAGATACGGCTATGTGAGACCGCATCTGACGTCACTGTTTCCTTCCGAGCCTCATCAGGCCTTGACGGTGCGTTTGTTGGGGATGAGCGCGGTCAGCGGTTTTTCCACCACACGGTAGGCGACAATCCCGACGGCCAGCGAAACCAGCGTGGTCAGAATAATCACCGCCGTTTGATTAATGTCACTGACGGACAGCTTTTTCATCAGCATGGATAACGTCATGGTGACGAATCCGTGCGCCAAATAAATGGAATAGGATGCATCGCCGATCAGCATTAACGCGCGGGAGGTCCATCCTTCCAGAGAGCAGGCGGAAAACAGGACAATAAAAATAGGTGTGATAGAAAAAATAACGGGCAGCCAGGCGGGTTGGAATAGACGACAAATCAAGTAAAGGACCAGCACCATTGCCGATAATAAAAACCCATTTTTCACGGTCATTCGCTCGGATAAAAAGAAAATAACCATGCCCGCGAGAAAATACAGCAGAATAGGGTTGGTCAATAATAGGCTGGCGCCCGTATCCGCCGGGAGCCATTTCCCGATGAGATAAGAAAGCAGGAAACAGAACGACAGGGTCAGCAATATCCGGTTTTTCTTACCGAAGAAAATACACACCGCAAACAGGCAATAAAAAAACATTTCGTAAATCAGCGTCCATCCCTGAGACAAGATCGGGTTAATGCGGCCGTCCTCGCCGATACGTGGTAACAGCAGGTAAGAACTGAGGATTTTGCCCATATCGAAGTGGTGACTCTTCAACGCCAGCCCGGCAAGCCACAGCGCCAGCAGCGCGGTAGTCCAGAACCAATAAGGGGGAATAACCCGGTTGAATCGGTGGATCAGAAAGGTT
The DNA here is from genome assembly GCF_002111595.1 of Lonsdalea britannica. Classification (GTDB taxonomy): domain Bacteria; phylum Pseudomonadota; class Gammaproteobacteria; order Enterobacterales; family Enterobacteriaceae; genus Lonsdalea; species Lonsdalea britannica. Next base: position 215,983 of record NZ_LUTN01000001.1, read on the forward strand.
TTTGCTTCTTGCGGCGACCACGTTTTTTTATACGTGGCTTTCATCATGATAAAACCGCTGATAATGAAAAATATATAGACGCCCAACGTGCCGAGATCTTCGAGTCGATATCCATTTTGAATACCACCATCATAGATGGCCGTTGTGGTGTGCGCGAAAATAACCATAACGGCGGCAATACCACGCAAGTACTGTATATAGCTCAGTTTTTTATTCATAGTCGATACTCTGAAACTCAGTGGGTCGGGGCTATTTCAGTGGCTCAGAGTAGGTGAAGCTATTTTCATTCTCAACGAAATACTACGCTTTCTCATCATAAACAGAATTATCTCTATTTTCCGGCCTCGGGAGTGTCGCCAACGTTTTCGCCTGCGCCTTGCATTCCGCCGTCAGCCTCAGTTTTGCTTTCACCCTATCGACGGATGCGGTATTGCTATCGGTACGAAGCGGTCGCCGACGTGAATCCGGGCTGCATCGTTACCCGTCGAACGGGGTTTCCACCCGCTTCGCCGTTTGTCTCTTCATCATCAGGAGTGTTGCCATGCGCCAGAATCGGGGATCGGATTACCTGCGGCCATACCGCGACGATAGATTGACGCCGTATATCGAGATTGACGATCTGCGTTTGCAGCGGAATCTACGGCAGATGCAGTTGAAAGCGGACGCGGCGGGCGTCAGCTTGCGACCCCACGTCAAAACGCACAAGAGCGTCGTGATTGCCCGTCGGCAGATCGCGGCGGGCGCGGTAGGGATTACGGTATCCAAACCGAGCGAAGGCGTCGCCTTTATCGAAGGCGGCATCGAAGATGTCCTGTTGGCCTACCCTGTCATTGTTCCTGAAAGCATCCGCGAGCTGCTGGTTGAGGCCGCCTATCGCCGGGCGCGGGTGTCTTTTATCGCCGCTGAACCGATGGGGGTCGAAGCCATCGCCCGCGCGGTGCGGGAACAAGGCAACGATCCCGTAACGGTATATGTGAAGGTCGATGTGGGGCTGGGCCGGGTGGGCGTAAATCCGCATGGTGAAGCGGGCGTCACGTTGGCGGGGCATATCGCCCGCTGTCCCGAGCTGCGATTCGGCGGTTTGGTCTCTCATGCCGGTCATGCCTACGGGGCGTCGGGGATTGCGCAGATCCAGACGATCGCCACCGAGGAAGCGACGCTGCTGAGTCAGCTACAGACCCGCATTTTGCAAGACGGCGCGGTCAGCCGCTGCGCTATTTCCACGGGCGCGACGCCGACTGCGTTGGGGGCGCCGGTCGCGGCGGGGACGGATGAGATTCGTCCGGGCAATTATGCGCTGCTGGATTTAACGGCGATTCGTCTCGGACTGTGCCAGCCGGACGATTTGGCGATGAGCGTCGTGGCGCGAGTGGTGGCGGTCAACGATCGCTATGCCATCATTGATGCCGGTTCAAAAGCGCTGACGTCCGACCGCGGGCCTCATGGAACGGGCGCGAGTCATTGGGGGATCGCCATCAGCGAGCACCTGCCGCTGGCCTACACGGTGGAGAAGCTGTCCGAAGAGCACGGTTTTATCCCGCATCAAGGGCAGCCGCCGCGTCTGGGCAGCCTGATGCGGGTCTTTCCCAATCACTCCTGCGCGGTGATGGCGCAGTTCAATCGTTGGGTGCTGCGCGGCGAGAACTCTGCGGGCGAGGTGATGCCGACGGAAGGGCGGGGCTGTTTCCTGTAACCGTCGCTGGCGGCGGGAAAGCGGCTGCCTGCGACCGCCGCGTCCTGCGTCACCGCCACGGCGCGGTTACGCCGTCTCGGTCTCCGGGGCGGCGGTGAATTTGCGTTCGCCTTGTTCTTTCAACCACGCCATCAGCGCTTCGCTGCTCATCGGGCGCGCGTACAGGTATCCCTGCATCAGCTGAACGCCGCACCGTTTGAGGTAATCATATTCATAGGCGGAATTGACGCCTTCGGCGACCATTCTCAGCGCCAGACGATGGCTCAGATTGATGATGGCGTCGAGCACCGGCGTATCCCGATTGGCGGATTCGATGGTGCCGATGAAGCCTTTGTCTATCTTGAGATAGTCCAGCGGGAACATTTGCAGGTAGGACAGAGAACAGTGGCCCGTCCCGAAATCGTCCACTGCGATAAGAATGCCTTCGCTACGAAGCTGCGTCAGCTTTTGTACGACATCCTGAGTGTCGCTGATCAGACTGCGCTCTGTAAGCTCCAGGGTAATCTGTACGCGCTGAGGCCGCAGCGTTTTTGCCAACTGGCGGATATCGTTCACGAAGTCGGGATGATGAATATGCGCCGCGGCGATGTTGATCCCCAGCCGGAAATCCTGCGGTAACGTCCAACTGCCAATGTCAGCGGCCAGCAGCTTAAACAAGTGATGCGTGAGCGGAATAATCAGCCCCTCGTTCTCGGCGGAGGGAATGAAGATGTCGGGACTGATGGTGCGGCCACCCGGTCTGAACCAGCGCAACAGCGCTTCGGCGCCGATACAGCGTTCGGTCTTCAGGTCGTACAGCGGCTGGTAATGCACCGAAAACTCATTGGCCTGTATCCCTTTGCGCAGCTCATCGCGGAGCGACATCTTGCGCTTTTTCCAGGATTGCACGATGTAGATGAAGGTCAGCGACAGAAACAGCGACAGCGGCAGGAACGTCAGGAAGTCATTCAGCCAGTCTTGCTGTATCTCCTCCGGCTGCACCTCGGCGCTGACGATGATCGGATACCGTTTGGATGCGCGTTCGTGATACAGCGGCGAGATAAACGGGTGCGACGTTTGACTTTTCTCGCCTTCCTGAATGCGAAAACCGCCGTTAAACTGCACGGTCAGCTCATAAGGCCGCGCGTTATTGATAGCGCTCATAAAGTCGAGCAGATATTGACCGTCGACGACCACAAACGCGCCGTAGGTCGGCGAAAACTGGCGGGCGAAAATAATCGCGGGGCGGGTGGACACGCCACGCGTACGCGGCACCGACATGCTCCACATTTCGGGCTGTTCGGCAGGCAGCGGATACTGAATGATTTGCGTCAGTGGGATGACCTGATCGCCGGAGACGGAGGAACAGTACATATCCTGGCCGCTCAGCAGCCCCATCGAACGGAAATAGGCGGAAAGCGTGCCTTGCCGGATCAGATCGCCGAGTACGGATTCACAGGACTTTCCCTCTAGCGTTTTCAGTTCGGCGACCTGATTCCAGGCCATGCTGTTAATCGTTTCCGCCTGATGCAGAATCACCTGAGTCGTGGCTTGCAGATCGCGCTTCACATCCTGTCGGGCGATGATATAGCTGAAGATTATGCTGAGGAGCAAAGGGAATACGGCGGCGGCAAGCAGTCCTGCTCTGTATTTACGAGCCTGAATGCGACTATAGACGATCAAGAAAGCCTCCATTCTACAGATGATTCAGAACATTAGTGCTGGTTTGAAAAGAGTGGGGGAACAGCGAGATGCGGTTCTAGACCAGATGCATTATGCCAGAAATCTTTATGCGACAAGTGTAGCACTCGCCTGTCCCGGAGCGGGAAAAAGTTGTTGGGGGCCATGAGGGAAGATGACCTGCCGCACGGCGCGACAGGTCGAGGGGAAGACGAGAGAATCGCGGCCACCGCGCCGCAAAAGACGACGCTATTTAATGTCCGCGGAAGGCGTCATCGGCTGGATCGGCAGATCCATATCGCCTTGCCAGCCCGCTTCTGAATAGCGCATGTAGAGCAGGGCATGGCTGGGCGTATAGTCTTTGGCTTTCTGGATATCGACGCCGAGGCCCAGCGTCCAATGCGCCGTCAAACGTCGTTCCACCTGCGCCTGCAACGTGTAGCCAATCCCCTGACTACTGCCGTCGGCGGAGGCCTGATCGCTGTTAAAACCGGGGTAGACGGGATAACGTCGCTGACCGGCGGTTTTCGAACGGGACCACGAGACTGAGCCGCCCAGATCCAGCGACCAGTTGTCGAAACGCTGCCGATAAGTGATAGGCACCCCGAGCGAGAGGTAGCGCTGCGGGCTGTAATAGCCGCCCTGACCATAGGTGTAGCCGCTGAGATCCTTCTGGTAGCGCCAAAACATGCTGTTAAAACCCACGGTCGCTCGGCGATGATCTTCGTTGATCAGCTTGTAGTAATACCCGCCCATCAGACGCTGTCGCTGGTTGCCCGCGACGTTTTTACCATCGATGCGATGAGCGCTGATGTCGCCCCACAGGCCGTGATCGCCGCCGCGATCGTAGCTCAGACCGATCGCGCCTCCCGTCGCCACGACGCCGCCCCAGGTATTGCTGTTGCCGCCGCCAGGGTTTTGCGCGCCCGCGAACGCCAGCAGCGAGCTGGAGATAGGACGGCGCGAGGCGGTGAGCGTCACGCCCACATCGTGGATGTCGGTGTTATGGCTGATACCGCCGACCCAGTTTAAGACGCGAAAGCCTATCGGCGTCGTTCCCAGATCGGCCGACCAGTCCTGATTGCGCCAGCCCGCCCCCAGCGCCACGCCTTCCGCGCGTTGCGTGCGATCGCGGCTGCAACCTGAGTCCGCGCAGGTGCCGAACAGGCTGGTGTGCGTACCATTCGTGGTGCTGAACTGGCCTGCGGAGACGGCAACATGGTCAACGCGCAGGAATCCTCGTCCGCTCGCGATCGGCGTTTCGCCCTGCAACATGGTGGTGTGCGCGGTGAAGTCAGATTGACCGCCGGTTCCCTTGTTGCGGGAGTAATCCTGCGCCACCGAGAGCGTGGTGTCCTGCTGACGGTAGAGCGACGCGGCGTCGGCGCGCACCGAACGCTGTAGCCAGCTGTCTTCCAGGCGCAGGCGAGTCAAGGCGGTAAAGGCGGCGTTATCGCGCGGCGGCGTCGGCGTGATACCGCTGTCGACCATCGCCTGACGGTAATCCTCCAGCGCCTCGTCGGGATGTCCCTGCTGGCGGGCGAGGCTGGCGGCGTCACGATAAACCCTTGCGGCATCCGGAGAGGGCGGCGTCTGCGCGGCGCGGCGTTTCAGCTGTGTGAACAGCGAGTTGGCCCGCTGAGGTTCACCCAACTGCCACCAAAGATTGGCGGTGCGTCTGCCTGATCCAGCGAAGGTTCGACGGGGCCTGACGACAGCGCATTCAGCGTCGTTTGCGCCTCATGCCGACGGCCCTGCGCGGCGAGCGTTTCAGCCTGGCCGATGCGTGCATCGCCGTTCAGCGGGTCGCGCGTCAGCACTTGCTGATAGCCGGCCAGCGCCGTGTCTGTCTCTCCCCGCTCCAACGCCCAGTCGGCGAGAACGATACCGCGACGCGGCGTGTCCGGCAGCGTATGCAGTAGTTCGTACGCCTGCGCGTCCAGTCCGGCGGCGTGCAGCGCATAGGCGCGGGTGTAAACGTCCTCTTGCTGCAAACGTGTCATCAGATCCTGCAAACTTTGCTCACGGCGTGCTTCCGGCACGCTATTCAACAACGCCAGCGCGCGATGAGCCCGGTCGCTGCCGGACAGATAGAGGCTGTAGGCATAGAGTCGCGTGGCGTCGTGCGGCTGCTGGCGCGACATGGCCTCCATTTCGCGGTCGGCTTCCTCCGGTTGCCCGGCGGCGCGTAGCGCGGCGGCGAGCCGATAGTGCAGCCAGACATCCTCCGGCGCGAAGCTGACGGCCTCGCGGTACTTCTCGACCGCCAGCGTCCAGCGAGACTGAGCGGCCAGCCGGTCGGCATCCGCCCGCAGCGTATCGCTGCGCAGCGCGTTGAGCGTGGCGAACAGGGCGCGTTTCTGCGCGGGCGTTAGCCCGTTCTCGATAAACGCCATCGCCTTCTGCGGCGACTCCTGCTGGTAGAGCGTCACCAGCCGCCGTGCCGCCGTGGCGTTGCTGTCCATCTGCAGCGCCTGCCGATACAGCTGTTCCGCTGCGAGGGGGGCATGACGCGCCAGCGCGACGTCGCCGAGTCCGATGACCGCATCGCTGCCGCCGTCATCCAGCGAGCGCGCCTGTCGGTATTGCCGCTCGGCCATATCGAGATTCTGCGCGGCGAGCGCGCTGTCGCCGCCGTCGACGGCCAGCCAGTAACGCGTGGACTCCAGCAGGCTCTGCCATTTGGCGACCTTCAGACTGGCTTCGTCGGCCTGGATAGCCTGCTCAAAATAGCGAACCGCGGCGGCGCGCTGATTGCTGCGCGCCAGCGCTTGGCCCATCGCTCCCAGCACTTCGGCGTCGTTGGGATTGGCGCGCAGCGCTTTTTGCAGCGCGGGGATGGCCGTCGCGCCTTCGCCTCGCGCGACCCGGGTCAGGCTGGCGGCGCGCTGTTGAAACACCGGATCGGCCAGCAGTCTCTGCTGGCGATCCAGCTCCTGTCGTCCATTTTGATACTCATCCCCGGAGGTGAACGTCGTCAGGTAATCGCGCAGCTGCGCTACGCTGTCGTCGGTAATCGGCTGAGCTTTGATGTATTTGAGCCACAGTTCGGCGGCGTCATCGCGCCCGCGGGCATTGTCGGCCAGCGCGCGGATCGTGGCGACGGCTTGTGGCACATCGTCCTGCGAGAACAGCATCCGCGCAATCTGCATCCTGACGTTGACGCTGCCGGGATGGAAGCGATCCAGCGCCTGTAGCTGTTTTAGCGCCTGCGGCTCCTGACCGGGAATACGTGCGACCAGCCGCCAGTATTCGTAGGAGGTGTCCACGGTCGGATAGACGCCGTGAAACAGCGCGTCGTAGGCCGCGCGCGCCTCGACCAGCCGTCCGGAAGCCGCCAGCAGGCGGGCCTCTTGCCACTGCTGTCGACCTTCCGCCGTGGCCAGCATCATGCTGACCGTGGACTCGCGGGCGGCCGCGGAGTTCGGCGCCTCGGCGTTCAGCCGGTCCATATAACTTTGGGCTTTGGTTCTGTCGCTCTGCATCAGCGCGTGGCGCAATAGCGCGGCGAGGACGTCCGGGTTATCGGGCGCGATATTCTCCAGACGGTAAAGCGACCGCTTCACCAGTTCGAGCTGGTGGGTGGTTTCCCCCATTCGAACCTGTTGCAGCAGCCAGTTGACGGGGGAAATACCGCGTTGACTGTCTGCAACGGGCGCGTTGACGGCATAGACGGCGGGCGCCGCAGGCAGTCCGGCGAGGGCAGGCAGCATGAATCGCAGCCAGTTTATTTTGATGTTACGCATGTTTCTTTCCAGGCGGGGATGACATCGCCGTGCGGCGAAAAGCGGAAAAGGTGGCTGTCCCAACCGGTGCCGAACAGGGTCAGTACGGTGCGGTAATAGGCCTCTTCGCTAAAAGGGGTGTTCCACACTCGCTGGCGTTGGTCGGACAGGGCGGGAGAGTGTTGGAGAAGCGGCAGCAGCGCGGCGGAAAAGCCGACGTTGCCAAGCGGCTCGCTCTCTGCGTGACTGACGTTAATACGCGCCGGCGGCGCGCCGTGGGTTTCCACATAGCGGGCCATCGGCATAAACGCCTGCGACAGCGACGCCTTGTCCGGGTCGTGGTCATCCAGCATCGCGGCCCACAGGTACACCCGAATGGCGTTATAGCTGCCGATCGGGCCTTTGGCTTCATCGAAATGCCACCCCGATCCCGACGTCCATACGATCCAGTCCGGGGAAAATCCGTGCGGCGCGGTCGCGATCAAGAGTGCGATCGCCGTGCGATGCAGGCGAGACCAGAGGCTGGACTGTTCCGCGAAGCTGGCGAGCAGCGGCGGCGGCAGATAGCTGGGATTGACCGTCCAGCGGGTCTGCGACGCAAAGCCGTTTTTGCCGGGCAGCAGCACGGGGCCGATCTCGGGGACCTCGGCCGTCTCTTCCCGGGCGATGCGTTGGAGCAGCAGAGTGCCCATGACCTGATAAGTGCGGCTTTGCCACAGCTTCCCGGCCTGCAACAGCGAGTAAGCGATCCACAGATCGGCATCGGCGGCGGAGTTATCGTCCAGCAGCGTCTGGCGACCGGTGGCGGCATCGCGTCCCCATAGCCAACCGGGCAGGTGCAGCGTCAGATCGCCGTTCGCCAGATGGGTTTCCGTCCAGTTCAGTATGCGGTCAAAACGGTCGCGGTCATTCGCCGCCAGGGCGAAAAACAGCGCGTAGCTTTGTCCTTCGGAGGTCGTGATTGGGTCGCCGTCGTGGGGATCGATGACCTGACCCTCGGCGCTGATATAGGCCTGCTGGAACTGTTCCCACAGCGGCCAGCGGCATTCCGCCGGTGCGACGCTGCTGAACAGCAGCGCCAGCAAACCACAGCAGGAAACGGTCAGTCGTCTCACAGAGACGCGTCCTCGTCGTCGAGACGACGCTGGCTGATATGGCGCATCAGTCGCCAGGTCATTAATGCCAACAGGATGACCATGAAGACGGCGAGGGAGGCCAGCCAGACGGGATGCGAGGACATCGCGCTCCAGATGCTTTCCCACCACGCAGGTAGCCCACGAACCAGGTGTCGCCGACACGGAGGCTATTGACGCCGGACTCGCGAATGATCGAGACAGCGCCGAAGATAGCGGCGCGTTTGCCGGTATCGTTCATCGCGTCATTCAGCAGCTCGTAGGCGCGCGGGGTATCGGCCAGCAGCGCGACGACGCTGCGCTGGTCATGGTAGGGAGACTGGAAACTGACGATAGCCGCCATCGGTCCTTCAGACAGGATCGTGGTCTGGCTCTCCGCCTTACGGTCGGCGGCGGTGACCGGCGTATCCAGCGCCATCTGACGCAGCGGTTTTTTCACCCAACTTTTGGTGGTATCCACCAGCAGATTCACGTCGTGACCTTCGCGCAGATTATCCGGCAGACCGCCGATCATCAGCAGATCCACGTCCTGAGTTTCCGCCTGCTCCCAGTCGTCAGCAATGCGAACGTTGAGGGCCGGGAAACCGGTCTGGGCGCCGATATTGCCCATCACGTTGAGCAGCGTGCTGATCTGACCGGGCTGCGGATGCGCGTTCACCAGCAGCAGCGTCTGCGACAGATCCGCATGGCGGCTGAACGGGAACCCCGCGTTGGCGAAAGCGCGCAGCGACGGCATTTCCAGATAGTGACGATAACCGGAGAAGTCGACGGTCGAGTCGCCGTCGATGACCACATGGTTGGCGACCGGCATGACGGTTTCGCACTGTTCATCATGGATGCTGCCGATCTGGCGCGCCGCGTAGTCGAAGTCAAAGCGCAGCTGGTTCGCCGCGCCCAGGCGCAGCGCGGGCAGCGTCACCGCCGATTTGGTGTCCTGCTGTCCCTGAATCAGCGGGACGTGCAGTAGCCACTGGCCGCTGCTGTTTTTCGTCGTCAACGGCACGTCCTGCACAAACTGATTGTTCAGGTTCACCGCCAGACGAGATCCGTCGTTCTGGCGCGGCGAGGTGTAGCGATACATGACGTTCATGTCGATGCTGCGTTCGCGTACCAGATACAGATCCGGCGGCAATCTCAGCAGCATGGAGATCGGCGAAGGCTGTAACCCGTCCGACTGGTACTGCGCTTCATATTGCTGCAGCTCGGAGAAACGGGTCGGGCGGTCGGTATGCGCCCAGTTCGGCGCGTCATAAGGAAGACGCGGCGCTAGCTGACGGACGTTGTCGATAGTGGACGACTGGCCACGCAGCAGGACATCGCCCTGTGCGATCCCCTGAACGGCGGTGATCAGATCGGTGTCGTCCCGGCCCAGAATCAGCAGCATTTTGTGGTACGGGTCGTCCGGCTGGCTGAGGATCTCCACGGTAGGTTTGTCGACCAGCGGATACGCTTTGAGGAAATCCGGGCGATGCGCATTGGTGGCGAAGACGACGGCATGCTGATGCGACGGCAGCTGGTTATACAGCACCGGGAAACGCTGTCCGCGCCAGTCGGCTTTGACGCCGAACCAGGACGCCAATACGGCCGCGGCGCGCTGTTCCGTCGTCGAAGGACGGGCGGAGAACACGACCGGCAGCTGGAGCGGCTGGGCGTCGCGGCTGTCGAAGAACGGTTCCGGGAAGTGGGACAAGTCGTTCTTGAGCGGCAGCTTTTGCAGCGTCAGCTTCAGCGTGCTGTCCTGACCGATCGCCATCCAGATAGCCGTATTGGTGATGTTTTCACACTGGTTGGCGTAGTGACCGACCAGCGAGAGGCGGACCCGGTTGAAGTCGCTGATAAAACGCGGATCGAGATCCAGCTGAATCTGGTTGTTCTTGCCGAGCTGTTCGGTCGTGATGGGCACAACCCCCACCAGCGCATCGTTCAGAAAGACCTGCAGATGCGACTGCGACGGCAGCAGCGCGGGAGACGGGCGATAGTTCAGCTGGAGTACGGCGCGGGTGACCAGCTCATCGCTGCGTACGCCGAACTCTATCTGACCGTCCGGGCGCATCCCTTGCAGTTGGAAGCCGCCCGGCGGGGGCGCCAGACGGCTGAACGGCAGCAGGCTGTCGCGCACCGGAGGCGTCGTCTCCGCGGGTTCCGGCGCGCTCGGCGGCGCGGCATTATCGATGGCGGCAACCGTATCCGCCGTGGCGGTGTGCTCGGAGAGCACGTCCGCATGAGTGATTGGAGAGAATCCAAACAGAATAAAAGTGAACCAACGTAATCTTCTTGTCATTGTGTCATCATCAGTGGGGTCATGCTTTCTGGCCGGGAGCGCCGGCAGAGTTAATCCTGACCTGTTGGGGAAAAAACGAAACCACCCAGGCGACGAACGTCGTCAGCAGCATGAACAGTCGCCGTAATCGGGGCGGTCCGTACTCGGCCAGACGTAAGTAACCTTTGAAACCCAGCACGGCGATGTCTGCAAGGCTGTGCAGGGGTTTATCCTGTGGAAAGCTGTCCTGCCACAGCGCCCAAGTGTCGGCGCGGGCGAACGTGCATTGAATGAAGTCGACCTGTTGCTCGGTCGTCAGGTTGTGCAACCGGATGCCGGCCGCCCGTCCTAATACGCGCTGGACGTAGCAGGGGAAGTAGAACTCCTGACGGTCACGTTGCAGTATCAGAAACACCTTCTCGTCCTTGCGCAACGCCAGCGCTTCCCGCAGTTCCACGCCGACGCCGCCGTCTGAATAATCGCGCAGCGTACAAGGCAACATATGGCCGTTTTCCCGCGCCAGCGCGGCGGGCATATCGATATCCACGCGGTGCGACTCACGCAGCTGTCGGGCTTCGACTGCGACGGACACCGCGCCGCCGAGGATTATCATGTTGTACAACACCCAGATCAGGCTGATGACCACGGTCAGCATTTCGTTCTGCGGGCCGTCGTACAGCCGCCAGAACGCCATGAACAGCCCTGCCAGATTCAGCAACACCAGCAGGACGTAAGGTCGGGTGATCACCCAATCGAGATGTTTTTGAGCGACCAAACCGCCTTTAGCCGTCACGTTGAACGTGCCCTTGTTGGGATTGAACAGCGCGACCGTGGTCGGACGGGCGATATACCAGGCCAGCACGGTTTCATACACCTCACTCCAGAACGAATGGCGATAGCGTCCCTGAATGCGGGAGTTGGTCAGGCTGGTGTGCAGCATATGCGGCAGCACGTAAATCGCGATGGCCAGCGCCGGAGCGAAAATGATGTAGGCGTGGCACAGCAGGAAGGCCAGCGGCGCTAACAGGAAAATCAGCCGCGGAATGCCGGAGAGAAAGTGCAGCATGGCATTGGCGTAGCACAGCCGCTGCATGAAGGTCAGCCCTTTCCCCATCAGCGGATTGTCCAGACGAAAAATCTGCACCATGCCCCGCGCCCAGCGTATGCGCTGGCCGATGTGCGCGGACAGGCTCTCCGTCGCCAGCCCGGCCGCCTGCGGGATACGAATATAGGCCGACGAGTAACCGAGCCGGTGCAGACGCAGCGAGGTGTGCGCATCTTCCGTGACGGTTTCGACGGCGATGCCGCCGATTTCATCCAGCGCGCAGCGGCGAATAATAGCGCAGGAGCCGCAGAAGAACGTGGCGTCCCAGACGTCGTTGCCGTCCTGCACCAGTCCGTAGAACAGGGTGCCTTCGTTCGGCGTACGACGGAAGCGGCCAAGGTTGCGCTCGAACGGGTCCGGCGAGAAGAAGTGGTGCGGCGTTTGCAGCATCGCCAGCTTCGAGTCTTTCAGGAACCAACCCATCGTCATCTGCAGGAAGGAGCGCGCCGGTACATGGTCGCAGTCGAAAATGGTGACGTATTCGCTGTTGCAGGCGGTGCGCAGAGCGTGGTTGATGTTGCCCGCTTTGGCGTGTTCGTGGGTGGAACGCGCGATATAGCGAACGCCGATGCTGTCGGCAAACTCGCGGAACTCCGGTCGGTCGCCGTCGTCGAGCACGTAGATGGTTAGCTTGTCCTGCGGCCAGTCGATGCCCAGCGCGGCGTAGAGCGTAGGTTTGACGACGCTGAGCGGTTCGTTATAAGTGGGGATCAGCAGGTCGACTGAGGGCCACGTTTCAGGCGCGTCGGGCAAGGACACCGGCTGGCGATTCAGCGGCCACAGCGTTTGAAAATAGCCCAGAACCAGCACGCCCCAGGCGTAAGTTTCCGCGGCGACCAGCAGCAGGCCGAAGACCAGACTGACCGGATCGTCCCAGTTGAGTGTTGAACTGTAGCGCCACCAGAGATAACGGCAGGAAACGGTCAGCGACAGCATAATCAGCATCACGGTCGGCAAACGGCCGGGCAGCCGACGCACCACCATCGCCATGCCCCACAGCAGCACGACGAAAACGAGCTGGGTGGCGATGTCGAACGGCTGTGAGATGCACAGCAACCCTAACAGCCCGACCAGGACGGCGCAGCCGATCAAGGTGAGTCGCCGCAGCCAGAGCGGCAGCCGACTCACCTGACGTTCGGCCCGCGTATGGAACTGATGCTGCCGGGCGCGCTCCGGCAGGCCGTCGAGCCACTGGTGAACACGCCGACGGCCGTCCAGCAGCCAACGGAACGAGGAACGTTGCGCATCGCCGGGGAAAAACAGCAGTAGCCAGGAGAGTTGCAGCAGGTAACGCAGTGCGTCCAGCGGCCGCGGCCGCTGAGAGGCGATATGCGGAAACAGCTGACGCCGTTTGGCGATAATGCGTTGCCAGGCGGGGGTTTCCAGACGACAAAAGATCCAGGCCAGCGCGATCCACAGACACTGCAAACACGCCGTTGGGCTGGATACGCCCAGACGTCGATAGCCGCGGTAGCGGCGCTGCAGCGCCTGATGAATCGGCGGACAGAGCAGCCAGCGAAATGGACTCATGCTGTTGGCTCCGTCACGTTCAGTTGCAGCCAGGCCGCCAGCGTTGCTATCTCCTCCGTCGCCAGACTGGACGGGCGGTATTCTCCCACGGGCTGCTTCATCATCAACGCTTCAGAAAAGGCTTCATCCTGATGGACGATGATCGGCAGCAATGCTTGCAGCGTACTGCTCCACAGCTGGTGGAGATCCCGCTGTACGGCGCTGTTGACGTTGAATCGGTTGAGGAGATACAGGTTGTTGGCGTCGATCGGTTCGCGATGCAAACGCAAATGACAGTTGGCGTCCGGCGCGATCACCCGAAGCGTCCGGTCGGCCGCGTGCAGCAAATTCTGCGCCAGCGGAAGCGGGTGCGCTGGCACATCCAACAGGATCCAGCGGTAGTCCTGACGCAGGGCGTTCAGGCGCTCGTCGATCCAGGGCTGGAGAATGTCCGAGGAGGCGGTGTGGTAGTGCATCTGTTCGGCGTCGTCCAGTCGACCGAAGGGGATGAAGTCGAGGCCGTTGAGATAGCGCATGACGCTTTCTCGCCAGTCACCGTCTTCGAGTGCTGCGCGCATCCAGCCGTCGTGATAGGACACGGGCGTGTTGAAATGGATCCCGAGCTGATTGGTGGGCGAAAAGTCCAGCGCCATGACCGATTCCCCGCTCTGGCTGAGAGCCCAGGCCAGTGCGGACGTGAGTGCGGTGGTTCCGGTGCCGCCGCGTATTCCCTGAAGCGCAATTATCGGCATGATGTGTCGTTCTCTTGCTGCTCGGAATTAAATTCATGCAGTAGAGACCAGCGAGCAATTACTCTGGCCAGACGATTTTCTCTGGCAATATCGACATACCGAATAGGTGCTAATGAAAAAACTTTATTCAATATGGCAATGTCATTTTGCGGCTGTACACAACCCGCATTTTTATAAACGGCGTTTTCTCTTTTCATCGTCCACTGATGGTTATCGTTTTATATGTGATTAAGAATAAAGCTTTTGGCTTTAATAGAATTATCGGATTAATCTGTATTGTGATCTAAAAGGTGGTCGGGAGCCATAATTAATGGGATAAAGATATGATGATTGTTGCGTATATTACAATTATTTTAAAATTGACGACAAATGATAACGTCGTTTTGATCTCTTTATTATAAAAAATAATCTATGAAATATTTCTCTACGTTAGGAATAGAACAGCTGCCGGATGAATTAATGCTGATGCAGCCGCCAGGTTGTTATTGGGTTACGGTTCAACGGCAGGAAGATGCTATTGCACTGGCACGACAGGTCATGAGTGCTCAGGCGGCGGTAACGCTTGTCAGCTCGGCTACCGCGCCGCGCGAGCTGCTGACTCCGCCGCTGACTTCAGGGCCGGATCGCATTCCGATGTATTCATTACCGCAAACCAGCAGAGCATTATTGAAGTTGGATAAAGACTTTTTACGTCTATTTTCTTCTTCATCAAGTCCTCAATTGGTTTTGTTTTATACCGAGGTTAGCGATTGGGACAAATTAACTTCTTCAGAATTGTCTGAGTGGTTAAAAAGAATAAATGCTACATTAAAAAACAAAAAGATTTCGATGGTAATTATTACCTATGGAAGAAAAATAATTTCATTGGGTGATCATCTGCACGGCCTATTTCGTTATTTAAATGGATTTTCGTGCCTCGAATATCAGAAAGATAATTGGAAATATAGAATCCATTGGTGGTATAACGCTACGCGATTACTGGCAGACAGACAGTTAGCATTAATTTTGGAGCACGATCGTTTTTCGTTGATGAAACAAGAAGAGCAAAACACGGCCTTAACATTAAATGACGAGCATATTTTTATTGCCGAACGCAGCGTATTGGAAGGGGCCCTCCATTATCGAACCAGTGGCAATTACACGACGGCAACGATCGGGTTTATGCGCAGGCCGAAGAGGCGGATTCCGCTACTGTCATTTTCTGCCTCAGTCATAACGATCAGACCGGCGGACTGGCTCGCCATATCCACCGGCTGCGCAGTCAGCGCGGCACCGGGCTGAAAATCGTCGTGCGCGAGATGGAAGTGGGTCAACGCCAGAACGACGAGCGTCTGCTGCTGGCGTGCGGCGTGAACATTATCGTGCCGTTCGGCACCTCGTTGTCGCGCTTTCTGATCATGCTGGAGGGGTTGCAGGGGCAACGCTATCAGCGCTATGTGCCGAAAGATTTTACGGTGCTGAGGAAGCTGCAACAGCCACTGCGCCAGAAGGGATTCATGCCTCTGGAGACGTTCTGTCATACCGTGACGCTACTGATGAACGATCCGCTGTTGCCGGAAAACAGCAAAGGCGTGCTGGTGGCGTTGACGCCGGTGAGCCAGCTGAAGGCGGAGCAGGCATTGACGCTGTGCAAAACCCGTCGTAACGGCGATGTGTTCACGGTGATGGATAACCGACTGTATCTGTTCCTGTTCTCTTGCCATCTGCACGACCTGAAAACGGCGCTGACGTCCATCTTCCCGTTGCCGTACGACGAAATTTTCTCCGACCGTCAGGTCTGGTGCGAAGATCGGCCGATATTGTCGGAAATTCGTCTAATGAGCGCGTGGATGCCGCGCGCGCTGAAGGAAGTCACGGTCGCCGCCGTCGGCGCGGCCAAACCCGAGTCGATTCCCCCCACAGAGCGTCGGGTGCCGCAGCGCATCAGACTGGCGCAGGGCGAGGGCGCGGCCAAATGAATCTGATGGAAATCATGCATGCAGGCATTTTTTTCCTGCTGACCCTTTTAGTATTGAGAGCGTTTCTTCCTCGCTGGCTGTCCGCCCGTTGGCGGGGTTTTATGCATCGTCTGACGCCGTCGCGCGCGATGAAATATGAGGGAACCTGGCGGCGAAAATCTTCACAATCGGATGTGAAATAATCATGACAGAAGTAAAACAAGCGGCGCCCGATGCGGCGTCCTCTCTGAGCAGCTGGCGAGGTTTGGGCGGCTGGAATTTCTATTTCTTGCTGAAGTTCGCACTGCTATGGTTCGGCTATCTCAACTTTCACGCGCTGGATAACCTGGTCTTTCTTTGCTGGCTGGTGTTTCCGTTGCCCTCGCTGAGCCTGCACCGGCTGCGTCAGTGGATCTCGATCCCCATCGGGATCGCGCTGTTCTATCACGACACCTGGCTGCCGGGGATCCAAAGTATCCTCAGCCAAGGTACGCAGCTCACCGCGTTTTCAGGCGATTATCTGCTCGATCTGGCAGACCGATTCATCAATGGTCGGATGGTCGCTACCGGGTTCGTCCTCTGGGTCCTGTACCTGTTTGTCGCCCAGTGGGTGCGTATTACCGTACTGGTGACGGCCATGCTGTGCTGGATCAACATGATCAACATCGCTGGGCCGGCTTTCTCTCTACTGCCCACGAAGGCCGCCACGCCTCAGGTGGTCATCAATAACGGTGCGCCGCTGCCCGGTACGTCGAACGCGTCGCCGGATGGACTCGACGAGAGCGCGCCGCCGACCAGCGCCAATTTAACGGCCTTTTTGTCGCGTTTTTATGCGCAGGAAAAGCAGCGAGTCACGCATTTCCCTGACACTCTCCCAGCGGATTCGCAGCCGTTTGACGTGTTAATCATCAATATCTGTTCGCTGTCATGGTCCGATTTGGATACGGTGCAGCTCCGTCATCATCCGCTGTGGAAACGGTTCGACATTCTGCTCGGCAATTACAACTCGGCGACCGGGTACAGCGGTCCTGCGGGTATTCGCCTGTTGCGCGCCAGCTGCGGTCAGACGGCGCACAACGATATCTATAAGCCGACGGCGGATCACTGCTATCTGTTCGATAATCTCGAAAAACTGGCTTCCGCCAGCAGCTGGTGCTGGATCATCCGGGTCTTTTCGGCAACTACCTGAAGTCGCTGCGCGAGCAAGGCCGCATCGCGGCGCCGCTGCTGTCTCAGGCGGGGATCGCACCGGCCTATACCTCGTTCGACGGCACGCCGGTATTTAACGACGCGCAGCTGATGCAACGCTGGCTGGATGAACGTCGGCAGAGCAATGACGCGCGCAGCGCGACCTTCTTCAACGTGATCCCGCTGCATGACGGGACGCGCGATTTGGGGACGACGCGCTCCGCTGCTTATCAGCCGCGGGCGCAGCAGATGTTCGATCAGCTCGAAGCCTTTATGCGCCAGCTCGATGAGTCGGGACGGCGGGTGATGGTGGTTGTCGTGCCGGAACATGGCGCGGCGCTGGCGGGCGACAAGATGCAGATGTCCGGTCTTCGGGATATTCCAAGCCCGAGTATCACGCACGTGCCGGTCGGTATTCTGTTCGCCGGTATGAAAGCGCCGCATCAGGAACAGCCGCTGCGCGTGGATACGCCGACGAGCATGCAGGCGCTGTCTGAGCTCATTTCCCGCGTGGTGGACGGTCAGGTGTTTAACGCCGCCAACGTTAACATGTCGGTACTGACCAACAATCTGCCGACGACGCCGGTGGTGTCGGAAAACGACGGGGCGGTGGTGATGCGTTATCAGGGGAAAACCTGGATACGGCTGAACGGCGGCGACTGGGTGAATTACCCCTGACGTTGACGCTCTGACGATGACGCCGTGGATCACTCACTCCACGGCGTCTTTTTTTTGCCTGACATAAAAAACGGCCCGCTTCGCCGTGAACATCATGACGAAACGGGCCGCGAGCTGACTTCTGAGCGCTACGCCTTCAGCGAGGCCATGTCGATGACGAAACGATACTTCACGTCGCTGTTGAGCAGCCGCTCATAGGCGTCGTTGATCTGCTGGATGTTGATCATCTCGACGTCGGAGACGATGCCGTGCTCACCGCAGAAATCGAGCATTTCCTGTGTTTCGGCAATGCCACCAATGCAGGAGCCCGCGACGGAGCGGCGGCCCAACACGATCGGCATCGTGTTCAGCGGCGGTTCTACCTGGCCGAGGAGGCCGACGAACACCAGCGTCCCGTCGAGCGCCAGGGTGGTCATATACGGATTGACGTCGTGTTCGTAGGGCACCGTATCGATAATCAGATCGAAGTGGTTGCTCACCGCTTTCATTTCATCTGGATTGGATGAAATGACGATGTGATGCGCGCCCAGACGGCGAGCGTCGGCCTCTTTGCTCTTGCTGCGAGTAAACAGGGTGACATCCGCGCCCATCGCATGCGCCAGCTTCAGCGCCATGTGGCCCAGACCGCCGAGTCCTATGACGGCGACTTTACTGCCTTGGGTCACGCCCCACTTGCGCAGCGGGGACCAGGTGGTGATGCCCGCGCACAGCAGCGGGGCGACGGCCTTCAGGTCGAGACTGTCTGGGATCCGCAGCACGAAGTCCTGTGACGCGAGGATTTTTTGCGAATAGCCGCCGTAGGTCGGCTGGTGATCGTGGCGATCGCGCCCGTTGTAGGTTTGAATATTGCCCTCTTCGCAGTACTGCTCCAGACCCTGCCGACAGGGGTGACACTCGCGACACGAGTCCACCATGCAGCCGATGCCCGCGAGATCGCCCGGTTTGAACTGGGTCACTTCGCTGCCGACCTCCGTGACGCGCCCGACCACTTCATGGCCGGGAATGAGCGGATAAAGGCTGATCCCCCAGTCGTTGCGAGCCTGATGCAGGTCGGAATGACAGACGCCGCAGTACAGCACGTCGATGACGACATCGTCAGGTCGTGGTTCGCGGCGGGTGAATTCAAGCGGCGCCAGAGGCGTCTGGGCCGACTTGGCGGCATAACCGAGCACTTTCATGTTCATTCTCCTGTTTCATTGGGTAACGACCGTGGTGCGCAACGACCGCCAAAACGGCTGGAAGTCGATGACGCGGACTTGCAGTGAGAAATAGCAATGTGCGGGTTGAAGGACGAGGCGGGCGATAACGCGGCGGAAGGGCGGCAACGCCGCCCCGGAAAATGACTACGCCGGTTTGCCCTGCCATCAAATCCGCGGTGGTCTCTGTGGTGCACTTAGCATTATAGGAAAACCGTCCCGGAACGTGAGGTTATGGATGCGGCGCGGCGCGATGTAACGCATCCAGCCAGCCGTGAACGGCATCGACCAGCGTATCTGCCGAACCTTGTGCGAAACCGGAACTGCGGGCTTCGTAGGTGAATCGGTCATAGCTGGCGTCGTCCGGTAGATATTTTGCCGCGCCGTCGACCATCGTCAGCACCAGCGTATGCGCAAACGGCGACTCGGCCTTGATGCGCTTGCCGATTTGCGCCGCCAGCTCCGGCTGTACGCCGACCAGCGCGATATCGCCAATCCTGATGAGCACCACCGGCAGTGCGACAGGTTGATCTGGCGTATAAGTATAAGTCGTCACCGGGCCTTGAGGCGAATTCTGAGGCGAGTGCGTTTGCGAGGTGACCATGACGCTTTTTCTTTCTATCGCCAACGTGGGGGCGTCGTCGGCTTTGATACGATCAGACACCTGCAACGCGGTGCTGCCTAACTCTGTGCCGAGGCGATCGAGCAGCGTGAAGCCTCCTCATGTGTGTCGACGCGGGTGACGGTGCCATCCTGGTGGACCACATGGCGATTAGCCTGAAGACGGGGCGCCTGATCGCCTGCCGCGCCGACCAGAAACGCCGCCACCGGCTTGCCGCCGCGCTGAGCCGCATGCTGTTCCACATAACGCGTCGCGACGCCCGCCAGATCCGCGGTGATCAGCTTACCGCCCGCTTTGAGCGTGGAACCGTCCATCACCGAAGATTGCACGGCGTAATTCATCATGACCGCCAGCGGTGCCCCTCGCGCGGTATCGATGCGCAAGACGGACAACGTGGGATCACGGTCCCCCTGATCGTTGGCGCCAAGCCACCAGCCGAACGGCGTTGGCACGTCGCGATTAACGTTCACCCGACTGACGCCTTCCCCGTAACCCACGCGGGCCGAGGTCATCGACGTCATCGCCGACTGTGCCGCCGTGCGGACCGCATCGACCAGCGCCTGCTGCACCCGCGTGGTTTGAGCCTGAACTTCCGGCGCGGTGTGTTCATGCGGCAGCACATGCGGCGCGGAGAATCCGTGACTGGCGCTGACGATAGCCTTTTCCGGGGAGACTTGCGCCACCTGCTGAAGGGCCGCCTTCATGTGGTTGATCGACTCGTCGGACAGCGAGGTCTGATCCACGACGACAATCCCCAGCCGGGTCGCGCCGTCATCAAGCAAAATCACGCGCGCGGCCAGCGGGTCGTGCTGCCCGACGAAGCCGTCGATAGGGTAAAGGCTGGTGGGGATATCGATATCCGCCCGGCCCGCGCCCGCCATCAACGGCGCGGCCTGAGCCAGCCCGCAAAGCATCATGATTCCTATTGCCAGGGAGTGGCGTAGAAAGGTTTTTTTCATCATTGGTCCATCGTATAGCCGCGCGCGGCGGCGCTCTCTCGGTACGTGGATAGTGTTGCCGCCTGCGACACCGACCGACCCGCCGGGCGGGGCGGCGAACGACACCCCATCAGTGGGGTGATTGTGCGGCAAACGGCCTTAACACGGTGTCAGGCGATATTCAGGATAACGTGAGCACCTGTAACCGGGCTGTTGCCTCAGTGACGTCACACGCCATGTTCTTATAAGTCCGACCGCAGTCGGACGCTAGCGTTCCGTCACTGACCCTGAATTTTCACGCGTTTTAGGTGCGAAACCGCAGCGCGAGGTTAAATCCGGCCTCTGTCGGCACCTGAATACCGTTTTCGTTCTCGACAAACGGCAGATTCCCGGCCAGCAGGCTTTGGCGCGTCTGGTCGAGCGAGCGGGTCTTGAAGCTGAGCGCCGCCATCCGCGGTTGGCCATCATAATCGCTCGGTAGCGCGCCAAATTCGGCGCGGGCCGAGTCGGCACTGACGAAACGCACCCGCGTTTGTCCTGCCTGCAGGCTTAATTCGTCGTTCTCGCCGGAGGTGAATACCGCGCCGTCAAACAGTCGGCGATAGACCGCGGCGGCGTCTTCCGAGCGCTCGGCGGCGATCACGAACTCAGCGATCTCGACGACGCCGTTGCGATGTTTGCGCCACGCTGGCTGCCATACGGCTTCCGGGGTCAAGTGCTGGCAGAAAAAGCTGACGCCGTTCGCAATGGCGTCGGCGCGCAGTCGGGCGATGCGGAAGCGCGCCGCTATCGGACTGCCGTCCGGCAGCGTGACCGGTCGGGAAAAAGATGCAGGCGAGTCCCCGTCGAGCTGCTGCTGTTGCAGGTGCTGATAGACGGCGTCCGCATCAGAAGTCTTCCACACCAGCCCACTGAGGCCGAGTGGGGACTGGCAAAAGTCTTTGCCGGTTTCAGGCTCGTAGCCCAGCAGTTCCAGATAGGTCTCGCCGAAGATGGCCAGATGGTTGCTGGAGCCCATCGTGTGATGGCCGCGCTCGCTGAGTTGAAAGCCGAGACGACGAAACAGCGTGCTGGCTTCATCCAACTGGTCGGCGACGTTGATGATCACATGGTCGACCACGGGGGGTAATTCAGGCATACACCATTCTCCCTGTGTTAAAAAGTGGATCGCGGGGCGTGCCCGCCGACCCCATTGTAACAGCGTTGCGGCGCGTTATGGGGGAAGCATCACGTCGCCATCGGACGAAAACGCCTCTCGTAACCAGGCAAGGCAAGACCGGTCTGCCTGCGTGCCAAATAGGGATGGCCGTGGTGAGTCGGGAGCGCCGAGCCAGCGAGGGGACTCTTTCCTCATCGTGGCGGCGGCGACTTCGCGCAGAAGCTAACCTCCTGTTCCCTGACATTTTTCCTATGCTACGCTGAAGTCTCTTGCACCGCTGAAATCATAAGGAAGCCGTATGACGGGAATCTCTCAATTGTTTGAAGCCGTAGGGTTGGGGCTGGTGCTGTTATTGCCGCTGGTCAACCCGTTGACGTCGGTGGCGCTGCTGTTAAGCCTGTCGGGGAACATGACCCGCAAGGACATCAGTCAGCAGTCGACGATGGCGGCGTTTTACGTCTTTTTGATCATGATGGTGGCGTTTTACGCAGGCCAGCTGGTCATGAATACCTTTGGCATCTCGATTCCGGGGTTGCGCATCGCCGGCGGGCTGATTGTCGCCTTTATCGGTTTCCGCATGCTGTTTCCTCAGAAGTCGCATATCGAGACGGCGTCGGCAGATCAAAAAGTGCCGGACGTCACCAAAAAGGATTCGGAAAATATCGCGTTTGTGCCGCTGGCCATGCCGGGAAGCGCCGGGCCGGGGACGATTGCGATGATCATCAGCTCGGTGTCGACATTGAAAGCCAATTCGCTCGGGTTCGAGCAGTGGGTGCTGATGGTGAGCCCGGTGATGACGTTTATTGCGGTGGCCCTCATCCTGCTGGTGTGTCTGAAAAGCGCGGGTTTCATCATGCGTTTGATTGGTAAAAGCGGTATTGACGCCGTTTCGCGACTGATGGGCTTTCTGTTGGTCTGCATGGGCGTGCAGTTCATTATCAACGGGGTGATGGAGCTGATTGTTTCCTATTGAATCCGCTGCCTGACGCCAGTGAACGGAACGCGCGTCGGCCTGTTTTCCGTGTGACAGGCATTGCGCGGTGGTCACCGTTTTTTCGCCGATGGGGCTTGGTCGTTGTCACGGGAAGTTGGGCGTCCAAACGACGCCTGGACGAAACGAGAACGTGGATGAGGGCCGTCGAAGTCTCTAACGGCGAAGGGGTTCCCCCGACAATGCCCTCAACGCTGTCTTCTTGTCGTCCTCCGTTCCCTCTTGTTGATGCTCCTTGCGACTTGTCCCCTCGGCCGACGCGCTTAGTTCCACGCGTGGCGGGGAGGGTTGACCCGATTGAGATAATAGTTGCCGACGTGAAAATACTTCCAGCGTACCGGGTCATGCAGGGTATGCGTCCGGGCATTGCGCCAGTGGCGGTCAAGATTGTATTCGGCCAACGTGGCGCGGGTTCCGGCCAGCTCGAACAGCTTGTTGCCGGCTAGCAGAGCGATCTCGGTGGACAGCACCTTGGACTCGGCGGTGGCGACCGCGGCGGCGGCCACCGTCTCTTCACTCGGCGCGGCGACGGCCACGTCAATCAGACGTCCGGCGCGCTCCAGCAGCGCTTCGGCGGCGTGCAGGCGGATAGCGAGATCGCCGACGGCGGCGATGGTGAAAACATCTTCTGCGGCAGTCTGTTTATCGCTGTCGATCCAGGGGCGTGATTTTTCCCGTACGAATGTCAGCGTGTCGGCGATCGTGCCACGGGCGATGCCGACATCCACGGCAGACTGAATGATCTGCGAAATCGGCCCGGACGGGGTGGGGCGATCGAAGGCCCGCCAGGCGGGAATGACGCGTTCAAGGGGCGCCCGCGCATGGTCGAGGATGACGGTGCCGGAGGCGGTAGTGCGTTGGCCGAAGCTCGACCAGTTGTTGATCACCGTCAGCCCCGGCGTGTCGCGATCGAATACGACCAGATGCGGCCGTCCCTCCTCGTCGATGGCGACCGTATGAACGACGTGCGCCAGCAGCGCGCCGGTGGCATAGAACTTCTCTCCGGTCACGATGACCTCATTGCCTTCGCGACGGAGCGTGGTTTTGAAGTCTGCCACGGTAGCGCCGCCTTTTTCCGAGAAGGCGTTGCCCCAGCGGATGCCCCGCAGAATATCGGCCAGCAGCGTTTTTTTCTGACGTTCAGTGCCGTCGGTCAGTAGATGCGCGACCCCCGCCAGATGGTTCTGCGGGATTTGACCGAGGCTGAGTCCGCCGCGGAGATAATCGCGATGACCTGCGCCACCGTAGCGTAGGAGACGCCAGCCCCGCCGTAGGCGCGCGGTATGCTGATGCCCCAAAGACCGCTCTGCGAAAACGCTTCCAGCTCGGCAATCGGCAAGATGCCTTCGCGGTCACGGCGGGCGGCGCCCGTAGCAAACTGTGCGGCCAGCCGTTCGGCGACGGCGATGGCCTCCTCGTCGCTGGCGATGATGTGCGCAGGCGACGTCGGGCGGGGAAGCGGCGTAAAGGGGGCGGAAGCATTGACCCGGACTTCCGGTTGAGCAGCGGTCACGTCGATGGTGGACATAAGCATTTCTCCTCGCAGGCGAAGGCGCAACGGCGCCGAGGCCTCATCCTAGCAATCGCAGCATCGGGTCTTATAGATGAATTTCGGATAACCTTATTTGTCAGGTATATGTTTTTTATAGATAAAAATGAGATTAGCTTATATCGCAGCCGACGCCTTTCAGGAAAATGGTCAGCGCTTTAACGACATGCGCGGTGCGTTCATCAAGCTCCTCGTGGTCGGGTCGCACAGGGAGCAGCGCGCCGAAGACGAGGTTCATCAGCATCCCGGCATAGACCCTTGCTTCCTCTTCATCCTGCAGCGGCAGCTTGCCACGTCGGGCCTGCGTTAGCAGCCAATCCATCAGCGCCTCGCGGGGGTGAAATCGTCCGCTGGCGTAAAGAGGGCCGGCTGTCTCGGGCGCTTCCACCGCAGCTTCATGAAGACGCGAATGAAGGCCAGACGACGCTGTCCTGCCGCGTCGTCCCTATCGAGACGAAAAATTTTTATCAGCGACGCAGCATGGGCAGATCCTCAGCCTCCGGTCGCGGAAGATCCAGAAACAGCCGCTGATTTTTCTCGACGACCGAATAATAAATCTCGTTTTTGTTGTGGAAAATCGCATACAGGTCGCGTTTCGACACCGTGGCTGCGGCGGCGATCATGCTGGTAGTCGTTCCCGTGAAGCCATGCTGGCGGAACAGGCTGTCTGCGGCGTCGATAATGTGGGAGCGCCGTTGTGACGGGGTGTCCGCCACGCCATCAGGCGAGGTCGGCTGCCGCTTTTTCATCGTAAGGCATCCTCTTTTCATGGCGTTGACAGGGCACTGCCATGAATCAATACTGGGTACTCAAGAGTACCATGGAAACGGCGTTGTCTGCTGTCGCCCTGCTCAGGCAGGAGTGCGGATTATCGGCTGCGGTGACGTGAGCGATCGCAGCCGCAGTCAACTATACCGCCTGGTGGGGACCGGCCCGGCGCTTTCGGCTATGCCAACTTGTTGAAAGGAAACAACTATGTCTAATCGTTTGGCTCTTCCCGTGTTACACCTAACCTCCCTCGCGCTGGGCGCGATACTGTGCGTTGGCAGTCTGCTGGCGCCGGCCTGTGCGGCGGAGCACGGCCTGCTGCGCGTCGGGGCCGCTAAAGTGGATATCACGCCGGGCACCCTGAAAGAGATGAACCCGATGGGCGGGGATTTCGTCGGGGTGCACGATCCGATTTATCTGCGCACGCTGCTCATCGATAGCGGCGGCAGCAAAGTGGCATTGGTTTCGGTGGACAGCATGGAAGTCGGCGACACGACGACGGTGCGTCAACGGATTGAAAAAGAGCTGCAGATACCGTTCGCCAACATCCTGATCTTCGCCACGCACGACCACAGCGCACCGCGGGTCGGTGATGTCTCTCCGGGCGCACTGGCCCATGAGGGAACGACGACGTCTTTGGCCTGGAGCGAAGGCCTCTACACCACGATGATCGAAGCGCTTCGTCAGTCTGAACAGCAGGCCAAACCCGCACGTTTCGGCGTCGGGAAAGGGACGGTGAACGTCAATGTGAATCGCGACGAATATACCGCCGATGGCTGGATTATGGGCGTGAATCCCACCGGGCCGTCCGACAAAGGCCTGTGGGTGATGAAGTTCGACACGCTGGACGGCCAACCCATCGCGCTGCTGACGAACTACGCGGTTCACTCGGTGACGACGCTCGGCATCAAACAGATCAGCGGCGATCTGGCCGGCGTCGCCGCACACTATGTGGAGAAAACGCTCGGGGGGAATGCGGTGTCGTTATGGTCGGTAGGAACCATTGCCGATCAGAACCCGCGGATTTTCCGCGCTGGTTTGTCGGATACCGATGAGAACGACGCCGCGTTTGCCTGGAATGCGGCGACGACGCAGGGTCAGACGGTGGGCGAGGCCATTGTGGACGTAGCCCGCAACATCAAGCCCATTGACATGACCCGTCGGGTCAACATTCGGGCAGAGGAAAAAGTGGTGAGCTGCCCGACGCAGCAGGGGACCGAGACGATGGAGAACATGAACCAAACCCAGGTTGCAAACGTGAATCTTCGCCTGGGTCTGGTCATGTTGAACGATACGGCGCTGGCGGGGGTGTCGGGCGAAGTGATGACCCGTATCGGCTATCGACTGGCGCAAAGCTCGCCACTGCGCAAAACGATCCTCACTTCTATCGTCAACGATCGCATTGGCTATATTCCGGACGATGCCTCATACCCCGACTCGATCTTCGAAGTGAAAGCGAGTCCGCTAAAGGCGGGCTGTGCGGAAGAGGCCATCGTGAATAACTTCACCACGATGATAGGCAATGCGTTACAAAGGCAGAAATAAGCGTGGAGCGAGTGGCGCAGACGGCAGGTTTGCGCCCTGTTGTCTCCCAGTCGGCTGCGGAGGGGACTCGGTATGCCCGGCGCGGACACGATATCCGACGAGGTAATCAGCGCGCTATGGTTTTTTGCCTGTTGTGCGGTGCTTCTGGTCGGTTTTCGTCTTTCTGCGTAGTCTTGTCTAAAGTTGACGTATGGGCGATACGGTGTCGTCGTCGACTCGCCATCCACACATAAGGAACACCTGCCTCGTGAAAAAAATAGGATTTTTGTCGTTTGGCCACTGGACGCCTTCGTCGCAGTCGGCGACGCGTTCGGCGGCGGATACGCTGCTGCAGTCCATCGATTTGGCCGTCGCCGCGGAAGAACTGGGGGCGGACGGCGCCTATTTTCGGGTGCACCATTTCGCACGTCAGCTCAGTTCGCCTTTCCCGCTGCTGGCGGCCGTGGGGGCGAAAACCCGTCGCATTGAGATCGGCACCGGCGTCATCGATATGCGTTACGAAAACCCGCTGTATATGGCGGAAGACGCCAGCGCGGCGGATTTGATTTCCGGCGGGCGTCTTCAGCTCGGCATTAGTCGTGGGTCGCCTGAGCAGGTGATCGACGGCTGGAGCTATTTCGGTTACCAGCCTGCCGAGGGCGAAACCGACGCGGACATGGCGCGTCGCCATACTGAGGTGCTGCTCGATGCGCTGCGCGGGGAAGGCTTTGCCGAGCCGCATCCGCAGCCGATGTTTCCCAATCCGCCGGGGCTGCTGCGCCTTGAGCCTTTTTCGGAAGGATTGCGCGAGCGTATCTGGTGGGGCGCAGGCTCGAACGCCACGGCGATGTGGGCGGCCAAGCTTGGTCTGAATCTGCAAAGCTCCACGCTGAAAGACGATGAAACCGGCGAGCCGTTCCACATTCAGCAGGCCAAACAGATCCGGGCGTATCGTGAAGCCTGGAAAGCGGCGGGGCACACGCGCGAGCCTCGGGTATCAGTCAGCCGCAGCATCTTCGCGCTGGTGGACGATCGGGATCGCGCCTACTTCGGCGGCGGGGGACAGGAAGCCGATCAGGTTGGTTTTCTGGATGATAAAACGCGAGCGATTTTCGGCCGCAGCTATGCCGCCGAGCCGGAGCAGCTCATCAAACAGCTTGCTCAGGACGAGGCGATTGCCGAGGCGGATACGCTGCTGTTGACCGTGCCCAATCAGCTGGGCGTGGACTACAATGCGCATGTGATTGAATCGATACTGACGCAGGTCGCGCCCGGCTTAGGCTGGCGTTAACCTTGCCGTCGAGGGGACGAACCGGCGCGGGTTATCCGCCGGTTCGTCCCGCTTTCTCAGCCGTGCAGAAAACGCATTCGTTTTTGTCTGCAAACAGGCGTTTTCACCTGCCGTTTTGCGCTTTCCCCACCTCCGTCATCGGGCCACACAGCGCTAAGTGTAAAAAATTCGTAATGACTTCAGGGGATTGCAACAATGACGACCGAAAACGGTCTATGGTAAATAGCGTGTCGACGGCGGTGATATTTTCGCCCGCCTGAACGGTAAGCGAGGGTGGCGCATGATGCCGACGCGGTACGCGACCGACGAGATTAAACGACCTAGTAATGAAAGGATGAACCATGCCAACACGTCGTGATTTTCTGATGATGAGCCTGCTGTCTGGCGCCATGATAGCGATCAACACCTCCGCCTTCGCCAGGCAAGGCGTAAGCGGGGAGGTCAAGGGCGCCAGCGCTATTACGCAGGTCTTCGGCGATGGCATTCGGATGACCGCGGTGGCCGTAGAATATGACGAAGCCATCAGCGGCGCGTCCCTGAATAAGGCCGATTTCAGCGTAGAAGGCCGCACGGTCACCGGCGTCTTCGCCAGCACGTCGGCCAATCCTGCCGATCAGGCCGCCGAGGGCCATTTCGTCATCGTTACCCTATCGCCGGAGGATGCGAACGCGCCGCTGGCGCAAAAAATGGACGCCAAGCCCGGCGGTCAGCCGCCCTCGTCCGGTGGCCACGGCGGTCCTGGCAAAGCGGGGGACATCCCGGTGTATGACACGTCCTATGCGTCCCCTGTCGCCAAGGTGCATCAAACCGGCGATCTCAAGGCCGAGAGCGGTCGCCGCCTTGCCGCAACGCCGACTACACTGACGACGACGAAAGTCGAAAATCTTGTCGTCGACGACTTCGAATCGCTGACGTTTACCGATGCGAAAACCGGCAAAATGCTGCGCTACAACCTGTTTGTGCCAAAGCACTATGATCCGAAGCAGACCTATCCGCTGGTCTTATTTATGCACGATGCCGGGGCCACCAGCGACGTAACCCGTTCCACGCTCTATCAGGGATTAGGCGCTATTGCGTGGGCCAGCCCGTCCGATCAGGCTCAACGTCCGGCCTTCGTGCTGGCGCCGCAATACGCCGAAATTATCGCGGATGACGACTCGAAAACCTCCGATGCGCTGGACGCGACCATCCATCTCATTACGTCACTGACGGAACGCTACAGTATCGATCGCAACCGACTCTACGCGACTGGCCAGTCCGGCGGCTGCATGATGTCGATTGCGATGAATATCAAATATCCGACGTTCTTCGCCGCCTCGTTCCTGGTGGCGGGGCAATGGGATCCGGCGCTGGTTAAACCGCTCGCCAAACAAAAACTGTGGATTCTGGTGTCGCAGGATGACGACAAGGCTTTTCCGGGACAAAACGCGATCACTGAGGTCCTGAAAAAAGAGGGTGTGAAGGTGGCGACCGCCGTTTGGGAAGGGACGTGGTCGGCCGAGCAGTTCCGCAAGGCCAGCCAAGCTATCGAAGATCAGGACTGCCCAGTTAACTATGTCTCATTTGCCAAAGGTACGGTGATCCCCCCGAACCAGTCAGGAGCCGGGGCGAGCGGACATCGCAATACCTGGCGCATTGCCTACACGATTGAACCCATTCGCGAGTGGTTGTTCCGTCAACACCGCTAAGGTGTATTGCCGCTGATGCGATCGACGGCGGTTTCATTTGGCAGAGACGGATTTGCCGCCGCTTTGCGCTGTTAAACCGTTGATGTGTTCCCTCGTGCCGAAACGTAGCGATGCCTGAAGACGGGCATCGCTTCCCCCATACGGAATGCCTTCCAGCCTTTCCCTTAAAAGCCGGATACCCCTGTTGCACAGTGATTTCTCCCTGAATGATTGGCGTAATGAATAATTAACCGGGCAAAAGATCCACAAATCAACCATGCTTACTCGGCGGCCCGTTCGACGTTGCGCCTGTGCTGACTTCCTCTATATCGCGTCCATCGCGCTGCCGCTGCGCGGCGACCGTGTCCGCCCATTCCATTCACAGAAAGCGAGGTTCGATATGTCGGTATTGTTCACTCCATTCACACTGAAGGACATTACCCTGCGTAACCGCATTGCGGTGCCGCCGATGTGCCAGTACAGCGCCACAGAAGGACTCACCAACGACTGGCATCAGGTTCACTATGCGGGACTGGCGCGGGGCGGAGCCGGTCTGGTGATCGTCGAGGCGACGGCGGTGTCGCCTGAAGGTCGCATCACGCCGCACTGTCTGGGACTCTGGAATGACGCCCAGGCGGAAGGGCTGGCGCGCATTGCGGCGGCAATCAAGGCCGCGGGCGCCGTTCCCGGTATCCAGATCGCGCACGCCGGACGCAAGGCCAGCGCCAACCGGCCGTGGGACGGCGACGATCATTTACCGACTGACGATCCGCGCGCCTGGGAAACGTGGGGGCCATCGGCCATCGCTTTCGGCGGCGCGTTGCCGCGCGTGCCGAAAGCCATGACATTCGATGAGATTGACCGGGTCACAGGGAGTTTTGCCAGCGCCGCGCGGCGCGCTCGCGATGCCGGTTTCGAATGGCTGGAGTTACACTTCGCACACGGCTATCTGGCGCAGAGTTTTTTCTCCCCGCACAGCAATCATCGCGACGACCGCTACGGCGGCAATCTGGAGAATCGCTGTCGCTTCCTACTGGAAACGCTGGCGGCGGTGCGCGATGTCTGGCCTGAACATCTGCCGCTGACCGCGCGCTTCGGCGTGATCGAATTTGACGGAAATGACGAACGTACGCTGGCGGAGTCTATTGAAGGGGTCAGGCGGATGCGGGCAGCCGGACTGGATCTGCTAAACGTCAGCATCAACTTCGTTATTCCCGACACCCACATTCCGTGGGAGAAGCCCGCCCTGTTGGCGCCTATCGCCGAGAAAGTGAGCCGCGGCGCCGGGGTGCCGGTTGCGGTCGGCTGGGGTGTCGACGAGCCAGCGCTGGCGGAACGCGTCGTAGCGGAGAAACAGGTGGATTTGGTGATGATGGGCAGAGCGATGTTGGCCAATCCACACTATCCGTATGTGTTGGCGCAGGCGCTGAACGTCGACCGCCCAGAGGACGTGCTGCCTGCACCCTATGCGCATTGGCTTAAGACTTATCACGGCGCGGGCAAGCTGTCGTCATAGCGTTGGCGCCGCGTCTTACGTGACATCGGACCGCCATCGACTCGGCGTCCATAAACATTCGCATCGCTTCGGGGGACGACGAGACGCGGAGGGGCCGTGATCTCTGCCTCGAAAGACGAGCCATACGGCAGACGGACATACCTGCTGGTCCCATTCAAGGAAAGCAAGGTTTGGACCGCATTCCGCCGTTATGCGTCCTGTCGATTTCCGAAGCGATTACCACAAGCAGGGAGTGACTATGACATCGACTAATCACCGTATCGTGCTGCAACGTCGTCCTGACGGCGCGCCCGAACTCGACCTCTTTCGACTGGAATCCGCGCCGAACCCGCAGCCTGCCGACGGACAGGTGCTGCTGAAAAACGACTTCCTTTCGCTCGACCCTTATATGCGCGGACGTATGAGCGATACGCCATCCTATGCGCCGCCGGTGGCGCTGGAGTCGGTGATGGTCGGCGCTACCGTCAGCCGGGTGATCGCCTCACGCCATCCAGACTTTAACGAGGGCGATCTTGTGTTGGGGATGGCGGCTGGCAGACCTATGCGCTGTTGGACGGCCGCGATATCAGCCTTATCGACGCGCGTATTCGGCATCCCTCCCTCGCTCTGAGCGTGCTGGGGATGCCTGGGTTTACCGCTTACCACGGGCTGCTGAAGATTGGCGAGCCGAAAGCGGGCGAAACCGTCGTCGTGGCGGCAGCGACGGGGGCCGTCGGTTCCGTCGTCGGGCAGATTGCCCGCCTAAAAGGCGCGCGAGCGGTCGGGGTGGCCGGTGGAGCAGCCAAGTGCCGCTATGCCGTCGAATCGCTTGGCTTTGATGCCTGTCTGGACCACCGCGCGGCCGATTTTAGTGACCAGTTGGCGGCAGCGACGCCCGACGGGATCGACGTCTATTACGAAAATGTCGGGGGCAAGGTATTTGACGCCGTCATGCCGCATCTTAACGTCGGCGCTCGCGTGCCGGTCTGTGGTTTGATCTCGCACTATAACGGCATTCATTCCACGACCGGGCCGGATCGGTTGCCTCAGACGATGATGGATGTGCTGACCCGACGCTGGCGAATCCAGGGGTTTATCATTTTGGATCACTATGCCGACGGTTGGGCGACTTTCCTGAATGACATGACGGGGTGGGTTAATGACGGGAAGGTGAAAATTCGCGAAGAGGTTGCCGATGGTTTGGAACAGGCGCCACAGGCCTTCCTGAATCTTCTGGCGGGTAAAAATTTCGGCAAGGTCGTGGTGCGTCTTAACGATCCGGCGTGAATCGTTGACGGCGCTTCGCGGGGTGATCAGGCGCGAGTGGGCAAGCAGCGACGGCGCTAAGCGGTCGGGTATCTTCCGGTTAAAACGCAGGAGCGCCGGGCGTGATTACCTTCATAGCGGACTGAAAAGGTTGTGAAAATCCGCTCCGGGTCAAGACGAAAACGTCTATCATTTCTCTGGGTTGTCCGCGTGGCGCTATGTGGGCCTCCGTGCGCACTGTGACGAAGACGAGCGCGGGCCGGATGACGGGATCACGCCCGCATGACAGGAACAGATCAATGAGGATTGGGATGAAATACGTAATGGGGCTATGGCAACCGCTGGCCGCCTGCCTTTTTGTCGCCTTTGCGGCGTCGAATGCGTCGGCCGCCGAGCTGCCGGTCGTCCAGCCGGTGGTCTCTTGCGAGCAACTGGGGGCGATGGCGTTTTCCAATGCGGTCGGGGGAAAAGTGACCCTTCATTCGGCCACCCTGACGAAAACCGAGAAGGGGAACTTCTGCCAAATATCAGCGACCATTGCGCCGTCCATCGGCGTAGAGATAGCGCTTCCGGCTGAGCACTGGACACAGCGTTTTCTGCAGGTCGGCTGCGGCGGTCTGTGCGGCAATATTAATCTGCGCCTATCCAACGCCAACGGCTGCGTTCCCGCCGTGAACGGCGAGTTTGTAGTCGCCGCGACGGATATGGGACATCAGGGCAGCATGATGGATGCCTCCTGGGCGGAAGATCCTCAGAAACGCATCGACTTCGCCTACCGCGCCAACCATCTGACGGCGGTGTTGGCTAAAGCGTTGGTGGCCGCATATTACGGCCAGCCGCAGCGCTATGCCTACTTCATGGGGTGTTCCGACGGCGGGCGCGAAGCCCTGATGGAAGCGCAGCGTTACCCGGAAGATTTCAACGGCATTTCGGCGGGTGCGCCGGCCGCGTTTTTCCAGTTCCAGAACTCGTTCTTCCATGGCTGGAACAGCGTAGCGAATCAGCGTCCGGACGGCACCGCGATCCTGTTGCAGGATCGTCTGGCCATTCTGCATAAGGCGGTGCTGAAACACTGTCCGACGCTGTCCGGCGTTAACGATGGCCTGCTGCAAAATCCGTATGCCTGCTCGTTTTCGGCGAACTGGGTCAAGCGATGCGCTGAAAAGCAGACCGACAAATCGAACTGTCTGACGCAGGATGAGATTGAGGTCGCCCGAAAACTGTATACGGGAGCGGGCGACGTCTCAGGGAATCGCTTCGTGCTCGGCGGCCTGCCGATAGGTTCCGAACTGCGCTGGCCTGTTCCGGCTAAAGCGACGGAACGCGGCATATCGGAATCGATGGTGCTGCCAGCCCTACAGTCGGTGCTGCTGCCCGGCAAGCAGCCGATCAGCAAAATGAGTGATTTTCCGCTTAATCGCAGAAATTTCGATGCGGTAGCGCAGCTCGCGCCGTTGTATAACGCGGCCAATACCAACCTGCGTCCCTTTATGCAGCACGGCGGAAAACTGATTATGTGGCATGGTCTGGCGGACGATTCGGTGAGCCCGGCATTCTCGCTGGCCTACTACCGGGGCGTAAATACCACGTTGGGCAAAGCCTCTGTCGATACGTTTATGCGCCTGTTCCTGCTACCCGGTGTCGGCCATTGCGGTAACGGAGAAGGCTATGACCAGATGGACCTGCTGACGCCGCTGATGGCCTGGACGGAGCGGGGCGAAGCGCCGAAGTGGATCGTGACCGGTAAAGCCGCGCAGGCGAAAAGCCCGATGCCGCCTGCGGCCGCATCGGCGAAAGGGGAGTCGGCGGCGGAAGTGCGGTTCCACGGCGTACAGCAGAAAAGCTCGCCGATCGCGTCGCCGGCCGTTGAGCTTAAGGCGACCCGTCCGGTTTATCCTTATCCTTACATCGCGCGTTACACCGGTCAGGGCGATCCTAACGACGCCAGTCACTACCGGCCGGTCATGTCGGAAGCCTTTTTCCGCGTGGCATTTGGTAATCCGGCTCGGTCATATATCGGCCCCGATAACCAGAAAAACTATGAGGCGAAAGACGGTAAGCTGGTCGTCAAATAAGCCCGCGATTGCTAAGTGCGTGATGACGTCGGACGGCGGCCGCCTTGTGTGGCCGCCGTCTTATTTTTCATGCTATAACCAGTGGTTCCACTCATTCAGAAGTCGGTGTCTCGCTATGATCACCATTCTCGGACGTGAAATTTCCATCAATGTACGTAAGGTGTTGTGGACCTGTCATGAACTCGGGCTGCCGTTTGAACACGAGCCTTGGGGACAAGGGACATTATCGCTGTCCTCTCCTGAGTTTCTCGCCATCAATCCTAATGGCATGATCCCGGTGTTGATAGATGAAGACCATGTGCTGGGACAGTCGAATACCCTTTGCCGCTATTTGGCCAACGCCTATGGCGGAGAGGCGCTCCTTCCTGCCGCCCCGGCGGCGCGTGCGCAGGTTGAGATGTGGATGGACTGGCAGGCGACGGAATTAAATAACGCCTGGGTCTATGCCTATATGGGGCTGGTGCGAAAAAGCGCCGCGCACACTAACCCCCAGGCCATTGAGGCCAGTATTCAGCTGTGGAATCAACGCATGACGCTGCTGGATGGGGTACTGGAAAGCACCGGCGCGTTCGTTTGCGGTTCCCGCTTTACGCTGGCGGACATCGTGTTGGGGCTTTCGACGCATCGTTGGTATTCGACGCCGTTCCCTAAGCCCGAACTGCCTGCCGTGGCGCGTTTTTACCAGACGCTGTGCGAACGCCCCGGTTTTGTTCTCTACGGTAATAATGGCGCGCCTGAGCGACGAGATTAAAGATCCTCGTTGAGACGGCGCTGAAAGCGTGCGCCCCGCGTTACGCCATGACCCGCATCGGCGAGCCGTCCAGCCAGGCCAGCAGGTTTTGCACGGTCTCCTCGTAGAAAATACGGTAGGTGTGGTGGGTGACGAAGCCGATGTGGGGCGTCGCGATTACGTTGTTCAACGTGCGAAAGGGGTGATCGTCCGGCAACGGTTCGGTGGAGAAAACGTCGAGCGCGGCGCCGGCAATCGTCCGTCGTGATAACGCCGCGATCAACGCGCCTTCATCGACTAGCGGCCCGCGCGCTGTGTTAATTAACCACGCGGTGGGTTTCATTAATGCCAGATCGGACGCGCCGACAATGCCGCGCGTGCGATCCGACAGCACCAGATGCAGCGAGAGCCAGTCGGATTCACGCAACAGCGTGGTTTTATCGACCGGAGTGACGCCCGCGGCCTGCGCGGCCTCCGGCGTCAGGTTCTGGCTCCATGCGATGACCTTCATGCCGAAGGCCCGGCCAATGGCGGCGACCCGAGCCCCGATTTTTCCCAGTCCGAGAATACCGAGCGTGCTGCCCTCCAAGTCCGCCCCTACGTCTACTTGCCAACCTCCGGATCGCAGCGACGCGCATTCGGCGGGCAGGTGTCGGGCAGCCGCCAGCAGCAACGCCCATGTAAGTTCCGGCGCACCGTTGCCGCGCCCTTGGGTGGCGCTGACCGTGATGCCCTGAGCGCGCGCTGCCGCGACATCGATAGACGCATTGCGGGCGGACGTCGAGGCAATGAATTTGAGGTTAGGCAACTGGGCGAGCAGGCTGGCCGTCAGCGGCGTTCTCTCGCGCATCACGCAGAGGGCGTCGAAAGGGCGCAGTCGGGCAACCAGCGCAGACTCGTCGGACAGATGATCGCAAAACACGTCGATGCTTGCCCGAGACTGCACGGCGGACCAGTCTGCACAGGACAGTGCAATGCCCTGATAATCATCAATAATCGCTATCTTTATCATGCTCATGGCTCCTTCTGGAGGCTAGCGCCAATGGACGCCGCTATCAAAGAGTGCGCGCGTCCTTCATGCCTTTTTCAGTGAATGCGATGCTTAAATCAGCGCTCTCTTAATGTCAGTAATATGAACGCCGCGTGAACACTTCCCCTTCGCGGACGTCAGCCGGTCAGCGGTTCAGGATCTGCAACAGGGCGCGGTTGAAACGTTCAGGCTCTTCCATCTGCGGCGCGTGTCCCAGACCGGCAAACTCCACCAGATCACCTTTCGGGATCCGTTTTACCGTGGCTTTGCCGAGCTGGTCGTAATGGCCCAGCTTCGCTTTGACCGCCGCGGGGGCGATATCGCTGCCGATGGCGGTGGTGTCCGCCGTCCCGATGATGAGCGTGGTCGGCATCTGCAACGCGGAAAATTCATAGACGACCGGCTGAGTGAAAATCATGTCGTAGATTAACGCGGAGTTCCAGGCGACGCGCTGGTGTCCGGGGCCTTGATTCAATCCGGCCAGCATGTCGACCCAACGGTCGTAGGCGGGTTTCCAGCGCCCGACGTAATAGGTGTTCAGTTCATAGTTGCGGATACTGGCCGCGGAGGTCTTTAATTCGCGCTCATACCACTGATCGGGCGTGCGGTAGGGGACGCCGAGGGCTTTCCAGTCTTCCAGACCGATAGGATTCACCAGCACCAGCTTTTGCACCGCGTCGGGATACATCAGGGCATAACGCGTCGCCAGCATCCCGCCGGTCGAGTGGCCGACCACCATCGCGTGATGAATGCCGAGACTCTGCAGCAGCGCATGAGTATTGGCGGCTAACTGTTGAAAACTGTACTGATAGCGTTCGGGTTTGGTGGAGGTGCAAAAACCAATCTGGTCGGGGGCAATTACCCGGTAGCCTTGCCGACTCAACGCCTTGATCGCATCGTCCCAGGTCGCGGCGCAGAAGTTTTTTCCGTGCAGGAACACGGCGGTTTTGCCGTTGGCGGGGCCTTGCGGGGCGACATCCATATAGCCCATTTCCAGCGGAACGCCCTGAGAGGTAAAGGCGAAGTGGCGCAGCGGATAAGGGTAGGTGAACCCTTCAAGCTGCGGACCATAGACCGGGGCGGCGAGGGCGGATTGCGCGCCACAGAATGACACCGCCAGCGTGAAAAACAGACGTTTGACGACTCGAGACATGATTGACCTTTCCGATGAATTGTCCTTCAAGAACCTTAGCATGATTTCTTTTTTCACCGCGGCACAACGTTTCGCATTCACTACTGTTCCAGAAATGAGCGGTAAGGAATGGGACTGTGACGCACCGGCAACAATCAGGCAAATCCGCCATTGGCGCGAACGACTTGAACGTTGATCCAACCTCTATCCTCACCGGATGGAAACGCCATCACGCGGGCAATGTCTTGGCCGATACCGTGGGAAGCGCCGGTCACGCGAGCCGTTTTACCTGCGTTGGCGGAAGGTTTGTTCATGGTGATTCTCCCCTAACGTCGATGGGGCGTGTGCGCTGCATGAACGGCGAATGAGGCTGGGCACACGACTCAATGGGTTGTTTTATGAGCAACTATTGGCCGCTGCCTGCCGAGAACGAACCGGATGACTCTGAATTTATCCTTTTTGACGTAGGCCAGCGATCGTCGCGGCATCGCCGAAAAACGAAGGCGTCTCGAGTGTAAATAATTAAAAATAAATGAAATTTTAGGTCAATATAGGTCAGCGGCCGCATCCTTCGCCGCGAAGGCGGAACCGTCGCAGGCCAATATTATTTTTCGCTTTAACCTTTCTACGGCATCGCGACGTCTACACTTTTAACGTTGTGCGTTGACGAAATTACCCGGCGTTTTCGGGAAAGCTCTTTCATCAGACTATCAATTAAAAGAGAAGACTATGGATGACCAACATTCTGATTCATCAGGAACTAAAGAACTCTCCCGTGCAGAAGTCGTCAGACAGAGGATCTTTTTCGTCGTGCTGGTCGCGACGATGGGCGCATTGGCGTTTGGTTATGACACGGGGATTATTTCAGGCGCATTACCTTATATGTCTGCCCCTACGGCAGACGGGGGCTTGGGGTTAACGTCTTTCACCGAAGGACTGGTCGCCTCTTCACTGGTGTTTGGTGCTGCGGTAGGTTCCTTCCTTAGCGGATTTTTCTCCGATAAGTTTGGCCGTCGTATCACGCTGCGCAGCCTTGCGGTGTTGTTTGTCGCCGGTTCACTGGGGACCGCGCTGGCACCTTCTGTCACCTCAATGGTCGTGATGCGCTTTCTGCTGGGACTGGCCGTGGGGGGCGGATCGTCGACCGTGCCGGTGTTCATCGCGGAAATCGCCGGACCGAAACTGAGAGCGCCGCTTGTCAGCCGTAATGAGCTGATGATTGTGACGGGGCAGCTCGTCGCCTATGTGGTCAGCGCCGCGCTCAGCTATCTGTTGAATGAAGGGCACATGTGGCGGTATATGCTGGCTATCGCGATGGTGCCTGGCGTGCTGCTTTTCGTCGGTACGTTCTTCGTGCCCGTCTCGCCGCACTGGCTGGTGTCGGAAGGGCGCCAC
The DNA here is from genome assembly GCF_002111595.1 of Lonsdalea britannica. Classification (GTDB taxonomy): domain Bacteria; phylum Pseudomonadota; class Gammaproteobacteria; order Enterobacterales; family Enterobacteriaceae; genus Lonsdalea; species Lonsdalea britannica. The sequence goes on from NZ_LUTN01000001.1 coordinate 254,450, forward strand.
AGTGAAGCGAAAGAGGTGCTGAAGGAGCTTCGCGAGACGCCGCGTGAAGTCCGTAAAGAGTTGAAGGAGATGCGTGAACAGGCCCGGGAAGCGGCGCGTGGGCCTGAAGTCGGCGAACTGCTGCGTGAAAAGTGGGTCTTGAGGCTGTTGGTGATCGGCATCGGACTCGGCTTTGCGCTCCAGTTTACCGGGGTGAATGCGTTCATGTACTACACCCCGATTATCCTGAAATCCACCGGTCTCGGCACCACGGCGGCCATTACCGCGACCATTGGGAACGGGGTGGTATCTGTGATTGCCTCCCTGGCGGGGATTTGGGCCGTCACCCGTTTCGCGCGACGTCGGATGTTAATGACGGGCTTCATCTTCGTCATCGCCGCGCAGGTGTCGCTGGGCGCCGTGCTGACGTTCTTGCCCGCCGATCTGACGCAAAGTTACATCGCCCTGCTGTGTATTCTGGTGTTCCTGTTCTTTATGCAGATGTTTATCGCGCCGGTGTACTGGCTGCTGATGTCTGAGCTGTTCCCCATGCAGCTGCGCGGCCGACTGACCGGGACCGCCATTTCAGTACAGTGGATTTTCAATGCGCTGGTTGCGCTGAGCTTCCCGCCGGTGATGGCGTTTGCCGGGAGTAAAACTTTTTTCATCTTCGCGGTGATTAACGTGTGTTCTTTGCTGTTTATCGCGTTGATGGTGCCGGAAACGCGCGGAAAAAGCCTGGAGCAGATCGAATCACATATGCGCCATAAATACGGTGAAGATAGCGATAGCGAGACGCAGGCTGACTAATGTACGGCGAGGCGTCACACCGCTTCGCTGCGTAATACCCACGGGATGAACGGTCAGTCTCAGCCGTGAGGGGATCTTGTCAGGGATGACGAGCTCCCCTGTTCATCGTGACGGCTCCTGCCGCGTCGGGGCAATATCTTTCTTCCTTGAGTCATTGCCGTTTACCCGCCCAACACCTCCCATTTTTGTCCTTTCTGATTGATGCCGTGCTGTCCGTTAGGCCGACGCGCTTTAATCTCATCAACCTAAACCGCGGCACCGCCCGCAAGGTGCCTGTCGCGTCGCTGCAACATCGACGGAATACTTCAATGCTTCTCGGGCTTTCTGACGGACGTGAGTGCATCACGCCCATTATCACGACATCATCAAAATATAGGTTTACACCTATATAGCATTCAACCTATAGTGATGAGGAGGTCGTGTGTGGGTCATTGAAACAACAGAAACATTTGACGTTTGGTTTTGTTCGTTATGCGATATCGACCGGGCCTGCGTACTTGCGGCGCTCATGGTGTTGCGGGAAAAGGGACCGATGTTGCCAAGACCCTACGTCGATACAGTCAAACGTTCCCGCTACAGCAATATGAAAGAGCTGAGAGTGCAAAGCCGGGGGGATCCCATACGCGCTTTTTTCGCCTTTGACCCGCGCCGTACCGGTATTCTGCTGTGTGCAGGCAATAAGGCTGGTCATGAAAAGCGCTTTTACGATGAGATGATCCCGCTGGCCGATCGAGAATTCACGAAGTATCTCAATCAATTAAATAAGAAGGAGTAACGCTATGGGTAGAACGCTGGAACAGCTTATCGCGGATGAAAAACCGGAAGTCGTCGCGGATGCGCAGACCATCGCCGCGGATATGCTGCTCAATATTCACCTCGCGGAACTGCGCGAGAAAGTACAGAAAACGCAGGTAGAAATGGCGCAGGCGCTGGGACTGAAACAGCCGACCGTCGCGGGGATGGAGAAACGAGGCCGGGACTTGAAGCTGTCTACGCTTAAACGCTATGTCGAGGCAACCGGCGGCAAGCTGCGGCTTGATGTCGAACTGCCGGACGGCTCGCACTACGGTTTTGTGCTTTAAGCGGTGCATGTCACCGCTTCACCATTTTGTTGCATGGGCGTCAAACCGTGCTTAACCCATGGATTTCATTAAAAAACCGCTTTTCGTCCATCCTCTATCAAGCAATCAAGCAATCAAGCAATCAAGCAATCAAGCAATCAAGCAATCAAGTTAGAGGCGCGCGCTCCCAGTGGCGATGTTGCCTTCCCTCAGTAGTGCTGCCGCATTCATCGCGTTCCTGCGTGAATGTCACGCGCCCTGTCTACCGGCTTCATTCTGGTGCGACACTTCCCTCTTGCGCACCAAGAGAGTCTCTCCGACGTCGTTGTTTATATTGCTCACTATCGTTCCAATTATGAATAAAACTATGTATTTCAGTGGATTAAATAAAATCCATTATTTTTATGTGGTTTTGGAATGCCCTTTGCTTAGTGTTTGGTACACACGTTTCTTTTGATGTGGTTGTATCGAACGGATGTGCCAAATGGGCGAATGCCACATCATTAAACGTCAGGTATCACGTTGGCAGGGGGAAGGATGAATAACGCGTTATCTGTACCAGATAAACATCCCAGCACGTTGATGGAGCTGCAAACCGCGATCCGTCTCATATACGGCAACTTATCTCCGGCGGAAAGGAAGCTGGTGGATGTCATTCTGGATCATCAGCATCACCTTGCCAGCTATAGCGCCACCGAGCTGGCTCAGCTGGCGGGCGTTTCCAAATCCACCGCTGCGCGCGTGTTCCGTCGCCTTGGCTTTCAGGATTTCAATCAGTTCCGCATGAAATGCCGCGAGATTGAACCTATGGGCTATTCGCCGCTAAGCAATCTCGAGCAGCGTACGTCGCACCCGAAGACGCTGCGTGAACGGCTGGATGCCCATATCGAGCGCGAGCGCAAAAACCTCAAAGGCATGCAGCAAGACAGCGTGTCGGTAGCGCTGGAGCGTGCGGTCACGCTGATAAGCGGCGCGCGTCGCGTCTGGGTACTCGGCTTTCGCAACAGCTTTGCGACGGCGTTTTACGCGCAGTCGCTGTTTTCTCACATGTTGAGCGATGTGCAGCTGGTCAACGATCCGGCCGCCAGATTTGCCGACGTGCTGGCGGATATCCGCCCCACGGACGTGCTGTTCGTCGTGGACTTCCCCCGGCAGGTGCAACTGCTTGCGCCGTTGGTCAGCGTGGCGAAGCGCTATCAGGCTCGCATCGTCGTGCTGAGCAACACGCTGGTTTCTGATGTCTGTGCGCTGGCCGATGTCGTGATCCCCTGCGCCGCAAAGCACGGCGATATTTTTGATTCCTACACCACCGCCATCAGCATGGTGAATTTCATCGGCAACGAACTGGCCGCCTGTTGTTCCGACAGGGCAAGCCAACGCATGCAGCGCATGGAAGATATCCATCGACAGATTGGCGATCTGTACTCACAGGATCCACCCTCGACGGTGGTCCACAAACGTCGGGGTTAGTCCTGTTACCCATTGATTTTCCAGCTTGAGGACATGCGTGATGTTGATATCCCTCTTTGCAAACGTGCACAAATGGGGTTGCTCGGCGCTACTGTGCCTGTCCGTCGTGGCTTCACCGGCCTATGCGGCAGACCCCGTCAAAGTGAAATTCTCGCTCGACTGGCGTTTCGAAGGCCCTTCGGCCCCGTTTTTGATGGCGAAAGCAAGGGCTATTTCAGTCAAGAAGGGTTGGACGTACAGATCGACTCTGGTAACGGCTCTGCGGGTGCCGTCACTCGGGTCGCGACCGGGGCTTATGATATGGCCTTTGCCGATATCAACGCCTTGATCGAGCAAGAGTCCCAGCATCTCGGTACGGGCGTTAAGGGCATTTACATGGTGTATAACGCCACGCCCGCCGCCGTCTTTTTGCTCAAAAGCGCTGGCGTGACGACCCCTGCTGCGTTAGCCGGCAAAACTATCGCCGCCCCGGTGTTCGATGCCGCACGCAAGTCCTGGCCGGTCTTTGCGCAAAAAAACGGGTTAAGCAAGGATGCCGTCACCTGGCAGTCCGCCGACCCTACCGTGACCGCCAATCTGCTGGTGCGTAAGAGCGTTGATGCCATTGCGGGGTTCTCTTTTACCAATCTGTTGAATCTGGAAGCTCGCGGCGTCAAGGCGGACGATCTGGTGGTTTTCCCCTATGCGCAATATGGCGTCGACCTCTACGGCAACACCCTCATCGCCAGCAAAACGATGCTGGAAAAGCATCCTGACACCCTCAAAGCCTTCCTGCGCGCCTTCAACAAAGCGGTGCAGGAAACGCTGGCCGATCCCGTCAGCGCCGCCCGCTTCGTGAAAGAACAGGATGCGTTGATCGATCTGCCGCTGGAAACGCGTCGCCTGCAACTGGCGTTTGGGCAACGGGTCGTCACCCCGGAAACCCGCAAGAACGGCTTGGGTGATGTGGATACCGAACGCCTGAACCGTTCCATCAGCGATGTGGTTGCCGCGTTCGCATTGAAAAATACCCCAACGGCAGATGCGGTATTCACGCGGGCGTTATTGCCGGAACGCGCAGAGCGTTCCGTGCGGTAAATCGAAAGGCGGCCTGATTCAGGGGAGAACATCTATGAGTTTCGTGAAATTCGACAATGTCAGTCTGGCCTATCAGCACAGCCAAGCGCTGGCGATTGAAGAGATTAACTTCAGCATTGATGAAAATGAGTTTGTGGCGCTTGTCGGCCCTTCCGGCTGTGGCAAATCGACGTTCATGAAGTTGACCTCAGGGCTGATTTCACCCAGCAAGGGCTACGTCTTCGTTAACCAGCGGGAAGTGGCGGGGCCGCAGAAATGCGTCGGCATGGCGTTTCAGGCTTCGAACCTGTTGCCTTGGCGCACCACGTTGGAAAACGTCATGTTGCCGATGGAAATCGTCGAACCCTACCGTTCAACCCGACATGCAAAAAAGCGGGAATACGAAGCGCAGGCGCGCGCCTTGCTCAAACGCGTCGGGCTGGAAGGGTATGAGGACAAATTTCCGTGGCAGCTGTCCGGCGGAATGCAGCAGCGGGCCTCCATTTGTCGCGCGCTAATCCACAAGCCGCGTTTGCTGATGCTGGACGAACCGTTCGGCGCGCTGGACGCGTTCACCCGTGAAGAGCTTTGGTGCATGGTGCGTGATCTGTGGCAGGACGCGCCTTTCACGGTGGTGCTGGTCACTCACGATCTGCGCGAAGCGGTTTTTTTGGCGGATACCGTCTACGTCATGAGCGCGCGACCCGGCCGCATTATCGCCCGTAGGGAGATCGATCTCCCGCGCCCGCGCGATCTGCAAATCGCCTACACCGATGATTTCTCTCGCTATGTGCTCGAACTGCGCGAGCACATCGCTGCACAACACCACGCATAACGGGAGGCCTATCGTGATACCGCGACACACGTTAATCAAACTGGCCCCTTGGGCGCTGCTGCTGTTCATCGGGGGCGTCTGGCAGGCGGTGGTGGTCGGACTGAATGTTCCGAGCTACCTGTTTCCTTCGGTGAGCGACGTGTACCGCTCATTGATTGCCGACTGGCGCCCCATCGCCGCCCACTCTTTACAGACCCTGTACACCACGATGGTGGGATTTGTGCTGGCGGTGGTCTTCGGTGTGGTCTTGGGCGTGGCCGTGGGAGCCTCCACATTGGTCTACAAATCGATATATCCCTTGTTGGTCGGATTTAACGCGATTCCCAAGGTGGCCTTTGTGCCGGTGCTGGTGGTGTGGTTCGGTATTGGCACTCTACCCGCCATCGTCACCGCGTTTTTGATCTCATTTTTCCCGGTGGTGGTCAACGTTGCCACCGGGCTGGCCACCGTGGAGCCGGAGATGGAAGACGTGCTGCGTTCGCTGGGCGCTTCCCGCCTCGACATCCTTAAAAAGGTCGGCTTGCCCCGGTCACTGCCGTATTTCTTCGCTTCATTAAAAGTGGCGATCACGCTGGCTTTTGTCGGTTCGGTGATCTCAGAAACGGTGGCCTCCAATCTGGGGATTGGCTACCTGATGATGGCGGCTAGCTCCAACATGAATATGGGGCTGGTATTTGCCGGGTTAATCGTCATTGGCGCGATGGGGGTCGTGATGTACGAACTTTTCGCTCTGATTGAGAAGCGCATGACGCATTGGGCGCATCGGTGATGCAGCTCGGTCAACAGAAGGGAGAAGGTGGGGTGATGACGAGCGAATTACAGGTTAACGGCGAACGCCTGCTGGCGTCGCTGAATGCGTTGGGCGAGATAGGCGCCTGCCGCAGGGCGGGGTGTGCCGACTGGCGCTCAGCGATGAAGACAAACAGGGGCGGGATTGGACCGTCGCGCGGATGCAGGCGCTGGGATTAGCGATTTCGGTCGACGCCATCGGCAATGTCGTGGGCGTCTATCCCGGACTCATCGATGCGCCGCCGGTCATGATTGGCTCGCATATCGATACCGTGGCGACGGGCGGTTTGTATGACGGCAACTACGGCGTGCTGTCCGGGCTGGAGGTCATCGCCACGTTAAAAGAGAACGGCCTGCGTTTACGTCGACCGGTGGCGGTGGCGTTCTTCACCAATGAGGAGGGCGCGCGTTTTCAACCCGACATGATGGGCAGTCTGGTGTATCAGGGCGGACTCGCGTTGGAAACCGCGCTGGCCACGCGCGGTATCGATGGCGTGACCGTGGGCGAAGCGTTGCGGCGCATTGGCTACGACGGCACGGGCTCCGTGGGAGAAAACCGCGTCGACAGCTATTTCGAACTGCACATCGAGCAAGGACCGGTGCTGGATGAAGCGGGGATCAGTATCGGCGTGGTTGAGGGCGTTCAGGGCATCTCCTGGACTGAATTCCAACTGCAAGGCGTCTCCAACCATGCGGGCACCACGCCGATGCGTTTACGGCGGGATGCCGGCTATGTCGCGGCGCAGATCGATGTGTTTGCCCGCCAGCTGGCGCAAACTCTGGGCGGCGATCAGGTGGCGACGGTCGGCCATGCGGTGTTCAGCCCGAATCTGGTCAACGTGATCCCTGACAAGGTGACGCTGACGGTGGATCTACGCAACACGGATGCCGAAGCCCTGCGCGAGGCGGAACAGCGCCTGTGGGCGTTTGCCGAGCAGGCGGCGGAAGACGAAGGGATCGCGCTGCGGCGTCAATCGCTGGCCCGTTTCGAACCCACGCCGTTTGCGCCGGAAATGGTGGCGCTGGTTGAGGCGCAGGCACGTAAACGCGGCCTGGCGTTCCACCGCATGCCGAGCGGCGCGGGGCACGATGCGCAGATTATGGCGGAGATGTGTCCTGCGGGAATGATTTTTGTCCCGAGCGTGGCGGGATTAAGCCACAACACGCAGGAGTTTACGGCACCGAAGGATTTGATTGCGGGTGCGAACGTGCTGCTGGGCGCGGTCGTCCAGCGCGCCGATCGCGTCTGATCCCGCATGTTTTAGAGGAGAAAGTACCCATGGGGCGTTATGTCAATGTCGCTATCGGCCAGTTAGGGCCGGTCAACAAAGTGGATTCCCGTGCCGCCGTGGTGGCGCGTCTGATGAACCTGATGCGGGAAGCCCATCAGCTGGGCGCGGATCTGATTGTCTATCCCGAGCTGGCGCTCACCACTTTCTTTCCGCGCTGGTACATCGAAGACGAAGCGCAGCTGGACGCGTGGTGTGAAACCGCGATGCCGGGAAGTGAGACTCTGCCGCTGTTCGAACTGGCGAGGACATTACAGGTGGGATTTTGTCTGGGCTATGCCGAGCTGAGCCGGGAACAAGGAGAAAAGAAACGCTTCAATACATCGATTCTGGTAGATAAAAGCGGCGAAATTGTCGGGAAATACCACAAAGTTCACCTGCCGGGACACCGTGAGCATGAGCCTGGCGCGCGTTCCAGCATCTGGAAAAGCGCTATTTCACGCCCGGCTGTGAATTTCCGGTGTTTGACGCCTTTGACGGTCGGTTCGGCATGGCGATCTGCAACGATCGTCGCTGGTGCGAAACCTATCGCGTAATGGGGCTACAGGGGGTGGAAATGGTGCTGATTGGCTACAACACGCCGGTACACAACGCGCCCGCGCCGGAACACGACGACCTGTCGCTGTTCCATAACCAACTGTCTATGCAGGCTGGGGCTTATCAGAACGGAACCTGGGTCGTCGGCGTGGCCAAGGCGGGAACGGAAGAGGGGGTCGATCACATCGGCGGCAGCTGCATTATCGCGCCCTCGGGCGAAGTGGTCGCCCGCTGTGTCACCAAAGGCGACGAAGTGGCCATCGCCCGCTGCGATCTCGATTTCTGTCAGATCTACAAACGCACCACCTTCAATTTCGATTTGCATCGTCAGCCTCAGGCTTACGGCCCAATCACCACGATCAAAGGCGAAGCGCTGCTGGCTGACGGCAGTCCGCGTCACCCATGAGGTAACCATGGAAGAAACAAAAGACGGATGGGATATGCAGACCGTGGGCCGCGAAGTCCCTCGCGTTGACGGTCTGGGCAAAGTGAAAGGCAGCGCGGTGTATGGGGACGACATCGTCCTGAAAGAGATGCTGCACGGCGTATGCCGCTATGCCGATATCGCCGCGGGGCGGGTGGAAGAGGTTGACCTGAGCGCGGCCTTAGCGGTGCCGGGCGTCGTCAGGATCGCCACCTGGCGCGATGTGCCCGGTGAAAGCCATATCGGCGTGGTGATGGCGGATTACCCGCCGCTGGTCAAAGACAATATCGCTTTTCGCGGTGACGTGATTGCCGTGATTGCGGCCGAAAGCTACGAGGCGGCCTGCCTGGCGGCGGATAAGATCCGCGTGCGCTATACGCCGTTCGAGCCGATCACTGGCGTCGAGGAGGCGCTAAAGCCGGATGCGCGTTTAATCCACCCCGGCAGCGCCAGCAACGTGATTAATCATCACCATACGATCAAGGGCGATATCGACGCGGGCTTTGCCGCCTCCCGCCACATCTTTGAACGAGAATATGAGGTGGGATATCAGGAGCACGCCTACATTGAGCCGGAATCGATCATCGCCTGGCTCGATGATAACGAACAAATCATGACGCTCTCCGGGTCGGTACAGAACGCCCACCGCGTCCGGGGCTTTGTGGCGAAATATCTGGGGCTGCCGCAGTCTCGCGTGAATGTGAAACGCGCCGTGATCGGCGGCTCCTTCGGCGGAAAAGACGATATTATCGATCATCTGGCGTGCCGCGCGGCGCTGTTGAGCCAGCTGACGGGCCGACCGGTTAAATTTACCTACAACCGTGAACAGTCGATGCGGGAGAGCTACAAACGTCATCCCTACAAGATGAAATATAAAATCGGGCTGGATGACGAGGCGCGTATTCAGGCGATCAAGATCGATGTGCTGGCGGATGGCGGCAGCTATGCCGGGCAGACCCCGTTTGTGACCTGGCGCAGCTCGGTGCAGGCGGCCGGACCCTATCGTATTCCGAACGTGCGCGTCGATGTCACCGGCGTGTACACCAATAACAACTACACCTCGGCGTTTCGCGGCTTCGGCGCGCCGCAGGTCATTCTCGCCAATGAGTCGTTGATGGATGAGGTCGCGTCCCTGCTCGGGCTGTCGCCTCTGGCGCTGCGTCAGCGCAATATCCTGCAACAAGGGGACACCAGTATGGCGGGGCAGGTGTTCAGCGAACACACGGTTTCCGCCGAGGAAGTGCTGTCAAAAGCGGCGAATAGCGTCGATTTTATGGCGAAACGTGAGCATTACCGGAAGCTGAATACGCTAGGCGGCCCCGTCAAATACGGTATCGGGTTGGCGCTGAGCCACCGTGGATGCTCGCTGGGGGCCGAGGGGCTGGATGCCTCCTCCGCGCTGATACAGATCAATGCGGATGGCAGCGTTAACCTCTCTACCGCCGTCTCGGAAAATGGTCAGGGACTGCAAACGGTGATGTCGATGATTGCGGCGGAGGCCTTTGGACTGCCGCTGTCGTGGATCATGTTTACCGATCCCGCCACGGCGATGATCGCCGATGGCGGCTCCACGGTGGCGTCGCGCGGTACGTTAATGGGCGGGCAGGCGGTGCTCAACGCCGCCGACAAGCTCAAACAACGTATTGCGGAGGCGGTGGCGACGACGCTCGGGGCCTCCGGCGTCGATGCGCTGATGTGGCGCGATGGCAAGGTGTTCAACCGTGCGGATCTGAGTCGCCATATGGATTTCGGTCAGGCGGTCACGCTGACCAAGGCCACCGGCGCCAATCTTTCCGCCTATGGCTGGCACGTCGCGCCTTCCATCCACTGGGATGAGGAAAAGGGCTGCGGCAGCCCCTATTTCACCTGGGTATACGGATGTCAGGTGGCGGATGTCGCCGTCGATACGCGCACCGGCAAAGTCACGCTGCTGGATATTACGGCGGTGCATGATGTGGGGAAAGTGATCAACCGCGTTGGGTTTGAAGGACAGGTCTACGGCGGCGTCGTGCAGGGAATGATCGGCTACGGCATGCTGGAGGATCTCAACATCGAAAACGGAGAGGTCAAATCGGAGAACTTCGATACCTATCTGCTGCCGACGATCCGCGATATCCCCAACATCAACGTCATTGCGGTGGAAAATCACGACAAGGCGGGGCCTTACGGGGCCAAAGTAATTGGCGAGCCGGTGCTGGAGCTGGGCGGGGCGGCGCTCAACAATGCGGTCAGTTTCGCCGTGGGCCGCTGGAATCGCACGCTGCCGCTGACGCTGGAACAGGTGCGTCTGGGGTATAACCTGAAAAAACCGGCGCGTCAGAGCGAAGTTCAGGCGCATGACGGGGAGCATAAACAGGTGCTGCGGCTCAACACGCTGCAGGTCAGTCAGCCGTCGGATCTGGAGCACGCGTTGTCGCTTTTGGCGCAGGAGGGCGCGCAGGCGCTGGCGGGCGGCACCGACGTGTTGGTGCAGGCGCGACTGAAAACGACGCCGGTGCGTCTGGTCAATATCTCCGGACTGCGCGAACTGCGCGGTATCGCCGAAGAGGGCGATGGCGTCAGCATCGGCGCGGGCACCTGCTTTACCGATCTGGTGGCTCACCCGCGCTTGATCCGCGATTACCCGCTGCTGGTGACCGCGTGCCGGACGGTGGGCTCGTTGCAGCTGCGCAATCGCGCGACGGTCGGGGGCAATATCGTCAATGCCGCGCCCTGTGCGGATTCCGTCCCCCCGCTCATGATTTATCAGGCGGACGTGGAGCTGCGATCCGCCGCTGAGCGCCGCCGGGTGCCGCTCGCCGCGTTTATCACCGGGGGTTACCGAACCCAGCTTCGCCCCGGCGAACTGCTCACTCGCATCATCCTGCCGCGCCCTCCCGAGGGCGAGCTGCGGCCGTTTTATCTGCAACTCGGGCGTCGGACCGCCGTCAATATCACCCGCCAAAGTCTGACGGCGTTGTTCCGTCTGGATGCCCGTGGGCGAATCGACCTGTGTCGTTTAGTGGATGGCGCGGTATTGGGGCAGCCTCAGCGGCTGACGGCGGTAGAGCAGGCGCTGTTGGGGCATCCGCCAACGCCTGCGGTCATCGATCGCGCGGCGGCGGCGCTGGAAGCGCTGGTAACGCAGGCCATCGGCGGCCGCTGGTCGGCGCCGTACAAAATCCCGGTTTATCTCGATATGTTTCGACAGGTCATGTCGGAACTGGCAGCGCAGGAGTAGGACATGATGGATGTGGAAATGAAAATTAACGGTATTCGGGTGCAGGCGAGCGTCGACGACAATACCCGCCTGCTGGACTACCTGCGGGACGACCGCCGCCTGACCGGGACGAAGGAAGGCTGCTCGGTCGGCGAGTGCGGCGCGTGTTCGGTCATCATGAACGGGCGGGCGGTGTGCTCTTGCCTGCTGTTGGTCGCTCAGTGCGACGGCGCGGAGATCACGACGGTGGAGGCACTGCACCGCGACCCGGTGGGGGTCAAACTGCAACAGGCCTTTGTCCGTCACGGCGGCGTACAGTGCGGCTTTTGCACGCCCGGCGTATTGATTAGCGCCAAGGCGCTGCTGGATGCCAATCCGCAGCCGAACGACGAAGAGATCCGCGAGGCGCTGGAGGGCAACCTGTGCCGCTGCACCGGTTACCAACCCATTCTGACCTCCATCAAAGCCGTGTTGGCCCAGTAGTTCCGCTGGAGTGAATGCGATGAAACCCAAGGTTTGCGTGATGCTGGCGGCGGGACTGTCCAGCCGCATGGGGCAGTGGAAAATGATGCTGCCCTGGGAAAACGGAACGGTGCTGGACGGCGCGCTCGGCGCGGCGCTGTCTTTCTGCGATCGCGTGGTGCTGGTGACCGGCTTTCGCGGCACGGAGCTGAACTGGCGCTATGGCGGCCATTCGCGCATCACCCTGCGCCATAACGAAGGCTTCACGCAGGGGATGTTTTCTTCCATTCGCTGTGGCGTGGAAGCGATTGACGAGGGCTATTTCTTTCTGGCTTTGGGGGATATGCCTGCGGTCAGCGGCGCGGTCTACCGTGCGCTGTGGCGACAGCGGGACGCCACCTGTCTGGTGCCGGAATATGCGCACGGGAAAGGACACCCGGTGCTGTTGCCGCCCGCCATGCGCGAAGCGGTGCTGGCGGCGGACGACGAGACCTCAATGAAGACGCTGATCGCGCGTCACGGTCAACGGCGGGTGCCGGTGGCGGACGGCGCGATCCATTGGGATATGGATACGCCGGAACAGTACCAGCAGCTGCTTCTGCGGCGTTAATCCGTGGGCGGGCTAGCGAATATCGCCAAGCCCGTATTTTTTGATTTTCCGATACAGCGTCGCCATGCTGATATCCAATGCTTGCGCCAGCTGCTTTTTACTGATGCCGCGACGCAACGCGTCTTCAATACGCTGATGCTCCCACTGTTTGAGGCTTGGCGGCGTGGCGGCGGGATCATCGTAGGCTGGCGCGGCGCCAACGGCAGACGGTGCCGCTGCCGCGCGATGAAAGTGGGGCGGCAGCAGCGTCGGATCAATCACCTCGCCATCGGGCACGATATTCACCAGATACTCCACCAAATTACTTAATTCGCGCACATTGCCCGGCCAGCGGTAGTGTCTCAGCAAGGCCATGACTTCCCGACTGACGCCAGGGTAGGTACGGCCCATTCGTCGGGTATGCAGATTGAGAAAATGGTGCACCAGCAGCTCGATATCCTCCGTCCGTTCCCGTAACGGCGGGATCTCTACCGGTATCACCTTCAGGCGATAATAGAGATCTTCCCGGAATCGGCCGTCATCGATCGCCTGCGCTAAATTCTGATGGGTAGCGGAAATAATACGGATATCCACGGACACCGGCTTAGCCGCCCCCAACGGCATGACCTCGCGCGTCTCCAGCACCCGCAACAGTTTGGCCTGCAAGGTGAGCGGCATATCGCCGATTTCGTCCAGAAACAGCGTGCCGCGATGAGCCGACTGGATCAGCCCGGCCTTACCGTTGGGCGCCGCGCCGGTGAACGCGCCTTTGACATAGCCGAACAGTTCGCTTTCCAGCAGATGTTCCGGGATCGCCGCGCAGTTAATGGCAATAAAAGGGTGCTTGCCGCGTCGGCCCATCTGATGAATCGAGCGGGCCAACATCTCTTTGCCGCTGCCGCTCTCTCCGGTGATCATGATGCTGGAGGGGCTGTCGGCAAAGCGGGCGATATGCTGTTTCAGGGTCTGAATCACCGGCGCGTGTCCAATGAACTGGCCGATACGCGGTTCGCTGTCCATTTCTTCCAATGGCGCGGGACGTTCTGACTGGTGAAAGGCAAACAGAAACAGCTGGAGTCGGTTGCCGCTATGGTGCTGTCCGATCACCACTTCCTGTCGGGCCGCAAAGGTGATGACGTGCTGGGCATTGCCGTTGGCGAAATCTTTGCTGGCGACCAACGGGCGTATGGACACCGGGGTTTTGGCCAGCGTTTCCAAAGGGGTATTGAGCAGCGTCAGCGCGTTCTGATTAGCGAAGGTCATCATCCCGTGCTCATCCAGCACCAAAATGCCCTGATCCATACTGTTGATGAGCGTGGTGAACAGCACATCCATGTCAGGGTGGGCCGTTGGACTTTTGGTCAGGTTAGCCATGAGCAGTGAGGAGACATGGCGAACGTAGTCTGAAAATACGCCGACGTTGTCCTGTAAGCGCTGCTGTTGTTCCGGTGTGATCGCCGCGAGGCTGATCACGCCGAGACAGGCGCCGTCGTGCATCATCGGCATCCCCAGAAAAGCCAATTCGCCGCACTGGTCGAGCTGGCCGCAGCGCTGGCAGAGAGGATCGTGCTGCGACTGAGTGACCACCTTCTCTTTCTTATGTTGAATCACGTATTGCAGCAGCCGGGTGTGCTCCGAGGGGAGGCCGATCCGCGAACTGTATGGGCCGGTTCCCGCTACGCGCAGCAACCGGTTATCGACGATTTCAACTTCAAGCCGCAAAACCTGACCGAGCATCTGCGTGAAATGCTTGATCGTGGGTTGAATATGCATCAGTGACAGGGCTTGGCTCGTCATGGGTACGCTCTTGTTCAATTAAATTCAGGCTCGCCGGAACAGTCGCTGCCGTACGGCGTTTCTCATTTTGAGAATGCGCGTCATCCTTGCGCTGTCTTGATAAGGCGTGAAAACACCCACGTAGGCAGAGAAAATCGGGGAACAACGTCATAAACGCTCACGCCAGGCGGCGTGATAACGCCTGTTTTCTCAATTTTGATTATTCGACATCGCGGTGACGGCTGCAACTACAAACTGGCACAGATATTGAACCTATCCCGGTGAATAATTGTTTTCAACATCATCAGGATACCGACATGTCTACGTTTTCATTACGAATGCATATCGCCGATAACGCCCACTTTAATCCGCAGGGCGCGGCGCTGTTTAGCCGGGAACAGGCGGAACAGGCGCGGGCTTTTCATCAGCGGATGCCGGGCTATACCCCGACGCCGTTGTACTCACTGGACGCCTTCGCCGAGGCGCTTGGCGTGGGGCGGGTGTGGGTAAAAGACGAGTCTCAGCGCTTCGGCCTGAATGCGTTTAAAATCCTCGGCGGCGCGTATGCGATAGCCCGTTGCATCTGCGAAAAATATCAGCTGACGCTGGCGGATTTTTCATTTGAGTCGGGGCGGACGGCGCTCCCGGAACGCCTCACCTTCGCCACGACGACGGATGGCAATCACGGCCGCGGCATCGCGTGGGCGGCCAAAGCGCTGGGACAACACGCGGTTGTTTACATGCCGAAAGGCGCGTCCGCTGAACGCGTGGCCCACATCACCGGGCTGGGGGCGGAGTGCATCGTGACCGACATGAATTATGACGATACCGTCCGGCTGACCATGCAAACCGCGCAGGAAAAGGGGTGGGAAGTGGTGCAGGACACCGCCTGGCCGGGGTATGAGAAGATCCCCGCGTGGATTATGCAAGGCTATGGCACGCTGGCGGTGGAGGCGGTAGAACAGATCGCCGGGCGGCAATGGCCTGCGCCGACGCACGTCTTTTTGCAGGCGGGCGTAGGGGCGATGGCGGCGGGGGTGCTGGACCATTTGGTCAACAGCTACGGCGCGGGGTCCCTGCATACGGTGATCGTCGAGCCAGAGCGGGCCGACTGCCTGTTTCGCTCTGCGCAGCATGGCGAGATCGTCGCCGTGGGCGGAGCGATGGACACCATGATGGTGGGGCTGGCCTGCGGCGAGCCGAATCCGCTGGGATGGCCGCGCCTGCGCGATTGTTCGCGTCAGTTTATCTCCTGCGAAGACCGGGTCACGGCGTTGGGGATGCGCGTCTTGGGCAACCCGTTGGGAAACGACGCGCGCATCGTGTCGGGAGAGTCCGGCGCCGTCGGCATGGGCGTACTGGCGGCGATATTACACAGTCCCCGGCGTGAAGCCTATTGGCGCAGCTGGGGCTGGATGCCTCTTCCCGCGTGCTGGTGATCAGTTCTGAAGGGGATACCGATCGTCAACACTATCGCGAAGTGGTCTGGGAAGGTCTGCCGGCGATGGGCTAATCCCACGGACAGCAACAGGAGAGCCTGATGAAACGGTTACTCAGGGGCGGCACGCTGATCGACCACGTAGGGCAATACCGCGAAGATCTGCTGATCGAGCGGGGGCGCATTGCGCAGCGAGGTCAGGATATCCCTATCACGCCGGAAATGGACGTCATCGACGTCACGGGCTGTCAGGTGATGCCGGGTGGCATTGATGTGCATACCCATTTCAATATTGATGTCGGTATCGGGCGCAGCTGCGACGATTTTTATGCTGGCACCCGCGCGGCGGCCTGTGGCGGCACGACGACGATTATCGATCACATGGGATTCGGGCCGCCGGGCTGTCGCCTGCATCACCAATTGGCGCTTTATCATGCCTACGCGGAGGGTCAGGCGACAATCGACTACAGCTTCCACGGCGTGGTGCAGCATGTGGACGACGCGATTCTGGCCGAAATGGTGTCGATGGTGGAGCAAGAAGGGATCAGCAGCTTCAAACTCTACCTGACTTACCAATACAAGCTGGACGATGCGGCGGTATTACGGGCGATGCAGCGCCTGCGTCAGCTGGGCGCGCTCACCACGGTACACCCCGAAAACGATGCGGCGATCCGCCTGCGTCGGGAGGCGCTGCTGCGACAGGGGAAAACGGCGCCCATCTATCACGCGTTGAGCCGTCCGGTCGCCTGCGAGGCGGAGGCGATAGCGCGCATGATCAATCTGGCGGCGCTGGCGGACAACGCGCCGCTCTATATCGTCCACCTGTCGAATGGATTGGGGCTGGACTACCTGCGGCTGGCCCAACGTCAACACCAATCCGTGTGGGCCGAAACCTGTCCGCAGTACCTGTTGTTGGACGAGCGGCGTTATCTGGAACCGGAGGGGCTGAAGTATATTCTCAGTCCGCCGCTGCGCGGTCAGGAAGAGCAGGCGGCGCTGTGGCAAGGGCTGGAAGACGGCAGTATTGCGACGGTCGCGACCGACCACTGCCATTTTTCGCTGAGCCAGCGTCATGCACTATCCCACGGGGATTTCAGCCGCTGCCCTAACGGGCTGCCGGGGGTGGAAAATCGGCTGGCGCTGCTTTACACCCACGGCGTGGCGACGGGGCGAATCAGCGCTGAGCGGTTTGTGGCGCTGACCAGCGCCCGTCCGGCGCAGCTCTTCGGACTCTGGCCGCAGAAGGGCAGTTTTATGCCTGATGCGGACGCCGATCTGGTGGTGTTTGATCCCCATCGCCGCGTGACGCTGCGTCATGAGGACATGCATGATGACGGCGACAACTCCCCTTACGAGGGGATGGCCTGCCAAGGGTGGCCGATCATGACGCTGAGTCGGGGAGAGATCGTCTGGCGGGACGGCGTTTTTTCCGGCCGCGCCGGGCATGGACGGTTTTTGCATCGTCAGCCATTTAGCGCGCCGCCGGTTGACGCGCTAGGTTGACACCACCGCCAGCGTGGTCGACTGCAACGGTGCCGCGCTGGCGCCGTTTTTCACCTGCAGAAGTTCCGCCAGTACGCTGATGGCGATCTCCTCCGGCGTTTCGGCGCCGATATCCAGCCCGATGGGCGAACGCAGCGCCGCCAGATCGGCGGCTGCGACGCCGCTTTTTTCCAGATCCGCGCGAAAAGTCTGGAGCTTGCGGCGGCTGGCCAGCAGCCCCAGATAACGGACCGGGCTGCCGAGCGTCTGTGTCAGCGCCTCTTTATCCTGATGATTGGTGGCAATGACCACATAGCAGTGGTCGTCCAGCGTCAACTGTCGGATACCGTCGGTAAAGCTGTCGGCGAGTAACCGACGGCTGGCCGTCGACAGATCGGGGTGTTCAAGATTATCCTGCCAGGTATCGACCAGCGTGATCTCGAAGCCAAGCGGGGCGGCGGCCACGGCGATAGCCCGGTTGACGTGCCCGGCACCGAGCAAGATCAGCTGCGGGCGACGAGGCTGAACCGCGATATGGACTTTCATCGCGCCGCCGCAGTCTGAACCGACCGCGCCTTCGCCCTGACGCGCCATGCGCCCGCTGAACAGGCGGGACGCCCCCTGCGCCAGGGCCTCTTTCGCCTCTTCCAGCACCAGCCGCTCCACCATTCCTCCGCCAATCGTACCGACGCAGTGGCCGTCTTCATCGACCAGCATGCTGGCGCTGTGGCGGGGCGTCGAGCCGCGGCTTTCCACGATTTGAATCCACGCAAAAGCGCGGTTGTTCTTTTCCAGTTCCGCTGCATGAGTAAAAAGGCGCATTCCGTACCTCGCGTAAGTCATGGGTGATGATCAGGTAATGCAAATTTTGTGCCCGTGACCTGAGCCTAAGGGTGAGCGGTGCGGCGGACAAAAAAGACGCTATAGCGCAGTGAGAAAGCCCGGCTCATTTTCTCAAAATGAGAAATTCGTCTCTCTATTTGCAAAACGTTGCGCTGAACCGGAAAGAGGACGGCACGGCGCGCTTGCCATCGATATTTCCTCTGGACGTGCAGGGCGGCGGAAACGGGGGATGTCCCGGCGCGATGTGGCCCCGACGAATTTCTGGCCTGCATATTGCTCCTATTCGAAACATTCGCGTGAGACCGGTGTTATCCCGGCGCGTTGGTGCGCTTATTTCCGCGTAATGCGGTGGTCGTATCGTTTGATTTTCCAAGAAAAACAATAAAGGAGAGCAATGTGGGTGATGTGATGCGTCCCATTCCATTCGAGCAGCTGCTGGAAAGAATGTTTGCTGAATTTCGGCAAAACCGGTCTATTTTCGGCATTCCTGAGCGCCAGTTCTATCGCCGTCAACCGGCCCGGCAAATGGGCGTCTTTGGCGAAGTGTGCGATACCCCGGTGGGGCCAGCGGCCGGGCCGCACACGCAGTTGGCGCAAAATATTATTGCCGCCTGGCTCTGCGGCGGCAGTTTTATTGAATTGAAAACGGTGCAGATTCTGGACCGGCTTGAGCTGAAGAAACCGTGTATTGATGCGCAGGACGAAGGGTTCAACACCGAATGGTCTACCGAGTTCACGCTGGAGAAAGCGGCCGATGAATACCTCAAGGCGTGGTTCGCGCTGTGGCTGCTGGAGTGTCTGTTTGCGCCGCGTTCCGCCGGGCAGGGGCGGTCGTTTATCTTCAATATGAGCGTGGGCTATGACCTGACAGGTATTCAACAGGCGCCGATGCAAACCTTTATCGCGACGATGATGGATGCGGGCGACACTCCCGCCTTCCAGCGTTATCGCCAGACGCTGACGCACTGGGTCGAGCAGGTCGATTTGCTGCGCGATATCGTCCCACCGGCGCAACGGCCTGCGCTGATGGCGCTGCCTGAGCGGATTACTCCGCAGTTGGTTACTGGCGTGACGCTCTCCACCATGCACGGATGCCCGCCTGATGAGATTGAAGCCATCTGCCGCTATATGCTGGAAGAGAAGAGGCTGCACACGTTTGTGAAGCTGAACCCCACGCTGCTCGGCTACGCGCGGGTGCGTGAGATTCTGGATGGCTGTGGGTTTGACGACATCCCGCTGAAAGAAGCGTCTTTTTTGCATGACTTGCCGTTGGCGCAGGCGCTCTCGATGCTGGAGCGTTTGCTGGCTCTGGCGGATCAGCGGGGGCTGGCGTTTGGGGTCAAACTCACTAACACGCTGGGCGTCGGCAACCACAAACGACGTCTGGCCGACGAGGACATGTACATGTCCGGACGAGCGCTGTTTCCGCTTTCCATCAACGTCGCCGCCGTATTGTCGCGCCACTTTCAGGGAAAACTGCCGATCTCTTACTCCGGCGGGGCTAGCCAGTTCACTATCCGCGCCATTCATGAAACCGGCATTCACCAGATTACGATGGCGACGGATTTGCTCAAACCGGGCGGATACCTACGTCTGGCCGCCTGTGCGCATGAACTGGAAACCTCGACCGGCTGGGGCATGACCTCGGTGGATGTCGACCGGTTAGAGACTCTGGCGCGTGCCGCGCTGACGGCGGAGTACCATCAGAAGTCCTGGAAACAGGACGATACCATCGCGGCGGGCGGCGCCTTACCGCCCTCCGACTGTTACGTCGCGCCGTGCGTGAGCGCCTGCGCTATCCATCAGGATATTCCCGAGTACCTGCGTCTGGCAGGGGCGGGGCGCTACGCGGATGCGTTGGCGCTGATCTACCAGCGCAACGCCTTGCCCGCGATCACCGGCCATATCTGCGATCATCAGTGTCAGTCCAACTGTACGCGACTGGACTACGATAGCGTGCTGCAAATCCGGGACATCAAACGTATCGCGTTAGAAAAAGGGTGGGAGGAGTATCGACGTCGCTGGTGTCGACCGGCAGGTTCGGGCCATCGTCATCCGGTCGCGGTATTGGGGGCGGGGCCTGCGGGGCTGGCGACGGGGTATTTTCTGGCGCGGGCGGGCCATCCGGTCACCGTGTTTGAACGGGAGCCAAGCGCGGGCGGCGTGGTGCGCCACGTCGTGCCGCAGTTCCGTATTCCGGCGGAAAAAATCCAGCATGATATTGATTTCGTCGCCCAGCACGGCGTGCAGTTTCACTATGGCTGTGACGACGATCTGACGGTCGAGGCGTTACGCCAGCGGGGATATACCTTTGTGTGCGTGGGAACCGGCGCCTACCGCAGCCGGGAGGCGGCGCTGGCGGGAGACAATGGCGCCGTGTGGTCATCGTTCCAGTTCCTGCGGCGCTTTAACCGTCAGGAGCCGCTCTCTTTAGGGCGTTCGGTCGGGGTGATTGGCGCAGGCAATACCGCGATGGATTGCGCCCGCGCGGCGATGCGGGTCCCCGGGGTCACGCAGGTGACGCTGCTCTATCGACGGGGCGAAAAAGAGATGCCCGCCTGGCGTGAGGAGGTGGAGGAGGCGCGCCGCGCGGGCGTGGATTTTCGCTTCTGGGTCAGCCCGGAACGTTTTGACGCGGATGGGACGGTGACGCTACGCATCATGCAGCCCGGCGAACCGGATGCGTTGGGGCGGTCGCGTCCGCAGGCGACCGAACGCACTGATGTGGTGTGTCTGGACGCGCTGATTTCCGCCATCGGGGAAGAGCCGGACTACGAGGCACTGGCCCGTATAGGCGTTCCGCTGGCGGAGAGCGGTATCCCGACGGTGAACCGCCAGACGCAGGAAACGGTACGCAAAAACGTCTTTCTGATTGGCGATGCGCACAGCGGCCCGGCGTCGATTGTCGCGGCGATGGGGGCGGCACGGCGTGCAGCGGATGAGATATTGCGCCGGGAAAATGTGCATGACGATCACGCGGCCAAACGCTGGCTGAATACCGATCCTGACGATATCTACCGTCGCAAAGGCACGATAGCACTGCGCCGGGTCGGGGCCGATGAGCAAGATGCGTTTGCCCAACAAGAGGCCGCCCGCTGCCTGTCATGCAACTACGTCTGCGCCAAGTGCGTGGATGTCTGCCCCAATCGCGCCAATATCTCGATTGCCGTTCCCGGCTTTCGTGACCGTTTTCAGACGCTGCACATTGATGCCTATTGCAATGAGTGCGGCAACTGCGCTCAGTTCTGCCCGTGGGACGGGAAACCGTATCGGGACAAAGTCACGATCTTCAATTTGCGGCAGGATTTTGCCGCCAGCGGTAATCCCGGATTCATGCTGGATGAGGACGGCGTGCTGGTGCGCCACGAACAGCAAATTTATCACCTGGCGATAGACCCGCACGGCGTTATCGCCAGCGCTCCACCGGCACTGGCCGATATGTGCCGAATTATTTCAACGGTTTATCGAGAACATCACTATCTGCTTGGCGCGGTGGAGGAGTAACTCATGCTGATTTTACGCAATGCGACTGCGGTACAGTTTTCGCCTGCACGGGTGGATGAGGGCGTGGACATCGCCATCGACGGCACGGAGATTGCGGCGGTCGGGACCAAACTGACGGCGCGCTATCCGGCGGCGGCGGTCAAAGAAATGAACGGACGGCTGGTCATGCCGGGCCTTGTTTGCGCTCATAACCACTTCTACTCCGGGCTGGCGCGAGGCGTGATGGCGCGCATTGACCCCTGTCCCGACTTCATTTCAACGCTCAAGAATCTGTGGTGGAAACTGGATCGCGCGCTGGACGAGGAGTCGCTGTATTACAGCGGGCTGGTCTGTTCGCTGGAGGCCATCAAGCAAGGCTGTACGGCGGTGATTGACCATCATGCGTCGCCGTCGCTCATTGCCGGTTCGCTGGATATTCTGCGCCGGGGATTTCTGACCGCCGGTCTGCGCGGCATGACCTGTTATGAAACGACGGACCGAAACGGTGGGCTGGATGAACTGCGTCGCGGGGTGGAAGAGAACATCCGCTTTGCGCATCGTATCGATCTGGATAAAAAGTCCGGGAAAACGCCCTATCTGGTGGAAGCGCATATCGGTGCGCATGCGCCTTTTACGCTCAGCGATGCCGGGTTGGCATTGCTGGAGAACGCCGTGCAGGTGACGGGGCGCGGGCTACATCTGCACGTGGCGGAAGATCGCTACGATGTTTCGCACAGTCATCACCACTATGGCGTTGACCCGATGGTCAGACTGGCGCGCGCGCGCCTGATTAACGAGAAAAGCCTGATTGCGCACGGCCTCTGTCTTTCCGCCGAGGATGTCGCGGTAATCAACCATGCGGATGCTTTTCTGGTGCACAATCCGCGCTCGAACATGAACAATCAGGTGGGCTACAATCCGCGTCTGGCCGAGTATCGCCACGTCGCGCTCGGCACGGACGGTATCGGCGCCGACATGTTCGAAGAGCTGAAATTCGCCTACTTCAAACACCGCGATGCGGGCGGCACGCTGTGGCCGGACAGCTTCATGCGCTTTCTGCATCAGGGCAATCTGCTGCTGGAGCGTAATTTTCAGGCCTCATTCGGCGCGCTCGCCGCCGGGTATCAGGCGGATTTAACCCTGTTGGATTACCCGTCGCCGACGCCGCTGTGCGCAGAGAATCTGGCCGGTCATCTGGCGTTTGGGCTCAATTCCTCTTGCGTACACAGCGTCATGGTGGCGGGCAATATGGTGTATGAGGATCGCTGTTTTCCTTTCGACGTCGAGGAAATCTATTTCCATGCCCGACGGGAAGCGAAGAAATTGTGGCAGCGGATGGATAACTTAGGCGGATAAATCGAGTATCACCGCGTTACTCGCTATATTTAAAACCCGATAAACCCTTCGTGAACGCGGAGGGTTTTTTATTTTTTCCGTGTTTTTATATCGGGTGGGGTTATTAACATCAATATCGAAGTATTATTGATTTAATTATTAATTCGCTATGATAATTAATCGTCAGACCTTATTTTTTATTGTAAGTCACACCCAGCGATTCCCGATTCAGTAGGAGGATGGATGTGGTCTGTTTTATTTTTTTTTGATGTTTATCTCTTTGTGCCTCTGACGGGTTAGAGGCCGCCATTTCACACGTGTTAACCCCATGTAGCAACGCCGGCCGTCTGTCGGTTACTCTCGTATTCGATGTGGTCTATTTATTTTCTTCGTCATTATGGGTGTCAGAAATATTATATAGCCATGCACTTTATATGGGCATATTCATGCCAGAATGCCATTTCATGGTGCATAACATTCAGGGCGGAAATGATCGCGTTATCGGCGTCCTAATGCGTGAATTCGGTGCGATTATTTTCTTAAATTGGCAATCGTTTGCCTTTCAGAAAATAAATGAAATAAAGATGCGGTTTTTATTTTGGTATGGGAATTGCTCCTATTAAGACATCATCCGTTGATAACCCAGGATAAAACCGCATGATCCAATTTTTATTGCATGACACGCCGGTGGTTGAACGCGATCTCGATCCTGCCATGACCGTCTTGGCGTATTTGCGACAGCGAAGACGTCGCGTGGGCACCAAAGAGGGGTGCGGATCGGGCGATTGCGGCGCCTGCACCGTGGCGCTCGGTCGGGTAGAGCAGGGACGGTTGCATTATGAGACGGCCAGCGCCTGCCTGATGCCGGTCAGCGCGTTGCAGGGTAAACAGCTGATTACCGTTGAGGATCTTCGGCAGCAGGGGGCGCTGCATCCCGTGCAACAGGCGGTCGTGGATCTGCATGCTTCCCAATGTGGTTTCTGTACGCCGGGCATGGTGATGTCGCTGTTCGTGCTGCAAAAGCAGAGCTCGGGGTGGGATCGGGCGGAAGCCGAACAGGCGCTGGCGGGAAACCTGTGTCGCTGTACCGGCTATCGGCCGATTATGTCCGCGGCCCGCTACCTGTGCGAACATCCGACAGAAGACAGCTTTCGCCGTGACGAAGCCTTGACCGTTGCGCGGCTGGCGGCGCTGTCTCAGACAGAGGTAGAGACGCTCTCTCAGGGCGCGCGCGACTGCTTTATTCCCGCGACGTTGGACCAGCTGGCCGACTGTTATCAGCGCTATCCGCAGGCCCGGCTATTGGCGGGCGGGACCGATTTGATGCTGGAGATCGCGCAAGCGGCTGACGATGGCGCGCCTTTCATCGATCTGGATCAGGTGAGCGAGCTTCACCGCTGGCGGACGGATGAACACGCGTTTTATCTGGGCGCGGGGATGAGCATCACGCAGTGCGAAACGCTACTGGAGACGTCGATCCCCGCGTTTTCGCAGGTACTACGTCGTTTCGCCTCACGCCAAATTCGCAATCGCGGCACGTTAGGCGGCAATATCGCCAATGCTTCGCCCATCGGCGATACCCCGCCGATGCTGCTGGCGCTGGACGCCGAACTGCTGCTGCAACAAGGGGAGAGAACCCGCACGCTGCCGCTGCATGACTTCTTCCTGTCCTATCGCCACACCGCGTTAGAGGAGGGCGAATTTATTCGTGAGGTGAGGATCCCGCGCGGTCCGCGGTTGGATCATTTTCAGGCGTGGAAAGTCTCCAAGCGAGCAGACGACGATATTTCCATTGTCTTTGGCGCGTTTTCACTGCAACTCCAGCGCGGAAGGGTCGCCGAGGCGCGCGTCGCCTTCGGGGGAATGGATGCGATCCCCCGGCGGGCCGAGCGCTGTGAGCAGGCGCTGTTGCATCAGCCGTGGAACCGGGCGACGGTCGCCGCCGCCTGTCAGGCGCTGGAGCAGGACTTCACGCCGCTAAGCGATGCGCGCGCCAGCGCCGAATATCGCCGTCAGATCGCCAAAAATCTGCTGCTGCGTTACTACGAATGGATGCAAGGCGAAGCGCCCGAAACGGAGGCCGTCCCCCATGTCGCATAATCCTTCACAGCCTGAACAAACCGCGCTGCAAGCGCAATTCCGCCAGCCGCTGCCCGGCGCGGTGGGGGATAGCCGCGTTCACGAGAGCGCGGAGCAACATGTCAGCGGCGAGGCGCGCTATATCGACGATCGTCCCGAACCGGAAGGCGTCCTGCATCTTTGCCCGCGTTTGAGCGATCACGCCCACGCGCGTATTCGGTCGCTGGACGTCGAACCCTGCTATCGCATTCCCGGCGTGGTGGCGGTCGTCACCCGGCAACACATCCCGGGGAATCCGGATATCGGCGCTTTGGCGCCGGGCGACCTGCTGCTGGCGGATGGCGAAGTGAACTATGCCGGACAGGTGGTGCTGGTGGTCGCGGCGGAAACCCGCGAAGCCGCCAGACGGGCCGCGCAGGCGGCGGTGATCGACTACGAGGTGCTCACGCCGATACTGGACGTGAAAGACGCGCTGGAAAAAAAGTGCTATGTCGAGCGTCCCTTTGAACATCGACGCGGCGATGTCGATGCGGCGTTGGCCCGCGCGACCCACCGCCTGACGGGCGAGTTCCACGTCGGCGGACAGGAGCACTTTTATTTGGAAACGCAGTCCGCGTTGGTGTGTCCGGGCGAAAATCAGACGGTCACGGTCTACGCCTCCAGCCAGAATCCGACCGAGGTGCAAAAGCTGGTCGCCTCGGTGCTCGGCGTTCGCCAAAGCGAAGTCACGGTGGAAATGCGCCGTATGGGCGGCGCTTTCGGCGGCAAGGAGTCTCAAGGAGCGGCCGTCGCCTGTTTATGCGCGATTGCCGCGCGTGTGACGGAAAGACCGGTAAAAATGTGTCTGTCGCGGCGCGACGATATGCGTATCACCGGCAAGCGCCACGGTTTTTTCGTGCGCTATGAGGTGGGCATTGATGACCATGGCGTGTTCAGCGGCGTGAGGATCGATCTGGCGGCAAACTGCGGCCATTCGTTGGATCTCTCGGGATCGATTGTCGATCGCGCCATGTTCCACGCGGATAATGCCTATTATCTGGGGGATGCGCTCATTACCGGATACCGCTGCCGCACGCACACGGTTTCCAACACGGCCTTTCGCGGCTTCGGCGGCCCACAGGGGATGGCGGCGATTGAACAGGTCATCGAACATATCGCGCGTACCCTGCATTTGGACCCGCTGGAGGTCCGCAAGCGTAACTATTACGGGGTAGCGGATCGCAATGTGACCCACTACTACCAGCCGGTCAGACAAAATCTGCTGAACGAGATCACCGCGCGGCTGGAGCAGAGCGCCGCGTACAGTCAGCGCCGTGCGGAGATTGAGGTTTTTAACGCCCGTCACGCAACGTGGCGGCGCGGATTGGCGCTGATGCCCATCAAGTTCGGCATTTCGTTTACCGCCACGTTTCTCAACCAGGCTGGCGCGCTGCTGCTAGTGTATAGCGATGGCAGCGTGCAATTGAATCACGGCGGTACGGAGATGGGGCAGGGGCTGAATACCAAGGTGGCGCAGATCGTGGCGCAGGTGCTGCAAATCGATATCGCATCGATTCAGGTCACCGCCACGCATACGGGGAAAGTGCCGAATACCTCGCCGACCGCGGCGTCCAGCGGCGCGGACTTAAACGGAAAAGCGGCCCAGCAGGCGGCGGAAATCATCAAGCAGCGACTCGTCACACTGCTGTGCCGCCTGTATGCCTGTGAACCGTCGGACGTCGCGTTTCATAATGGCGTCATACGCGCAGGCAGCCAGCATCTGACGTTTGCGCAGGTCGCGCATCTGGCGTGGCTTAATCAGGTATCGCTGTCGGCCACGGGATACTATCGGGTGCCGGGCATTCATTACGATCGCGAGGCGGGACGCGGAGAGCCGTTTTATTATTTTGTGTATGGCGCGGCCTGTGCGGAAGTGGCGGTGGATACGCTGACCGGCGAGTATCAGGTCAAGCGCGTCGATATCCTGCACGATGCGGGCGCTTCGCTGAATCCGGCGCTGGATATCGGGCAGGTGGAAGGCGGTTTCGTGCAGGGCATGGGCTGGGTGACGACGGAAGAGCTGGTGTGGAATGAGCAGGGGCGGCTGCTGACGGACACCGGCGCGACCTACAAAATCCCGACGGTCGCGGATATCCCGCACGATTTTCGCGTGCAGCTTCTGCCTGATACGGGCAACGCCGCAGAAACCGTGTTCCGCTCCAAAGCCGTGGGCGAGCCGCCGTTTATGCTCGGCATGGCCGTCTGGTGCGCGTTGCAGGATGCCGTCGCGCGACGGGATGAAGGGCCGCATCATCTGCTCGACCTTCCCGCAACGCCGGAGCGGGTATGGCGTGCGTTGCAGACGTTCTGAGGCGCCGCTTTCAACGGAAATCAGGCCCGCGCAGCACGATCTGCGCGGGCCTGTAAGCGACCGCGGTTCAAACGCGGGTCAGCACTGGGAGGCGCTGATGCTCTGTCGGCGATGCGGCCCGGACTCAGCCCCGATCCACTGGCGTCATGCGCGGAGTGACACGCAATGCGTAGGGGATTACCGAGGCTTATCGCGGATCGGTGGGGGTGTCGGCATCGTTGGACGAAGGCCACTCCACGCCAACGCTTTTCATGCCTTTGGTGACATCCATCTCCGGGTGCGACAGCACGACGTCACGATAGGAGGGGCTGCCAATCACCACCGGTTTGAATGACATGAACGTGGCGGTGATCTCTTCACGCAGATCATGGGGGACGTCGAAATCCTCGTAACACGCTTCAAGGCAGTCGAACATGGCCTGCCAGTGCTCTTCGGTCAGACCCATTCCACGATGGGCCGTCACCATATCCCGGCCGCGATATACCGCGTTGCCGCCCCAGTGTACGGCCAGAAAATCAACGAAATTGATATGTTCCTTGAGGAACGTGGATTCTGACATATGGCCCAGATATGCCCGATTTTGGGATGTGCCATCGCTTTTTTGAGGGCCGCGCCCGCAAATTGATGAATGGCATCGTATCCGCCAAGACGGGTATACAGGGTGTCCTGACTGGGTTCTGCGGGGTGTTGACGAGTCATGTTGAGTCCTCCGATGATGATCAGCTAAGGTCAGT
The DNA here is from genome assembly GCF_002111595.1 of Lonsdalea britannica. Taxonomy (GTDB): domain Bacteria; phylum Pseudomonadota; class Gammaproteobacteria; order Enterobacterales; family Enterobacteriaceae; genus Lonsdalea; species Lonsdalea britannica. Next base: position 282,470 of record NZ_LUTN01000001.1, read on the forward strand.
GCATTCGAAAACGTTCACCTGTCATGAAAAATCAAAACAGGACGCCTAAACGCAACGTGGCGTTCAAATCCTGTTTAAATCCTTGTTTGACATCCAGATCTCGCCCTAAGACCGCCTGCAATTGCACCGATGGCGTAAAAAAGTGCGAGGCAGAGATACGGGCGTAGGTGGTATTCAGGCGATCGCGCTGATTCACTCCTCCCACGCTGCTCTCTGCCCCCGTAATCCATCCGCCGCCGAAACCTACCCGCGTTTGCGGCGTGAAGTCATAGCGCAGATAGGCTTGATATTCGTAACGCGGTTTTTGTTCTAATGTCTGCCCTGACGCACCGTAGTCGTCGTTAGGCGTGACCCAGGAAACATCGGCGCCGGTATCGAAGGCCCAGTGAGGAGTGAAGTGGTGAATCCACGCGGCCTGAAGCAAGAAACGCCAGCGGTTTTCACCCATATTCAATGGGTTATCGTTGTTGTAATGACCCGTAGGCAGATAAATGTAGGGACCGAGGGCCAAAACGTTGGTGCCCGCGGGATCCATATTGACGACGACTGGGGAGCCAACGACGACATCGCCGATACCGGAGGCGTCTCCCAATGCGCGGCTATCGCCATAGGCGGTAACGTTGCCAAACGGCAGAATGACCTGTGGCTGGATGCTGACATTTTCCATCGGATGATAAGCATGGATAAGGCGTAACATCGAGACTTCTGATTTGAGCTTATTGTCGCCCGCCGCCTTATTGCCTTGAGAATAATAAGCATCGCTATGATTGTACTGTAAATACGTCAGAAAAAAGGTGGCGTTGTCCGGCAGCATTTCATAGTCGCCAGGCGAAAATTCCAGCGCCTGCGCCGCATTCATCGCCGCGCCACTCACTAAGACGAAAAGGGCCATTCGTTGATACTGCCGGACGGCTAATTTCATGATTATCCCCCTGTTCAGAAACTTGTTTTTATTAGATATCGCAAGGATGGCTCCGATCGTGTCGGAGCCTCGGTCTGTTAGCCCTGACTTTCCGGTAGCACGACCCATTCCGCCGTGGTCGCCGGAAACGGTTCGTCCGCTTCCGGTGGAGGCGTGACGGCGAGATTGACCACGGTCGGGTTAGCGGCGGAGTTAAACAGCAGTCGCGTGACGTCCGGGCGCGAGTAATGCCCCACCGGATCTGCGGCAGCCTTGGCAAAGGTGATCGCGGCGGGCTCCAGCGTCGCCATCAACAGTCCCTCTTCGTCTTCCGGCAGCGGCGTCGCCAGTTCGCCGCCATCCGGTCCAAAGATTCGCGCATGGCCGCCGCCGACTTTCAGCAGCTGGCGTTTGGTCTCATCGGTGCAGAGCTGCTCAATCATCTCCGGCGAGACGATGGCGCAGGGCGCGAGCACAAAGCATTGCCCCTCGGCGGCATAAAGACGCGACGCCGCTACGTTGACGTCCGGACCCAGCGCCGCGGTCGCGCCCTGATAGAGGCTAAAACTGGGCCACGCGCCGATGTGGATTTGTTCATGTTGGGCATACATCGCGTAGCGCGTCAGCGGCTGGAGATGCTCCCAGCAGCACAGCGCCCCCAGCGTGCCAAGCGGCGTGGAGAAGGTGCGCAGGGAGGAACCGTCGCTTTCGCCAAACAGCGTACGTTCGACGTGAGTCGCTTTCAGCTTGCGACGCGTTGCGACCGTTTCGCCCTGGTTGTCGATTATCCACTGAGCGATATACAGGCTGCCGTTATCACGCTCGCTGAATCCCAGCACAACCCAGATATTGTTGGCCTGCGCCGCTGCCGCGATGCGTTTCGCCTGCTCGCTGTCCAGCGTCAGCGAGTTCTGGTGATAGCGGTAAACCCACGGCATTACGGCGGCAGGGGAGTCCAGCCACAGGAACCAGGGATAGCCCGGGATCCACGTTTCCGGGAAAGCCACCAGCTCGGCGCCACGCTGTGCGGCCTCTTCGATCAGGGCGATGGTCTTATCCACCGTGGCATTGAGATCCATAAATACCGGGGCGGCCTGTACGCAGGCGACGGTGATAGCTCGATTCATCAGGGGTGCCTCTCTCCGTTGAAATAACGATGTGTTCGCTGTTTTTTATAAGGGGAACGGTGTTTCGCGCGTTATGACCAGAAGGAAGTCACTCTTGACTGAGAAGGAACTCCCGATGGCACACAACTTGCAGCTTCCGCCGCGTGGGGAACAACACGATGGAGCTGCCGCATGAAGGTGTTTGATACCGGAGAGGTGCTTGCCAGAGAACGTCACAGCTACTGGCGTGAAGCGATAAGCCAGACTTTCGTACCGTTAGAGTGCCGGATCGGCGACGGCGATTTTCATGGGCGATTACAGTCGCGCGCGCTATCGGATATTGCGCTGGTCAATGTGCAGGGCGCGCCGCAGACGGTGACGCGTACTCAAGGTCGGCTACATCAGTATTGCGATGATGTCATCCTGTTGAGCATGGTCAGACACGGTCGGACAGGCGTCGTTCAGGGTGGGCGAGAGGCGACGCTTGGCCGTGGCGAATTCGCGTTGTACGACACGCGCGCGCCTTACGAACTGCACCTGAATGGGGAGTTTCAGCAACTGGTGGTGCAATTTCCCCGACTGCATTTACAGCGTCGCTTAGGGCGGGTGGACGACTTGACCGCGGTGAGCTTCGGCGGCTCGCATCCGCTCAGTGGGCTGACCGCGAGTTTTCTCGATGGCTTGTTTAATCTGCCGGATGAATTGCCTAAACAGCACCAGCAGCGGCTGATTGATCAGGCGATGGATCTGCTGGCGACGATTATCGCCGATCATCGCAGTCATTCGGCTCAGTCTACGACGGCCAGTATGCTGTTTTTACAAATAAAAATGCTGATTAACGACAATCTCTCAGATCCGGATTTAAACCTTAAAGCGGTCGCCCAACGTTTTAAAATCACGCCTCGCTACCTCAGCATGTTATTTCAACGGGAAGGTCACACATTCGGTCGCTATCTGTTAACGGCGCGGTTAAACCGGTGCGCGGAAACCTTGCGAGACCGAGGCGCGAGGCACGGTTCGGTCAGTGATATCGCCTACCGCTGGGGATTTAGCGATCCCGCCTATTTTTCGAGAGAATTTAAGAAAATGTTCGGTGCAACGCCGAGCCATTTTGTTCGGGCGCAACCGACGACGGTCGGGCAGTAATGGAGTGACGAACAGATCCATTGTATCCATCACCACGGTCTTGAATATGCCTCTTACTATGTCAGCGCCGCTGAATAAAACGGGCCATATCGTCCGTTCTATGGCCCCAGTCGATCATCGTTAGTGCGTCCACTCGCTGGCCACCATGGGCTGCGCTTTTTTCTCGTCGCGAGGAAAACAAATCGCGGCCCCCAGGCTGATGGCAGACACCGCAAACATGTAATACGCCGGGGCAGGCGCGCCCCAACTATGCGACAGCCAGGCCACGATGAACGGCGAGAATCCGCCAAAGGTCATGGTCGCCAGATTGTAACTGATGGATAACGAGGTCACCCGGTTCTCGACGGGGAACAGCAATGTCAGCATGGTGGGCATGGTGGCAAATTGCGCGGCCAGACAGATGCCCAGCACCAGCTGCATAATCAGCATATGACTGATTTGGGGAGAATGAATCACCCAGGTAAACAGCGGCAGCACCATCACGAAGTAGCCGATAGTGGCGACGAGGAACACGCGCTTTCTTCCGATTTTGTCCGCCAGAATGCCGAACAGGGGAATGATGATCGCCATCAGGCTGACGATGCCGATTTGGATGGTCAGTACGCTGGTGATGGGCATGCCTAGCTGTTTACTGGCGAAGCTCGGCATATTAATCAACAACACGTAGAAGCCCACCGTTCCGCTGACCACCAGACAAAATCCGAGGATGATTTTTCTGACATCCAGCCGTTTTTTATCGCCTGGCAGGGTTTCCTCGGATTGCTGCTGAATAAACTCGTCGGATTCAGAGAGGTTATTTCGAATCCAGAGCCCGACCGGACAAATAATCAGACCGATGGCAAACGCAATTCGCCAGCCCCAGCTGTCCAGACTCTCTTTGAACACCTTGAAAATAATCATTGAGATAATCGATGCCAGCACCACCGCCAGACACTGCCCGAATAATTGCCAGGAACCGTAAAACGTTTTCTTATTGTCGTCTGAGCCTTCCACCAGATAGGAGGTTGAGCTGGCATATTCGCCACCGGTCGCGAACCCCTGAATAAGACGCGCGATGACGATCAATATCGGGGCTGTAATACCAATCTGGTGATAGGACGGGGTCACGACAAAGATCGCGACCGCGATAAACATCAGCCAGATGATGAGCTGTAGCGCTTTCTTCCGGCCGTATTTATCCGCATAAAAACCAATCACCAGTCCGCCAATTGGTCGGGTAAAAAAGCCCACGCCGAAGGTCGCTAACGAAATCAGCAGCGAACTGTATTCGTCATTGGCCGGAAAGAATTGTCTGGCGATCACCGCAGCGAAGAAGCCATAAATCAGAAAGTCATACCATTCGAGTATATTGCCGATGGTGCCTGCGATAATTTTTTTATGGCTGCTCATTGTGATCCCCTCTGGTGAATAAATGAAATCAATCGTGAATCAATTCGCTGTCGTTAATGGCCGGCGGTTTAACCTTTGCGGTCCATTGCGTGGCGGTTTCATAGGCCTGAGCCAGCCGCAGCACCGCCATATCGCGCTGAGGACGCCCGATAATTTGGAGCCCGGTAGGCAACCCTGATGGATTAAATCCGGCCGGCATATTCACGATGGGACAGCCGGAAAGGCTCCCGAGGATGGTGACTTCCATCCAGCGGTGATAGGTGTCCATCGTCCGGCCTGACAGGGTGTCCGGCCAATGGCGGTGTTTGTCGAAGGGAAAAACCTGCGCGCTCGGTAGTATCAGGAAGTCCACCTCATCGAAAAGCGCGAGCAATTTTCTGTAGAGCTGCGTTCTGACCGCCGACGCTGCATGACTTGCATCGCGCTTAACGCCAGCCCGTTCTCTATTTCCCAAAGCGCTTCCGGTTTCAGGAATGTCCGCTTCTCGGGGTCTGCGTAGAGGGGGAAAAGATTGTGCATCACGGCCGCGTGCCGCAGCGTACACCACGCGTTCCAGACCGAGTCGAAATCCATATCAATCACGACGTCGCTCACGTCGCAGCCGAGCGAAGAAAACGTGCTCAGCGCGGCTTCACACAGGGGCAATACGCCGTCTTCGAAGGGGAGGTGGCCCTGAAGATCGCCCAGCCAGCCGATTCGCAGACCGGTACAGTCGCTTTCCAGCGAGGCGGTAAACTGTTCGGCATCGACGTTCAGCGATAGCGGCGCGCGATCGTCCCGACCGGCCTGCGTGGCCAACAGAAGGGCAACGTCTTTGACGCAGCGCCCCATCGGACCTTCATACGCCATCTGGTTGATAAACAGCTCGTTGCTCTCCGTTAGAGGAACGCAGCCCTGCGAAGGGCGGAAGCCAATGACGTTATTGAAGGCGGCGGGGTTACGTAACGAGCCCATCATGTCGCTGCCGTCTGCCACCGGCAGCAGGTACATCGCCAGTGCCGCCGCCGCGCCGCCGCTGCTGCCTCCTGCGGTCAACGCCGGGTGATAGGCATTGCCCGTCGCGCCGAACACCGAATTATAGGTCTGAGAACCTAGCCCAAATTCCGGCGTATTGGTTTTACCGATCACGATGCACCCGCCTGCTTCATTCTTTCCACGATGAGGGCGTCTTTCTCGGGAATGTCCTCTGCGAAAATCCGCGATCCCCGGGTAGTCGGGATCCCTTGCGTGAGCGCCAGATCTTTCACCGCCAAAGGGAATCCATGCATCCAGCCTGATAGTCGCCCTTCGCCAAGGCGAGGTCTTTATCTTCCGCTTCTCTGAGCAGCCGCGATCTTTCCCGCAGGCTGACGATGGCATTAATCTGTGGATTAAACGCTTCAATATGGTCGAGATAGATCGCCATCACTTCCCGACAGGAGATGTCTTTATTCCTGATTAACGCGGAAAGTTGATGCGCGTTGAGCAGAACAAGACGTGGGTTATCAGACATGATCCGGCCCTCTATTTTTCGTCATTCAACACGATGCGGCCAATCACCTGGAATTTTTGACGATCAAAAAGCTTAAACCAGGTGGCGATGGCGGCACCGACGACAAAGCTGGCTAGCACAATCCACGGAATCGCTTTGTAGAACAGTGAATTGGCTGACGCGCCGGCCGCGAAATCCATATTGGCGAACAGCAGATAGACGACGTAAAGCATGCCAATCCCGCCCAGTAACGGCGCCAGAAAGGTTTTAAACCAGTGGCCGTTCTTGCGGTTTTCCGCATGCGCGTGGAAGTAGAAGATGACGGCGAAGGCGCACAACGCTTGAACGATCATGATCCCCATCGTGCCGAGTATCGCCAGCAGCGTGTAGATATCCGCATAGGGATCTTTCCCCGCCATAAGGAACAGGAGAACGATGGCGCTGGCGATCAGCGTTTGCACCGTCGACGCGACATGAGGCGAGCCATGTTTGGGGTGGGTCAGGCCCAGCGTGTTGCCTGAACGTGGGAACAGATTCTCCCGTCCGAGCGCATAGAGGTAGCGCGCGGCGCAGTTGTGGAAGGCCATCCCGCAGGCGAAGGAGCCGGTGATCACCAGAATTTTGAACACGGAAACCGCCCACTCGCCCAGGTATTGGCGCGCCGGGCCATAGAAAATTTCAGCCGCTTGATTCGGGTCTTGCGCCAGCGCGATGGCTTTCTCCGGGCCTGTCCCGGCAATCGCCATCCAGGAAATAAACACATAGAACAGGCCGATGCCAATCACGGCCAGCAGTGTCGCCAGCGGAATGATTTTCTTCGGATTCCGCGACTCTTCGCCATACATGGCGGAGGATTCAAACCCGACCCAAGACCAGAAGGCGAAGAACAGGCCGATACCGGCGTTCGCCCCCGATACGCCCAGCGCGGGCGTAAACGCCTTCAATGGGTTGATCGACTCAGGAACAAAGCCCTGCGGCCCGCCGCCGTGTAACAGCACCGCGCCCGCCACGACGGTAAGGATGATAATTTCCAGCACCAGACAGACGCCCAGCATTTTCGACGTGAGCGAGATATCGAAGTAGCTGAGGACGCCGTTCGCCACCAGCATGCCCAGCGCGAAGACGATCCAGTGCACCTGTATCCCGGACAGCCCGTGGACCAAGTCTTCGCAGAAGAATGCGAAAATGCCGACCAGCGCCGCTTCAAACACGATATAGGTGAGCGTCACCGCGACCCCGGCGGCCATACCGATGACGCGTCCCAGCCCGTGAGAGATGAAGCCATAAAACGCGCCGGTGGCCGTGATGTACTTCGCCATCTGCGCATAACCGACGGCGAACAGCGCCAGAATGATCGTCGCGACCAGAAATCCCGCGGGTGCGTACTGTCCGTTACCGCTCCCCACCGCGATGGGGACATTCCCCAGCATCGCCGTGATGGGCGCGGCAGTGGCGACGGTCATAAACAAGACGCCGGTCAGTCCGACGGCGTTGGGGCGCAGGCGCCGGATCGGCGGGGTACCCGCGTCATTCCCGGCCAGGTGAGTCATTATTTGATTACTCATGCGATGACCACTCCGTCAGGAAATGCAGGATAAGGATTCGGGAAGAATCTGGCCGCCGTCCACAATCAGCGTTTGCCCGGTGATATACCCGGACGCCTGAGAGGCAAAAAACAGCGCGGCGGCGGCAATGTCGTCAACGCTGCCGAGGCGATTCAGGGGGACGGACTTCGCCATCGCGGCAATATAGTCATCTCCCATGTCGGCCAACCCTTCCGTCACGATGTTGCCAGGGAGGATGGCATTGATGGTCACGCGATCTTTCGCCAGCTCTAACGCGGCGGTGCGCATGAAACCCAACTGGGACGCCTTGCTGGAGGCATAGTGCGCCCAGCCCGGATAACCGGTGACGGGGCCGGTGATGGAGGAGGTCAAAATGATGCGACCGTGGCCGGCGGTCTTGAGCCACGGCATGGCGGCCTGCACGCACAAAAAAGTGCCTTTACTGTTCACCGCATGCACTTCATCCCACTGCGCTTCCGTCATTTCGCTGAGCGGCGCGGAAGGGAAAATGCCCGCGTTGCAACACAGCACGTCCAGCCCGCCAAAGTGCTCCGCGCACTGGGCAACGGTCTCTTTCACCTGTAGCGCCACGCTCACATCACAGAGATAGCCCGTCAGGTTCACGCCTGTGGCGCTGGCATGCTGGAGGGCGGACTCCAGCTTGGCCGCATTTCTTGCGGTGATCGCCACATGGGCCCCCTGACGAGCAAAATTCAGCGCCAGCCCCAGCCCAATGCCGCTGCTGCCACCGGTAATCAGTACGTTCTTGCCGCGTATATCGTCGAACATGTGGGTCTCCTTGCTTACGTCAGACCGGGCTGTGTAGGGAATCATCGCTCCGCCGCTTTTCACAGATGCCGCCGGGAAACGATTGCCAATGTCGATAAAGAATAATCACGTAAATGTTGAATGATCAACATTATTTGCTGGGTTTTCGCAAGGTTTAATCTGCGACTTAATGGTGAGCTGTTTTGGTGCGATAAGGGGATTTTTATATTGTTGATTATATTTATTTTATCGGGTTTTTCTGGCTGCGGTTTATACGCAATAGCCGATAATATACAAAACATGCCCCATTGCGGGGCGTCTGATCTTATTAGTGATCATATTTTCTATTAAGCCATTAATATAAAAGGTTATATTTGGAGTGGTTGTATTGGATGATAACTATTTTTGTCGTTGTTCTTGCATAAAATCCAGCTTCAACATAAAAATGTTGTACTTCTGTCAGTTGTTGGATGTTCACTAATGCTTTATGACGAAACGTATATAGAGACTATCAGCCGGTTACTGCGCGCAGAATTGCCTCGATGGGGCGTCAGTGAAGGTTCTGATCTCGCGCTGCTGACCTTTTCCGAAAATGCCACTTTTCTGGTGACGGATGCGATCACCAGTCACCGCTTGGTTTTGCGTGTGCATCGGCCCAATTATTGCGACCACGCTGAAATTGTGTCCGAGCTCGACTGGCTGCTGGCTCTGAAAAGCAGCGGGGTTATCGACGTGGCGGCGCCGCTTCCACAGTTGGATGGCGAACGCGTGGCGCGGCTGGCGGATGAAACGGCTGAGACCTTTGTGGTGGCGTTTGAGTTTATCGCCGGCGCGGAGCCGGATAGCGCGTGCGATCTGTCTGCGTGGTATCGCCATCTGGGGCAAATTGCGGCCCGCCTGCATCTGCATAGCCTGAGTTGGCAAAGGCCGTCGACCTTCACCCGCAAGGTATGGACGTTTGACACCATTATTGGCCAACAGGCGCTCTGGGGGGACTGGCGCTGCCTGAGTGAATTTGCGCCTGATGATCTCGCCCTGCTGGAAGAGACCGAAACCGTGCTGGAAACGCGGCTAGACGACTATGGGTGCTCACCGAACCGCTTCGGGCTGGTACACAGCGACATGAGACTTGCTAACCTGCTGGTGGACGGCGATAAGATGACGGTTATCGATTTTGATGACTGCGGTATTTGCTGGTTTGGCTGGGACTTCGCGACCGCGGTGAGTTTCATCGAAAACGATCCGCTCTTGGCGGATTACCAGTCGGCATGGGTGGAAGGCTATCGGAGCGTCCGTCCGCTTGACCCTCAGGACGAGGCCATCTTGCCCACGCTGGTCATGCTGCGTCGGCTTCAGTTGAGCGCTTGGATCGCCAGTCATGCCGAAACCCCCACCGCCCGGCAGTTAGCCGCCGATTATCCCGCAGGCACCGTGGCGCTGGCCCGGCAGTATCTGCGTGGACAGACACAACGCGTCGCGCGGAGCGCGCAGCAGGAGCCTTCGCAATGAAAGAGAAAAAACAGATTCTCGGCCTCAATCGCTTCGAGAAAAGCGATGTCGTGACGCTCGATGCGGCGCTGACCGAACAGATTGTTCGTCGCCAACACACGCAGGGCGCTTCGTCGGTATTGTTCTACCAGCAGCCGATTGAAATGGTCAGCGCGCGCGGCGTCTGGATGTTCGATGCGGCGGGCAACAGCTATTTGGATATGTATAACAATGTGCCGAGCGTGGGCCACTGTCATCCGCGCGTGGTGGAAGCTATGTGCCGTCAGGCCGGGTTGCTCAACACCAACACCCGCTATTTGTTCCCGGTGCTGGAGCAGTATTCGGAAGCGCTGCTGGCGACGTTCCCCGCGCCGCTCACCAACGTCATTTTCACCTGCACGGGCAGCGAAAGTAATGATATCGCGCTGCGTATCGCCAGAATGGCGACGGGCAAGCAGGGCATCATCGTGACCGAAACGGCCTATCACGGTAATACCACGGCGGTGATGGAAGTGTCGCCATCCGGGCATAAACGGCCTCAGTTGCCGCCTTATGTCCGCACGGTGCCGGCGCCGGATGCCAATACGTCGCAGCCAGGACAGCCGGTGGCGCAGGTCTTTGCCGATGCGGTGCAAGCGGCCATCGATTCGCTGAATGCGGACGGCTTCGGCTGTGCCGCTTTGCTGGTGGATACCATTTTCTCAAGCGATGGCGTTTACGCCGAGCCCGCGGGGTTCCTCGGTCAGGCCGTCGAGCGCGTTCGGGCAAACGGCGGCGTCTTCATTGCTGATGAGGTACAGCCCGGCTTCGGCCGCACGGGCTCGCATTACTGGTGCTTCCAGCGCCATGACGTGGTGCCGGATATTGTGACGCTCGGCAAGCCGATGGGGAACGGTTTCCCAATGGCCGGGGTTATCACACGACCGGAACTGCTCGACCGATTCAGTCAGCAAACCGAGTATTTCAACACCTTTGGCGGCAACCCGGTGGCCGCGGCCACCGGCCTGTCCGTGTTACAGGTGATTCAGGAAGAAGCGCTGCTGGCCAACGCGGATAGCTGCGGCCACTATCTGCGAGCCGGGCTGCGCAGCCTGTCGAAGCTTCATCCGGCGATAAGCGATGTGCGCGGAGCGGGGTTGTTTAACGCAGTCGAATTCCGGCACCCGGATAGCCAGGAACCGGACATGGCGCTGGCGCGCTGGGTGATCAATGAACTCAAAGAAGAGGGCATTTTGATCGGGGCAGCGGGGGCGTATGGCAACAGCCTGAAAATCCGTCCTCCGCTGTGTTTCAGCACCAGCAATGCCAACTTTTTTATCGATAAATTCTCCGCCGTCATGAGCCGCCGCCGACAGCATTAAAAAAACGGCGGTAATACGTGATAACCGGCGCTTTGCGTTTTTGTTGCCTGACGGCGCCGGATATACTGGCGTTCCGGTGACGTTTTATCAGGAGAGATGACGGTCAATGTCAAAAAGGAAAACAGTACGCCAGCAGAACATACTGAGCGAACTGAGTGAATCGCCCAGTTTGCGTATTGTCGATCTGGCGCGGGCTCATCAGGTTTCAACGGAAACCATCCGGCGCGATTTGGATGAGCTGACCCAACAAGGGTTGTTAAATCGCACCTACGGCGGCGCGGTACGGGCGATGAATACAGAGCCTACCGTCACAGAACGTCATCGCCTGTTTACGGAAGAGCGTGAACACATTGCCCGGGAAGCGATGCAGTATCTGCGCGACGGCAAACTGTTCATGATGGGGTCGGGGGCAACGACCGTGCATGTCGCGCGCCGGATGGCGGTCGATCTCCGCGATATCACCGTCATCACGCACTCATTCGGGGTGGCGACCGTGCTGTCGATGAATCCCACCATTCGGGTCATCGTCGCGCCGGGCGATTACATCGCTTCGGAAGGGGCGATGGTCGGCGGACAAACGCTGAATTTCCTGCACCAGTATTACGCCGACTACGCCATTCTTGGCGCCAGCGGCGTGACCTCTGGCGGGCCAAGCGAAGCCCTGATCGATTGCGGCATTATTTATAACACCATGATCCAACGTTCGAACCAGAGCATGGTCGTGGTGGATCATTCGAAATTCGACATGGCATTTCCTTCCAGCTACGCCACCTGGTCGTCGATCGATCGCGTGATCACCGACAGCACGCCCGCAGATCATCTGCTGACCAGCCTAAAGAAAGGCAACGTGGACGTTTCCGTGTGCCGTTAATGAGGCGAAGGCGGGGGAGCGGTGTCGCCTCTAAAACGCTGGGAAGACAACATAACCGCCAATGCGTAGGTCTATCAAACGAGGGTATTACGCAGGCGAGAAGGTGATAGAGACCCGCGTTTTATCCTTTAGGGAGAACCATGGAGGCGGGTTCATCGGTATGGGAGCCGCGTTACGACGCGTTGAGCGTGTTGCGAATCTGACGCGAGGATTATTGATGTGACGGCGATTTTTGGGAGTTAGCTTCGGTTCAGAGGATAGGCGTACTTGCCCAATAAGAAACGGCCAGCTAAACGCTGACCGTCGGGAAGAGGGCGTTAGCGATACACGCCCGGGCTGGGGGAAAACGGTGTGAGGTGTTAAACCAGCGTCTTCAGCGCCTCGGGGGTGAAATCTTCCAATGCGTCCTGCCGGCCCGTTTTGATTTTGGTGACCCAGTTCGGATCGCTCAACAAAGCGCGGCCGACGGCAATCAAATCAAACTCGTCACGTTCCATCCGCTCAACCAGATTGTCGAGATTATCCGGTTTGGCGCCTTCACCGGCAAAAGCGCTCATGAAGTCGCTCGACAGGCCAACGGAACCGACGCTGATTGTCGCCGCCCCGGTCAGTTTCTTCGCCCAACCGGCAAAGTTTAGTCCTTTTTCCCCGTCTACTTCTGGAAACTCAGGTTCCCAGAACCGCCGCTGTGAACAGTGAAGGATATCGACACCGGCATCCACCAACGGAACCAGCCAGTCCGCCATTTCCTCAGGCGTTGGCGCGAGACGCGCCGCGTAGTCTTGTTGCTTCCACTGACTGACGCGCAGGATGAGAGGGAAGTCAGGCCCGACCGCTTTACGCATAGCCTTCACAATCTCGGCCGCGAAACGGGAGCGCTGTTTCAGCGTCGCGCCGCCGTAGCCGTCCGTGCGCAGGTTGGTCCCCGCCCAGAAAAACTGATCGATCAGATAACCGTGTGCGCCGTGAATTTCCGCGACGTCAAAGCCCAGACGCTTGGCGTCGGCCGCGGCCTGACCGAAGGCGGCGACCGTATCGGCGATATCTTCCTCGCTCATCGCCACACCGCGCGGTTGATCGGGGGCAATCAGGCCGGAAGGACTTTCCACCTCGGCATCCGGCGTCCAGTCCGTCAAAAAGCTGACGGTGGAGCCTGTGTGCCACAGCTGCGGCCCCATTTTTCCGCCTGCGGCATGAACATCGTCGATGACTCGTTTCCAGCCCGCTAAGGCTTTCTCACCGTGGAAAAAGGGGATTTGAGCGTCGTTGCGTGAAGCCGGTCGGTCGATGACCGTGCCTTCAGAAAGAATCAGGCCCACCTCGCCTTCGGCGCGGCGTTGGTAATAGGCCGCGATGTGTTCATCCGGTACGCCGCCGACGGCGAATGAACGGGTCATTGGCGCCATCACGATGCGGTTTTTCAGGGTGAGATTTTTAAAATGAAAAGGCTGAAACAGGACGTCGACTTTGGATGAAGCCATAGTATCTCTCCGGTTAGGTTAGCGCCGTTTATAGTATATTATGTATACCACTCGTCAATCAGGTACCCTGATGCTACCTGGTATCTTTGAGGAAACTTCGATGCTGAAACAAGCGGCAGACTGCTCCCTAACGCCATGCCCCCATCGCCTGCTGCTCGACCAGATAGCGGATAAATGGTCAGTGCTGATCCTTGATTCGCTATGTGAAAAACCGTTGCGTTTTAACGTGCTGAAACGCGAGCTGAGAGGCATCACCCAAAAGTCGCTAACGCAAACTCTCCGGCGGCTGCAACGCAACGGCATCATCACGCGGCGAATTATCACCACGTCACCTATTGCGGTGGAATATGAAATAACCCCGTTAGGCCGCACGCTGAAGGAACCTATCGAGGCGCTGTGCGCATGGACCCGGAATTATCTCCCTCAGGTTGAAGCTGCGCGGCAGGCGTTTGATGAGGGGGAGGGGAGCGCGCAATGATCCTCGGTAAGCGCCGCGTAGGCAGGCGTTAACTCATGAGGGTATCTGTCGCTTGATGCCAGAAAGCAAAAGGCCGCTTCAGTTTCCTAAAGCGGCCTTTTAGTTTTGATTTCGCCGATCAGCCAATCAAAACGCTATTCAGGCGGTGGTATTGATATTACGTCCCACCGCCGGATTCGCAGGTAACTGCGGGATAGAGTTGAGAAGGCTGGCTGCGGTGGACTCTTGGTTATCCAAGGTCTTTTTCAGTAGAGCGGTACTCACCTGGCTACTAAGTTCTTGGCTATCAAGGCTGGTAGCCAGTGAAGCGATTTGCGATACATCCATATTGTTCTCCTATTCAATATAAGAAAAAGGAACGAACTGCGACTTAACTCTAAGCTTAAATTATCATCGGTAATTTGGTCATTAACTTTAAAAGAATAAGACACTCACCTGTATTCAGGGGGATGGCATATACCGCGTTAATGGCGTCGCTAAATCGCGCTTTATTGGATGCGGAAGCCGCACATATTAGGACAGATTTCACCTGCTAACATGATGAATAATAATATGAATAGGTCGTTGTTTTGATCTATGAATTAAACAACGCGCAATGCGTTTTGGTACTGAAGTTGATCTCGCTAAGCGAAAGCATCGTATTCATATTTTGCGCACTTTACGCCTGTTCCGGTGCTAGCGAGCTTTGCACAGAAACATGTCTGGGCGTTATTGCTGACGCGCTGGAATTCGGGCAATCACCTTGATTTCAAAATCGAATCCCGCCAGCCAGTTAACACCTACGGCAGTCCAGTTTGGATAAGGAGGTTGAGGAAAAATAACGTTTTTCACCCGCATAAACGTCGAAAATTGATTATCAGGGTCCGTATGGAAAGTGGTCACGTCCACCAGATCGTCAAATGTACATCCTGCGGCGGCAAGAGTTGCCTTGAGGTTATCGAAAGCAAGCTGTACCTGTGCGGCGTAATCCGGCTCCGGCGTACCGTCCGGGCGGCTGCCGACCTGACCAGAAACAAACAGCATATCGCCTGAGCGCATTGCTGCGGAATAACCGTGTTCTTCATAAAGCGCATGGCGGCCAGCGGGAAAAATGGGTTCAGGTTGGGTCATCGTGTTTCCTTTTTCTTTAATCAGCGTGTCGTGGGCAATGCAAGGCGCGTGTAAGTGATTTAATATACGCGGCGTATATTAAAACTAGCACACATACGGAGCGTATGTAAAATTGCATACGTCACGTATGTGAAAAGGAGATCGCATGGTTGCTAAACGCCGTACTCAAAAAATGGAAGAGAATCGCGTCAAATTAATCGCGGCAGGGCGAAAAGCATTCGCTGACAAGGGGTTTGCCGCCGCATCTATGGATGACCTGACCGCGAGCGTCGGTTTGACTCGTGGGGCGCTATATCACAATTTTGGCGATAAGAAAGGATTGCTGGCCGCAGTTGTCGCGCAGGTTGATGGTGAAATGGCGCAACGCGCGAAAGCGGCTGCGGCCTCTGCCGATGACGATTGGGAGAGACTTTTGGCCGAAGGCATTGCTTATATCCAGATGGCGCTGGATGCAGAAGTGCGCCGCATCGTTCTTCTCGATGGTCCGGCTTTTCTCGGCGACCCCTCACAATGGCCCAGCCAGAACAGCTGCCTGGAGTCCACCCGACAGAGTATTGAAAATATGATAGAACGCGGCGTGCTCAAATCTGTAAACGCGGATGCCGCTGCACATCTGTTAAATAGCGCCGCGATGAACGCCGCACTTTGGATAGCGACGAGCGACGATCCGCAGCAGGCGCTCCCAAAAATGATTGAGGTATTCACGTTACTGGCAAGTGGCTTACGCGATGGTGCTCACGAAAAATAGTGGATACCCCTATCCAAACCTCGTGTGGGGCATGGATTTTGTCTCTGACGCCTTGTTCTACGGGCGTCGGTTGCATCTGCTGACAGTGATTGACCTCCATCCACGCGAATGTTTGGGGATCTGCATGGGTCAGAATCTTCGCTCAAGCGAAGTTGCAGCGATGCTGAACAGCATAGCGCTCAGGCGACCTTCGCCACAGTTACTTGAAAACCGACAATGGTTCTGAATTTGCAGGGAAAATGCTGGATAAATGGGGGTAAGAACGGGCGGTAAGGATTGACTTTTCCCGACCCGGGCCCCCCACAGATAATGCCACGGTGGAGTCTTTTAACGGCAGGCTGCGGCAGGAGTGCCTGAATGAGAACGTCACGCCCGTTGACCGCTCGCATCTGACAGTCAACACAGAAAACAAAAAGCCCGCTTAAGTTTCCCTGCGCGGGCTTTTCTCATTGGAGATTCTCGCGCTGGGACAGTCTCTGTCAGTCACGGGCTAATGAGCCCATGACCTTGATTGAGTCTCATAACAAAGCCAGTCCAGGGAGATAGATTTTACGGCGTTCGATCTGACTGATTGCCCTCAAATTCAGAGAGTTGGATGTTCAGCAGATTTATATTCATACCGTTTTCGGTACGCTGAATCCTCATCAAAAGCGCGTAAGAAAAAATCCAGTAACAGACGCATTTTTTCCGGCATAAAGCGGCGGTGTGGATAGACCGCAAAAATATGATGCTGCGGCAGCAGATAACCGGGGAGCAGGGGCACGAGCCGACCGTCAGCCAGCGCCGGGCCAACGATGAATGTCGGCATCTGAGCGATCCCAGTCCCGGTCAGCAAGGCTTCATACAGTACCTCACTATTGTTTACCTTATAGTTGCCACGGGGGAAGACACGCTCCTGGCCATACGGGCCATCAAAGGTCCAGGCCGCGCCACCACGATAATAAGAATAGAGCAGGCAGTTATGCTTATTTAATTCATCTGGCGTGTTGGGTGTGCCGTACTGGTGAAGATACTGGGGGGAGGCGCAAAGAACGCTGGTACAGGGTGACAAAGGGCGGGCGATAAGGGAAGAGTCACTGAGCTGTCCAATACGAATCCCCATATCGAATCCCTCACCGACTAAATCCACCATCCTGTCGTCCATTGACATATGCAGTTCGATTTGTGGGTTTTGCTGCAGAAACCGCGGAATAAGCGGAGAGATATGTAGCCTGCCGAATACCATCGGAACGGTTATCCGCAACAGACCTTGCGCGGTGTCCTGCATTTTGGATATCGCGTCCTGCCCCTCCTTGACCAGCAAATTAGCGGCCCTGGCATATTCATAATATTTCAGGCCGGCTTCTGTCAGGCTGATTTTACGCGTGGTTCTGTTTAGTAATCTGATACCGAGTTCGTCTTCGAACTGGCTGATTCGTTTACTCACTGCGGACTTAGTGACCGCCAGTTTACGGGCTGCGCTCGAGAAGCTTCCTGTTTCAACCACCGCAATGAAAAACGGAATTGTATCGAAATTATCCATTTTATTGGCAACCACTCGTAAACAATGTGTTTCTTTCGGATTGGCTTATACCTTATCTGATTTTTTTTTAAAATATTACTGAATTGTTCAGGAGTGTTTAAGTTATGCGTACCACTGGCGGTATTCTCTCACTGGCTGTCGGCGCGGGGGTGTTGCTAACCGTAATGATCACGACTAACAGCTACCTTGCGACATGGAATTCACCGCTGATAGCCTCCTGGTTTGCGCATGGTTCGGGCGCTATCGTCGCCTGGCTGTTGCTGTTGGGATTGAGCAGACGCAAAAACGTTTTTGCGCATCCCGGACAGGGTAAAGCGCCGACGTGGAGCTATCTCGGCGGGATCCCCGGGGCCTTCACGGTACTATTGGCGGCCATTGCGGTAAACAGCCCACTAGAACTTGCCGGAACACTGGGACTCATGCTCACGGGGCAGATCATTTTCGGTTTGTTATCGGACCTGCGAGGATGGTTTGGCGTCATCAAGTGCCGCTTTTCTGGGCTGGATCTTCTCTCTCTCTCGCTCATCCTAAGCGGCAGCGCGTTGCTGATAATATATAGATAATCTTATGATAACTTTCATCGTTATTGCTCTGTTTAATGGCGTATGTATCAGCCTGAGTCGCTCCATCAATGGTCGTCTGAGCATGGAGCGTAACGCTTTCTATGCTTCGTTGTGGAACCACATTGTCGGTTTTGTTTTCCTGACCATTATCATTGTCGTTCAGGGAAAGGCTTCTCCTCTTTTCATTTTGATGCGCCTTTTTATGCGTACTTAGGGGGGGCAATGGGGGCGCTGTTTGTGGCGATTAACAGCTTCGTATTGCCACGAGCCGGGTCGACACAGGCGGCATTGATGATTATCAGTGGTCAGATGATTTCCGGTGTGGTGATCGATCAGATTATCCATCCAGCAAATAACGTGTGGCTTGATTTACTCGCGGTAGTGCTCATTATTTCAGGTATTTGGGTATCGAAAATATCATCGGCAAAAAAAAGCGCACAGCCGTTATTGTTTAAGGATAAACATAAAGAGAAAGATCTTTGATGATGCATGCGTCACGGTTTGGATTATTAGGGCGCGTTTCATCTACGCTCAACTTAGGCTGCGTCGATTTATTATCTGCCTGACGCAGTGGTCTATTCGTCTCCCTTCATCATCCTGCCGGCAATAACAGAGAAGCGCTTTCTGTTTCATTTTTTTCACAATAATATCGGATTTAAGACCCCACTCCCGATGGCTTATGCTGGCGATTTAGGTGTGAAGATGAGTGGCTGCAGTCGCAATATAAAATGGTCTAATTATCGACTAAGCGTATTTTGCCGATGGGCTTGCTTCAAGTTGGCTATTATCCATAAGGTTTCTCTTAAATATGATGTGGGAGATGTGAGGGGAAAACTTACACTGATGATTATCACGGCAGGGTATTTGAAATCGGTAGTTGACGGGTAATCTATAGCCCATCGTTGGCATGAAAAACATAATAATTTCGATTTATATAAAAAAAATAAAACTGTTGAGTTAAAGGAAACTGTTATTTTCCTTGATATCAGCTAGTAAAATGTGACCAACCACATAATATCCATTCTACGGTTTATTAGGATATCAATGGAGTGGGTTGACTTATGCCGCATATCAACATGAAGCATTTCCCGTCATTAACTAATAAACAGCGCGATGATCTCGCCAGTATCTTTATTCATGAAATAAGCCGTATTGTTAACTGCCCGCCTGAATTTATTTCTGTAGCTTTTGAGCCTGTCGAACCTGAAATATGGATGAATGACATTTATCAGAATGAAATATTACAGAAAAAGCAATTCACGCATACTTTTCCTAATTATAACGTCACCACGGAGAAGGCATCGAAATGAAACCGTATCGAAATACTGATTTATTATCTTATAGTGAAGAGGTCCTGGACGCATTAAATAGCGGGAAACCCGTTGTTGCGCTGGAGTCGACCTTTATTTCTCACGGCCTTCCCTATCCAGAAAATCTGGCCACAGCATTAAAAATAGAACAAGAGGTCAGACATCAAGGCGCTACTCCCGCTACTATCGGGCTGGAAAATGGCAAATTCCTCATTGGCATGACAGAAAAAGAGATCGATCGCTTCGCTTCGGCGAAAGGTATTTCGAAAATCACCAGCCGGGATTTACCTGTTGTTATGGCGCAGCGTGGAATGGGCGCGACGACGGTGGCTTCTTCGCTGGTGGCGGCAGAACTTGCAGGTATTGCGTTTCTTGCTTCCGCCGGCATTGGCGGGGTGCATCGTGGCGCAGAGAAAAGTATGGATATATCCGCCGACCTTATTCAGTTTACCCGTTCGAAAGTGGCGGTGGTGTGCGCCGGAGCAAGAATATTTTGGATCTTGGCTTAACGCTGGAATATTTAGAAACGCAATGTGTCCCCATCATTTCCTGGCAGTCGGATGATTTTCCGGCTTTTTATTGCGAAAGCAGCGGATTCCGTAGTCCACATCGCATTGATGACGACATGCAGGTCGCCAGTATTATTGAGCAACACTGGCGGCTGGGAAATAACAGCGCCGTACTGATTACTGCGCCTGTTAACAAAGCGGACGCGATCGATCGCGATGAAGTTGAGGGTATTATTCAGCAGGCTGCGGAACAGGCTGAGCGGGAGGGTATTCACGGTCCCGGCGCAACGCCTTACCTGATGCGCGCGGTCGCCAAAGCGACTAAAGGCAAAACCGTCAAAGCCAATATTTCAGTCTTGATCAGCAATGCGGGTGTCGGGGCACGGCTGGCGGCTGCTCATGCGCGCCTCCTACAGGGTGAGGTCTGAACATGTCTCCGGTGCTGGCCATTTTCGACCTTGATGGAACATTAGTGGATACGCCCTCAGGCATTGTTCAGGCTTTCAGCAGTGTCTTGCGCGAGAACGGACGGCCCGCCATTCATCAACAGGATATCCGGCAAACTATTGGACTACCGCTGGAAATCGCCTTCACGCATTTGATGGATATTCCCGCCGAGGACTCGCGGATGCCGCAACTGGTGGCTGCATACCAGCAGGCTTTTCGTCAGCAGGTTCTGCCCCGGGCTGCGCAACTTGTTTTCCCTGGGGTTATCGATGGGCTGAAAAAACTGCAGGCTCGTGGCGTTATCCTTACCGTGGCGACCAGTAAAGTGTCTAAAAGCGCGCATGCTTTGCTGGAAGCAGCAGGGTTATCACCTTTTTTTGCCAAAGTCCTGGGCGCTGATGATGTGGCTCATCCGAAACCCCATCCTGAAATGGCGCAGGTTTTGATGGCGGCCTTTCAGGTCCCCGCCGCCCAAACCTGTATGGTCGGCGATACTTCCCATGATTTGCTGATGGCGCAACAGGCGGGAATTATCGGGCTGGGAGTAGCGTGGGGCGTGCATAGCAGGGAACAACTCGGGCGACGGCAACCACGACAGATCGCCACCACTTTTGATCAAACAGTCGATGCGATTCTGACGATGCAAACTCAACGGGCGCCTGACTGACCTTTAACCTCAGCAAAATAGCTTCAACAACAAAGTATTTTGCGTTTGCGAGTGGACGAATACGTTATGGCTTCTACTATCTCCCCTGCTGAGAGGATGACTGACGCCGGTCAGTCCCGTGAGGCACGAATTGATGCACTGTTGGCTGATACTTCCCATCATATTGAATTTAATGGGCACCTTTCGAATCATAGTAAGCATGCCGTCGTGGCGCTGGCGGGACTGGGCGCGTCAGCGAACAGAATCGAAGAATATTATTACCAGTATGCTAAAGAAACGACTTATGGCTTTGGCCTCGAGCCCAAACGACCTTCACGTTACACGGTGACTGATGAAAACTGTCTGTCATTGCTAGGGCGACGGACCAGTTTTTCCAGCTGGTGTCACTATTTTTCTTCCCTTACGGAACGGGAGGGGCTGCCTGCCGTGCTGGAAAAATGGATGCCCGTCCTGCTACCCGGCTGGGTTGGCGCTTTTACGCATGCGACGATCCACTTGGGGTGGGGGCTGGACTATGGGCATCCACGCATGATTACCGAAGGAATGGCGTACATGGCGTTCTCATGGGTTTCGTGTCATCCGGAACGTCAAACCGCATCTTGTCTTACCGGGGATGCCACGGCTCTCGAGTCCCTGATCGCTATCAGCACAGCGCTGGAACAGCGCAATACTGAATATCAGACGTGGGTGCAGCGGGTTCAGAATGGCGAGATCGCGCCAGAAAAAGCCGCTTGCCACTCGGAATTGAAACGCTCGGGTTTGCAATATCTTATTGCAATGTCGGTTGCGGAAGGCCACCCGCTTATGGATGCAGTACCCGGCTGGTTATGCCATGGACAAATGGACACAGTGTGGCAGCAACTCTACTACGCTGTTGCCATTATTTATCTGGCGCGGCCTGGTGATTTCGTTAATCTGCATTTAATTACCTCACTGCATGCGATGGAACACATCGCCAGCCAGCTTCCGGAGCACCAGCATCGTGACGTCGTGCGGCTATACTGGCAGGGGATGATGGGCATTCTGTTCTCCAGTGGTGATTTTCCTGATGCACAGACGATGGCCCATCTGGATTCCAGACTTAAAAATCAGTTTGACGATATGCAGAAACCGGACGTGCAACAATACTGGCAAAACATTATTACCGCCGCGATTGCTGAAGCAGAAGAGCATAATCCAAAATTGGTTTATGTTATGCGAAAATTATGGGAAAGAACGCACGGGCTCTCTATTTATCGCGAATCAGCCGGTTCTTTTACTACGACACCTGAACTTCCGGAAAGTTTTTTACAGCAAGCCGATGATAGTATTTAAAGATAATAAAATGGCACTGTCATTAGACTGATATTAGAAGAAATACGTTATATTTTTCGAGGAAGTTAATAATGTCTCTGAATACAAATAATAGTGACTTGGCCAGGGTCATTGATGACGCTCGTCCGTTTGTTGTTGATTCTGCTGCTACGCTTATTTCTTTATTTAAACAACAAATGGAATATGAACCCTTAGCTCCTGCCATCATATTCCGCCAGGAAATTGTGACCAGAATAAATCTCTGGCAACAAGCCGCATCAATGGCTCGTTATCTGATGGAAAACGTTGACTGCAAAGACCAATGCGTGGGGTTGTTTGTTGAGCCATCCGTGTCACTAATAAGCGGGGCATGGGGCATTATGTTATCCGGTAATGGCTATTTGCCGCTGTCCCCCGAATATCCTAAGGAACGCTTGCGCTATATGCTGGAAGACAGCCGGGCGGCCGTCGTTTTTACCCAGGAGCACCTGCGTCCACAGCTTGCACAATTAGCGCCGCCTGAGGTTCATATTTTTACCGAACAGGATGTGAAGAAATATTTGGCGCAATTGACTTCCTCAATAACAGCACGGGAGGAATATCCCTTATCACCAGATACGCTGGCTTACGTTATTTACACCTCAGGTAGTACAGGCAAACCGAAAGGCGTGATGATTGAGCAGCGTAGCATCGTCAATCAAATGCAATGGCTGGCCCGTGAATATCAGCTCAATGCACAAACGCGTATTCTGCAAAAAACGCCGATGAGTTTTGATGCGGCGCAATGGGAAATTCTCGCTCCGGCCTGCGGCTCCACCGTCATTATGGGAGAGCCAGGTATTTATAAAGACCCTCCGCGTCTCATCGCCACTATTCGCCGCTACCAGGTGACGGCCTTGCAATGCGTTCCCACCCTTTTAAAGGCTATTTTGGATGATGATGACATTCTGCAATGTGTCAGCCTTAAGCAGATTTTCAGCGGCGGTGAGGTACTGCATAAACGTTTGGCGATGCTCTGTCTTGAGACATTACCCCGTTGTCAGCTGGTGAATCTTTATGGGCCGACAGAATGTACGATTAATAGCTCGGCTCTGACCGTTAATAAAGAGGTGCTGGAAAAAGAATCAGACATGGTTTCGATCGGTCGTCCCATTGATAACATGCGCTACTCTATTTTGGATGAAACGTTGCGTCCGGTCGAGGCGGGAGAAACGGGGGAGCTGTATATCAGCGGGGTGGGATTAGCGCGGGGTTATTTGCACCGGCCTGAAATGACCCGAGAACGTTTCCTGCTCGATCCCTCTCAGACGGGAAACCGGTTGGCAAGGATGTATAAAACGGGCGATCTGGCTCGCTGGGGGGAGAATGGCACCGTTAGTTATTCTGGCCGTACTGACAACCAGATTAAATTACGCGGCTACCGCATTGAGCTGGATGAGATACGCTCCGCCATTGAGAAACATGACTGGGTCAGAAACGCCGCCGTTATCGTCAAAAATGATCCTCACACGGGCTACCAGAATTTAATTAGTTTCGTCGAATTGAATAATAAAGAAGCCACGCTGATGGACCAAGGGAATGCGGAAAGTCATCATTATTCAAAGGCAAATAAGGCTCAGGTTTATATGCAACTCGCGAATACAGGATGTCGCGATGAAAACGAAAATGATTGGGTTATCAACCTACCGGGTTCTCAGGAAACGCCGCAGCAGCGGGCGATGGCGTTTGGCCGTAAAACTTATCGTCACTATGAAGGCGGAATTGTTAGCGAACAAGATCTTCGGAATATGCTTAGTGAACAGCCGCCATTAGGGCAGCCGGCGGAGCTTTCCACACTGTCATTGGCTTCTTTAGGAACGCTACTGCGCTACTTTGGGCGTTTTACGAGCGATGAACGTATTCTGCCGAAATATACCTGGTCCTCGCCGGGAGCATTATATGCAACCCAGCTTTATGTCGAACTGGTGGGTATCGCTAGTCTTGAGAAGGGGATTTATTATTATCATCCAGTGAAACATCAGCTGGTATTTTGCTCTGAGACCTTAGTTGACGAATCACCTTTTTTCCGCTGCCACTTCATCGGCAAAAAAATGGCGATAGAACCTATTTATAAAAACAATATTGAGGAGGTGCTCAATTTTGAGGCGGGGCACATGCAGGGCGTGCTGGACTATATTCTGCCGGGTTTTGGTTTTAGCATCGTTGCTCAACAGCCTTGTCCTGAAGTGAAGTTACACCTCGGCGCTGCGGATGAGGACTATTATCTGACCAGTTGTCGTATCGATAGCTATCGGCAGAATCCGCCACTGCCGGTGGATATTCTGGTGCAGGCGATGTCGGATAAAGTTGCCGGGTTGGAGGCAGGTCTCTATCGCTATCAAAATAATACATTCCAATTAGTAAGCCGCCAGCTGGTGCAGAAAAAACACGTTATCGCGATTAACCAGAAAGTGTACGAAAACGCTTCCTTTGGTATTGCCCTGCTGAGTAGGGAACAAACGGGCTGGCAGAAATATGTCACCTTGGGGAGGCAAATGCAGCGCCTGATGAGTAATAACTGGCTAATGGGGCTAATGGGGCTAATGGCGTCAGGCTACAGCTCTGAAACCGGTAATGATTTGCCTTCCGCCATTGTATTAAAGAACATTCTCTCAATGCGGCGCGGAGCTTCCTATTTCTGTGTAGGCGGACGTATTACCGAACAGCAAAAACAAAGCGAGGGAATGAAAGAAGACATTGTTCATATGAAGGGGCCTGCGGAGATTTTGCGAGATGATCTAGTGCGTTTCCTGCCCATATATATGGTGCCAAATAAGATTATCGTGCTAGAGAAATTGCCGCAGACGGCAAACGGGAAAATTGATATTCAGAGTCTGTCCGCGCATAAGATTGAGCTTGCCCATAAGACGATTGTTTTACCTCGTACAGCATTAGAAAAACAAATTGCGGAGATATGGCAAACCTGCCTCAAACAACCGCAATACTCAATCGACGATAATTTTTTTGAAGCCGGTGGCAATTCGCTCATCGCCGTGGCTTTTTTGACACGCTTAAATAAATCGCTGAATTGTCATTTACCGGTTCAGGTGATTTTTACTGCGCCGACCATCGAAAAACTGGCTCTGTATATTGTCGCCAGTTCATTAGACGCTGCTGATACTTCACGATTGATCCCTTTGCAGCCGCGGGGGCGCCAGAACCCGGTATTCTGTTGGCCAGGTTTAGGCGGCTATTGCATGAACCTGAGAACGCTGGCTGTTACGCTTTCATCAACTCGGCCATTTTACGGCATTCAGGCCAGTGGTATTAACGCTGGCGAAGCTATCTTCCCAACCATAAAAGAAATGGCGGAACGCGATATTCAGCTTATCAAACAAAAACAGCCGCAGGGGCCATATGTGCTTTGGGGATACTCATTTGGTGCGCGTGTGGCATTTGAAACCGCCTGGCAACTTGAATGTGCAGGCGAACAAGTGAAAGAGCTGATTCTAATCGCGCCGGGATCGCCAACAGTGCGTCAAGAATCAGCTGCACTTCATGCTTATGAAGCTAGTTTTACCAATCCAACTTACCTGACAATTTTGTTCTCGGTTTTTATGGGAAGCATTCAGCATCCATTGCTGGAACAGTGCCTATTGCAGGTCACAACACGTGATGACTTTATTGATTTCATTGCCAGGCACCATGAAGCGCTAGTGTACGAGCAGATCGCACGTATAACGAATATTGTGGGGCAGACATTCGAGTTTACTTACAGCTTCCATGAACTCAATCAACGCAAAATAAAGGCGCCAGTGACCGTGATAAAAGCACAGGGTGATGATTACTCATTTATCGAAGGCAGCGAATGCTTTTCTGTTGTCCCCCCCAACATAATCACCTTGAAAGCAGACCACTATCAGTTACTGAAAGAGAGCCACATTGATGAACTGATGAGCGCCATTGGCTGAACGAGAGGGGGATGGATATTAATTCGTGCATCCGTTGTCGTGCCCGGTAGCGCGAAGTCAATGCGCCCCCCGTTCACGAGCCCAATCAATAAGGTGAAGATTGTGTCTGGCTATCAGAAGCGCGAAGGGTAGATTCGAACTTATTTCACTGCTTGCTTCGGGCCACGATGATCGTCAGGTAGTTGCTATTCCAAGTGAAGAGTTGGGGGCAGTCCAAACCAACCTGACCCCAAATCTGACCACCATTTTTTCCCGATGCGGAGAAAAAGCCTAAAACGCAGTTGAAAGCGTTCTCGTTACCTTACCGCATCAAAGCGATACGAAAACTTGCTCAGACACATGAAAAACAAAAATCCCGCTTAAGTTTCCTTAAGCGGGATTTTCTAAATATGGCTCCTCTGACTGGACTCGAACCAGTGACATACGGATTAACAGTCCGCCGTTCTACCGACTGAACTACAGAGGAATCGGTAAGTGCGGTGGATGATAGCGGGAGTGCCGGGGCTTGTCAAAGCAAGATATGAATCTCCGTGATCGTTTGATGAACTTATAATCAACTCATTGAATTTTCGGATTTAGTGGACGTATTCGATTGTGAGCACTATGGCGATAGACGCCATATGCACTTCACCGTGGCAGCGATTGCACCATCATGGTGCCGTCAGGTGGGGTGGACTGAAATCGGTCAGTTCTGAGGTGGAAGCGTCGCACTCGCTGACCATTGCTTTTACTTATTTATAAGTGAGTTAAGTCCTAAAACGCATTTTTTCCCTGAACGATTTGGATTTGGCGTAGTTCTTGCTACCTCTTGTGAGGTAACCATTCTGGAGGTACGCATGAATCTAAGACGGCTCAAATACTTTGTGAAAATTGTAGATATCGGTAGCCTCACGCAGGCAGCAGAGATGCTGCACATTGCGCAACCCGCGCTGAGTCAACAAGTCGCCACGTTGGAGAGCGAACTTGAACAGCAATTGCTGGTGCGCAGTCGCCGTGGCGTTACCCCGACTGATGCAGGTAAAGTTTTATATTCCCATGCGCAAGCCATTTTACACCAGTGCGAACAAGCTAAGACGGCCGTTAACGGAGTTCGACAGACTGTTAACGTCTGAAAAAGAAAACGGCCAGCAATCAATTCATTGCTGGCCGTTCTTCTTATAACCCACCCGATATATCTATCTCTTCGATAATCAAGCTGACCATAAAATCTCTGGTCTCGATGGCCATTGTGGATCAGGCGTTCTGTTTTTTCCTGCGCATAAAGATATAAACGACGGCTAGTACCAGGAACCATAGCGGCGTCACGATGAGCGCCTGGCGCGTATCCGGCTGAAGCGTCAGCAATACCAAGACAAACGCGAAGAACGCAAGGCACACCCAGCACATCAATTTTCCCAGAGGCATTTTGTACTGGGACTTTTTGTGCAGCTCTGGTCGCTGTTTACGGTAGGCGAGATAGGAGCAGAGGATGATGCTCCAGATAAACATAAACAGGATCGCTGAGACGGTGGTAACCAACGTAAACACGGTCATGACGTTCGGGATTAAATAAATCAGCACGACGCCAGATAGCATGCAGGTACAGGAGAACAGGAGTCCTGCTGAGGGGACGGCGCGTTTCGATAGCACACTAAAACGTCGCGGAGCGTCGCCTTGCTTGGCCAACCCGAACAGCATACGGCTGGTGGAAAATACGCCACTGTTGGCGGAGGACGCGGCGGATGTCAGCACCACGAAGTTGATGACGCTGGCCGCTGCGGGTAGGCCGACCAGGATAAACATATCCACGAACGGGCTACGATCGGGTGCAATGTGATCCCAGGACGTCACCGACATAATCATCACCAACGAGAAAACGTAGAACATGATGATGCGGACAGGGATTGCGTTGATGGCTCGTGGCAGAACGACCGTCGGGTTTTTGGTCTCAGCGGCGGTCGTTCCCACCAGTTCAATACCGACGAAAGCAAACACCGCGATCTGGAATCCGGCAAAAAATCCGGTTACCCCTTGTGGGAACATGCCGCCGTGGCTCCACAAGTTGGTGAAGGATGCGATATTTCCTGAGGGTGACGGGTAGTGCATGAACACCAGCCCGGCGCCGATTATAATCAAGGCGGCGATGGCGATGATTTTAATCATGGCGAACCAAAACTCCATTTCGCCAAACAGTTTGACCGTCGCCAGGTTCAACGTTAACAGGAGCAGCACACACAGTAGGGACGATATCCATTGTGATAGTCCTGGGAACCAGAACTGGGCGTAGGAACTGATGGCCACGACATCGGCGATCCCGGTGACGACCCAGCAGAACCAATAGGTCCAACCGGTGAAGAAGCCGGCCCAAGGTCCCAATAAATCCGCGGCGAAATCGCTGAAGGATTTATAGTTCAGGTTGGAGAGTAAGAGTTCGCCCATCGCTCTCATAACGAAGAACAGCATAAAGCCGATGATCATGTAAACGAAAATGATGGAGGGGCCGGCCAGGCTGATTGTTTTTCCCGACCCCATGAAAAGACCGGTACCAATCGCGCCCCCGATGGCAATGAGCTGAATGTGTCGGTTGTTTAGGTTTCTCCGCAGGTCGCCTTGCGGTTTCGCTTCGGCGGTCTGGTTAACCGTTTTGGATTGTTCAGACATTCAAGTGTGTTTCCTGTTCTTGTCCGTGATGTGGTGTTTTGTTGAGCTCTTGAGTGGCTCTTGGCTTGTGATGCTGAAAGCGGGGAATAATATCACATTGTGACGGCGATGCTCATAGATGCTGATATAGGAGTAAAACAGCGTGATTCAAGCATGATGAAATAATGCTCAGACAGGTGAGAATAATAGCAATCAAGATTTTAGGTGGGCCTTCAATATAAAGATGATACTTCTGGCTATGGTGAAACCAGCCGAACCATGAAGTCGCCGATGTTTAATTCAATTTCTTTTTTGTCGCTGGATACAAAAAACAATAATAACCATTTGACATGAAGTAGTGGAGAGTGAATAATCCGTCCCGTTGGGTCGTTAGCTCAGTTGGTAGAGCAGTTGACTCTTAATCAATTGGTCCGGGGTTCGAGCCCCGACGACCCACCAACACCCCTTTATTACCTCGTGTTTTATTATATTTCAATTCCAGTTCCTCATCTAAATCTATCGACTCTCTTCCAATAGTTAATTTTTCATTATTATCTTAAATGTATTTTATTTCTAATATGTGTTTGGAATGTTAACCGCGTAAAAAGTCATTTACGGGGTTGGCCTGCCAAAAGAGTGATCGCGTTAATCTGAACACGGTGGGGGCTGTCTACGTTGATTTTTTATGTCGAGGGAGCTCAGGAGTAGAGGATATCTTGCCGATCGGCTGATACTGACCGGCAGGAAGAAAGTTATCTGCGGTAAACCGTTTTAATTTGTTTCATCGTATGACTAAGAACATCCGACTGATTTTGGTCTTCTAATTGATCGATATATTTTTCCATTCTCACCATCACTTTACCTGCATCGGCCTGTCCGATGGATTTCAGCAACAGTGTGAGTACAGCTTTAAGACAGGTGACTTCATGAGCTAGAGCTTCGACAGAGGTTTCTGTCGAAAAATCGGCCTTATTCATATTTGCTCCTTATAGAGATAAGTCCAGTAAGATCGATATGTTATGTCGCCAGGACCCTGAGATGACCGACATACCAAAAAATTGGGGCGCATTATAACATAGGTAATCGCTGTTCGGTTTCAGATAATGAATAGCCTGTTTTTATATATGGAATTAGAGATATTATTTCGCTGGTGGTTATATTTTTCTAAATGTACCTTCCCACTTAAATATGAAAAAGATGTATCTATATGGCATTATTTTGGTATTTTTAGGATGCATTTTATGCTGTAGAAAATAGTCGCCCTGAGGCACAAGTGCGGCTATAATCGTTCCGTTAGCAAAGTCACAACATATATATGAAGAAAGATTATTCTTAATATGTTGATTTGGCATTGTTTTTTATTTTAAGGTGACAATTGTCCCTTTTTTCTTAAAAATCCGGTTTTTGTAATAATCATGCTGTATCGTAGTCAAACAGATTGCTGTTGACGTCGCGAGAACATATAACCAATATGAAATCTATTGCACATAGTCAATAAAAATACATTTTTGATGGAAAAGTGTATTCATTGTAATTAAGCCATAGAGTATCACCACGGGAATTAGCAATTTTAAGTGTTACTCTCTTTTTGGAGAATTGTTCTTTGATTAGCGTTTTTCTTGTTGATGACCACGAATTGGTGCGGGCAGGGATACGGCGCATTCTTGACGACATCAAAGGCCTCAAAGTGGTAGGCGAGGCCGCGTGTGGCGAGGATGCGGCCAAATGGTGCCGTAACAATAGCGTGGACGTTGTCCTGATGGACATGAACATGCCGGGTATCGGCGGTCTGGAAGCAACACGCAAAATCGTGCGATTTTCTCCTGAAATAAAAGTCATCATGCTGACTATTTATACAGAGAGTCCTCTTCCCGCCAAAGTGATGCAGGCGGGTGCCGCAGGTTATCTGAGCAAGGGCGCGACGCCTCAGGAAGTGATCTGCGCCATTCGCTCTGTGCACGCCGGGAAACGTTATATCGCATCTGACATCGCTCAGCAGATGGCGCTGAGTCAGTTGGCTCCGCAAACAAAAACTCCCCTGGAGTGCCTTTCCGACCGCGAATTACAGATTATGCTGATGATCACTAAGGGGCAGAAAGTGGTCGAGATTTCAGATAAACTGAACCTCAGTCCTAAAACGGTGAACAGTTATCGTTATCGAATGTTCAGTAAATTGAATATCAGCGGGGACGTGGAGTTGACCCACCTTGCCATCCGGCATGGTCTTTTTAATGCGGAGACGTTGACCAGTAGTGAGTGAAAGCTTTGATGCCCCGGCGTTCTTAAAAACGGTAACCAGCCAACCTGGGGTTTACCGTATGTATGATGCTGACGATACGGTTATTTATGTCGGTAAGGCGAAGGACCTGAAAAAGCGTCTCTCCAGCTACTTCCGTCGCAACGTAGGTAGCCGCAAAACAGAGGCGCTCGTCAAATGCATTCATCAGATCGATGTGACCATCACGCATACCGAAACGGAAGCGCTGCTGCTAGAACATACCTACATCAAGCGTTACCAGCCTCGCTACAACGTGTTATTACGCGATGATAAATCTTATCCGCTGATCTTCCTGAGCTCTGATAAACATCCCAGAATTTCCATTCATCGCGGCGCCAAGCATGCGAAGGGCGAATATTTTGGGCCTTTCCCCAATGGGAATGCGGTACGCGAAACCTTGATGCTGCTGCAAAAGCTGTTTCCCATTCGTCAGTGCGAAGATAGCGTTTATCGCAATCGCTCCCGTCCGTGTCTGCAATATCAGATTGGTCGTTGTCTCGGCCCCTGCGTCTCCGGACTCGTCAGCGATGAAGAGTACCGTCAGCAGGTGGAATACGTCCGATTGTTCTTGCTGGGAAAAGACCAGCAGGTGCTGACGCGTCTAATCGCTCAGATGGAAGCCGCAAGCAAAACGCTGAACTTCGAAGAAGCGGCGCGGATACGCGATCAAATTCAATCGGTACGCCGGGTAACGGAAAAACAGTTCGTTTCCGGCGCAGGAGATGGCGAAGATCTCGATGTCATCGGCGTTGCCTTCGATGCGGGTCTGGCCTGCGTACATGTTTTGTTCGTTCGCCAGGGCAAGGTGCTGGGTAGCCGCAGTTACTTCCCCAAAATTCCGGGAGGCACGGAACTGGCTGAAGTCGTACAAACTTTCGTGGGGCAATTCTACTTGCAGGGAAGTCTTTCCCGGACGTTGCCTACCGAAATTTTGTTGGATTTTTCGTTGCCGGAACAACAGCTTCTGACGGACTCATTAACCGAGATCGCAGGACGCAAAGTGCAGATCCAAAGCCGTCCTCGCGGCGACCGCGCTCGTTATCTCAAGCTGGCGCGAACGAATGCCAATACCGCGCTGATCAGCAAACTGTCTCAGCAATCAACTATTCATCAGCGTTTGACGGCATTAGCCAATGTTTTGCAGCTGCCCGAAATCAAACGCATGGAATGTTTCGACATCAGCCACACGATGGGGGAGCAGACGGTCGCATCCTGCGTGTCTTCGACGCAAACGGACCGCTTCGTTCCGAGTATCGGCGCTATAATATTACCGGGATCACCCCAGGCGATGATTACGCGGCGATGACTCAGGTGCTGAAACGGCGTTACGGCAAAGCGCTGGATGACAGTAAAATTCCGGATGTCATCGTGATTGATGGCGGGAAAGGGCAGTTGGGGCAGGCTAAAGCCG
The DNA here is from genome assembly GCF_002111595.1 of Lonsdalea britannica. Lineage (GTDB taxonomy): Bacteria > Pseudomonadota > Gammaproteobacteria > Enterobacterales > Enterobacteriaceae > Lonsdalea > Lonsdalea britannica. Next base: position 314,922 of record NZ_LUTN01000001.1, read on the forward strand.
TTTTCGATGAACTCCAGGTTCCCTGGGATAAAACACAGCCGCTGCTTTTGGGCGTCGCGAAAGGGAGCGATCGAAAAGCCGGGCTGGAAACGCTGTTTTTTGAGGCGACGGGAGAGGCTTCGCCTTGCCGCCCGATTCGCCTGCGCTACATGTCATTCAGCACATTCGCGATGATTCCCACGATCACGCCATCTCCGGTCATCGGAAGAAAAGAGCCAAGGTCAAAAATACCAGTAGCCTGGAACTGATCGAGGGGGTGGGGCCGAAGCGTCGTCAAACGTTGCTTAAGTATATGGGCGGGCTGCAACCGCTTCAGAATGCCAGTATCGAAGAAATTGCTAATGTGCCGGGAATTTCTTCAGCTTTGGCAGAAAAAATTTACTATGCATTGAAACACTAGGGACAATGTAGCAACATACTCACAATACCCACTCCGGCCAGACAGTTATCAAAAGAACTATGCAATTTAATATACCTACGTGGCTTACCCTGTTTCGCGTTGCATTAATTCCTTTCTTTGTGCTGGCGTTCTATCTTCCTTTCGCCTGGGCACCTCTGGCCTGCGCCGTCATTTTTGTCGGAGCGGCGGTCACTGACTGGTTTGATGGATTTTTGGCGCGTCGTTGGAAACAAACGACCCGTTTTGGGGCTTTTCTCGACCCGGTAGCGGATAAAGTGATGGTTGCCGTTGCTTTGGTTTTAGTCGCCGAGCATTACCACTCCTGGTGGATCACCTTGCCCGCTGCCACGATGATCGCCCGTGAGATCATTATTTCCGCGCTGCGTGAGTGGATGGCGGAGATTGGAAAGCGGAGTAGTGTGGCCGTTTCCTGGATCGGAAAAGTGAAAACGACCGCCCAAATGCTGGCGCTGTTCGCTTTGCTGTGGCGTCCTGATATGTTGGTCCAGGGTGTTGGCGTTGCGGCGTTATACGTGGCTGCGGTGTTAACGTTCTGGTCAATGTTCCAATACTTGAACGCTTCGCGGCACGATTTGTTCGAACATTAATCGAGCTGACGCAAAAATCAGCGAGTGAGTGATTTCGGCCGATAATTTCATTGACTCGCTGCGATAGGTCAGTAGAATGCACCGCATCGACAGCAAGCATGGCTTGTCAGTCACTTTAACAGATGAAGTCAATCTGTTACGCGGGAATAGCTCAGTTGGTAGAGCACGACCTTGCCAAGGTCGGGGTCGCGAGTTCGAGTCTCGTTTCCCGCTCCAATTCTTATCTGCAGATGGCTCCTTAAGTCTGCAGAATCAAAAAAAAAGAGCGAAAGCTCTTTTTTTGTTTCTGAAGCACGTCAATCTCAATTATCTACCCCAGCCTTTCAACATCGTTATGACTAGCAGCGACGTTTGCTCGTTGTTAGCTGAAGTACTCATCCCAGAACTTTTCGTAAAATCAAATCAGCGGGTCTCGCATTGGGACGCCGGTAGCGTATCAGCGTCGTTCATTTCTTTTGACCCAAGCATCGCAAACTTAAAAGTAAACAGCCCATAGAAATGTTCATATCCTATGGGCTGATAAGGTGGATGGGGGAGGTTGACCATCTGCACAGTTACGCCGCCCCCATCACTTTATGGGTTTTTGTTAGTCTGAAGAGGATTCAGTCGACGGCGCTTGCAGTACCTCTTCCGCTACCTCGCGGACCAGCTGCAGCTTTTTGGTCTGATCGTCCATGGTTAACGGATTGCCTTCCCATGTTGATGCGAAACCGCATTGAGGTGAAAGGCCAATACGTTCTAGCGGGATGAAGCGGGTCGCCTCGCTAATGCGCGCCTTGAGCAGATCTTTTGCTTCCAGATCGGGTCGCTTAGTTGAGATTAACCCGAGAATGACCCCTTTGCCTTTCGGAACCAATGCCAGAGGTTCAAAGCTTCCCGAGCGAGATCATCATATTCCAGAGAATAAAGGTCGAAGCTCCGCGCACCTTTAAACAGCGCTTCGGCGATGCTCTCATAACCGCCTTCCGCGTAGAACTGTCCCGCATTGTTGCCGCGACAGATGTGCAGGCAGGTGGTGATGCCCTCGAGGCCGTTGACCACTTCGTCGATGCACGCGATCCCCTCTTCGAGTAAGCGCTCAGTATCAATGCCCGTCTGAGCTTTCACGTCTTCCCTTAGCTGAGGGTCGATGAGGATCGCCAGTTCCGGCGCATCGATCTGCACATATTCACAGCCGAGATCGCGCAGTTCTTCGATTTCTTCCCGCAGCAGTCTGGCTACATCATGGAAAAGGTCGAAGATATCGGGATAGGCTTCAGCTGAATGCGATGCAGACCAGAATGACCAGGCAAGAAGCGGAGAGGGCAGCGTGATCTTCTTGGGCCGGTCAGTGATAGCGCGCAGGAAAGTGAACTCCTCGACCGATACCGCTTTCTTACGGGCAAGCTTGCGGGTTACGACAGGCACAACAGGCGTTTTCGCATTCGTCGCCTGCGCTGTTCCTTTCAGACCCCGCCATTCCAGACCGGGAAAATTGGAGGATGCGGTAAGATCAAATCCGGACAGCGCATCAAAAAACCATGAGAAAAACATCGAACGACGTTGTTCGCCGTCGGTCACGACCTCGACGCCAGCCGCTTCCTGAACGGCGACGGCCTCACGTACCGCGCGATCCTCGATACGCTTGAATTCCACCGCAGAGATTTCGCCTGCCTGAAAACGCACTCGTGCCTCTTTTAACCATTCTGGTCTAAGCAAAGAGCCAACCTGCTCTATTTTATACATTTTTCCCCCTGATTTTTCGTTCAGTTTGTTGTCGTTCTGGGAAGCGAAACGTTGTTTATCGTGCTTCACTTCCCGAAAAGAGTCGGTACCCGCTTGGCTAAAATGGACGGCTTCCGTTGATAAATATCTTCTGATGTTATCAGTGTTCTCTTCTAACAAAAAACCTCTCATTTTGTGGTGTTTTGTGAGGTTCGTTTTCACGCGTCCGAGACGCGATTTGTATGGCGCAATAGGTCTGATATTCCAACCGAATAGGGTATTCACCGGTGAGCCAACCTGCAAAACCGCTTATCAAAACGCGGCTGTCGTGAAAGGGAGGATGTATCTATATGACGCGGGTTCAGCATTGACTCGCTGGATAAAATGATGCTATCAGGGAAGAAAAAATCGCAAGTTAGCATGAGTCGTGAATTGGGCGATTCAAGACGTGTTGTCAAAAAGAAAGTCATACAGAGGCTCAATGGTATGGTGAGTCTTTTCCATAAACGCATTGAAGAATAATATTTTCAGAAAATACTATATCGACAATGGCGGGATAGATACATAAAACCGCTTATTTAAAAATAAAAACATAGGCCTTCACGAAAATATCACAATCCATAATTATCTTACCCGTGTTCAAGTTAAATTAAATGAGGCGTTAATTATGCCTAAACATTGAACTGCCAAAACGCGCGCCAAAACAGCAACCGATGGGCAGTATCATGACACGGATAATTCATGCGCGGGTTCAGCTTATGATCGTCGTGTCGAAAAAGGTGAAACATTTCCACCGAGTAAAAATAATCACCATTATCAGGAGAAATAAAAGCTAGGGGAAAGGCAGCCTGAATGCAGCAACCACCCTCATACACTGGCTCACCGGCGGGGAAGCAGCCCCTGTCCACGGTATGTTCAGCCCTACGCTGTGCCGATAACCCAGGCAATCTTTCACCGCGGCGTTTTGCCAGCATGGGTATCTTTCTTCTGCAGGAAATCTCAGCCCGTTAACCCGAATAAAAATAACATTTCTTTGTACTGGTCCTTGTTGAATTAATTAACAGAAAAACGATATCAAAGGATGACTGATTGCAGCCTATTTAATCCCGAACAGGTTGATAACGTTATTCTCTCCATTTATAGAACATCTTATTATCTTTTTTGTTTTTATTCATTTTTCAGATGAGCTCTGTTTTTAGCGTTATTTTGACGTGCTTCATGGTTGGGGTGGGTATTAATAAATAGTCATTGTTTGAGAAAGGTGTGAATTATTATAATGAAATTCGAGGACGATATTTTTTAAAAGGCATTTCTAATGCTATTAGAATAATATCTTTTATATTCATTAGCAGGAAAAATATAAAATATGTTCAAAAAATTATTTCACCCCGAAAAAATTAATCAGTGCGTTATTCCGAACCGGCTCGTCGTTCCTGCCATGGTCACCAACCTGTGTAACAGCGATGGTACGGCATCAGACCGCTATATCGCCTATCACGAAGAAAAAGCAAAAGGCGGCTGGGGGCTGATCATCACGGAGAACTACGCCATCAACGAAAATGCGATGGGCTGTAAATATATCGGTGGACTCTGGCGCGACGAGCAAATCGCCAGTCATCGAAAACTCACCGACACCATCCATCAATACGACAGTAAAATCTTCTGCCAGATTTACCATGCGGGCCGCCAGACGTCAGAAAATGTGAACGGCGGTGTGCAGCCAGTGGCCCCTTCGGCAATCCCTTGCCCCGCGTTAAAAGAAATGCCTCGGGAACTGGGTATCGACGAAATTCAGCAGTTGGTTTCAGAATTTGCAGATTGCGCTCGCCGTGTGAAAGAGGCGGGCTTTGACGGTGTTGAAATTCATGCCGGTCATGGTTATCTGATTGCCGAATTTTTATCGCCTTATGCCAATAAGCGTACCGATAAATATGGCGGTAGCCTCGACGGCCGCATCCTGTTCTTAAAAGAGATTTATGAGGCGGTGCGTAAGGAAGTGGGCGCTGACTATCCTGTGACCATCCGACTTTCCGCTGACGAAGGTTTCCTGGGCGGGCGTGATATCGCCGAAACCCGCGTTTTGGCGCAGATCTTCGAAGAGTGGGGCGTGGATGCGCTGCACATGACTATGGGCGTTTATGGCGATCACAACAAGGCTTGTACTGTGCCGCCGATGTATGTGGGCCATGCCTGGGCCGTCTCTTTCTCCGAAGAGCTGAAAAAAACGGTGAGTATGCCCATCATCACCGTGAACCGCATTAACGATCCGCGTATGGCGGACAACGTTTTGGCCTTGGGCAAAGCGGACTTTATCGCGATGGGACGTGGTTCGTTGGCCGACCCACATCTGCCCAACAAAGCGAAAGCGGGTGATGTCGCGTCTATTCGTTACTGCATCGGCTGCATGCAGGGTTGTCTGGCCAGTTTGCCGCTTGGCGTGCCGTTCACCTGTCTGGTCAACCCGTCGCTGGCGCGTGAAAGTAGCCTGGACTACAGCAAGGTCGATAGCCCTAAACGCGTCTTCATCGCGGGGGCGGGTCCGGCAGGGCTGGAAGCGGCCCGCGTGGCGGCGATGCGTGGTCACCGTGTGACGCTGTTTGAAAAAACCGGCTATCTGGGCGGTCAGTTCCGCTCTGCGGCTTTCCCTCCGGGTAAAGGCGAGCTGGCGACCTACACGGCCTGGCTGGGCCGGGAGCTGGAAAAACTGGGCGTGGAGATCAAGCTGAATACGCCGCTGACCAAAGCGATCGTGGCGGAAGGTCGCCCGGACTCCGTTATCGTCGCCACCGGGGGTAAACCGGCGGTTCCGCCGATTAAGGGCATCAATCAGCCGCACGTAGTGCTGGCGGAAGATGTCCTGTTGGGCAATGTGGTGACCGGTCAGCGCGTGGTGATCGCGGGCGGCGGTGAAGTCGGTGGCGAAACCGCGGCACATCTGGCCATGCAGCAGAAAGAGGTCACCGTGGTTGAAATGCGCGACCGCCTGTTGCAAGAGCTGGATGGCGTCAGCAAACTGCATCTGATGTCCGTACTGGAAGAGTATGACGTGAAGCAGTACCCCAACACCAAGCTGTGCGAAATTGGCGAGCATCAAGTGATCCTCGAAAATGCGCAAGGACGAATGGAGTTAGAAGCGGATACCGTCGTTATCGCACTGGGATACGCGCCGGTCAAAGAACTGGCTGAAGAGCTGGAAGGCGTTGCCGACGATGCGATCGTCATCGGTGGCGCCGTGAAAACCAGCAATGCGCTGGTGGCTGCGCGTGAAGGTTTTGACGCGGGTATGTGTCTGGCCTAATCATGCTTTAGCGCCATTAATCCTCGGCGCTTGACCGTCTTATCAACGGGCTTTCCATGCAAAATGGAAGGCCCGTATTGTTATCTGTGGTTGGTCTTTACGCTCCACGATTTGCTTTTCTTGGTTTCTTGTCGGCGCTGACTTTCGTGGAAACCGAACAATGCGGCAGGTATATCTCTGCTGTATGACAGGATAATGAAACAGGACTCAGGAAGAGAAATGGGGTGGGGCGTTGGCTGGTGGAAGGCGGTAAAAAATCACGGACAGGCGGAAAGCCTGCCCGTGATGAGGTCGAATGCGTTATGACACGATATTCATCGTCAACGCGTGGGTTGCGGATAGCGTGCGGGTGCTGACTTTAATCCAGACGCTGCCGCGTGGGTCAACATAAGCCGCCTCTCCCTCGTGTTTGAAGAGTGCGTCCGTCGAATCTACGCGAGTGCTGAGGGTAGACGAGCCGACCGTCAGCCGTTGCAACGCAGGTTTGTCCGTGCGCAGGCGCAGGTAGACAAATGCGTGCAGCGGGTAATCGTACTTGCGCGGTGTCAGGCTAACCTCCAGCGAACCGTCGATTCGACGTTGGCGAACATCGATCACCGAGAACTGTCCCTGACGTTCTGCTGAACGGGTGACGCCGCCATCGTCCCAGTAAAGTTGATGGTCGCCTTCGTCAGATTCGCCGAGGGGATAGAGCGCGAGCACCAGCGGCTGCTCGAACTTATCCATCACCTGAATATTCTTGAACGGCGCAGGGAGATCAGACTGCGTGTGGCGTTCAGGGATAATTGCGCCTTCACGAATAAACAGCGGCACGTTGGTGATGTCTGCGCTGACGGTACGGCGCTGGCCCCCTTTAATGGGATTGGCGATATCCACGGTGTCTTCGATGACATGGTAACGATACCAGTTCAGCGTCTGCCCTTTGACCGCATTAGGGAAGTAAATGTCCTTTTCCGCCACGTAGGCGGCTTCGCTCCCGGCGATGCTGCGCGTCATGATTGGGGCATAAAGCACGGAGCTGTCGATGAAGCACTGTGTCGCCAGTACGTCCTTGTTGCATTTATCGAAGATCGCGTCGTCGCCCTGCCACAAACACATCGCCTGCAAGATCGGAATACCGGTCTGGGTATTCTGATACATAGCGTCATACAGCAGGTGATGCCAGCGTACGCGGAAGCAGACGAAGGCCGTCATGATATCGGCGAAGGAACGATCGCTGCTGCCCGGCACCTTCTCGTCGTAGCGATAAATTTCCTGATAAGGTTTCATCGCATCGTAATGGTTGCGCATCCACGGCAACAGGCACGCCGCCTGAACCCAACGGGTCATCAGCTCGTGCTCGCAGATGTCGCCGATGTCGATGTCATCGGGACCCAGCACCAGCCGGTCATACACCATGGGATTGTGATTGCGGCAGTGCTGAGCGCCGAAGAAAATACTGCTGGGATCTTCTGGCGCTTCACCCGGCGCAAATCCGCCAACGTCGGAACCGGAGATGGGCAGCCCGGACATCCCCAGGTTAAGCACCATCGGCAGGGTGGCCTGCAGGTGATGCCAGGTGGAGGCGTTATCGCCCACCCAGTGACCTGCATAGTGCTGGAGGCCGGGGTAGCCGCTGCGACAGATGATATAGCTGCGTTTGTACCCCTTGAGCATATCTTCGTGTGCGCTGAGTCCGTACTCGTAGCTGGACTTCGCCAGCATGTAGGCATGGAAGTTGCGCAGCTCGACGTACGGCGTTTTACGACCATCGCCGAAACGGGGATCCGTCAGATGCGCCTGACCGTGGTAGCTACGCCAGTTGAAAGTATTGGTTCTTCTTCTGTCGTCATCGGGCGATTCCCCGGTGAGCGACCAGCCGAATTGGTTACGCGGCGCTTCCGTATCCGCGAAATTTTTACCGTCTTCAACGTGAGGCATGGAGTCGGGCGCCGGCATATCCTGCCAGATGAATCCAAGCCCATTTTTGAGCAGATAGGCATATTGGTCACCCCAAAAACGCGCGGCGTCCGGGTTGCCGTAGTCGGTGACAACGGCGCCGATCATATCGCGTTCCGACGTTTGCGCATTGATGCCGTAATCCAGCACCAACAGGTTCTGGTCGGGATAGTTAACCTCGCCGATACGGGTGTAAGTCAGACCAGGATAATCGCTTTCACGTTTCGGCCCCCGGAATTTGGGAATGTTGGCTTCACCCTCGTTAGCGACGCAGTAGCCTTTCTCAATCAGTCCCTGAGCGGTGACATACTGTTTTTTCGCTTTATCGGCTGGGTTATAGGCGACTTTGTCCGCGCGGATAAACGGTGTGATATTAGTTTGGCATTGCAGATTGAACTGGGCCGCCCAGTCGAATACCGAGATCCCTTCGTCGACCTTGCCTTTCGTCCAGAAGCTATCCTTGATGGTGAAGACCTTTTTGTCTTCCTGGATATCGATATCGATCCCCAGGCCTTCAATCGGAATACCGGATTTTTTATGCCCTTTGACGATGTCCTCCACATACACCTTGATGGGATCGTTGACATCATCCGGGCGCAGCAGGCCGGGACTACCGTATTTGGCCTGAAAATAACCAAAGATGTATTTGGGCGGCATGACCGCGCGGTCATTCAACGTCACGTCTTTTGCCGCCGGCGCATTCAGTTCGCCTTTCCCCATCAGGTAGGTGAAGGCATCCATTACTCCCGCCCCCTGTTCCGCGAACATATAATGGCAGTCGAATTCGCCGTGCTGAACGCCAGCTTCTACCGCATTTTTGTCGCGAGACGGGTTTTTGAGGGAGAAGTAGCTCTGGCCGGTATTATCCAGGAACACGCCAAGAAACTGCTGGTGGCCCTCCACCACGGCGCGCTCGATATAAAAAGGCGCGTTCAGATAAAGCGGGATGCTGGCGTTGGCTTTGAACGCGTCTTTGTACTTCGTCTTATTTGAGAAGACTTCCGGTTGGTTGTACCAGAGGTTGTCGTAGTTGTAGCAGGTGATCTGCGAGCCGGTGTGATCCAGCAGCGAATAGCCGCTGTAGCTATAGCAATCCTCAACAGCGTGCCCGACGGTCGCATGGCTTTTGCCGGTCAGATTGTAATTAACTATCTCGCCCAGACCGAAGTAGTGAGTCGCCGCCTCGGCTTTACGCTTCATGTTGGCGACGGTGCCCACGCCGGGTTTGGCATGGCAGAGCGGGCCGGATGAAATGTCAGTGATGGCGCCATCAGACAGGCGTTTGATCTGGATCGACAGGAGGTCGTTGTTGTCACGTAAGAACTGAATCTGGATAGATTTCAGTTGGATGCTCACGCCATCGCGATTCCAGCGCAGCAGCGGGTGGTATCCGGCCGTCTGCTCGTGTCGACGTATCTGATCCAGCCGTTCTACTATGATCGGTCCATAGACTTTGTTCGGGTAGTCGTCGATGCTCTCGGCGGAAGGGGAAAACCGAACCCGGAAGGCATCTTTCTCACAAGATGTGACCTGCAATACGAGATACACGTCCCGCTCGGCGGTCGCCGCGCCGGATTTCGGTTTGGCCTTGGCATTGATATAAATCGTCCAGTCCGCGTCGAAACCGTTGGGGGAATGGGGTTTGCCATCCCAGTAGACTGAATAAAGCTCAATGTCGTCGCCAACGGACCAATCGTCCACGGGGACATAGTCATAGGTGTTATAAGCACGCCACGACGTGGGAAGTTCTCTGTTTTTCATCATTACGCTGTCCTTGATAGTCGATTAGTGCTTGTCTGCTGAACGGTGAAATTCAAAGGCAATCCACACGCTATCGGTGTCGGCGTAATACTGATGGGGCGGGTAGAAGAAGCAGGGATCGTCCATGCTGGCATTTTTAGCGATGTCCGACACGCCTTTCCAGGCGTCGTATTCCGTGACGATCGGCATCGGCAGATGCGTGTTCCCGGGCGCGAGTCTAAATTCTTCGTAGAGTTCAGGGAAGGCTTTACCTGTATCAAACGGCGATGCAACGCCGCCTTCCGGCAGTACGGCCCGTTTGCCGGCAATCGCGGCACGGGCTTTGTCGATGTCGGTGAACTTCTGCATACGGCCACAGCCAATCAGTTGGGTATGGACCTCGAACAGATTGCTGCCATGCGCCGCGTGGATCCCAGCATCGGAACCGGCCGGCAGCCACCACAGATTGACATACAGTTCGTAAGGCAACGCCTTGCTGCCCGCAGGCGCAGGTAAACCGGTCAATTGCCACGGATTCACCTGGATTTTGTGGTTCAGATGAAGCTGATTAGAGATCCACAGCGGAAGCGCAGGGGTGCCGGCTGGGAAAGCGTATTTCGCCCACTGGGTATCGCGTGAAAAAATATCCGATTCGACATTGCGCGTATTGCGGACCTGGATCAGCGAGATGACCCCGTTTGCAGAGGCGTCAGCCGTCGTGATGACCGCTCCTGCACGGATGATGATGCTTTGTAGCGAGGGAACGGCATGACGCAGCGGGGTGTCATGATGCAAATCGCTGTTGACGTGCGCTGTCGCAGCGACATAGACCGGCTGAGTGCCCAGATTGGTAAGAATGACGTCGGTGTTATCTTGATGGGCGAAAAGCCCGGCGGTGTCGAATTCGTGCAGCTGACTGACCATTACGCCGAACAGTAGTCCGCCGTTGAAAGGGTATTCCGTCACCACATTTTCGGCAGCGCGAGGCGTAATAGTGACGGTTTTCGGCGCCGCGGGGTTCGCGCCGGGAGCCAATGTCGGATCGGCGGCGACACAGGAGGACGCTATCACGCCAGGAGGGCATTTTCCCGGTGCGGTGGCATTCGCTACGGCCTCTTTCGCCATCGTCTTATGCGCGGTGCCGGCCAGTGCAACCGTTCCGGCGGCGACGCAGCTACCATACAGCAGGAATTTACGCCTGGAAAGCGTACGTTGTTTCTCCTCCTGTTGAGATAAAGGGCATGCCTCTGCCGATGTCTTCTTCATCTGAGTTTTCATTGTGACCTCTAAGTATTTATGAATTAACAATTCTGTTATCTGTCATTAAAATGACGGCCACCCAAATACCTCATTTGAGAATGCCTAAATTGGCATCGTGAAATGCAAAATATTTTGGCGGTGATATTTGATTTATGTTGTCATCAATTTATCGGTTGTGATCTCGGAAGCCGGGAAGAACACAATCGATAAAAAAATGTAAATACCTCTTCGCCATTATTTTAAAATTTGTATTTTCTCCCGATGACAGTCGCACACGAGTTATTTTCCATCGTTACTGATGGATTAATTTCGTACAAATCTTAAGTTATTGTCACGAGAAAATCACAAGTATGAACGCAGAAGATGCTTACCTGTCATCACTTGATTTATCGGCGGTATAGTCTAACCCGGACAAACTTTGCCAACTGATATACCGCAATGTGGATTTCTCAAAATACATATTATTCGCTAGCTCAGTATTTTATGCGTATCCTTCTAATTATTATAAAATTTTCTGTTCAAAACAAAGGCGTAATTGCAACGTTTATAACCTATTACACAGCAGGCAATTTATTAGGGAGAAATGCTTATTTATGCTGTTCGCGATAAATATCCGGCGCATTCTTAAATCCCAATTCTCCATTTACGAACATTTTATCAAGCCTGTGTTTTAACATACTGTCCTTAATCAAAATTAGAGGGTGTTTTGAATAAAATCATATTTTATTTTACTTGCTAATTTGAATACACCTTGTGGCGTCAGCATCCGTTTGTTGATAGGCAATGAATATCACGCCATTTATATTTTCTATCCTGAGCTTAAACAAAGTGTGATTATGCTGTCATCACCGATGTGTTATTTAATTACGGTTGAACATGTTGAATAGGAAATAGTCAGCTCAAAATAATTGGCTTTTTAATAAAGCATGCTATTGAAGAAGTTTATTTGGCCTCGCATTCTCTCCCTATATTCATCAGCCGATACTTTTGATGTTTTTTTGCTCTACTAGAGCGTGGTCATGTCTGGTGACGGGTAGTGCTATATATAAGAAGGAAAGAGGCGAGAATGAACAACATCGACTAGTTGGCTAACACGAGCATCACGAACGCGAATCATCCTGATGACATTTCAGGCGATGAAACGCCAAGCTAGCGCTGTTGAGAGGGACAGCCAAACCTGATGACTCTCTGGGATGGGGAGTTAAGGTGCGAGATATCGTCTACTCTTAAGGTCGCACTTTATGACAAGTTGGTCAGCTTGTGTCTACCTCTCCATAGCGACAGCATGGGGTGATGCGGGGTAACGCCCTTGTGGGAAGCAATGGTCAGGAGTATTACCGCTTCATCCGAATAAAAATCGAGCATTCCTTGCGGTGGTTACGGGCGGTATAATGCAAGGCGATCAACTTTTAGGCACTTGATATTTTGTGGGGTACAAAGGGCTTGCCATCCATTCCTAACCAGTCCATAATAGCGTCCATTCCTGGTTAGGGAATAAGAAAATCGATTCTAATCAAATGGTTAGAAGAGAAATGACAATCTGGTCCCCATTCAAAACTACATTATCGTTATCAGTGTAGGTAAGTTATTAAGGCGCGTTGGCAGAGTGGCCATGCAGCGGATTGCAAATCCGCCTACCTCGGTTCGACTCCGGGACGCGCCTCCAGTTTTGGCCCAGGTGGTGGAATCGGTAGACACAAGGGATTTAAAATCCCTCGGCGTTCGCGCTGTGCGGGTTCAAGTCCCGCCCTGGGCACCATTGAATAAAACCCATAATAATCAATCTCCTAGCAAAAAGTCATCGGCCGCCCTATGGCGGTTTTTTTGTGTCTGTAATAAATCTCAATAGCGAAAAGTGGCGACAGGTATTTTTTGAGCGCGCATTATTTCGTCTTCGAATAAGAAAAATAAACCGCGACAGGAAATTCTTTTATTCTGTGGTGCTGGTTAAATATTCAATGTGCTCTGATTTCCGCCTTTGGTATGTACGGGCACGGTATTTACACTTGCAGGAATCGCAATGGAGCGAATAAAGGTCTCCATCGTAATAAAGGTATGGCCGCAATTGATATTCGTGCATTGGTTGTAGCGCTCTTTCGTCTGCGGCGTAATTTCCTGACTGGAACGGGTGTGGGCTGCGCATCCACACAGCGGGCATTTCATCATCGGCTTTCCCTCTTTAAATTCAAATTATCAAGATTATTTCGCATTTTCGAATATTTGATCATTCAATCGATAGGTTGTCAATCTTCACCTCCAACTCCAGCGCGGTCGTAAACCCCTTCCCACTGAGCGAGAGCGTCACCGTTGCGATCGTCCACTCCACTGCGTCGATTTCCTGCTTAAAGCCACTGACTTTCGCTGGCAGTTCCGGGTACAGCTCGGCCCGTCCTCTTGCCAGCGTGATGGAGAATGAGGCGACGCCACCCTAGCGCAGCATCACGTTTTACAGCGGCGGAACCGGCGTGTCGTAGTAGTCGAGGGTCAGCATGTCTTTGGTGTTGGCCGCTTCATCAATTCAGCAGTCGCCGCCGAGCAGATAGCCGTGGGTGGTCATTTCACGCAGCTTAGCACGGATACTCTCGATAATGTCGCGGGCCCACATGTGCGCCTCGGCCATCGTGTCGGCCAGCACCCAGGTGGTGCGGGTGTAGGACTCGAAGGCGAACAGCGGATCGTCGCTGCAGGTGCGCGACCCCCAAAAGCGAAAGCCGTCTTTGCGGATCAGGGTGGTGACGTCATTGCTGATTCAGCAGGCCCGCATCGGTCTCCGGATCTTGCAGATCCCAGAAGACGTCGGCGGAAATGCCGGTCACGCCGTTGACGCCAACGTTAGACAGGGTTTTATGCCAGCCGGTTTGCTCTTCGATTTTGGCCCGCAGTCCCAGCGCGCTCGGTTGCCCATGCGATAAAGTCCGGCTAAATCAGCATCAGTTCGCGCTGAATGAATTGCGTGGTAGGCGATATGAGCTCTGGTATGGTGAAAGGCACAGTAATACCGCGCAGCTGTATCAGGATGGCACAATCGAAGAGGCAAGGATGTGTTAGTGGAATTTATTGGGCGTGACGATTTATGTGCTGGATGCCGGAGACAGTCTGATTGACTGTCCGATTGATAGCTATGCGGTATTCAACGATGACGGCTGGATGGCGGTACATCGGCAGGCGGAGCAGGCGATCCCCCTGCATACCGATCCGCTGCCGAATATCAAGGCGGCGCTGAAAGAGGTGCCCAGCGTCGCGCTGTTTTTTGCCTAGAGGGGTTAATCGCAGGTGGGGTCTTGGGTACCATTCGGGGTGATATCTACAATAGAGTTCTGATTTTTCTCACATGTGAGATTATAAGAGTTGCTAAACCAAAAACGCATAATACCGCGCAGCCCCTTGATATTAACATTATGAAAAGAAGCGAAGCTACTGATCCGATAATCGGTAATGTCTAGGTAATGTTCGTCGGGGCCTGTGGGCGACTGATCCCACCAATGCGTTAACGGAATTTCACCGCTTATCGGTGTATCCACGCTACGTCGATAAAAACTTGCATAGTATCGATCTTCTTTTTTATCAAAGGGATGTTGTTCAAAATACTTCATTATCAAGTCAATCAAAGCCTGCTGCCCTTGAGGTGGATTGACGACGACAAAGCGTTCATCCTGACTTGGATAGATGGCCGCTGCCCCAAAGGTAAACTTCGCGGAAATGTCACCAATATAATTGATCCATACCGTCATGAAGACATGAAGACATGAAGCGCCAGCGTGCTGCCAATGTAAATCCATTTCCGCCGGAAGCGACGGCGTAGAAATACGATGATGCATATTGGGGCGATAAGCCAGATCAGCGGCAAAATGGTGGAGTAATACGTCCACAGAAACGTGCTGTCGTCGAACTGGAATAAACGGCCAATAATTAGCAATAAATAATTAATTATTAGTAAAATAAGCGTGAATTTCATAGCGTAATAGGGCTAATCACAGGTGGGGTCTTGGGTGCCATTTGATTGAATATCGACAATGTTAAATTCGTTTTTTTCGCAGCTATAATAATAGTCGCCATCAAACCAAATTCTCATAGTCCCAGGTAGTTCGCTTGTGTTGTGGCTATTAAAAGAAGCGAAAGCTGCCATTCTATAATCAATGGTGTCTAAGTTATCCTCATAAGGTCCAGTGGGTGATTGATCCCACCAATGCGCTAATGGAATTTTACCGCTAATGGGGGTATCCACGCTGCGGCGATAAAAACTGGCGTAATATCGATCCTCTTTTTTGTCAAAGGGATGTCGCTCAAAATAGCTCATGATCAAGTTAATTAGAGCCTGCTGCCCATGAGGAGGATTAACAACAATAAAGCGACCATTCTGGCCTGGATAAATGGTAGTTGTCCCGAAGGTAAACTTTGCGGAAATGTCACCAATATAATTGATCCATACTGTCATAAAGACATGAAGCGCCAGCGTGCTGCCAATGTAAATCCATTTCTGCCGGAAGCGACGGCACAGAAATACGATGATGCATATTGGGGCGATAAGCCAGATCAGCGGCAACATGGTGGAATAGTGCATCCATAGGAATGTACTGTTGTCGAACTGATATAAACGTCCAATGATGAGCAATAAATAATTCATCACCAGAAAGGCAAAGGTTAACTTCATAGCTCTCCCTTAATGGAGTAATCCATTTCCATCACGGTTATAAAGGCTTATATCCAAAACGGTCCAAGTGTTGCAAAATAAACCAGGACCGAAATCCGCCTAATACACTATAAGATTTTATTGAACCATTCGACGGGTCAGGACCGATATCTGGAATATCCAAGCCGAAATGGTCGTAAAACGTTACGTGTACCTTTCCTTTATAGAAACGCCCACAACGATCGAATTCGACGATCTCCGCTTTAGCACCCCATACATCGTTAACCGTGATTGTCAGACCACCATTCCACCATCCCAGCCATTTGTCTTTTGTGGTATTGAATGCAGGAGGAAGAAGAGGTCTTTCGTTGTTTTTATCATCGATATAAACATATTTATCCATCCAATCAACCAGTTGCAGCGAGTTTATTTCACCATTGCTTTGCTTAATCGCTTTTTTCATGCCATCCAGTAATAGAGTCATAAACTTCTGTGTTTTCGGATGTGCGCGAGCGGCCTGGGTTAAGGCCGGATGCCTAAACTCGCCCCCTTCATTTTTTTCAAATTTGGCAATCATTGCGAGAATAACGTTTCTCAGATCCCCGGAAGAGAACAACGTTGCCGCCATCACCCTAAATTTTATAAAGTTGATGGTCGGTGAATCGAAGCCAAATAAATAACCGTCTTTTACGAAGAGAGGTAAATGGCCAAAGTTAGGTATGGCTCTGATTTCTTCTTCGGTCATATCGCCATAGGTCATATCCGCAGCCGGGCTGCCATCAGCGTTAAAACCGGGTTTACGCGGCGACTGATATACCAAAACGGGGACATGGATACGCGTCGCACTGGTGGTATCGGTCATTTCGGTGACTTTAAGCGTCGGCTCGGGTTCGGTTCGCGGTATGGCCGGGCGAGGCGCAAACCCCCAGCCCGCTTTTTGCGCCGGGGCGTTGACCTTGGCGCGGGCGTAGGCGTTTTGGACGGTGTTGGAAAAGTTTCGGTTGGCGTTGATGTCTAACGTGCCCGCATTTAACGAACAACAGGCGTGTTCCTTCGAGCCTAATACGAC
>NZ_LUTN01000002.1 GCF_002111595.1 Lonsdalea britannica
GAGATCGCCCGGCTTGAGGCGAGTTTCGCCGTTCAGATAGACCGCGCCGTCGATTTCCGGGGCGTCGGCCATGCTACGACCGATAGCGCCTTCTTCATCGACTTCATCGATCAGTACCGGCAGCTCCAGGCCGATTTTCGCCTGCAGGCGCTGTGTGGAAATCTGCTGTTGCAGCTGCATGAAGCGGTGATAGCGCTCCTCCTTGATCTCCTCCGGCACCGGATCGGGTAGCGTATTGGCGGTAGCACCTTCCACCGGGCTGAACTTGAAGCAGCCCACGCGATCCAGCTGCGCTTCTTTCAGGAAATCCAACAACATCTGGAAGTCTTCCTCCGTTTCGCCGGGGAAGCCGACGATGAAGGTTGAGCGCAGCGTCAGCGCCGGGCAGATCTCACGCCAGCGTTTAATGCGCTCCAGCGTGCGTTCGACCGCGCCGGGGCGTTTCATCAGCTTCAACACTTTCGGGCTGGCGTGCTGTAGCGGGATATCCAGATACGGCAGGATTTTGCCTTCTGCCATCAACGGGATAACCTCGTCGACGTGCGGGTAAGGGTAGACGTAGTGCAGGCGGACCCAAATCCCCAGCGTCGCCAGCTGTTCGCACAGGCTGACCATGCTGGACTTGACCGGCTGGCCGTTCCAGAAGCCGGTGCGGTGTTTGATGTCGGTGCCGTAGGCGGAGGTATCCTGCGAGATCACCAGCAGCTCTTTCACTCCGGCGTCGGCCAGACGTTTAGCCTCATCCAGGACGGAGCCAACAGGGCGGCTGTCCAGTTTGCCGCGCATGGAGGGGATGATGCAGAAGGTGCAGCGATGGTCGCAGCCTTCCGAAATCTTCAGGTAGGCGTAGTGTCTCGGCGTCAGCTTCACGCCGGACTCCGGCACCAGGCTGGTGAATGGGTTGTGCGCGGGCTGCGGGACATAGTGATGGACGTGGGACAGCACCTGCTCGTAGCTGTGCGGCCCGCTGATTTCCAACACGTTGGGATGCACTTCGCGAATTTGATTCTCTTTAGCGCCGAGACAGCCGGTGACGATGACCTTGCCGTTTTCATTCAGCGCTTCGCCGATGGTTTCCAACGACTCCTGCACGGCGCTGTCGATAAAGCCGCAGGTGTTGACGATCACCAGGTCGGCGTCGTGATAGCTTGGCACCACCTGATACCCTTCGGTGCGCAGCTCCGTGAGGATGCGCTCGGAGTCCACCAGGTTTTTGGGGCAGCCCAGGCTGACAAAACCGATTTTATTGCCCTGCGGCTTGTCGCCGCCGTTCTTTTGCTGGGTCAGCGTTTTCTCCGGGGCCGCCAACGTGGTGGTCTGCGAAGGATCGAAGGAGTTAACAGTCATAGCGTCTCATACATCGGGTTGTACGGGAAAAAGTCGGCGGATTATACCTGAATCAACGGCAGGAAACAGGCCCGGCCGCCAATCTTGACGGAGGACCCGACGGTTTAGCTCAGAGGGATCATCACTTTATTTTTAAACGCCGAACGCGTCGTTAATTGTTGATACCAGCGCTCCAGATGAGGGTGCGACTGGCGCGTGATGGGCATGCCGAACCAGCCGTAGGCGATGCAGCCCAGCGGAATATCGCCAATGCCGAAGTGTTCCCCAGAGAGCCAGGGCAGGGAAGCCAGCGCGTCATCGGCGATGCTCAGCAGCGATTCGCAACGCGCGATATTCGCTTCAACGGCGGCCATATCGCGCTGGGCGGGAGGCGTGCGCATCATATTGATAAACACCGGCCCAAAAAACGAGGCTAAGGACATCGCCCAATCCATCCATTTCTCCGCGCTGGCGCGCGCTTTCGCATCGGCCAGATACAGCGAACCTTGCCCATACTGCGCTGCCAGATAGCGCACGATGCTGTTAGATTCCCACAGCACCAGCTCATCGTCCCGCAGGCAGGGGATCAGTCCGTTGGGATTCAGCGCCAGATAGTCGGGGTCGTGATTACCACCGAAAGCCCCGCCCAGAGGAATGTGCTGGTACGTCAGCCCTAACTCCTCGGCACACCAGAGTACCTTTTTGACGTTCGTCGAATTCTCGCGTCCCCACAGGGTTAGCATTGTGTCGATCCTTCTGTTACGTTTTGACCCTTAGTGTAGATAAGACCATGCGGATGGCGCGAAATAAAGTCGCTCATCGTTATGCCTGCATATCATAGGGTTTTTTATTATTTATTTATTACGCTGATTCCCCTAATAATCATGATAACCAATGACAACAATGACTCAGACAGGAAGGGTGTTATGACATTTTCACATTCTATTCGGGCGACGTTTGCTGCAGCGCTGCTGGCCTCGGGTATTCACTGCGCTTTCGCGCAGAGCGACGCACACACCATCGTATTCGGCGTAGCGCCCGGCCCCTATGGCGATATGGTGAAACAGGCCATCAAACCGGAGCTGACGCAGAAAGGTTATAAGGTCGTGGTGCGCGAATTCAGCGACTACGTTCAGCCTAATCTCGCGCTGTCGAACGGCAGCATCGACGCCAACCTGTTTCAACATACCCTGTATCTGGACAAGTTCGCAGCGGATAAGGGGCTGAAACTGACCCGTCTTATCGCAGTGCCGACCGCCAGCATGGGCTTCTATTCGCGCAAAATCACCTCGTTGGATGAACTGAAGAAAGGCGACATCGTGACGCTGTCCAACGATCCCACTAACCTGGCTCGGGGCCTGCGTTTCCTGCAATCGCTGGGACTGATTACCATCAAAGCCGATATCGATCCAACCAAGGCGTCGGAAAAAGATATCGTTAGCAACCCGCGAGGGCTGGTGTTCAAACCGCTCGAAGCCGCGCAGCTGCCGCGTACGCTGGATAGCGTGACGGCCTCGCTGATCAACGGTAACTTTGCGATTTCCGCCGGACTGAAACTCTCTTCGGCATTGAAGCTGGAAACGCTGGATGAAAACCTGAAGAACGTAATTGCCGTTCGGACGGCGGATGTGGATAAACCGTTTGTGAAGGACATCAAAGCCGCCGTTGAATCGCCAGCCTATGCGGCGGTCATCGACAACCCGGCGACGATGTTCAGCCAGTTCCAGAAACCGGAATGGATGCATGCGCAGACGCCTGCGCCGACCACGGCCCCGTAACCGGTCTGGCTGCGTTCTTTTTATAGAGCCGGTCACTGACCGGCTTTCTGTTGTTCTGTTATTCGGTTGGGAGTCCGCGAACGATGATTCGCATAGACAATGTCAGCGTTGATTTTCCTCACGGAAAACAACGAGAAACAAAAGCAGTGGATGATGTTTCACTGCATATCCGCCGGGGCGATGTGTATGGCATCGTTGGGGCGAGCGGCGCAGGGAAAAGTACCCTGTTGCGCACCATCAACCTGTTGCAGCGCCCGACCTCAGGTCATGTCAGCGTGAACGGCGTGCGCATCAGCGATCTTCGCGGCGCCAAGCTGCGTCACTGCCGGCAGAAAGTCGGCATGATTTTCCAACACTTCAATCTGATGCAGACGCGCACCGTCGCGCAAAACGTGGCGTTCAGCCTGAAATCGGCGGGCAAGTCCGGGCAGGAGATTGAGCGCCGGGTGCCGGAAATTCTGGCGCTGGTCGGGCTGGCGGACAAGGCTCAGGCCTACCCGGCGCAGCTCAGCGGCGGGCAAAAGCAGCGGGTCGGCATTGCGCGGGCGATAGCCAATCATCCTGAAGTGCTGCTGTGCGACGAGCCGACGTCGGCGTTGGATCTGGAAACCTCCGCCGCGATCCTGTCGTTGCTGAAAGAGATCAACGAAAAGCTCGGCATCACTATCGTACTGATTTCTCATGAAATGAGCGTCATTAAGACGATCTGCAATCGCGTGGCGGTGATGACCGGCGGGCGCGTGGTGGAAGAGGGCGACGTGTTCGATATTTTCGCGACGCCGCAGCATGATTTCACTCGCCAGCTGGTGGCGCATACGCTGAATCTGGAACTGCCTACCCGACTGAAAGAGGATTTGCAGGGGACGCTGCTGAAAATCCTGTTTGTGGGCGATTCCGCCGAACAGCCGGTGTTGTCGGATGTGGCAACGCGCTTCGGCGTATCCGTGAATATTCTGCACGGCAAAATCGAGTACATCGGCAACCGGGCGCTGGGCATTTTAGTGGCGCTGCTGACGCACCCGTCGGACCCGTCGCAGGTCACGGCCGCCGTAGACTATATTCGACATAAAACCGCCAACGTGGAGGTGCTGCATGGATGAGTTATGGGGTGATTTGATCGCCGCATTCGGTGAAACCTTCCAGATGGTAGGCATTTCCACACTGTTCGCCGTGATCGGCGGCCTGCCGCTGGGGCTATTGATCTACGTCACCGACCGGCATCTGTTCTGGGAGAACCGCTTTTTCTATCTGCTTAGCACCGTGCTGGTGAATATCATCCGTTCGATTCCGTTCGTGATTTTGCTGGTGCTGCTGCTCCCGCTGACGCAGATCCTGCTCGGCAACACCATCGGCCCCATCGCCGCCTCGGTGCCTATGTCCGTGGCCGCTATCGCGTTCTACGCGCGGCTGGTGGATAGCGCGCTGCGGGAAGTCGATCCGGGTATTGTGGAAGCCGCCGAAGCATTTGGCGCGAGTCCGATGCGTATCATCGGCACGGTGCTGCTGCCGGAAGCGCGTTCCGGGCTGCTGCGCGGCCTGACGATTACGTTGGTGAGCCTGATCGGCTACTCGGCGATGGCGGGCATCGTTGGCGGCGGCGGTGTCGGGGATCTGGCGATCCGCTTTGGCTACTACCGCTACGAAACGCAGGTCATGGTGGTGACGGTCATTGCGCTGGTGATTCTGGTGCAGATCGTACAAACGCTGGGCGACTGGCTGGCGAAACGGGCCGATAAGCGCGAGCGACGCTGATCGCATCGGGGCGCCTTCCCATAGCCTTTTCGAGGCGGTGGGCGAGGTGCCCTTTATCCTCTCTTTTTTCTTCGGTTTTACCCGCAGTTACCGTCTCCTCCAATTGGTCTTTCCTCACGTTTGAGTAACTTTACACATTGAGACGTTTTATTACGGCACGTGAACGGCTACTTTTGAGTGTGTCAGAATATGTCTGCATAGAGTTCCTCTCCGTAGTTAACGACTTAAGGACAGAGCTGCTAACCGATGAAAATCATGATGCGTTTTCCCCGCTTACAGGCCGGTATCGCCAGCCTGATCTTCGTAACGGTATTTCCCGCGGTCGCGGAACAAGCGCCGCCTGCGCCGCAGATTGACGCCAAAGCCTATATCCTGATGGATTTCCATAGCGGGCAGGTGCTGGCCGAATCCCTGGCGGATGAGCGGCTCGATCCCGCCAGTCTGACCAAAATCATGGCCAGCTATGTGATCGGGCAGGCGGTGAAAGCCGGCAAAATCAAAACCACTGATGTGGTGACCGTCGGAAAAGATGCCTGGGCGACCGGCAATCCGGCGCTGCGCGGTTCCTCGCTGATGTTCCTGAAGCCCGGCGATCAGATTGCCGTCTCAGAATTGAATAAAGGTATCGTCATTCAGTCCGGCAACGATGCCAGCATCGCGCTGGCGGATTATGTGGCGGGCAGTCAGGATGCGTTTGTCGGGCTGATGAATCAGTACGTAAAAGCACTGGGGTTGACCAACACGCATTTCCTGACCGTCCACGGTCTGGATGCGGAGGGACAATACAGCACTGCGCGGGACATGGCGTTGCTGAGCCGGGCGCTGATTCGCGACGTGCCTGACGAATATGCGCTGCACAAAGAGAAGTCTTTCACCTTCAATAATATTCGTCAGGTGAACCGCAATCGTCTGCTGTGGAGCAGCCATCTGGCGGTAGATGGAGTGAAGACCGGTCATACCAATGGCGCAGGCCATAATCTGGTGGCGTCCGCCACGCAAGGCGAGATGCGCCTGATTTCCGTTGTGCTGGGCGCGCCGACCGATGCCGTACGCTTCCGCGAAAGTGAAAAGCTGCTGACCTGGGGATTTCGATTTTACGATACGGTCACGCCTCTGCTCAGCGATACGGTGCTGACGACGCAACGTCTGTGGTTCGGCGAGAGTTCGCAGGCGCGGCTGAGCGTGGCGGAAGACGCCGCGCTCAGCATTCCCAAAGGACAGAGTAAAAATCTGCGGGCCAGCTTCACGCTCAATTCACCATCGCTGACGGCGCCGCTGAAAAAAGGGCAGGTGGTCGGGACGGTCGATTTTCAGCTGGACGGAAAATCCATCGCACAGCGGCCGCTGGTGGCGATGGATGACGTCCCGGAAGCCGGGTTCTTCAGCCGCCTGTGGGATGCGGTGCTGATGAAGCTGAATCAGTGGTTTGGCGGTCTGCTGGGGTGATGGGGAGAGCCGACATGTCGGGCAGGTCGGGAGTGAGTAACTGGATATCCTGTTTGGCGCAATAGTGAATGTAGTCGGCGGTCGGTAAACGGTCGCTGACCACTGCATCGAAAAGCGTCAGTTCGCCGATGCGGGCCGGGCTGCGTTTCTCGAATTTACTGTTGTCGACGACCAACACGTTGCGCTGGCTGGCCGATAAAGCGCGATGTTTTATCGCCAGTTCAGCGACATCCAGACAGGTGGCCCCGACTTGAAGATCGACCCCTTCCGCGGAGATAAACGCGACGTGCGGGCAGAGATGGTCCATGTCGTGCTGGTGGCCGATAGGGGTGAACAGCGCTTTGTCTGCGTTGAACAGTCCGCCCAACAAGATAGCCTGACACAACGGCTTATTTTGCAGCGCCATAAAGGTGTTGAGTGAGTAGCAGACGCCGGTGAAACAAATGTCATCCGGGATCGCTTCAATGATGAAGCTGGTCGTGGTGCCGCAGTCGAAAAAAACGATGTCGTTGGCTTTGACTAACAATGCCGCTTGCTCGCCGGTTTGTCGTTTCTCCTCCACCTGACACTGTTCACGCTCGGCAACGAGATAACCGCCGACTGCGTGACTTCTGGGATCGCTGACCACATAGCCGCCTAGCAACATCACGCTCGTCTCCTCGCTGTTCAGGTCGCGTCTGACGGTCATTTCAGAAACGCCCAGCAACAGCGCCGCCTCTTTAAGGTGCATTTTGTCGGTTTTCTTCAAGGCGTGAGCCAGTGTGTTCAGCCGTTCGATGCGGCGCATTACCATGATGGTCCCCAGTAAAGTAAATAGTGTCAAAATAAAAACGTGCAGCGAGAAAGGTGTCCGCCTCCGTGTTAACGATGGACCCCCGTCGACAGCGATAGGCTGACGCCAACGCGAGGTGGCTCATGTTCAGAGGTCTAAAAGGTGGCGCACAGCGTGTTCTGTGTGCCGGGCCAGAGTGCGGTCAACCGCAGTCTGAAGCAGCAGGAACAGCCATGTTCATGCGGGAAATAGCCTGAGCCGGTGAGTCGGCAGACGGGACAGTAATATAGCGGTTTAGCTAACGGTGGTGCAAACAGACGGTGAGAAACTAATGGAGTGTCTATTTAAATAAGCGTAACTAATTACAAATGCAGGTAATTAGCGTCCTACCAAAATAAGGTTTTGGCAGATGTAGACCGTAAAATACGAAGGGTATATTGCCTCTTTTAGGAAGCCGGTAACGCGATGGACAAATGGAAAGTTTTGTCCACCGCGTTGCGCATAGGTTAATCCCTTTATGTGCGCTCATCCCTACAGAGGAAGCTCCGGCCAGATGATCACAATCAGCGAGCCGGCCAGCGTCAGGAGAACATTGGCAATGGCATAAGTTCCCGCGTAGCCGAGCGCCGGAATATTGCTGCGGGCGGCATCGCTAATGATGTCCATTGCCGGGGCGCAGGTACGGGCTCCCATGATCGCCCCGAACAGTAACGCCCGGTTCATACGCAGAATGTAAGCGCCGAACAGGAAACAGATAAACACCGGCACCAGACTGACCAGCAGCCCGGACAGCAGCATTTGCAGACCAATGGCGCCGAGACTGCTGTTGATGGTGCCGCCTGCGCTCAGTCCAACGCCCGCCATGAAGACCATCAGCCCGAACTCCTTCACCATATTCAGCGCCCCCTGAGGGATGTAGCCGAAAGTCGGGTGGTTGGCGCGCAGAAAGCCCAGCATGATGCCCGCAAACAGCAGGCCGGCGGCGTTGCCGACGCCGAACGAGAAGTGGCTGAACTGGAATGAGATCAGTCCAATCATGATGCCGATAATAAAGAAGGCGCAAAAGGCGAGCAGGTCGGTGAGCTGACTGTGGATGGAAATAAATCCGATGCGGTCTGCAATGCTTTTGACCCGTCGGGTATCTCCGCTGACCTGCAACACATCCCCTTTATTCAGCACCACACCATCGTCAATCGGCATTTCAATCTGGCTACGGACAATGCGGTTGAGGAAGCAGCCGTGGTCGGTCAGTTTAAGCTGACTGAGCCGTTTGCCGACGGCGTTGTGGTTCTTCACCACAATCTCTTCGGTGACGATACGCATATCCAGCAGGTCGCGGTCAAAGACCTCTTTGCCGTCGCGGAAGTTGGGATTGAGCCGCGCGTGCGCATCCGGGTAGCCGACCAGCGAGATTTCGTCGCCCAGTTGCAGCACCGCATCGCCGTCCGGGCTGGCCAGAATACCGTTACGCCGAATCCGTTCGATATAGCAGCCGGTTTGGCGATAGATGCCCAATTCGCGCAGGTTTTTACCATCGGCCCAGGCTACCAGCTCCGGCCCGACGCGATAAGCGCGGATAATCGGCAGATAAATCTTACGCTGGCTGTCGGCGTCCAGACCGCGCTCGCGTGCGATTTGCTGGGCGCTGGTCGGGAGATCCTGATGCTGTAATTTGGGCAGATAGCGTGCGCCAAAGATCAGGCTGACCAAGCCGATGAGATAGGTTAGGGCATAGCCCAGACTCAGGTGTTCCTGCTCGATGCCGAGCACAGGCGTGGCGCCGAACGCGTTCCTCAGCGTATCACCTGCTCCGACCAGTACCGGGGTTGAGGTCATGGATCCCGCCAGCATACCGGCGGTTAGCCCGATCCCCCAGCCGAAAACCTTGCCTAATATCAGCGCGAGTACCAGCGCGCTACCGACCATAACCAGGGCCAGCATCAGATAGTTTTTGCCGTCGCGGAAAAAAATTGAAAAGAAGTTGGGGCCAGCTTCGACGCCTACACAAAAAATAAACAACATGAATCCCAGGCTGAGGGCTTCGGCATTAATAGTGAAATGTTGTTGTCCCAGAAACAATGAGACCACTAAAACTCCAATAGAATTACCGAGTTGTACGGAACCTAGCCTTAACTTCCCCAAACAAAGACCCAAACACAGAACGACGAACAGCAGCAGAATGTAATTCCCGTTTAACAAATCAGCGACGTTTATATTCATGGGATGCAACTTATTTTTTACTATTAAGTTCTTGATATAAAAGTAATTTAGGCTAAATTTACTCCATCACAAGGACGCTGGCGTCGACAGCGGAGTTGCATGAAATGAAGGGAATCAGCCGTGTCTGTAACGATTGGTGTGGCGGTCGCTATTCTAGAAGTTTATTTGCGTTACAACCAGCTGTGTATGCAGATAAAACGCGCCAAGAGCACCGTCTTGGCACATCAGGGAAATACCATGATGAGTGGCCTGTGCTTTATGACGAGGTCGGAAGGTATTGTCACCTGTTTATAGTGAGAAGGCGAAGCATGGCAAACAATAAAGGTTGGATTGGGATAATCAGTTGCATGGTGTTGTTTACACTGGTTTTTCTCAGTCAAAAGATGATGTCGTTCAAAGTAGCGACGGTACAGGGGGGTAATGGCGAACCGGGCATGTTGCTATTTTTACTGCCGGGTATGATCTCCAGCTATCTGACGGGGTGCGACAGAATGCGTTATACCCTGATTGGCGCCTTGATCGCGGTTCCCCTCTGTCTGTGGCTGCTGCGTGCAGGCCATGCGTCTTGCGGGTCATTCTGGCAAGATTTGGCGTATGTCGTGGTGTCAGTATTCTGGACTTTGCTGGGCGGGTTGCTGCTGCTATTTCTGAGGGCGGTGATGCGTCACTTCTTTCGCTGAGGTAACGTGGGGCTTGTCTTTCCTCGCAGGGAGTGAAGTCTCGATGGTGATTCATCCTTCAGCGTAAAAAAGGCGCGGGAAGCGCCTTCTGTCTCATCAATTATCTGTTAAGTGACATTGTCACTTGAACAGATTCAGATGTTCTTTCGCATAAGCTTCAAAATCTGTGCAGCCGCCGATGTGCTGCTCATCCAGGAAAATCTGCGGAACGGTCTCAACCGGTTTGCCGACGGTTTTTGACAGATCGGCTTTGGTGATCCCTTCTTCCTGAATATCAACGTAGCGATAGCTGAAATCATCGCGCTGAGCGGTCAGTTTTTCCGCCAGTTCTTTGGCGCGTACACAATAAGGACAACCTGGACGTCCGAAAATTACAGCAAACATGCTTACTCCTTCATTCAATCTCAAATTTAGCCAACCCTTTTACTATGCCCGGATGAAAACGCAATAAAAAGCAGTCATTGCCTGTCGTAGTGATGCCCTGAGGCTATCAGTGCCGCGAAGAAGTTCGATGCTCTGCGTTGTGAGCCTTGCAGGCTGTCTTATAATTGTGGGCTGAGCGACGCATACTGTCGCTGTTAATTTTGTCGATTGCCGCGCCCACCGCTGTCCATCGGCGCGTCAGCCACTTTCATCACGCGTAAGGATCGCCATCGTGACTCCCACTATCGATTTACTTTGTCATCACCGCTCCATTCGCCAGTTTACCGACCAACCGCTGACCGACGACCAGCGTCAGGCCATTTTTCAGTCCGCCCGGAGTGCCTCGACCTCTAGCATGTTGCAATGTGTCTCCCTGATTCGCATTACCGACAATGCGTCTCGTCAGGCGCTGGTCAAACTGAGCGGAGGTCAGGCGTATGTGGCGCAGGCGCCGGAGTTTTGGGTTTTTTGCGCGGACTTCAATCGACACCTGCAAATCTTCCCGGAAGCGGAGGTGGGGCTGGCGGAGCAGCTGTTGCTGGGCTGCGTCGATACCGCCATTATGGCGCAGAATGCGTTGGTGGCGGCGGAGTCGCTCGGGCTGGGCGGCGTGTACATCGGCGGAATCCGTAACCATATCGCGGAAGTCACGGCGTTGCTTAAACTGCCTGAACAGGTGCTGCCGTTGTTCGGGCTTTGCCTTGGCTATCCGGCGGCCCAGCCGGATCAAAAGCCGCGTCTGCCTGCGGAGCTGATGATCCATGAAAATACCTATGCACCGTTGGATAAAAGCGTGTTGGCGCAGTATGACCAGCAGCTGACGGAATATTACCAGCAGCGCGGCGACAATAAGCACAGCGGCAGCTGGAGCGACCATATCCGAAAAGCGTTGGCAAAAGAACAACGTCCTTTCATGTTGAATTACCTACATTCTCAGGGATGGATTAGACGCTGACGCGGCACTGAGTCAGTGCGCTTTTTCCGATGACCCGTGTGGCGCTAACGCGTCAAGGCAGGCTGACGAACGTCGCACTCGACGCGATTTTCGTGGGCCATGAGGACCACTCAAGGAGAGGCCAGCCCGGCGGTCGGCAAAAACAGGGGGACTCAGCGGTGTCGCTCTTGATATACTAGATTCGCGTTCAGGCGCCGTATCAGGCAGCGAATAGGCGATAGCGCTCAACTCGTTTTGCGTCTTCGTTATCCGACTGCCCGGTGACTGTACGTCACTCCCCGCGAGCTTATGCGCAGGCCATGCTCTGTCGCCGCCGATTCCACCGGCGGGATGTTGATAGAGGGCATTAGCGCACGATAGTCTGGCGGGCCGGTGTCTTTTTTTCACTGATGGGTAAGTAATGAGGCAAGTTTATATGGATTCAATCATCGTCCCTGATTTGAATGTGCTACGGCGGTGGCTGGATCAACTGGGCATCATTTATTTCGAATGTGACTCTTGCGACGCGCTGCATTTGCCGCATATGCAAAATTTCGACGGCATATTTGATGCCAAGGTCGATATCGTCGATAAGGTCATCGTGTTTTCCGCGTTGGCGGAAGTGAAGCCGACGGCGCTAATCCCGCTGGTGGGCGACCTGAGCCAAACTAACGCCAGTTCTCTGACGGCCAAGGTATTTCTGGACATCCAGGACGATAACCTGCCGAAGCTGATCGCCTGCCAGACCTTTAGCGCCGGTGCGGGGATCAGTCTGGAACAGTTCCGTTACTTTATGCAGCAGGCTGAAGAACAAACGTCGATGGTGATTATGGAAGCAGGTGCCAACAATCTGCTGTTTATCGGTGATGAAGAAGAGAGTCCTGCTAGTCGTGCTACCGCGCCCAGCCTTCATTGATCGTGTTATTAATCAGTTAGTACCATCGCATTTTCTTATTTTTGACCCTCCGAGTTTTATTTTAGCTTTTTCGCCTATTTGCCCTATATTCCACGGCATTTAGGCGACATTGGCCGAGCAGTATCAACCAAATCCCCCTAAATCATTCATAAACCCCGGTTTTACTCCCCCTCTATGGTGCCTCCAGTTCAGTCCGGTTATGCTTTAAAACGGTAGTTATGCCTGCGGTCCGCCGTGTTCCGACGGTCATTCGCTATACTGAATTCTGACGCAAGTCGATGAAAACACATTGCGAATGCTGCCCTGGTCGACACACTCGCGTTATCGATAGATGCACAGTCAATCCTAATTTGTCCCCTGAGATGGAGGAATGAACGGATATGTTCACCCAACGTAAAAAATGGTTATCGGGTGTGGTTGCCAGCGTGCTGATGGCGGCGTCCGCCACAGCATTGGCGGAAGATAAAACGCTGCATGTCTACAACTGGTCCGACTATATTGCGCCGGACACGCTGCAGAATTTCCAGAAAGAGTCGGGCATCAAAGTCGTTTATGACGTATTTGACTCCAACGAACTGTTGGAAGGCAAATTGATGGCGGGCAGCACCGGATTCGACCTGGTGGTGCCTTCGGCCAGCTTTCTGGAGCGTCAGCTGAGCGCGGGCATTTTTCAGCCGCTCGACAAGAGCCGACTGCCGAATTACCAAAACCTCGATCCTGAGCTGATGAAACTGATTGAACCTCACGATCCGGGTCATCAATACGCGGTGCCCTATTTATGGGCGACCACTGGTATCGGCTACAACGTCGACAAGGTCAAAGCGGTGCTGGGCAAAGATGCTCCGGTGAACAGCTGGGATTTGGTGCTCAAACCTGAAAACCTGGAAAAACTGAAAAGTTGCGGCGTTTCCTTCCTCGACGCTCCGGCGGAAATCTATGCCACCGTGCTGAATTATCAGGGTAAAGATCCTAACAGCACGAAAGAGAGCGACTACACGCAATCCGCCAACGACCTGCTGCTGAAGCTGCGCCCAAGCATCCGCTACTTCCACTCCTCGCAATACATCAACGATCTGGCTAACGGCGACATTTGCGTCGCGATTGGCTGGGCCGGGGACGTGATGCAGGCGTCGAACCGCGCCAAAGAGGCGAAAAACGGCGTCAATATTGGTTACAGCATCCCGAAAGAGGGCGCGCTGGCCTTCTTCGACGTGCTGGCGATCCCGAAAGATGCCAAAAATCTGGATGAGACCTATGCATTCCTTAACTACCTGCTGAAACCGGATGTAATTGCGGGGATTACCAACTATGTCTATTACGCTAACCCGAACAAGGCGTCTTTGCCGCTAGTGAAAGACGACGTTAAAAATAACCCGGGCATTTACCCGCCGGCCGATGTTCGCGCCAAGCTGTTTACGTTAAAAGTGCAGTCCCCGAAAATCGATCGCGTGATCACCCGTTCGTGGACCAAGGTCAAGAGCGGTAAATAACAGCTATTCTGACCTTGGCAATCAGGCGGCGGCGATCGCCTGATTGCCCCTTCATCTGTCGCAGTCCATTGACTGCGATGTATCTTGCTTCTGCCGGAGAGCCCTATTTGTGAACGAAGCGATTTCCCGCCCTCAGCCTAAAACCCAAAAGGCGGTCACTCCGTTGCTGGAGGTCCGCAATCTGACCAAATCCTACGACGGACAAGTGGCCGTTGATGATGTCAGCCTGACCATCTACAAGGGTGAACTCTTCGCTCTGCTGGGTGCGTCCGGCTGCGGTAAATCTACACTGCTGCGCATGCTGGCCGGTTTCGAGCGCCCGACGCAGGGGCAAATCATGCTGGACGGTCAGGATCTGTCGCTGGTACCGCCTTATCTGCGTCCTATCAATATGATGTTCCAGTCCTATGCGCTGTTCCCCCACATGTCCGTTGAGAAAAATATCGCGTTTGGCCTTAAACAGGACAAACTGTCACGCGGCGAGATCAAAGACCGCGTGGCGGAGATGTTGTCGCTGGTGCATATGCAGGAGTTCGCCAACCGTAAGCCGCATCAGCTTTCCGGCGGCCAGCGCCAGCGTGTCGCATTGGCGCGCAGCCTCTCGAAACGTCCGAAGCTGCTGCTGTTGGATGAACCGATGGGCGCGCTGGACAAAAAGCTGCGCGATCGCATGCAGCTCGAGGTCGTCGATATTCTGGATCGCGTTGGCGTGACGTGCGTCATGGTCACTCACGATCAGGAAGAAGCGATGACGATGGCGGGGCGTATCGCCATCATGAACCGCGGCAAGTTTGTGCAGATCGGCGAGCCGGAAGAGATTTACGAGAATCCGACCACCCGGTTCAGCGCGGAATTTATCGGCTCGGTGAACATGTTTGAAGGGCTGTTGCAGGAGCGTCAGGACGATGCGTTCATCGTGCAAAGCCCGGGGCTGGTGCATCCGCTCAAAGTGGCTTCCGACGTCTCGGTCGTCGATGGTGTACCTGTATCCATCGCGCTGCGCCCGGAAAAAATCATGCTGTGTGAAAACGTGCCGGAAGACGGCTGCAACTTCGCGGTGGGCGAGGTCGTTCATATCGCTTATCTGGGCGATTTGTCGATTTACCACGTTCGCCTGCAAAGCGGACAGATCATCAGCGCTCAGTTGCAGAACGCCTATCGCTATCGCAAAAATGCGCCGACGTGGGGCGATGAAGTGCGGTTGTGCTGGGATGCGGACAGCTGTGTGGTGCTGACGGTGTAGCAAGGGGAGCACACATCAATGACGACTTTATCTGAACAACACCCGACATCGGGAAAAACCGTCGGCCTGCTCAGGCGCTGGCGGATGCTGCATGGACACAAAGCAGTGATCGCGCTGCCGTATTTATGGCTGTTGTGTCTGTTCATGCTGCCGTTCCTGATTGTCTTCAAAATCAGTCTGGCGGAAATGGCGCGTACGGTGCCGCCATATACCGATCTGATGACGTGGGTCGATGGCACGTTAAATATTGCGCTGAACATCGGCAACTATTTGCAGTTGTTATCTGACCCGCTGTACATCGAGGCTTATCTCCAGTCGTTGCAGGTCGCGGCGATTTCGACGCTGCTCTGTCTGCTGCTGGGCTATCCGCTGGCCTGGGCGGTCGCGCACAGCAAACCGTCGACCCGCAATATTCTGTTGCTGCTGGTGATCCTGCCTTCATGGACGTCGTTTCTGATCCGGGTGTATGCGTGGATGGGGATTTTGAAAGAAAACGGCATTCTGAATAACTTTCTGTTGTGGCTAGGCGTTATCGACAGTCCGATGACGATCCTTCACACCAATCTGGCGGTTTACATCGGCGTGGTGTACTCCTACCTGCCGTTTATGGTACTGCCGATTTACACCGCGCTGACGCGGCTGGACTACTCGCTGGTGGAAGCGTCGCTGGATCTTGGCGCTCGACCGTTCAAAACCTTCTTGAGCGTCATCGTGCCGTTGACCAAGGGCGGTATTATCGCGGGGTCGATGCTGGTCTTTATCCCGACCGTCGGCGAATACGTTATTCCGGAACTGCTGGGCGGCCCTGACAGCATTATGATCGGCCGTATTCTATGGCAGGAATTCTTCAACAACCGCGATTGGCCGGTGGCGTCCGCGGTGGCGACGGTCATGTTGCTCCTGCTGATCGTCCCCATCATCTGGTTCCATAAACACCAAAATAAAGCGGCGGAGGAGCAGGCATGAATGATTTACCGGCAGTGCGATCCCCTTGGCGAATTTTGATTTTGGTGCTGGGCTTCACCTTTCTGTATGCGCCCATGCTGATGCTGGTGGTCTACTCGTTTAACAGCTCTCGTCTGGTGACAGTATGGGCGGGATGGTCCACGCAGTGGTATACGGCGCTGTTCCATGACTCCGCGATGATAAGCGCGGTGGTGCTCAGCCTGACGATTGCGGCGGCGTCGGCGACGATGGCCGTGGTGATTGGGACGATGGCGTCGCTGGTCATGGTGCGCTTCGGCAGCTTCCGCGGGTCGAACGGTTTCGCCTTCATGCTGACGGCGCCATTGGTGATGCCCGACGTCATCACCGGTCTGTCGCTGCTGCTGCTGTTCGTCGCGCTGGGGCACGCCATCGGCTGGCCGGCGGAGCGTGGGATGCTGACCATCTGGCTGGCGCACGTGACCTTCTGCTCGGCCTATGTGGCGGTGGTCGTCAGCGCGCGTCTGCGCGAGTTGGACCATTCGATCGAAGAAGCGGCGATGGACTTGGGCGCGACGCCGCTCAAAGTGTTCTTTATTATCACCGTGCCGATGATTGCGCCTGCGCTGGTTTCGGGTTGGCTGCTCGCGTTCACGCTGTCGCTGGACGATCTGGTGATCGCCAGTTTTGTCTCGGGCCCCGGTGCAACCACGCTACCTATGCTAGTCTTCTCCAGCGTGAGGATGGGGGTTAATCCGCAGATTAACGCGCTGGCTTCGCTGATACTCTTGGTGGTTGGCATTATTGGTATTATTGCGTGGTGGTTTATGGCTCGGGCGGAGAAGCAGCGGCAACGCGATATGCAAAAAGCCCGTCAGGCTGATCGGCATACTGCGAGTGAGCGCCGGTCCGGCCGTCACCATAACGCCACCTTGATTTGAGGTGGCGTTATGGTTTATGGGGAGGAGAGTCTTATTCTGTCTATAAAAAAGGATGCATTGCGACTGTACCGACGCGGCACGCCCGTCGCGGTTATGGTGGCGGGAACCGGGATTATCGCCACCCGCTGCGTGGGGCTGGCATTGGTGATTGGCGAGCTGGGCCTGGAGGGGTTCAGCGGTTGGCTAAGCGACAGCGCCGCGCAATGGGATACCACGCTGCTGATGCTGGCGGCATGGTTGCTGTTTTGCCTTGAAGTTCGCTGTGGGTTTGCGGTGCTTTATGGACGCGACTGGGGACGCTGGTGCTATCTGGCTTGCCAAGGCCTGACGGTGCTCTACCTTCTTGTCGCGTCGGTCGCGAATGTGCTGCCTCCCATTTTTTATCTAAGCGCAGAGGATGAAATGGGCGTGCTTCAACAGCTGCTGGAACACAAAGCGGCGGATGTCGTCATGTTGTTGCTCCTGTTTGTCCCCCGGCGCAGCCAGCGATTTTTTATGCGCCACAAATAATCTTTCGCTCAAGGGGGTGATACAATTCGCCTCCTTTAGTTTCTTAACAGGTTTTAGATTTACCGTGATGGATTGCGCCCGCTACAACGACGGCTCCTGCCGTTCCTGCCAATGGTTGGAAAAAGAGTATCCGCAGCAGTTGGAAGACAAACAGCAGCACTTGAATGAATTGCTGGTCGACCATCCGGTTCGTCAGTGGCTCCCTGCATTTCCGTCGCCGCTCGCGGCTTTTCGCAACAAAGCCAAAATGGTGGTGAGCGGCAGCGTCGAACGACCGCTATTGGGCGTATTACATCGTGACGGCACTCCCGTCGATCTGTGCGATTGCCCGCTTTATCCCGACAGTTTCCAACCTATCTTCGCGGTATTGAAGACGTTTATTGCACGGGCGGGATTAACGCCCTATCAGGTCGCCCGTCGGCGCGGCGAACTGAAATACCTGCTGCTGACGGAAAGTCGGTTGAACGGTCAATGTATGCTGCGGTTTGTTTTGCGCTCGGAAACCAAGTTGGATCAACTGCGCGCGGCGCTGCCGTGGTTACAGGAACAGCTGCCGCAGCTGACCGTGATCTCGGCGAATATCCAGCCGGTGCATCAGGCGATCATGGAAGGTGACCGAGAGATTCCGCTGAGTCGACAGCAGGTGTTGGAGGAAGCGTTCAATCAGATACCGCTCGCCATCCGTCCTCACAGTTTCTTTCAAACTAATCCTGACGTGGCCGCCGCGTTATACGATACCGCGCGACGTTGGGTGCGCGAGCTACCGGTTCACAGCCTGTGGGATCTGTTTTGCGGTGTCGGCGGCTTCGGGCTTCACTGCGCAACGCCGGAGATGACGCTGACCGGCATTGAAATCAGCGCTGAAGCCATCGCCTGCGCGCGACGCTCCGCCGAGCAGCTCGGTCTGGAGAAGGTTCACTTCGAGGCGCTCGATTCGACGCGGTTCGCGACCGGGGAAGGGGCCGTGCCGGATTTGGTGATTGTGAACCCGCCTCGTCGCGGTATTGGGGAAGATCTCTGCCAGTACCTCAGCCGGATGGCGCCGCCGTACATCCTGTACTCCAGCTGTAATGCGCAAAGCATGGCCAAGGATATGTCGCGTCTACCGGACTATCGCGCCGAGCAAATTCAGCTGTTCGATATGTTCCCGCATACCGCGCATTATGAAGTGCTGACCTTGCTGAAGCGGGTGGCGTGACAATTCCTGGCTCGTCATCAAGTGCTTGTGGGTAAAACCCGGATTAAACGTGAGGGGCTGAATCGGGAAGGGGGTTAAGACGGGCTGTTGTGCAGCCCGTTGACGATGATATCTCTCTGACTTACTGCGCCGGGAACCATTTATCGCTGATCGTTTTGTAGGTGCCGTTTGCTTTCACCTCGCTCAGCGCCTGATTCAATTTGGTCAGCAGGGCGGTGTTGTCCGGACGTACGGCGATACCCAGACCAATGCCGAAGTAGGCTGGGTCGGTGATTTTCTCGCCTACCGTCGCCAGCTCAGGATTGTTTTTCAGCCACTCATTGACCACCGCAGTATCACCGAATACCCCATCGATACGGCCGTTCTTGAGGTCGATGATCGCATTTTGGTAGCTGTCGTAAGACACCGTCTGTATCTCAGGATGCTTTTCATTCAGGTATTTCTGGTGAGTGGTGCCATTTTCCATACCGATACGTTTACCCTTGAGATCGCTGAAAGTGGCGAATTTCCCTTTCTGCGCGATCACAATGGCGGAGTTGGCGTAGTAGGGCTGTGAAAAGGCGACTTGCTTGCTCCGCTCTGGGGTGATGTCCATTCCGGAAATGACAGCGTCATAACGACGGAATTTCAGCGCCGGGATCAGGCTGTCGAACGCCTGATTGGTGAAGGTACACGTCGCCTTCATCTGGTCGCACAGGGCCTTGGCCAGATCCATATCGAAGCCGGCGATTTGATTATTCGCATCCATGAATTCAAACGGCGGATAGGTGGCCGAAGAGGCAAACCGAATGCTGTCCGCAGCCGTCGCGCCAAAGGTCATTCCAGCCAGCAATGTGGCAAGTACCAATTTCTTCATTGTGTTCACTCCAGATAATTATTTTTAGACGAAATCACGGTCCGCCTTAGAGGCCTACCTTGCCATTGAGTGAATTTATATGCAAATAAAATAACTATAAATTCAATAGTGAGGCAGGGCGCTGAGCGGTATGACTGGATGGGAAAGCTGAGGCGAAGGCCCTTCGCCGATTAGCGCCGAATTCCTCGCATCATGGGTTGCGTACTGACTGCATAAAAAAGCCCGAGAGAGTCGGGCTCTTTCGGGCTGGCAGTATCACGGTCGCGCGTCGTTATGCATCGTGATTTTCAAAGGCTAAAGCCCTGCGTTCAACCATCCGCAGAATTAACGTTAGCAGACCGTTCACACAAAGGTAAACGATGCCAGCGGCGCCGAACACCAGAACGTCGTAAGTGCGCCCGTACAGCTGTTGCCCGTAGCCCATAACATCCATCAGCGTAATGGTGTAGGCGAGGGAGGTCCCTTTGAACACCAGCACGACTTCGTTCGAGTAGGATGACAACGCACGTTTGAAGGCGAAAGGCAGCAGAATACGCAGCGTCTGGCGTTTGTTCATCCCCAAGGCCGCGCAGGATTGCCATTGACCGTCGGGAATCGCCCGCACCGCGCCGTAAAACAGCTGGGTGGTGTAGGCGGCACTGTTAAGCGCCAGCGCGACCATGGCGCACAGCCACGGCTGAGAGAACAACGACCACAGCCAGGGGATCTGCTTGATGGCGTCAAACTGGCCCGGACCGTAGTAGATCAGGAAAATCTGCACCAGCAGCGGGGTGCCGGTAAACAGCGTGATATAAGCGCGAGACAGCGTAGAAAGCAACGGCGTCTTCAGCGTCAGCACGACGGTCAGCAGCAGCGACAAAAACAGCGCCACGATAAGCGCGGCGGCCGTCAGCGTGATGCTGGTATGCAGTCCCTTGAGCAGCTCGGGAATATAGTCAAGCATCAGGAGGGCCTCCGTTCGAAGCGAGTGGCGCGGGTTTCAATACGCTTGAGGACCCACTGGCTCAGTAGGGTGATCACCAGATAAATGGCCGCAGCCATCATGTACCAGGTGAAAGGCTCCTGCGTTCGCGTGGCAATACTTTTGGTCTGCAACATGAGGTCGTTCACGCTGATCAGCGATACCAACGCTGTATCTTTCAGCAGCACCAGCCACTGGTTTCCCAGTCCCGGCAGCGCATGGCGCCACATCTGCGGCATGATCAGACGACGAAAGATCGCGCCCTTGGTCATTCCCAACGCCTGACCGGATTCCCACTGACCGCGAGGGACCGACTTCAGCGCGCCGCGCAATGTCTGTGACGCATAGGCGGCGTACAGCAGCGCCAGCGCGATAACGCCGCATAAGAATGGACTGACTTCGAAGGTTTCGATATTCAGCTGGATCGGAATCTGGAACAAATACAGATTGATCGTGAATCCGTCCGCCAACATCAGCAGCAGCTGCGAAGAGCCGAAGTAGATAAACAGCACCACCAGAATTTCCGGCAGGCCGCGAATCAAGGTGACCAGCGCGGTGCCGCAGGCGCTGACGATTTTCCAGCGTGCCGTTTCCCACAGGGCAAACAACATCGCCAGAATCAGGCCTAAAAACAGAGCGCAAAGGGCAAGGCCGACGGTCATACCGGCGGCGCTGACTAAAGGGTGTAATTCAATCATTGGGTATCAGACTATTGCTGGAACCATTTTTGATAGAGGGCCTGGTAAGTCCCGTCCTGTTTGATGCCGTTCAGCGTATCGTTGAACTTTTGCAGCAGCGCATCGTTATGCAGACGAACGGCGATGCCGAGACCGGCGCCAAAGTAAGCTTTGTCCGTCACCTTTTCGCCGACAACGGCCAGATTGGGGTTCTGCTTCAGCCATTCATTGACTACCGCGGTATCCCCGAACACGGCGGAAACACGACCGTTTTTCAGATCCAGCACCGCATTCTGATAGCTGTCGTAGGGCACGACGGTGATGTCCTGATGCGTATCCAGCAGGTATTTCTGATGGGTCGTACCATTTTGCACGCCGACGCGTTTTCCGTTCAGCGCGGACACCGCTTTCACGCTGTCTTTCTGGGCGATAAACAGGGCGGAGTTGTCATAGTAGGGCTGGGTAAAGCTGACCTGACGCTGACGTTCGGGCGTGATGTCCATACCGGCGATAACGGCATCGAAGCGGCGGAATTTCAGACCCGGGATCAGGCTGTCGAACGACTGATTATTGAAGGTACAGGTCGCTTCCATTTTCTGACATAACGCTTTAGCCAGATCGATATCAAATCCCTGGATCTGGTTGTCGGCGCCGACGAATTCGAAGGGAGGATAAGACGCTTCAGTCGCAAAACGCAGGGCGTCTGCTGCGCTGGCTGACAAGCTCGATCCGGCAAGCAGCACGGCAACAAGTACCTTTTTCATATAACTTTCCTGAATCATCAGTGTGATAAGTAGCTGGCAAACTCACGGGTTTGCGGCTGGGTGAAGTGCGAAGCGTCGCCGTGTTCCACAACGCGTCCGTCTTCCATATACACCACGCGGCTAGCGGTTTTACGCGCGAAATCCACCTCGTGAGTAACGATGACCTGGGTGATGCCGGTTTGGCTTAGCTCTTGAATGATGCCCACGACCTGAGCCGTGATTTCCGGATCGAGCGCTGCCGTCGGCTCATCAAACAACAGTACCTGCGGTTCCATCATCAACGCGCGCGCAATCGCCACACGCTGCTGCTGGCCGCCGGAAAGATGCAGCGGATAGCGGTCGGCGAAGTCGTTCAAACGCAGACGTTTCAGCAGTTTTTCAGCGCGGGCATGCGCTTCCTGTCGACCTAAGCCCAGTACGCGGCACGGTGCTTCGACCAGATTCTGCTGCACGGTGAGATGCGGCCACAGGTTATATTGCTGAAACACCATCCCCACGTTCTGGCGAAGTTCGCGAATAGCGTCGTCGCCCGGTGTGCGGCTGAAGTTGAACTGGTTACCGGCGATAGACAGCGAACCGGAACGCGGCATCTCCAGCAAGTTTAGCACTCGCAGAAGGGAGCTTTTTCCCGCGCCGCTGGGGCCCAACAGGACCAGCGTTTCACCGACCGGGCAGTCTAGGGTGACATCGAACAGCGCCTGATGCGCGCCGTAGAAACAGTTAATGCTGTCTAGTTGAATACTCATGCGCAATAATTGAATAGACATTGATGCCGCAAATGGTAACGTTGGCAGAATAGTTATGCAATCGTCACGGGTTAAAATTTGCAAACAGGTGCTTTATTGCCCATTTAGTAGCATAAAATAATGGTATCCCGTCCCCATCGCCTGATATCTCAGGTGAGAAACACAGCAAACAAACTATTTTTCATCGCCTACGGTATTCTCCACGGTAGAACCGCCGTGAATCCGCCGGAGGCTCCCGCGCATTCGCAGGCTATACTTTGTCGGCTTGACGCAGGCGGCATCGCGCCATTCGCCGTGACTGCGTAAACATGATAATGATGTTTTCGACGACTCATCCGTATTGCTTAAGGAGATTGCTATGCAACTGTCTACGACCCCCACGCTGGAAGGTTTTGTGATTACGGAATACTGCGGCGTGGTCGCGGGGGAAGCGATCCTCGGCGCGAATATCTTCCGTGATTTCTTTGCGGGGATCCGGGATATTGTCGGCGGCCGCTCAGGCGCTTACGAGAAAGAGCTGCGCCGCGCGCGCCAGATTGCGTTCAAAGAGCTGGAAGAGCAAGCGGCGGAATTAGGCGCCAATGCCGTGGTTGGCATCGATATTGATTATGAAACCGTGGGAAAGGACAGCAGCATGCTGATGGTCACGATCAGCGGCACCGCCGTCAAAATCAGCCGTTAACGGTCGCGGGTTCATGCGTGACGTGCTGTTTTTCGGACTCCTGACGCTGCTGGCAGGATGCAAAGCGCCCGTCACGGGCGTGCCCGCTTCGACCATCGATAAAAACTACCAGTTGTACACGGAGGCGGTTTCGCGCAATCAGACCTCCCGAGTCAGACTGCTGGTCATTCATTATACCGCGGAAGACTTCGCCAACTCGCTGCGTCTCCTGACGCAGGGCGAGGTCAGCGCGCACTATTTGATCCCTGAACAGCCGCCGCTAAGCGCGGGACGTCCCGTGGCGTGGCAACTGGTGCCGGAGTCTCAGGCCGCGTGGCATGCCGGCATTAGCTATTGGCGTGGAGCGGTTCAACTGAATTCTGTCTCTATAGGGATTGAACTAGAGAATCAGGGATACCGCTGTGCGCTATTGGGGGGATGCCGATGGGCGCCGTATTCGCCGGAGCAGGTGAAGCTCCTGACGCATCTGGCGCGCGATATTTTGCAACGTCATCAAATTGCGCCTCAAAATGTGGTGGCCCATAGCGATATCGCGCCGCAAAGAAAGGTCGATCCCGGACCTCTATTCCCCTGGAAGGCGCTGGCGGATGCCGGTATTGGTGCCTGGCCTGATGCGGATCGGGTGCGATTTTATCTTGCGAGCCGCGCGCCGAGTGAACCTGTCGCTCCCCGCCTGCTGCTGAATAAACTGGCTCGCTATGGCTACGAGGTCAGTGATTCGATGACGGCGCAACAGCAGCAGCGTGTGATTGCGGCCTTCCAGATGCATTTCCGCTCCCAGCGCTTCGATGGTATCGCCGATGCGGAAACCGAGGCTATCGTGGATTCGCTGCTGGAGAAATACGGAGGTCAGTAGCGGGTGTTCACCCGCTCTGTTGGATCATGCGACGAATAGCGCGATCAGGACTGGCGAGAGCAGGCTCAGGATGAAACCGTGCACGATGGCGGGGGGAACCATATCGACGCCGCCGCTACGTTGCAGCACCGGCAGGGTAAAGTCCATTGAGGTAGCGCCGCACAGGCCGAGCGCGCTGGCGCGTCGCGAGCGAATCAGGCTGGGAATCAGCATGATGGCAATCAGTTCCCGCGCCAGATCGTTAAAGAAGGCGGCGCTGCCGATAACCGGACCGTAGGCGTCCGTCATTAGAATGCCCGAGAGCGAATACCAGCCATAACCGGAAGCCATCGCCAGACCGGTTTTTAACGGCAGATCGAGCAGCACTGAAGCCAGCGCGCCGCCGCACAGTGCGCTGACGGCGACGACACCGGCGATAATCGTGCCGCGACGATTGAGTACGATTTGTCGCAAGGTCATGCCGCTGTTGCGCAGTTGGATCCCGACAAGACACAGCAGCACAAGCAGCGCGTATTCTCCGCCGGACGCCGCAAATTTTAATGGGGGCCATTGGCTCAGCCCTAACAGGAATCCGCCTAACACCACGCCGCACAGTTGTAGCGATTCCAGCATCATTTTTAGCCGGGAAGGGAGTGCGTCGTGGGAGACCGCCGTGGCCTTCCAGGTGCTGCGTTTCTCCAGCAGCCACAGCGCCAACAGATTGGCGGCGATAATGCAGACCGTGCTGACGGCGGCATATTGCAGTACGGCAAGCAGGTTGCTGCTCAGGTTCTCCAGAAATGCGAGACTGATGCCCATCAAGAACAAGATCACATACACCATCCAGCTCAGTAGCCGATTGACCCCTTGCAGCACGCTTTGATGGCGCACCGGAATCAGATAGCCCAGTACCAGCGGCAGCAGAATAATCAATAATCCTGAATACATGGTGAAGATTTTCCTTGGGAGAGTGGCGCGGTTTAGCTGGCGTGATAAGTTGTAATTGTGTGATTTTAAATAAAAAACAAAATCGGGTAAAGCGGTGATGGCGGGCAGGGTTTCCCCCTGTCGGTGGCATGTCGCCATGCTGGTAATGAAGTAGCCCATGAGGAGTGGCGCATGTATCTGGAAAAGGTCGATATTGTGGGTTTCCGGGGGATTAACCGGTTGTCTCTGGCGCTGGAGGAGAACACAGTCCTGATTGGTGAAAATGCCTGGGGCAAATCCAGCTTGCTCGACGCGCTGTCTCTACTACTGTCTCCCGCGCAGCCGCTGTATCGCTTCCAGTTGGATGATTTCCATTTTACTCCCGGCGACGAGAGTAGCCGCGAAAACCACCTTCAGGTCGTTTTCACGTTTCGTGAAACCGATGTCGGTCATCATCACTCTGCGCGCTACCGTAAGCTATCTCCTTTATTTATTCACGGCGACGATCGCCTGAAACGGATTGTTTATCGGTTGGAAGGCGAGGTTGATGAGTCAAACGCGGTCATGACCTGGCGCAATTTTCTGGATGAGCATGGTCAAGCGCGCCCTTTGTCGAATATCGATGCGCTGGTACAGGCGCTGATTCGCCTTCATCCTGTGCTCAGATTACGGGATGCTCGATTTATGCGGCGGTTGCCCACGCCGGCGATTGAAGCGAAAGCCGAACATGGGGAGCATCTGGCGCAGCAGTTCGAAACGCTGGTTGAGGCATTGGGGCAGGACCCTAATCGCATAACCCATCGCGATCTGCATCAAGGCGTGGCGATTATGCGTCAGCTGGTTGAGCACTATTTCTCCGAGCAAAACGCGTCGCCGAGCGAGCGTCATCAGCGACATGCCCGGTTGGGCGGCGGCCGCTCGTGGCGAGCGTTGGATACGCTCAACCGCATGATGGCGGGTCCCAACAGCCGGAATCATCGCCTTATTTTGCTTAGCCTGTTCGTGACGCTACTGCAGGCGAAAGGCGCGGTGAGGCTCGACCCGGAGTCGCGTCCACTATTATTGATTGAAGATCCAGAAACGCGTCTGCATCCGATTATGTTGTCCGTGGCCTGGGGGTTGTTGAGT
Organism: Lonsdalea britannica; assembly: GCF_002111595.1. Lineage (GTDB taxonomy): Bacteria > Pseudomonadota > Gammaproteobacteria > Enterobacterales > Enterobacteriaceae > Lonsdalea > Lonsdalea britannica. Next base: position 26,130 of record NZ_LUTN01000002.1, read on the forward strand.
CAGCTACCGCTTCAAAAAATGACCACGACCAACTCGGGCGAATTGCTATCGCTGGTGCCGGTGGAACAACTGTGTCGACTGGTGCGTCATTCGACGCGGGTGGCGACCTATCGCCTCGGGCCACAAGGCATGTCGGTGGAGGATGCGCGCCGTATTGCGTTCCATATCCGCATTAATCGGCCTGCGTCGCTGTTTGCCCGTTGCTGGCTGCTGGTGGAAGGGGAGACCGAGGTCTGGATGATCGGCGAACTGGCTCGCCAAAGCGGTCACCGTTTCGGCGCCGAAGGGGTGAAGGTGGTGGAGTTCGCCCAGGCGGGCCTGAAGCCGTTGCTCAAGTTCGCTCAGCGTATGGGCATCGAGTGGCATGTGTTGGTCGATGGCGACGATGCGGGGAAAAAGTATGCCGCCACGACCCGAAGCTTGTTGGTAGATCAGCAGGAACATGAACGCGATCATTTGACGATGCTGCCAGCGCGAGATATGGAATATTTCATGTACAAAAGCGGCTTTGCGCAGGTTTACCACCGCGTAGCGCAACTGCCGGACAATGTCCCGCTGTCGCCGCCCAAAATTATCAGCAAGGCTATTCACCGCACCTCCAAGCCGGATCTCGCGATAGAAGTTGCGATGGACGCCGCGGCAAGAGGCGAAGAAGCCATTCCACCACTAATTCGCCATATGTTCTCACGTGTACTTTGGCTGGCGCGGGGAAGGGCTGATTAACGAATAGTGATGACAGAGAGATCGGCCGACGCGATCAGGTTGACCGGCTTTTATTAGCAATACCTCTTTATTTTATGAACTAACCCATATTTTATTATATGAGAGTTTTTGCTATTCAATGAACTGTGATTTTTGCTCCAGGCTTAATGAATTTTTTACAGAAGAAGGGAAAGTTATTATAATCGCGCCGCTTTTTGTTGTTTCTGACTTATATGAAACGTCAATTTCACTACAGCAGCAAAATAAGGATATGTTTTTAATGGAAAATGCAAAGGCGATAATCTCTTCTCGACCCATTTTTATTTCCCGCCCCGGCATTGCGAGCAGTCTGGGTGCGTTTATTGTGGCTTTGTTATTGCTATGTTTCGCTTTGGTGTTTATTAAAGGCGAAGTGCCCGATATTTATCGAGATTATATTATCAATAAAAGCCCGCTGATTATTGATAATGCCGATATTTCTCATGGTAAATGCCGAATGAAATATAGCATTACGATCTGTTCTGCGGATGTGGAGTACAATTATAAAAATGAACAACACGCATCAGAGATAAATATCATGTTTCTGGATGTCTCTCGCGGCAATTACACAACGGATGTCGTGATCTCGTCCGAGCATCCTGAGCTGGCGACGCTGACGCTAGGGTTGGATAAGTTGAATAACCGTATTATCGCCGCGGGCGGACTTGTCGGCGCTTTGCTTATTCTAGTTATTCTGTCCTTTAATAACAGCGTGAAATTTTTTCGTGCTGGTCGTAAAGCGAAATGTTTGTCGGAATTGACGCTTGTTCCTGTCGAAGTCAGCGAGATCAGAAAATCGGTTTTCATGCGCGTTCAGCCTATACCTATATCGGCGAAGATAATAAGAAAATCAAACTGGCGAGCCTGCTGAAGCGAAATGAACAGCCCATTTATTTGGACGAGAGTATGAAACAGGCGTGGGCGGTATTACTGAAAGATGCCAACATCCCTGTATTATTGGACGATCGGTTAATGCGTCTTGATCTGAGCGATGCAGAACGTGACTCTCTTCGTACCGCCTTCGAACTCTGATTGCCTATATCACGGTCTATCGTCTGGTGCGCGTGAACATACTCGCCATGGCCATAAACTTTCGCGATAGATAAGATAAAAAGGCTGGCCACCTCGGTGGCCAGCCTTATAGACAGATGCAGCGTCGACAACGTGTCATACTCGGTCAATTGTCAGACTACCGGCTCGTTGATTAACGGCACGATCAGGCTGGCATGATTGCCTTTCGGTCCCTGGTGCACACTGTAATTAACCACCTGGCCGGCTTTTAGCGTGCGATAGCCGTCCATTTGAATGGTTGAGTAGTGTGCGAAAATGTCTTCCCCTCCGCCCTCAGGGCAAATAAAACCAAAGCCTTTGGCGTTATTGAACCATTTAACAGTACCCGTCTCCATACATCTCCATCCTTCGTAAGCGTATTTTTACGGTGGGGTTATTGGTTAAGGTAAAATCAAATTGATTAAAACATCATCAATCGTCTCCAGACTCTATTAAAAAAGCGTGGGTCGTCAAGCGCGATGAATGGGGGGTGCGTGTTGGCTTCGTCAAATTTTGATATGGGTAACGGAATGACGGAGAAGATTACGCCTATCGCAGAAATGGGTTGATGTCCTTTTGTTGCCGGGTGATTTTGGTCCGGCAATGGTAAAATAAAAAATAGACGTGCTACTGTTAAGTACAGTAGACCAGGGCAAGATGACAGTTAAGATGTGGAAAAATGATGGGAAATCATAGTACGTGGTCGCACACTGAGGACCAGACCAAGCTCGCCATGCTGAGGCATTGCAGCCGCCGTCCATGTATAACGTTGTGCTCAATAACGACGACTACACGCCGATGGAATTTGTTATTGACGTACTGCAAAAGTTCTTTTCTTATGATATCGAACGTGCAACGCAACTGATGCTTACGGTTCATTATCAGGGAAAGGCCATCTGCGGCGTATACAGCGCCGAGGTGGCGGAAACCAAAGCCGATCAGGTTAATCGTTATGCCAAAGATAACGAGCATCCGTTGCTATGTACGCTGGAAAAAGCCTGATTTAAGGCAATATATTGGGGGAGGTGCCTATGCTCAATCAAGAACTGGAACTCAGTCTCAACATGGCTTTCGCCAGAGCGCGTGAGCACCGACACGAGTTTATGACCGTGGAGCATTTGCTGCTGGCTTTGCTCAGCAATACCTCCGCACGTGAAGCACTGGACGCATGCACAGTCGATCTGGATGCTTTACGTCAGGAACTGGAAACCTTCATCGAACAGACAACGCCAACGCTGCCTGAGAGTGAAGCGGAACGCGACACGCAGCCGACGCTGAGCTTTCAACGCGTGCTGCAGCGTGCGGTGTTCCACGTACAGTCCTCAGGACACAGCGAAGTCTCCGGGGCCAATGTCCTGGTCGCGATATTCAGCGAACAGGAGTCACAGGCCGCCTATCTGCTGCGTAAGCACGATGTCAGCCGCCTTGATGTGGTGAATTTTATTTCCCATGGTACGCGTAAAGAAGAATCCGGGCCGTCGGTTAGCCAGGAAAATCCGGTTAACGAAGAGCAGGCTGGAGGGGAGGAGCGTATGGAGAATTTCACCACCAACCTTAATCAACTGGCCCGCGTCGGCGGCATTGACCCGCTCATTGGTCGCGAGCGCGAACTGGAACGCACGGTTCAGGTGCTGTGCCGCCGTCGTAAAAACAACCCACTGCTGGTTGGTGAATCTGGTGTCGGTAAAACAGCCATCGCTGAAGGTCTGGCCTGGCGTATCGTGCAGGGCGATGTCCCAGAAGTGATCGCCGACTGCACCATTTATTCTCTGGATATCGGTTCTCTGCTGGCGGGCACCAAGTATCGTGGTGATTTCGAGAAACGCTTCAAGGCGCTCTTGAAACAGCTGGAGCAAGACCAGACCAGCATTTTGTTTATCGATGAAATCCATACCATCATCGGCGCTGGCGCCGCCTCGGGGGGGCAGGTCGATGCGGCTAACCTGATCAAACCGCTGCTGTCGAGCGGTAAAATCCGCGTAATCGGCTCCACGACCTATCAGGAGTTCAGCAATATTTTCGAAAAGGATCGGGCGCTGGCGCGTCGCTTCCAGAAAATCGATATCACGGAGCCGAGCGTTGAAGAGACCGTTCAGATCATCAACGGTCTGAAACCGAAATACGAAGCGCACCACGACGTGCGATATACCGCGAAAGCTGTGCGCGCGGCCGTCGAACTGGCGGTGAAATATATCAATGACCGTCATCTGCCGGACAAAGCGATCGACGTGATCGATGAAGCAGGCGCCCGTAGCCGACTGATGCCGGTCAGTAAACGCAAAAAAACGGTCAACGTGGCGGATATTGAATCGGTCGTGGCGCGTATTGCGCGTATTCCCGAGAAGAGCGTTTCCGCCAGCGATCGCGATGTGCTGAAAAATCTGGGCGACCGTCTGAAGATGCTGGTGTTCGGTCAGGATAAAGCCATCGAAGCGTTGACCGAGGCAATCAAGATGAGCCGCGCTGGCCTGGGCCATGAACGCAAACCGGTGGGTTCTTTCCTGTTTGCTGGCCCGACGGGGGTAGGTAAAACAGAAGTGACGGTGCAATTGGCCAAAGCCATGGACATCGAGTTGCTGCGCTTCGATATGTCCGAGTATATGGAGCGCCATACGGTGAGCCGTCTGATCGGCGCGCCTCCGGGCTATGTCGGGTATGATCAGGGCGGCCTGTTGACGGATGCGGTGATCAAACATCCGCATGCGGTTCTGCTGCTCGATGAGATCGAGAAAGCGCATCCGGATGTGTTCAACCTGCTGTTGCAGGTGATGGATAACGGCACCTTGACCGACAATAACGGTCGGAAGGCTGACTTCCGCAATGTCATTTTGGTCATGACCACCAACGCCGGGATCCGTGAAACTCAGCGTAAATCCATCGGGCTGATTCAGCAGGATAACAGCAGCGACGCGATGGAAGAGATCAAGAAGGTGTTTACGCCGGAATTCCGTAACCGTCTGGATGGCATCATCTGGTTCAACCATCTCTCAACCGAAGTGATTCAGCAGGTGGTGGACAAGTTCATCGTCGAATTGCAGGCGCAGCTGGATGCCAAAGGTGTGTCGCTGGAAGTCAGCGAAGATGCCCGCGACTGGTTGGCAGAGAAGGGCTACGACAAGGCGATGGGCGCGCGTCCGATGGCGCGGATTATCCAGGAAAACCTCAAGAAACCGCTGGCCAACGAGCTACTGTTTGGCTCTCTGGTGGAAGGGGGATCTGTTACGGTGGAATTGGATGCTTCGACGCAGCAGCTGAGCTATAGCTTTCATAGCGCTCAGAAACGCAAAACCGAGGGCGCGGTCTAGCGTTTAACGACGCATCATCGTCACCTATGACCTCAAGGGCATCCTAATGGATGCCCTTGTTTTTACAAAATCAGTGACGGATTTGTTCGAAAGTTAACAAGCCGGATGTTTACTTGTCTCGCTGTTGGGGGGGATAGAGGCTTAACAGCTTGAGGGTGACGCCATTGGTCCAGCCAAACCCGTCCTGCAGTTCGTATTCACCGCCACCACCACCGCCGAGTTCACCGGTTTCAACCGCGTATTTCTCTACCAGCTTATGCTCGCGCTCATAGGTGTGCTGAACGCTGTTGAGAAAACGAACCGCAATTTCTTCTGCGAGCGCTTCTTGCTGATAATAACGCAGCCCTTCCACTGCAACCCACTGAAGTGGCGCCCAGGCGTTCGGCGCATCCCACTGCTGGTGAGAGTGCTCCGTTGTCGTCCCCATGCCCCCTTCCTGTACCAGCTCGTCACGGACCGCCTGAGCGGTCTCCTGAGCGTAATCCTGTGGGGCGGCTTGGACGTACAGCGGAAACAGCGTCGCCGCCGTCAACTGTTGGCTCACTTTACCCTGAGGCCAATCGTAATCCGCGTAGTAGCGTTTTTCAGCATTCCAGAAGTAGCGATTCAGCGCCTGTTTACGTTTGTCAGCGCGCCGCGCGTAATGATCGGCATCAGTCATCTTGTCGGCTAAACGGCTGGCTTTTGCCAGCGCCATTTCGTTGTGGTAAATCAATGCGTTCAGATCCACCGGCAGGATGTCCGTGGTGTGAATCGTGGAAAGCTTCATCGGGTCTTTCAGCCAACGGGAACTGAAATCCCAACCGGATGCCGCCCCCGCTCGCAGGTCTCGGTAAAGCTGCGGGCGTTCGCTTTCCGGCACCTGACTGGCGGTGGTGACGTCGTCGAGCCAAGACTCAGTCCGCGGTACGTTGCGGTCGTCCCAGTAGCGGTTCAGCACATCGTCGCCGAGGCGAACCACGCGTTTATCCGCCTGCCCAGGCTGGAGGCTGTTTTCTCCGTCCATCCAGTACTGATATTCCTGCTTCATCTGCGGCAAATAGGTGACCAGAAGATTGTCGCCGTCGTGCTTCGCCAGCAGCTCAACCATTTTGGTGAAAAAAGGCGGCTGCGAACGGCTCAGGTAATAGGTGCGATTCCCGTTGGGAATGTGTCCGTAACGGTCAATCTGGTAGGCAAAGTTTTGCACCATGTTGCGGATAAGATCCCACTGGTCGCTCTCCGCGAGGCCCAACATAGTGAAATAGCTGTCCCAGTAATAGACTTCGCGGAAACGTCCACCCGGCACGACATACGCGTTGGGCAGCGGTAGGAGCGAGTCCCAACGGGTGATGTCGGGTGTACTGCGGGTGAGATGCGGCCACAGGTCGACGATATGCTCCCGCAGCGTCTGGCCGCCGGGAGGAATATAGCCTTTCCCATCCGCAGGAATAATGAAGTTGTGCCGCACAAAATGCTGCAGATCAAAGCTATTCAATCGACGCTGCATGTAGTAATCCGCCATGATGGCCGATGGCGAGTACCGGGGAATCGCGTCAACGAACGTTTTTTGATCCGGGAACATTTTTGCTTTCTGCACCGCTTCGAATAGCGGTCCCATTGTGATATCCGGCGGAGCTGTGACGATACGCTGCGGCTGTGGAGTGTCTGCGTGAGCGTGCTTCATCACCAGAACGGGGAAAGCCAGAATTGTGGTTATCTGTAAAATAATCAAAAACGGATATGCCTCATCGCCTGGACGGTTAACATCGTTTTGTCTACTCCTCTATTATGAGCAACTTGAGCAATAAAAAAGCAACAATTTTGTAAATATTGCTCAGTGCGATTATCTTAGGGGAGATAGGGATATGAGGGGGCAACCGATGCGCAAGCTGCAGTAAGCGTCACTGGGTGCGATGAGAAAATTGTGAAGGCGGGCACAAAAAACAAAAGCCCTGACCGCAAGCGGAAAGGGCAGGAGGGCGAACATCCTCGTGGGATCGCGTTAAGCGATGGCGGGCCTGTTAGCGGCTACGGAAGACAATGCGGCCTTTGCTCAGGTCGTACGGGGTCAGCTCCACTGTGACTTTGTCACCCGTCAGGATGCGGATATAGTTTTTACGCATTTTACCGGAGATATGAGCGGTAACCACGTGCCCGTTTTCCAATTCAACGCGGAACATGGTGTTGGGCAGCGTATCAAGTACGGTGCCTTGCATTTCAATATTGTCTTCTTTGGCCATCGAATCCTCTAGGTTTTACTACCTTAGTTTTTAACCGGCAAGATAATGCCGAAAAACCCACATTATGTAAAGAAGCGTTGCTACTCAGCGCTTGATTAATTCGTCATAGGCGGGTCGTTTGATTAGGCGAGCGGCAGGGTTTGTCTCTGCCAGCACAGTTCATCCAGCGTCATGGGACGCAGTCGGGAAAGGTGTTGCAGAAACTCCCGGCGCGGTATTTCAGTCGCTCCCAGCGATGCCGTGTGCTCATTCAATATTTGGCAGTCTATCAATTGGCCGCCATGTCGGACAAAGTGCCGCAAAAACGCCAGTAAACCGCATTTCGAGGCATTGTCCGCCCGGCTAAACATGGACTCGCCGCAGAACAACGCACCTTGCGAAATGCCGTACAGACCGCCGATCAGCCTGTCATTATGCCACACTTCCACCGAATGCGCCTGTCCTGCCTGATGCAGCTGGCAATAAGCGTCAATAATGTCATCGTCTATCCAGGTGCCTTCTTCACGTTCGTTGGCGCAGGCGGAGATGACCTCGGCAAAGGCCTGATTGAGCGTCACGCGATACTCGGTCTTGCGGATAAACTTTTTCATGCTCCGGCTAAGGTGAAACGCGTCGGGAAACAAGACGGCCCGAGGGTCGGGCGACCACCACAGCACGGGGTCTCCCTCCGAGTACCAAGGGAAGATACCCTGCTGATAAGCCGCTATTAGACGGGCTGGAGCCAGATCGCCCCCGAACGCCAGCAGGCCGTTAGGATCGTTCAAAGCCAGTTCCGGATCGGGGAACTGTACGGAGAAGGGCGAAAGCTCAAACAGCTGCATGTCAGGCCTCAGTTAAAGATGTTGGTGAAACTGCCAGTAACGGCCTTGTTGAGCCATGAGCGTCTGGTGATCACCCTGTTCGATAAGCTCACCGCCGTCCATGATGTACAGACGGTCCATGTTTTCGAGGCCGCGCAGACGGTGAGTAATCACCAGCAGGGTTTTCTCTTTGCAGTGTTCGCGCAGAAGCTGAAGCATGCGCTGTTCCGTTTCAGCGTCCAGCCCTTCGGTGGGCTCGTCGAGCAGAATCAGCGGTGCCGGATGGAGTAACGCACGCGCCAGACCTATGCGGCGCTGTTCGCCGCCGGACAGTTGACGGCCACCTTCACCCAGCCAGGCATTCAGCCCCTCTTGCGCCAGCAGGTTAGACAACCCCACCTGTTGCAAGGCGTGAGCCAGTTCCTCATCACTGGCCTGCGGAGCTGCTAACCGCAGGTTCTCACGCAGTGTGTCGCTGAAGAGATGTACCCGCTGAGGCACGACGCTCATCATGCTGCGCAGATGCTCTTCAGACCAGGCAGACAGCGGCGAACCGTTAAGCGTGATTTCGCCCTCGGTACTGTCCCAGGCGCGGGTGATCAATTGCAACAAGGTTGATTTACCACAGCCGGTTTTGCCCAACAGAGCGATGTGCTCGCCCGGTTGGAGGCTTAGCGAAATATGCTGCAACACCGGCAGGGGCTGATCCGTATAGGTGAAACTCACGTTTTCTAGCGTCAACGCGGCCTGAGAGGATGGGGCGGGTCCTCCGATGGCGAAGACGACCGCAGGCTTAAGCTTCATCAACTGGTCGACTCGCACAGCAGAGGCGGCGACCTGGCCGATATGTTGGAAGGCGTTGGCGACCGGACCTAAGGCTTCGAAAGCCGCCAGTGACGCGAAAACAAATAAGGCAATCAGCGCGCCCGGCTGCGTGTCTCCGCCGACGCCGTTCGCTGCCATCCATAGCATCAATGTGACGGTAAGCCCGCTGCTCAGGATGATAAGAGATTGCGACAGGGCGCCAAGCGTCGCCTGCTGACGTTGCCGCGATAACCAGCGGTTCTCCAGTTGATCCAGTCGATGACGGGAAGAGGTTAACGAGCCGAAGATGGTCAGTTCAGCTTGCCCCTGTAGCCAGGTGGTCAACTGCAGACGGTATTGCGCGCGCAACTGCGTCAGCGCCTCGCCGATAGGCTGGCCCGCGCGGTAAAATACCGGCGGCAGGATGACCAGAAGCAGCAGCATAATGGTCGCCAGCGTCATTGCCAGCGTGCTGTCTAACCAGCTAAGACCGAAGGTCACGACCACGATGACCAGCAGTGCGCTGACCAGCGGGGAGATAACGCGCAGATACAAGTGGTCCAGCGTATCGACGTCCGCCACCAGGCGGTTCAGCAAGTCTGCCTGTCTGAAACGGATGAGTCCGCCGGGAGAGAGCGGTAGAATGCGGCTGAAGGTAAACACGCGCAAATGCAGCAGTACGCGGAAGGTGGCGTCGTGACTGACCAGTCGTTCAAAGTAGCGGCTCACCGTACGTGTAATCGCTGCCCCGCGGACGCCAGCGGCGGGTAGCATGTAGTTGAAAGTATAAAGCCCGGCGAGCCCGGCCAGCGCTGAGCCCGCCAGGAACCAACCGGATAGCGTCAACAGTCCGATGCTGGCGAGCAGGGTGAAAATGGCCAGCACTACGCCCAGACTCAGACGCCAAAAATAGCGGCGATAAAGCCCCAGAAAGGGCATCAATATTCGGAAGACCGATGTTTTCTTCATCTTAAAGCTCTCCTCGGCGCTGTGTCATCAATTCTGCAAAGGGGCCGGGCGTGACGCTGAGCTCACTAAAACGCCCTTGCTGTACCAGACGACCCGCCGCCATCACCCATACCTCATCATAGCTACGGGCTTCGTCGAGCTGGTGAGTAATCAGCAGCGTTGTCTGTCTTGCTGAGGCTATGCCCAGCGCTTTCATCACGCGTTGTTCGCTGTGCGCGTCCAGACTCGCCGTAGGCTCGTCCAGCAGCAGCAAATGGCTTGGGCGAAGCAGGCTCTCGCCACCGCTACACGCTGCGCCTGTCCGACTGACAGACGCGCCGCGCCGTCGCCCAAGACCGTTTCCAGTCCCAACGGCAGCGAAGGCAGAAATTCGTGAACATAGGCGTTCTCAACCGCTTCCTGAAGCATCTGCTCGTCTGCCTCGGGATGGCCCAGCAGGATATTCTGTCGCAGCGTCTGTTCCGGCAGATGCGGGTTCTGGCCGACCCAGCTCAGCTGTTTACGCCATGCCTCGGGGGTAAGGGTGTTTAGCTCGATGTTATTGATGGTCAGAGAGCCTTGATAAGGCAGGAATCCTAATAGGACATTCAGCAGCGACGTTTTGCCTGCGCCGCTGGCGCCGACCAAGGCGACCCGTTGTCCTGCCTCGAGGGTGAATGACAGTGGGCCGGCAAGGACGGTACCGGTCGGGGAGAGGATCGTCAGCGCCTGGGCCACTAATTTTAGCGGTTCGTCGCTATCGAAACTTGTCTGTCCGTGACCGACTTTCTCCCCCTCTTCAGACAGGAAGGTGAACAGCGTTTCGGCCGCGCCCACGGCCTGAGCTTTAGCGTGATAGAACGTGCCCAAATCCCGCAGCGGTTGAAAGAACTCCGGCGCCAGGATCAGGACCAGAAAACCGGCAAACAATGTGACGCCAGTCCCGTAGTGACCAAAATTCAGTTCGCCTAGATAAGAGAACCCGAAATAAACGGCGACGATGGCGATGGAAATGGAAGCGAAGAACTCGAGTACGCCGGAGGAGAGGAAGGCCATTCGCAGGACTTCCATCGTACGACGGCGAAAATCTTCAGAAGCTTGGCGGATGTGATCGGTTTCGGCCTGACCGCGGAAGAACAACCGCAGGGTTTCGAGACCGCGCAGACGGTCCAAAAAATGGCCGCTGAGACGTTCTAATGCCAGGAAATTGCGGCGGTTCGCTTCTGCTGCGCCCATACCGACCATCGCCATAAATATGGGGATCAAAGGGGCTGTCAAAAACAGGATTAACCCGGCGGCCCAGTTGATTGGAAAGACGAAAATGAGGATCAGAAGCGGCATCAGCGCCGCCAAGTACATCTGCGGTAGATAGCGGGCATAATAATCCTGCATATCGTCGACCTGTTCCAGAATCAACGACGCCCAACTGCCCGCCGGTTTCCCCTGAATCCAGGCCGGTCCCAACTGCTGCAAACGGTCCAGCACCCTGCTGCGGATCTGTTTGCGAATGACTTCGCCGCAGCGAAAGCCGACGCGCTCTCGTATCCAGCTCACGATGGCCCGTAGGCAAAATGTGGCCGCCAATAATGAGAACGGCGCGATTAACTGTCCGCGCGGGGTGTGATCGATGATGAGCGCCTGCAAGAGCGCAGCCAGCAGCCAGGCTTGAGCGATGATCAGCAGGCCGCTCACTAGCCCTAACAGAAGCGAAAGGCGTAGCCAGCGTTGCGCCAACCGGCTCTGCTGTTTCAGCCAGCGGGTGAGTTCTTGTTGTCGGGTATTTTTCATCAGGTGCCGATTGTCTTCTTATAGGAGTAATGCGAAATAACGCTTGTATAACCGCGGGTTAACATTTGCTCGGGCGTTCGGTCAGATTGGCGTCATGTTACCTTGACGAAGAGGTCATGCAAACGAAAAGAGAAGGAAAAGAAGGGCGGGCGATCAATTTTTACAAATCGTGAAACAAAAGCCTGAGGGAGCGAAAACTCCCCCAGGAGACAGATCATCAGCTGTTGCCCAGACCATCCAGATAACGCTCGGCATCCAGTGCGGCCATACATCCCGTCCCGGCGGAGGTAATGGCCTGACGGTAGATGTGATCCATGACATCGCCCGCAGCGAATACGCCAGGAACACTGGTTTGAGTCGCGTTGCCGTGAATACCGGATTGCACCTTGATATAGCCGTTTTCCAGTGCAAGCTGGTTGTCGAAAATGGCGGTGTTCGGACTGTGGCCGATAGCGATAAAGGCCCCGGCGACGTCCAGTGTTTCCGTTGTTTCGCTATGGGTATCACGCAGACGAACGCCGGTGACGCCCATTTCATCGCCTAACACTTCATCGAGCGTCCGGTCAGTGTGCAGCACGATGTTGCCGTTTGCGACTTTCTCGTTCAGGCGGTCGATCAGGATTTTTTCGGAGCGGAAAGTATCGCGGCGGTGAATCAGGTGCACTTCAGAGGCGATGTTGGACAGATACAGCGCTTCTTCGACGGCGGTGTTGCCGCCGCCGACGACGGCGACTTTCTGGTTGCGGTAAAAGAAGCCGTCGCAGGTCGCACAGGCGGAAACGCCTTTGCCTTTGAACGCCTCTTCGGACGGCAGGCCCAGATAACGCGCCGAGGCGCCTGTGGCGATGATCAGGGCGTCACAGGTGTATTCATCGCTGTCGCCGAACAGACGGAAAGGACGGGTCTGCAGATCAACGCGGTTGATGTGGTCGAAGACGATTTCCGTATTGAACTTGGCTGCATGGGCGTGCATGCGCTCCATCAGCGCAGGACCGGTCAGATCATCGGCATCACCCGGCCAGTTTTCAACTTCCGTGGTGGTGGTCAACTGACCGCCTTTTTCCATCCCGGTAATCAGCAGCGGATTCAAGTTGGCGCGCGCAGCATAGACCGCGGCGGTGTATCCGGCGGGGCCGGAGCCTAGAATTAACAGTTTGCGGTGTTTAGCTGTACCCATGAGTTCCTTAACTCCAGTGAAGGGACGATGGGGCGATTGTAAGGAAATTAACGGCCTAAAAAAAGCGTGGGGGAATGTTGTTAACTATTTATCCCATCGTTAACAGCCATTGAAAAAAGTGAAACGGCTCTGGTGCTGGGATGTAACACGGTAACATACGGTCGCTATTGAAGCGCCAAAACGCTGCCTGGTACTGTATCGGGCATTTGAATCTGGCAGTTTCTTCTGATTTTAATTGTTTTGCTTTGACAATCGGCTGCGCTTTTGCGAAAACATCCTATGAAGAGGAAATTTTTTGTATGTGAATAGTTGAATGCTCGGCTTTTTATCCGTTTTTGCATTGTTTAATTGACAGGCGACAGCATAGCTCATGCACCTGTTTATCGTACGCGATACGCGGAATAAACAGACGTGACTTTTAATGTACAAAATAGACAGGGGTCTTCTTTAGGGGCAACTCTGGCACATTGATGTGGGCCGGAGGGAGCGATGAGCAGGGAAGAGTGAAGAGAGACAATAATAATGGTAGACACAAAAAAACGTCCGGGAAAAGATCTTGATCGTATCGATCGCAATATCCTGAACGAATTGCAAAAAGATGGTCGTATCTCCAACGTGGAGCTTTCCAAACGTGTTGGTCTATCTCCCACGCCGTGTCTGGAACGCGTTCGACGTCTGGAGCGACAGGGTTTTATCAATGGCTATACGGCGTTACTGAATCCGCATTATCTGGATGCATCGCTTCTGGTGTTCGTGGAAATCACACTAAACCGCGGCGCGCCGGATGTTTTTGAGCAGTTCAATACTGCGGTACAGAAACTGGAAGAAATTCAGGAGTGTCATCTGGTTTCCGGGGATTTTGACTATCTGCTGAAAACCCGTGTGCCGGACATGTCTGCCTACCGTAAACTGCTTGGGGAAACGCTGTTGCGTCTGCCTGGCGTTAACGACACCCGCACTTATGTGGTGATGGAAGAAGTTAAGCAGAGCAACCGGCTGGTCATCAAGACCCGCTGACGGTATGGGTGCAAAGCCCGGTGAATTCAGCTACACTCCTGTGAATTTATACAGCTACAGCGCCGGGACTTTCTCGGCGTTTTGTCATGACTCCTTTACCGGAACCTGGAGAGACGCTTGAGCCAGGAATACACTGAAGATAAAGAAATTACGCTGGAAAAACTCAGCGCGGGGCGACGTTTGATAGAGGCGTTGCTGGTTGTTGCGGGGCTGTTTGCCTGTTACCTGACCGCTGCGTTGCTGAGCTTCAGCCCGTCCGACCCCAGTTGGTCTCAGACCGCTTGGCATGAACCCATTCACAACCTGGGCGGAGGCGTTGGCGCCTGGATGGCCGATACGCTGTTTTTCGTTTTTGGCGTACTGGCTTATGCCATTCCCCCCGTCATGATCTCGCTGTGTTGGCTGATTTATCGTCAGCGCAATCGTCAGCATGCGCTTGATTATTTCACCTTCTCCTTACGTTTGATTGGCGCTCTGGCGCTTATTTTGACGTCGTGCGGTCTGGCCGCCGTCAACGTGGATGATCTCTACTATTTTGCCTCCGGCGGCGTGCTGGGCAGCCTGCTAAGCAGTGCCATGATCCCGCGCTTTAACAGCATCGGCTCCACCTTGATCCTATTGTGCGTATGGGCTGCGGGTCTGACGCTATTCACCGGCTGGTCGTGGCTGACGATTGCAGAAAAAATCGGGGCCGCGGTGATGGGCTGCCTGACGTTCTTCTCCAATCGCGGACGTCGTGATGATTATATCGATGACGAGGACGTCGCGCGCCAAACGGACCATGAAACCGACGCTACGCCGTCCGTTGAACTTCGTGGCCACGAGGAGGAGGATGATGTGTTGCTTGCTTCACCTACGGCTCCTGCCGCGCAGTCAACGGACGATGAGGGACAACCGACTTCGCCGCCACCTGCCGATCCGGTAATAGACGACGTCGCGCAGAGCGTGTCTGCAAGCGCAACAGCGGCGGAAAACGTGACGGCGCCTGCCACGCCGATTGACAGCCAGCAGGTCGTCACCGTTCCTATGGACATGGATAAGCACGTTAACGAAACCAAAGAACACGCTGTGCCTCCGCTATATTCTTTCGAAGTCCCAGAATCTAAAGTCGCCGAGCCCATGAGCGAAAGCCCGGTGCATCATACTCCGCCCGCAGAGCGCGTTCCCCCTGTACCGTCGACGCCAGTGACGCCGGTCGCAGCAACGGCAGCGGCGACCGTATCAACACATCAGGCTGCCTCTACGCTACCGTTCACGCCGGCATTTTCAGCCGAGGATACAAATCCGCAGATCAAGCAGGGCGTCGGTCCTGAGTTGCCGCGCCCGAATCCTGTGCGTATCCCAACCCGGCGTGAGCTGGCTTCGTATGGTATTAAGTTGCCTTCGCAGCGGCTTGCGGAGCAGCAGGAGCGCGAAGCTCAGCGTCAAACGCAGTCGAATGGCGTTGAAGAGCCGGTCGAACAGAATGAGGCAGACCAGGAAGACGATGCGCTGATGCATCAGCTCGCGCAGGACTTTGCAGAGCAGCAACAGGAACGTTACGGTCACGACACCTTGAATGGTGGCGAGGAAGAAACCTCCACTGCGCCAGTTGCTTCGTCTTACGCTCAACCGCAACAACCCTCTGCCGAGCCATCTCGCCCTACTCAGGTGCCGCCGTTAGACAGCGTCTTCGCCATCTCGCCGCTGGCTGATTTGGTTGACGATACGCCAAGTGAACCCCTGTTTACTTTGTCTCCGCAGGAAGAGGCCGCGGCAGCCGTTGAACAGGTTGCTTCGCAAACGCCGATGACGCCTTATGTTCAACCTGCTGCGCCTGCTGCGCCTGCTGCGCCTGCTGCGCCTGCTGCGCCTGCTGCGGAAGCGGCAGAAGACAAAGAAGATGACGCCTCGCCGTCCATCATGGATAGCCTGATCCACCCGTTCCTGATGCGTAACGATCAACCGCTACAGAAACCGACGACGCCGTTCCCTTCTTTCGACCTACTGACTCCGCCTTCCGGTAACGATGATCCGGTGGATGATTTTGCGCTGGAGCAGACGGCAAGGTTGATTGAGGCGCGTTTGGCGGATTACCGCGTCAAGGCGACGGTGGTGGGGTATCACCCTGGTCCAGTCATCACGCGATTCGATCTGGATCTGGCGCCCGGCGTAAAAGCAGCCCGAATTTCCAACCTGGCGAAGGACCTGGCTCGTTCACTGTCCGTCGTGGCCGTGCGTATTGTGGAGGTTATCCCCGGCAAGCCGTATGTCGGTCTGGAGTTGCCGAACAAACATCGTCAGACCGTATTCCTGCGTGAAGTGCTGGATTGCGACCGTTTCCGCGACAATCCTTCGCCGTTATCGGTCGTATTAGGCAAGGATATCGCGGGTCAGCCGGTGGTGGCCGATCTGGCTAAAATGCCGCATTTGCTGGTGGCGGGGACGACCGGCTCTGGTAAATCCGTCGGCGTTAACGCATGATTATCAGTATGTTGTATAAGGCTTCTCCGCAAGACGTCCGCTTCATCATGATTGACCCGAAAATGCTGGAGCTGTCGGTCTACGAAGGTATTCCGCACCTGCTGACAGAAGTCGTGACGGACATGAAGGATGCGGCTAACGCGCTGCGTTGGTGCGTTGGCGAAATGGAGCGGCGCTATAAGCTGATGTCGGCGCTGGGCGTGCGTAACCTGAGTGGCTATAACGAACGCGTCGAACAGGCTGAATCTATGGGGCGTCCGATTCCCGATCCGTTCTGGAAACCGGGCGACAGTATGGAAACGCAGCCGCCGATGCTGGAAAAATTGCCTTACATCGTCGTGATGGTGGATGAATTCGCCGATCTGATGATGGCGGTAGGTAAAAAGGTCGAAGAGCTGATCGCTCGTCTGGCTCAGAAGGCGCGTGCGGCAGGGATTCATCTGGTTCTGGCAACGCAGCGCCCGTCGGTGGATGTGATTACCGGGTTGATTAAGGCCAACATTCCCACGCGTATTGCCTTTACGGTATCCAGTAAAATTGACTCCAGAACGATCCTTGATCAGGGCGGCGCGGAATCGCTGCTGGGTATGGGTGACATGTTGTACATGGCCCCCAACTCTTCTATCCCCGTGCGTGTGCATGGCGCATTTGTCCGGGATCAGGAAGTGCATGCCGTCGTTCAAGACTGGAAAGCGCGCGGTCGTCCTGAATACATCGACAGTATCGTCAAGGGCGGTGAAGAAGGCGAAGGCGGTAGCCTGGGGCTGGATGGGGATGAAGAGCTTGACCCGTTGTTCGATCAGGCGGTCGCTTTTGTGGTGGAAAAACGTCGCGCGTCGATCTCGGGCGTACAACGTCAGTTCCGCATTGGCTACAACCGTGCGGCGCGCCTTGTCGAGCAGATGGAGGCACAGGGCATTGTCAGTTCCCCGGGTCATAATGGTAATCGCGAAGTTCTGGCCCCCCCTCCTATGGAGTAATTCTTGGACCGAAGCGGCTGTCGTCTGTGCAAAGATGCGTAAAAGCCTGACAATACAGACAACATCGGCTGTTTCGGTGTACCTCCCTGAACTACAGTGAGGTCATACACTGGGTGGTTGTCTGTGACAGTCGCCTACGATGCCATCAGGATAGTAAAAGGATCTTTTTATGATAAAAAAATGGTTAATGACCGGTTGTTTGCTGTCGAGCATGGTATCCAGCGCTGTATACGCCGATGCCTCCAGCGATCTGCAAAGTCGCCTGAGCAAAGTTAACAGCTTCCACGCCAGCTTTTCCCAAAAGGTGACGGGCAATGATGGTTCATCGGTACAGGATGGCGAGGGAGAGCTGTGGGTTCAGCGCCCGAATCTGTTTAACTGGAAAACGACGTCGCCTGACGAAAGCGTACTGATTTCCGACGGCAAAACGCTGTGGTTCTATAACCCGTTCGTTGAGCAGGTCACGGCGACCTGGGTAAAAGATGCGACGGGGAACACGCCGTTCATCCTGATTACGCGTAATAGCCCGAGCGACTGGAAAAATTACCATGTCACGCAGAAAGGCGATGACTTTGAGCTGATGCCGAAGTCCGCCAGCGGCAACCTGCGTCAATTCTCCATCAGCGTGACCAGTTCCGGCACCATCAAAGGTTTTACCGCCACCGAACAGGACGGTCAACGTAGTAGTTACGTCCTCAAAGATCAGCAAAACGGAGCGGTAGACGCGGCAAAATTCACCTTTACACCGCCCAAAGGGGTTGCGGTGGACGACCAACGTCAGTGAGGCGTCTGTGAGTAATCTGTCCCTCGATTTTTCCGAGAATGAATTTCAGCCACTGGCCGCGCGTATGCGGCCAGTCACGTTAGCCCAGTACATCGGCCAGCAGCATCTGCTGGGGCCGGGTAAACCGTTGCCGCGTGCGATTGAGTCCGGCCAGCTTCACTCCATGATTCTGTGGGGACCTCCGGGAACGGGGAAAACTACGCTGGCGGAGTTGATCGGTCGTTACGGGGATGCCGATGTGGAACGCATCTCGGCAGTGACGTCCGGCATCAAAGAGATTCGTGAGGCGATTGAACGCGCGCGGCAAAATCGCAATGCAGGACGCCGCACCATTCTGTTCGTGGACGAAGTCCATCGCTTCAATAAAAGCCAACAGGATGCCTTTCTCCCTCATATCGAGGATGGCACGATCACCTTCATTGGCGCGACGACAGAGAATCCCTCATTCGAGCTGAACTCCGCATTGTTATCCCGCGCCCGCGTTTACTTATTAAAAGCACTGACGGCAGATGATATCGAAGTCGTCTTGACTCAGGCGCTGGAGGATAGCGAACGCGGTTTGGGAAAACAGCACATCGTCTTGCCTGACGAGACGCGCCGTCTGCTGTCTCAGCTCGTGAGCGGCGATGCCCGGCGTGCACTCAATTTACTGGAAATGATGTCGGATATGGCGGAAGTCGACGCCGCCGGTGAGCGTCATCTGACGCCGGAATTGCTCAACGAAGTCGCCGGTGAACGCAGTGCTCGTTTTGATAACAAAGGCGACCGATATTATGACCTGATTTCCGCCTTGCATAAATCAGTGCGCGGCTCAGCGCCGGATGCGGCACTTTACTGGTATGCGCGTATTATCACGGCGGGCGGCGACCCGCTGTATGTCGCCCGACGTTTACTGGCGATTGCCTCGGAAGATGTGGGGAACGCCGATCCTCGTGGTATGCAGGTGGCGATTGCGGCGTGGGACTGTTTCACCCGCGTGGGCCCCGCCGAAGGGGAAAGGGCGATCGCTCAGGCCATTGTCTATCTGGCGTGCGCGCCGAAAAGCAATGCCGTTTATACGGCATTCAAGTCGGCGATGCGCGATGCGCGTGACAAGCCGGATTTTGATGTGCCTGATCACTTACGCAATGCGCCAACCGCACTGATGAAAGAGATGGGACTCGGCGCTGAGTATCGTTACGCCCACGATGAACCCAATGCGTATGCGGCGGGCGAGAACTATTTCCCCTCGGAAATGGCAGCCACACAGTATTATTATCCAACCTCTCGCGGTTTAGAGGGAAAGATCGGTGAAAAGCTCGCCTGGCTGGCCTCTCAGGATCAAAATAGCCCGACAAAACGCTACCGCTAGCCTACCCGTTGCGGTAAGGTTACAACCGATATTTTCTGCTACAGGGACCTTTTCAGGCCCGCTGTTATATCTCTTCCATCAATAAAAAGCACAGGACTAGCATGCTCGATCCCAATTTACTGCGTAATGAGCTAGACGCAGTTGCCGAAAAACTACTGGCTCGCCGAGGTTTTACACTGGATGTTGAGGCGCTGCGTGCACAAGAAGCGCGTCGCAAAACGCTACAGGTCGAAACGGAAAGTTTGCTGGCAGAACGTAACTCCCGATCGAAAGAGATCGGTGCGGCTAAAGCACGTGGTGAAGATATTGAACCGCTGCGCCGTGAAGTTAACGCATTGGGTGAGAAGCTGGAATCCGCAAAAAAAGAACTCGAGCAGCTCCAAAACGCGATTCGTGAACTGTCTTTGACGATCCCGAACTTGCCTGACGACTGTGTGCCGTTAGGTAAGGACGATACTGAAAATCAGGAAATCAGCCGCTGGGGCGAGCCGCGCCAGCTGGGCTTTGAACCTCGCGATCACGTCGATTTGGGTGAAATCAATCAAGGCCTGAGCATGGCCGATGGCGTCAAACTGACCGGTTCGCGTTTCTCCGTCATGCGCGGACAGATTGCGCGTATGCACCGTGCGCTTGCCCAATTCATGCTGGATCAGCATACCGAGCAGCATGGATACCTCGAAGCTTATGTCCCGTATCTGGTCAATCAGGATTCCCTGTATGGTACAGGCCAGCTGCCGAAGTTTGGTGAAGACCTGTTCCACACCAAACCGTTGTCGGAAGAGGCTGACAGCAGCAACTATGCGCTGATCCCAACGGCGGAAGTACCGCTGACCAATCTGGTGCGTAACGAGATCCTGGACGAAGAGTCATTGCCGATCAAAATGACGGCGCACACACCGTGTTTCCGCTCTGAAGCGGGCTCTTACGGTCGTGATACTCGCGGTCTGATTCGTGTCCATCAGTTCGATAAAGTCGAGATGGTGCAGATTGTTCGCCCGGAAGACTCCATGCAAGCGCTGGAAGAGTTGACCGGCCACGCGGAAAAAATCTTGCAGTTGCTGAACCTGCCTTATCGCAAAGTGCTGCTGTGCACGGGCGATATGGGCTTTGGCTCTTGCAAAACTTACGATCTGGAAGTGTGGCTGCCGGCGCAGAACACCTACCGTGAAATCTCCTCTTGCTCCAATATGTGGGATTTCCAGGCACGTCGTATGCAGACTCGTTGCCGTACCAAAGGTGACAAGAAAACCCGTTTGGTACACACGCTGAACGGCTCTGGTCTGGCGGTGGGCCGCGCATTGGTCGCCGTAATGGAAAACTACCAGCAGGCGGATGGCCGCATCGAAGTGCCGGAAGTGCTGCGTCCGTATATGAACGGTCTGGAATTCATCGGTTAAATCACCTTTGCTGAAAAAGCGCCCTCAGGGGCGCTTTTTTTATGCCTGGACTGTCGCCTTTTAAGGTAAAAATCAGGGCGTTCTTCCCCGGAATCTGGCAGAGATGAATGCGAGATCAAGCGATCATAAGAAAAGACTATTATCGTAAAAGCTGCTGCAAACTCGGGCTCGATAAGACGCTGCAGGGCGCCGCGGTGTCAGGCCATGAACAAATCGTGCGGTTACTCTCTCAACACGGATTGACTTTAACTTTGCTGGTGGCATGATGCGCGCAAAATATCTTCTCTCATGGTCATCGACCCATGTTCACCTATACGCGCCCGGTCATTTTGCTGCTTAGCGGTTTACTGCTGCTAACGGTCTGCATTGCTGTGCTCAATACGCTTGTCCCCCTTTGGTTGAATGCTCAACAGCTCTCTGTATGGCAAGTCGGGCTGGTGGGGTCCTCTTACTTCAGTGGCAACCTAATTGGAACGTTGTTGGCCGGGGCCTTGATCCATCGGTTTGGATTTAACCGCTCTTATTACTTCGCCGCGATCCTGCTGGCTATCGCCACCGCAGCCTTGGCGTTGTCGGTTGATTTTTGGAGCTGGCTGCTGTGGCGCTTCATTGCGGGCGTTGGCTGCGCATTGATATGGGTCGTGGTTGAGAGCGCTTTGTTGTGCAGCGGCCATGCGACTAACCGGGGGCAACTGCTGGCGGCGTACATGATGGCGTACTATCTGGGGAGCGTCGTCGGTCAACTGCTTCTTAGCATGGTTCATACTGATGTTTTCAGCGTCTTGCCGTGGGCGGTCGTACTGGTCGTGCTCAGCGTATTACCGATGCTGTTTGCCCGAC
The DNA here is from genome assembly GCF_002111595.1 of Lonsdalea britannica. Lineage (GTDB taxonomy): Bacteria > Pseudomonadota > Gammaproteobacteria > Enterobacterales > Enterobacteriaceae > Lonsdalea > Lonsdalea britannica. Next base: position 47,797 of record NZ_LUTN01000002.1, read on the forward strand.
TTTCTCCGCCGCAAATAATGACGCACAAGGTGAATGTTTGGCAGATGTTACGTTACCGTACGGCCCGTTTAGGCATTAACGGCTGCGTGATTTCCGGCATCATCTTGGGGTCGATGTATGGTCTGATGCCGCTCTATCTGGCCCATCAGGGAATGAGTGACGCACAGGTCGGTTATTGGATGGCATTGCTGATTAGCGCCGGTATTTTTGGACAATGGCCGGTCGGCAAAATGGCGGACCGCTATGGTCGCCTGATGGTGCTGAGAGTGCTGGTATTCGCGGTGATCATCGGCTGTATCATGATGTTGGGTTTCAGTCGGTATGCGATGGTGCCGGCGTTATTCATTCTGGGCTGCGCGGCATTTACGCTCTATCCCGTGGCTATGTCCTGGGCCTGCGAGAAAGTGGCGGCGGGAGAGTTGGTTGCGATGAATCAGGCTTTGTTGCTGAGCTATACGATAGGTAGCCTGACAGGACCCAGTTTGGCGGCGATGCTGATGCAATCCTATTCCGATAAATTACTGTTCGTCCTGATCGGCGCCATCGCTTTTTGTTATTTGGTGATGTTGCTTAAAAAAGCCAATCACCAACATCCCAATCCGCTGGCGGCGGCTTAACGAATCAGTCAATCAGCCGGTCATAGATTGACCGGCTCGCCGTCAGTGTCAATAAACGACGTGGTGGCCGTAGCTTTCAAGAATCGATTTCACGCGGTCCATGGTCTCCGCTTTTGGGGGCTTCACGCCATCCAACTGGTATTCCTCACCCATAGCCACCCATTTATGTTTACCCAGCTCATGGTAGGGCAGGAGTTCAATCTTCTCGATATTGCCCATCTCTTGGGTGAACTCACCCAGCATATGTGCTGACTTATCGTCGTCAGACCAGCCGGGGACGACCACATAGCGAATCCACGTTCTTTGCTGACGTTTGGCGAGATAACGTGCAAATTCCAGCGTGCGATGATTGGAAACACCCACTAGGTTCTGATGGATCGTGTCGTCAAGCTGCTTTAAATCCAGCATCACCAAATCGGTGGCATCGAGCAGTTCATCGATCACCGGATCGTAACGGCGAACGAATCCGTTGGTATCAAGACAGGTGTTGATGCCTTGCTCCTGACAAGCGCGAAACCAATCGCGGACGAATTCAGCCTGCAAAATGGCCTCTCCGCCGGAGGCTGTGACGCCGCCGCCGGATGCATTCATGTAATGACGATAGGTGACCACCTCTTTCATCAGCTCTTCTACCGTAATCTCTTTGCCACCGTGGGTATCCCAGGTATCGCGGTTGTGGCAGTAGAGGCAGCGCATCAAGCATCCCTGAAAGAAGACGATGAAGCGAATGCCTGGACCATCGACGGTTCCACAGGATTCGAAAGAGTGAATACGACCAATTACTGACATTGCGAGGTTTCTCCGGGTTGGGCCGAACAATAGCGGCCAGCTGGGGCGCAGAATGACGCCATCATGCATGACTTACAGCAGGATGACGCTGCGTCGAATCTGTTTTGGCAGCCATCCCTCGTTAAACGGTCACGGCGGGCTGACAAAACAGGCTCTCAATACTCCGGCGAAGCGGTGAAAAAAGGCCCCACAGAGTGGAGCCTTTATTTTACGCCTTTTCAGGCAGACATGATAATCAGATGGACTGCGTGAAGGTACGCGTGATGACGTCCTGCTGCTGTTCTTTGGTCAGCGAGTTAAAGCGTACTGCGTAACCAGAAACACGGATGGTCAACTGCGGATATTTTTCCGGGTTTTCCATTGCGTCGAGCAACATTTCACGGTTCATCACGTTCACGTTCAGGTGCTGACCACCTTCTACGCTGTTAGATGCTTCGTGGTGGAAGTAACCATCCATCAGGCCAGCCAGGTTGGCTTTACGGACATCGTCGTCTTTACCCAGTGCGTTCGGCACGATAGAGAAGGTATAAGAAATACCATCTTTCGCGTAAGCAAACGGCAGTTTAGCGACAGAGGTCAGAGAGGCTACAGCACCTTTCTGGTCACGGCCGTGCATCGGGTTAGCACCCGGTCCGAACGGCGCGCCAGCGCGACGACCATCCGGAGTGTTACCGGTTTTCTTACCGTATACCACGTTGGACGTGATGGTCAGTACAGACTGAGTCGGTACTGCATTGCGGTAAGTGTTCAGCTTCTGAATTTTCTTCATGAAGCGTTCAACCAGGTCACAGGCCAGGTCATCAACGCGCGGGTCGTTGTTACCGAACTGCGGGTATTCGCCTTCGATGTCAAAGTCGATAGCCAGGCCGTCTTCGTCACGGACAGGTTTAACTTTGGCATATTTGATGGCGGACAGGGAGTCAGCTGCAACAGACAGACCGGCGATGCCGCATGCCATGGTGCGATACACATCACGGTCGTGCAGCGCCATCAGAGAGGCTTCGTAGCTGTACTTATCATGCATGTAGTGGATGATGTTCAGCGCGGTGACGTACTGTTTTGCCAGCCAGTCCATGAAGTGATCCATACGTTCCATGACTTCGTCGAAGTTCAGGGTTTCGCTCAGGATCGGTGCAGATTTCGGGCCTACCTGCATCTTCATTTTTTCGTCCATGCCGCCGTTGATTGCATACAGCATGGTTTTCGCCAGGTTGGCACGAGCGCCGAAGAACTGCATCTGCTTGCCCACAACCATCGGGCTAACGCAACAGGCAATGGCGTAGTCATCATTGTCGAAGTCAGGGCGCATCAGATCATCATTCTCGTACTGCAGAGAAGAGGTATCGATGGAGACTTTAGCCGCGTATTTTTTGAAGTTTGACGGCAGTTTTTCAGACCACAGGATGGTCATGTTCGGTTCCGGAGACGGCCCCATGGTGTACAGGGTGTTCAGGAAACGGAAGCTGGTTTTGGTGACCAGCGTACGACCATCCAGGCCCATACCGGCCAGAGATTCAGTTGCCCAGATCGGGTCGCCGGAGAACAGCTCATCGTATTCAGGGGTACGCAGGAAGCGAACCATACGCAGTTTCATGACCAGGTGGTCGATCAGTTCCTGAGCGTCCTGTTCGGTGATTTTGCCTGCTTTCAGATCGCGTTCGATGAAGATATCCAGGAAGGTGGATACGCGACCGAAGGACATTGCGGCGCCGTTCTGAGACTTAACGGCAGCCAGGTAGCCGAAGTAAGTCCACTGTACCGCTTCCTGAGCAGTCGTTGCCGGAGCAGAGATATCGCAACCATATTTGGCTGCCATTTCTTTGATCTGTCCCAGAGCGCGATGCTGTTCAGCAATTTCTTCACGCAGACGGATAGTGGCTTCGAGATCTTCGCCATTTTCCAGTTTGCTCTGCAGAGAGCTGAACTGTGCGAATTTCTCTTTCATCAGGTAGTCGATACCGTACAGCGCAACGCGACGGTAGTCACCGATGATACGGCCACGGCCATACGCATCCGGCAGACCGGTCAGAACACCGGATTTACGGCAACGCAGGATGTCCGGGGTATAAACGTCAAACACGCCCTGGTTGTGAGTTTTGCGGTATTCGGTGAAGATTTTTTTCAGTTCCGGATCCAGCTCGCGGTTGTACGCTTTGCAAGAACCTTCAACCATCTTGATGCCGCCGAAGGGGATAAGCGCGCGTTTCAGCGGAGCATCGGTCTGAAGACCAACCACTTTTTCGAGGTTGTTATCGATGTAGCCGGCATCATGCGAGGTGATGGTGGCAGCAAGGTCAGTATCGAAATCAACAGGCGCATGAGTGCGGTTTTCCTGTTTGATACCTTCCATAACTTTATCCCACAGCGCGCTAGTCGCAGGAGTAGCGCCCGCCAGGAAAGACTCATCGCCTTCATACGGCGTGTAGTTTTTCTGGATGAAGTCACGAACATTGACTTCATTCTGCCATTCACCTTTGCTAAAACCTTGCCATGCGTTGGCTAATTTTTCATTCAGATCGGTCATTTTACACCTACCTTTTATATGGATTTTTAAAACCCGATGTTGCGGCCGATAACACCCTAGTGCTTGTCTCCACCGCGCAAATAAATAACCCAATAAGTTAAGCCTACCAACAACCCGCCACCAATGATGTTGCCGATAGTGACCGGGATCAGGTTATCGACAATAAAATTGTGGATGGTCAGGTGTTCGAATTGGCTCGGCGCCATTCCAATGGCATGCCAGAACTCTTCCGAAGCGAAGTTTTTAATCACAATTCCCATAGGAATCATGAACATGTTTGCAATGCTATGCTCGAAGCCGCTAGCGACAAACATGGCGACCGGCAAAACCATCACCAGACATTTGTCGAGCAGGGTACGGCCGGAGTAACTCATCCAGACGGCCAAACAGACCATTAGATTCGCCAGAATGCCGAGGCATAGTGCCTCAGTGAACGTATGCTCCAGCTTGTGATTCGCGGTTTGCAGGATATTCAAACCCCACGCGCCGTTAGCGACCATGTGCTCGCCTGAGAACCAAATCAGCGCAACGAAGATCAGCGCTCCCACCAGGTTCCCAAAATAGACGTTCACCCAGTTGCAGCCTAACTGACGCCAGGTAATGCGGTCACTGGCCTTAGCCACAAGAATCAACACCGTGGACGTAAACAAGTCTGCGCCGCAGACCACCACCAGCATCAGCCCCAGAGAGAAGCAGATACCGCCGACCAGTTTGGCCATGCCGAAAGGCATGGAGGCCGACCCTGTCGTGGCAGTGATGTAGAAAACAAATGCGATGGAGATGAAAACTCCCGCACTTATCGCGAGGGAAAATGTAGTCAGCGGTTTTTTTGTCGCTTTATAGACACCTGCATCTTCCGCAACTTTTGCCATTGCTGCCGGTAGTAGCAGAGTAAAGGGGTTGTCAGCTTTCACACTAACTCTCTCTTAAAGTTTATCAGCGCAGTGATATTAACAAAGCATATTAATGCGAAATTTGACATGGATCATAATGGCGGGTACTTGACAGGCCTCAAGTCCCTCAAAACACCATGCAATCAAGTTAACCGAATGAATTTTAACGAAAAAATATTTTTAAAAAATATAAAGATCGTTTAAGGAGGTGCGTTGAAATAGGGTTTTTTTATTAAAAACAGCATTTATTTTATAATTATAGCGGTTAAATTCTTCGCCACTAGTCGAAATTTAACCAAGTAGTAACATCAAAAATAATATCCATAATTAAATTAAGGTGTTAGGTAAAAATAACCCTGAATTTAATCTGGAATAATTGAGGCTGACGAAAAATGGAAACCGGGGGCGAACAGCCGCGGGGAGTGTAAAGCATTGTTGCAGCGATGGGAATCCATCGGAGTGTAAATATATATCCCACTAATAAAAAATGGGATCATGGTGAAGTACGGCAAGCATATGCCTGCCGTATTGATAGGAGGGTTAGGACTGCCAGTGCTTGCGTTTGGCTTGCTGCAGCTTTTCATAAGCTGCCAATAGCGACTGATGTGCTGGCAACGCGGTCAGCGCAGCGTCGACGGAGAAAAGCTTATAGAAGCAGGATTCCCCGGCAATGGCTGCGCTGGCATGCTCAACCGTATCGCCGCCGTACATCTTGACCAACGCATCGTAATATTGCGCAGCTTCTCTTTCAGGCTCCAGCGCCAGTTCCAGCAAGGTTTGTAGGCAACGATAGTAGTTGCTGTGCTCAGGACTGAAGACTGACTGGTTGAAGTCCTGCGACCACTCAACCCAGCTCAGCGCCTGTTCCAGATCGCCGCCCGCCAGCGCCAGCATGGATTTGAGTTCCCCGACACGCAGCGTGAACCAACCATTATCTTTGCCAGTCGCAATACCCAGCAGTTCGCGCACGCGGGTAAAGTCATCCAGTCCTTCATCGTCTAACTGCTGTAGCAGCGCCAGATAGTCTTCCTGCTCAAATTGGCTGTCCGGTAACGCCAGCAACGTTTCGCGCAGGTGCGCGCCCATGCTGTTGTTTGCCAGCAGCAGATCTTCGGCGGGGTAAATGTCAGACATCCCCGGCACCAGAATACGGCAAGCGTACACAGAGAGATGTTCGTAATCGGCGATATACACTTCTTTATCTTCCGCGCGGAAGATCTCCATCAACGTCGCGAACTCCTGCTCGGTCGTACCGCTAAAGTCCCAATCGCTAAAGGTGTAGTCTGACTCGTCTTTGAAGAGATCCCAGGAGATCAGACCGCTGGAGTCGATAAAATGTGTCTCCAGATTAGTATGCTCGGCGACTTCTTCATTATCGAAAGTCGGCGGAGTGAAAACATCCAGATCTTTCAGGCCGCGTCCCTGCAGGAGTTCTGTAACCGTGCGCTCCAGCGCGACGCCGAAATCAGGGTGTGCGCCGAAGGAGGCGAAGCATGTGCCGTTGGCCGGATTAAACAACACCACGCAGATCACCGGATATTTCCCGCCCAGCGAAGCGTCAAAGGCGAAAATCGGAAAGCCTTCCTGCTCGAGCGTGGCGATGGATTCGACGACGCCCGGATAGCGGGACAGTACATCCGCCGGAATTTTCGGCAGGCTGATGGCTTCCGCGATGATTCTGTTTTTCACGTAGCGTTCGAACACTTCGGACAGTCCCTGCACGCGTGCTTCATTCGCGCTGTTGCCTGCGGACATTCCGTTAGAGACATACAGGTTGCCGATAATGTTGACCGGGATATAGGCCGTCTGGAGATCGGACTGGCGTGTGAACGGCAGCGCGCAGATACCGCGCTCGGCATGGCCGGATTGCAAATCGATCAGGTCGCTCGCGGTCAATTCCTGTTCGGGATCGTAGAAAGCGTGCAGACGCTCATCGAGGATACCTTCGGGCAGCGTGTCATCCTCGGGCAGGGCGAACCATTTTTCGTCCGGATAGTGGACGAAATCGCCGTTAGCGATGTTTTGGCCTAAATAGAAATCGGCAAAGAAGTAGTTGGTGGACAGGCGCTCGAAATATTCGCCGAGCGCGGAAGCCAAGGCCGCTTTTTTCGTCGCGCCTTTACCGTTGGTGAAACACAACGCGCAATCACGGTCGCGGATGTGGACGGACCAGACGTTAGGCACCGGATTCAGCCATGAGGCTTCTTCGATGTTGAACCCCAGGTCTTGGAGCTGCTGTTGAAAACGGGCGATGGAGTCTTCCAGGGCGGCGTCTTTGCCTGGGATAAACGTTTGGGTCATGTTGCTCACTCGGTTGTTTTTTTGCAAAAAAGGCATGATACGGACTTTTATGCGCCGACTCTATTTATTCTCTGTAACAGGCGAGCAACAGCTAGAGGGACGGCGTCGGCGCTCGGTTGGCAACGTTTTCGGCAACCGGGGTGAATAAGCGTTGCAGGCGCGAATAACGAGTGATAAAACCAATAACCAAGCAAAACCAGCGACGACTCAGGTCGCCATTTTTATCATTTAGACAGAGTGTGGTGAGGGGAAATGACTCAGGTTTTTAATTTTAGCGCCGGTCCGGCGATGCTGCCGGCCGATGTAATGCGTCAAGCGCAACAGGAATTGTGTAACTGGCAGGGTCTGGGCACGTCGGTGATGGAAATCAGCCATCGCAGCAAAGAATTTATCCAGGTCGCTACCGAGTCTGAACAGGATCTGCGCGACCTCCTCAATATCCCCTCCAACTATAAAGTTCTTTTCTGCCACGGCGGTGCGCGAGCGCAGTTCGCGGCGGTTCCGATGAACCTGCTAGGCGACAATACCAAGGCTGACTATATCGACGGCGGCTATTGGGCCCACAGCGCCATTAATGAAGCACAAAAATATGGCACGCCCAACGTCGTCGACGTGAAAACGCGTGTCGACGGCCAGCGTGCGGTGAAGCCTATGAACGAGTGGGCGCTGTCGGACGACGCCGCATTCGTCCATTACTGCCCGAATGAAACTATCGACGGCATGGCTATCGAAGAGCAGCCTGATTTCGGCGACAAAGTGGTCGTGGCCGACTACTCCTCAAGCATTTTGTCCCGCGCTATCGACGTTACCCGTTACGGTGTGATCTACGCCGGCGCACAGAAAAATATCGGGCCTGCGGGTTTGACGCTGGTGATTGTCCGTGATGATTTGCTGGGTAAATCCCGCCGGGAATTGCCGTCTATGCTGGATTACAAAATTCTGGCCGACAATGGATCCATGTACAATACGCCGCCGACCTTTGCATGGTACCTCTCTGGTTTGGTGTTCAAATGGCTAAAAGCGCAGGGCGGTTTGGTTGAAATGGAAAAACGGAATCAGGCCAAAGCCGACCTGCTGTATTCCGCCATCGACCGCGGCGATTTTTATAGTAACGACGTTGCGTTATCTAACCGCTCACGAATGAATGTGCCATTCCTGCTGGCAGACCCTGCGTTGGATAGCGTATTTCTGCAAGAAGCGCAGCAGGCCGGCCTGCATGCGCTGAAAGGCCACCGGGCCGTTGGCGGTATGCGTGCATCCATCTATAATGCGATGCCCCTGGAAGGCGTGAAGACATTGACCGAGTTTATGGCTGACTTCGAACGTCGCCACGGCTGATTGCCGTATCATGCGGCCGTGGTCGCTCTCTTTAAAAACCCCGGTCTGATACCGGGTTTTTTGTATCAATATTTTGGAGACAACAATTCACATGCAGGAATCCCTGACCCTACAACCCGTAAAACGTGTTAATGGCACGATCAATCTTCCTGGCTCGAAAAGCGTCTCTAATCGTGCGCTGCTGCTGGCGGCGCTGGCAGAAGGCACGACGCGTTTAACCAATTTACTGGATAGCGACGATGTGCGGCACATGTTGAACGCGCTCAAAGCGCTGGGCGTCAGCTATCAATTGTCTGCCGACCGTACCCAGTGCGATATCGTGGGGCTTGGCCGTCCGTTTCACGTCAGCGAGCCGCTTGAATTGTTCCTTGGCAATGCCGGAACAGCAATGCGTCCTCTGGCCGCCGCGCTGTGCTTGACGGAAGGGGATGTCATCCTGACGGGTGAACCGCGTATGAAAGAACGCCCCATTGGTCACCTGGTGGACTCTCTGCGTCAGGGCGGGGCGCGTATCGACTATCTGGAGCAGGAAAACTACCCGCCGCTGCGGTTGCACGGGGGTTTCCAGGGTGACGATATTACAGTAGACGGCAGCGTATCGAGCCAGTTCCTGACGGCGTTACTGATGATGTCCCCGCTGGCGCCTCAGGATACGCGCATCAGCATCAAGGGTGATTTGGTTTCCAAACCGTACATCGACATTACGTTGCATATGATGGAAACGTTCGGTATCACCGTTGAAAACAACGATTATCAAACGTTCCAGATCGCGGGTCAGCAGCGTTATCGCTCGCCGGGCGATTATTTGGTGGAAGGGGATGCGTCTTCCGCGTCTTATTTCCTGGCCGCCGGCGCCATTCGGGGCGGCGTCGTGCGGGTGACCGGCGTGGGGCGTAACAGCGTTCAGGGCGATGTGCGTTTTGCGGATGTGCTGGAAAAAATGGGCGCGATTATTCGTTGGGGCGATGATTATATCGAATGCGAGCGCAACGCCTTGCACGCCATTGATATGGACATGAATCACATTCCCGACGCGGCGATGACTATCGCGACTGCGGCGATGTTCGCGGAAGGCGGCACGACTACGCTGCGCAATATTTACAATTGGCGCGTCAAAGAAACCGATCGTCTGGCGGCGATGGCGACCGAGCTGCGCAAAGCCGGCGCAGAAGTGGAAGAAGGGCATGATTACATCCGCATCACCCCGCCGAAGCAGTTGACGTCAGCCGAAATCGGCACCTATAACGACCACCGTATGGCGATGTGTTTCTCGTTGTTGGCACTCTCTGATACGCCTGTGACGATCCTCGACCCCAAATGCACGGCGAAAACCTTCCCCGACTATTTCGAGCAATTGGCACGACTGAGTCAGTTTGCTTAACTCCTGTTATTTCAGGGGGGATCACGCCTCCCTGAATAGTTTTATCCGCTATTCGTATAAGAATTCGCCGGATATTCACTAGGTATAAGTCTTTTATTTAATGTTTATCGCTATGTCGGCGTATAATGGCTGACTTTATTGTCTACAATGGCACGAAGATTTTCCCTGTGTGAAGGAGAAGAACATGGCGGTGACTGCACCGGTAATTACGGTTGACGGGCCAAGTGGCGCGGGCAAAGGCACGCTATGCAAAGCATTAGCGGAAGCGTTGCATTGGAACCTGTTGGATTCCGGTGCTATCTATCGCGTACTGGCGCTGGCGGCGCTGCACCACCAGGTAGATATCCACTCTGAAGAAGCGCTGGTGCCGCTGGCGACGCACCTTGATGTCCGTTTCGTCCCCGAAGACGGGCAGTTAAAAGTGGTGTTGGAAGGTGAAGACGTCAGTCTGGAAATCCGCACCGAAGAAGTGGGTAATACGGCGTCGCAGACCGCAGCATTTCCCCGCGTTCGCGAAGCGCTATTGCGGCGTCAGCGCGCTTTTCGCGAGGCGCCTGGCTCATAGCCGATGGTCGGGATATGGGAACCGTCGTCTTTCCCGATGCGGCTGTAAAGATTTTCCTCGACGCCAGCGCGGAAGAGCGTGCGCAGCGCCGCATGCTGCAGTTGCAGGCGAAGGGCTTTAGTGTTAACTTTGAACGTCTTTTATCCGAGATTAAAGAACGCGACGATCGCGATCGTAATCGAGCCGTCGCACCGTTGGTGCCGGCGCCGGAAGCTCTGGTGCTGGACTCGACCGAGATGTCGCTAGATGAAGTGGTTGAAAGGGCGCTGGCCTATGTAAGTCAGAAGCTGGGTCCGGCCAACCAATAAATAATCCCACCTCGCTGTAAGGATGCGTAGCGAGGTATGTGAAACAGCCCCATCGAGCAGGATGCCAGATGGACGTTAAATTAAGAAACCCTAAGATTATCAACATGACTGAATCTTTTGCTCAACTCTTTGAAGAATCCCTGAAAGAAATCGAAACCCGTCCGGGTTCCATCGTTCGCGGTGTTGTTGTTGCTATCGACAAAGATGTCGTACTGGTTGACGCCGGTCTGAAATCTGAGTCCGCCATTCCGGCTGAGCAGTTCAAGAACGCGCAGGGCGAAATTGAAATTCAGGTTGGCGATGAAGTTGACGTTGCACTGGACGCTGTCGAAGACGGCTTCGGCGAAACTCTGCTGTCCCGTGAGAAAGCTAAGCGTCACGAAGCATGGCTGATGCTGGAAAAAGCTTACGAAGAAGCTGCGACTGTTACCGGTGTTATCAACGGTAAAGTTAAAGGCGGTTTCACCGTTGAGCTGAACGGTATTCGTGCGTTCCTGCCGGGCTCCCTGGTAGACGTTCGTCCGGTACGCGACACGCTGCACCTGGAAGGCAAAGAGCTTGAGTTCAAAGTGATCAAGCTGGACCAGAAACGTAACAACGTTGTGGTTTCCCGCCGTGCAGTTATCGAATCCGAAAACAGCGCAGAGCGCGATCAGCTGCTGGAAAACCTGCAGGAAGGCATGGAAGTTAAAGGTATCGTTAAGAACCTCACTGACTACGGTGCATTCGTTGATCTGGGCGGCGTTGACGGCCTGCTGCACATCACTGACATGGCTTGGAAACGCGTTAAGCATCCGAGCGAAATCGTCAACGTGGGCGATGAAATCAATGTTAAGGTGCTGAAATTCGACCGCGAACGTACCCGTGTATCTCTGGGTCTGAAACAGCTGGGCGAAGATCCTTGGGTTGCTATCGCTAAACGTTACCCGGAAAGCACTCGTCTGACCGGTCGCGTAACCAACCTGACTGACTACGGCTGCTTCGTAGAAATCGAAGAAGGCGTTGAAGGTCTGGTTCACGTTTCCGAAATGGATTGGACCAACAAAAACATCCATCCGTCCAAAGTGGTTAACGTGGGCGACGTGGTTGAAGTTATGGTTCTGGACATCGACGAAGAACGTCGTCGTATCTCCCTGGGCCTGAAACAGTGCAAATCCAACCCGTGGCAGCAGTTCGCTGAAACCCACAACAAGGGTGACCGCGTAGAAGGTAAGATCAAGTCTATCACTGACTTCGGTATCTTCATCGGTCTGGATGGCGGCATTGACGGTCTGGTTCACCTGTCCGACATCTCCTGGAACGTAGCTGGCGAAGAAGCTGTTCGCGAGTACAAGAAAGGCGACGAAATCGCTGCCGTTGTCCTGCAGGTTGATGCAGAGCGTGAGCGCATCTCCCTGGGCGTTAAACAGCTGGCTGAAGATCCGTTCAACAACTACCTGTCTATGAACAAGAAAGGTGCGATTGTTACGGGTAAAGTTACTGCCGTTGACGCTAAAGGTGCTACAGTTGAATTAGCTGATGGCGTTGAAGGTTACCTGCGTGCTTCTGAAGCCGCGCGTGACCGCGTTGAAGACGCAACTCTGGTTCTGAGCGTTGGCGATTCCGTCGAAGCGAAGTACACCGGTGTTGACCGTAAGAACCGCGTAGTTAGCCTGTCTGTTCGTGCTAAAGACGAAGCTGACGAGAAAGATGCAATCGCGACTGTTAACAACAAACAGGACGAAAGCAACTTCTCCAATGCAATGGCTGAAGCTTTCAAAGCAGCTAAAGGCGAATAATCACGGTGGACCGGGCGGCAGTAGATGCCGTCCGGTCTCAAACGGTAGTAAGTTATTATGGTATTAACTGACCATATACTTGGAGGAACTATGACCAAGTCTGAGCTTATTGAAAGACTTGCTGGACAGCAATCTCATATCCCGGCCAAGTTGGTCGAGGATGCAGTGAAAGAGATGCTCGAGCAGATGGCGAGTACGCTGGCAGAAGGCGATCGTATTGAGATCCGTGGGTTCGGCAGTTTCTCACTTCACTACCGTGCACCGCGTGTCGGACGTAACCCTAAGACGGGTGAGAAAGTGGAACTTGAAGGTAAATACGTTCCGCATTTCAAACCTGGCAAGGAACTGCGCGATCGTGCAAATATCTACGGCTGATCGACAGCAATAGATAAATGCCATCTTGCGCGGTATTACGTGCATAGACTGCCAAGTAAGAAATTTTAAAAGGCGCCTGTCAAAGGGCGCCTTTTTTCTATTTGTGATTTGCCCCTTTTGCTTGTGCCTATCCCTACTGTGAGCGTCCTGCGCGATGAAGCATGCGCCTTAACAGGACGACATCATGCCGACAGAGATAATCTCTCCAAGGCGCGCACTATATTGAACACAGACACAGACACAGACACAGAACACAGAACGCCCTGTTGCCGATAATTTGCATGATTGAGCGCGATGGTATTTTGACTTTTCATGAGCCGCGGAAGGGCGATGAGCACGATGAATGAACGCTATCGATCATCGCGGTTGATGAATGGTTTCCGAGAGAATTAGGCAGACGGATCTCTATGTGACGTATTTACCTACACGCGTCATTGGCAAACAACGAAGCAAAAATAAGATATCGTGGTGAATAAACCTTCGTCGCGTGACGCTGAAAAGGGTGGCTGGGCGTTATGCCATGTTTTGAGGTCAACCCGGGAGACAGATAATGTGAAGAATAGCTCTTTATTTATGACGAAGGCAGGGTATGTAGTATGGCGCTCATGTCAAAGACTTGCAGAATAGCCGCCATCAGCGCGGAATGACTATCAGGTCACACCATTGAGGCTGTTGGGTTCAAAGTAGAATTGGGTGATCATCAGACTGTACGAAGCGCATATCCCCACTGCGATGGTCCCCGGAAATGTATGCACGAATCTCAAGGTAATGGTCACCCCAGCTAACCTTGGAGTGACCCTTGCATAGGACAGTTACTTGGTATGACGTTCTTGCAGACGGCCGATAATAGTCGCCAGATCCAAATCCTGATCCTGAAGCAGCACCAGCAGGTGGTACATCAGATCGGACGCTTCATTGGTCAGCTCTTCTCTATCATGCACGGTTGCCGCCAGCGCCGTCTCTAACCCTTCTTCACCGACTTTTTGTGCGATGCGCTTAGTACCGCTGGCATAGAGCCGTGCGGTGTATGAGCTCTCTGGGTCGGCAGTTTTGCGGCTGGCTAACAGCTGCTCCAGCTCAAACAGGAACTGCCACTGGCTGGCTGCCGGTGAGAAACAGCTGCTTGTTCCAGTATGACAGGTGGGGCCGACAGGATTGGCCAGAACCAGCAGCGTATCGTTATCGCAGTCCGGCGTGATGGAGACTACGTTCAGGACGTTGCCCGACGTTTCGCCTTTGGTCCACAGCCGGTCTTTAGTGCGAGAGAAAAAGGTGACTTTTCCCGTTTCTTCCGTCGCCTGCAGCGCTTCCGGATTCATATAACCCAGCATCAGCACTTCGCCGGAAACGGCATGTTGTACGATGGCTGGCAGCATGCCGTTGGTTTTTTCCCAGTCTAACTGGCTTCTTTGTTGTTCGGTTAACACACCCGGATCTCCACGCCTTGTTGCTTGAGGAACTGTTTCAGTTCGCCAATATTAATGATTTGTTTATGAAAGACCGACGCCGCCAGCGCGCCATCAACGCGCGCATTCTGAAACGCTTCCAGAAAATGTTCGCGCGTACCGGCGCCGCCGGAAGCGATCAACGGCACCTGACAAACGTCTCGAACCAGCCGCAGCTGTTCCAGGTCGTAGCCATTGCGGACGCCGTCCTGGTTCATCATATTCAATACGATTTCACCTGCGCCGAGCTTTTGGACTTCCTGAACCCAGTCCAGCGTTTCCCACTGAGTGACGCGGGTACGATGCTCGTCGCCGGTGTACTGGTTAACATGATAACGCCCGGTGTCGGCATCATGCCAGGTATCAATCCCGACCACGATGCATTGAACCCCGAAGCGGTCGGCCAACCGGGAAATCAACGTCGGGTCGGCCAGTGCTGGCGAGTTGATGGAAATCTTGTCTGCGCCGAACGACAGAATCTGTGCGGCTTCTTCCAGACTTTTAATACCACCTGCGACACAGAAGGGGATGTCGATCACTTCCGCCACGCGAGAAACCCAGCTTTTATCCACAACGCGTCCGTCGGAAGACGCCGTAATATCGTAGAAAACCAGTTCATCCGCGCCTTCTTGCGCATAGCGCTGAGCGAGAGGAACGATATCGCCGATAATTTCATGGTTGCGGAATTGAACGCCTTTGACCACCTGTCCGTCGCGCACGTCGAGACAGGGAATTATCCGTTTTGCCAGCATGCGATTGCCTCCGCTACGTTAAATTTTCCTTCCAGCAGGGCGCGACCCACGATCACGCCTTGCACGCCGCTGCCGCGCAACGAGTCGATATCCGCGAGAGAGCCGATACCGCCGGAAGCCTGAAACGCCACCTGGGGGTATTGTCGGCAGATTTCTCGATAAAGATCGACGTTAGACCCCTGCAGCGTACCGTCGCGGGAAATATCGGTGCACAGCACATGACGCAGACCGAACGGCAGATAGCGTTCGACGGTCTGCTCCAGCGTGATCCCGGAATTTTCCTGCCAGCCGCTGATCGCCACATTTTTGACGCCGTCGGCGTCGATACGCACGTCCAGCGCCAAGACTAGCGCTTCTGCGCCGTAGCGAGTGAACCACGACTGCACTAACTCCGGCTCTTTAACGGCGGTGGAGCCAATAACGACGCGCCGAGCGCCCGCTTCCAGCAGCGCTTCAACGTCCTGCTGTGTGCGGATGCCGCCACCGACCTGTACCGGTACGGAGACGCCAGCCAATAGCGTTTTCAGCAGGGGAATCTGACGAGCGGCCGGATCTTTCGCCCCGGTTAAATCAACCAGATGCAGCACCTGCGCGCCTTGCTGCTGATAATCCTGCAGGCGAGGAAGCGGATCGCTGCCGTACTGACGCTGCTGTCCGTAGTCGCCCTGATGTAAACGGACAACCTGCCCGTCGATCAAATCTAAAGCGGGAATAATCATGACCGTTTACATCTCCAGAAAGTTTTTCAACAACTGCGCGCCGGCGGCGCCGGAACGTTCCGGGTGGAACTGTACGCCGTAGAAGTTCTCTTTTTGCACGGCGGCCGTAAAGGCATCGCCGTACTGAGCCTGAGCGATGGTATCGGAACAGACCGGCATGGCGTAGCTATGCACGAAGTAGAAATAAGCGTCTTCGGGAATGTCGCGGAACAGACGGTGACCGGCCTGCGGCGTCAGCTGATTCCAGCCCATGTGAGGCAAAGGCAGCCCCTGGTCTTCCATTTTCAGCACGGGCGCGTCGACGATGCCAGGGTATCGATACCGCCGCTCTCATCGCTGGCGCTGCCCAGCAGCTGCATCCCCAAACAGATACCTAAGACGGGCTGGGTGCAGGCTTTAATCAGGTCGATCAGATTGCGCTCTTTGAGCTGATCCATCGCGGCCTGCGCCGTGCCGACGCCTGGCAGAAACAGTTTATCGGCGTGCAGCACCACGTCCGACTCGCGGCTGATGACCGGGTCGTAGCCCAGACGTTTTACCGCATAGGCGACGGATGACAGATTGGCGCAGCCGGTATCAAGAATCACCACGTCCATCACAGTACTCCTTTCGAACTCGGCAACGTGTCGCCTTCAACCCGGATAGCCTGACGCAGCGCGCGGCCAAAGGCTTTGAACAAGCTCTCGACGCGGTGGTGGTCGTTACGGCCTTTGGTTTTGAGGTGCAATGTGCAGGCCATGGCGTAAGAGAGCGAACGGAAGAAGTGTTCGACCATTTCTGTGCTCAGATCGCCCACGCGCTGATAGTTGAATTCCGCTTTGTATTCCAGGTGAGGACGGCCGGAGATATCCAGCGCGCAGCGGGCCAGACATTCGTCCATCGGCAGCACAAAGCCGAAGCGGCCGATGCCGCGTTTGTCGCCCAGCGCCTTATTCAACGCTTCACCCAACGCCAGCGCGGTGTCTTCTACCGTGTGATGGTCGTCGATGTACAGATCGCCTTTGACTTCAACCTGCATACGGAAACCGCCGTGGGTGGCGATCTGGTCGAGCATATGGTCAAAGAAACCCACGCCGGTGCTAATCTTGCTTTCACCCTCACGGTCGAGCCAGACGTTAACCTCGATGGCCGTTTCGCGCGTCACGCGGCGGACGTGTGCGTGACGGTCTCGGCGGGTCAGCTGGGTGACGATATCAGCCCAGTTCAGCCCGTCTCGCTGGTAGCGCAGACCGGTGATCCCCATGTTTTTCGCTAGTTCGATATCCGTTTCCCGATCGCCGATAACATAGCTGTTGCCGCTGTCCATCACGTTGTCTTTCAGGAATGCGTCTACCAGCGCGGTTTTCGGTTTGCGGCAGTCGCAGTTGTCAGACGGCAGGTGGGGGCAGATCAGCACGCGTTCGAAGGCAATCCCCTGAGAAGTGAAAATCTGCATCATCAGGTTATGCGGCGGATCGAAGTCTTCCTGCGGGAAGCTGGCGGTGCCGAGTCCATCCTGATTCGTAATCATCACCAGTTTAAAGCCAGCCTTTTGCAGCGCCAGCAGCGAAGGAATGACATTCGGCTCCAGCGCCAGTTTGTCCAGCCGGTCAACCTGATAATCCTCAGGGGGCTCGGCGATCAGCGTGCCGTCACGGTCGATAAAAAGGTATTTCAATCCCACAATCGTTCCTCAAGATTAAGCGGTGATGCCGGAAAGCGCCTTCAGGGCGGCGATGACGCGTTCACATTCATAGCGGGTGCCGACGGTAATACGCAGGCAGCCGGCCAGCCCAGGCTGTTTATTTTGGTCGCGCAGAATAATGCCTTGATCCCACAGAGATTTAAATACCTGGGTCGTCGGGTCGAACTTCACCAGCAGGTAGTTGCTTTCGCTGGGGAAGACTGTCTCTACGCAGTCCAGAGGCTGCAACGCATCGGCCAGCCAGCGACGATTGTCCAGTATCTCGGCGACGTTGGCTTTCATCTTCGCGACACCGGTCTCGCTCAGCGCCTGTGCGGCGATGTCCGCCACCGGCAGAGAGAGCGGGTAAGGGGCAATCACTTTTAACAGCAGCTGAATCACGTCTTCGTTTGCGAGCGTAAAGCCGCAGCGCAACCCCGCCAGCGCGAAGGCTTTAGACAGCGTACGCAGGATCACCAGGTGAGGATAGTCCGCCAGCCAGCTTGCAGTGGAAGCCTGCGGGCAGAACTCGATGTAGGCCTCGTCGATAACCACCAACGCCTTGTCCTGGGCCAGTTCCAGCAGACGGCGCAGATCTTCCGGGTTCACCAGATTGCCCGTCGGATTGTTCGGGCTGCAGACGTAGATCACTTTGACGTTGTCTAGCTGACGTTCAATCGAGCCCATATCCAGCTGCCAGTCCGCGGTGCTCTGCGCTACACGGCGTTCGACGCCAAACGTTTCGGCGCTGACGGCGTACATGCCATAAGTCGGCGGGCAGAACAGAATGGCATCTTTGCCGGGTTCGCAGAAAGCGCGAATGAGCAGTTCGATACCTTCATCTGCGCCGCGGCTGGCCAGCACCTGCTCTGGCTTGACGCCTGCATAAGCCGCGTAGCGCTCGATCACCCGCTTCGGCTGACATTCCGGATAGCGGTTCAGCGTCGGTAACGTGAGCTGGTACTCCGGCTCCTGAGGAAACTCATTGGCGTTCAGCCAGACATCACCGCTGCCCCCCAGACGACGGGCGGAAAGGTAGGGCGTCAGCTGGCGGACGTTTTCGCGTGCCAGATTTTCTATGCTCATGCTTGCTCCTTCAGGGCAGCGACGCGCAGGGAGACGGCGTTTTTGTGGGCGGTCAGCTGTTCTGCCTGCGCCATCACTTCAATCGCGGGTGCCAGCGCAAGCAGGCCCTGTGGCGTTAATTGCTGAACGGTCATCCGTTTCTGGAAATCCGCCAGTCCCAGACTGGAATAGGTAGCGGTATAGCCATAGGTCGGCAGCACATGGTTGGTGCCGGAGGCATAATCGCCTGCGGACTCCGGCGACCAGTCGCCGAGGAAGACCGAACCGGCGCTGATGACGTCGTCAACCAGATCGCGGGCATTGCGGGTCTGGATGATCAAGTGCTCCGGACCATACTGGTTGCTGATCTCAACGCACTGAGCCAGGTCGCGGGTGATGATCACGCGGCTGCTGGCCAGCGCCTGTGCGGCGATTTCGCGGCGTGGAAGCTGACTGAGCTGCTTTTCAACCGCCACGGTGACGGCCTGAGCCACCTCGCGATCCGGCGTCAGCAGAATCACCTGCGAGTCCGGGCCGTGCTCGGCCTGAGAGAGCAGGTCGGAAGCGATAAAGTCCGGCGTTGCGCCGCTGTCGGCAATCACCAGCACTTCGGAAGGCCCGGCGGGCATATCGATCGCCGCGCCATCCAGTCGCTGACTCACCTGACGTTTGGCTTCGGTCACGTAGGCGTTGCCGGGGCCGAAAATCTTGTCCATCTTGGGAATACTTTCGGTGCCGAACGCCATAGCTGCTACCGCCTGCGCGCCGCCCAACTGGAAGACTTCCTGCACGCCGCACAGTTGCGCCGCATACAGAATTTCATCCGCAATCGGCGGCGGCGAGCACAGAATGACGCGGTTGCAGCCTGCCAGCGTTGCGGGCGTCGCCAGCATCAGTACCGTCGAGAGCAGGGGCGCAGAACCGCCCGGAATATACAGCCCGACGTTGGCGATAGGGCGGGTCAACTGCTGGCAGCGAACGCCCGGCTGGGTTTCAACGTCCACCGGCGGCAGTTGCTGCGCCTCGTGGAACGTTTTGATATTACGTACGGCAATCGCCATCGCCTGCTTGATGTCATCGCCCAGACGGTCGGCCGCGGCGTCGACGTCCTGCTGACTGATGCGCAGGTTGTTCACCTGCACTTTGTCGAATTTGGCGCTGAAGTCACGCAGGGCGCTGTCGCCCTCGTCTTTAACGCGATCCAGAATGTCGCTGACGATCGTGGTAATGCGATCAGACGCGGAAATCGCCGGACGGGTCAGCAGCTGTTGCCGCTCTTCTTCTGAACAGGCCTGCCAATCAATCAGTGTTTCGAAGCTGTTCGACATGGTGATTACTCCATCATCTTCTCAATCGGCAGCACCAGAATAGAGCTGGCGCCCAGCGCTTTCAGTTTTTCCATCGTTTCCCAGAACAGGGTTTCGCTGCTCACCATGTGCATGGCGACGCGGCTTTTCTCTCCGGCCAGCGGCAAAATAGTCGGACGTTCGGCGCCCGGCAGCAGCGAGATGATTTCGTCCAGACGTTCGCTGGGCGCGTGCAGCATGATGTATTTGGATTCGCGAGCCTGAATCACGCCTTGCATACGCGTCAGCAGTTTGTCGATCAGCTGCTGTTTCTCCGCCGGCATTTCGCCATCGCGCTGAATCAGGCAGGCTTTAGAACGGTAGATGACTTCAACTTCGCGCAGTCCATTGGCTTCCAGCGTCGCACCGGTGGACACCAGATCGCAGATGGCGTCGGCCAGACCCGCGCGAGGAGCGACTTCAACCGAGCCGTTCAGCAGGCAGGATTTGAAATTGATGTTTTGCTTATCGAGGTACTGCTTCAGGAGGTGAGGGTAAGACGTGGCGATGCGTTTGTTTTGCAGGCATTGAGGACCGGTATACTCCTCATCCAGCGGCATCGCCAGCGACAAGCGGCAACCGCCGAAATCCAGACGGCGCAGCGTAAAGTAACGCGGGTCTTCGCCCTGAGCGCGACGGTCGAGTAATTCTTCCTCCAGCACGTTTTCGCCGATGATGCCCAGATCGACGACGCCGTCCATGACCAGCCCTGGGATATCGTCATCGCGAACGCGCAGGATATCGATGGGCATGTTCTCAGCGAAAGCGATAAGACGCTGCTGCTGTAAATTGATTTTAATACCGCAGCGGGCCAGTAACTCGCGAGATTCGTCGCTCAAACGGCCTGATTTCTGCATCGCAATCCGTAAACGTGTTTTATCCAGCATATAAACCTCAATTTTCCTGTCTGATGTGCCTGTTGATGCAGGCTTCTTTTAAAAACGGGGGACCATAAAAAAACCCTCGGAAGATGATCTTCCGAGGGCTCTCTTTAGCATTCTGCGCCACTGGAAGATCTAGATGTCTTCCAGCACCAATCGCCTGAAAGACTAGTCAGGATGATGGTGATGATGGTGGTTGAACAGAGCGCTTAACATAATATTTTCCACTAACGTTGATGATTTTATTTTCGTCTGGGACTTAACCTAAACCAAGTTGTGTCAGTTATGCAACCGTTTTTTACCTCTCTGCGGGCATTTGTTGTTGCTATGGTTAATTGAGCGTGGATAGTGGGTGAGAAACCAAGCCGGTGACGGTAGGAGCGAAAAATGAAAAAAGTGTCGATTATCGGATTAGGTTGGCTGGGCATGCCGCTGGCATTGGCGTTGATGGGCCGAGGGTATCAGGTCGCTGGAAGCAAAACGACAGATGACGGCGTAGAGGCGGCGCGCAACGTCGGGATTGAGTGTTACCGCCTACGTCTGACGCCGCAGCCGGAGTGTGACGCCCATGCTTTGGACGCGCTGCTGAAAACGGATGCGCTGATTGTCACGCTGCCGCCAAGCAGGGTATCCCAGGAGGGCGCGCACTATCTGGATGCGGTGCAGGCGATCGTCAACAGCGCGTTGGCCTATGGGGTTCGCCGCATCGTGTTTACCAGCACGACGTCGGTATACGGACGGACGCAGGGCACCGTTAAGGAGAGCAGCGCGCTACAGCCTGAAACCGCGACAGCGCAGAGCATTGCTGAGCTGGAGCAGTGGCTGCATGCGCTGCCGAATACCGAAGTGGATATCATTCGGCTGGCCGGGCTGGTGGGTGCGGAGCGTCATCCGGGGCGTTTTCTGACCGGACGTCTCGACGTGCCGAATGGCAGCCACGGCGTCAATCTGGTCCATCAGGAAGATGTGGTGGCGGCTATTCTCCTGCTGTTACAGCTGCCGCGCGGCGGGCACCTCTACAATCTGTGCGCGCCGCTGCATCCCTCCCGAGAGGTTTTTTATACTGCGCAGGCGCAGCGTCTGCACCTGGATCCGCCCCGATTTTTGGCGGGCGACCCGGCGAAGGCGCGCCTGGTCGATGGGCAGCTTATCTGCCGTGAACTGGGGTTTGAGTATTTGCATCCGGACCCGATGACGATCCCGCTCAACTGACGAGGCCGTTTCAGCTGCTATTTTTGCGGTACAGGCGGCGGGGATGACCAATTTTGCCGTACAGCATCTGCACGTCGAGGAAATGATTCTCCAGGCTGTGCTCCAGATAGCGGCGGGCGGTCGTCTTGCTCAGCCCCGTTCGGGCGACGACTTCATCGACTGAAAACAGCGTGTCCGGATCGTCATGAAAGATCTGCTGGATCAAATTCAGCGTATTTTCCTCAATGCCTTTTACTGTTGAACCTGTCGGCGCGGCGCTCGACTGCAGCTGATACAGCACGTCGACGTTCTGCTGGTCGACGATTTTGTAAGTGTATTGCGCCTTAACGAACTGGATAAATCGCTCGAGCGATGAGCGCAGTCGGGGGTAGGAAACGGGTTTGATGATGTAGTCGAACGCCCCGCAGCGAATTGCCTGCGCGCAGGTGTCCATGTCGCTCGCGGCCGTGATGAAAATGACCGAACAGTTCATTCCCTTCATAAGTTCGCTCTCGATCAACGAGATGCCTTCGCCGTCCGGCAGATAGTTATCCAGCAGCATTAATCGAGGGCGATGCTGCTGAAGCAGTCGCCGCGCTTCCTGCAGCGTAGACGCGATACCGACGATGCGTAGGTTGAAATTCTTTTCAATAAACTCGGCATGAATGTCGGCCAGTCGTTTTTCATCTTCGACAATCAATATCTCGAAGTTTTCGACCGATTTGTCCGTCGACGACGTGGTTTTCTCAATTGACATGATGCTCTGTGTTCCTGTTGGTCTCTGTCTGGTGTATCTCGGTAAGATGCCGGGGAATAAATACGGAAAAAATGGTGCCCTGCGGCGGGTTGGCGGACACCTCAATCACACCTTGGGCCTGGTTGACATAATTGGCGACCAGATGAAGCCCCAGTCCATGATCGCCGGAGGTTTTGCTGGTGACGCCCATATCAAAAATACGGTCGGCGATCGCCGGGGAAATACCGGTGCCTTTGTCGGCAACTTCAATCACCAGCTCGCGCTCATTATCGTGAATATAAACTTCGATAGGTTCGTGCGGTCGCGGGCTGGCCAGTGTGGCTTCCATCGCGTTATCCAGCAGATTGCCGATGATCGACATCAACTCCGTCTCACGCAGCGCGGCCGGGATAACCTGCAGCTGGCAGCGAGGATCGAAAAGGATTTGCAGACCCTTCTCCCGCGCGTTGGCGTATTTTCCCAGCAGCAGTCCGCACAGGGCGGGGGCGCTGAAACGCGCGGAGATAAAGTCCAGCGTAGCCTGCGCACCCTGCGATTGCGCCTCGATGTAGCGAATGGCTTCATCGTAGCGCTCGAGATGCAGCAGCCCGGCCAGCGTCGCCGTCCAGTTAAGCTGTTCGTGGCGTAATATCCGCAGGCTGTTGGCGTAGCGTTTGACCTGGCTGAGCTGAAGGCTCAGCGTGTGAAGATCGTTTTTATCGCGAAAACTGATAACCCAGCCCTGTAGCTCGTCTTCCAACATGATACGTACGCGGCTGGCGATGACGGTGACGTGATTGAAACGGCAAATTTCGTCGTGGGTATCGCTGGTCCACATCTCATCGCTGGAAAAGAAGGGCACGGACTTGATGACTTCGTCTATCGGCCTGCCTCGGAGCGTCACGGCGGGATCGTTCAGTTCCAGCAGCGTTTTTGCCGAATGGTTGATGGCGGCGATGTGTGATTGTTTGTCGATGGCGATGACGCCTTCGTCGATGGATTCGAGCAACGCCTGCTGTTGGCGCACCAGCAGTTTGATCTCCTGCGGTTCCAGCCCGAACATCTGCTTTTTGAGGTTGTGTGAGAACCACCATGAAAACAGGAACAACGCAATGAAGATCGCCACTATTGCCAGCAGGACGTGGCTGACGTTACTCAGCGAGAGGCTGTCGATATGCGTTTTCAGGTAGCCGACGGAGACGATGCCGATAACCTCATTACCGTACATAATCGGCGCTTTGCTGCGCAGAGAAATCCCGGTTCCGCCGTGGCGTAGGGTGATCGTCGTCTTGCCGGCCAGCACCTCCGCGTTGTCGCCGCCGACCATCTGGCTGCCGACCAGCGATGCATCCGAGGAGTGAAACAGGTGCACGGCGCTGCGGTCGCCAATCACGATAAAGCTGGCGTCGCTGTTCTGTATTAATTTCTGTCCCAGTTGGTCAATCGCGGGAATATCGCGATGCTGCACGCTGGCGATCAGAGACGGGATCACGGCGATCTCTTTCGCCTGCACCTGCGCCCGGCCGCCCAGCTCATTGTAGAGGCGTTGAGATGTTGCGCGGTAATAATAAAGGCTGCCCATCGCTAATAGCAGGGAGAAAAAAATCATCAGATAAATGAAGAGTCTGAGATGAAAGGAAAGCCTAAATGCCATGTCGCGCTAACACCACTAAGTTTGTTTTTCTGAAAGTTCAATCTAGCATGAAAGAAGTGCAAGGGGATGAGCAGTCCCCATTCTTGTGAGCGCCGACAGATAAGTCGTACGCAGGATTAATACCCTCCGGCATATATGTAGACATTCATAGGCAAAGTAATTCGGCATAAAACATTTCAATTACTTTTTTATAACATACTCAGGGGATATTTCCGCCAGCGATATCGGGATGAAAATTAACGGCATATTTATGAAAATTGTTTAATAATGTTAACGTTTTAAGTGATTGTTTTTTATCACATTAATCATTAAAACTTTAAAAACCATAAGTGCCATTAAAACTCATTTTTCAATTTGAAGGTTATCACACAATAATGGATTTTGACCTCCTAATATGGCTGGTAAAATAATGTAAGGGGGATAGGGCATGAGTACGACAGATGATTCATATATCGTTGTAAAGGATAAGACCTCTGTGAAGCGTTCGCTGAAAGAAAAATGGTGGTACGTACTGGACACATACAAAGTCGGTATTATTCCTCTGCCGCTATTTCTTCTTATCGGTCTATTAATCGCGCTCGACTGTCTGGATGGCAAACTCCCCAGCGATATTGTTGTGATGGTCGCGACGCTGGCATTTTTCGGGTTTGCCTGCGGGGAATTCGGCAAGCGTTTGCCGATTATCGGTAAAATGGGCGCCGCCGCCATTTGCGCTACCTTTATCCCCTCGGCGCTGGTGTATTATGGGCTGCTGCCAAAGGTCGTGGTTGACTCCACTACGCTGTTTTATAAGTCCACCAACATCCTTTACCTCTATATCTGCTGCATTATCGTGGGCAGCATCATGAGCATGAATCGGGACACCTTAATCCAAGGTTTTATCAGGATTTTCTTTCCCATGCTATGTGGCGAAATTGCCGGCATGTTGGTCGGCGTTGGCGTCGGACTCGCGATGGGTATGGACCCTTTCCAGGTGTTCTTCTTTTTGGTGCTGCCTATCATGGCGGGCGGCGTCGGCGAAGGGGCGATACCGCTTTCCATCGGCTATGCGACGCTGCTGCATATGGATCAGGGCGTGGCGCTGGGAAGAATACTGCCGATCGTCATGCTTGGCGGGTTGACCGCCATCATGCTGGCGGGGATGCTTAACCAGCTCGGCAAGCGTTATCCGCACCTGACCGGTGAGGGTGAGCTGATGCCGGGCAAATCTAACGACAACAAGAAAACCCCGGCGCTGTCGGCTGAACTCAGCGGTAAAATCGATGTGACCGCGCTGGCCTCCGGGGCGCTGTTGGCCATCATGCTCTATATGGTGGGCATGCTGGGCCACAAATACATTGGTTTGCCTGCGCCGGTTGGCATGCTGTTTGCGGCAGTTTTAGTGAAGCTAGCGCATGGCGTTTCGCCGCGGATTCTGGAAGGATCGCAGGTGGTGTACAAATTTTTCCAGACGTCAGTGACCTATCCCATCCTGTTTGCTGTCGGCGTCGCAATTACGCCGTGGGAAGAGTTGGTGCATGCTTTCACTATCACCAACCTGATCGTTATCGTTTCCACCGTGGTGACGCTGGTTGCGACGGGATTTTTCGTCGGTAAAAAAATCGGGATGTACCCCATAGATGTTGCGATTGTCTCTTGCTGCCAAAGTGGACAAGGTGGTACAGGAGATGTCGCTATCCTGACCTCCGGCAATCGCATGGTACTGATGCCTTTCGCGCAGATTGCGACCCGCATCGGCGGTGCCATCAATGTTTCCGTGGCTTTATTGGTCCTCGGTAACTTTCTGATTTAAGTCAGTACGACAGTAAAGCAAAGAAGCATAAGTAATTTTTAATACGGGAATCATTATGAAACTTGCAAGCTACCGCCATAACGGAAAAGACAGCTACGGCATCTACACACCGGCTGGCTTTATTGACCTGCGCAGCAGACTGGGTCAACGTTATCCGGATTTGAAAGCATTACTGGCGGGAGACGGCTTGGCTGCAGCGAAAGCCTTTGTCGATGAAACGCCTGATGTGGCGGAGTCCGATGTCACGTTCTTACCGGTCATTGTTAACCCAGGGAAGATCCTGTGCGTCGGTATGAATTACGCGGCGAAACGCATAGAGTTTGATCAGGCCGATCCGGCGCCGACGCTGTTCGTGCGCTTTGCCGACTCTCAGACCGGGCACATGACCGATGTGCTGAAACCTCAGTTCTCGGATGAGTTCGACTATGAGGGGGAGCTGGCGGTAGTCATTGGTCGCCGGGGGCAGAACATCGCTCGCGAAGACGCGCTATCGTTCGTCGCGGGATACAGCTGCTATATGGACGGTTCCGTACGCGACTGGCAGCACAGCTGGTTTACCGCTGGCAAAAACTGGCCGAAGACCGGCGCGTTCGGTCCTTACCTGACGACGAGCGATGAGATCCCCGATCCGCAGGTGCTGGATATCCACACTTACCTCAACGGCAGTCAGGTGCAGGAAGATAATACCAGCAACATGGTGC
Organism: Lonsdalea britannica; assembly: GCF_002111595.1. Taxonomy (GTDB): domain Bacteria; phylum Pseudomonadota; class Gammaproteobacteria; order Enterobacterales; family Enterobacteriaceae; genus Lonsdalea; species Lonsdalea britannica. The sequence goes on from NZ_LUTN01000002.1 coordinate 74,611, forward strand.
ACAAGGTGCCGGAGCTGATCGAGTACATCAGCACCTTTACCTCGCTGGCGCCGGGCGATGTCATCATCACGGGCTCTCCGGGCGGCGTGGGTAAAAAGCGCCATCCGCCGCTGTTTATGCGCTCCGGCGATCGCATTGAAGTCGACATCGAACACCTCGGCAGACTGAGCAACACCATCGCTGAGGCCAAAAGCCGCATCGATGATGTACAGCCCTCGTCAGCCACGATAACCCATTAATTTCGGTCCCCGTTCGCTCGGGGATATTTTTATCAGCCATTATGTTGAATAGCCGTCAGAAGCAGGATTACCGTTATGTATGACGATGAGTCTTTCTTTATTACCACACTTGATGTCAAAGACCCTGCCGAGGAGCTGGAAGAGATCCACCAGTTTCTGACACGTTGTCAGTTGGGCATGGACAATGACGTAAACACCTTTGTGGTAGGGAGGCACTGCGGTCATCTGGTGGCCTGCGCGGGACTGGCGTCGAACACCATTAAATGCGTGGCGGTGGATCCCGAGTTCAGAGACCTGAATCTGGGGGTGCGGATGGTCAATGAAGTGGTTCAGCTGGCTTCCGATCGCGGTACGTTCCATCTATTTCTCTACACTAAACCCGACAATATCGCCATTTTTCGCGGCTGCGGCTTTTACCCTATCGCCAGCTACGACGAGACGGCGGTGCTGATGGAAAATACGCCCATCGGCATCAAACAATATTGTCAGAAGCTGTCCGCGTTGCGGCAGCCCGGCGATCGTATCGGCTCTATTGTGATGAACGCCAACCCTTTCACGTTGGGTCACCGCTATCTGGCTGAGCAGGCCGCCAGCGCCAGCGACTGGCTGCACATCTTCGTCGTGCGCGAAGACGTCTCTTTCTTTCCGTACAGCGAGCGGCTGGAGATGGTGCAGAAAGGGGTTGAACACATCCCCAATCTGACGGTGCATCCCGGCTCGGACTACATGATTTCCAAGGCCACCTTTCCCGGCTATTTCCTGAAGGAAGAGAAGCTGATCACTCAGGCCCATGCGGCCATCGACCTGATTATTTTCCGCAAATATATCGCCCCCGCGCTCGGTATCAACCAGCGTTTCGTCGGGACAGAACCCTTCTGTCCGGTGACGTATCAATACAATCAGGATATGCACTACTGGCTGGAGCAGGACGGCATAGTGAAGGCGCCTGCGCTCAAGGTGATCGAAATCGAGCGCACCTGCGAACACTCAGGCCGGGCCATCTCCGCCTCGGAAGTCCGAAAACTCTTGAAGCTGCGCCAGCTCGATCCTATTCGGGACATGGTGCCGCCGACCACATTGCAGCATTTACAGCGTTACTGCGAGCCTCAGTACGCGTAATTCACTTTTCATGTATCAGGCAGGAAATTAAAGATGAAGATTGTCAAGGAAGCCTTGGCGGGCACCTTTGAGTCCAGCGATTTGCTGGTCAAGGTCGCCCCTGCTGAAGGTCAGTTAACCGTCGTGATCAACAGTGAAGTCATCAAGCAGTTCGGCGATCAAATCAAAAAAGTCGTCGATGAAACCCTACAGTCGCTGGGCGTAGAGGACGGCACCATTATCGTGGAAGACAAGGGCGCGCTGGACTGCGTGATCCGGGCTCGCGTACAGAGCGCCATCCTGCGCGGGGCTGATGCCCAGCAGGTCGAATGGGAGAAACTCTAATGTCAACATTACGCCGCAGTATGCTATTTCTCCCCGGCTCCAGCGCCGCCATGCTCTCCAACGCATTCATCTATAAACCCGACTCCATCATGTTCGACCTGGAAGATGCCGTGTCTTTGCGAGAAAAAGACACCGCGCGTCTGCTGGTGTTCCACGCATTGCAACACCCGATGTATCAGGACATTGAAACCGTCGTGCGCATCAACCAGCTGAGCACCCCGTTCGGGCTGCTGGATCTGGAAGCGGCGGTTCGCGGAGGCGCGGATGTGATTCGTTTGCCGAAAACCGACTCCACCGACGATGTCGACGAGCTGGAACAACATCTGGTGCGCATTGAGAAAGCGTGTGGTCGCGAAGTCGGATCGACGCGCATCATGGCGGCGATTGAATCCGCGGTCGGCGTCATCAACGCCGTGTCCATTGCTCGCTCCTCCAAGCGCATGATCGGTATCGCGCTCGCGGCTTTCGACTATGTGATGGATATGCAGACGGAGCGCGGTGACGGCACCGAGCTGTTCTATGCCCGCTGCGCCGTGTTGCATGCCGCGCGTGCCGCCGGTATCGACGCGTTCGACGTAGTGTATTCCAACGTCAACGACGAAGAGGGCTTCCTGCGGGAGGTCGAACTGATCCGCAAACTGGGCTTCAACGGAAAATCGCTGATTAACCCGCGTCAGATTGAATTGCTGCACAACGCCTACGCGCCGACACAGGATGAGGTGGACTACGCCCAACTGGTGATCAAGACGGCGGAAGAAGGTGAGCGCGCCGGACTGGGCGTGATCTCGCTGAACGGCAAGATGATTGACGCGCCGATTATCGACCATGCCCGCCGGGTGGTGGAACGCGCCCAGGCATCCGGTGTGCGTAAGTGAACGTCGGCCTTTTTTCAGCAATGACAGGATTGGATCATGAGCAACATTATTGAAGCGCTGCGTCAGCAGTTTCCGGATAAAAGCGAGTTACAGCCGTTCGTCGACGCCAACCACAACACGCCGTGGCTGAACGATCTGACTCAGAAGCACGAGCGCAAGCTGTGTGCCGATTTACAAGACGCCATCGTCAAAAGCGGTCTGAAAGACGGGATGACCATCTCCTTCCATCACCATTTCCGTGAAGGGGATAAGGTGATCAACAAGGTGATAGACACGCTGGCGGACATGGGATTCAAAGACCTGACGCTGGCCTCCAGCTCGTTGATGAGTTGCAACGCGCCGTTGGTCAAACACATCCGCAACGGGGTGATTCGCCAGATTTACACTTCGGGCATGCGCGGCAAGCTGGCCGACGCCGTTTCCCACGGATTGATGAAAGAGCCGGTGCAGATCCACTCGCACGGCGGCCGGGTGCATTTGCTGCAAAGCGGCGAACTGAAGATAGACGTCGCCTTTCTGGGCGTTCCGTGCAGCGATGAGTTCGGCAATGCCAACGGCACGGACGGCAAGTCCCGCTGCGGCTCGCTGGGCTATGCGATGGTGGATGCGGAGTTCGCTCGTCACGTTGTCCTGCTGACAGAAAGTCTGGTGCCGTTTCCCAATATGCCCGCCAGCATCGTGCAGGATCAGGTGGACTACATCGTGCAGGTCGACGAAGTCGGCGATCCGGCGAAGATCAGCGTCGGCGCGGCACGCGTGACCAGTAACCCGCGTGAGTTGCTTATCGCGCGCTCCGCCGCCGATGTGATTGAGCATTCCGGTTATTTCAAACCCGGCTTCTCCATTCAGACCGGCTCCGGCGCGGCTTCCACCGCCTGCACCCGCTTCCTTGAAGATCGGATGCAGAAGCAGAATATCGTGGCGCGTTTCGCCCTCGGCGGCATCACCGGCAGCATCGTCGACCTGCATGAAAAAGGGTTAATCGAGAAACTGCTGGATACCCAATGCTTTGATGCCAACGCGGCCGCGTCGCTGGCGACTAATCCTAACCACGTGGAAATCTCGACCAACGTCTACGCGAACCCGACCTCCAAGGCGGCGTGCTGCGATCAGTTGGACGTGGTGATCCTCAGCGCGCTGGAAATCGATCTGGACTTCAACGTCAACGTTATCACCGGCTCCGACGGCGTGATGCGTGGAGCTTCCGGCGGACACTGCGATGTGGCGACGGCGGCTAACCTGACGGTGATTGTGGCGCCGTTGATTCGCAGTCGTATTCCGACCGTGGTTCGTCACGTCACCACCTGTGTGACGCCGGGCGAAAGCATCGACGTCCTGGTGACCGATCATGGGATTGCCGTCAATCCGGCGCGTCCAGAAGTGGCCGAGCAACTGACGGCCGCCGGGCTGACCGTCATGTCGATCGAAGCGCTGTACGAACGCGCTGTGGCGCTGGTAGGCGAGCCGAAACCGATCGCGTTTCACGACCGCATCGTCGGGGTGATCCGCTATCGCGACGGTAGCGTCATCGACGTCGTACGTCAGGTGAAAGAGGACGATGAATAACGTGACGGCGCTGTCGCCCGAAACGGTTTCGCTGGAACACCTGCTGGAGGCGAAAGAACGACGTGCCGCTCGCCAGCAGGCGCTGCTGGCGCGGCACCACGCCCCATTGGTGTCGCTGACGCTGGTGACGCCGGGGCCGGTCAAGGACTCGCCGCTGTATCGCCGCGCGATGGAAGAGGCCGTGGCGGCGTTCGACGCGTTGAGCCGCGAACAAGGCTGGCAGGTAGCGGAACATCAGCTGCACTGGCCGGTGACGGGCGCGGAAGGATTCTGGGCGGTGGACGGCGATGCGTTGGCGATTAAACGCGCTACCGTGTCACTTGAAGACTCGCATCCGCTGGGGCGGCTGTGGGACTTCGACGTTTTCTGCCCGCAGTCCGGCGCGCTCAATCGCGCTCGTCTGGAACGTGCCGGTCGCCGCTGTCTTTTGTGCGACGAGCCCGCGCATGCCTGCGCGCGTTCGCGGCGGCATCCGTTGCCCGACGTCATTGCCCGGATTGAGGAGAGGCTGAATGCCTATTTCTCCTCACGCTGACGAATGTCTGGCTCAGACTGCCGTGTCCTCTGGCGCTTGCGCGGCGCTGCCTTTGCCGGATATTGACCGGCGGGTGGTGCAGGCGCTGACGGTAGAGGTCATGCTGACGCCAAAACCGGGTCTGGTGGACCGGGCTAACAACGGCGCGCATCACGACATGGACGTTCCGTTGTTTCAGAAAAGCATCGCAGCGATGACGCCGTGGTTTCGCCGTTTTACCGACGTCGGCTATGCCCACGCGGAGGCGTCGCCTAAGCAATTGCTGGCGCAGGTTCGGCCCGTCGGTATCGCCTGTGAGCAGGCCATGCTCGCGGCGACGCGAGGGGTCAACACGCACAAAGGCGGCATCTTCGCCTGCGGGCTGCTGTGCAGCGCTGCGGGCTGGCTGGCGGCGAACGGGGTGGCGTTGACGCAGCGGAGCTTATGTCAAACGGTGGCGGACATGTGTCGCGATCTGGTGCGTGATGAGCTGTCTCAATCTCGTCGCTCTGCGACGGCCGGAGAGCAGTTGTTTCAGCGCCATGGCCTGACCGGTGCGCGGGGAGAAGCCGCCAGCGGCTTTGAAACCGTGACTCGTTGGGCATTGCCCGCCTATCGACAGGCGCTGCGCAAGCACGATCAGGAAACGGCATTGCTGCATACGCTGGTGGTGCTGATGGCGCATAACCCCGACACCAACGTCGTGTCTCGCGGCGGGCTGGAAGGGCTGGCGTTCGTTCAGGGCTATGCGGCCGATCTGCTGGAACAGGGCGTGACCCACCCACGTTTACAGGCGATGGACCGCGCGTTAACCGAACGCCATCTCAGCCCCGGCGGCACGGCCGATCTTCTGGCGCTGACCTGGTTATTGCATCATTATCCCGCCGAATAAATTTTTTAATAAATCCCAATAATGTCAATCCAGCGTAAAGTTGGAGACACAAATGACGATATCTTACCTATAACTCTAAGCTGTGACCGATCGGGACTGATCTGTCAGCGGTAATGATTTAACTTTGGGATGGACAAAATGGACGAAACCAAAAAAGAACAATTTCTGAAGAGAAACAAACTGGCGATCTGCGCGACGCTACGCGAGCTGCATAAAAATAATACGGCTCTAATGGTGAATCACTCTCGGGGTCATTTCATCAGCAATATTCTGGATGTCCAGCCGGACAATAATACCTTTATCTTCGATCTCGGCGGCACCACGCATGGAAGTGATGTCTTTGACGCAGAGCTGAACTTTGTCGCTGAACCGGCAGGGGCGAAGGTGGAGTTCAAGGCGAATGTGGTGTCGAAAATCGATTATCAGGCTTCCCGGCTTTTTGCGCCGAAATTCCGGCGGATCTCTACCGTATCCAGCGCCGCAGCTACTTCCGCATTAACTCCCCCGCGTGGCCGCCGATGCTCTGCCGCGGTAATCTGCCGGATGACAGCCGTTTCCAATTTACGATCAAAGATCTTTCTCTCGGCGGCGTCTGTTTGCTGAGCGAACAGGAAGACGTCGCGGAACAACTGGGGCAGGGCGAGATTCTGGAAAACGTCACGCTGGAACTCGGCACCTATGGCGAGTTCAGCATCGACGTGCAGTTCATCGGCCATGCGGTCAGCCGCCTTGTCGGCGCCAAAGGCGAAGTGAAAAAGGTGCAGCGACTCAGCTTCAAATTCCCGTGCCTGACGCCTGGACAGGAACGCAGCCTGCAGCAGGTGATTATGGCGCTCGAGCTGGAACAGCACGAAAAAAGAAAACGAGTGCTGTGATTTTTTGCTAGCGGCAGGCCATTTGCGCGACGTTCCCGGTGACTTAATTTAAATAACTCCCACAGTCTCGCAAAGTCTTGTCTCTCGCCCCCCTCTGCGGCAGAATACGCGCCCTGAAATAACCGACGTTAATAGCGTCGGTTATTTTTTTGAGACTTTTTTCTTAATGAAGGGGCCGGGCAACGTACCGGAACGATATCAGATTAGGCCTGCCGCGAAGGCAGAACAGAGGAATATGTGAAATGGGGCATTCTGTTGTAGCAGTACCGCTGCCCGCCGGTTTGCGCTGTGTAAGCAGCGACTACGGCGCCGCAGCGGCGTTGACTTTCTTCGATCGTGCGTCAGCGTCCGTTGACGGCGGCAACCTGTCTTCATCTACTTCAAATCACCACGTTTTTTATCGCCTTCCCGTGTCCAATAGATCCACGGCATCCATGAACCGTACGTCTATTGCCGGCAACGGAGGGATGCGTCATGTCGCATAATGCAGCGGTTTCCAGCCAACGAGTACAACTAAGAAAAACACTGACGCTCTGGCAAGTCGTGATGATGGGGCTCGCCTATTTGCAGCCCATGACAATTTTTGACACCTTCGGCATTGTTTCCGGCCTCACTGATGGCCACGTGGCGACCGCTTACGCCTTTGCCTTGACCGGCATTCTGTTCACGGCGGTGAGCTACGGAAAACTGGTGCGTCGATTCCCGTCCGCGGGCTCGGCCTACACTTATGCGCAGAAAGCGATTAGCCCACACATTGGTTTCATGGTGGGCTGGTCCTCATTGCTGGACTATCTGTTCATGCCGATGATCAACATTCTGCTCGCCAAAATTTATCTGGAAGCCATCTTCCCCGGCGTACCGTCCTGGATCTTTGTGGCGGCGTTGGTCGGACTGATGACGCTCTTCAACCTGCGCGGTATCAACATTGTCGCGAACCTCAACTCGGTGATTGTGGTGGTGCAGGTGGGGATTATGGTGGTCTTCCTGACGCTGGTGATCCAGGGCATTTCCGGCGGTGAGGGCGCGGGTACGCTGGTGAGCAGCAAACCGTTCTGGTCCGAGCACGCGCAGGTGGTGCCGATGATTACCGGGGCGACGATACTCTGCTTCTCCTTCCTCGGCTTCGACGGCATCAGCTCCCTGTCGGAAGAGACGCCGGACGCCGGACGCGTGATCCCGAAAGCGATTTTCCTGACGGCGCTGATCGGCGGAATTATCTTCATCGTGGTGTCCTACTTCCTGCAGCTGTTCTTCCCGGATATCTCTCGCTTCCACGAGCCGGACGCCTCTCAGCCGGAAATCATGCTCTACGTCGCGGGTAAACTGTTCCAGTCCATCGTGCTGGTCTTCTCCTGCGTCACGGTGCTGGCGTCGGGTATGGCGGCACATGCAGGCGTTTCCCGCTTGATGTATGTCATGGGACGCGACGGCGTTTTCCCTGAGCGTTTCTTCGGCTACATCCACCCCGAATGGCGGACGCCCGCGCTGAACGTTCTGCTGGTCGGCGTGATTGCTCTGTCGGCGGTGTGTTTTGACTTGGTGACGGCGACGGCGCTGATTAACTTCGGTGCGCTGGTGGCGTTTACCTTCGTCAACCTGTCCGTGATTTCTCAGTTCTACATCCGTGAAGGTCGCAACAAGACGCTGAAAGACCACATCAATTATCTGGTGCTGCCCGTCATGGGCGCGCTGGCGGTTGGCGCGCTGTGGCTGAATCTGGAAGAAACGTCGATGACGTTGGGACTGGTCTGGGCCGCGATTGGCCTGCTGTATCTGGCGGTGGTGACCCGTCGCTTCAGACAGCCGGTGCCGCAGTGCAGTGAAGACATCGTCTAACTCTACTACGTAAGTTTGACGTGAGAACGGCCGCCGAGGGAGTGATCCCCGGCGGCCGTTTTTTTATCGCCAAACGGTCGGAAGTATGGCCGCCCGGCACAAATATCGCCCGCCAGAGGGGGACCTGACGGACATGGCGTTGACCTGCGGATCATGTCGCGTCTTACGTCGTCCGTGACGGCGGTCAGCCTTGAGTCTTATCCCGTCAGTCAGGCGCTGGTATCAGCCCACCACCTGCTGGGCGTAGGCAAACAGCGACTTCAGCAACTGGGCCTTCTTCTCGTCGTCCTGATGCAGCTGATACAGCTCATGGAGGTTATTCAGGTAGGTCTCCAGACGCGCCGGTGTAAAAACCTCTTTGCGGTGCTGCAACCAGCGCTGCTGCTCGCGGTCATCCAGCGTGGCCGGATAATTGCGAGCCCGAAAGCGGAAGAGCAATTCTGCAATACGACCATCGGCGAATTTCAGATCGAGCGCGGGCAGGTTTTGCGGCGAGGTTTCCTGAATAATGGTCATCGCCGCCCGGTCTGCCTCGCTGAAAAAGCCATCGTACAGTTGAAGATCCACATCGTCAGCGGCGGCGAAAGCGGGCGCGTCGGCGTACAGCGCTACCGCTTTTTCCCGCACCAGCGGGTGTTGACGCAGACGTTGCAGGTTATCGAGACAGTGCTGTCGGTCAATCCCCAAGCGCGCCGCGTCTTCCGGCCGCAACGTACTGGCGGGCGCGAGTACGGGACACTTGTTGATCTGCACCAGCTTGATGGGAACGGGGGCCTGACCTGCTTCCAGTTGGTCGCGCTTGGTGTACAACCGCGTGCGCAGTTCATCAGGCTCCAGCTCCAGCAGCGGCGTGATATCGCCCGCCAGGTCGCACATGATCACCGCGTTGCGATTTTCCGGGTGCCAGGCGAGCGGCACAATCCAGCTGGTGTTACCGCGCGCCGCGCCGAACATGCCGGACACGTGCATCAGCGGTTTCATGTTCGGGATATCAATCAGCGCGTTGACTTTATTCTTGTTGCGGAGCTGAAACAGATAGTCGAACAGCTTGGGCTGCGCGGTTTTCAGCCGTTTAGCCATCGCGATCGTCGCGTAAACGTCGGACATCGCATCATGCGCGTGGGCGTGTTCGACGCCGTTCGCTTTAGTCAGGTGCTCCAGTCGGAAGCTGGGCAGGCCGTCTTCATTTTCCGGCCAGACGATGCCTTCCGGTCGTAGCGCGTAACAGGCGCGGAGCGCATCCAGCAGGTCCCAGCGGGAGTTGCCGTTTTTCCAGCTGTATGCGTAGGGATCGTAGAAGTTACGGTAAAAAATGTTGCGGCTGACTTCATCATCGAAACGGATGTTGTTGTAGCCTAAGATACAGGTGCCCGGCACGCTAAAGGCTTCGTGGATTTGACGGGCGAACTCCGCCTCGTTAACGCCTTTGCTTTTGGCGATTTGCGGCGTGATACCGGTGATCAGAACCGCTTCCGGCTCCGGCAGATAGTCGTCCGTCGGCTGACAGTAGATGACCAGCGGTTCACCGATGATATTGAAGTCCATATCGGTGCGTACGCCTGCGAACTGCGCCGGTCGGTCCCGGGCCGGATGCTTGCCGAAGGTCTCATAGTCGTGGATGAAAAATGTCGGAGTGCTGGGTTTGTTGGACACGCTGTTTCTCTGTCGGTTGCGAGGACCCGCCGGATACGCGTGCATCGGGCGCGTCGAGTGCGAATGGGAGGTTTCGCTTACGCGCCGGTAAACGAAACATGACATGGCGGCAATGGTAAACCATATCGTCGCCCGGCAGAAGTCGGCGGGAGGAATCGGTGTTGTCCGTGGAAGCGTCCCGGCGCGGTCGCCGGGACTGGGCAAGAGGCGGTCAGCAATCTTCGATAATCAGATAAGCGGCGTTAACCGGGCCATGTACCCCGATCACTTTGCTCAGCTCGATGTCGGCCGTGGAGCTGGGACCGCCGATCAGGTTAATGCAGGAAGGCATACGCTCTCCGGCCTGCGCCATCTGATGCAGACGCTCTGCCAACTGCGCCACGCGGGGCAGAAGCGTGCTCTTGCGCACCACGAAAATGGATGAGGGGGGCAGCAGGCTCAGCGAGCGTGGACGTTCCGGCGCAGAAAACAGCACGACGCCGCCGGACTCCGTCAGTCCGTATTCGGCGAACACGACGCCGACATCGGCCTGCTCGGCGGCATGAATATTCTCCTCACCCTGTGTGGCATCCCATTCCTGCGCCGCAAACCCGTCCTGAAGCGCGGTCGTGATCCCCAGCGCTTGTAAGCGGGCATCTCCGCTTATCACGACAGGGGGCTGACCTTCGTGCTGCGCCCGTTGCTGTTCGCGGTTGTCAATATAGTGCTGACAGAGTTCGCGCGCGGCCTGCGCGGCGTGCTGTTCGCTCGTCAGTCGGCAGGTGACCTTGAGCGTTTCTTGCGCCAGTTTGACAAAGGCATCGCAGCGTTGCTGAAGGGAAAGATCCGCAAGCCGGGTCTTTTCATAGCGGCAAACCGGCGGAGGCACGGCGGCGGGTTGATGGCGCACCGGACGACCCAACTGCTGGGCTATCTGGGCCAGGAATGTGTCGCGATTGGCATTTCCCATCACTGTTTCTCCTCTGTGTTCGCCTGATGCTGCTTAAACCAGCTGCGAAAGCTTTCGCCGTCGCTCTGCGGCAGATCCCGCGCTTCTGTCCATTTGCCGATGGCGCCGATATTCAGGGGGGCTTTGCCGTTTTTGATAAACCAGTTGACTGCGTGGGCGCCGCTGACCATACCGACTTTCCACAGGGTTGGGTGGCTATTGGCATAGGTAAACAGGCGCGTTGCGATCTGTTCGGCTTTCGGCGGCAGGCCTGCGTCGACCATCTTGCGGCGATGTTTAAGGATCAGCTGCGCCAGCGGAATTTTGACCGGGCAGACGCTATTGCAGGCGTAACACAACGAACAGGCGTAGGGCAGGTCTTTGAAATCGGCGTATCCGCCCAACAGGGGAGACAGTACGGCGCCGACCGGACCGGGATAAATCGAACCATAGCCGTGACCGCCGATATGGCGATAAGCCGGACAGGTATTCATGCACGCGCCGCAGCGGATGCAGTGCAAAATATCGCGGAATTCGGAACCGAGCACGGCTGACCGGCCATTATCGACCACCACCAGATGGAAGTCCTCGGGGCCATCGACGTTGTCCGCCTCTCTCGGGCCAGTCAGCCAGGTATTGTAGCCGGTCAACTGAGCGCCCACCGCGCTGCGGGCCAGTAGCGTTATCAGCACGTCCACTTCCTCGAATGTGGGCGCGAGACGCTCCATGCCCATCACCGCGATGTGCGTTTTCGGCAGCGTGGTACACAGCCGTGCGTTGCCTTCATTGCTGACCAAACACACTGACCCGGTTTCGGCGACGGCGAAATTGCAGCCGGTGATGCCGATATCCGCGCTAAAGAACTGCGGCCGCATCTGCTCGCGAATAAATAGCGTCATCGCCTCCGGGGTGTCGGAGCCGGTGTAGCCCAGCGTGTCATGCAGAATTTTGCGGATCTGATGGCGATCTCGGTGAATGGCGGGGACGACCACATGGGATGGAGCGTCGTGGGCGAGCTGCAAAATATATTCGCCAAGGTCGGTTTCAATAACGCTTAACCCGGCGCCTTGAAGCGCGGCATTGAGACCGATCTCCTCGGTGACCATCGACTTGGATTTGACGATCTTCTTCGCCTGCTTCTGCTTCGCGACCGTGAGAATATAGTCCGTCGCCTGCGCTTTGGTGGCGGCAAAATAGACGTGTCCGCCGTTTTTAGTCACATTTTCGGAGAGTTGATAGAGGTAGGCGTCCAGATTTTCGAGGACGTGTCGCCGGATTTGTTCGCCGCGGCTGCGCCATGACTCCCAGTGTCCGAGGTCGTCGACCATTTTTTGTCGGTTAGCGCCGATGCGCTCCTGAGCCATCGCCACTGCCTTGCGCATGACGCCGTCGTCAATCTGTTCGCGGATCCGCTCATGAAACGGGACATCGCTGGTTTTAAGATACATGTTGGCTCCTTAGTGGCTCATCAGCACGTCGGCGATGTGCATCACCTTCACGGATTTGCCTTCGCGATGGAGACGTCCGCCGATGTTGATCAGGCAGCTGACGTCGGCGCCGATGAGGTAATCAGGATTGGCTTCCATCATGTGACTGACCTTTTCTTTCACCATTTCGCCGGATATTTCCGCCATCTTGACGGAGAACGTGCCGCCAAAACCGCAGCAGGTTTCGGCCAGCGGAAACGGGACGATTTCCAATCCCTGGACATGCTCCAGCAACGTCATCGGTTCATGCTGAACGCCCAATTTGCGGAATAGGCTGCAGGAGGGGTGATAAACCGCCTTGCCCGGCAAGGCTGCGCCCACGTCCACGACGTTGAGAGTATTCACGATGAAAGAGGTCAGATCGTAAATCCTGTCGGCGACCTTTGCCGCGCGCTTTGCCCACTCAGGATCGTCATTCAAATAATCGGGATAGCTTTTGATGGCGTAGGTGCAGGAGCCTGCCGGAGAAATAATGGGGTCGTCATTTTCTTCCAGCGCGGCAATCAGGTTTTTCATGCCGGGAATGGCGTCGGCGGTATATCCGGCATTTAACGCCGGTTGGCCGCAGCAGCCCTGTTTCTGTGGAAAGTGGACGGTACATCCCAGTTTTTCGAGTAGTAATACCGAGTTGCGCGCCATGTTTGATTTTAGCGCGTCACCAATACAGGTGACGAAAAAGTTCACATTCACTTGCTTGCCTCTCTGTGATTCCTTTGCATGAGAAAATCATGCGCCCGTGAGCGGGAAAATAGTGTGATAGGCGTTGTTGATTATTTCCGAATAACGGCACTGAACATGTCGAATTAATCCATTTTCGATGATTTATAGCGCCTGATAATATTTTTCTGAATAAATTATTGATTGCCGGAAAGATAATGAAGGGTAAGGCGACGTGGTCCCTCATTAATTTTTAGAATACGTGGAAGTATAATGACACCTCCTTTTTTGTTTCGGTTTGTTACCGCTGTTTATCGTCGGCGTAATAACCGATGGCCGTGGCAAATCCCTTGTTTAATATAATGACGCATCGAAAATATTGGCGTCCATAAGCCATACTGGCCTTGAGATAATCGCCACAATCGCGAGAGCGTGTGGAGTAGGCCAACCCTTCGCGAAGAGAAAGGCGGGCCATACAAGATCTCAACGGTGGACGCGTTGAGTCGCATAGACCTATGCGGCTAAAATTGTACGAAGAGTGGTCGGTCGGCCGCCATGCAATGCCGTCCTTCGGCGGGTGGAGGGGAAAGCGGGTGAAAGAAAGTGAAAACAATGATAAAACAAGCTCATCTGTAATCGCCGTCGGCATCCGGCAGTGGCTGCAATCAGTCAATACCGACTTGTCGTAAAGAACTGCTAACCTGTATGTTTAGCACGGGCGGTTTCCGCATCTTGAATCTTAATATGAGTTAAGTAAGGGTAGAAAATGGATAAGGGTAACAACAAACCGTGTTTCCAGGACGTATTGGCGTTTGTGCGTACATTCCGTCGTAAAAACAAGCTGCAGCGTGAAATCGCCGATAACGAAAAGAAAATTCGTGATAACCAGAAACGTGTGTTGCTGCTGGACAACCTGAGCGAATACATCAAACCGGGTATGTCAATTGATGATATTCAGAACATCATCGCCAACATGCGTAGCGACTATGAAGACCGTGTTGATGAATACATCATCAAAAACGCGGATCTGTCGAAAGAACGCCGTGAGCTGTCACGCAAAATTAAAGAAATGGGTGAAATCAAATCGGCCGCTGAGACCAAATAACCCGTTTCATGACCTATCAAAAGGATCGCCTCGGCGATCCTTTTTTTTTGCCTGCGCTCACCACGATCCCCTCTACATCACCTCACTGACCACATTTCTCCGCTCAAACGTTGTTGCACGGCATTGCATGCCTGTTTGCGCAGTGGCTCGCGCTTCAACCACTGGCCGCTGTGATTTCATCACGATGAAAAATAGACTGGGTAAAGGGATAAAGACGCCGTCCGACGGGCGGGCTGAACGGTCAGGGAGTGCCGCTTTCCTATGTCGCTGAATGTCATGGCGCTTGCGCTGATAAGCGGTATGTTGCCGCTGCTGTGGTTGCCGCAAATCCCGTCGACAAGCGTCTTGTTCGCCTTGCTGGCCGCGCTAATCCCGGCCTACCGTTACCTTCCCGGCACGCTGCGCCCCGGAGTCCTGGCGGGATTTGCGCTGGTGTGGGGATGTCACAACGCCGGACAGGCCGTCGGTCAGACGGTGGAGCTGACATCGCGTCCGGTGACGGCAGAGGTGGCGATCGCCAGCGTACGCTTTGGTGCGCAGCCGGAAGCGGCCCCGGTCGTACGTCTGATTCGGGTCGATGAACGCTGGCTGTTTCCTCCGGTCGCGGTCCGGTTAAATTCAGGCGCGGCCCTGAACGCGTGGTGCGGCGGGCAACGCTGGCGTCTGCGGCTACAGCTGCGGCCCGTACACAGTCGGCTGAACGAAGGCGGATTCGACAGCCAGCGCTGGGCGCTGGCCCGCAGGCAAACGCTGACGGGAGCCGTTCAACACGCGACGGTGCTGGATGCGCGCTGCGGAGTTCGGCAGGACATCGTGACGACGGTGGAACGTCAGACTCAGCGCCTGCCGTGGCGTTCGATTCTGTTGGCGCTGACGCTTGGCGAGATGGCGACCGTAGACGACGACACTCAGGCCCTGTTGCGTCAGACCGGCACGATGCATCTGATGGCGATATCTGGGTTGCACATCGCGCTGGCGGCGCTGTTGGGTTGGGGGCTGGCGCGGGGCATGCAGAGCCTGTTTCCGGTGCATCGTATTGGCTATCGCTTTCCGTTGATCGTCGGGCTGTTCGCCGCCCTGAGCTATGTCTGGTTGGCGGGCGGCAATCCTCCGGCGGTCAGGGCCGGTCTGGCGTTGAGCGTGTGGACGTTGCTGCGACTCACGGGCGTCAGCTGTACGCCGTGGCAGGTCTGGCTGGGGTGCGTGGCTTTGATCCTGACCGGCGATCCGCTCAGCGTGCTATCGGACAGCTTCTGGTTATCGAGTTTCGCCGTGGCGGCGCTCATTTTCTGGTACCAGTGGGCGCCGCTACCGGCATGCTGTTTGCGGCCCAAACGCTGGGTATGGCTCCGCTGGCTGCATCTACAGACGGGCATGACGCTTTTGCTGCTGCCGTTGCAGATTGTGTTGTTCCACGGCGTCAGTCTGACATCTCTGCCCGCAAATCTATGGGCCGTGCCGCTGGTGTCATTTGTGACGACGCCGCTGGTGCTGGTTGCGCTGCTCTTGTCTTTCGCGCCGGACGTTAGCGCCATTTTTTGGTGGTTGGCCGATCGATCGCTGACGGCCGTATTCGCACCGCTGGCAGGGTTGCCCTCCGGCTGGTGGGCGTTAGGGGAGCAGGCATTGCCGTTTAGTCTGTCCGGGTGGCTGGCGGTGGCGATCTGGCGTTTTGCCTGGTGGCGCTATGCGCCTCTCAGCGTGATCAGTCTGCTGCTGATCCTGCTCCTTCGGCCAAAAGCGCCTGCGCCCCTGTGGCGGGTGGATATGCTGGATGTTGGTCACGGGCTGGCCGTCGTCATCGAGCGTCACGGTAAAGCCGTGCTTTACGATACGGGGGCGAGCTGGGCGGGCGGCACTATGGCGAGCCGTGAAATTGTGCCCTACCTCCGATGGCGGGGGCTGGAACTGGAGCGGATTATCGTGAGCCACAGTCATCTGGACCACCGCGGTGGACTCATCGAACTGCAGCGGCAGTTTCCTGCGGCTCAGGTGTACAGCCCGATGACCCAGAAGGGACATCAACCGTGTCTGCAAGGTCAGCAATGGCACTGGCAGGGATTACGTTTCAGGGTGTTGTGGCCACCGAAAGCTGTCCACGATGCGGGAAACAATGACTCCTGTGTGGTCGCGGTCGATGACGGTCAGTTTCGAGTGCTGCTCACCGGTGACGTTGAGGCCAAAACGGAAGCGATACTGTTGCGTACTCAGCGGCTGGCGCTGGCGGCGGATATTTTGCAGGTGCCGCATCACGGCAGCGCGACCTCTTCGTCGTCGCCCTTTATTCGTGCGGTGGGGGCGAAATGGTCGGCGTCGTCCAACTCCCGCTATAACCCGTGGCGGCTGCCGTCGGTGAAAGTGCGGCGACGCTATCGTCAGCTGGAGCACCCTTGGCACGACACGGCGACGTCCGGTCAATTCAGCGTGCGCTTTTTCTTAGAAGGCTGGCAGGCCTTTGGCTTTAGGGAGGACATCTCCCCGCGTTGGTATCATCGCCGTTTTGGCGTCAGTCCCGAGGCATCATGAACGCGATGGTATTGCGAGGAGAGTCAACGGTCGCCGACGTTAAGCGAATTGGACGCCATCTTCGTAGCAGGCGGAGTCGCGTGATGGGGGAGATCTGTTATTTGCCAGGAGCGGCGTGAAATGCCTGATCGAGGTCGAAAGGGAGGGATACACCAGGCGGTCAGGCGTCTCATCATTATCCCTCTCGACGATCAAACCGGTCAACGAAACAGGCCTGCGCGAAGTTCTAAATTGTCACTGCTGCTTTAACCACACGGTCGGCCGCTCGTGTTGCTAGCGTGTTGGTGTTAACCACCGTCTCTTCGCTCATCATATAGGTCAGGATGGAATGATCGTGGTTGATTTCTATCATGCGATAACCCAGATACTTTTTGCCCCAATTTCCTCCCACGTGTCCGTCGAAAATATAGGGAATGTTATTACGGGTCAGCACTTCATCGCGGTCGTGGTCATGTCCGTTAAATACCGCTTTAACGTTAGAATAGGCCGATAACGTTGAAGCGATGGTTTCGCATTGAATCGAGGCCTTAGCCGCGCCGACCGGATTGATGTGCATAAAAATGAAAATGCCGTCTCAATCTTTTTGCTGCTCTAATTTTTCATTCAGCCATGACAGATCGGGGCATCGGTAGGTTCCCGTCAGATCCGAGGTATCCATGAACAGGAACGCGTCATTTCGTAATACCCGGCTATGGTTAAAAGGCTGATGGAATTGCGCCACCCAGAGGTCTTCCGTCACGCGATCGTGGTTCCCGCGGGTGACAAAATAGGGGATATCCAGACGGTCGAGGTGCGCGCGGGCAGGAGCAAGAAAACGCGGCTCGTTATGAATCAAATCGCCGTTGAACACCAGAAAATCAATGGGCTTTTTAGCGTTAAAGGCATTCACTTCGTCCACCATTCGGGTGAAGTTGTGATCGTATGCGGTATTTTCCTGTCCGTAATGTCCATCCGAGACAACCACAATGCGCGTTTTAGTTTTTGCCGAACGGGTGTTTTTTCCAATATGGCATCCGCTTAGCATGACCCCGGCCGAAATAAATAAAAAATTCCGTCTGGTTAACATATTTCCTCCTGAATATTATTAGCGCGAAAATAAAATCGGCATCAGCGTCTTTCATGAGCGTGGATTATTCATGGCTCGCGATGACGTCATTAAAATCACTCTACAAATCCAATGTTTCTGAAATATGGCGGGCGTTGTCTTATCGTGCGGGGAAATAGCGTGCGCGATGCTTTTGCCGGGCAGAAAGAATATTAAACGAAGCGCTAATACCGCGTGGAACCACACAGGAGGTGAAGGAAAGTTCGTCGAGGTCGGGTAACGACACGCCGTGCTTACACGTAAATGCACTGATGCGGCATTTCCACATATCGCCCTGATTCCCCTTTGGTCTTTCTCACGGGGCCATGAATGGGTAATATAGGCGGCTATTTCTATAGGCTCAGGTTTATTGCATGATTAATGATCAAGATCTTTCCACATGGCAGACATTCCGTCGCCTATGGCCGATGATCACGCCGTTCAAGACGGGGTTGGTCGTCGCAGGCGTCGCACTGGTAATGAATGCCGCCAGCGACACGCTTATGTTGTCTTTGCTCAAGCCGTTGCTGGATGACGGATTTGGCAAGGCTGACCGCAACGTGCTGGTGTGGATGCCGTTAGCCATTATCGGGCTGATGGTGATGCGAGGGATCTCCAGCTACATCTCCAGCTATTGTGTGGCGTGGGTCTCCGGCAAGGTCGTAATGAACATGCGTCGCCGGTTATTTAGCCACATCATGGGAATGCCGGTTTCGTTCTTCGACCAGCAGTCCACAGGGACGCTGCTGTCGCGAATCACTTATGACACCGAACAGGTGGCGGCTTCCTCGTCGGACGCGCTGGTGACCGTTATTCGTGAGGGCGCCTCCATCATCGGCCTGTTCGTACTGATGTTCTGGTACAGCTGGCAGCTTTCGCTGATCCTGATTGTGATCGCGCCCATTGTCTCCTACAGCATTCGTCTGGTGTCTAAGCGCTTCCGTAACATCAGTAAAAACATGCAGAACACGATGGGGCAGGTGACGACCAGCGCGGAGCAAATGCTCAAAGGGCATAAAGAAGTCCTGATTTTCGGCGGCCAGAAAGTCGAGTCGGAACGCTTTGATTCGGTGAGTAACCGCATGCGTCAGCAGAACATGAAGATGGTGTCTGCGTCCTCCATTTCCGATCCCGTGGTGCAGTTTATTGCCTCTCTGGCGCTGGCCTTTGTGCTGTATGCCGCGAGCTTCCCCTCCGTTATGGAAACCCTGACCGCCGGGACCATCACGGTCGTCTTCTCCGCCATGTTTACCCTGATGCGCCCGCTGAAATCGCTGACCAACGTTAACGCGCAGTTCCAGCGCGGTATGGCCGCGTGCCAGACCTTGTTCACCATCCTGGATATGGAACAGGAAACCGATAAAGGCAAACGCGTGATTGAGCGCGCCAAAGGCGACCTGGAGTTCCGTCATGTCGACTTCGCTATCCGGGCAAGGAAACGCTGGCGTTGAACGACATCAGCCTGCATGTGCCGCCGGGTAAAACCGTCGCGCTGGTGGGACGCTCTGGCTCCGGCAAGTCCACCATCGCTAATCTCATTACGCGTTTTTACGATATCCAGTCAGGCGAAATCATTCTGGATGGTCACGACCTGCGCGACTACACGCTGTCTTCTCTGCGTAATCAGGTTGCGCTGGTGTCCCAGAACGTACACCTGTTCAACGACACCATCGCGAACAACATCGCCTATGCCTTCGACAAATCGTTCAGCCGTGAAGATATCGAACGCGCGGCAACCATGGCGCACGCGATGGACTTCATCAGCAAGATGGAGAACGGACTGGATACCGTGATCGGCGAAAACGGCGTGCTGTTGTCCGGCGGACAACGTCAGCGTATCGCGATAGCGCGCGCGCTGCTGCGCGACTGCCCGATCCTGATTCTGGACGAAGCCACCTCGGCGCTGGATACCGAATCCGAACGCGCGATTCAATCGGCGCTGGATGAACTGCAGAAAGACCGTACCGCGCTGGTCATCGCTCACCGTCTCTCGACGATTGAAAATGCCGACGAGATTCTGGTGGTGGAAGACGGTCGCATTATTGAACGCGGCAATCATCACGATCTGATTACCCGTGATGGCGCTTACGCGCAGTTGCACAAGATGCAGTTTGGCTCATGATTGACCGCATCTGGTCAGGACGCTCTCCGCTCTACTGGCTGCTGATCCCGCTATCGCTGCTCTATGGCGCGGTAAGCGGGATTATTCGCCTGAGCTATCGTTGGGGGTGGCGCCATGTGTGGCGCGCGCCTTTGCCGGTGGCGGTGGTGGGGAACCTGACCGCGGGAGGCAACGGTAAAACGCCGGTCGTCATCTGGCTGGTGGAACAGCTGCAGCAGCGAGGTTACCGCGTCGGCGTGGTTTCGCGCGGTTACGGCGGAAAAGCGGAACGCTATCCTCTGGTCGTTTCACCCGACGTCACCACCGCTCAGGCAGGTGATGAACCCGTACTGATTTTTCAACGCACGGGCGCGCCCGTTGCCGTTGCGCCCCAACGCCGCGAGGCCGTAGAGGCGCTGTTGGCCGCCTATCCGCTCGACATTGTGATCACCGACGACGGCCTGCAACACTATGCGTTGGCGCGGGATGTCGAAGTGGTGGTGGTCGATGGGGTACGCCGTTTTGGCAACGGCTGGTGGTTGCCCGCCGGACCGATGCGCGAACGGGCCTCCCGTCTGGCCTCCGTCGATGCGATCATCGTTAACGGCGGCGATGTTCAGCCCGGCGAGATCGCCATGCAGCTGTCTGCGGACGAAGCCGTTAATCTCGTGACCGGCGAACGACGCCCGGTATCGGAACTGCCGCCGCTGGTGGCGATGGCGGGGATCGGGCATCCGCCGCGATTCTTTGCCACACTCAAACAAAAGGGCGCGACCGTGGAGCATGAGGTCGCGTTTGCCGATCACCAGGCCTATTCGCCTGCCCAGCTTGCGTCGCTACCCGGCGGCGAACAACAGGCGCTGATCATGACTGAAAAAGACGCGGTGAAGTGCCGCGCTTTCGCCAAGGCTAACTGGTGGTATTTACCGGTCACCGCCGAGCTATCCGCGGCGCCCGCCGAGGCCGTATTGGCACGGCTCGAACAACTGATCGCACAGTATCGACAGGGCAACCCGAACGCCTGAAAAGGCGCGTTGCCTCTCATTGACAAAGAGCTTCTTGATGGAGGAAGCACGATGGATCATCGTTTACTTGAAATAGTCGCTTGCCCGGTCTGTAACGGCCGGTTGGTCTTCGATAAAGAAAAACAGGAACTGATCTGCAAGATAGAAGGTCTGGCCTATCCCGTACGCGACGGCATTCCCGTCCTGCTGGATCATGAGGCCCGCCATCTGACCGCCGACGAGACCGCAAAATGACGTTTACCGTAATTATTCCGGCCCGCTTCGCCTCCAGCCGTTTACCGGGCAAGCCGCTGGCCGACATCAACGGCAAACCGATGGTGGTCCACGTCATGGAACGCGCGCAGGAGTCGGGTGCGGAACGTGTCATTGTGGCCACCGACCATCCTGACGTCGAGCAGGTCATTCGTCAGGCGGGCGGTGAAGTCTGTCTGACTAGCCCGGATCACAGCTCAGGAACGGAGCGACTGGCGGAGGTGATTGAACGCTACCGTCTCCCGGATGATGAGATCATCGTTAACATTCAGGGCGATGAACCGATGATCCCGCCGGTCATCGTGCGTCAGGTCGCTGAGAACCTGGCGGGAAGCCGGGCAGGGATGGCGACGTTAGCCGTGCCGATCGTCGGCAGCGAAGACGTCTTCAACCCCAACGCGGTGAAAGTGGTGAGAGACGCCGAAGGCTATGCGCTGTATTTCTCACGTGCGCCGATCCCGTGGGACCGCGAGCGTTTCGCCCAGTCGAAAGAGAACGTCGGGGATCACTTCCTGCGTCATATCGGTATCTATGCCTACCGGGCGGGTTTTGTGCGTCGCTACGTCAGTTGGGCGCCGAGCGAACTGGAAAAAATCGAATTGCTGGAGCAGTTGCGCGTGCTCTGGTACGGCGAAAAAATTCATGTGGATGTGGCGAAAGCGATTCCGAGCGTCGGCGTGGATACGCCGGAAGATCTGGCGCGCGTGCGCTTGGCGATGGCCGGCGGCTAACGCTTTTCTCATTCTCGTTTAGGTACGACGACAGGCGGACATGATGGCCGCCTGTTTTTTTGGTGAAATCCGGGACGAAACACGATCAATCCGGATTTTCAGGCCGGACTGAATCGTCCGGTATCGGTCACGATCAGCGCGTTTAATTAGAAACGCCGTCTGATGAGGCAAGGCGTTCAGCGAAGACTGCCGAGATTGCCGGAGGATGTCATGTCACCGTGTCAGGCGAGTGGGACAACCTCAATAGCATTAATGAAGACCATAAAAGGAAGGCGTTCTACATGGAAATGAGTAACACGATCTGCTCAACGATGGCATTGGGCCTGCTTGCCGCTACTGCCGCACCGGCGAGCGCGGCCACTTATTATCTCTCACCGACCGGTAATGATAACGGCACTGGCACCCTCACCGCGCCCTGGAAAACATTTGGACGGGCCCAGCAAACTCTCGCGCCCGGAGACAGGCTATGGATCCGCGGCGGTATATACAGTGTTACCGGGGGCGTCAACCGGTGCGCGAGTCGTACCGATATCGTCAATGCGGTGACGTTGAATAAAAGCGGAATGGCGGGCAAACCCATTCAGTATTGGGCTTATACGGGTGAAACGCCGGTGTTCGACTTCAGCAAAATGAAGGATGACTGCCGCATCAAAGGATTCAATGTGGCGGCGAACTGGGTGTCATTGAAGGGGCTGGAGATTGTGGGCGTTCGGCAGAATAATAATCTCAACCACGAATCCTGGGGCGTGTGGATCAAGGGCAGCAACAACACGTTCGAGCGATTGAATATCCACCACATCATGGGAACCGGGTTGTTTTTGCAGAATGGCGCCAACAATCAGGTGATTAACTGCGACTCCCATCATAACTACGATCCGCTGACGTCGAACGGCGCGGGGCAGAGCGGCGACGGCTTCGGCGTCCATATCGCCGCCAATCAACCGGGTAACCTGCTGCGCGGCTGCCGGGCCTGGTCGAATTCGGACGACGGTTTCGATTTCATCAACGCCTACTCGCCCGTGGTGGTTGAAAACTCCTGGGCGTGGCTGCACGGATATCTGCCCGGCACCACCACCTCGCTACCCGCCGGTAACGGCAACGGATTTAAAATTGGCGGATACGGCGCACGTTACATCGCTAACGCCCCCAAACACACCGTGCGTCACAGCGTAGCGTTCCTGAACAAAAGCGCCGGTTTTTACGCTAACCATCATCCGGTCGCCAATAACTTCTTCAACAACACCGGTTACCAGAATAAACCTAATTTCAATTTGCTGGGCATCAGCGCCAGCGGGGCGGAAATCGGACTGGGCGTTGTTCGCAATAACATCTCATACGGCGGTCTGTCGTTGTCACATTCGCAGGGTGCGGATATGCGCTACAACTCGTGGAATCAGGCTAAAGTGCTGTCGAATGCCGAGTTTGAGAGCGTTGCCGTCACCGGCTGGGATGCCAAGCGTCAGTTGGACGGCAGTTTGCCCGCGCTGAAAAGCCTGCATTTGTCCGCCGGCAGTTGGCTCATCGACAAGGGCGGCAACCTCAATTTGCCGTATAAAGGCGCGGCGCCTGACCTCGGCGCTTTCGAACGTCAGTAATCCCTATCACTCTTTGCGCAGAACCTTTTGCTATTCTTTAGGTTCTGCGCCCATCATGGGCAGATTCAGGCTTTGTTTGATCTGTATTGAGGAAAACCGCCCCCCGCAGCGGCATGGTACGATCGACAAGCCTCCCCCTTCAGTCAAGGTCTCATGCTTATGGAATTGCTTAAAGCCGAGTTGAGTGCGGTATTAGGGGAACCTCTTAGCCGCGTCGAACGTATTAGTGAACAACCGTATGCGCATCTGTACGCCATGTATGACAAGGAAGGTCATGCGATTCCGCTGCTGGTCAAAAGCTATGTGTGTCAGGGCGTCGCTCAGCAGGAGGCCTACAAACTGAGCATGCTGGCGCGCGAAGGCGACGTGCGGGTGCCGACCGTTTACGGAATGGTGATGAGTCAGCATCCGTCGCATAAAGAGTTGTTGCTGCTGGAGCGGCTGCGCGGCGTGCCGGTCGAAACGCCGACCCGCACGCCACAGCGCTGGGCGTCGCTCATGGACCAAATCGTGGATAGCGTTCTGGCCTGGCATCGCATTGACAGCCACGGCTGCGTTGGGTCGGTCGATAGCATTCAGGAAAACAGCTGGCCCAACTGGTACGCCCAGCGGCTGGAGGTACTGTGGTCGACGCTGATGCTGGTGCAGACCCCGCTGCTGACGCGGGAAGACAGGGCGCTGCTGTTCCGATCTCGTCAGGCGCTACCCGCGCTATTCCGGGACTTTAACGATCCCTGCGTGCTGGTGCACGGAAACCTGTCGCTGCGCAGCATGTTGAAAGATAGCCGCAGCGATCAACTGCTGGCGATGATCAACCCAGGCATGATGCTGTGGGCGCCGCGCGAATACGAGCTGTTCCGGTTGTGTGACGAAGGGATGGCGGAACAACTGCTGTACCATTATTTGCGTCGTGCGCCGGTGTCAGAAACCTTTGTTTCCCGACGCTGGCTTTACGTCGTGTGGGCTGCCGTATCTCGCTATATTCACACCGGCCAGTTGGACCGTGAGCTGTTCGACCGGGCGTCGCGAGAGCTGCTGCCCTGGCTGGATTAGTCCGTCGTCGCCTGCGTTCCTCTGATCTTCTGCCACAGGCCACCCAGCGTTTCATACCACGCCCGCTCGCTGTGCGAGAGATTCAGCGCCGACGGGAACAGTTTTTCCCACGGGTTCAGCGGAGAGGTGATCGCCAGCTGATTAGCCGGGGCGGGGATCGGATGTAAGCCTTGTCCCTCGAAGAAGCGCATGGCGCGCGGCAGATGGTTGGCGGAGGTCACCAGCAGGAAAGGCTGCTGTCCTACCAATAGCGCCGTACCGGCCGCTTCCTCCGACGTATCACGCGCTGTCCCCACCTGCAGAATATCTTCCGCTGGTACGCCCAGACTCTCCGCGACTCGCGCGGCGGTGCTGGCGCTGGTGACCGGATTGCCTTTCGCCGCGGCGCCGGTAAAGATCAATTTGGAACCGGGGTTGGCATGGTAGAGCCGAATACCTTCGGTGACGCGCGGCAGACTGTTGCCGACCAGGTTTGAGCTGGGCGCCACTCGGGGTTGTAAGTATAGCCGCCGCCAAGGACGACGATATAGCCGACCCGCGGCTGGCCGGGCTGCCAGGTGGGATAGGTGGACTCCAGCGGAAGTAAGAGTCGATCCGCCACTGGCTGCAGGCTCAGCAAGGTCAGCGTCAGCCAGCTCACCGTCAGGATGACGCGTCCGGTCTTCTGGCGGCGGGTGAACCACAGCAGCAGAAGCGCGATCCCCATCAATAACAGCAAAAGCGGCAGCGGCTGCAACAGGCCGCCCACATACTTTTTGAGGTCAAACAGCATAAAATAGCATCCAATTTGAGTGAAAAAGCGCCATCCAGGCGGAGAACGTGGTCTCAGGCGATTCATTCTATGCCAGCCTGTGCCAAAATGTCAGATTAGGAGTGAGGCGGGGCATTGTGGATGCGCCGTCATCAATTGCGTGGAACCCGTGGAATGCAGGATCGTAACTTTAACGATATCGCTGAAAAATTTGCCCGGAATATCTACGGCACCACCAAAGGGAAATTGCGTCAGGCCGTGCTGTGGCAGGATCTGGAAACCTTGCTGGCCCGCCTTCCGCAACGTCCGCTGGTCATTGTGGATGCCGGCGGCGGCGAAGGCCATATGGCCTGCCGTCTGGCCGCTTTAGGACACCAGGTATTGTTGTGCGATGTGTCCGATGAGATGATTCGGCGGGCGCAGGCTGCCGCCGAGGCGCAAGGCCTCACGGATCGTCTGCGCATTGTTCACTGCGCAGCACAGGATATCGCCTCGTATATGGATCGGCCCGCCGATCTGGTATTGTTTCACGCGGTATTGGAGTGGGTGGCTGACCCTCAACCGGTCTTAAGCACGCTGACGGACTGTCTGGCGCCGGGTGGAGCGCTATCGCTGATGTTTTATAATCATCATGCTTTTTTGATGCGCAATATGGTGCTGGGCAACTTCGGCTATGTCGAAGTCGGCATGCCGAAACGCAAACGGCGTTCGCTGTCTCCCGACCATCCGCTGGATCCGGATGAGGTCTACGGTTGGCTCTCCGCATTAGGTCTGACGATCAGCGGCAAAACCGGGATACGGGTATTTCACGATTATTTGCGGGACAAGCAAAAACAGATTGACGAGTTTGACACTCTGCTGGCGCTCGAGCAGCGCTATTGCCGGCAGGAGCCTTTTGTCAGCCTGGGGCGCTACATCCACGTTATGGCGCATAAGCCCCTTTTGAAGGATGCATTATGAGTGATTTTTCCCAGACCGTACCCGAACTGGTCGCCTGGGCTAGAAAAAACGATTTTTCGATTTCGCTGCCGACGGAAAGGCTGGCGTTTTTGCTGTCGATCGCCACGCTCAATGGCGAGCGCATGGACGGCGAGATGAGTGAAGGCGAACTGGTGGACGCGTTCCGTCACGTCAGCCAGGGATTCGAACAAACACACGAAACCATTGCCCAACGCGCCAACAACGCCATCAACGATTTGGTGCGACAGCGTCTGATCAACCGCTTCACCAGCGAGCTGGCCGACGGCAATGCCATCTATCGACTGACGCCGCTCGGCATCGGTATCACGGATTACTATATTCGTCAGCGTGAGTTCTCCGCGCTGCGTCTCTCCATGCAGCTTTCCATCGTCGCTCAGGAATTGGGCCGCGCCGCCGAAGCGGCGGAAGAGGGCGGAGATGAATTTCACTGGCACCGCAATGTCTTTGCGCCGCTGAAATATTCGGTGGCGGAAATCTTCGACAGCATCGATCTGACCCAGCGCATCATGGACGAACAGCAGCAGGGGGTGAAAGAGAATATCGCCGGGCTATTGACGCAGGACTGGCGCGCGGCCATCAGCAACTGTGAACAGCTGCTGACCGAAACCTCCGACACGCTGCGCGAGCTACAGGATACGCTGGAAGCCGCAGGCGACAAGCTGCAGGCTAACCTGTTGCGCATTCAGGACGCGACGCTTGGCAACGATACGCTGGGATTTGTGGATAACCTGGTGTTCGATTTGCAAGGCAAGCTGGATCGCATCATCAGCTGGGGACAGCAGACGATCGACCTGTGGATCGGCTATGACCGTCACGTCCATAAATTTATTCGTACCGCCATCGATATGGATAAAAACCGCGTCTTCTCCCAACGGTTGCGCCAGTCGGTGCAGACCTATTTCGACCAGCCGTGGGCGCTGACCTTCGCCAATGCCGACAGGCTGTTGGATATGCGTGACGAAGAGCTGGCGCTGCGCAGCGACGAAGTCACCGGGGAACTGCCTCCGGAGCTGGAATATGAAGAGTTCAGCGAGATGCGCGAGCAGGTGGCCGCGCTAGTGGAGCAAGCGCTAGAAAAATATAAAGAGCAGCAGATTCCGCTGTGTTTGAGTGAGGTGATGCGTGAGTATCTGGCGCAGTATCCTCGCTCCCGGCAATTTGACGTTGCCCGAATCGTGGTCGACCAGGCCGTACGTCTGGGCGTAGCCGAAGCCGATTTTACCGGATTGCCCGCGCAATGGCAGGCAATCAATGATTACGGAGCCAAGGTACAGGCCCATGTCATCGACAAATATTGAACCTATTATTACGGCCAAACTGATGGCCGCGCTGTCCAATCCGCAGTTTCCTGCGATGGACAGCCAACTGCGCGCTGGACGCCACATCGGCGTCGAAGAACTGGAAAATCACGCCCTGCTGATGGATTTTCAGGAGGAGCTGGAGTTCTTTTACAGCCGCTATAACGTAGAACTGATCCGCGCGCCGGAGGGCTTTTTCTACCTGCGTCCGCGTTCAACGACGCTGATCCCGCGTTCCGTGCTGTCGGAGCTGGATATGATGGTGGGGAAAATCCTCTGCTATCTCTATCTCAGTCCTGAGCGTCTCGCGCACGAGGGCATCTTCAGTCAGCAGGATTTGTATGACGAGCTGATGAGCCTGGCGGATGAAAACAAATTGTTGAAGCTGGTCAATCAGCGTTCCACCGGATCGGATCTGGACCGTCAGAAACTGCAGGAAAAAGTCCGCACTTCGCTGAACCGCCTGCGCCGACTGGGCATGATCTACTTCATGGGCAGCGATAACAGCAAATTCCGCATCACCGAAGCGGTATTCCGCTTCGGCGCCGACGTGCGCAGCGGCGACGATCCGCGTGAAGCGCAGCTGCGTATGATCCGCGACGGCGAAGCCATGCCGGTGGAAAGCAGCCTGTCGCTGGAAGACAGCGACGACGGAGAGTCAAGCGGCGATAACCCGAGTGTTGAGGATGAACAGGAATGATTGAACGCGGTAAATTTCGCTCACTGACGCTGGTTAACTGGAACGGCTTCTTCGCCCGTACTTTCGACCTGGATGAACTGGTGACTACGCTGTCGGGCGGTAACGGGGCCGGGAAGTCCACCACGATGGCGGCCTTCGTCACCGCGCTGATCCCCGACCTGACCCTGCTGCACTTCCGCAACACCACCGAGGCCGGGGCGACGTCCGGTTCTCGCGATAAAGGGCTGCACGGCAAGCTGCGCGCCGGGGTGTGTTACTCGATTCTCGACGTGGTGAACTCTCGCCACCAGCGCGTACTGGTGGGCGTGCGCCTCCAGCAGGTCGCCGGTCGCGATCGCAAAGTGGATATCAAACCCTTCACCATTCAGGGACTGCCGACGTCTGTTGGCCCGACCGAGATTTTGACCCAGACCGTCGGCGAACGTCAGGCGCGCGTTCTGCCGTTACCGGAGCTGAAAGAGCGTCTGGAAGAGATCGACGGCGTGCAGTTCAAGCAGTTCAACTCCATTACCGACTATCACTCGCTGATGTTCGATTTGGGGATCGTGCCGCGTCGGCTGCGCTCTGCGTCTGACCGCAGCAAGTTCTATCGCCTGATCGAAGCGTCGTTGTACGGCGGGATCTCCAGCGCCATCACCCGCTCCCTGCGCGACTATTTGCTGCCGGAAAACAGCGGCGTGCGCAAGGCGTTTCAGGATATGGAAGCCGCGCTGCGCGAAAACCGTATGACGCTTGAAGCGATCCGCGTCACGCAGTCTGACCGCGATCTGTTCAAGCATCTGATCTCGGAAGCCACCTCCTATGTGGCGGCGGACTACATGCGGCACGCCAATGAGCGACGCATTCATCTGGACAACGCGTTAACGCTGCGTCGGGATTTGTTCGGCAGCCGAAAACAGCTGGCGACCGAGCAGTTCCGCCATGTGGAAATGTCGCGCGAGCTGCATGAGCAGAGCGGCGCGGAAAGCGATCTCGAAACGGACTATCAGTCGGCCAGCGACCATCTGAGTCTGGTGCAGACCGCGATGCGTCAGCAGGAAAAAATCGAGCGCTACAGCGGCGATCTGGAAGAGCTGAGCGACAAACTCGAAGAACAGAACGAAATCGTGGCGGAAGCGCACGATCAGCAAGAAGAGAATCAGGAGCGCGCCGACGCGGCGGAGCTGGAAGTCGACGAGCTGAAAAGCCAGCTGGCGGACTACCAGCAGGCGCTGGATGCGCAGCAAACGCGCGCGATTCAGTATCAGCAGGCGCGTCAGGCGCTGGAGCGCGCCCGGACGCTGTGTCAGCAGCCGGATCTCACGCCGGAAAACGCCGATGACTGGTTGGACACGTTCCACGCCCGCGAGCAGGAAGCCACCGAACTGCTGCTGATGCTGGAGCAAAAACTGAGCGTGGCGGATGCGGCGCACAGTCAATACGAGCAGGCTTATCAACTGGTGACCCGGATTGCAGGCGCGGTCAGCCGCAGCGAAGCCTGGCAGGTCGCCAAAGACGCTTTGCGCGACAGCTCTTCCCAGCGCTATCAGGCCGAACGCGTACAGCCGTTGAGAATGCGTTTGTCCGAGCTGGAGCAGCGCCTGCGCGAGCAGCAGGACGCCGAACGTCTGCTGCAAGATTTTGCCAAGCGCAACGGTCAGGAGTATCAGCCGGAAGAGCTCGAGGGCGTGCAGCAGGAAGTCGACGCGCAGATCGAAGAGTTAGCCGGACTGGTGGCGGAAGCGGGCGAACGCCGTATGGCGCTGCGTCAGGAGCTGGATCAAATTCAGCAGCGCATCCAGCAGCTGACGGCTCGCGCGCCGGTATGGCTGGCGGCGCAGGAAACGCTATCCCAGCTTAGTGAACAGAGCGGGGAAAACTTCGAGGACAGTCGTCAGGTCACGGAATGCATGCAGCAGCTGCTGGAGCGCGAGCGCGAAACCACCGTCGGGCGCGATGAAGTGGCGGCCCGCAAGCGCGAAGTCGAAGCGCAGATCGAACGGCTCAGCCAGCCTGGCGGGTCGGAAGATCAGCGCCTGAACGCGCTGGCGGAGCGTTTTGGCGGCGTACTGTTGTCGGAGATCTACGACGATGTCACGCTGGACGACGCGCCGTACTTCTCCGCGCTGTATGGACCGTCGCGTCACGCTATCGTGGTGGCGGACCTGTCTTTGGTGCGTGAACAGCTCTCCGGTCTGGAAGACTGCCCGGAAGATCTCTATCTGATCGAGGGCGATCCGCAGTCCTTCGATGACAGCGTGTTCGAAGTGGAAGAGCTGGAGAAAGCGGTCGTCGTGAAAATTGCCGACCGTCAGTGGCGTTACTCACGCTTCCCTTCAGTGCCGTTGTTTGGCCGCGCCGCGCGCGAACAGCGTCTGGAAAGCCTGCGCAGCGAACGCGATGCGCTGTCCGAGCAGTACGCGACGCTGTCGTTCGACGTCCAGAAAACCCAGCGCCTGCATCAGGCATTCAGCCGCTTTATCGGCGCGCATCTGGCCGTGGCATTTGATGACGATCCGGAAGAGGACATCCGCCAGCTGAGCGGCCGTCGTGGCGAGCTGGAACGCGCCATCAGCAATTTCGATAATGAAAATCAGCAGCAGCGCCAGCAGTATGAGCAGGCGAAAGAGAATACGGCGCTGCTTAACCGTCTGATCCCACGCATTAGCCTGTTGTGCGACGACACGCTGGCCGATCGCGTGGATGAAATCCGCGAAGAGCTTGACGAGGCGGAAGACGCCGCACGTTTCATCCAGCAGCACGGCGCCACGCTGGCGCAGCTGGAACCGCTGGTCAGCGTGTTGCAGAACGACCCGCAGCAGCATGAACAATTGCAGGCGGACTACACGCAGGCGCAGAGCGCGCAGCGTCTCGCCAAACAGCAGGCCTTCGCGCTGACCGAAGTCGTGCAGCGCCGGGCGCACTTCAGCTATACCGATTCCGCGAGCATGCTCAACGCCGACGCCGATCTCAACGAGAAGCTGCGCCAGCGTCTTGAACAGGCGGAAACCGAGCGGACCCGCGCTCGCGATCAGCTGCGCCAGCATCAGGCCCAACTGACGCAGTACAGCCAGCTTCAGGCGTCGCTGAAAAGCGCCTATGACGCCAAGCGCGACATGCTGAAAGAGTTGACGCAGGAACTGACGGATATCGGCGTCCGTGCGGACGCCGAGTCGGAAGCTCGCGCCCGTCAGCGTCGTGACGAGCTGCATGCCGCGTTGAGCAACAACCGCGCACGTCGCAACCAGCTCGAGAAACAACTGACCTTTTGCGAAGCCGAAATGGATGCCTTGCAGAAGAAACTGCGCAAGCTGGAGCGCGACTACCATGTGATGCGTGAACAGGTCGTGACCGCCAAGTCCGGCTGGTGCTCCGTCATGCGTCTGGTGCGCGACAACGGCATGGAGCGTCGACTGCATCGCCGCGAACTGGCTTATATGAGCGGTGACGAGCTGCGTTCTATGTCGGATAAGGCGCTGGGTGCGCTGCGCCAGGCCGTGGCGGACAACGAGCATCTGCGCGATGTGTTGCGTCTCTCCGAAGATCCCAAACGTCCGGAACGCAAAATCCAGTTCTACATCGCGGTATACCAGCATCTGCGCGAGCGTATCCGTCAGGACATCATTCGCACCGATGACCCAGTGGAAGCGATCGAACAGATGGAGATCGAGCTGAACCGTCTGACGGAAGAGCTGACCTCGCGTGAGAAGACGCTGGCGATCAGTTCTCGCAGCGTGGCTAACATCATCCGCAAAACCATTCAGCGCGAGCAGAACCGCATCCGCATGCTGAACCAGGGGTTGCAGGCGGTGGCGTTCGGCCAGGTCAACAGCGTGCGCTTGAACGTCAACGTGCGTGAAACGCATACCACGCTGCTAAACGTGTTGTCCGAACAGCAAGAGATGCATCAGGATCTGTTCAGCAGCAACCGTCTGACCTTCTCGGAAGCCTTGGCGAAACTCTATCAGCGCCTGAATCCGGAAATCGATATGGGTCAGCGCGCGCCGCAGACCATCGGCGAGGAGCTGCTGGACTACCGCAACTATCTGGAGATGGAAGTGGAGGTCAACCGCGGCACCGACGGCTGGCTGCGTGCGGAGAGCGGGGCGCTGTCGACCGGGGAAGCCATCGGTACCGGGATGTCCATTCTGGTGATGGTAGTGCAGAGCTGGGAAGAAGAGTCCAAACGGCTGCGCGGCAAGGATATCTCGCCTTGTCGTCTGCTGTTCCTCGACGAAGCGGCGCGTCTGGATGCCAAATCCATCGCGACGCTGTTCGAGCTGTGCGAACGGTTGGAAATGCAGCTGATTATCGCGGCGCCGGAGAACATCAGTCCGGAGAAAGGCACCACCTACAAGCTGGTTCGTAAGGTGTACCAGAACCACGAGCATGTGCATGTGGTTGGCCTGCGTGGCTTCGCCAGCGAAACCGAAGAGAGCGTGGCGACGCCAACGTCGTAGCGTTCAGCGTACGTTAGAGGCGATCTCCGCTGCTGCGGGGGTCGCCTTTTGTTTTTCACCGGGTTATGTGATCCCATTCAGTGCGAAGTGCTGCTAGCGCCAACGCAGCCTTGACCTCCCTCTGATTTCCCCCAATCTATGGTTGATGTCCTTCCACATTCCAGTGCGGTGGCCAATATGCCGATCTGGCTCCATTCGTGACGCTGTCACTTATTTCCATCAGAACGTATAAAACCCGCGTCGGTGCGGCTTGAGGTCACAGCAGACGCTTGCTTCGCCCGATTCCAACCCTTGAACGGTGAAGACGATTTGTGCCGCATTTTGCCCCTTATTTGTCCGTTATATGCCACGATTCAAAGAATCCCTGTGCGAATCAGGATAAGGTACTCCTACAGAAAACTGGCGGCCTCCGGGTATGTACGCATTTAATTTGGTGTTACTGCTGTTGCAGCAAATGTGTGTGTTTTTAGTCATCGCCTGGTTGATGAGTAAAACGCGTCTGTTTATTCCCCTGATTCAAATCACCGTGCGGTTGCCGCACAAGCTGCTCTGTTACGTCACCTTCTCGATGTTCTGCATTATGGGAACCTATCTGGGCCTGCATATTGACGACTCGATCGCCAACACGCGCGCGATTGGCGCCGTCATGGGCGGCTTGCTGGGCGGTCCGGTGGTCGGCGGGCTGGTTGGCCTGACCGGTGGTCTCCATCGGTACGCCATGGGCGGGATGACCGCATTCAGCTGCATGGTTTCCACCATTACCGAAGGTCTGCTAGGCGGGCTGGTGCACAGCGTGTTGATCCGGCGCGGGCGCAGCGACAGCCTGTTCAGCCCCTTCACGGCGGGGGCGATCACGCTGGTCGCCGAGCTGACGCAGATGGCGATCATCCTGCTGCTTGCCCGCCCGTTTCAAGAGGCGTCGCAGCTGGTGCAAAACATCGCGGCGCCCATGATGGTGACCAACACCGTCGGCGCGGCGATGTTCATGCGTATTCTCTTGGATAAGCGCGCGATGTTTGAAAAATACACCTCGGCGTTTTCCGCCACGGCGCTGCGGGTGGCGGCCTCGACCGAGGGAATATTGCGGCAGGGCTTCAACGAAGAGAACAGCACCAAGGTCGCGCAGGTGCTGTTTCAGGAACTCGACATCGGCGCGGTGGCGATCACTGACCGTGAGAAACTGCTGGCCTTCACCGGCATCGGCGATGATCACCATCTGCCCGGCAAGCCCATTTCCTCTGATTACACCTGGCGCGCGCTGGAAACCGGCGAGGTTGTGTACGCGGACGGTAACGAAACGCCGTATCGCTGCTCGCTGCATCCGCAGTGTAAGCTCGGCTCTACGCTCGTCATTCCGTTACGCGGCGAGAACCAGTGCGTCATTGGCACGATTAAACTCTATGAAGCCCGACATCGCCTGTTCAGCTCGATCAATCGGACGTTGGGCGAGGGGATCGCGCAGTTACTGTCGGCGCAAATTCTGGCGGGTAAGTATGAAGATCAGAAAGTGTTGCTGGCCCAGTCGGAGATCAAACTGCTGCATGCGCAGGTGAATCCGCATTTTCTGTTTAACGCGCTCAATACCTTGATGGCGGTGATCCGTCACGACAGCGACAAAGCCGGGCAGCTGGTGCAATACCTGTCGACCTTCTTTCGCAAGAATTTGAAGCGTTCGACGGAGATCGTCACGCTGGCCGACGAACTGGATCATGTTAACGCCTACCTGCAAATCGAAAAGGCGCGCTTTCAGTCGCGGCTCAACGTCCAGTTGAAAGTGCCGGATGAACTGTCGATGCAGAAGTTGCCCGCCTTTACGCTGCAACCGATTGTGGAGAACGCCATCAAACACGGAACCTCCCAGCTGCTGGGCGTCGGCGAAATCACGATACGGGCCAGCCGGGAGGACGAACATCTGATTTTGGCGATAGAAGATAACGCCGGTCTGTATCAACCCAGCCAGAAGGGAACCGGTCTGGGCATGAGCTTAGTGGATAAGCGTCTGCGAGCGCGTTTCGGCGATGGCTACGGCCTGACGGTCACCTGTGAGCCGGACGCGTTTACCCGCATCATCCTGCGGCTGCCTTGGGAGGAGCGTTTATGTTGAGAGTGTTGATTGTCGACGATGAACCGCTGGCGAGGGAAAACCTGCGGGTGTTACTGCAACAGGAGCGCGATATCGAGATTGTCGGCGAGTGCGCCAACGCGGTGGAAGCCATCGGCGCCGTGCATGCGCTGCGTCCCGACGTCATGTTTCTCGACATTCAAATGCCGCGTATCAGCGGACTGGAGATGGTGGGCATGCTGGAGCATCAGCATCGGCCCTACACGGTATTTCTGACCGCTTTCGACGAGTACGCGGTCAAGGCATTCGAAGAACACGCGTTTGATTACCTGCTTAAGCCCATCGAGTCCGCGCGATTGCAGAAAACCCTGACGCGTTTGCGGCAGGAACGACAGGAGCAGGATATTTCCGTGCTTTCCGACCAACAGCCGCCGCTAAAATTTATTCCCTGCAACGGTCGCGGCCGTATCTATCTGCTGCAGATGGAGGACGTCGCCTATGTCAGCAGCCGCATGAGCGGCGTTTATGTCACCAGTCACGGCGGTCGTGAAGGGTTTACCGACCTGACGCTGAGGACGCTGGAAAACCGCACGCCGCTCCTGCGCTGCCACCGGCAATATCTGGTCAATATGGCCCACCTGAGCGAGATCCGTTTGGAAGACAACGGGCAGGCGGAGCTGCTGCTGCGCAACGGTCAAACCGTGCCGGTCAGCCGTCGCTATCTCAAAAACCTCAAGGAAACGCTCGGTCTCTGAGCGGTGAAAGCGCATCCCGCGAGGCGTCATTGGGGGCGCAGGTTCTCAAAGGCCTGACGGATGTTCTGTTCCGGCAGCTGTACGCCGATGAAAATCAGCGTGCTGCGCGGCGTTTCCTCGGGCTGCCATTCGCGATCCCAGTCGGCGTTGTACAGGCGCTGCACGCCCTGAAACAGCAGACAGCGAGGCTGATCCTGAATCCACAGCATCCCTTTGTAGCGCAGCAGGTTATCGGTAAAACCAGCCAGTAGGCCTTCCATGACTTTAGATACAGCGTCCAGCGAAACCGGATAGTCGAGCGTGACGACGATGGAGGCGATGTCATCCGGCTTGTTGGGAGCAAAACGATAGACCGGCCTGGCGGCGACCACGCGTTCGTCCAGCAGAAAACCGCGGGTGTTGAACAGATGCGACAGATCAATCTGACCCTGTGTAACCGGGTGAATTGGCGCGCGGGCGTTGATCCGGCCCAGGCGTTCCGTCAGCGCCGAGTGGTCGCCCATGAGGTCGGTTTTGGTCAACAGCAGACGGTCGGCGTAGCCTATCTGCGATTGCGCTAACGGGAAACGGTCGAGCTGGTCGTCGGCATGCACGGCGTCCACCAACGTGATTACACCGTCCAGCAAATAGCGTTCACAGAGTCTGTCATGGGAGAAAAAGGCCTGAATGATCGGGCCGGGATCGGCCATGCCTGTGCACTCGATCATCAGTCTGTCGAAGGCGATATCGCCCTTGTCCCGACTGTCGAGCAGATCGAGCAGCGCATCTTCAAGTTCGCTGGAGCGGGTGCAGCAAATACAGCCGTTGCTGAGCGTTTTGATCTGCGTGGCGCGGTCGCCGATCAGCTGGTCGTCGAAAGCGACATCGCCAAACTCGTTTTCAATGACGGCGATGTTCAAACCGTGGGGGGCGTTGAGGATATGGCGCAACAGCGTGGTTTTGCCCGCGCCGAGGAAGCCGGTTAATACCGTGACGGGAATGGGGGTCATCATGATTCTCCTTTGGGTCAGCAGCAGCGCATGCCGCCTTTACCGTCGCCGCCGTAACGCGCCTGCTGACGCTCACGGAAAAATTCTTCGTAGGTCATGATCGGGCTGTCCGGATGGTTGGTCTGCATATGCGTGACATAGGTTTCATAGTCAGGGATCCCGATCAGCATGCGAGCGGCCTGCCCGAGATACTTCGACGCCTTGCCTAATTGATCAAACATCGTGTTTTCCTAAGCGTTCAGCCCCGCCGAAGCGGAGCTGAGCATCATTAATGTCCGGAAGACGTTTTTACGCCGCCTTCAGGAATGGGGACGTACGGCGTTTCCTTATCCGTCCGCTGATCGGTTTTTCTGGCGTTCAGCCAGGTGCGGATACCGTAGAAAATAATACTGTAGACCACGACCAGGAAGAGAATGCTCAGACCGGCGTTGGTGTAGTTGTTGATCACGATGTGATTCATGTTGGCGACCTCCTGTGCGGTCAGTTCGCCGCCGGCCAGAATGCGCGCCTTATACTCCCGCGCCATGAACAGGAAACCTTCCATCTGCGGGTTGGTGCTGAACAGTTTCATGCCCAGCGCCCAGGTGGTGCATATCAGCAGCCAGGTGGCAGGCACCAGCGGCACCCAGAGATACTGCGTGCGTTTCATTTTCACCAGCACGACGGCGGCCAGCACCAGCGCGACCGCGGCCAGCATCTGGTTGGAAATACCGAACAGCGGCCACAGGCTCTTCACTCCGCCCAGCGGATCAACCACGCCCTGATAGAGCAGGTAGCCCCACAGACCCACGCAGCCTGCCGTACCGACGATACCGGCGGGCAGCGAGTTGGTTTTTTTCAGGAACGGGATAAAGTTGCCCAGCAGGTCTTGCAGCATGAAGCGGCCGGAACGGGTACCCGCATCCAGCGCGGTCAGGATAAACAGCGCCTCAAACAGAATGCCGAAGTGATACCAGAAGCCCATATCCGCGGCGGGAATGATCTGATGGAACACCAGCGCGATGCCCACCGCCAGGGTTGGCGCGCCGCCTGCGCGATTCAGCACGGACGGTTCACCAATGTCTTTGGCGGTCTGCAGGATCTGTTCCGGTGAAATCACGAAGCCCCAACTGCTGACGGTCGCCGCCGCCTGCGTGGTCACTTCTTTCAACTGAGACAAGACCAGCGGCGCGTTTTCCGTCCCCAGTTGGTGCAGGTTCGGCATGACGATGCCAAGACCCGACGGCGGGGTGTTCATCGCGAAGTAAAGGCCCGGCTCAATGATGGACGCGGCCACCAGCGCCATGATGGCGACGAAGGACTCCATCAGCATGGCGCCGTAGCCGATGAACCGCGCATCCGTTTCGCAGGCCAGTAGCTTCGGCGTGGTGCCGGAGGCAATCAGGGCATGGAAGCCGGAGACCGCGCCGCAGGCGATAGTGATGAACAAGAAGGGGAACAACGCGCCTTTCCACAGCGGGCCGGTGCCGTCCACGTATTGGGTGATGGCGGGCATTTTCAGGTCCGGGTTCAGGATCACGATACCGACCGCCAGACCGACGATGACCCCAATCTTCAGGAACGTCGCCAGATAGTCGCGCGGCGCCAGAATCAGCCACACCGGCAGCAGCGCGGACACAAACGCATAGCCAATCAGCGTGAAGGTGATGGTGGTGTCTTTGAAGGTCAGCGCCGGTCCCCAGAACGGATCGTGCGCAATGATGCCGCCGAACCAGATGGAGGCGACCAGCAGTACGATACCGATGACGGAAACCTCGCCCACTCGGCCCGGACGCAGGAAGCGCATGTAGATACCCATGAACAACGCGATCGGCACCGTCGAGCATACGGTGAACACCCCCCACGGACTTTCCGCCAGCGCTTTCACCACGATCAGCGCCAGCACCGCCAGAATGATAATCATGATCAGGAAACAGCCGAACAGGGCGATGGTGCCCGGTACGCGTCCCATCTCTTCCTTTATCATCTCACCCAGCGACGCGCCGTTACGGCGAGAGGAGATAAACAGCACCATAAAATCTTGTACGGCGCCGGCTAGCACGACGCCAGCCAGCAGCCATAGGGTACCGGGAAGGTAGCCCATCTGCGCCGCCAGAACCGGTCCCACTAACGGTCCGGCGCCCGCGATAGCCGCGAAGTGATGTCCGAACAGCACGTAGCGGTTGGTCGGCACGTAGTTGAGACCGTCATTGTTGATGACGGCGGGCGTCGCGCGCGACGGGTCCAATTTCATGACTTTCTGGGCGATGTATAGGCTGTAATAGCGATACGCCACCAGATAGACGGAGACAGACGCGACGACAATCCACAGCGCGCTGACGTTTTCGCCCCGACGCAGGGCGACGACTGCAAGGCAAAACGCGCCGATGATACCGATGACGACCCAGGGAATATGTTTGAGGAACGTATTATTTTTCATACAAAACCTGCTTGTCAGACGAACCAGTAAAACAGCGAAACGGGCTGCTTTAATAAGGCTGTATGGGTTTTAGGAGTTAGAGAGAAAGCCAGTGTTGATGCTGACGGCTATCGTGGCGAACTTTGCGGCCGGTCGGTGGGATAATTGCGTGAGCGGTGGGATAGCACCCCTAAGCGGTCATGGGCGCGCGCCAGTGGTCTTTATGAGGTTATTGCTGGCTTGAATGTGTGAGGGCGATCCCATAAAAAGGGATAAAAATGATGAGGCAGGTCGCGGGAGGAGTCACAGATCCTGCGACAAAATATCAAAAGTGTTACCAATATCAATTTATCGGCTATCCGGCCCAGTCGAAAGCCGTCGTCAATTCGGTCAGTGCCTCGCGCACCCGCAGTATCGGCCGGTCGCGCAGGGCCGGTTGGCGGCATCCTAACTCAATGGCGTAGTTCGGCATCGTCAACGGACAAGGGACATAGCGCAGTGTCGGCACCCTCTCGGCAATGGCTTTGGCCGCGTGCGCCGGAATGGTCGTGACCAGATCGCTGTCTTTCAGCAGCCAGGGGATGGCGGCGAAGTGCGTGGTCGATGCGCCGACGGTACGGGCGAGTCCCAGCTCGGTCAGCTTTTCATCCATGAGTCCGATATAGCCGCCGTGCGAGACCAGCAGGTGCGGGCGGCGAATAAACTCGTCAAGCGTGAGCGTGGGTGAAGGCGCATCCGATGTTGAGTCGATCAGACAAGCGTAGCCCCCGGTCGCCAGATGACTTTTGGACAGTGAAGAGTAGGTAAACCCTCCGGCCGTCAGCGCCAAATCCAGTTCATGCCGCAGCAGCATATCGGCGGCGATCTGGCTGTGAGTTTGCCGAAACACGACGCGCAGACCGGGCGACTGCAAATTTAACTTCTGCAACAGCGGTTGTCCCAGCGCCAGCTCAAAATCATCCGACAGACCCAGGATGACCGTTCGGCCCGCATACGATGCTGTTTCGTCGTTTAACAGCAGCAGCGTTTCCCGGCATTTATTCAAGGCGTCGCTGACCAACGGCTGGAGTTCTCTGGCTCTGGGCGTAGGCGACAACCCGCGTCCGTTGCGGATAAACAGGGGATCGTGATACAGCGTTTTGAGCCGTTTCAATGCGGCGCTCACGGCGGACTGAGTCAACCCGAGCCTGACGCCCGCACGGCTGGCGCTGCCTTCTTCATACAACGCCTCGAAGGTTTTCAGTAAATTCAGATCCAGTGAGCCGATATTAATTTCATTCATAGTATTCAGCAACGAAGTGGCCTTTTATTCATTCTAGCGCAGTGCCACTCTGAAGCCCATGCCGCCTCACGAGCGAGGCGGCCATTAACCATTGATGACAGGGGAACAAAGTATGGCGAAATCCGTTGTGGCGGCATTGCAGCTGGGATCTTCACCCGCAGGAAAAGCGGCGACCTTGCAGGAGATATTGGCGTATGAAGATGAGATAGCGCGCAGCGGCTGTGCGCTGGTTGTGATGCCGGAGGCGCTGTTAGGGGGATATCCCAAAGGGAGATTTTCGGCACCTATCTGGGCTACCGTCTTCCGGAGGGACGCGAGGCCTACGCGCGCTACTACCACAACGCGATCGATCTTAACGGCGAAGAGTGCGAAGCGCTGGCGGGATTCTCCGCCCGCACCGGCGCGTCGCTGGTGGTGGGCGCCATCGAGCGCGACGGCAATACCCTTTATTGCAGCGCGCTGTTCTTCACGCCCGACGGGGGACTGGTCGGGAAGCATCGTAAACTGATGCCGACCGGCACTGAACGGCTGATTTGGGGGCAGGGGGACGGTTCGACGCTGAGCGTTGTCAACACACAGGCCGGGAAGATCGGTGCGGCGATTTGCTGGGAAAACCATATGCCCGCGCTGCGCATGGCCATGTACGGCAAAGGCGTGGAGATCTGGTGCGCGCCGACCGTGGATGAACGCGAGAACTGGCAGGCTTCCATGCGGCACATCGCTCATGAAGGGCGCTGTTTCGTGATCACCGCCTGTCAAATTCAGGCCTCGCCCGCCGAGTTGGGGATCAGCGTCACGGCCTGGGACGATCACCGCCCGCTGATCAACGGCGGCAGCCTGATTGTCGACCCGATGGGCACCGTGCTGGCTGGCCCGTTCACGGGAAAAGCGGGGCTGCTGACAGCGGAAATTGATACCGATGATCTGGTCAAAGCCCGCTACGATATGGACGTTACCGGTCACTACGCCCGCCCGGATGTTTTCTCATTGACGGTCGATGAAACGCCCCGCGCCGCGGTGCGATATAAGAATACGGTGGGGGATGGGGCGAACGAATCGAAGAAATAATGCGGTGTGGGAGGTTTTTCGTTAAAGGAAAAGCTTGAATATAAATTCAGGCTTTTTATCTCGGTTCAGCGGTGAGGGAGGGATTCACTGCGGCGCTGCGCGCCTTGCCCTGCGGGTGGCCTGACGGCCATGCAAAACGGCGTTGCCGTTTTGTCGAACCTGGCGAGGGTTCTCACCCTCCCTATAGGGGATTTCTGCATACAAAAAAGCCTGAACTTTCGCTCAGGCTTTCTCTGTAAATATGGCGGTGAGGGAGGGATTCACTGCGGCGCTGCGCGCCTTGCCCTGCGGGTGGCCTGGCGGCCATGCAAAACGGCGTTGCCGTTTTGTCGAACCCTGACGAGGGTTCTCACCCTCCCTCCAGGGGATTTCTGCATACAAAAAAGCCTGAACTTTCGCTCAGGCTTTCTTATGGAATATGGCGGTGAGGGAGGGATTCGAACCCTCGATACGTTTTCACGTATACACACTTTCCAGGCGTGCTCCTTCAGCCTCTCGGACACCTCACCGGTGGTTGCCCTCTCAGACAACGGGCGCTACTGTAGGGAAATTCCCATGCAGCGTCAACACACTTATGCCTTGTTATGGTGCGATTAGCTAAAGTTAACGCAATTTGCTGTTTTACTGGCCAGAAGTGCGCTATGTAGTTCCTGACTCGATTCATTCTAGAGAACCTTTAAGCAGGCCCTATAGCGCGGATAGGATATGCCCGCTTATATTTAGTTGGGATAAAGGAAATTACAAACTAAATTTTTTTTATCAACTCTTCAATAGCAGCTCGAACGTTTTTAAGATTCTCCATTTTAACCTGAATACGCTGACCATTGATGCTCAACTTCCCTGATTTCATCTTCGAAAAAGGGCATCCTCGCGCAAATGCTACGACCCCAGTAGTTTGGAAGTCTCGGACACTTATTAGACCATCTTCAGGTTTTGAGAAGGTAAAAAATTGTGGATGATTTTTAATTGCATTTCGCAAATCGGTGTTGATGCCGTTCAAAACTGCTTGGTAAGCAGATGCATCTCCCATGTATTGAGTAAGTCTATTTCTGACTACTAGATTAATTTTTGGGAGTGTTCTACCTGCTTGTGCCATCTGGGATGAAAATGTGAATTTTGAATAAATTGGTGAAGGAAGGCTTATTCCGTAAATCAAAGATAATGCATTTTGTAACGCTCTTCTTGACGAGTCATCAGCCATCACTGGAATTATTACGAAATTCGATGCGGCAAGTGCAATTTGGGTATACATAGAAAAACTTGGGTTTGTGTCGATAAAAACTTCATCGTAGCCGGAAGTTGTCTTCAATAGGTCATTAAGCCAATCAATTACAGACATCCATGCATTGACCCCCGGCAAATTAGCGTTCGCTAACGTATTCATAGCTATTGCTTGAAGCTCAACTAGTGGATCTCCAGATATAAGATCAATGTTACTTGGAATTTGATTGTTGCTTTGGTTTGGATTCAGTATGTAATCAGTAGAGGTGAAACCTGTCGGCGTAAAAGGAGATGAAAGCCTATTATCGAAGTAACCACCAATACTTCTTCTTGGAGTGTTTCCATGTGCAATTAAAAGCTTGCTATTTCCATGTCCTTCTTGCCCTCCCAATAAAAGCTCCGACAGGTTAGCCTGCGGGCATAAGTCTACGGCCAATATATTTTTGCCGGGATTATCTTCTGCATATTTGCATATAGCCTGAAAAGCTATACTTGTCTTACCCGTACCACCCTTGTTATTCCAGAAAGAATAAACGTTCATTTACACCTCTTTTAGGTCAGTTACTAACTTTGAATTATCATGACGTCAAAAATAGACATTGTAAAGTCTATTTTTGACTAATTGATGTCGTTTTTGTCCTTTTCATTCTTTAGGTCTATTGGAGCTCTATGCAAATCGATGTTCACATGAGCCCCAAAGATGTAGATCAACTATCAAATAAAAATTTTGAGCTTTGCATTGAATACAGATGAAATCAGCCCCACGGCGTTATAAGGTGTTTTCCATTTGTTAAAATACCGTGACAATTATCCCCGCGAGCTGTGTGGAGAAGGGAACGATGGTATGCTGTCACCGTAAAATTAGCGCCAGGAGAAGCCATGTACCCCGTCGATTTACATATGCACACCGTAGCCAGCACCCACGCCTATAGCACTCTGCATGATTACATCGCCGAAGCGAGGCGTAAGCATATTCAGCTGTTCGCTATCACGGATCACGGTCCGGATATGGCGGATGCCCCGCATCCTTGGCATTTCATTAATATGCGCGTGTGGCCGAGGACGGTGGAAGGTATCGGTATCCTGCGGGGGATCGAGGCCAACATCAAAAATCTGGATGGTGATATCGACTGCACGGGGCCGATGTTGGAGAGTCTGGATCTGATTATCGCAGGCTTTCACGAGCCGGTGTTTCCGCCGCGAGATAAAGAGGCGCACACCACGGCGATGATTGCGGCGATGGCGCAGGGCAGCGTGCATATCATCAGCCATCCCGGCAACCCGAAATATCCTATCGACATTCAGGCGGTGGCGGCAGCGGCCGCGAAGTATGACGTGGCGCTGGAGCTGAATAACTCTTCCTTTATCCATTCTCGTAAAGGCAGCGAAGCCAACTGTCAGGCGATTGCCGAAGCGGTGCGTGATGCAGGCGGATATCTTGCGCTGGGATCGGATAGTCATGTCGCGTTTGCATTGGGCGAGTTTCCCTACTGCGAACGTATTTTGCGGGAAGTTGATTTCCCGGCGGAACGCGTGTTGAATGTCAGCCCTCGCCGGGTACTGGATTTTCTGGAACGGCGCGGTAAGCCAGCTATCCCTGAATTGGCCTCTTTGTGACGTTGTCACTCTTTATTTACAGGTTTAACGCATGAATGAATTTTCCATTGTGTGCCGTGTTTTGGGCTCACTGTTTTATCGCCAGCCGCAGGATCCCTTGCTGACCCCTCTCATGACGCTGGTAAAAGAGGGTAAGCTAGGCCAGCAATGGCCGCTGGAGCAGGATGCGTTATTGACGCGAATGCAAACCAGTTTGAAAGATGACGGGCTTGATACGCTGAGCGCCGATTATCAACGACTGTTCGCCGGTGAAGACGCGGCGGTCACGCCCTGGCGCTCGGGTTACGCGCCGACGTCTCCGGAAGCGGAATTGCGCGCATTTTTGCAGCAGCGTGGTATGCCGCTGGGCGACGGGCCATCCGATCATTTCGGGGGACTGCTGCTGGCGGCATCATGGCTGGAAGATCAGGCTGAGGAAGATGAGACCGAGGCGCAGACCGCGTTGTTTGATA
Source organism: Lonsdalea britannica (assembly GCF_002111595.1). Lineage (GTDB taxonomy): Bacteria > Pseudomonadota > Gammaproteobacteria > Enterobacterales > Enterobacteriaceae > Lonsdalea > Lonsdalea britannica. Next base: position 119,061 of record NZ_LUTN01000002.1, read on the forward strand.
CCTACCTGCTGCCGTGGAGCGACCGTTTTCTGGGCAAAGTCGAAAGTCATGCGACCACCGGATTTTACCGTGCGCTGGCGATTGTGACGCGTGAAGCGCTGGAAGCGATGCGGGAAGAGCTGGCGGAAACGGAAGAGGGCGAGGAGTAAGCGAGCCGACGATGCTTTCAGATGACTAAAACTGGCCGTGGTCGGTATCCGCCACGGCCAGCGTTGCATTACTCAGTCAGTTGGATGATCAACTCACCGGGTTTCACTTCAATTCCCTTCGCCAGTTTCTTGGCCATTGCTTCTTTCGTGCTGTGCTCAGCATTTAATACGTAGACGGGTTTTTGATCAAAATAGCTTTTCAGCGATTGATTGAGATACGGCGTCAGCGTTTTGAACATCGTCTGCATTTTTTCCGGCTGCACCGTGTAATCGGTCAGCGTCATCTCTTTGAGATAAATGGCGCCCTGTGCCTTGTCGAACACCGGCTGCGCTTTGAGCGTCAGCTTCATGTCCGCGGACTGCGCGCCCAGCAGGGAGCTAATGTCGACCTTGGCGTTGCCGGTCAACGTGACTTTCCCCGGCTCTTCGCGGCCAATCTGCGTGGACAGATCGGTCAGGACGATATGTGCATCCACAACGCCTGGTACGCCAATCTGTTTCTGATAGTCGTTATGTTCCTGCAAATAGTGATTCACTTCCTGTTCGCTAAGGGTGTACTGGGTCAGCTGATTACAGCCGCTGAGCATCAGTCCGCCCAGCAATGCCAGTGTCGCCCATCCTGATTTTTTCATTGTTATAACCTCATTAATTCCCTTGAAACTATCGATATCTGATAGCGGGGCAGCGTGCGCTTTTGCGTGAATAGCGCCAATCGGAAAGTCCTGAAACGGTGAAGCACATACCGACACATTGAGCGCCGGTATGTGAAAGGAGTCTTATTGAGCCATGCCGCTCAGCAGCGGGATCTGGGTTTGTTTAGCCATGTTGTCACGGTAGTCGGCCACTTTCGACGGAACGGAGACGCCATTGACGATGGTCAGCGCGCGAAGCAGCGGGAACAGGTGAATATCGTCCAGCGACAGCTCGCCATTGCAGGCGTTGGCCTGCACAATCAGCGGTTCGAGATCTTTAAGATCGTTGCTGATATTTTTGATCAACCCGGCGGAGTGGCTCATCAGCTCTTCAAAATCGCCGCCCTGCGCCTGTTTTTTGTTGATGAAGTAGTCGCGTGCGGCAGGCGTGGCGAACTCCTCAAAGGGCGCGCGGCTGAGGCGAGGCATGACCAGACGGCGATACACGTAATCGGAGACTTTACGCAGCCAGGCGTCAATCTGCGGGTTTGTCGGGCCGGTCAACAGCGGTTTGCCGTCATACGCATCGATATACTCCACGATATCCAGACTCTCTGGCATAAAGCTGCCATCTTCCTTCTGAAGAATGGGGACCATTTTTTTACCGACCATGGAGATAGGTGTCTTTTCGTCATCATTGAGCAGGTATTCCAGTTTTACCGGGATATCTTTCAAGCCGAAAATCATGCGGGCTTTCACGCAAAATGGGCAGTGGTCGTAAATATAAAGTTTCATACCAGTCTTCCTTTGTAGTCGATCAATGCGATGCCGGTGCCGTATTCATGAGGACATCTGCGAGCACGCCGTGAAAAGCGGCATCTATACCGAAAAAGTATGGGGGGCTTTTCGCTTGAGATCAATTCGGGTGCGAAGGCACCCGGTAAAAGACAGGTCCAGGCGGGATTAGCGATCGCCCAGCATTGCGGGCTCAATTCGCCGCAAATGGAATTGCCAGTAAAGCGCGGCCAGCGTCATCAGCCCGATGATCCCGAGCATACACCACGGCAGCTCCGGTTGACCGAGCGCGCGTCCGCTGTCGTACAACCAGCCGCCGCCGCTGTACCCGAGCGCTCCGCCCAGCGCCAAACCCATGCGGCTGAAGCCATATAGCTGCCGCGAGCGCGGGCGTTGGCCAGCGAAGCACCCAGCGTTTCGCGCGCGGGTTCGGCGATGATGGAGCCGAAATAGAATAGGCCGATCAGAACCAGCAACAGGTTGAGGTGCGTCGCCAACCCCATCGGAAACAGACTGAGCGTCATGATAAACAGTCCGGCCATCAGCCGCTGTTCCAGTCGGAAACGTTTCTCGCTCCAGCGCGCGACCGGGTAGAGCAAGGTCAGAGAGAGCGCGGCTTCGATGGCATACATCCATTTTACCGCCGCGGGCGTTCCAGCGACTTCGTTTACGACGATCGGCATCATCAGCAGAACCTGCACCGCCAGCATGAAATAGCCGGTCAACGTCAGCACATAGATCACAAAACGGCTGTCGCGCAGCACCCGCAGCATGCCTTCGCGCATGGGCGTCCGCGTGGTGGAAATACGATAGGCAGGCAGCAACCAGGCATTCGTGCCCGCCGCCAGCAGGAACATGAAAGCGCCGACCCAGCAGACGACGTTGAAATTATATTGCATCAGCCAACTGCCGAGCAGCGCGCCGGTGACCGATCCCGCCGTGTCCTGCATCAGCAGCAAGGAGAAGAAACGTCCACGTTCGCTGGGACGGGTTAGCTTAATGACCAGCGCGGTGCGCGGCGGGTCGAACAACGTGCCGCCGAGTCCCGAGAGAAAACAGGAAAGCATCAGTACCAGGGGCGTGGTAGCCAGCGCCATGCAGATGAAACCGGCTGAACGCATCAGCATGCCGGTGATAATCATCGGTTTGGCGCCGAACCGGTCGGCAATCGCGCCGCCGAAGATCCCCAGCCCCTGCTGGGTGAGCTGACGCAGCCCTAATGCGGTGCCGACCGTGAGCGCGGCCCAACCCATTTGGTCGACGAATCGTATGGATATCAGGGGAAACACAACGAAAAACCCTAAAATCACCAGCATGTTATCAAGCAGAATGAAATATTTACCCAGGCTGCGCGCCTGCGTCATCAAAGGCATGTTGCACCGTCACGAGAAGAAGGAATCACCACGCGTTCATTCTCTCGCCAATTGATGAATGGCGATAGGTGACATAGAGATAATATTTTTTTATCGTCAGACGCCGCTCGTCGCGAGGCGACGGGAATTGCAGGGCTAAGCGTACGCTAATTGCGCGATAACCCGGTGATTACGCGGTTGCGCTGATGCAGTCAACGCGGTTTATAGTAAGCTTAACGTTATGTTTATCCGCTGATTGCTGGCGGATAGCCGTTGGGTTGGTTCCATAAACATAATCGATTAATTACCCCGAACCTGAGGGAAGAAAAATGTTTGGCTATCGTTCCACATCTGCCACGGTCCGTTTGACGACAGACCGGCTGGTGGTACGTCTGGCTCATGAGCGTGATGCCTGGCGTCTGGCGGATTATTACTCGGAAAACCGCGATTTTTTGAAACCCTGGGAGCCGGTGCGAGATGCCAGCCACTGTTATCCTTCGGGCTGGCAGGCGCGTTTGAGTGTGATCACCGATATGCACAAGCAAAGCAGCGCGTTCTATTTTTTACTGCTTGATCCGAACGAAACCGAAGTGCGCGGCGTCGCCAACTTCAGCAATATTCTGCGTGGATCTTTCCATGCGTGTTATCTGGGCTATTCGCTTGGGCAGAAATGGCAGGGGCAGGGGTTGATGTTCGAGGCGCTGAACGCGGGCCTGCGTTATATGTTTGTTCAGCAGCGTATGCACCGCATCATGGCCAACTATATGCCGCACAATCACCGCAGCGGCGGACTGCTGGCGCGTCTGGGCTTCGAAAAAGAGGGGTATGCCCGGGATTACCTGCTGATCGACGGCGAATGGCAGGACCACGTGTTAACCGCGTTGACCAACGAGCGCTGGGCCATGCGCAAGTAGCGGGTCGGGCGTTCAGAACTGTCGCAAAAATCAGCGTGCTCAGTCACTTCTGCGGCTTAGCGCGCTGAGCAGAGGCACCAACCGGTAGCTTTTGCCCGCACAATGCGTAGACTAGGCGCACCCAAGAGGCGTGTACGGCTGGACGGCTGTTTGCGCCATTCTCTTCCCCGGTATTCAGAACACTCGCATGAATTTACTTAAATCACTGGCTGCGGTCAGTTCAATGACAATGCTTTCGCGCCTGCTGGGCTTTGTGCGTGACGCTATCGTCGCCCGCGTTTTTGGTGCTGGTATGGCGACCGATGCCTTTTATGTCGCCTTCAAACTGCCCAATCTGCTGCGTCGTATCTTTGCTGAAGGCGCCTTTTCGCAGGCTTTCGTCCCCATTCTGGCCGAACACAAGAGCCAGCAGGGAGAAGAGGCCACGCGCACGTTTCTGGCGTATATCGCCGGGATGCTGACGCTGGTGCTGACGCTGGTCACCATTGCTGGCATGCTGGCCGCACCCTGGGTGATTATGGTGACGGCTCCTGGGTTTGCCGAAACGCCAGCCCGTTTTGAACTCACTTCCTCGCTGCTGCGTATTACGTTCCCGTATATTTTGTTGATTTCGCTAACGTCGATGGTCGGATCGGTGCTCAATACCTGGAACCGTTTTTCGGTGCCCGCGTTTGCGCCGACGCTGCTCAATGTCAGCATGATCTTTTTTGCTCTGTTCGCTACGCCGTACTTTCATCCACCGGTGCTCGCGCTGGCCTGGGCCGTGGTGGTCGGCGGCGTGTTGCAGCTGGGCTATCAACTGCCGCACCTCAAGAAAATCGGTATGCTGGTCTTACCGAGGCTCAAATGGCGCGACCCCAGCGTCGCCCGCGTCATGAAGTTGATGGCACCGGCGATCCTCGGTGTGTCGGTGAGTCAGATCTCGTTGATCATCAACACGATTTTCGCTTCTTTCCTGAGTCAGGGCGCGGTGTCATGGATGTATTACGCCGACCGCCTGATGGAGTTCCCCTCCGGCGTGCTGGGCGTCGCCTTGGGGACTATCCTGCTGCCGTCGCTGTCGAAAAGCGCGGCCAGCGGCAATCACAAAGAGTATTCCCATTTGATGGACTGGGGACTAAGACTCTGTTTCCTGCTCGCGTTGCCAAGCGCGGTGGCGCTGGGGCTGTTGGCGAAACCGCTGACGGTGTCGTTGTTCCAATACGGTAAATTCAGCGCGTTTGATGCGGAGATGACGCAGCGGGCCTTGGTGGCGTACTCCATCGGCCTCATGGGGCTGATCGTGGTGAAAGTGCTGGTCCCGGGATTTTATGCACGACAGGACATCAAAACGCCGGTGAAGATCGCGTTGGTGACGTTGGCGCTGACGCAGCTGATGAACCTGGCGTTCATCGGCCCGTTGCAGCATGCCGGACTGGCGTTGTCGATTGGTCTGGCCTCGTGCATCAACGCCGCGCTGCTTTTTTGGCAGTTGCGCAAGCAGCAGATCTTTCAACCGTCACCGGGCTGGACCGGTTTCCTCGTGCGGCTATTGCTGGCGGTGGTGGTGATGTCGGGGACATTGCTGGCGCTAAACCAGTTCATGCCGCCGTGGGATCAGGGCGGTATGACGGTGCGTATCTTGCGGTTGATGGTGATGGTGATCGCTGGCGCCGGGGCTTATTTCGTTACGCTGGCGTTGATGGGATTTCGACCGAAAGATTTCTCGCGCCGCAGCCTCTAAGCCTTAGCAGCATTCACACCCTCGGCGGGTTCGCTCGTCGCGGGTGTATCAACCCTTCATCAGACTGCCCCTGCTTCTCTTCGCCACACCCATTCCTAATGAAATGACATATTGGTCTTAATACCACTCTCTGGCTAAACCCTGTCGGTAGGGATGGGGCGATGGGTATCAACGTCGCTTGGATTTGTTGGGGACAAGAGAAGGGTGCAACACGCCGCCACCACTCACCGGGTAAACGCGATGGGGGGATGGCGCTTTGGGTACCAAAGTCGCTTGAATAAGGTCTGGGCAAAGGAAGGGGGATACACGCCGCCTTTGGGGAAGACGGCGTGGAGGGAAGCGTTACATCTTCTCGACAGTCTGGATGCCCAGCGTGTCCAGACCCTGCTTCAGCGTCTTGGAAGTCAGCATCGCGAGTTTCAGACGGCTCTGGCGTTCAGCCTCGTTCTCGGCATTCAGGATCGGGCAGTGCTCGTAGAAACCGGAGAACTGACCGGCCAGATCGTACAGATAAGCGCACATCACATGCGGCGTACCGTCGCGTGCCACGGTCGTAATGACTTCTTCGAACTGCAACAGACGCGTTGCCAGCGACTGTTCGCGCTCGTTGGTCAGTACGATTGGCTGGGTCAGGCTGGCTTCATCGACACCGGCGCGCTTGAAGATAGACGCGACGCGGGTGTAGGCATACTGCATGTAAGGCGCGGTATTGCCTTCGAATGCCAGCATGTTGTCCCAGTCGAAGACGTAGTCGGTGGTGCGGCTCTTGGAGAGGTCCGCATATTTCACTGCGCCGATAGACACGACATTCGCCAGCTCGGCCACTTTGTCCTGCGGCATCTCCGGGTTTTTGTCGGCAATCAGCTTCACCGCGCGTTCGTAGGCTTCATCCAGCAGATCCGCCAGCTTGATGGTGCCGCCAGAGCGGGTTTTGAATGGCTTGCCGTCTTTGCCCAGCATCATCCCGAACATGTGATGTTCCAGGCTCACGCTTTCGGGGATGTAGCCTGCTTTGCGGACGATGGTCCAAGCCTGCGTCAGATGCTGATGCTGGCGGGAGTCGATGTAGTAAAGAACGCGATCGGCACCCAGCGTTTCGTAGCGATATTTAGCGCAGGCGATGTCCGTTGTCGTGTACAGGTAGCCGCCGTCCTTCTTCTGGACGATCACGCCCATTGGATCGCCTTCCTTGTTTTTGAATTCATCAAGGAATACGACCGTGGCGCCTTCGCTTTCGACTGCCAGACCTTTGGCCTTCAGATCGGCGACAATACCCGGCAGCATGTCGTTGTACAGGCTTTCGCCCATGACGTCGTCTTTGGTCAGCGTGACGTTGAGGCGGTCATAGTTGCGCTGGTTCTGGCTCATGGTGATATCCACCAGCTTGCGCCACATGGTACGGCAATACTCGTCGCCGCCCTGCAGTTTCACCACATAGCCGCGAGCGCGTTCGGCAAACTCTGCATCAGCGTCGTAATGCTGTTTTGCTTCACGATAGAACGCTTCGAGGTCGGACAGCTCCAGCTCGCCGGCGTTTTCGTTCTGCACTTTCTCCAGAAACGCGATCAGCATGCCGAACTGCGTGCCCCAGTCGCCGACGTGGTTAGCGCGGATGACGTTATGGCCGAGGAATTTGAGCGTTCTTACCGCCGCGTCGCCGATAATGGTGGAACGCAGGTGGCCGACATGCATCTCTTTGGCCACGTTCGGCGCGGAGTAATCGATGACGATGGTTTGCGGTTCTACCGGAGATACGCCCAGTTTCGGACTGGTTAGCACTTGCTCTAACTGTGCGGCCAGCCACTGAGGATCGAGGAAGATATTGATGAAGCCGGGACCGGCGATTTCAGTTTTGGCGGCGATTCCTTCCAACTGCAGCAGCTGAACCACTTTTTCCGCCAATTGACGGGGAGGCATGCCTAATTTTTTAGCCACGGCCATCACGCCGTTAGCCTGATAATCACCAAATTGCGCTTTTGCCGATTGGCGAACCTGCGCTTCGCTGTCAGCGGGCGCGCCCGCCGCAACCAATGCCTGACGGACTTTTTCGGAAAGAAGAGCCTGAATATTCACCGGGTTACCTTACATTACAAATTAAGCCCCTGCTTATACCATATTTGGTCGATTGAGTCAGCAGAGCTGCGGTGTCACAGGCTCATCGGGGAGCGCATGATGATGGTGCATCATGGTAAAAAAAACGTAGAGGAAATAAAAAGAAAACGGCCATACAGATAAATCTAAAAAAGAGAAAACCAGAGGGGCATTAACGCTTTTTATTTCGTCTGTCGGTAACCAAACGTGCGCTTTTCATGTTTTTAAGATGACGAAAGATAGCATAACCGGCTAATGCAATTAATAAAACCGATACAATAAGTAGCGACATGATGAACGACCTTTTTATATCTTTTGGAATAACGAAATTATCCCTTTTATTGTTTATTCACAATGGGCGAAAGTGTATTTAAGATTACTCCCATGAAATATAGGAATATGCGTAAAAACAGCCAATTAAGAAGGTTATTTACGTCAGGGTTATTGTTGGCGATAAGCAAAAAAACATCATGGATATGACGAGGTTTCGTTAATTAATTAATCAGACTGATGATCTTAAACGATAAAAAAACAAACAAAAAACTGACAATCGACTGACAATTCCGTTTAACACTGGATGCTGATGCTATCTCTCTGTAAATTAAAAAAGCACTTAACGTTAATGGAGGCATTTGAAAAGAAAATGGCGGCTAATACATCGCAACCGCTCCCGGCGTCATTAATGGCCGATCTGTCTCGTTTCGAGTCCGAGATGAACAAACTCGCCGAACAGCTTTCATTGGATATCGCGCAATTCGAGGCCGACCACATCTCCCTGCGTTGCCACCAAAACGCGACGGCGGAGCACTGGCGTGAGGCGCTCCTGGCGCATGGGGCGACGCTGCTGTCAGAAAACATGATTAATGGCCGGCCCATTTGTCTGTTTACCTTGTCTCAGCCCGTGGTGGTCGGCCCTTGGCAAATCGCATGCATTGAGTTGCCGTGGCCGGGGAACAAACGTTATCCCCATGAAGGCTGGGAGCATGTTGAAGTCGTTTTACCCGGCGATCCGGCCACGCTGCATCAGCGCGCACTGGCCTGTCTCCCGGACGAGGCGCTGCTGACTCAGGGGATCCGTCTTAAATTCAGTCAGCCGCAAGGAGAACAGGAACGCTTGCCTAACCCTACGCTGGCGGTCACCAACGGCACCGTCACCCTCAAGTTTCATCCTTTCAGCTTGCAGGATATCGTCGAGAGCGAGCGTGACGGACGCTGAACGCCATACTGTGCGCGACTTCATATCCTTTGATGTTGGTCTCCTCAAGAACGGTAACGTGGTGCCATAGTATAGTGACTCATTTATTCAGGGGCGCCATTGCTCCTGACCGTGATTTTAGGGAGAGGTACGTATGCCTAAGCTGGAAGTATGCTGTTACAGCATCGATTGCGCGTTGACGGCCGAACGCGCGGGGGCCGACCGTGTGGAACTGTGCGCGGGCCTGCGCGAGGGCGGACTGACGCCGGGTTACGGTATGCTCCGTCAGGCGCGCGATCATCTGACGATCCCGGTGCATCCGATGGTGCGGCCTCGCGGCGGCGATTTTTGCTATAGCGAGACGGAATTCTCAGCGATTTTGTATGATATCGACCAGATCCGCGACCTGGGCTTTCCGGGACTGGTTGTCGGGATCCTGGATGCGGAAGGGCATATCGATTTAGCGCGCATGAAGCAGGTAATGGCGCATTGCGATGGACTGGCCGTCACGTTTCATCGGGCGTTCGATATGTGCTTCAACCCCCGACAGGCGCTGATGCAGCTGGCCGATTTGGGCGTCTCTCGCGTATTAACTTCCGGCCAGCAGCAGAGTGCCGAAAGTGGTTTGCCATTATTGCGGGAACTTAATGCACTAGAGCGCGGTCCAATCATTATGGCGGGATCCGGCGTGCGTTTGACTAACCTGCATAAATTTCGCTCCAGCGGGATTAAAGAATTGCATAGCTCTGCGGGACAGTGGTTGCCGTCCCCCATGCGATATCGCAAAGCCGGCGTCACTATGAGCGCCGATGTCGATGGCGATGAATTCCAACACTACTGCGTCGATGGCGACGTGGTGGCGGCGATGAAGATCGCACTGACCTCCGATCAGCACACGGCGCCCGTCGTATGATGTGACGCGATGTGCCTACCTTTGCCGCGCAGCATACTTCAGCAGGTTTGCTTGCGAGTACCAAGCCCCGGTGTGTTACCGGGGCTTTTTTTCGGATATCGAAACGACTCATTCGGGTCACGCTGTCCGGTTTGTGAACATCCTCGCGCAGCGAATGGGTACGCCAGATAATGTATATCTCAGACTGACGACCCCCGTCTGAATTTAACGAAGGTATTTGTTGGTAAACGCGGGATTATCACCTTACGTCGCACTCCCTAAAAAAGCACAGATGATTAATATTGGTAGCGGTTTTAAGAGATTGATCAATGAAATCGGGGGTGGCTTATTTTTCGTGTTGTCAGTGAAATTATCTCTCATTAATCATTCAATTGTTTAAACACAAAAAAACAATAATTTAACCCATTGATAATAATTGGTTTGTGTTAAATATTCATTTGAACTTTCGAATGATATATTTGCTGTTTATTGATGCTGTTACGTCGTTGATGAAATCGAGGAATTAAATAACTCAGGCATTGTTACGTGCGTTGATAATATCAGTGTGAGAATGAATAGAGATATTTATGGGTTAGCCCCGACGTATAACCGGGACTATTCTTCTCTGAAGACTCAGGGTTTTTTGGCGACGATGACCGCGCGAAGCGGGGCAGGATAGCCTTCGACCGTTTTGGTGCTATCGGTCGGATCGAGGAAATCCGCCAGGGACTCGCTGACCATCCAGTCTGTGCGCCGCTGCTCCTGAGTGGTGGTGACGCAAAGGTCGACGAGCCGAACGTCTACAAAGCCACATTTTTCAAGCCACTGTGTCAGTGCCGCAGGGGAAGGAAGGAAATAAACATTGCGCATCTGACCGTAGCGTTCGCCTGGCACCAGTACGCTGTTTTCATCCCCTTCGATAACCAGCGTTTCCAATACCAATTCGCCGCCGCTGACCAGCTGATCTTTCAACTGCCACAGATGGTCCAACGGAGAGCGTCTGTGGTAGAGCACGCCCATGGAAAAGACGGTGTCAAACGCGGCCAGCGCGGGCAGTTGCTCAATGCCCAAAGGCAAAACGTGGGCGCGACGGTCGTCGCCCAGCAGGCGGCGAACGGCCTCAAACTGACATAAAAACAGCTGCATAGGATCGATGCCGACCGCCAAGCGAGCGCCTGCGCCCACCATACGCCACAGGTGATAACCACTGCCGCAGCCAACATCAAGAATGTGACGATCCTGCAAGGGTGAAATATGGGGCAGTACGCGATCCCATTTCCAGTCCGAGCGCCACTCGGTGTCGATAGAGACGCCATAGAGCGAGAAGGGACCTTTACGCCACGGCATCAGATTACGTAGCAGCTGCTCAATGCCTGCGCGCTGGCCGTCGGTGATGTCGGGCATCATTGTTGCCGACACGCCGTTCTGCAGGTCAAGCGAGGTGGGCGTCAGTTCGGGCAAGTGTTCTAGCGTGTTGAACCACTGCTTAAATCGACCGTGCAGCGACTCTTGCTGCCACTGGGTAATTTGCGCTGGCAATGTGTTGAGCCAGTGGCTAAGCGGCCCGATGGCGATCTGCTGATAAAAGCGTCCGAAGTCGATCATTGTGCCGCCTCCGCTTTAATCGCCAGCAGGGAACCGAAGTTGAAGCACTGGAACCAGACGTCGCTGTGTTCGAAGCCGGCCTGAGCCAGACGCGCTTTATGCTTGGAGACGCTGTCCGTCAGCATGACATTTTCCAGCATGCTGCGTTTCTGGCTGACTTCCAGCTCGCTATAGCCGTTAGCGCGTTTGAAATCATGATGCATGTTGAAGAGCAAATCGCCGACCGTGTCATCGTCAAAGCTGAATTTTTCAGACAGAACCAGCGCGCCGCCGGGCCGCAGCCCTTCATAAATTCGTGTCAGCAGGGTTTGGCGCAGTTCCGGCGCGACAAACTGTAGGGTGAAGTTCAGCACGACCAGCGACGCATTTTCGATTGGCGTGTCCAATACATCGGCTTCGCGAACGTCGACGGGCGTGTCGGCGCGGAAGGCGTCGATATGACGGCGGCAGCGTTCGACCATCGCGGGAGAGTTGTCGACGGCGATAATCTGGCAGCCCGGCACCTGGATGTGGCGACGCATCGAAAGCGTCGCCGCGCCCAGAGAGCACCCCAGGTCGTAAATATGCGAGTTGGGCTGAACAAAGCGCTCGGCCAGCATTCCGATCATGGAAATAATATTGGAGTAGCCGGGCACCGAGCGCTGGATCATGTCGGGAAAGACCTCGGCCACGCGTTCGTCAAACGTCCAGTCTCCCAGATTGGCGATGGGAGCGGAAAAAAGCATATCGCGGTTGGTCATAGCGGAAAAACACATGTGAACAAGAAATTGGGGCGCATTCTATCAGAAACGCGCAGCAAAAATAGAGCGTCAGGACAATACGGTAAGCGCGGGGTAGCCCGTCTTACCGTTTAGAGAAGGGTTATCGCAGCGTCAGGATCAGTTCCCAAGGCAGATAATACAGGTTCGCCAGCACCATCAGCGAGAGAGAAAGGTAGGTCGACATCATGCCATAGCGACGCCAGCGGAATTCGCGCTGCCGCAGGCCATAGTAATGAAACAGACGACCGAGGATCAGCAGAATACCGCAGAGATGGATCATGCCGATTAACGCGCCGTTCATTTCCATTAACACCAGCATGATGGCGCCGATAGGAACATATTCGACGGCGTTGCCGTGAACCCGAATGGCGGTTTGCAGTTCATAAAATCCGCCGTCGCCGTAGGCGACACGGTACTGCATCCTGAGTTTTACGACGTCAAAGGAAAGCTTGATTAACAACAATGCACCGAGCACCACGTATAGCGTGCTTACCATTTTCTACTCCATTGCCTGTCCAAAGCGGCTGGCAGAATAATAGCCTCTCTTTTGCCCAACTGTCGCCTGAAACGGCACGGTTTTTTATCTGAAATTTTCTACCAGTAAGGATTAAGTATAAGAAAAAGAACTAACCAATGCCTTGTCTGAGCGGATTAAAACAGCGTGGACTGCTCCGGCCAGTGCGGACGCGGCGGCATATCCGACACGACGGCGCTCAGTTTAGGCCAGAGGCAACGCGCCAGCTCCGGTGCAAAACCAATATCCGGCGTGTGAATAAATAAGTAGGGGGTGCTCTCGGTCTGCCAATGAGCCAGTTTGGCGATCCACGGTTCGAACCAGCGCTGGTTCTCTTCCTGGCTATCGTTGCCGATAAATCGTACGAATGGCTGAGCCGCGGTGACCACGGCATGCACGGGAACACGTGGTTTTTTGCGCTGGGCTTCTCGCATCGCCTCACTCTCGGCTATCGCGCTATGGACCGGCCTGCTGTCCATAATGACTCTGTTGACGCCGCGCTGATGAAGTCCTTGATTGAGTCGACGCTCGTCTTCGCCTTTGGCGAAAAATTGGGGATGGCGAACTTCGACGGCATAGGTATAGCCTGACGGCAGCGTATCCAGAAACTGCCACAGGTCCGGCAGTTGTCCGGGCCCGAATGCGGCGGGGAGTTGCAGCCACAGCTGCCCCATTCGGGCCTCCAGCGGCGCCATACAGCGAAAGAACTGCGTCACTTCCGCCTGGCACTCCCGCAGCGCCGCCTGATGGCTGATGGTCGACGGAAATTTGAAGCAGAAACGAAAATCATCGTGCGTCATGTCCCGCCAGCGCAAGACGACTTCCGCGGACGGCAGCGCATAAAACGTGGTATTGCCTTCCACGCAGTTAAAATGTCGGGCGTAGTCAGCCAGATCGCGTAATCCCAGTTTTCCCCAAGCCGCGTGCTGCCACTGCGGCAATCCAATGTACATAGGTCTGCGTTCTGCCTTCTATTCCGTGTCCAAGGTTAACGCCTGTTTGATGTCGGCGCTGTTACGAACCCGCGCGATACGCGGGAAAATATGCGTCATACTGCTCTGATGCTGTTCTGCGCTGCCGGCGCTGCACAGGTCTTCGGCTATCACGAGGTTATAGCCGTGCTCCCAGGCGCTGCGCGCGGTCGACTCCACGCCAATGTTGGTCGAAATACCGCCCAGAATCAGGGTGTCTATCCCCCGGCGGCGCAGTTGCAGGTCAAGATCCGTCCCGTAAAACGCGCCCCACTGGTGTTTGATGATGCGAATATCGCTGTCGATGACGTGGAGTCCTGACGCAAACGTCAGCCAATTGTCCGGCAGGGGGCCGCCTGTATTGGGATGATCGACCGTCTGTCGGGGCGCGTCGCCAAAATCAGCGGACCAGCCGACGCGCACCAGGATAACCGTCGCGCCGCGCTGCCGACAAAGGGTGGCTAGTTTATCCGCGCGATGAACCACGTCTTCGGCGGCATAAGGGCCACCGGCGAAAGGAAGAATGCCTTCCTGAAGATCGATCAGTACCAACGCGGTCGTGGAGGGGGTCAATATCAGCATGGTGAGGGCCCTGTTATCTGGTGACTCGAGTCTTCAATTCTGGCTTCAGGCTAGGCGCAGGTCGGTCAACACACCAGCAAAAAACGTTTACCAGATGATAATAATGTTAACTTTTTTATCAAACAAAGGGCAGAGCGGTGAAGAAAGCCGCCACGGCCAGTCGGGACTCTTATCGAAAGGGGGAAATTCCTTTATAATGCCCCCCTTTTTTCATCGGACAGTATTCCCGCAAATCATGCCGTCGTTTTGTCAGCCGTCAAACGGGTTGGCTGGGCGCGGTAACGGCGGTTGAGTATAAAGGACATCGTGATGCGTACTGAATATTGCGGACGGTTAAACTCGTCCCACGTGGGCCAGGAAGTGACATTGTGCGGCTGGGTTAACCGTCGACGCGATCTGGGTGGCTTGATTTTTATTGATATGCGTGACCGCGAAGGTCTGGTTCAGGTCTTTTTCGATCCCGATCGACAGGACGCATTTACCCTGGCTTCCGAACTGCGCAACGAATTTTGTATTCAGCTGACCGGTCAGGTGCGCGCACGCCCCGACAATCAGGTGAACAAAGACATGGCGACCGGTGAAGTTGAAGTGATCGCGACTTCTCTGACCATCATCAACCGCGCTGAGCCGCTGCCGCTGGACGGCAATCAGGTCAACAGCGAAGAAGCTCGCCTCAAGTACCGCTACCTCGACCTGCGCCGCCCTGAAATGGCGCAGCGTCTTAAAACCCGTGCGCGCATCACCAGCTTTGTGCGCCGTTACATGGACAGCAACGGTTTTCTGGATATTGAAACGCCGATGCTGACCAAAGCCACGCCGGAAGGCGCGCGCGACTATCTGGTGCCGAGCCGCGTACACAAAGGCAAGTTTTACGCGCTGCCGCAGTCCCCTCAGCTGTTTAAACAGCTGCTGATGATGTCTGGTTTCGACCGTTACTATCAGATCGTGAAATGTTTCCGTGACGAAGACCTGCGCGCAGACCGCCAGCCGGAATTTACTCAGATCGATGTAGAAACGTCGTTCCTGACCGCTCCGCAGGTACGTGAGCTGATGGAAAGACTGGTGCGTGAACTGTGGACCGAGATTCTTGATGTCGATCTCGGTGAATTCCCGATCATGACTTTTGCGGAAGCGATGCGTCGCTACGGTTCCGATAAGCCCGATCTGCGTAACCCGATGGAGCTGGTGGACGTTGCCGATCTGCTGAAAGACGTCGAGTTCAAAGTGTTCTCTGGCCCTGCTAACGATGCCGCTGGCCGCGTCGCCGCGCTGCGTGTACCGGGCGGTTCACAGCTGAGCCGTAAGCAGATTGATGAATACGCGAAGTTTGTTGAGATCTACGGCGCGAAAGGGCTGGCCTATATCAAGGTCAACGAGCGTGCGAAAGGCATGGAAGGTATCCAGAGCCCGGTCGCGAAGTTCCTGAATGAAGCGATTATCACCACGTTGCTGGAACGCACCGGTGCGGCAGACGGCGACATCATTTTCTTCGGCGCAGACAAAGCTAACGTTGTCTCTGACGCGCTGGGCGCGCTGCGGCTTAAGCTGGGTCGCGACCTGAAGTTGACGGAAGAAGGCACCTGGCGTCCACTGTGGGTCATCGACTTCCCGATGTTTGAAGACGATGGCGAAGGTGGTTTGACGGCGATGCATCACCCGTTCACTGCGCCAAGCAACATGACGCCAGAGCAGTTGGAAGCCGAACCGACTTCGGCCATCGCCAACGCTTACGATATGGTGCTGAATGGTTATGAAGTGGGCGGGGGTTCCGTGCGTATCCATAATGGCAATATGCAGCAGGCCGTCTTCCGCATTCTGGGCATCACCGAACACGAGCAACGCGAAAAATTCGGCTTCCTGCTGGATGCCCTCAAGTTCGGCACGCCGCCGCATGCGGGTCTGGCGTTCGGTCTCGACCGTCTGGTTATGTTGTTGACCGGGACGGACAACATCCGTGACGTAATCGCATTCCCGAAAACCACGGCGGCGGCCTGTCTGATGACTGAAGCACCGAACTTTGCCAATCCGGCGGCGTTGGATGAACTCTCCATTGCCGTGGTAGGCAAAGGTAAAGCGGCACAGGATCAACGGTCAGAGAATCCATGATATGACCTATAAGCGACCCGTTTCGGTTCTGGTGGTTATCTATGCCCGTGACACCGGGCGGGTGCTCATGTTGCAACGGCGCGACGATCCTGATTTTTGGCAGTCGGTCACCGGCAGTCTGGAAGACGGTGAAACCGCGCGGTATGCCGCACAGCGTGAAGTAAAGGAAGAGGTGGATATCGATATCGCGGCGGAAGCGCTATCGCTTGTCGACTGTCACCGCTGTGTTGAGTTTGAGCTTTTTGCTCATTTAAGACATCGCTATGCCCCGGGGGTCACGCACAATAAGGAATCGTGGTTCTGTCTGGCGTTACCTACGGAACGTGAGGTGCAGATAAGTGAACACCTTGCGTATCAATGGCTGGACGCGCCCAGCGCGGCGCGCCTGACAAAGTCATGGAGTAACCGGCAGGCGATTGAAGAATTTGTTATTTATCCGGCCTGAACAGGCTTTTTTCGGAGATTTTTATGGCAGGTCATAGTAAGTGGGCCAACACGAAACATCGTAAAGCGGCGCAGGATTCCAAACGCGGCAAAATTTTCACCAAAATTATCCGTGAGCTGGTGACGGCTGCTCGTCTGGGCGGCGGTGAAGTCGCCTCCAACCCGCGTTTGCGTGCAGCGGTCGATAAAGCGCTGTCCAACAACATGACGCGCGATACCCTGAACCGTGCGATTGCCCGCGGCGTGGGCGGCGATGATGCCGACAACATGGAAACCATCATTTATGAAGGTTACGGTCCCGGCGGCACCGCGGTGATGGTGGAATGCCTGAGCGACAACCGTAACCGTACGGTTTCTGAAGTGCGTCACGCCTTTACCAAAAGCGGCGGCAACCTGGGAACAGACGGCTCCGTCGCCTATCTGTTTACGAAAAAAGGCGTTATTTCTTATGCGCCGGGTCTGGATGAAGACACGGTCATGGATGCGGCGCTTGAAGCGGGTGCGGACGATGTCGTGACTTATGACGATGGCGCCATCGACGTTTACACGCCGTGGGAAACCTTCGGTGAAGTGAAAGATGCGCTGGATGCAGCCGGTCTGGTGGCCGAAGCGGCCGAAGTGTCCATGATCCCGTCGACCAAGGCTGACATGGATGCAGAAACCGCACCGAAACTGATGCGTTTGATCGACATGCTGGAAGACTGTGACGACGTGCAGGAGGTTTACCACAATGGTGATATCTCCGACGAGGTGGCGGCGCTGCTGTAATGGCGTTGCCGGCGATAAACCGGTGGGGAGACAGGCGTTGACGATCATTCTCGGTATAGACCCTGGTTCGCGAATCACCGGTTATGGCATCATCCGCCAGCAGGGGCGGCAGATCAGCTACCTCGGTAGCGGCTGTATTCGCACTGTGGTGGATGATATCCCCGGCCGGCTCAAGCTGATTTATGCAGGCGTGAGTGAAATCATCACGCAGTTTCAGCCGGACTGTTTCGCCATCGAACAGGTGTTCATGGCAAGAAACGCCGACTCGGCGCTAAAGCTCGGGCAGGCGCGGGGAGCGGCCATCGTGGCGGCGGTCAATCAGTCGCTGCCGGTTTTCGAGTATGCGGCACGTCAGGTCAAGCAAACGGTCGTCGGCACTGGCGCTGCGGAAAAGAGTCAGGTGCAGCATATGGTGCGATCTTTGCTGAAATTGCCCGCCAATCCTCAGGCGGATGCCGCCGATGCGCTGGCGATCGCCATCACGCATTGTCACTTCAGTCAGAACCTGACCCGCATGGGGCAGGAGAGGCTGACCTTAGCGCGAGGGCGGCTACGCTAGAGACCAGGCTGGATATTCATCCAGCCTTTTTTATGGTATAAGCTATACCCCATCGTTAAGCGCAAATTCAAAAGGAAACGTCACGTGATAGGTCGTCTCAGAGGCATCGTTCTGGAAAAACAACCCCCGCAGGTATTGATTGAAGCCAACGGCGTGGGGTATGAAGTGCATATGCCGATGACCTGTTTCTACGAGTTGCCCGAGCTGGGACAGGAAACGATCATCTTCACTCATTTCGTTGTTCGTGAGGATGCGCAACTGCTGTTCGGGTTCAACAACAAGCAGGAACGTTCCCTGTTCCGCGAACTGATTAAAGTGAATGGCGTCGGACCGAAACTGGCGCTGGCAATCCTCTCGGGGATGTCGGCGCAGCAGTTTGTCAGCGCGGTCGAGCGTCAGGAAATCGGTGCTCTGGTCAAGCTACCGGGCGTCGGCAAGAAGACTGCCGAGCGTCTGGTGGTTGAGATGAAGGACCGCTTCAAGGGGCTGAATGGCGACTTGTTCAATTCCGCTAGCGATCTGACGCTGCCGCCCGCCGCTGACGCTGCGACATCATCTGCGGATATCGAGGCCGAAGCAGAGTCTGCGCTGGTGGCGCTGGGTTATAAGCCGCAGGAAGCCAGCCGGATGATTAGCAAGATCGCCAAACCTGGCGCTGATTGTGAAACCCTGATCCGAGACGCGTTGCGCGCCGTTCTTTGAGGTAGCCATGATTGAAGCCGATCGTTTAATCTCCCCCGAGGTCGTCACCGAAGAAGAAGTGCTGGATCGCGCTATCCGCCCCAAGTTGTTGACGGAGTACGTCGGCCAGCCCAAGGTGCGCGAGCAGATGGAAATCTTCATACAGGCGGCGAAACAGCGTGGCGATGCGCTGGACCACCTGTTGATCTTCGGTCCTCCCGGACTGGGCAAAACCACGTTGGCCAATATCGTGGCGAACGAAATGGGGGTGAACCTGCGTACCACTTCAGGGCCTGTGCTTGAAAAAGCGGGCGATCTGGCCGCGCTGTTGACCAACCTCGAACCCCACGACGTCCTTTTTATCGATGAAATTCATCGCCTGTCGCCGGTGGTGGAAGAAGTCCTCTATCCTGCGATGGAAGACTATCAGCTGGATATCATGATTGGCGAAGGCCCCGCGGCGCGTTCGATCAAGCTGGATCTGCCGCCGTTTACGCTGGTGGGCGCCACGACCCGGGCGGGTTCTTTGACCTCGCCGCTGCGCGATCGCTTCGGCATCGTCCAGCGCCTGGAGTTTTATCAGGTTCCGGATTTGCAGTATATCGTCAGCCGCAGCGCGTTGTGTCTGGGACTGGAGATGACGGAGGAAGGTGCGCTGGAGGTGGCTCGCCGCGCACGTGGAACGCCGCGTATCGCCAACCGCTTGCTGCGTCGTGTACGAGACTTTTCCGAAGTGAAGTCGAACGGCGTCATTGACGGTGAAATCGCGATCCAGGCATTAGATATGCTGGCGGTTGACTCTGAAGGCTTTGATTACATGGACCGCAAGCTGCTGCTGGCGGTCATCGACAAGTTTATGGGCGGCCCGGTCGGGCTGGATAATCTGGCAGCTGCGATTGGCGAAGAGCGTGAAACCATCGAGGATGTGCTGGAGCCGTTTTTGATTCAGCAGGGCTTTCTGCAACGCACGCCGCGCGGACGCATCGCCACCCAACATGCCTATCGCCACTTTGGGTTGACGCGACAAGAGTAACGCAGACGTTGCTATCCGAATGGGTTTTACCGAAGGCCGCATCTGGTATGCGGCCTTCTTCGTTGGGATGAAATAGGGAATGAATGGATCTGCACGAAGCTCACGCAGACCCGGGGGCATATACTAGGCGGATTGTTTTTTCATCAGGCTCAGCATAAACAGCAGAGAAGCGCAGAGCACAACGGAAGGGCCTGCTGGCGTATTGGCATCGGCCGAGAGCGCTAAGCCGCCCGTGACGGCCATCATTCCGATGATGATGGCGATCCCCGCCATCTGTTCGGGTGTGCGGGCAAAGCGCCGTGCCGCTGCCGCCGGAATGATCAACAGTGAGGTGATAATCAGCGCGCCGACAAACTTCATTGCCAAACCGATCGTCAGTGCGGTGACCAGCATGAGCAGGAGTTTGCTGCGCTGCAAGGATACGCCGTCGACGTGCGCCAGCTCGGGGCTGATGGTCATGGACAGCAGCGAACGCCACTGCCAACACAGAATAGAGACAACGACGGCGACACCGCCGCCGATCAGCCACAGATCGTCCGTAGTCACGGAGAGCAGATCGCCGAACAGGTAGGCCATGAGATCCACCCGGACGTTGCTCATCAGGCTAACCACGACCAGACCCAGCGAGAGGGCGCTGTGCGCCATGATTCCCAATAGCGTATCAATGGCGAGATAAGGCGACGTTCCAGCCAAACCAATCCCAGCGCCAGCGCCAGCGTGACGGCAATCACGGCGTAAAAGGGATTCACATCCAGCAGTAAACCAAAAGCGACCCCCAGCAGAGAAGCATGCGCCAGCGTATCGCCAAAGTAAGACATTCTGCGCCAAACGACGAAAGAGCCCAACGGACCGGCCGCCACAGCCAGCAATATTCCCGCCAGCCAGCCGGGAAATAACAATTCGATCATGCGCCATCCTGCCTTTTCAAAATCACTTTTCCATTTAAATCATGTCGATGATTGTGGTGATGCCGGTAAACGGCCAGTTGTTCTGCGCCGCGTTGACCGAACATGGCCAAAAACTCGGGGTGTAGCGAAACGACTTCTGGGGCACCGGAGCAGCAAACGTGCTGGTTGAGACACAGAACCTCATCCGTTTTGGCCATCACCAGATGCAAGTCATGGGAAACCATTAAGACCCCGCAGCCATACTCCTGGCGCAGCTGATTGATGAGGTCATAGAGCGCTAACTGGCCGTTGACGTCGACGCCCTGCGTCGGTTCATCGAGGACAAGCAACTGGGGACGGGTCAGGATCGCACGGGCTAGCAGCACGCGCTGCGTTTCGCCGCCGGAAAGTTTCTGCATTGGTTGCTCCGGCAGATGTCCGGCATTGACCCGTTTTAACGCAGGCAAAATGTCCTGTTTTTTGACGCCGGGGCTGAGCTGCATAAAACGGCTGACCGTCAGGGGCAGGGTGGCGTCAAGGTGCAGTTTCTGGGGCACGTAGCCAATGCGCAGGCCCGGCGTTCGCGTTAGCGTGCCGCCGGCAATGTCCTGCAGACCAAGCACGACTCTGACCAACGTCGATTTTCCAGCGCCGTTTGGGCCCAAAAGCGTGAGGATGCGTCCCGGTTGCAGCGTCAGCGAGATGTCTGAGAGTACGCGTCGACTGCCGAACTGGACGGAAATGTTATCGAGAGAAACCAGTGTAGACATAGAATTCTGCTTGCAGATACCGTGTGACGTTATAATATAACGAAAATTTTTTCTGAAATCGATGGATGACCTGTCATGACACGCCGTAACTTACCTCAATGGATAAAAAAAACGCTAACCGCCAGCACGTTGCTCGTGGCGGCAGGGGCAGCCCCGCTCGCGTCTGCGGACGTTGTGACGTCCATTCGCCCGCTGGCCTTCATCGCTGCTGCCATTGCTGATGGAGTCACGCCGACGGAAGTCTTGCTGCCGGACGGCGCGTCGCCCCACGATTATGCCCTGCGTCCCTCTGATGTCCAGCGTTTACAGTCCTCGGAATTGGTTATCTGGGTAGGGCCAGAGATGGAAGCCTTCCTGCAAAAGCCGTTGAGTCAAATTCCGGCGAACCGTCAAATCACGCTTTCCGCACTACCCGCGATCAAAGCCGCCATGATAAAAGAGTCGCATCATCACAGCGAGAGCGACCACGACAGGGATAGCCACCATGCGGCTCATGACGAACATGCCCACGTTGCAGAGGCTCATGACGAGCATGATGAAGACCACGCGCACGGCGCGGCGGCGGTAGAAGAAGCGCATGACGACGGTCACCATCACGGCGAGTTCAATATGCACATTTGGCTGTCGCCGGAAATGGCGCAAGCATCCGCCATCGCCATCCATGACAAATTATTGGAACTAATGCCGCAGAATAAGGACAAATTAGACGCGAATCTGACTCATTTCACTGAGAAACTTGCGCATACGGATAAAAATATTGTTAATATGCTGTCGCCTGTGCGAAACAAAGGCTATTTCGTGTTTCATGATGCCTATGGGTACTTTGAACAACACTACGGATTAAGCCCTCTTGGTTACTTCACAATCAATCCGGCCATCTCGCCTGGAGCACAGCGTTTACATCAAATACGAACACAGTTGGTTGAGCACAAAGCGGAATGCGTTTTTGCTGAGCCACAATTCAGGCCAGCGGTCATCAGTGCTGTCGCCAAGGGAACGCAGGTACGCATGGGCGTCCTGGACCCGTTGGGAAGCGACATCGCTCTGGATAAAGACAGCTATGCACGTTTTCTGCTGCAATTGTCTAACCAGTATCTGAGCTGCCTGGAGAAAAAATCATGAGGATACGAATAAGTGCAGCAGATAGTCCGAACTATCGCTCAGGCGTATAACACCCTCCCAAGACCTCACCGAGTGATGTTGGGGTCGCTGACCATAGTAACACTGGCCGTCGCCGTCTGGCGGCCAATGGTTTACCCCCCGGTCAACGATGCGCCTGTGATCATCAAAGATGCTGATAATGAAAGAAATCAGCCTAAAACGTTAACCCCTCCCGCCAGCGAACCGCTGGATGCGCCTTCTTCCGCTAACGCGAACTCCGCCGACAGCGACGACAATACGATGCTCGACCAGCCGACGCCCTCGGACGATATCCCGAAGGATGAACTGGATGACAACGTGTCCGATGGCAACGCCGCGCATGAATACGTTGTTTCTACCGGCGATACCCTCAGTAGCATTCTGACCCAGTACGGCATCGATATGTCGGATATTGCCGCGCTGGCGGAGCAGAATTCCGGGCTGCGCAACCTGAAGATCGGTCAGCAGATTTCCTGGGAGCTAGGACGGGACGGCGATTTGCAAAGCCTGCGTTGGCAGGTGTCCCGCCGTGAGGTACGCACCTATACCCGCAAAGGCGATGTCTTCAAGGAAGCTATCGAAAACATGCAGGGCGACTGGCACAACAAGGTGCTAACCGGGCGTCTTACGGGCAGTTTCGTTAACAGCGCGTTGAACGCCGGGCTGACCAATGGCGAAGTCCGTGAAGTGATCAAAGCGCTGCAGTGGCAATTGGACTTCCGTAAATTGCGTCTCGACGATCGTTTCTCGGTGTTGATGTCCCGCGAAGTGCTTGACGGCCATAACGAGCAAAGCGAACTGTTGGCTGTGCGTCTGCGCAGCGGCGGTAAAGATTATTACGCTTTCCGTTCCGAAGATGGAAAGTTCTACGATCGTGAAGGGTCGGGATTGTCTCGCGGTTTTATGCGTTTCCCGACCATGAAACAGTTCAAAATCTCTTCCAACTTTAACCCTCGTCGACTTAACCCTGTCACAGGGCGTGTCGCACCGCACCGCGGCGTCGATTTTGCGCTGCCGGTGGGAACCCCCGTCTTGGCTATCGGGGATGGGGAAGTGGTCGTCGCGAAGCGTGATGGAGCGGCAGGCAACTACATCGCCTTACGTCATGGTCGCCAGTACACCACGCGCTATATGCATCTGAGCCGACTCTTAGTTAAACCGGGTCAGAAAGTGAAACGCGGCGACCGTATTGCGCTGTCAGGCAACACCGGCCGCTCAACGGGTCCCCACCTGCACTATGAAGTCTGGATCAACCAGCAGGCAGTCAACCCGCTGACGGCGAAACTGCCACGCTCTGAAGGCTGGACGGTAAAGAACGCCGTGACTATCTGGCTCAGGTGCGTGAGATGCTGCCGCAGCTGCAGCTGGACTGATTTCTCTAACGCCTTTCAACAGCCGGTCGCCTCATCGCTACCGGCTGTTTTTTTGTGGGTCGCGGCCTATCTGAATAGCGACCCGGCTTAATGTAGAGTCTATGCAGACTGCCTTTAACGCGGTCTCTATTGGGTACAAAGAGTAAACGCATGGAAAAAGTGAAGAAAAACCGATCCGAATTTATTCCCCAGTTTCAATCCGCTTTTTTTCTCCCTCGCTATTGGGGGATCTGGCTGGGCGCGGGAGCATTGGCGCTAGTCGCCTGTCTACCGGCTAAGCTGCGAGATCCTGTGCTGGGTGCGTTGGGCCGAATGGTGGGACGTATTTCTAAAGGCGCGCGCCGCCGTGCCCGCATCAACCTGCTGCTGTGTATGCCAGAGATAACCGAAGCGCGGCGAGAGAAGATCATCGACGATATGTTTGCGACGTCTATTCAGTCCATCGTGCTGATGGTTGAGCTGGCGATTCTCCCCGCCCGACGTGTTTATGAGCGAGTGCGGTGGCACGGTGAAGACATTATCGATACGTTGAGAGATCAGGATCGGAATGTGATCTTTATGGTGCCGCATGGCTGGGCAGTCGATCTGCCCGCAATGCTGATGAGTTGGCGCGGTCAGAAAATGGCGGCGATGATCCACAACCAGAAAAATGAGTTGGTCGATTACCTGTGGAATTTGCTGAGACGTCGCTTTGGTGGTCGGCTGCATACGCGCAACGACGGCATCAAGCCCTTTATCGGTTCGGTAAGAGAGGGGTATTGGGGCTACTACCTGCCGGATCAGGATCATGGCGCGGAGCACAGCGAGTTCGTCGACTTCTTCGCTACGTACAAAGCCACGTTGCCCGCAGTCGGTCGTTTGATGAAAGTCTGCCGTAGCGAGATCGTTCCGCTGTTTCCGGTCTACAACGCCCGGACTTCGCTACTGGATATTTATATCCGTCCGCCGATGAGCGATATCGCAGGGGCTGATGATGAAGGCATCGCACGCCGAATGAATGAAGAGTTGGAGTTTTTAGTACGACCCAATCCAGAGCAGTACACCTGGATTCTGAAATTGTTGAAGACTCGCAAGCCGGGTGAAACGGAGCCTTATCTACGCAAAGACTTATAATATCGCGCTTTCTTTTGCGATATAAATGCGCGCCATTATCACCACTTACCGGTGCCGGAAATAACGGTATCGGTGAGTGTGGAAACAATTCGTCATTAAACTTTACCCTATCCGGACGTCAGACATAATTAGCGTTTTATTTGTTTCTGACATTTTATTATCTCGGATAATTCCTCGTATGAATCGCCTTCATCCCTTGTTATTACTTTATTAAAGTCGTCATAACGGTGACTTTAGCGTGAGTCCTTTAAATCAAGCGAAGCAAAATCACTGCCGCGTTTTATAGGACTGACCCAACTGATTAAATAGTGCGGTAAAAGGATATTCATCATGCATTTTAAACCTGTATTTTTAGGTGTCTTACTGGCCACATCAGCACTGAGTTTTACGGCAGCCAACGCAGCGGTTGATCCTGCACACGAGGGAAACCCGATGGCGCCTGTTGTGGCGAATCATGGCCGTGTTGAGTCCGCTAACCATGCTGCTAATACGCATTCAGCCAAGAAGCTGGAGGCCGAACGCCAGGCGGCTAAATCCCGCGCGGAAAGCCATCAGAAAGCGGTCCAAAAGAAAAATAATCCAATGCATGAAAAGGTGCAGGCGAAAAATTCAGCTGCAGAGCATCACGTTAATAAAATGAATACAGCGAAAGAGAAACAGCAGGAATTATATCCGCCGAAAAAATAAACCGTAAAAGTGTCAGAAAGTGGCAACAGAGGGACGGTAGCTAGAAAATGAAACGCGGATGATTGACGTAACCTAGTGATTCATTGTTCCCTCAAAAAATAATGCTTACATCAGATACTTCTTACCTTTGACCCTACGAAAAAAAGCCGGTATATCCGGCTTTTTTACTATCCATCGTTCCCATTTTGCAGAGGGCGATGCTACGACTTTATTCGCTTATTCGACTCGCAAGATCCTTACCGTATTCGTAGTGCCGACGGTACCCATCACATCGCCTTGAGTGACAATCACCAGGTCGCCGGACATCAGGAAGCCCTTGTCGCGCAGCAGAATGACGGCATCATTTGCGGCTTCGACGCCGTCAGAATAACGGGTGAATTGAACAGGGGTGACGCCGCGATAGAGTGCGGTCAGGTTTAGCGTCCCTTCATGGCGCGACATCGCGAAAATAGGCAAACCGGAGCTGATGCGAGACATCATCAGCGCGGTACGACCGGACTCGGTCATCGCGACGATGGCGGTCACGCCTTTCAGATGGTTGGCGGCGTACATGGCTGACATCGCCACCGACTCTTCGACGTTATCAAATTCCGCGTCAAGGCGGTGTGTAGAGACGTTGATGCTCGGAATTTTTTCCGCACCGAGGCAGACGTTGGCCATTGCGGCAACGGTTTCCGACGGATATTGGCCCGCGGCGGTCTCTGCTGACAGCATGACGGCGTCGGTTCCATCCAGCACGGCGTTGGCGACGTCCATGACCTCCGCGCGGGTCGGCATCGGATTGGTGATCATAGACTCCATCATCTGCGTCGCGGTGATGACGGCACGGTTGAGTTTACGAGCGCGACGGATCAACTTTTTCTGGATGCCAACCAGCTCAGGGTCGCCGATTTCTACGCCCAAATCGCCTCGGGCAACCATAACGACGTCGGAAGCCAGGATGATGTCGTCCATCGCTTCGTCCGTTGCGACGGCTTCAGCGCGTTCGACTTTGGATACGATTTTGGCTTCACAGCCCGCCTCTAATGCCAACTGGCGGGCGTAATTGAGATCGGCTCCAGTGCGGGGGAATGAAACGGCCAGATAGTCCACCCCAATTTTGGCGGCGGTCACGATATCCGCTTTATCTTTGTCGGTCAGTGCAGCCGCTGAGAGTCCGCCACCCAGTTTGTTGATGCCTTTGTTATTAGAGAGCGGCCCACCGACGGTGACTTCCGTGAAGACTTTCGACTCTTCCACGTTAAGCACTTTGAGCTGAACGCGACCATCATCGAGCAGCAGCGTATCGCCGGGGATGACGTCATCGGGCAGACCTTTGTAGTCGATGCCGACGCCTTCTTTATTGCCTTCCCCGCGACCCAGATTGGCGTCGAGCAGGAATTTGTCGCCGACGTTGAGAAAAACCTTACCTTCTTTGAAGGTGGATACGCGAATTTTTGGACCCTGGAGATCGCCAAGAATGGCGACGTGGCGGCCTAACCTTGCCGCAATTTCACGTACATTATCGGCACGGAGTTGGTGGTCTTCTGCGGTGCCGTGAGAGAAGTTCAAGCGGACGACGTTTGCACCGGCGGCAATAATCTTTTCCAAATTATTGTCGCGGTCGGTTGCCGGTCCCAAAGTGGTAACAATCTTCGTTCTTCTTAGCCGTCTGGACATGGATGACTCCGTTGACTGGTGAAGCTGAATAGGGCGATAGTATCTAAAACACGGCTGACGCCTCTTAGGGGGCAAGAGGGTGATCCGCGCAATGGGCATGCCGTGGCGGTTGAACCGTACCGGCGAAAAGCAGCTACGCTGGCCTGAGTGCAAATCAGTTATAGGGAGTGCTGAACGGTCCTTCTTTATCAAAACGCGATTCTTT
This sequence comes from Lonsdalea britannica, assembly GCF_002111595.1. Classification (GTDB taxonomy): domain Bacteria; phylum Pseudomonadota; class Gammaproteobacteria; order Enterobacterales; family Enterobacteriaceae; genus Lonsdalea; species Lonsdalea britannica. Next base: position 146,662 of record NZ_LUTN01000002.1, read on the forward strand.
CAAGGCTTCCTTGACGCGTTTCAAGTTATCTCTAAATTTCGCGCCGCGCCGCAGCGTAAACCCGGTCGCCAAGACATCAATTAGCGTGAGTTGGGCGATGCGCGATACCATCGGCATGTAAACGTCCGTGTCTTCCGGGACTTCCAGCCGTAGGGTCAATGACGCTTCGCGTGCCAGCGGCGTACCTTCGGAGGTGATTGCGATCACCGTCGCGTCATTCTCGCGGGCAATGCGCGCCATGTCCACCAGGGTTTTGGTGCGGCCGGTATGTGAAATCAACACCACGACGTCGCCTTCGCCGGAATTCATGCAGCTCATGCGCTGCATAACCACATCGTCGAAGTAGGCCACGGGGATATTAAAGCGAAAGAATTTGTTCATGGCGTCATGCGCGACGGCCGCCGAAGCCCCAAAGCCGAAGAAGGAGATTTTGCGGGCCTGGGTCAGGAGATCGACCGCGCGGTTGATGGCGGGAATGTCGAGACGCGACTTGGCATGTTCCAAACCGGCCATGGTGGATTCGAAGATCTTGGCGGTGTAGGCCTCAACCGTATCATCCTCCTCTACATTGCGGTTCACATAGGGCGTGCCGTTGGCGATACTTTGCGCCAACTGCAATTTGAAATCGGGAAATCCCTTGCAGTCCAGCCGCCGACAGAATCGGTTGACGGTGGGTTCGCTGACTTCCGCTAATTTAGCGAGTGTCGCTATACTGGAGTGGATAGCTGACTGCGGTGAGGCAAGAATGACTTCAGCCACCTTTCTTTCTGACTTACTCAACCGATCCAGGCGAGTCCGGATTTTATCCAGCATTTTCATAGAGTGATACCATCAATGGTCATGTCGATTTCAGCCAGAGGTGAATCGATGCGAATTTCATGGAAATATACTATGCGCAAACCTGACGTGGCAGAGGGCGGCGCGGTGAAATTGTGGTTTTTTCACCAGAACATGACGTGTGTCTAACTTTCAAAATAGTCACTGACTGTCGAAATTGTTAGCTAGTTTTCTCTCTACGATTTGCGTCGTTATCAGTGTACCGAAGGAAATACTCAGCTATCACGTTGTTACACGGCGATTTGTGGGGTATGTCGCAGGCTAACGGTTTACTGGTCCCAGCCAAAAATAGTACATTACATATGTAATAAAATTACAGCATCCTGCAATGAGGAGATAGAACATGGCGGTAACGTCAACGGCCCAGGCATGTGACCTGGTGATTTTCGGTGCAAAAGGGGATTTGGCGCGCCGTAAATTGCTGCCTTCACTGTATCAACTGGAAAAAGCAGGTCATATCCACCCGGACACCCGTATCATCGGCGTCGGCCGTGCGGACTGGGACAAAAAGGCCTATACCAAAGTCGTGCGGGAAGCGCTGGATACTTTTCTTAAAGAGCCGCTGGACGAGAAACTGTGGAAAACACTGAGCGAGCGGCTGGATTTCTGCAATCTGGATGTACAGGATGCCGCGGGTTTCAAGCGTTTGGGCGACATGCTTGACCAGGAAAACCGCGTAACGATCAACTATTTTGCCATGCCGCCTAGTACCTTTGGGGCTATCTGCGGCGGTCTTGGTAAAGCCGGGCTGAACAAAGAGCCCGCTCGCGTCGTGATGGAAAAACCGCTGGGAACCGATCTGGCCTCTTCGCAGGTCATCAATGACCAGGTGGCGGAGTACTTTAACGAGTGTCAGGTTTACCGTATCGACCATTATCTCGGAAAAGAAACGGTACTGAACCTGCTGGCGCTGCGTTTCGCCAACTCGCTGTTTGCCAATAACTGGGATAACAGCACCATCGATCACGTTCAGATTACCGTTGCGGAAGAAGTCGGTATCGAAGGCCGTTGGGGTTATTTCGACCAGGCCGGACAGATGCGCGACATGATCCAGAACCATCTGCTGCAGATCCTGACGATGATCGCCATGTCGCCGCCGTCCGACCTGACGACGGATCGCATTCGTGATGAAAAGGTTAAGGTACTGCGCTCGTTGCGTCGCATCGACCGCTCCAATATTCATGACACTACTGTGCGCGGGCAATACACGTCAGGATTCGTTCAGGGCAAAAAAGTCCCCGGTTACCTCGAAGAAGAGGGCGCTAACAAGTCCAGCGACACAGAGACATTTGTCGCTCTTCGCGTGGATATCGACGATTGGCGCTGGTCCGGCGTGCCGTTCTACCTGCGTACGGGTAAACGCTTGCCGAGTAAATGTTCAGAAGTCGTGGTGTACTTCAAAAATCCGGCGCTGAATCTTTTTCACGATTCTTATCAGCAACTGCCGCAAAACAAACTGATTATTCGTCTTCAGCCTGACGAAGGGATCGAAATTCAGATTTTGAACAAGATCCCTGGTCTGGATCACAAGCACCGTTTGCAAACGACCAAGTTGGACCTCAGCTTCTCCGAAACCTTTAATCAGGAGCATCTGGCTGACGCCTACGAGCGCCTGCTGCTGGAAACGATGCGAGGTATTCAGGCGCTGTTCGTTCGTCGCGACGAAGTGGAAGAGGCGTGGAAATGGGTAGACTCCATCATGGAAGCGTGGGACCAGGACAATGACGCGCCTAAACCTTATCAGGCGGGCACGTGGGGTCCAGTGGCGTCCGTGGCGATGATCACCCGTGATGGCCGTTCCTGGAACGAAGTCGAGTAATGATGAACCGCAGCCTGCGGTTTGTTCGCGGCTGAGCAGCAAGGAATCACAGCGCGGTCGACTTATGGGATGACCGCGCCAAATTAATCAATGCCCATTGGGCATGAGTGGAGAAAGCGCTTAATGAAAAACTGGAAAACCAGTGCGGAACAGATTCTGACGGCTAGCCCGGTCATCCCGGTGATCGTCGTGAATAAACTGGAACATGCGGTTCCCATGGCGAAAGCTTTGGTCGCTGGCGGTATCCGCGTACTGGAACTCACGTTGCGCACCGAGTGTGCGGTAGAAGCGATTCGCCTGATAGCGAAAGAAGTGCCGGACGCAATCGTGGGTGCGGGAACGGTAACTAATCCTCAGCAGCTGGCCGAGGTGGTGGCAGCCGGCGCGCAGTTCGCCATCAGCCCTGGATTGACTGAACCGCTGTTGAAAGCGGCCACGGCGGGCGATATTCCGCTGATTCCAGGTATCAGCACTGTGTCAGAACTGATGCTGGGTATGGATTACGGATTAACCGAATTTAAATTCTTCCCGGCTGAGGCTAACGGTGGCGTGAAAGCCTTGCAGGCTATCGCGGGTCCGTTCGGCAAAATCCGTTTCTGCCCAACCGGCGGCATTACGCCGAACAACTACCGCGACTATCTGGCGCTCAAAAGCGTCCTGTGCGTGGGCGGCTCCTGGCTGGTGCCGGCTGACGCGCTGGAGTCCGGCGACTACGACCGCATCACTGACCTGGCCCGCACCGCAATCGAAGGTGCTAAAGCCTGATTCGGCCTCAAGGCCGACAGGGCGTAAATAACATTTCAGCCGTGTGTTAGTGCGATGACTCAACCACCTCTTCGGAGGTGGTTTTTTTTATGCGACGATAACGCAAGTCCGAAATTTTTCTGGACTGAGCAGAAACGAGCACATCAAGTTTATCAATAAGTTAATCACTTTCTTCTTATGTCGATGCGTTTCGGCGCTTGACCCGTTTTGGGTTAGTAGCGTGACGACCTGAAAACGACCAACCATCTGGTTGCACCGATCCTGCCGCGGGGGGCCCAGAGCGGTTGCTCGGGATTGGGGTCTTTAGCCTTCGGTCGACTTGCTGCGATAGGGGCTCTTCAAACAGATACTGAACACAGGCGAATAACCCATCGCATAACCCGTCTGTTGCCACACATAAAATGGTGGCAAAATGTCCCCACATTAAGGAAATAACGGCATCTGAATGTCATTCGGACGTGAATTCGAATGCTGTTTGCAAACAGAAAAGGGACGTATGGCTTCTATCCAAGTGAGTGGTGTAGACAAGACTTCAGAGATCACTAAATGGTCTATCTGGAATGACAAGAAGCAAGGACTACAACTGAGGTGCTCATACGGCGAGAAGGGCAATAGCATACATCCGCTCAGTGACTGCCGGATCTCTCCCACCCATGAGTTGGGCGAGATGTTGTTGTCCAAGCCCGGCAGCGCGATCGTCACGCCTATTGCCAGGGCAACGATCTATGGCGAGCGGTATGCTGTCGTGTTCTATCCAAACGTTGCTCTGCCTTATGTCTATAACATGGACCGTATTGCGTTTTCCGCGCCGACGACGATGAAGGCATCGCCGGTCTTCGACTACTTTGTGAAAGTAGCGAATGCCCGTCGGGATCACGCGAAGTCGGAGAGTGACCGTGATATCGCCGCCAATGTGGTTCGACAACTGGAGCAATTGCCTGCCAGTGCTGACACAGCCTTGCATGCCTATTGCTCAGCCCAAAATGGAACGCTGGAAGAGGGCCAAGGCCTGATTTATCTTCGGGGTAAATGAAAGCCAGCTGGCTGCGGTCGAGCAGGCCTTCCGCGCGCAGGTCAGCGTGATCGAAGGTCCGCCGGGCACGGGAAAAACCCAAACCATCCTCAACATCCTCGCCAATATTCTGCTGCGTGGACAAACCGTGGCCGTGCTGTCCAACAACAATGCGGCCGTTGAAAACGTCTACGAAAAACTGGAAAAATGTAGCCTCGGCCATCTGATCGCCAAACTGGGTAATCAGAGCAACCGCAAAGATTTTTTTGCCGACCTGCCGCCTTGTCCATCAAACGAGCCCGAGCCCGCACCCACACCCACGTTGGATGAGATTCAAGTTTTGCTGAGCCGCTTGAAACAGCACATGCACGATCACAATCGGGCGGCGCAATTGCAGGTTGAGATCGATGAGCTAATGATTGAACGACGCTACCTACAGCAGTGGCAGACAGACAGTGGCGTGCAAGCTGAAGCTTCGCTAGACAAATATGGTTTGTCTCCGCGTAAAATTGCGGACCTGATGGCCTATCTCGCCCATCTCGGCGAGCAACGTATCCGCTTCAAAGATCGTATTGAACTCCTGTTCAACTTCAGAGTTTTTCGCACCAAGCCATTCGCCCAGGAAGACATGCGCCTGTCTGTTTTCCATGCCTTACAGATGCACTATTACGACAAGGCGTTACAGGACAAAAAAACGGAGCTACAGGCGTGCCGAGCGTCGTTGGCGCGTGCGAATTTCACGGACTTGCTTGAAGAGTTAAAGACGTCGTCGATGCGCCACCTGAAGCAACACCTGCACGGGTTGCCCCGGGCTTTAGGCAGCTTCGACGCTAAGACCTACCGCAAGCAGTTCGATGCCTTCGTGCAGCGCTTCCCGATTTTGGGTAGCGGTACGCACTCCATTGTTAATTCTATCGCCCCGGGGGCGATCCTCGACTACGTGATCATCGACGAAGCCTCGTTGCAGGATATCGTGCCGGGGATTCTGGCCTTGGGCTGCGCGAAAAATCTGGTCGTTGTCGGCGACAACCGTCAGTTGGCACATATCCCCGTGACGTTAGGCCAGCCGGCACCCGCCGACGCCTACGATTGCGAGCGCTATAGCCTGCTTGATTCGTGCATCGGTGTGTTCAAGGAGCTCTGCCCAGAACCCTGTTGAAAGAGCATTACCGTTGCCATCCCAGAATCATCCAATTCTGCAACCAACAGTTTTACGATAATGCGCTGTTACCTATGACCGAGGATAAAGGCGAAGAGCCGCTGCGTCTGGTGGTAACCGCCAAGGGTAACCACACGCGGCAGAACACCAATTTGCGGGAGCTGGATTCTCTGCTCAAGCTGCTTGACGACGAAGGCGAACCCACCGGGCAGGATGGTGACGGGCGTGGTTTTATCGCGCCATATCGGGCGCAGGTCAACCTTTCCGGGACGCACCTGCCCGCGGATTACGTCAAGGATACCGTGCACAAGTTTCAGGGCAGGGAGTGCGATGAGATCGTTTTCTCCACCGTACTGGACAAGAAACGTTACAACCAAGATCGTAAACGCCTCAATTTCGTCGATGATCCGCGCATGATCAATGTTGCGGTGTCGCGGTCCAAGCACCGCTTCACTCTGGTGACGGGCGACGAGGTGTTCACCGGCAACAAGGGTCACATTGCAGCCTTGATGCGCTACATCGCTTATTACGCGCAGGACGAGCAAATCGTGCGTGCGCCCGTGGTGTCGGCGTTCGACCTGTTGTACCGCGAATATGACCAGTCTCTGGCGCGTTTAAACGCCCGATTACGAACCGAGGATTCACGCTACAAATCTGAGCAGATTGCGGCACAACTCCTGCGCGAGGCGTTGTCTGAACCGTCATGTCAGGGGTTACTGTGTCACGATCAGGTTAAACTGAATCAGGTCGTATCACCGAACAATCCGGCTTTGACGCATCGCGAGCGGGCTTTCATGGCGCGTGCCAGTTGCGATTTTGTGATCTATTTCAAGGTAGGCAAAACACCGGTGGGAGTGATCGAGGTCGATGGTGGCTCGCACGACCAACCCGTTCAGGCGGCGCGGGACGCGTTAAAAAACGCCATTCTGGTAAAAAACGGAATTAAGATCATTCGGTTACGCACTACCGAGAGTCGCATCGAAGAGAGGATCGCCGACTTTATCGCTCAGTGGGCGAGCCCTGCGCTCAGCGCGTGAGGCAATACCGTGTGCATTGTTCTCGTTTATTTCCACGAGGAGGGGAAGGCATTTAGCCCAGTCGTCAGGGGACATCATTCGAGAATGGACTCAAAAAGCGGAATGGTCGTCACACGCTGGCGGCCTCACTCTCTTTAAGACGGGGCAAGGGAGAGAAAAAGGGCACAGACAGACTGCGCCCCTGAATGTTAACCGTTGACCTGTACCGCTGCGGCGACGGCCTTGGCGCGCTGTACGGCCTCGTCTGTCGTATCGTCCATCGCTAACGCGACGCCCATTCGACGCTGGCCGTTAATTTCCGGCTTGCCGAACAGGCGGATTTGCGTCTGTGGCAGCAAGGCATGCTCCAGTCCCTGATAGCGGACGTCGCTGCTGGTCAGGTTTGGCAGTATCACCGCGGAAGCGGCCGCGCCGTATTGGCGAATAGCGCCGACCGGCAGACCAAGAAAAGCGCGCACGTGCAATGCGAACTCGGATAAATCTTGCGAGATCAATGTCACCATGCCGGTATCGTGCGGTCGCGGCGAAACCTCGCTGAAAATGACTTCGTCGCCGCAGACGAACAGTTCAACGCCGAACAGGCCATAGCCGCCAAGCGCTTCAACGACTTTGCCGGCGATAGCTTTTGCCCGCTCAAGCGCGACTGGCTCATCTGCTGCGGCTGCCAGGACTCTCGGTAGTCGCCATCTTCCTGACGGTGTCCGATGGGTGTGCAGAAGTGAATGCCGTCGACCGCGCTGACGGTCAGCAGGGTGATTTCAAAATCAAACTTCACCAGCCCTTCGACAATCACCTTACCGCCTCCGGCCCGGCCGCCTTCCTGCGCATAGCGCCACGCAGAGTCTACTTGCTGGGCGTCACGAATCAGGCTCTGGCCTTTTCCTGACGAGCTCATGACGGGTTTGACGATGCAGGGGAAACCGATCTGTTGCACTGCCTCTTGGAAACTGACGGTGTTGTCGGCAAATTGATAGGGAGAGGTCGGGACACCTAGCGTCTCCGCCGCCAGACGGCGTATCCCTTCGCGATTCATGGTTAACCGGGTGGCCTGAGCGCATGGGACGACGCGTTGTCCCTGTTTCTCAAGCGCGACGAGTATATCGGTGGCGATAGCTTCGATTTCAGGGACGATGTAGTCAGGTTTTTCCTGAGCGATCAGCCGTTCGAGCGCTTCGCCATCCAGCATGTTAATGACGTGGCGACGATGTGCGACCTGCATGGCGGGCGCATCGGCATAGCGATCCACAGCGATGACTTCAATTCCCAAACGTTGGCATTCAATCGCCACTTCTTTGCCTAGCTCGCCCGATCCCAGCAGCATGACGCGGGTGGCGCCAGGACGCAGGGCTGTTCCGATTGTTAACATAAAAGTAGTATCCGATGCGGTTAAGAATTCCGGCGCAGTATAAACGAAACCGTTTGCGTACGCATCCGCAGGGCGTTTTAACTTATTTTAACGTGATGTCGCGCGATCAAGCAGGTCAGGGGGAGACCGTCATCACCTGAATGATGACGGTGTTTACGGATTATTTACTGTTGGGGTCATAGGGCAGCGTGGAGAACTGCAATGAAAGCTGACGATAAAAGCTGACCCGTTCCCGGAAATAATCGCGTAGATGCGCAGGTTGCTGTTGTTCAAGCACGTCAGGGATGACCGGCATGTTATAGCGCTCTTTAAAAGCGACGCCGGAAGCGGCGAGATCGACGTTCACTTTTTCCATCTCTTCGAGTGAGAGGTCGGCCAGATTATGTCCCATGATGTCCTCCTGTTTATGGCGCGACAAACATAAAACAGCCCGTATCAAATGGCAAGCAACACGCCACCCCTCGATCAACCGCGCTCTATTTACGGTAAGGCTGAGAAATCCTTGAATTTAATTGCCACTAATAAAAATGATGACCAAAGCAGAATCGAAATAAATAGAAAGCAATGAAAACCATTCTCATAGATAAATGATAATACTTTGAATTTAGGGTAAAAATAATGAGAACATTGGTTAATAGTATGTTTTTAATTTTAATATTTTTGTGCATAATGCCCTTCGAATAATCCCCTGCCAGTGGAAAAGGATTTAACATGTTAAAACAAGAAATGATTCAAAAGCTGAATGAACAGCTGAACCTGGAGTTCTACTCTGCCAACCTGTATTTACAGATGAGCGCATGGTGTGGAAATAAAGGTTTCGAAGGCGCATCAGCTTTCCTGAAGTCTCACTCTCAGGAAGAAATGGAGCACATGCAACGTTTGTTCGATTACCTGGACGATACGGGTAGTATGCCGGTTCTTGGCGCAATCGAAGCTCCGCCCGTAGAGTTCGACTCTCTGACTGATATTTTCAAATTGACCTTCGAACACGAACAGCTGATTACCGGAAAGATTAACGAATTGGCGCATGCGGCCATGACGTTGCAGGACTATTCAACGTTCAACTTCCTGCAGTGGTATGTCGCTGAGCAGCATGAAGAAGAGAAGTTGTTCAACTCCATTCTGGATAAACTGGCGATGGTGAGTACTTCCGAAGGTGGACTGTTCTTTATCGATCAAGATCTCAAAAGAATGGCGGCGAGCGCTACGCCTTCTGCCTGATAGTGGCGCAAAGGCGATGTTCATCCGACATCGCCTTATCTCTCCATTTCTCCTGACTTCCCCTTGCTCGACTTCCCTTTAGTGTGTCGTTATGATTCTACTGTGGCTTATTCTTGATGCCTTACGTCAAGAAACCTTGTAAAGACAACGGTCTGTTTTGCTGTGGAAATCAAAATGAAAAAACTCATCTGGCTCCTTTTAACGACCTCTTTTTGCTCTTCAGCGCTCGCGGCGACGGGGATTACGAACATTAGCAAGCTACAATATGGCGACAGCTGGGCGTTTACTCGCGAAGAAGTGCAGTTGATCTGCCGGCCGGGTAATGCGCTTTATGTCATTAATCCCAGCACGCTGATGCAGTATCCCTTGAATGGTGTCGCCTGGGCTCAGGTTCGACAGGGTGAGGTAAACGCTCAACCGCTGGATATCATCCTGCTGGACGATCCCAAACACCCAGGTCAGAAAATAAGTTTGCTACCTTTTGTGAACCGCGCTGAACAGCTGTGCCAGGGATGAAAAACTCAGCCATCCAATGTGTTATCAAAAGTGGGTTAGTCACCATGACTGAGCTCGCGATCACAAAATGGGTCTAATAGTGACTTAAAGCGCTAAGTCAGCTCATACATAGCTGGAAAAGGGAAATGTCTCGTCTACGCTTGAAGGGTAGGTTCCTTAGAACCTGCGTCAATGCCAACTTTTAGCGCACGGCTCTATCACAAGAGCCATTTCCCTAGACCGAGCACAGGAATCGTGTTCGGTCTTTTTTTTTAAATTAATGAGTTATAATGATTTCCCAAGTCATTTCCTGTACCTCAATATTAATTATCATCACTGTATCGCCAACGCGTTGAGCCTGTAGATTCATGTAAATCGCGTTTTTCAGTTGCTCTGGAGTGAAGTACGCGTCATGTACCGTCATCTTGTTATTTTGTATGATCGAAAATGTGCCGCGATACGATAATATCGTCGCCTGTCATTTATTTATTGCTGAAATGAATGTAATAGAGAATTCTTGCGAGAGATCTGAAAAAATTTCAGTTTTTTTGCTATTTAAAAATAATGTTTGATTTGGCTATGTATATATTTAGATGCTTGAGGTGGACTCTGTATGAGAGAATTCGGTTCTGATGTTAACGTTGAACAATGTGAATTCGGTATCAGCATAATATTTTTTGATTGACGTCGCTCGTTGCTTAAATAAGCAACAGTTAGCGCAACTTTTCGTTTTATGTACTTCTACAATTTTGTTGTTTTCACTTTAGACTCGTTATCAGGAGGCAAAACAAAAAAGATCTTTAATAACTTAAGGTTGGTTTATTTGTATTCATATATAACAAAATGGAATATGTGTTTTTGTATGGCTATGAAAATGAAAGAATTTATTAGTTTCCTTAAGTGGTTATTGACATTGCAAAATGTTTCTGTAGGATAAGAAAAATCTTAAAATATTAATGCTTTAAGTTATAGGAACAAGGAAATTCCGAGTAATATGAAAAGTGAAAGCCTTTTTGCTCAATGTGACTCTTGTGGCAATTTAAATAAAAAAAATCTCACATGTTGTTCAACGTGTGGAAATAAACTAAAGAAATCTAAAAAGAAAATTTATATTTCTCTTAGTGCACTGGCGGTAATTTTGCTCCTTATCATCGTTTCCACCGATAATCCAACAAGTGGTAATGAGCCTGCTGTTTCCAGTACTGTTTCTAGTGCTGTTGTTAAGGCGAAGCCAGCCTCAGAAATACCCCACGCAGAAACTGCTTTCATTGCTCTTTCCGATGAGGTGAGAGATAAATTTGCAATGGCAAAAAATGAACTTCAAAAGTCTGTTTTACGCGACGAAAGAAAAGAGCAGCTTTTGAATATGAGGTTGACTAGAGTAACTGATTGGGTTGGAACTATATCGGAGCTTGATACAAATAATGATGGGAAAGGAATACTGACCATCAAGCTTTCACCGATCCTTTCGGTCGGCACTTGGAATAATGAACTTTCCGACATGGGAAGTCATACGCTAATTGAAAAAAATACTGCTTTATACAATTCATTGTTGAGCATGTCCGTTGGACAGAAAGTCATTTTTTCCGGTGAGTTTTTTTCCTCCGATGAGGACGCAGTACAAGAAAAAAGCATGACAATAGATGGTTCCTTATCAGAGCCTGAATTTTTGTTTAAATTTAAATCTATCAAACCAATGTAAAAAAGGATGGTTGAAATGGCCTTAATCAGTTGCCCAGAATGCTCAAGCCAAGTTAGTGATGCCGCAATTAAATGCCCATCTTGTGCTGTTCAGCTCAGAAAACCTAAAAGAGGTTTTTTTGGTAAACTTGTCAAATTCTCTTTTATCGCTTTCAATATTTTAATGCTTGTATGGATTATTGGAGGGTATAACTCAGCTTCTGAGGGCATTGAGCAGTTATCTGGTGCAGAGCAAGCAGGCGCTGCTATTGGAACAGGACTTGGGGTCGCAATGCTATTCAGCTTATGGATCGTTGGAGACATAATTCTCGGTTTGTTTGTTCTCTTCACGCGCCCCAAGAGTTGATATCATTTAAAGGGTGGCTATCGCCACCCTTTATCAATTACTGGAACCATACAATTATATTATTGTTAAGTCGGGCTTTAAACGGAAAAAATGGATAACTAGCCCGTTTTTACTGATTTATGGCTAGGGCATTATTGAGTGTCAATCATTATTTAAATAAAAGCATGGAAAATTTTTACTCACCACACACGATGCTTTATCAGGGATAGCATTTGTCGATATCCAGCAGCGTCTCATGAGATATCTCCTCCGTGTATGTTTAAATAAATTATTTACATACAAATAATCTAAACCTGATGCGTAAAAACACATTGGTGGTGATTTAAAATCATCTGCTCGACCTTCGTGAATCTAGTACGACATTCAGTCAGTAAAAAACGTTGTCATCATCGTCATCGCCAAGCGTAGCAAGGCTTCAGTTTGAAGATGTGTGAGCTACTCAAGAATTTCACTGTAATCTAACTACAAAAACACTACTCAGTAGTCAAGTCATCTATTGTAACTGTTTTTTCTAGAATTATATAATGCTTGAGATACTATTGGTCGTCCAACATTTTTTAGAATAGGGTTAAAAATAAAAGAATCTCTTTATTCTTGTTTCACTCTGCCACGCAGATATGTTTGGACGTATTCGTCAATTTCTCTGAGCCGTACCTGGAATAATTCGATCATATGATCTTGTTCGGGTTCAGGTAGTTGACGAAATACATTAAGCATTCTCATTTCACGCTCTTTCAAGCCATGGGCTTCATCGACCTTTTTACCAAACAGCCAGGCGATGGAAACACCGCTCGCATCCGCAACGGCGAGTGCTGAGGCTTTGCTTATCGTTCCGGTTCTAAACCATCCGGTCACCGCTTGTTTGCTAACGTTCGCGGCTCTGGCCATATCGGCTTTGGAAAAACCTTTGTTATTGAGTTCAGCGAGCCTGGAAATAAGGCGGTTATCAAAATCTTTCATTGGCATAGCGTTCATTGTAAGCCGGGATTTTAGTTCGGCATAGTTAATTGAAAATTGATTTTTTAATAAAGCAATTCTTTATTGCTATGTTGATATATTCGGGATAAAGAGTGTTAAGTGATGATTTAATTAAAAATAGTTGCGTGTAAAGCCTAATGTTATTCAATGATTGATTCGCTTTTATGCTGTGTAATGAAATGATGTCACGCTGGTAATGTTTTCACTCTCTATTAAATAATTCGTGACACCTACGTATAATTGCCTTCTATCAAAGTCTATATTTAACAAGCTTCATGTTATTGGAGCAATACTTATTGGTCATAAATTTGTTGGGTGAATAGCTTAATTCGGTATCAATGAACCTTTTGATGGTGACTTATCTTGGTGGAGGTGATTTGTCGTTGCGGGATAGGGCGTGAGGAGTTTGACGCTAAAACGGTGGATAGCTTTTTTCGTCCATGTCGGTGCTGGGAGCGTTTGTCGGCGCTCAGCGGATTTTCAGCACAAGATCTGAGTTCTTAGAGCGAGAACATTTAGGCGGCCTGGGCCGCCTTTTGGTCAGCAAACGCCGAAAGGACCCTCTTCACGATAGGGTTCTACGGCGTCAACTGCAACGATGAGCTCTTTCTTTAACGAGTCATCCATCCGGATGCACCATAGTTGGTTGTCTTCAACTTTATGGATAACCATCTTGGGACCACCGGTTTTGCTCTGGACAATATCACCTTCTTTGAACATGGGTTATTCCTCAGCTGAGTAAATTATTTTCACTATAGCAAATTCACCGTATTTGGCCGTTTTATCAGGAAGAAACTTATCGATAAATAATGCTGGAGAAGTATCGCTATTTCAGTGAGTCTGACAGGTCAATGAGATGAAAAATATTAATATTATTAGCCTAAAAACAATCGCGGTTTTTGCTTTATTTTTTATCAATATTTCCGCGGCCAAGACGTCTATTTTAAGTGACGAACAGGTGAAAAAAGCCATTATTCAGGACTCAATCAACAAGTATCCAGGAAATTGTCCATGCCCTTATCACTCGGCCAAAAATGGTAGCCGGTGCGGCGGTCGAAGCGCATGGAGTCGAGCTGGGGGCTATTCGCCTATCTGCTACGACAGTGACGTGTCAAACGAGATGATACAGAAGTGGAGGCGCCAGCATTGAGATACGCAATTTACTTTCCTCATGAGTGCGAAGAAATTCAACTTCTGCCATGAACGGCTTGATTGTTTTTTAATACATTGATCGCGGTTTGCATGGCGATTTTATCATCACGCCGTTTCTGTCTGCCCTGCATAACCAGCAGAAACTCCAGCAGAGTCCGGGTATTAACAGGACGGCCAACTTTCATCACTTCCAGAACGGCATTACCTAAGATAATTTTGACGGGAGGCAGTTGGGCAGGATACCAATCAAGGGTGTCTTCTGATTTCATACTAAAAATCTCTGGGAAGGGCAGTATAGCACGGCGTCGTTGGGTTCTTCGGTTCACACATCCCATCCGTGGCATTTTACTGTCAACGAGCCCTTTACCGGCTCACTTGCGGAACTTGACGGCGAGGTTCATAAATTTTCTTGAATCAGACAGCATCCTGCCTGCTGCGTGATAGGAGAGAAAGGGCTCTCGCGACGAAAAAGGAGAGCATGAGAAAGGCTTGGGCTGACTGAGATACCTGTCGTGTGTATGTTGAGAAATGCATTCTGATAACGCCATGGCGAAGCTTTTACTGGTGTCAGCCCGAGGATGAAAGCACACCACATTCAGAATCGCTATTCCGTCCGATTATTATCATTCTTGTCGCTGCTTCTATCCTTATCCCCTTGGTTGCGGGCTCGGCGCTGGAGAAATAGCTCGATCGTTTGATAACCCGCAATCCCCAGTGCTGCGCCAATGCCGTTGATGGCAATAGGGGACAGCGTTGGGAACTGTATCAACGCGACACCGGCAATCATCGATACAAAGCCCCCCAATAATAATCGACCGGTAAATTGTCCTAAGCTGATGGGTTTGCCGCCTATCAATATCTTGCCGACGGCAATCAGCAGGCCGATCAGGAATAGCGACAAAATACTTTTATCTGTTTCACTCATTATGTTAACTCCTCTTGTAGGACGCTATGTGGGGATAAATTCTCTCCTTAGTTGACGCATCCCCCGTCCAAACGGTCATTCAAGCTGGATCTCATCAGCTTCCCTATGGCTCGTGACGTATCGGGAAGAAAATACCGATCATGCCGCATTGGCTACGTTGCGATACCAGTACCGTTATGTAACCAGTTTAGGGCCATTGAGGCTAGTGCCTGGGGTTGTATGGGCTGAGAGCAAACAGTAGGTTAGGAAAAGGCATAGAAAGGGTGAGAAGGGCATGCCACTGAACTCAGCGGCAACCGACAGGGAGTATAGACAGACAAAAATTTTTTGCAGCACATTTATAGTGACGGTGTCACTTCTTGTCATTTTTGACGTCGTGTTTATGACCGCGCGAGGAGTGAATGCTTTGACGTTTAGCCTGGTACATGGCGGTATCTGCTTCGTGAATAAAGTGATTGACATCCAAACGGTCATTTTTACCTAATATGGCGATACCCACGCTGGCGGAAAGCACAATGTCGTGACCACGAATGCGCGTGGGCTTTTCAATCCGCTCTTTCAGCGTGCGGCTGATCTTTTCCACTTCACGCGCCATATCTTTACGCTCGTGCAGCACCATGACGAACTCGTCACCTGACAGTCTCCCAATCAGATCGTTGGGCCGGGTATTTTGCCCCAAAATGCGAGCAAAGGTTTTAATTACCCGATCGCCAAATTCGTGTCCGTAGTGGTCGTTGTAGTATTTGAAGTTATCCAGATCGAAAAATAGCAGCGCCAGACCGCTCCGACGTTGCTTCAACGCGAGCTGGTTCAGGTAGGAGATAACGGCGCGTCGATTGGGTAATCCGGTGAGATGGTCGTGATTGGCTTCGAATTTAAGCTGATCGCGCAGTGACGTCAGGTCAGTAATATCGGTGGAGAAGACGTAAACACCTTGCGCGGGCGGTTCTGCCGGCACCATCTGCGTGTGGTAGGTGGTGTGAACACCGGAAGGCAAGTCGACGGTGTGTTCAATATGCACTGGCTGCCGGGTTTTGCGCACCTTATCCAGCAATGGCATGAACAGCTTACGCTCCTTGGGACGCAGGATGGTGCTGATAGGCGAGTTGATGGGATCATCGCCTTGACTTCCCAGCAGCACTTTGAGGTGGTGATTGGCGAAGGTAAAGATATTGTCCGGGCTGATGCAGGAGATCATCGCGGGAATATGATCGGTAATATCCTGAATAAACTGATGGCTGCGCTGGAGCTCTTCAGTCCGTTGTTCGACGCGCTGCTCCAACTCCTTGCTGAGCGAAAGAAGCTCGGTTTCCGAGGCTTTTTGATTGCTGATATCAGTTATCGCCAACAGCAGTCCATGCTGACTGCCATCGGGATTGTAGAGAAGAGCCACCGAGACCATGGCCCACAACAGCGAGCCATCCATCCGGCAATAACGCTTCTGAAACGTCGTATTGCGGGTGCCCGTTTTTAGAAGGTTATCGTAGCGCTCTTTGGTCAGCGCAAGATCGCCGTGATACGTCACACTTTCCATCGTGGTCTGCAACAGCCCTTCCTCGGTATATCCCAGCATCTTGCAGATCGTATGGTTAACTCTGATCGGTTTTTTATCCGGCGTCATCAGTACGAGGCCAATGGCTGCCTGAGAAAAAATCTGACGGTTGACGTAGTCTGCCCGGTGCAGCATATCTCGGGTGCTTTCGGCCTCGGCCTGCATTTCGACTCTTTGCAGGTAGGTTTGCACCACGTAAGCCATATCGCTGAGCTGCTCTAGTTTTTTATCGGTAAATTCAACCGGCTGGCTGTGATAAAGGCAAAGAGCGCCCAATGGAATGCCGTAAAATGAGCGTAGTGGATAACTGGCGTGGAATCGGACCTGTTGTTTGCCCGTCACCATCGGATTATCACTAAATCTGGGATCTTGAAGCGCGTCCGGAACGATAAGCGGCTCGTTGGACGCGACCGTATGAACGCAAAAAGAGATCGACAACGGTGTTTCCGAATAGGGGAAATTTCGCCGTGATAACGACCATTGGCGGTCTGTGTCGATTAAAGAGATCACCACGCTATCGACTTCGAAGAAGGACTGGGTAATGCGGGTGACACGTTCCAATTCTTCGACCGGTCGCGTGTCCAGAATGTTCATCATGCGCAGAAGGGCACTCCGTTGTTCCTTTGTGCCGGCATCGAGAGGCGGAATCATGGTTATGCCTTAGGTCATTTGCTGTTATGGTCGATGCCCGGATGGGGGTTGGTTCAAAAAAGAATGTCCATCCCGGCATGTATAAAGGTTATTAGGCTGATCAATCCTGTACGTCACACTGGCCGCGAGCCCACCTTGAACAGGCTGGACATGCTGAAGCTGAGTCACAGAAAACACGAACCGCTTCGGGAAAGAATGCTCTGGTCCCATTTCAGCATAATGCAATATTCGGTGTTTTATGCCGCAGTCGCCCGCTGCCCATAGTGTAAGTGACTGCTGATAAGTTGCATTATAGCCAGAAACTTTCCTGCCCCAGAGATTACTCACCCGAACTAACTAATAAGAAAGAAAAATTATATGGAAAACGATTCGTTTTTGCCAATAAACCACGCAGTAATGTCAGTGCTGTGACTAAGCAATAATGCGCGGGATGGGATCACGTGGACTCTTCGCGTGTGTGGACGCACGCGCCGTTGACGTAGGTCTTAGCGACATTGCGGTCATCGCCTTGCATCATCAAGGCAAACAATTTCTCATCCAGCGTGCTCGCCTGCGCTTGTCGCAACTGCTGCAGCGGTGTGATCGCCCAGTCGAGAACGACAAAATCCGCTTCTTTACCCGGCAGGAAGTTTCCCAGTTTGTCATCCAAGGAGAGCGCTTCCGCGCTTCCTAATGTAGCCTGATACAACCCCTCGCGGGCAGACAGTTTCTCGCCCAGCAATTGCTGCACTTTGTAACCCTCATTCAGCGTTTGCAGAAGGGATAAACTGGTGCCAGCGCCGACATCGGTGCCCATTCCCACGCGAATGCCGGCAGCTTTCAGCGCGTGTAGCGGGAACAGTCCGCTGCCAAGGAACAGATTCGAGCTTGGACAGAAGGCGACGGAGGAACGACTGCGCGACAACGTGTCTACTTCGTCCTTTTCAAGATGGAGGGCGTGTGCAAACAGGGAACGAGAACCCGTGAGACCGTGATTATGATATACGTCCAGATAGTGGCGATGCTCAGGAAAGAGTGATTTAACCCAGTCAATTTCGTGCTTGTTTTCACTGAGATGCGTTTGCATATAAACGTCTGGAAACTCGCGTAGCAGTTCACCTGCCAGTCTTAATTGCTCCGGCGTGGAAGTGGGGGCGAAGCGCGGCGTTACCGCATACAGCAACCGCTCATGATGATGCCATTTTTGAATCAGGGCGCGGCTGTCCTGATAGCTTTGTTGCGCGTCATCGCACAGCGCCTCCGGCGCATGACGATCCATCATCACTTTCCCGGTAATCAGCCTCATCGCTTTATCTGCCGCCGCGCTGAAAAGGGCATCGACAGACTGTGGATGCACCGTTGCAAAGACCATTGCGCTGGTGGTGCCGTGTCGCAGGAGTTCGCGGATGAACACTCGAGCCATGTGGTGAGCATAGTCGGCATCCGCGTATTTTTGCTCGGTTGGGAACGTATAGGTATTCAGCCATTCCAGTAGCTGTTCACCGTAAGACGCGATCATTTCAATTTGGGGGAAATGGACGTGGGTATCGATAAAGCCGGGCATAATCAACTGGCCCCGATAATCTCTCACCGTCATAAGGGCCAGTTCTTTGGCGGTGACGTCCGCATAATTCAGCGCATTCAGCACCTTTCCGTGCTGAACAACCAATAAACCATCGTCAATAAAGTGGGTGGCTTCGTCGGGGGCATACCGTGGGTCGGCGGTAAAATACAGCAGGCTGGCGCGATACGCCTGTGTTTGAACGGCATCCATCATTCACATCTCCATGAAAAGAGTCGACAGGTTTTATCCATAAATGACACCTCGGAAGCTTCATCAACGGCGAGGGGAAATTATCAGCTGATTTTTGAGTGTGTTCTCCTGCGGAAGGAATTCGTCAGCATGCAGGCCCTGTTCTGTATGAAGACCTGTGTGTGCAAGTGACTGAAAATCAGTAAAAGTCATTTGATACTAAAAGCAGCATCCGGCGAGCGTCAATAACAGTGAGTGACTCAAGGGGGGCTGTTTGAGTTTGCGAAGTGAAGTGACGGGTAGGCTGAGGGCTAAAAGAGCGTGTCAGGGGGAAGATATTCCCCCTGACCAGGTAGGGGGAAGGCGTGATTAAGGCGGTGGCGGTGGGTTGTCAGCAGAGGCTTCTACGGGATCCACTTTGCCTGGCACCATAATTGAACGGGTGACGGCTTCCAGTGTGACAAAGGTGTGCCCGCAATTGACATTAGTACACTGATGGTAGCGCTCCTTGGCGCCATCCGACAGATATCGGCTGGAACGCGCATGGGCGGCATGGTGACATAAAGGGCAATGCATCATGGTGGTATCTCCTTAAACAGATTCATCTCTTCAACATAACCTTTATGGTGAAACCTTTTATTTGAATTTGCAAATATATTTCAATAATAAAATCACAAAAAAGCATTGAATTGCTGATCTTGTGCTCGCGATGTAAATTATATTATTTAAATTCAATGAGTTATTATTAATTATCGGGTGGGGTATGTGAAAAACGTGGCCTTTGTTATTCACAATATGAGTTTTTGGTGGTTACTATAGATGATGTAAAAAAGAGCGGGTACCGGTTTCGTACTTTCATTGACGGGGCGCGTTGGCTATCATTCGCGCGCTCTGTCACGGAATCCGTCTGGACAGCAAATTTATTATGGTCGGACTGTTTTACTGTCGGAAATAATTGTTTACAGTGTAAGCCTTGGTTAACAGCCCCGCAGAAGAGTTATTGGAGAGTAAGCGTGACAGGTTCCACCCCCTTAGACGTTCGTCAGCTCATCAACGAACGTCCCCTCAGCTCCTACCAAAAGCTGATTGTCATCCTTTCATTCTGCATTATTGCATTGGACGGCATGGATATCGCCATCATGGGCTTTATCGGTCCTTCGCTCAAAGCCGCGTGGGGAATTGGCAATGCTGAGCTGGCGGTAGTCATCAGCGCGGCATTGGTGGGACTGGCTCTGGGGGCGATGATATCGGGCCCGCTTGCGGACTGGCGTGGGCGGAAGGTGGTTATCATCAGTAGCGTATTCCTGTTCGGTTTATGGACGCTGCTGGCCGCGTTCTCGGAAAACGTGGAACATCTGATTATTTTCCGTTTTCTGACTGGGCTGGGGCTAGGCGCTGCCATGCCTAACGTAGGAACGCTGGTTGCGGAATACGCGCCGGAAAAGAAACGCTCGTTTATCATTACCATCGTCTTTTGCGGGTTTAGCGTCGGTGCGGCAGCAGGCGGATTTGCTGCTTCCTGGCTGATCCCGCAGTGGGGATGGCATACCGTTCTTATGATGGGCGGTATATTACCGCTGTTGCTGCTGCCATTTTTGGTCGTCAAACTGCCCGAGTCTGTGAGGTTTTTGGTGACCAAGCGCGCGAACTCGGCGCGTATTCATCACATCGTCGACAAAATTGCGCCTGGCGTGAGCCATAGTGGCACTCAGTTCGCGATGCCCGCACAAGATAAAAAAGCAACGTTCGCTGTACGTTTGGTGCTGTCTAAAGAGTACCGTTTCGGTAGTTTCATGCTCTGGGGCGGCTATTTCTTCGGATTGTTTATGGTCTACTTGCTAGGCAGCTGGTTGCCTACCGTAATCAAAGAGGCTGGAATGACAGTCACTCAAGCAACGGTTATCACCGCCCTGTATCAGTCCGGTGGCGCTTTTGGCTCGCTATTTGCCGGTTGGCTAATGGATCGAATCAATCCTCACCTGGCGCTTGGCGTTATTTATGCGGCGGGCGGAGTGGCGACGGCGCTAATCGGACTGTCGGAATCCTATTTTGTTTTACTGGCCTTACTGGCTTCGATCAGCGGTTTCTGTCTTAACGGTGCGAATACCGGCATGAATGCGCTGTCCGCCCGTTTCTACCCGACGGCGGCGCGTGCGACAGGTTCAGGATGGATGCATGGCGTTGGGCGTATGGGCGCGATCATGAGCGCGTTTGCTGGCGCGCAGGTGCTGGGCATGGAGTGGAGCTTCGGTATGATGTTTGCCGTTCTGGCGCTACCGGCTTTCCTGACGGCGTTGATGATTTTGGCGAAAGGGCAGCTTGGTCGTCGTCATCGCTCTGTCGCTTTCAGTTACTGAATGGCGAAAGGATTGCCCTGAGCAATAGGGCAATCCTGTGTTCCTCCCCTTACCGGCTGCGTTTCGCATGCCTTTCCCAATTATCCTGACGCAACTGCGCTGATTTCTTCAACGCGACATAACAAGCACCATGACCGCCATGCGCAGGCTGTGCGACGCAGAATGCCTGCACTGACTCGAATTGGGACAGCCAGCGGGCAAGATAGCTGCGAATGATATTAGCGTGGGACTCGTCATCGCGGCCTTTGCCGTGGATGATGAGTAGATTGCGCAGGTGGTCATGCTGCGCCTTCAGCATAAACTCGAATAGGCTGTCGCGGCACACCGCCACGGGCTTTCTCATCAGATTCAGACTGGCATCCAGCGAATATTTCCCCTGACGCAGTTTGTCCAGTACGCCTCGCTGAATCCCATCCTGGGTGTGCATCAAAGGTTGATCCAGCGCAAGGATGTCGATATAGCCGCTGATCAGAAAATTGGTCGGTTTGTTTTCTGCTGGAGCCTGTTTGGTTTTCAAGGCCGGTGATTTCTTAAGGTGTACCATCGTACTGCAAGAACGCAGTGGGGTGACATCGCCAACTGCGTGTCTGAACAAAGATTTTTCATCCGGTGTCATTGCCATTACCTCGATGATCTATGGAACACGATGACTATAACGGGAGCGGGAAAAAAGATCATCGGGTTACTTGAATGTGGAGTCTGAGTAATGCCGATAATGGAGATCGCAGAAGACACGGTGATTAAGGCGTTCACGGTTATCCCTCGTTCCCTCAAAATAAGGTTGTGGCGAAATTGTCTTCGTTTTTAAATGTTCTGATTCAATATTATATTCTTAGCCACGGCTGAATGAACGTTTCCCGCGCAGGGATAACAATCATCATCTCGGTGTGATGTATAAAACTCAGTGAGGAAAAACGGTGTTTTTCCGTTCGATCTCTTGGACTGGATGATTATTCTTTTCGGTAGGTCTAAAATAACGAAACTGGATTGCCGAGTCATCGATGCGTATTTTTCATTCTATTCATAATATTGTGCATTTCCCGGATTTATTCTATTACCACCAAAATACGGCTGATATAGCGTTAAGAACGCGATATCAAAAAATCATTCGAGAGGGCTAACGTCAGCGTTCTTTCAATGATCTGTCTCTGTGAGCGCGATGTGAGGCAACCTGATGCCGCTATAGCCATATAAACAGACATACCTTACACAAGGTCTGTGTAGGCGGATGCGGTGCGGGTGTGGCCACAGGATTTATCCTGTCTCACCGCTGTGAATGGGGATGAGAATAAAAAACAGGTAGTGGTAAAAATTCATGAATCATCACGATGATATCCACTATTTTTACGAGGCGATTAACATAGGCGAGAATTATTCCTGAATGACATCGTCACCGCTTATGTGTCAAGCGTTGGTTATGCTACCCGGTGAAATAACAATGATAATCTTCAGTGGCAAAATTCAAACGTGGGATATCAAACTCTACGGGTAAAGACGATAAATTCAAGTATGAATATCCACCAATTTATTGGCTTTCAGCCATCTTAAATAACCTTCGCAGTTATATCGAATCGACAAATAGACATGAGTAAAAAATAGAACTAGTTTTAGGTAATGGCCTGAAGAAAATAGATGCCGTTAACGCCGGTGTTTGCGATGGTGAATGTCAAAATAGCAGCAAGATAATGTTACAAACGAGATTTCAAGCTGACCTGAAACTGCTCAGTAACGATAGGATGCGCGAGGCGCGAGTCTAAACGGCATGGCGGTCAAACCAGGCTTTGAGCCATTGAGCGTCGCCGCATTCCCGCAGCGCCTGCTGAAAGCCTTCCGCGTCTACCGCACCATGAGCAAGATCGGCAATCAACGACATCGCTGTTTGCATCTCGTCAGGCCGGATTTGTGATATCAATGTCATATCTGCAATCAGCCTGATTCTGGCCAGTGTCAATGCTTGGTTGTCGAGATGTTCCACAATAGTCCGCCTGTCTTCGTAACTGTATTTATATACAGTATTTTACAGAACGCGATATTCGTCAACCCATAACTGCCCGTGGTATTTTCGCGGCGAAATCCTAACCGTGGAATCAGGTGCTATGATCACAACTCATTGATTAAAAATGAGTCATTCGGTGAGTTAAGATCTTGAAGGGCAAAAATCCGGGTTTGCGGCCGGATGCGACGGTTTTTTGATTAGTAAGTAAGTTAACTGAGCATTTGCACTGGAAATTTGGGTAAAAGGCCTCATTATTTTCATGCTGGATAAGGGTAAAATTGTAATATCATCAGATGCCGCGTGATTTTTCTTCAATAATTAGAGCGGTGACGGTTTTTAGGGCGGTTAAGACACATAACGTATCTATTTCCATGCTCAAGAGGTGTTTTTGAACAGAGAAAGTAATACCACAGCTACGGTTTCTGTGCTGGGGCGAATCCTGTCAAGCTATGGGGTAAAAACACAAAAGGAATTGAGCGAAGTTACAGGAATTCCGGCAAATACCATCAGTAACTGGGTACAGCGAGACAGTATCCCCGGCAATATCATTCTGAAATGCGCGCTTGATAATGGCGTCGATGCAGGATGGTTGGTGACTGGCGAATTTATCGACGGGCCTGAGATGCTGCATCAAGACGCGAACCTCAAAGGCAAAGCGCTCTATGAGCAAATTTTGGCTTCAGGGGGGCGCGCCGTCTTGCGGAGAATGCTGGATGCTTACGGCTTCAGCACGCAAAAAGAGCTGGGCGAGTTATTGGATATCGCGCCTGGCACCATCAGCACCTGGATTCGCCGTGATTTTTTTCCCGGTGATGTGGTGGTGGCGTGTGCGCTGGATACCGGCGTGTCGCTGGAATGGTTGGCTATAGGTAAAGGCTCACCTCATCATCTCCATCATGAGACGAATGACACGGGCGATACCGTACTGGTGCCACGAAAGACGCTCAAAGCGGGTAAATTGCAGGCGGCCGGTGACTGGAAAGCGGATAGCGCATTCTTGCCTGAAGGCGTGAACACGCCTCTGTTGGTGGAAGGCAGCATGGCCTCATGGCTGGTTGATACCGGCGTAACCTGCCTCGGTAATGGCCGCTGGCTGCTGGATATCGATGGCAGAAACGATGTCTATGATGTTTCATTGTTGCCGGGTAAAAAGATCTCCGTCACTGGTAGTACGGCGCAATTCCAGTGTGGGGCAGAGGAAGTGTCTCCGGTAGGGTTAGTGGTTTTCACTATCACCCGCAATGCTTGATGAGGCGAAGCGCCGATTGCTTCGCTTTTCCAACGTCCGTAAATGATTGATACCGTTTGCTGGAGCGTGAACCTGTAGGGTTAAGGGTAAGAACTGAACGAGAGTAGCAGAGGTCTTTACGATATCAGCATCGCCGTGTTCTTCGATTCCTACCGTCGTCTAGCCTCTGTTGCCGTAGAGGTCATGCCGAGTCATTACCAATCCCGATATTCTCTGGCGGGGCGCCAGAATCCATCGATAAAGTCTTCGATGGGATAACATCCGCCATTTCGAATACGTTGCTCACCCATGGTTTTCAGGCACTGCGCTTCTGTCTCATAAACGCCCGCAACCAGGTCTTCACAACTCCCGCCTACGTAGCAGACAAAAATCACCAATGCGAACATGCGATGCCTTCCTCTTAGGATGACTAAGGGCTGAATATTTAACAGGCTAACGCAGGAAGTGTAGTTGAAAATGTGGGAAAAAGGGGATGCCGGACCAGCATCCCAGACGTGGGGACGTTAGTCGCAGTAAGGCCCGGCGCTGGCGCCATCGCGGACCAACTCGCGCGGCAGCGTGTTTTTAAACCGACTACCGATGCGCTTAGCTATCCCTAATGGCGCGCTTCGCCAGATCAGTAGAGCTTCACTGACATCAGGCAATTCGGCCGGATACACATCTTTTCCCTGAAACCAGGCTTGCGCCTCTGCGGCACTCAGTTCGAATGTGGCCGATGAGTTCGTCTCTCCCAGCGCGACAATCGCCTCATGCTGCCAGCGGTAGCCTTTGGCAAACCGTTCGGCGAGTTTGATACCGACTCTGGAAAAACGGACCTTCCCAAGTAATGGCGTTAGCGCGCTAGGGAAAAGCCAGACTTCATCATCGCGTTGCCACAGTTGGAGCTGGTCTTCACTCCACTCAATTCCCTGCTGACGAGCTGCGGCTATCACCGGTTGCGCCACTTTACCGTGCAGTGGGGTAAACGGAAACTTACCCATTTTAAAGCCGGGATGCGGCAGGGGAGCAACGCTGGCGGTTTTTCTCATGCGTGCGACGAAGAACCCTTCGCTATCAAAAATCTGAGGGAAAACGTGCAGAAAACCCTCTTCCGTCGCAGCCTGGTGCGCCGTAGGGAACAGGTCATGTAAAGGCTCAATGGCACAAGCGTCCGGGAACTGCGCCATCATCCAGCGACAAACTTCTTGGTTTTCCTGATGGTTGAGCGTGCAGGTGGAGTAAATCAGCGTTCCTCCGGGCTTCAACGCATAGAAAGCACTCATGATCAGCTCGCGTTGGGTGGCGGCGATGCTCGCAATACTGTCCAGCGACCAATGGCTCATCGCCGCGGGATCTTTTCTGACCACGCCTTCGCCGGAACAGGGCGCATCCAGCAGCACGGCGTCAAAGCTTTCCGGCAACGCGCTGCCAAAGACGCGCCCATCAAAATGCGTCAGCGCCGTATTACTGACGCCGCACCGGTGTAAATTGGCATGGAGTACTTTGACCCGGCTGGCGGCATATTCGTTAGCAACGATGCCGCCCTCGTTATTCATCAACGCCGCGATCTGCGTCGTTTTGGACCCCGGAGCCGCTGCCACATCCAACACGCGCTGCGGTTTCTCGCCATC
This sequence comes from Lonsdalea britannica, assembly GCF_002111595.1. Lineage (GTDB taxonomy): Bacteria > Pseudomonadota > Gammaproteobacteria > Enterobacterales > Enterobacteriaceae > Lonsdalea > Lonsdalea britannica. The sequence goes on from NZ_LUTN01000002.1 coordinate 172,622, forward strand.
GAAGAACAGGGCGCTGACGGGTAGCATCGAACTGGCTTCCTGGATATAAAACAAACCGGCGAGGTGTTCGAGCGCATTGCCAAGCCGCGCCCCTTGCTCATCCACGTTCGACAGCCAAAATCCCGTTTCACACCAGGGAATGGGTTCCAGCGCCCACCCGTGAGCAGAGGCAAGTGTGCAGAAGTCCGCTACGCTAATCTTGAGGGTGTTGACGCGGATACTGCGACGCAGAGGCCGTTGGCAGGCCGCAATGAAATCATCCATGGAGAGATGGCTGGGCATGATGCGTTGCGTTGCATCGATAAATTCGGCTGAGAGCGTTGCTGGGATGTGTTTGGCCACTGGCAATTTCCGTTAGGGCAAAATCAAAGCGCGGATTTTAGCATAAAGTGATGTCTCACAGGCTTGGGGACGGTGTTCGCCTGTTCAGGGCGGCTGAAATGCTGGCAGGCCATCAGTCGGGAAGTGAGACTGTCCCGAATTTTGCCGTAACAGCATTTGCTGATTTTATGCTGATGAAGAAATCTAGTAGCATCCTGGTCTGAATACTTATTTAATGGCGCGTTGGTGTAAAACACTGAGCAGTTTGAAAAGACAATCTTACCGTATGATGAAAAAACAAGAATTTTACGAAGAGTTGGTGAGGGATTTATCGTCACTGATCGCGGGTGAAAACCGTTTTATTACTATACTGGCAAACAGCAGCGCCTTGCTGTTCGAACGTTTGGAACACGTTAACTGGGCTGGTTTCTACTTGCTCGATCAGGATACGCTGTTCCTTGGCCCGTTTCAGGGGCGTGTTGCTTGTGTTCGTATCCCTGCGGGAAAAGGCGTATGCGGTCGGGCGGTCACGGAGAAACAGGTACAGCGGGTGGGGGATGTTCACGCTTTTCCCGGCCATATCGCCTGTGATGCGGCAAGCAATGCAGAAATCGTATTGCCGCTGGTGGTCAATGGACAACTGATCGGCGTGCTGGATATCGATAGCCCGGAATATCAGCGGTTTGATGCCGATGATGAAGCTGGGTTGAAGGCCGTTGTCTCAACGCTAAATGCTCAACTGGAAAACAGTGATGCACTTAGTTTCATCAATTCTCTTAGTTGAGACACGGATAACGTAGCAATTGCCGATGGCGTCATTATAATGACGCCTGTTCATGCCTGCGCCGGTTGGCGAACCCGTTGTAATCAGGAAATTTCATGGAAAATCAACCTAAGTTGAATAGTAGCAAAGAAGTCATCGCTTATCTGGCAGAGCATTTCCCGCTCTGTTTCTCCACCGAAGGCGAAGCACGACCGTTAAAAATCGGTATTTTTCAGGATCTGGTCACCCGTGTGCCCGAGTCCGATAACATCAGTAAAACGCAGTTGCGTTCAGCATTGAGGCTCTATACCTCCAGCTGGCGTTATCTGTATGGCATCAAGCTGGGAGCACAGCGTGTCGATTTGGACGGTAATCCTTGCGGAGAGCTGGAAGAACAGCACGTAGAACATGCGCGCAAACAGCTGGAAGAAGCAAAAGCCCGTGTCCAGGCTCGTCGTGCTGAACAGCAGGCGAAAAAACGGGCTGAAGGGGGCGACGCCGCCGAACCTACGCGTAAACGTCCTTCCGCAGGGAAAAATGCTCCCCGCCGCGATAACGCCGCTTCTGCCGCACGTAAGCCACGCCAGCCTTCCTCTCGTACAGCACAGACTTCCTCATCGGATCAACCGCGCCAGTCTCGTGCGGCTCGAGAAGATCAGCAGGCGCCGCGACAGGCTGTGACGGACATTTCCAGCCTGCATATCGGCCAGGAAATCAAAGTCAGAGCGGGCAAAAGTGCCATGGATGCCACTGTGCTTGAAGTCGCCAAAGATGGAGTCAGAGTGCAGTTGGCTTCAGGAATGGCGATGATCGTACGCGCAGAACACTTGCAGTTCTGATACGGAGGCCAACCTCGGCATGAACAAATTCGTAAAATCGACCGTATTGAGCTGCCTTCTGTTGGCTGGCAGCAGCTTTGCCAATGAGAACATCACACGAGTCGATCAGATTCCACAGTTGCAGCCGGAAGCGCAGGATGCCACCGTTAGCGAGCGCGTCTCGTCGCGGTTTTTGCGTTCCCATTACCGGCAATTCATGCTGGATGAACAGTTCTCAGATAAAATTTTTGCTCGCTACCTCAACATGCTCGACTACAGCCACAATGTGCTGCTGGCATCTGATGTGGCGCAGTTCGACAAGCGCAAAGGGCAGTTGGGTCAAGATCTGAATAACGGTCGGCTCGATCTACCTTATGCGTTGTATAACCTGGCGCAGAAACGCCGTTTCGAACGCTATCAATATGCATTGTCACTGCTGAATAAACCGGTGAATCTCACCGGGAACGATTACATCGATCTCGATCGAGACAAAGCCCCGTGGCCGCAATCGCAGGACGAGCTGAATCGTCTGTGGGACGCGAAGGTCAAGTTCGACTGGCTCAGTCTGAAACTGACGGAAAAAAGCGATAGCGAGATCAAAGATATTCTGACCAAACGCTATCAGGCTTCTCTTCGTCGTCTGGTTCAGACCAACAGCGAAGACGTTTTCCAGCTGATCATGAATTCGCTCGCGCGTGAGATCGACCCGCATACCAGTTACCTTTCCCCGCGTAATACCGAACAGTTCAATACGGAAATGAGCCTGTCTCTTGAAGGTATCGGCGCCGTATTGCAGATGGATGAAGATTACGCTGTGATCAATTCCATGGTGCCGGGCGGCCCGGCGATGAAAAGTAAACGCATCGTGGTCGGCGACCGTATTGTCGCTGTCGGCCAGACGGGAAAACCGATGGTGGATGTTATCGGATGGCGTTTGGACGATGTTGTTGCGCTGATCAAAGGACCGAAAGGCAGCAAAGTGCGCCTGGAGATCCTCCCTGCTGGTAAAGGGACGAAAGCCAAAACGGTGACGCTGACGCGTGAGCGTATTCGTCTCGAAGACCGCGCGGTTAAAATGACCATCAAAAATGCCGGTCAGGATAAAGTCGGCGTGCTGGATATCCCCGGTTTCTACGTGGGCCTGACTGACGATGTGAAAGTTCAGCTCCAGAAACTGGAAGCCGAAAACGTCAGCAGCGTCATCATCGACCTGCGCGGCAACGGCGGCGGTGCGCTGACCGAAGCTGTCAGCCTGTCCGGGCTGTTTATTCCTAGCGGTCCCGTTGTGCAGATCCGCGATAATAACGGCAAGATTCGTGAAGATAGCGATACCGATGCCACCTTGTATTACAAAGGGCCGCTGGTGGTGCTGGTTGACCGCTTTAGCGCGTCCGCATCGGAAATCTTCGCCGCTGCAATGCAGGATTACGGACGCGCGTTGATCGTGGGTGAACCGACCTTTGGTAAAGGCACGGTGCAGCAATATCGATCGTTGAACCGCATTTACGACCAGATGCTGCGTCCGGAATGGCCGGCGCTTGGCTCGGTGCAGTACACAATCCAGAAGTTCTACCGTATTAATGGCGGCAGCACCCAGCGCAAAGGCGTCACGCCTGACATCATCATGCCAACTGGGCTGGAAACCATTGAAACCGGGGAGAAATTCGAAGATAACGCGTTACCGTGGGACAGCATTAAGCCGGCGGATTACACCAAAATGGGTGATTTCTCCTCGCTGTTGCCGGTCCTGAAGACGGATTACGACCAGCGTATCGCCAAAGATCCGGAGTTCCAATATATCCAGCAGGATGTTGCTCGCTTCAAGGCGCTTAAAGACAAACGCGATCGTGTTTCTCTGAACCTGGTTCAACGGCAGAAAGAGAATAATGACGATGAAGCCATTCGTCTGCAGCGAATCAACGAGCGTTTGACCCGGCAGGCAAGCCGACGTTGAAGACGTTGGATGCTTTGCCTAAGGATTATCAGGAGCCGGATCCGTACCTGGATCAGACGGTGCAGATTGCTGAAGATTTAGCTCAGCAAAAGCAGGTTAAATGATAAGTCCTGTCGTATGAATAACAGGCCCTGGCGGATAACGTCGGGGCCTGTTTGTTTCTGCCGCATTTTTTCAAAACATCGACACGCGCGATTATCAACAAATCATCACATTTTCTGTTTTATTTCGCCTACCTATACCTGTTTTGACATGTGTCAAACGCCCATCCGCTGACTGAAATATAGTAAGAATTATTCTTACTTGTCTTTTTATCTCGCATAAAGACAGCCGTTTTAGCACTCCCATATTACCGGGGCAGATTGGAGGTCCGCAGATGACCTTACGTATTCAAACACTACTCGATATTCCTCTTAACACCCATAGCGTGGTCGCGCGCATTCGGCTTGCGGGCGAGCAGCAGCAACGCTTAATGGATCTGGGGATCCGCATCGGACGAGATGTCCGGGTCATTCAACGCGAAGCCAACCAGCCGTTGATGCTGGCCGCTGGAGACAGCCGCATTGCCATCAATTGGGATATGGGCAAACAGGTATGGGTATCGCCACAGCAGTCAGGAAGGAGTGAATAATATGTCATTAGAAACCCTGACCGCAGGCACTCACTGGAAAGTCCTGGGATATCAGAAAGGGGAGGCAGATTACCGCAAACGCCTACTGGCGCTTGGCGTCACACCGGGCGTTCAATTTACGGTTTCTCGGGTGGCCCCGCTGGGCGATCCCATCGAATTGCGTGTGCGTGGCTCCGCCATCAGCGTGCGTAAAAACGAAGCAAAAATCATGATCTTAGAACAATGTTAATGCTGCTCAGCGAGTAAGGACGTTATGGATACGCAATCCGTTATTTGTGTCGTAGGTAACCCCAACTGCGGGAAAACCACGCTTTTCAATGCATTGACTGGGAGTAAACAAACGGTCGGCAACTGGCCGGGCGTGACGGTTGAAAAAAAGGTCGGCGAATGTCGTCTCAAAGATCGTCAGATAACCCTCGTCGATTTGCCGGGCGTTTACTCGCTCAACCCGGCCTCCGAAAGCTCGGAGGATGAACGCGTCGCACGGGATTACATTCTGGCTGGCGAAGCCCAACTGGTGTTGAATATCGTTGATGCCTCCAATCTGGAGCGCAACTTGTACCTCACCTCACAGCTGTTGGACATGAAAGTGCCGATGGTGGTGGCGGTGAACATGATGGATATCGCCGTGTCCCGCAAGCTGGACATCGATATGGAAGCGCTGCGACGAGAGTTAGGCTGTCCGGTCATCGCGATTACCGCGACGCAGAAGCGGGGGATCGGTTTGCTGAAGGAGATGTGTCAGGAAGCGCTGGACCATCCCGAAATTCCTCCGGTTGATGTTCCTTACGATCCACCGTTGCATGAGGCCGCGCTGTCAATTGCCGACGTGCTGAAACGCCAATCGCCGAAGGTGAACGCTTACTGGTCGGCAATCCAGCTGTTGGAGCGCGATATCACTGTGCGCGGTCAAATCCCGTCTGATGTGCTCGCGGTGGCCGATCAAAAGGTTGCTGCGCTGGAAGAACACTACGGCGACGAACTGGATATCTTTCTGGCGGATGCCGTTATCGCTTTGTCGCGTCGATTGCCAACCATGTCGTGGTTCGCCGCGGCGAAGTGTCGGCCACACTGACTGACAAAATCGACCGGGTTGTACTGCACCGTTTTCTGGGGATACCGATTTTCCTGCTGGTGATGTACCTGATGTTTATCTTCACCATCAATATTGGCAGCGCCTTCATCGACTTCTTCGACAAAGTGTCCGAAACCCTTTTTGTCAAAGGATTCGGCGAACTCTTGTTGGCGCTCCATTGCCCTGAATGGCTGAAGACGCTGCTTGCCGATGGGGTAGGCTCCGGGGTTCAGACCGTCTCGACGTTTATCCCGGTCATTGCCTGCCTCTACCTGTTTCTGTCCTATCTGGAAGACTCCGGTTATATGGCGCGAGCCGCCTTTGTTATGGATCGCTTCATGCGCAGTATCGGGCTGCCGGGTAAAGCTTTTGTACCGCTAATCGTCGGTTTCGGCTGTAACGTGCCTGCCGTGATGGCGACGCGCACGATGGAAAAGCACAGCGACAGAATCGTCACGGTGATGATGGCGCCGTTTATGTCCTGCGGCGCGCGTCTGCCGGTGTACGTATTGTTTGCGACGGCGTTATTCACTCAGGGCGGACAGAATCTGGTCTTCGGCCTATACCTGATTGGTATTGCCGCTGCGATTGGCACGGGATTCCTATTAAAAAAGACCGCACTGCAAGGCGATGCCTCATCCTTTGTCATGGAAATCCCACCCTATCACTTACCCGGTTTGAACAGCGTGCTGGTCAGAACCTGGGAGCGCCTCAAGGGCTTTGTCCTGCGTGCGGGCAAACTGATTGTCGTGGTCGTGACCGTGCTCAGTTTCTTCAACTCGCTGGGGACTGACGGCACCTTCGGCAACCAGAATACCCAGAAATCTGTTCTGTCGGCGATTGGTCAGGAAATTGTGCCGGTATTTAAACCAATGGGGATTTCGCCGGAGAACTGGCCGGCAGCCGTCGGCGTATTCACGGGGATTTTCGCCAAAGAAGCGGTCGTAGGGACGTTAGATTCGCTCTACGGCACGATGGCAAGTCAGCAAAGCGGTACCGATGGCGAAGAGGCCGCGCCATTTAGCCTGTGGGGGGGTATTCAAGAAGCGTTGGCCACGCTGCCGGAAAACTTCGGCAAGTTGGGTGAGGCGTTGTTAAATCCTCTTGGCATCGAAATCGGCGATCTGAGTGATACGGCAACCGTCGCGAAGGACAATGAGTTCTCTGTCACCTCACTGACGGTCATTGCTCAACTGTTCGATGGTCGATTGGGCGCATTCAGCTATTTGCTGATGGTACTGCTTTACGTGCCGTGTATTGCGGCAGTCTCCGCGATTTGGCGTGAGGTAGGGACTGGCTGGACACTGTTCTGTGTCGCCTGGACAATCGAGCTGGGCTATGGCGCCGCCGTGTTGGCGTATCAGGGCGGGCGTTTTGCTCAACACCCGCTGTACTCGACAATTGCGATCGCGGGCGTTGTCGTGATGTGGAGCATGACTGCACTATTGCTGCGTCGTCATGGTTTATCGCAGCAGCAGCTAGCCCAGGATGTGCAATGACCCGGCGTCACTGAAAGGGTCACTAGGGGGTAACGTATGACCTTAATTGAACTGCGCGATTTCGTTCATGCAAAACAAAAAGTCTCGGTGCGCGATATCAGCGCCGCTTTTCATGTCGAACCCAGCGTGATCGACGGCATGATGGCGATTTGGGTTCGCAAAGGGCTGATTCGCTTCCACGAAGCGGCGGTGAGCACTCAATGCGGCGGCTGTTGCTCGTGCGATAAAAGTCTTGGCCAGTATTACGAGTGGCTCGACACGCCCTCCGAGATCGCAACGCGCTGATTGTTCCTCGCTCATCTCCCGCTAGATCTGTATCAGGTTTAGCGGGATTTTTTTGTTTCTTTTTTGTTATTCACTTGCGTTGACCGTGTTATTGCCTGCGGCGGTTTTGCTACATACATTCTCACCTGCGTCTCCTTTTCCGGCGTGCTGCGGCTTCTGCGGCGATTTATAGGCTATCGTTATGTAGCGAAACTAATAAAAACTGATGTGACGCAATATCTACCCGGAGAGCCCTATTCATAATGCAACCTGCGGTCCATCCAAGGGAGTTAAAGATGGAAAAATTACTCGATCGTTTTTTGAACTATGTATCTTTTGATACCCAATCCAAATCCGGCGTTCGGCAGGTGCCGAGTACCGATGGGCAATGGAAGCTGGCACATGTTTTACAACAAGAACTGATGGCCTTGGGATTGGAGCAGGTAACGGTCGGAAATCATGGCTGTGTTACCGCGACGCTGCCGAGCAATGTCGCCTGGTCTGTCCCCACCATCGGTTTTATCGCCCATATGGACACCTCCCCGGATTACACCGCTAAACATGTTAATCCGCAGATTGTTGAAAACTATCGCGGCGGCGACATTGCGCTGGGCGTGGGCGAGGAAGTGCTGTCGCCGGTGATGTTCCCCGTATTGCATCAACTACTGGGCCACACGCTGATTACCACCGACGGCAAAACGCTGCTGGGCGCTGACGACAAAGCGGGTATTGCCGAGATCATTACCGCGATAGCGCGTCTGAAAAAGCGACAGATCCCGCATGGCGATATCCGTATCGCTTTCACACCGGATGAAGAAGTGGGCAAAGGCGCTCAGTACTTCGATGTGGAGGGCTTTGGGGCTGAGTGGGCATACACCGTCGATGGCGGTGGTATCGGCGAGCTGGAGTTTGAAAACTTCAATGCGGCTTCCGCGACGGTAAAAATCGTGGGTAACAACGTGCATCCCGGCAGCGCCAAAGGGGTGATGGTCAACGCGTTGACGCTGGCCACTCGTTTCCACCAGCTAGTCCCGGCCGATGAGTCTCCTGAAAATACCGAAGGCTATCAGGGCTTTTATCACCTTCACGGCATCAAAGGCACGGTCGAACGGGCGGAGATGAAATACATCATTCGCGATTTCGAACGCAGTGGATTCGAACAACGCAAAAAGACCATGATGGATATCGCCGAAAAGGTCGGCAAGGGACTTCACCCTGAGTGCTATATCGAACTGAGCATGAGCGACAGCTACTACAACATGCGCGAACAGGTTGAACAGCATCCGCATGTCATCGCGCTGGCGCAGCAGGCCATGCGCAAGTGTGGAATTGAACCGGTCATGAAGCCGATTCGCGGCGGTACGGATGGCGCGCAGCTGTCATTTCGTGGATTACCGTGTCCCAATTTATTCACCGGCGGCTACAACTACCACGGCAAACATGAGTTCGTGACGGTAGAAGGCATGGAAAGCGCCGTGGCCGTCATCATGAATATCGCTGAACTGACCGCGCAGAACACGCGTGAATCATCTCAAACGAAGCACAGCTTTGCGGTGAAGCTCTGAGTGCGGTTCTTTCGACGTCATGCTTGGTAGGTAAAGAGACTAAAGGGAAGGGTGTGACGCATCCCGATATCGGGATGCGTGGTTCAATCGGCGTATCGAGGTTAATCCGCGAAGTACCAGTAGCCGTTATTGATTAATGCGGTCAGCTCGGCAAGGAAAGAGGGATCGTCCAACGCGTCTTTAAGCATTTTGCCGTCGATGACGTAGTGTTCCGCCAGCGCCGACAGTGCCTCCTGATGCGGGCTGTTTAACGGTTCGCCATTAATAAAGCACTGGCCCTCCAGCCAGATCACCCGCAACCCGCCGAGTCGGCGCAATGTTTCGCCTTGTTGCATCAACTCGTAGATTTCTCCGGATTGATAAGGCGGCTCCGGCGGCGACACATCCAATTCGTGACGCGACTGGGAAATAAACTCGCCAAACCACTGTCTGAACGACTCCGGCTGCTGAACCAGATCCAACATCATCTGCTGAAAACGATCCAGCTCTTCGGGTTGCACGGTAGCCGGATGTTCACGCGGCGTGATATCCGGATCGCTGTAGCGGTGACTGCCCAATTCACGCGCCAGTACATAATCCGCAAACCCGCTGACCAACTCTCGTGCGCTCGGCGCCCGGAATCCCACAGAGTAGTTCATCGAATTTTCGAGCGCATAGCCCTCGTGTGGGAAGGCTGGCGGAATATACAGGATGTCGCCCGGCAGCAGCTCTTCGTCGATGATGGCCTCGAATGGATCGACCTGTAGCAGGTCGGGATGCGGGCAATGTTGCTTCATCGGCACCTTTTCGCCGACACGCCAACGGCGTCGACCTGTACCCTGAATAATGAAAACGTCGTACTGATCGAGATGTGGACCCACGCCGCCGCCGGGGACGGAGAATGAGATCATCAGGTCGTCGATACGCCAGTCGGGAAGATAGCGGAAAGGGCGCATCAGCGCGGAGGAGGGCTCATGCCAATGATCAACGGCTTGCACCAGCAGCGACCAGTTGGTTTCACCAAGGTGATCGTAACTGTCGAAGGGACCGTGGCTGACGGCCCAGCGTCCGTCCTGATGACTCACCAGGCGGCTGTCCACTTCGTTTTCCAGCGCTAGTCCGGCCAGTTCGTCAGGACTAAGGGGATCGACAAACGAGGTAAAGCCGCCTTTGATTACCACAGGGCGTTTTTGCCAGTAGCGAGCCAGAAAATCCGGCCAGTCGAGATTAAGTTGGTAGTCCATCATGCATTTCCATTATCAGAGGGCTGAAGGCGATTATAGCTGAACCGTTGTGTCTGTGCGGACCTTTCAGCGGTCGTTTTGATTGAGGTGCTGGCGGCCGAAAATGGCTTCGACTTTGGCGCCGCCCAAAGGGCTTTCGCCGATGATAATCTCTCCCTCATACTGCTCGATAATCTCTACCGCCACGGCCAGCCCGATGCCTTGACCCGGACGCAGCGTATCCGCGCGTTGGCCCCGTTGGAATATGACTTCGCGTTTGCTGGTCAGGATGCCGGGCCCATCGTCTTCAACGATTAGATGCAGCATCTGGCCTGAATATTGGGCGCTGATCTCGACGAACTCCAGACTGTATTTGCAGGCGTTATCGAGGATATTGCCCATCACTTCCATAAAGTCGTTTTTCTCGCCAATGAATGTGGTTTCTGCCGCGATATCGAGGGAAAGAGAGACCCCTTTACGCTGATACACCTTATTGAGGGCGGAGCAGAGGCCGTCCAGCATCGCAGGCACAGAATGGATTTCTCGGGGAATGCTGAGGTGATCCGTATGTACGCTGGCGCGGTGCAGGTAGTAGCCGATTTGCTGAGAAATCCGACTAATTTGCGTCAGCATCACGGGCTCAGCCTGTTCGATGGTCTGCTCTTTGCCTGTCCGCAGCGCGCGTAGTGTCGTTTGCAACACGGCCAATGGCGTTTTGAGACTATGGGTCAAGTCGGTCAACGCAGTGCGGTATTTGTGGTAGCGCTGGCGCTCGTTTTTCAGCAGCGTGTTGAGGTTGCGGACAAGACTATTCAATTCCTGAGGCGGGCGCTCATCCAGATTTTCACGACTGCCGTTTTCGAGCTCCTGTATCTGATTAGCCAGTTTCTTGATCGGTCTCAGGCTCCAGTGGGCGGCGAGCCACAGCAGAGGAAGTACCAGAAGAAGATGGGCGATAAAGACATAGCGGAACCATTCCCATACGACATCGGCCTGCTGTAATTCTTGCGGAACACGGTCCACAACGACAATGGTCAGCGGCGGCAGGCGGTCGGTGGCGGGATAGACGTTGACGGCCACGGAGTGCGTAAAAGGCGTTTTGTCTTCCGAATGGTAATCCCGTAGGCGATCTTGGATCGCCGGGCTGCCTTGTAACACGGCATTACTGGTGCCGGTGTCGGTATCCAGCTCGTGATAATCGGTTTTCGCCAGCCACTCCGGTTTGAACCGCGCCTCCAGCTCGGGCACTGCGCGCTCACGCCAAAGCAGTTTGCCGTTTTGATCGTAGATGAAGACCAGCGTGGGGTAATTAATGTCGATTTCAGGCGGCGGGGCGATGGTCAGCTGATTATCCCGCCACTGGATCAAACTGTAGAACAGGTTGCTTTCGCCCCGAAGCAGGCGAAAAGACGTTTTATCAAAGCTGACGCTGTAGCCGACAATAGCAACGCCGCCGTAGGAGAGGGTCAGCGCCAGTACGACGGCGGCAGTAGCGATCAAGAAGCGAAAGCGCAACGACAGCGGTGATTTCCTACTCATCTATCCGTCCTGACGGGGATGAATATCGAAGCGATAACCCTGTCCGCGCACGGTGGTAATGACTTCATGCGAGTCGGCGGCCTGCAGTTTTTTGCGCAGGCGCCCCATCAGGACATCGATAGTGTGGCTTTCGCGTAACTCGGCGTCAGGGTAAAGCTGCAGCATCAACGACTCTTTGCTAACGACTTTGCCGTGGTTACGGATGAGCGTTTCGATGATCGTATATTCGAAGGCCGTCAGTTTTATCGGCGAGCTGTGGACAAGCAGTTCACGTCGCGACAGATCGACCTCAAACGGCGGCATGCTGATGACCTGAGACGCCAGACCGCTATTACGGCGCATTAGGGCCTGCATTCGCGCCATCACCTCTTCCAGATGAAAAGGTTTGGTTACGTAGTCGTCGGCGCCGGCTTCCAGCACGACGACTTTCTCTTGCCAGCTTTCACGCGCGGTTAAAACCAGAATGGGCATTTTGACCTGCTGAGCCCGCCAACGGCGAATCAGGCTAACGCCGTCCTCGTCGGGCAGTCCGAGATCAACGATAGCGATATCGGGCGCATGTTCATGTAAAAAGTAGTCGGCTTCTTTCGCGTCTGCGGCGGCATCGACCTGATGGCCCATCTCGTTCATCTGAACAGTTAAGTGATGTCGTAAAAGAACGTTATCTTCAACAACCAGAATTCGCATAGTGTCTTCCTATGAAACCAGGCTTATCCGAAGGTCGCCTCGCTTCAGATTGTCGGTTTAGCGGGTTTGATCGAAAAACATATTATTCACTACGGCAATAAACTTAGGGTCAACAAACTGCGGGAATGAAGGAGAGAAAGCAGGCGGAATGCGGTCCGCCTGCTCGATTGTCTGCTATTTCAGCTCATCCACCATTTTGACGGCGCGGCCAATATAGTTGGCTGGGGTCAACTCTTTCAGACGGATTTTCTCTTCCTCAGGAATCGCCAGACTCTCGATAAAGGTTTTCATGCCTTCGGCATTTACGCGTTTACCGCGCGTCAGCTCTTTCAGCTTCTCGTACGGTTTTTCGATACCGTAGCGACGCATCACGGTCTGAATGGGTTCAGCAAGGACTTCCCAGTTGTGATCCAGCTCATCCAGCAGACGGTCCCGGTTGACCTCCAGTTTGCTGATGCCTTTGAGTGTAGATTGATATGCAATCAGCGCATAGCCCAATCCCACGCCCAGGTTGCGCAGCACGGTGGAGTCGGTCAGGTCACGCTGCCAACGAGAGACCGGCAATTTGGTGGACAGATGTCCCAGCACGGCATTCGCCAATCCCAAATTCCCTTCGGAGTTTTCGAAATCGATCGGGTTCACTTTATGCGGCATGGTGGACGAGCCGATTTCTCCAGCGATGGTCTTCTGCTTGAAGTGGTTGAGCGCGACATAGCCCCACACGTCTCGGTCGAAGTCGATCAGAATGGTGTTAAAGCGGGAGATGCAATCGAACAGCTCGGCGATGTAGTCGTGCGGCTCAATCTGCGTGGTGTACGGGTTCCAGGTAATGCCAAGCGACGTGACAAACTCTTCACTGAAGGTATGCCAGTCAACGTCCGGGTAAGCAACCATGTGCGCGTTATAGTTGCCGACCGCGCCGTTGATTTTGCCCATCACGTCCACCTGCGCTAACTGGCGGAATTGGCGCTCCATGCGGTAGGCCACGTTCGCAAACTCTTTACCGATGGTGGACGGCGTGGCGGGTTGACCGTGCGTCCGCGACAGCAGCGGGATATCGCGATATTCCTGCGCCAGCGCGGCGATCGCGTCAATGGTTTTACGCCAGAACGGCAGCACCACGTCGCGTCGTGCCGTTTCCAGCATCAGGGCGTGAGACAGGTTATTGATATCTTCGGATGTGCAGGCGAAATGGATGAATTCGTTAACCGCCTGAAGAGCGGGTACGGCGGCGACTTTTTCCTTCAGGAAATACTCGACGGCTTTGACGTCATGGTTGGTGGTGCGTTCGATGGTTTTAATGCGGGCGGCATCTTCAACGCTGAATTCAGCGACGATTTTATCAAGGTAAGCGTTTGCGTCGGCGTCAAATGAAGGAACTTCTTTGATCGCCGCACAGGAGGCCAGCTTTTGCAGCCACCGTACTTCAACCTGCACCCGGAATTTCAGCAGGCCATATTCGCTGAAAATGGTGCGCAGGGCGCTGACTTTATCGCCGTAGCGTCCATCGATAGGGGAAACGGCGGTCAGTGAGGTTAATTCCATCGCGAGCAACTCCTGGGATCGTTTTTAATAAAAGACAAAAGCGTGACTACGAGTATCTCATGCTGGCGGACGAACCGGAATCGTCGTCCGCCAGCCTGTTTATTGGTCGCGGCAACGCGACAAAATCTGCTGTGCCTGTTTGACCAACGTTGAGCGGGAAAACATTAGCTGTAGGCGTCCTCCGCCGATTTGCTGCCACAGGACCGCGGCGCGGATGCCCGCCAGTAAAATGGCGCGGACTTTGGCTTGTACCTGTGGGTTTTTCAGGACTTCCTGTGAGCCGGTGACCTGAATGCGCGGCCCAAGCGTACTGATGACGTCCACGTAGATGCCTGCCAGCACGTTAATCATCGGGTCGGACACTAATTCATAATGCTCCAGCTGGCGGTCTAGCTGGTCGACACGGTTGCCTAGCTCATTGAGCGCCGTGCTGTTTTTGTGCAAACGACGCTCGAGAGCCATGAGGCTGAAGGTGTAGCGGGACTGGTCGGCGCCGATTTTTTCGCGCGACGATGAACTGAGGATGCCCAACAGGGTCTCAACGCCCAGCTTCAGATTATTTTCGTCGTTACCAAAAATCTCCAGCGTGCTGTCTGCGTTCATCACCAGAACGCTGTTGAGCGACGTCTGCAATGCCGCCTGCGGGCAGGTTCCCGTCGTCGCAAGCTGCTGCACCAAACAAGCTGACTGACAAATTCCTGCCAGCGCCAGCGTAATGTCGTAATAGTTTTTGGCCACGATGGCTCCTGTCATTCTTAGTGCTCCATGACGTCGGCCGTCAGGAGAGTGCTATCCGCGTAGCGCGCGATAAACGGGCGATAGGGCTATGGGCGCGGGCGATGTATTCGCGAGGGCTCCCGTGGTCAGCCGTACGCAAGCGCTCAGACGCGGACATCATCAGTTATCGCGCAGGCGTTCCTCGATAATACCGCCGCCGAGACAGATTTCGCCCTGATAAAATACCGCGGACTGTCCCGGCGTGACGGCGGCGACCGGATTATCAAAGCGAACTTCGATACGATCGGCATCCAACGGCGTGACGGTGCAGGGGATATCGGCCTGACGATAGCGCGTTTTCACCACGCAGCGGAACGGTTCGGTGACGGTGTCACGATCGACCCAGTGCAACTGCTGAGCGATCAACCCGTTGGACATCAAACGCGGATGTTCATGGCCCTGTGCCACGTACAGTACGTTGTTCGCCACGTCTTTATCGACGACATACCAGGGATCTTCGCCGCCTTCTTTCACGCCGCCGATGCCGAGGCCCTTGCGCTGCCCCAGCGTGTGGTACATCAGGCCTTGATGTTGTCCCATGTCACTGCCATCATCCACCGCGATGATAGGACCCGGTTGTGCAGGGAGGTAACGGGCCAGGAAGTCGCGGAATTTACGTTCGCCGATGAAGCAGATCCCCGTAGAGTCTTTTTTCTTGGCCGTGGCCAGTTCTAACTGTTCGGCGATCTTACGCACCTCGGGTTTTTCCAGCTCACCGACCGGGAACAGGCTCTGGGCCAACTGCTCATGGCTGAGGGTGTAGAGGAAATAGCTCTGGTCCTTGTTGCCATCCAGACCGCGTAAGAGACGACTCTTGCCATCGATATCCTGACGGCGCACGTAGTGGCCGGTGGCGATGTAATCCGCACCCAAATCTTCGGCGGCGAATTCCAGGAACGCTTTGAATTTGATTTCCTTGTTGCACAGGATATCGGGGTTAGGCGTACGACCGGCCTTGTACTCTTCCAGGAAGTGCTCGAACACGTTGTCCCAATATTCCGCCGCGAAATTGACGGTATGCAGTTCTATGCCGAGTTTGTCGCAGACGGCCTGCGCATCGGCCAAATCGGCAGCGGCAGAACAATATTCCGTGTCGTCGTCCTCCTCCCAGTTTTTCATGAACAGGCCTTCGACCTGATAACCCTGTTGTTGGAGGAGGTATGCGGAAACGGAAGAATCAACGCCGCCGGACATGCCGACAATGACTTTTTTCTGGCTGTTATCTGACATGACAGTCTCGCGAATAGAAAATATTTAATGCAACAAATAAGGACAAAATGACAGGCCGCATAGGGTAGCACATTGGCCGCAGCGTCGCACCACGGCCAACGGGTTAGGCCTGATAGGGCCAATTGAACGCGCCCAGCGCGCTCAAGGGGTAGCGGGTGCCGCTTTGATAGCAGCGTATGCTTTCCGCAACCAACGGCGAGCGCAATCTGTCTGAATGGAGAATTTCCTCGGCGGTCAGCCAGTGACAGCAATCGATATCGCTGTCCCGAGGCGCGGTGGCGGCCTGATGCGGCAGATCAATCGTAAAGCTGAAGCGTAGGAAGGGCGTACCGTCCGGCGCCACCCATTGATGAAGCTGGAGGAAATGCTGAGGCTGCGCTTTGACTCCGGTTTCTTCATACAGCTCGCGGCTGGCGGCTTGAATCAGCGTCTCTTCGGCTTCGAGATGACCGGCTGGCTGGTTCCAAAGGCTTTTGCCGTTGACGGTTTCTTCCACCACCAAAAAGCGGCCTTCTGCCTGGACGATGTTGGCGACGGTGACATGAGGTTTAAACATGCGTGATTTCCTTCCATTCCCCGGGCGATAACCCGGCCAGAGTCTGATTAGCCATACTGTAGCGGATTAAGCGCAGCGTTGGGAAACCAATGTGAGCCGTCATGCGACGGACCTGCCGGTTGCGACCTTCCTGCAACGTAATTTTCAACCAGCTAACCGGGATGGCTTTTCGCTCGCGTATCGGCGGATTGCGCGGCCATAACCAATCGGGTTCATCCACTAATTCGACGCCAGCGGGCAGGGTGATGCCGTCGTTTAGCGTCAATCCCGCGCGAAATCGCGCCAGCGCCTCGGAGTCGGGAATGCCTTCAACCTGCGCGTAATAAATTTTGGCTGTTTTCTTTCCCGGCTGGGTCAGGCGCGCTTGCAATGCGCCATCATTGGTGAGCACCATAAGTCCTTCACTGTCGCGATCCAGACGTCCGGCGGCATAAATGTCGCCGATGGGGATAAAGTCTTTCAATGTGGCGCGGCCTGAGTCATCTGTGAACTGAGAAAGCACATCGAAAGGTTTGTTGAACAAGATGATTCGACGCGGTTTCGGCGCCGCGGTTTTTTTCGCGGTAGAACGTGAACTGAATCGTTTAAGTTTGTGATTTTTAACAGGGATTTTATTCATTTTATTAATGGCTGAGAATGACAAAGCCATTATACTCGAAAGGGTTGCGGTTGGCGCGGGTTTGATATTCCAGTAGTATTGACACGCATATTACATCTCATTAACAAAACGCGCTCGAAGGAGAGGTTAATGGAAAGCAAAGTAGTTGTACCGGCTAAAGGTCAGAAGATTACGGCAGATGTAGAAGGAAAATTGGTGGTGCCGAATAACCCGATTATTCCCTTTATCGAAGGGGATGGTATCGGTGTCGATGTCACACCAGCGATGATCAATGTTGTTGATGCCGCAGTGAAAAAGGCTTACTCGGGTCAGCGCTCGATTTCCTGGATGGAAATTTACACCGGCGAAAAGTCAACACAGGTCTACGGTAAAGATGTGTGGCTGCCGGAAGAAACACTGGATCTGATTCGTGAATACCGCGTCGCCATTAAGGGCCCACTGACACGCCGGTCGGCGGGGGGATCCGCTCGCTCAACGTCGCCCTTCGTCAGCAGCTTGATCTCTACATCTGCCTTCGTCCGGTGCGCTACTTTGACGGCACGCCAAGCCCTGTCAAACACCCGGAACTGACGGACATGGTGATTTTCCGTGAAAATGCCGAAGATATTTATGCGGGCATCGAGTGGAAAGCCGGTTCGGCTGAAGCGGACAAAGTCATCAAATTCTTGCGCGATGAGATGGGCGTCACCAAAATTCGTTTCCCGCAGCAGTGCGGCATCGGGATCAAACCGTGTTCCGAAGAAGGGACCAAACGCCTGGTGCGTGCGGCAATTGACTACGCCATCACCAACGAGCGCGATTCCGTGACGCTGGTGCACAAAGGCAACATTATGAAATTCACCGAAGGCGCTTTCAAAGACTGGGGTTACCAGTTGGCGCGGGAAGAGTTCGGCGGTGAACTGATTGATGGCGGTCCGTGGGTGAAAATCAAAAATCCGAAAACCGGCAAAGATATCATTGTCAAAGATGTGATCGCGGATGCGTTCCTGCAACAGATTCTGCTGCGTCCAGCGGAATATGACGTTATCGCTTGTATGAACCTGAACGGTGACTATATTTCTGACGCATTAGCGGCACAGGTAGGCGGTATAGGCATCGCTCCCGGCGCGAATATTGGCGATGAATGCGCCTTGTTCGAAGCGACGCATGGCACTGCGCCAAAATATGCGGGTCAAGATAAAGTGAACCCAGGTTCCGTTATTCTCTCCGCTGAAATGATGTTGCGTCATTTAGGCTGGTTCGAAGCCGCGGATTTGATCATTAAAGGCGTAGAAGGCGCGATCAAAAATAAAACCGTGACCTATGATTTCGAACGTCTGATGGATGGGGCGAAACTGCTGAAATGTTCTGAATTCGGCGACGCTATCATCGAACACATGTGATCGCCGCAGTGACAAATGAATTTATGGGGGCCCGTGTGGCCCCTATTTGTTGCTGCCCCTTCTTAGGCATATATCTCCAGAGTGCGCTGTTTTCATCGTAACCGAATCACGGCGCTTGCAGTGATAGGGCATTAACTCGCCATCACCCCTTAATTAGCTGTGAATGACAATATTAATGTGAGCTGATTGCATCGTAACCGAGTCTCCGCATGACTATTCCTAACGGGGGCCATTAAATCCCACTCTTCATCTATTTTGCGCAGAGCCCAACGACGTTTTCTTTATCGCGCTAAATCCG
The DNA here is from genome assembly GCF_002111595.1 of Lonsdalea britannica. Taxonomy (GTDB): domain Bacteria; phylum Pseudomonadota; class Gammaproteobacteria; order Enterobacterales; family Enterobacteriaceae; genus Lonsdalea; species Lonsdalea britannica. Next base: position 191,347 of record NZ_LUTN01000002.1, read on the forward strand.
TCGTGAAAAGATTTTATTCTGGAAATATTAGGCTGAAATGTATGTTTCTAGGGGGTTGAAGACTTCTGCCGCAAAGTCTTCATGTATTACCAGTATGAATATGACGTACGGTCTGTTGTGGATACATGACGATGCATACATGAGTAATACCAGTACAATTTCCGGTTCAAAAATGCTCATATTTTGCGAGGAGTGACTGAAAGAATACAAATTCTTTAGGCGTCGCTCCCTCAGGGGCGGCAATTTGCTATTCTTTGTTGAGGAGAACAAAAATTCTATATTATGAAGCGAACGCTTTGTGCCAGGACGGAAATAAAACCGTGCTGGTATAAGAACTCGGTGTTGATTTAAACGAGGTAAAGATTCGCTTCATCAAACTGCGTTGGATGTGTTAGTCCATCAAATGATTACTCTCCATGACCACCGGTATTTCTGACTGTAATAACAATGTAACAGTAAGGGGAACCCCCATGAGTCGAGCCCCAGTGAATAAAAAAGATGAGCGCAGCCGACTTGACGCGGTGCGGGAGTACGGCATCGACGGCCCGTTGTCTGATGATCCTGAACTGGAGAGCCTGGTTACACTGGCGGCGAATGTATTCAATGTCCCCATCGTTGCTATCTCGATTCTGGATGCAGATCGTCAACTCTTCGTGGCGAGCGTGGGTTTTCCCGTTTGCCAAACGGCGCGGGACGATTCCTTTTGCAACTACGCCATCCAAAAGAAGGGCATCTTGGTGGTGCCGGATGCGCGGCGGGATCCGCGATTCAAAAATAACCCGTTGGTGACCGGCGACCCGCATATCCGATTTTATGCCGGCATACCGTTACGTTCACCCCTTGGCCAAACTATCGGGACATTGAATATTGTCGATGTTAAGCCGCGAATCGGTTTAAGCGCGCGTGATGCCCATAACCTGCAGGATTTATCCTCGCTGGTCATGGACAAACTGGAAATGCGGCGTCTTGAAGTGGCCAGGAAAACAGACCAGACGAGCTTCGAACAGGTGTCCAGGTTGTCGCCCGACGCTATCTTGTGTGTGAATCACCAAGGGATTATTACTTTCTGGAATGAGGCAGCTGAAAACCTGTTGGAATATTCCAGAGAGCAAATAGTAGGACAACACATCAGCAGTGTCATACCGGATATGTTTATTGTGCAGCTGCACCATTTGTCGACTGACGAAACAGCGCGGTTGAAGGGTAGTCGAATTGAGCTGGATGTGGCGACCCAAGGAGGTGCATTGCTGCCTGTCGAACTGTCTGTCGGCATGTGGCAACAAGGCGAGGAGGAGAGTTACAGCCTGATTTTGCGCGATACCGCCGAACGTAAACGCTATGAAGAAAGACTGTTTTTGCAAGCGCATCGTGATCCTCTTACGGGATTAATCAACCGTACGTTGCTGGCTACATCGCTGAATCAGATTTTAAAGCAGCATCCCTCAGGTTGTCTGATGATCGTCGATCTCGATGGCTTCAAGGACATTAATGACAGCCTGGGTCATGCCAGCGGCGACGAAATTCTGGTCAGCGTGGCGCAAAAATTATTGGCCAACGTCCGACAGGGCGATCTTGTGGCTCGTATGGGCGGCGATGAGTTCGCGATATTACTGCCGCAACTGGAAGATCTGCAGGTGGTGGAAAAAATAGCCCGGCAGATTAATCACGATATTTCTCAGACGGTGGTTGTCGGAGACAAGCAGGTGAATACCAGCGCGAGTATGGGACTGGTAATGTTTCGTTCCTACGGCGTGACGACTCAGGAATTATTGACCAGCGCTGATTTGGCCCTTTATCAGGCAAAAGCGGATGGACGCAATTGCTACCGTTTTTATACGCGCGAACTGCGCGAAATTTTTCAGGCCAAGCATGCATTCCAACTGGAATTTATCCGCGCCTATGAGAAAAATGAATTTGAGGTGTTTTACCAGCCTCAGGTGAGCCTGATGAATAATGAAATCGTCGGCGCTGAAGCGTTGCTGCGTTGGCAGCATCCTTTCAAAGGCCTACTGGCGCCGGGAGCCTTCTTAACCGCGCTGGAAAAGGGGCCTTGGGCGGAGCGTATCGGCGATTGGGTTGTGCAGCAGGCCTGTCAGCAAGCGGCGGAATGGCGCAAAGCGGGAGCCGAGAATTTCCGTATCAGCATCAACTTGTGTGCAGCCCAATTTCGCTCTGGCATGTTGTCACAGAAGATCAGGTCCGTTTTGGAAAAGACCGGTCTACCGCCAAGTGCATTGGAGCTGGAGATCACCGAAAACATCATCATTCGTTACGACGAGAACATGCTGAGTCCCCTGAATGAGCTGCGTAATGAAGGGATTGGTATCGCATTCGACGATTACGGCACGGGATACGCGTCGTTGAGCATGTTGAAGAATTATCCGGTGACCCGCCTCAAAATCGATCAGACTTTCGTCCGCGCCATGTGCGAATCTCCGCCGGATGCGGCTATCGTCAGAGCCATTTTGTATTTAGGAAAAAGTTTTCGGCTGGATGTCATCGCTGAAGGTGTGGAAACGCAGGAACAGTGCGAACGGCTTAGGAATAAAGGGTGCGAGCAGGCGCAGGGGTATCTTTTTGGACGTCCGATGCCCGCCGCTGAATTTGCACGCCAATTAGGTGTGGCGAAAGCCTGATCTCTGTGTGATATGCGAATAACGGTAGGGGGCAGCGGAGACGCGATGTCGATGAGAGAGACGGGGATTCTAGGCCACGCGTCATATCGCATCGATATTTTTATTGACCGCAAGGCGAGTGTTTCACAGGCCGTCTACGATGAGCGGGAACTTGCTTTTAATCTTATATATTCCACCTTGTTTTTGCGTGACGAGTCGGTTTTTCACGGATTGCTGACCTTTTGCGCGATGTTAAGCCTCAAGAACGTAAAGTTATGTTGATTCGGTAACTTAGACGTTAAGAATGCTTGAAAATGCCATTGCAGCCCATACCATGTAAGCGTTGCATCCCTATTGTTGCTTTTGCCTGAGAGAGGAAATCAGACTTATATGATGCGTATTGCGCTTTTCCTAATCACCAACCTGGCGGTGATGTTGGTTTTTGGGCTAGTACTTAGCTTAACGGGCATTCGGCCCAGTAGTACTTACGGCTTGATGATTATGGCCGGTCTGTTTGGCTTTGGCGGTGCGATCGTTTCATTGCTGATGTCGAAATGGATGGCCTTGCGCTCTGTGGGTGGTGAAGTCATTGAGCAGCCACGTGATGAAACCGAGCGCTGGTTGGTCGAGACGGTACGTGCGCAGTCCCAGCAGGTGGGCATTGCTATGCCGCAGGTTGCGATCTATCAAGCGCCGGATATCAATGCCTTTGCTACTGGGGCCCGACGGAATGCGTCCCTTGTCGCCGTGAGTTCTGGGCTGCTCCAAAATATGAGCCGCGATGAGGCGGAAGCGGTGATCGCACATGAAATCAGCCATGTGGCTAACGGCGATATGGTGACTATGACGCTAATTCAGGGCGTGGTAAACACCTTCGTGATTTTCATCTCGCGTCTGCTTGCTCAAGTTGCGTCAGGCTTCCTGTCCGGCAACCGCGATGACAGCGAGAGCAGTAACGGCAATCCGATGATTTATTTCGTCGTGGCGACCGTGCTGGAGTTGGTGTTTGGTATTCTGGCTAGCATCATCACCATGTGGTTTTCTCGTTACCGTGAATTCCATGCGGATGCCGGTTCCGCCAAACTGGTGGGGCGCGAGAAAATGATTGCGGCGCTGCAGCGCCTGAAAACCAGTTATGAGCCTCAGGAAGAAAGCAGCATGATGGCGTTTTGCATCAACGGCAAATCAAAATCATTCAGCGAGTTGTTCCTGTCGCATCCTCCGTTGGACAAACGCATTGAGGCGCTGCGCAGCGGGGCTTACCTGAAGTAATTCACGCTGTGTTTGTGTTGTGTAAAAAGGCCCTTCGGGGCCTTTGCTGTTTTTAGGATGTGTTTATGCGGGGCCATATTGCGTGCTCTCTGCAGTCAAAATCATGCATCGCTAACCGTTTGAGATGTAAATTATCGTGCCGTTATCGAATTGCTGGTGAGCTCAGTGGTAAAATGTGCTTTTAGTCAAAACATCGTAGGTTTTAAGCATGAGTGGGGCGGTATCAAACATGTTAGAAATGGTTTTAGTGATGCTGATTGTTTTGTTGGCGCTGGTGGTCTGGTTCTTCGTGAACCGCGCAAGCGTGCGGGCCAATGAGCAAATTAGACTCCTGCGGGAAATTGTTAAACAGCAAAAACAGCAGCTTGCTTTAATGCAAACACTTATCCCTGTTCCGCCGAGCGCAGAGCCTGTGCCGGAGACTAAGCAAGAAGACGACGAAACAGACGTTTACTTCAAAAACGTTATCCCCGAGCGTTGATTGTCTGCATTCCCCTGGCTGCCCGTCGCAAAATGGGGGGTAGCCTTGGAGTCTGTCTATTATCGGTTTCATAAAAAACGGCAGGCATCATCAGCGTTATCCCTTCTTCTTATCTTCGTCAGTCGCTCAAATACTTCACTGTTTTATCAGCCCATTTCCGGCCGCGGGTGGCATGTCAGGAGCCATGATGGTACTCTACGCCGTCAGGTAATAGGGGCTTGTTGCGAATATCCTTATCGATGTTGCCGTCTTTATTATCCCGCTACGAATAACTGTCGTGGCAGCGTTTTGACAATTGTGGGTTAAACACGCTGCCGACAACTGAAATAAACACAATTATCTTTTGTATGTGATCTTGCGTGTGGGTCACCACTGCAAATAAGGGAATTATCATGCCTGTTATTACGCTTCCCGACGGTAGCCAGCGTCACTATGACCACGCCGTCTCTCCTCTTGATGTCGCCTTGGATATCGGTCCGGGTCTGGCCAAAGCGTGTATCGCTGGTCGGGTCAATGGTGAACTGACTGATGCAACGGATCTGATTGAATCTGATGCGCAACTGGCGATCATCACGGCAAAGGATGAAGCGGGTCTTGAAATTATTCGACACTCCTGCGCTCATTTGCTGGGTCATGCGATTAAACAGCTTTGGCCAGACACCAAAATGGCTATCGGTCCGGTGATTGATAACGGTTTCTACTACGATGTCGATCTGGATCACACGCTGACGCAGGAAGATGTGGAACTGCTCGAAAAGCGGATGCATGAGCTGTCCAATAAAGACTACGACGTTATCAAGAAGACTGCGAGCTGGCAGGAAGCGCGCGATACTTTCGTCTCTCGCGGCGAAATTTATAAAGTCGCTATTCTGGATGAAAACATCAGCCATGACGATCGTCCCGGCCTATATCATCATGAAGAGTATGTTGATATGTGTCGTGGTCCGCACGTTCCTAACATGCGTTTCTGTCACCATTTCAAACTGCAGAAAACCTCTGGGGCGTATTGGCGCGGCGACAGCAGCAATAAAATGCTGCAGCGTATTTACGGTACTGCCTGGGCAGACAAAAAGCAGCTGAATGCTTATCTGCAACGGTTGGAAGAAGCCGCCAAGCGTGACCACCGTAAGATCGGTAAGCAGCTCGACCTGTATCATATGCAGGAAGAGGCGCCGGGTATGGTGTTCTGGCATAACGACGGCTGGACAGTTTTCCGTGAACTGGAAGCGTTTGTGCGTCTTAAGCTGAAAGAGTATCAGTATCAGGAAGTTAAAGGTCCGTTCATGATGGACCGTGTGCTGTGGGAAAAAACCGGGCACTGGGACAACTACAAAGACGCGATGTTTACCACCTCGTCTGAAAACCGTGAATACTGCATCAAGCCGATGAACTGCCCAGGTCATGTACAGATCTTCAATCAGGGATTGAAATCTTACCGCGACCTGCCGCTGCGTATGGCCGAGTTCGGTAGCTGCCATCGTAACGAGCCTTCGGGATCTCTGCATGGCCTGATGCGCGTACGCGGATTTACTCAGGATGATGCTCATATCTTCTGTACGGAAGATCAGGTTCGCTCTGAAGTAAATAACTGTATTAAAATGGTTTATGACACGTACAGCACTTTCGGTTTTGAAAAAATCGAGGTGAAGCTGTCAACCCGTCCGGAAAAACGCATCGGCTCTGATGAGACATGGACCCGTGCGGAAGAAGATCTGGCGGCGGCGCTGGCTGAAAATGAAATTCCATTCGAATATCAGCCGGGAGAAGGGGCCTTCTATGGTCCGAAAATCGAGTTTACTTTACATGACTGCCTGGATCGTGCGTGGCAGTGTGGTACTGTACAGCTCGACTTTTCATTGCCGAACCGTCTAAGTGCGTCTTACGTTGGCGAAAACAACGAACGTCAGGTCCCGGTAATGATTCACCGGGCTATACTGGGCTCAATGGAGCGCTTTATCGGTATTCTTACCGAAGAGTTTGCGGGATTCTTCCCGACCTGGTTAGCTCCGGTACAGGTGGTGATTATGAATATCACCGATAGTCAGTCTGATTATGTCAGCGAATTGACCCAAAAATTGCAAGAAGCGGGCATTCGCGTCAAAGCAGACTTGAGAAATGAGAAGATTGGCTTTAAAATCCGCGAGCACACATTGCGGCGTGTTCCCTATATGCTGGTCTGTGGCGATAAAGAAGTGGAAGCAGGTAAAGTTGCTGTCCGCACACGCCGCGGCAAAGATTTGGGGAGTCTGGATGTCAGCGAAGTTATCAGTAAGCTGCAACAAGAGATTCGCAGCCGTAGTCTTCATCAATTGGAGGAATAAGGTATTAAAGGCGGAAAACGAGTTCAACCGGCGCGTCCTAATCGCATCAACAAAGAAATTCGCGCACAAGAGGTACGCCTGACTGGCGTCGATGGCGAACAGATCGGTATTGTCAGCCTGAATGAAGCGCTAGAAAAAGCCGAAGAAGCAGGCGTTGATTTAGTAGAAATCAGCCCGAACGCCGAACCGCCGGTTTGCCGAATCATGGATTACGGCAAGTTCCTCTATGAGAAGAGTAAGGCCACTAAAGAGCAGAAGAAGAAACAAAAAGTTATTCAGGTCAAGGAAATCAAATTCCGGCCTGGTACCGATGATGGCGACTATCAGGTCAAACTACGCAACCTGATTCGCTTTCTGGAAGACGGTGACAAAGCTAAAATCACTCTGCGTTTTCGTGGACGTGAAATGGCGCACCAACAGATTGGTATCGAAGTGCTTAACCGCGTTCGTGACGATCTGAGTGAACTGGCCGTCGTCGAATCCTTCCCATCAAGGATCGAAGGCCGTCAGATGATCATGGTGCTTGCACCGAAGAAGAAACAGTAAGGCATTCAAGTAATCGAATCCGCGTTATGCTCGCGTAGCGCGGTTTCGTTCGCCTTATCTGATTCGTTTTATTAACAATGCGAAGTGGAAATAACAATGCCAAAGATCAAAACAGTACGTGGCGCCGCTAAACGCTTTAAGAAAACCGCCGGCGGTGGTTTTAAGCGTAAGCATGCTAACCTGCGTCATATTCTGACCAAAAAAGCGACTAAACGTAAACGTCATCTGCGTCCTAAAGCTCAGGTCTCCAAAGGCGATCTGGGTCTGGTCATAGCTTGTCTGCCTTACGCATAAGTTACCTTTTCATTCAGAATAAGATTTTAGGAGAGAGCATATGGCTCGCGTAAAACGTGGTGTGGTTGCTCGTGCACGTCACAAGAAAGTATTAAAACAAGCGAAAGGTTACTACGGTGCCCGTTCGCGCGTTTATCGTGTTGCCTTCCAGGCAGTAATCAAAGCTGGTCAGTACGCTTACCGTGACCGTCGTCAACGGAAACGTCAGTTCCGCCAGCTGTGGATTGCACGTATCAACGCAGCAGCCCGTCAGAACGGTTTGTCTTACAGCAAATTCATCAATGGCCTGAAAAAAGCCTCTGTTGAAATCGACCGTAAGATTCTGTCTGATATCGCAGTTTTCGATAAAGTGGCCTTCAGCGCACTGGTTGAAAAAGCGAAAGCAGCTCTGGCGTAAGCCGGTTAGAAGAGGGAGCTTGCTCCCTCTTTTGATTTTTAGCTCGTAAGATGCGTCAATCATTCGTCATAAACACTGAAATGTTTGATTGCAGCGCTTAACCCCACAGACATCAATAACGACAAGGTAACGCAAGTATGAAAACTGCTATTTTCCGTTTCTTTTTTTACTTTAGCGCCTGAACTCAGGAGGCTTTGCGCGTAAGAAAAGAAACGAAAAGTAGCGCTTAAGCCTCCCGTGCGGAGGCTTTTTTATTGGTCAGGGAAAGGTCCAGGACCATACAAGTCGTGTCGTCAGATGCACTGAGAATCATACTTTTCCAATTATCACCGTGGCCGTACAGGCAGAAGAAGAGGAATGTAATGCAACATCTCGCAGAACTGGTTGCCAAAGCCAGAACAGCCATAGAAGAGGCGCAGGATATCGCCGCATTGGAAAACGTGCGCGTAGAATACCTGGGCAAAAAAGGTCACTTAACCCTTCAGATGACCTCGCTGCGCGAGCTGCCTGCTGAAGAGCGTCCTGCAGCGGGTGCCGTCATCAACCAGGCTAAGCAGGAAGTACAGGAGGCTTTGAATGCCCGTAAACAGGCAATGGAAAGCGCTGAACTGAACGCTCGCCTTGCTGCGGAAACCATTGATGTGTCCATGCCGGGACGCACCATTGAGAACGGTGGTCTGCATCCGATTACCCGGACCATCGATCGCATTGAAACCTTCTTCGGCGAATTGGGTTTCTCTGTCGTATCAGGTCCCGAAATTGAAGATGATTATCATAACTTCGATGCGCTCAACATCCCCGGCCACCATCCTGCCCGCGCCGACCACGACACTTTCTGGTTTGACGCCAAACGCCTGTTGCGTACGCAAACCTCTGGCGTCCAGATCCGAACGATGGAAAAGCAACAACCGCCTATTCGTATTATCGCACCGGGCCGTGTCTATCGTAATGATTACGACCAGACGCATACCCCGATGTTCCACCAGATGGAAGGGCTGATTCTGGATAAAAACATCAGCTTTACTCATCTGAAAGGTACACTGCACGATTTTCTGCGTAACTTCTTCGAGGAAGATTTACAGGTTCGCTTCCGTCCTTCCTATTTCCCGTTCACCGAACCGTCCGCAGAAGTGGATGTCATGGGTAAAAACGGTAAATGGCTCGAAGTGCTGGGCTGTGGGATGGTGCACCCCAATGTTTTACGTAATGTCGGTATCGACCCTGATGTGTATTCCGGCTTCGCATTCGGCATGGGGATGGAACGACTGACCATGCTGCGCTACGGCGTAACCGATCTGCGCGCATTTTTTGAAAACGATTTACGCTTCCTCAAACAGTTTAAATAAGGCAGGAATAGCATTATGAAATTCAGTGAACTCTGGTTACGGGAATGGGTTAACCCAGCTATCAGCAGCGAAGCCTTATCTGAACAAATCACGATGGCCGGTTTGGAAGTGGATGGCGTAGAGCCAGCCGCCGGTGCGTTTAACGGTGTGTTTGTAGGTGAAGTGGTAGAGTGCGGCCAGCATCCTAATGCCGACAAATTGCGCGTCACCAAAGTGAATGTCGGTGGCGAACGTCTGCTGGATATCGTCTGTGGCGCGCCTAACTGCCGTAAAGGCTTGAAGGTGGCCGTTGCGACCATCGGCGCGGTATTGCCGGGCGATTTCAAGATCAAAGCCGCCAAACTCCGCGGTGAACCGTCCGAAGGGATGCTGTGCTCATTCTCCGAGTTGGGGATTGCCGATGACCATAACGGAATTCTGGAACTGCCTGCCGATGCGCCGATTGGAACCGACCTGCGTGAATACCTGAAGCTGGATGACAACATCATCGAGATCAGTGTTACGCCTAACCGTGCCGACTGCCTGAGCCTGCAGGGCGTCGCTCGTGATGTCGCCGTGTTGAATGGCGTTGCCTTCACTACTCCGGAAATCACGCCCGTCGAACCGACGATCACCGATACGTTCCCCATCAACGTGGATGCCGCAGAGGCTTGTCCTCGCTATCTCGGCCGCGTGGTGAAGGGGATTAATGTCAAAGCGACGACTCCGCTGTGGATGCGTGAAAAATTGCGTCGTTGTGGGATCCGTTCTATCGATCCGGTTGTCGATGTCACTAACTACGTTCTGTTGGAACTCGGCCAGCCGATGCACGCCTTCGATCTCGGTCGCCTGGAGGGGAACATCACGGTGCGCATGGCTCAGGAAGGCGAGACGTTGCGTTTACTGGACGGTAACGATGCGAAACTGAATGCGGAGACGCTGGTTATTGCCGACAGCAGCAAAGCGCTGGCAATGGCTGGGATTTTCGGCGGCGAACACTCCGGCGTAAACGAAGAAACGCAGGACGTTTTACTGGAATGCGCCTTCTTCAACCCGTTGGCAATCACCGGTCGCGCGCGTCGCTACGGCTTGCACACAGATGCTTCTCACCGCTACGAACGCGGTGTTGATCCAGAGCTGCAGTATCAGGCAATGGAACGCGCGACTCGTTTGCTGCTGGATATTTGCGGTGGCGAAGCCGGTCCGGTTGTTGATGTGACTCACGATAAAAACCTGCCTGTTCGCGCTACGATTGCGCTGCGTCGTGAAAAATTAGATCGCCTGATCGGCCATCATATCGCTGACGACAAGGTGAGCGATATTCTGGAACGTCTGGGCTGTCAGGTGACACGTACGGCTGATGGCTGGCAGGCGACGGCGCCAAGCTGGCGTTTCGATATGGAAATTGAAGAAGATCTGGTCGAAGAAGTTGCTCGCATCTACGGTTACGACAATATTCCTAACGAAGCCGCACTGGCGCCGTTGAAAATGACGAGCCACCGAGAAGCTAATCTGTCGCTTAAACGTGTGAAAACCATGCTGGTGGACCACGGCTATCAGGAAGCGATCACTTACAGCTTTGTGGATCCTAAAATTCAGGCGCTGGTTCATCCAGGCGAAGAAGCGCTGATCCTGCCTAGTCCGATCTCAGTCGATATGTCGGCAATGCGCTTGTCGCTGTGGACCGGATTGCTGGGCGCAGTTGTTTATAACCAGAATCGTCAGCAGAGCCGAATCCGTATTTTTGAAAGTGGTTTGCGTTTTGTTCCCGACAGCAATGCGGAACAGGGTATCCGTCAGGAAATGATGTTAGCGGGTGTGATCACCGGTTCCCGATTTGAAGAACATTGGGACCTGGCACGACAGCCAGTTGACTTCTATGATTTAAAAGGTGATTTTGAATCGGTACTGGCTTTGACGGGCAAACTTTCTGCCGTTGAATTCAGAGCTGAAGCGAACGCCGCTCTGCACCCAGGTCAAAGCGCTGCAATTTATCTGGATGGACAACGTATTGGTTTTATTGGGGTTATTCACCCAGAACTGGAACGTAAGTTGGATTTAAACGGTCGTACCGTCGTATTTGAAGTTCTCTGGGACAAAATTTCAGACCGTGTTGTGCCGGAAGCTGCTGATGTTTCCCGCTTCCCGGCGAACCGTCGTGATATCGCCGTTGTCGTCGCTGAAAACGTGCCTGCGGGAGATATTCTGGCTGAGTGCAAGAAAGTTGGCGCAAATCAGTTAGTTGGCGTAAACTTGTTTGACGTGTACCGAGGCAAGGGCGTGGAAGACGGATATAAGAGTCTGGCTATCAGTCTGGTATTGCAGGATACCGCTCGTACACTGGCAGAAGAGGAAATTGCCGCCACAGTCGCGAAATGTGTGGCAGCACTAAAACAGCGATTCCAAGCATCCTTGAGGGATTAAACCTATGGCGCTTACAAAAGCTGAAATGTCAGAATACCTGTTTGAAAAGCTTGGGCTGAGTAAACGGGATGCCAAAGAGCTAGTCGAGTTGTTTTTTGAAGAAGTTCGTCGCGCTTTGGAAAATGGCGAGCAAGTCAAGTTGTCAGGGTTCGGCAATTTTGACCTGCGAGACAAAAACCAACGGCCGGGACGTAACCCAAAAACAGGCGAGGATATTCCGATTACGGCGCGCCGTGTGGTCACATTCCGTCCGGGGCAGAAGTTAAAGAGTCGGGTTGAGAATGCTTCACCTAAAGACTGAGTAAGTTTTAAGTAAACGAAAAGGCCGCTTTAGCGGCCTTTTTCTTTTACGGCTTCCTCTGAAATATCGTCTTGTAAATGAGGAATTTTTGTTTTGACTGGCGAAATCTCCGGTACAGGGCGGCGGTCGTCCCAAAGATGTCGGAGGGCGAGCACCGGATGATGTAGCAGCATTCGTGGCCCGGCCCAGCGCATGATAAGCTTCATCGCCTCACGTTTAGCGGGTTGATAACAGTGGATTGGACACTGCTTGCAGGCCGGTTTTTCCTCCCCGAAGTAACACTTATTGAGACGCTTTATTGCGTAGCGAAATAGCAGTGTATAGCTGTCATCGCCGACCTGAACGGGATGAGACTTAGCATACAGTTTTATCATTTGTTCAACCGTGCGAATCTCGCGCTGAATTCGTTTACCCGGTGGAGAGCGGTGCATCATTGTGTCTCACATTAGAGCGTTTGACTCATAGTGTAGATGGAATTGCCAGATCGGGAACCGGAGGTACGCGCAGAAAAGAAAACGGCAGCCAGGCTGCCGTTAATATTTGAGAGAGGACGCTAATGACAATGCGGGATAAAGTGTCGATTATTTCCAAAAATCGTCGAAAACGGTAATCGGCGGACGGCGCTTATGCTCCGTTTTGCGGTACCACTCCTCGATGATCGCCGCGTCGCGCTGATCGATATTTTTATCTTCCAGATAATCGTCGATATTCTCGTAGGTGACGCCCAAAGCCACTTCATCCGGCAATGCAGGACGATCTTCTTCCAAGTCGGCGGTCGGTGCTTTGGTATAGAGATGAGAAGGGCAGCCCAGAAGTTTCAGCAGCGCTTTACCCTGACGCTTGTTCAAGCGGAAAATCGGGTTGATATCGGTACCGCCATCGCCGTATTTAGTGAAAAAGCCCGTGACCGCTTCTGCCGCATGGTCCGTACCAACGACCAGCCCTGCATTCATTCCCGCGATGCTGTATTGCGCTTTCATACGCTCACGCGCTTTCTCGTTTCCCTTCACGAAATCAGACAGCTCTATGCCAAGTTCACGAAGCGTCGCTTCGCTGGCATCGACGGCGGGTTTGATATTGACAGTTAATACACGGTCCGGCTGGATAAACGCGATCGCATCCTGCAGTCCTGCTCGTCGGCCTGGACGCCATAGGGCAGGCGGACGGCGATGAACTGATAGGCTGAGTTGCCGGTTTCTGTACGCAGTTCATTGATGGCCGTTTGGCAAATTTTGCCTGTCAGCGTGGAATCCTGGCCGCCGCTGATGCCGAGCACCAGACTTTTGACGAAAGGATGCGCCTTAAGATAATTCTTCAAAAAATCAACGCTAACACGGACTTCCTGCGCGGGATCGATCGTGTTTTTGACGCCGAGTGCCTGAATGATGCTCTGCTGTAATGACATTTCGCCTCTCCTGAACCTATTGATACGGCAGCATAATTAGAACGATTGTCTCAGTTTAACGTGACTTCCCGTGGAGTAAAAGAACAAGTGCGCAGGATAGGACTGCGCTTGGTAGCCTATTTTCTTACCCATAATCAGTTCATTAAAGCATTGAGGTCGGGTTGATAAACCGCCTCTTGCCATCTAGCCTTAAGCTAACTAATACCAAAAGAGGTAATGCAATGAACAAGAATCGATTATTAATGTGTATTGCTGCAGGGCTGGTGCTCCTTTCTGGTTGTACGGCGTATGACCGTGCGGAGAATTACTTTACCAAGCCGGTGGTAAAAGACGTCAAAAAAGGGATGACCAAACAGCAGGTCAATCAAATCGCAGGTCCAGCCTCTACCCAGGCCACGATGATTAATGCACGTGGTACCTGTAACACCTATATCCTGGGGACTAAAGATAAGAAAATACAGTACTACTTCGTGAGCTTTGATGAAACGGGCCATGTACTGAATAAAGGCTTCCAGAGCTGTCAGGAATACGATACCCATCCTCAGAGCTAACGTTAGTCTGAGTCATAAAAAAGCCGAACATCTCGTTCGGCTTTTTCGTTTTTGAACGCGATCTATCAGACTTACTGCTGCTTTAATTCCGCATCTTCCCGTGAATTGAACACCTGCTTGTCCGTTTGCTTTAGTAGCTGGCTGGTTATCGTCCCCGCGGTCATAGAGCCGCTGACGTTCAACGCGGTGCGCCCCATATCAATCAGCGGTTCGATTGAGATAAGCAATGCCACCAGTGTCACCGGGAGCCCCATCGCAGGCAGGACGATCAGCGCCGCGAAGGTTGCGCCACCGCCCACGCCAGCGACGCCGGCGGAGCTGATGGTGACGATACCGACGAGCGTGGCGATCCAAACCGGATCGAACGGGTCAATACCAACCGTCGGTGCGACCATCACCGCCAGCATGGCAGGATATAGTCCTGCACACCCGTTCTGGCCGATGGTCGTGCCGAAAGAGGCGGCGAAACTTGCGATAGACTCGGGAATGCCCAGGCGTCGGGTTTGCGCTTCAATACTCAGCGGAATCGTGGCTGCGCTGGAGCGACTGGTGAAGGCAAAGGACAGTACCGGGCCGACTTTACGGAAGAAGCGAGCCGGGTTAACGCCAGTCAGTGAGAGCAGCAGGGCATGGACAACAAACATGATGGCCAGCCCCAGATAAGAGGCAACCACAAAGCTACCGAGCTTAATGATGTCCTGTAAGTTTGAACTGGCCACCATCTTAGTCATCAGCGCGAGGACACCGTATGGCGTCAGACGCATCACCAACCGCACCAGTTTCATTACCCACGCCTGAAGCGTATCAATGGCGATCAAAACCCGTTGGCCTTTTTCAGCGTCATCCTTCAGTAGTTGGAGCGCGGCGACACCCAGAAAAGCGGCGAAGATGACCACGCTGATGATGGCTGTCGGACTGGCGCCGGTGAGATCGGCGAACGGGTTTTTGGGGAGAAGCGACAGGATTAACTTCGGCACCGAAAGATCGGCGACTTTACCTGCATAGTTGCTTTCAATCGCTGACAACCGGGCCGTTTCCTGAGCCCCTTGTACGAGCCCCGAGGCGTTAAGCCCGAACAGATGAGTGACGAAGACGCCGACTAGTGCGGCAATTAACGTCGTGAAAAGCAGCGTACCGATGGTCAGCAAGCTGATTTTTCCCAGCGACGAGGCATTGTGCAACTTGGCGACCGAACTGAGAATAGATACAAAGACCAGCGGCATCACAACCATCTGCAGCAGCTGGACATAACCATTGCCGACGATATTGAACCAGGCAATTGACTGTGCAACGACCGGCGCGTTGCTACCGTAGATTAGGTGCAGCCCCAAACCTAATACGACGCCGATCACCAGACCCAGCAGGACTTTCTTCGCCAGACTCCAGCGTGCATTGCCGCAGTAACTTAGCGCGATCAGCAGTAGGGCGAAAACGATAATATTCAGTATGAGCGGAAAATTCATCTCCACTTCTCCCTCGTTGGTTATCTTTTATCTTGCTCCCCAGCGTGGGGAGGCAGGCGCGCTAGAATAGCAGGTCTTATCGGTAGGTGTTACCGGGAAACAGGGCAGGTTGCACCTAAAAACGCAGCAGGGTGCTACGTTGCGGCGTGAGTAATTGGTGGAGTTGCAAATTGAGGCCCTGAAGCCATTTCGTCGGCTGCGGGTAGTTCCAACTCTCCAACGACCGTTGAGGCTGCCACAACGACAAGATAATGAGGCCCGAACACAGCATTCGCTCAAGCTGATTACCTTTTTGGCTTTGTAATATAGGGAAGCGAAATCGCCAGCGACACGGCCACAATAGCGGCACGCCCGCGGAGGTTAGCATATCGGCCACGATATGACTGAGGTAGCCCACGATCATGGCGTGATAGACGTCGCCCGGAATGGGCCAATTTGTGGGAAGCTGAGTGTGGATAAAATACAGCCCGGCGATAATCGCCAACAGGCTATGGGTAAAGCCGCGATGTCCACACAGGCGCGCCACCGGAATGGATATCCACTTTAAGCGTTGGCCGAGTACCGACTTGGGATGGTCGATATCAGGCAGCAAGGACGTCAACATGGCCGCAGGAATGATGTGCCACCAGTCTCCGGCCGCAAGCGCGGGAGAAAGCTCTGCTTTTTTGGCGAATATGGCGCTGGCAACAGCGAATAGAAGGTGGCCTTCGGCGGTCATGCGATATCTCAGGAGGCTGTCATTTTATACAGTATAAAATAATGTGAGGAGAGGTGAAAGACGTGACGGCGTAACTCTTTGTGACAGCGAGCCCTGTTAACCGGTGTATTCAAGCAGATTTAGTGAGGCTGATGTGGCAAGCATGAGGCGAAAAGGGACGTCGAAGTGACAAGAACGAAATATCCCCGTGGCGAGATCCACGGGGAAGAGACGATTACAACGCCATATCGACGACGATACGGCCTTCGATCTTGCCAGCATGCATACGTGCGAAAATGTCGTTGATATTTTCCAGCGGTTCAACGGCGATATTCGCTTTTACTTTGCCTTTGCTGGCGAAGTCCAGTGACTCCTGCAGATCTTTACGCGTTCCCACGATGGAACCCCGCACGGTGATGCCATCCAGCACCATGTCGAAGATCGACAGGTCGAATTTGCCCGGCGGCAGACCGTTCAGCGCGATGGTGCCGCCGCGGCGGGCCATACCGATAGCCTGTTCGAACGCCTTCGGAGAGACGGCGGTGACGAGCACGCCATGCGCACCGCCGATTTCTTTTTTCAGATACGCCACCGGGTCGGTGCTTTTGGCATTGACGGTGACGGTCGCGCCAAGACGTTTGGCGAACGCCAGTTTGCTGTCGTCGATATCGACAGCGGCAACATTCAGGCCCATCGCCTTGGCATACTGAACCGCCAGATGGCCCAGACCGCCGATACCGGAAATGACGACCCAGTCGCCCGGTTTGGTATCGGTCATTTTCAGACCTTTATAAACCGTTACACCTGCGCAGAGGATCGGGGCGATTTCATTAAACTCGACGTCGTCCGGCAGGATACCCACGTAGTTGGCATCGGCCAGGCAGTATTCGGCGAAGCTGCCGTTAACGGAATAGCCGGAGTTCTGCTGTTTTTCACACAGTGTTTCCCAGCCGTCCAGACAGTAATCACAGTGTCCACAGGCGGAATACAGCCAGGGAACGCCCACGCGGTCGCCTTCTTTCAGGTGAGTGACGCCTGCGCCGATTTTCACCACGTGTCCGACGCCTTCATGACCCGGAATAAAGGGCGGGTTGGGCTTAACCGGCCAGTCGCCTTCTACGGCATGGAGATCGGTGTGGCATACGCCGGTTGCGGCAATTTTAACCAATATCTGACCTGGACCCACTTCCGGCACCGGCACCTGCTCGATTACCAGAGGCTGTCCAAAGGCTTTTGCGACTGCTGCTTTCATCATCATGAAACCATCTCCGTTGTATTGGTGGTATATCGATAGTAAGCGTAGCATATCGGTGAGATAAAAAATGTGAAAGAAGAAGCAAATTCATTCTCATTAACAGTTTGATATGCTTGTTAAAACCGTTTTTGGCGACGAAGATCACGTCCCTGTTTTTTGTAAGGAAAAAACGGGTAAGTCAGTGCTGGATTTAAGCGGGATGAACGGGTGCTCCAGACGCACGGAGCACCGCGATGTGGTTCAGGATATGTGGGCGGCGGTGAGTTGTTGCAGCGACTCCAATTTGACGTCCGCCAACGCCCAGCGCGCGTCGTTGCGCATCTCTGCCGCCGGAACGACGATAGAGCGCATGCGGGCAGCCTTGGTCGCGATCATGCCATTGACCGAGTCTTCCAGCGTGACGCAGGCGAGAGGGGAAACCTCCAGCGCTTGTGCAGCCCGCAGATAGACCTCAGGATGCGGCTTGCTATAGGGAAGTTGGTCTGCGGACATCAGCGTGTCGAAGTAACCGCGCAAATTAAACATCTCCAACACCTGTTCCAGCATAAACAGCGGCGAGGCCGAAGCCAGCCCAATTTTCAGATTTTGACTGCGGCACAGTTGCAGAGCCTGCTCCACGCCAGGCAATAAAGGACGAGTTTCTTCCACGCTCTGAATGGTGCGTTTGATGATGCGGGTGGTGACTTCTTCTTTGCTGGGCCCTTTCCAGGGAGAATGCTGATACCAGAGCGCAACGACCATATCGATGCGAAGACCCAGCAGGTCCGGCATGCCGTCGGTTGATGACATGTCCACGCCCAATCCGCTGATGATTTCATGTATGGAGCGCTCCCAGAACGGTTCGGAGTCAATCAGCAATCCGTCCATGTCAAAAATGGCCGCGTCGATGGGGTAAATAGCAGGCATAGGGTTGGGCTCCTGTGGTGGGGACAATCAAAGAGAGTGGCAATTATAAACCAGTTAGACGCTAAATCATTGCTTCAAAAGGCCATCCCTCAAGAAAACGTTGACTCGTTGGAAACCTGAAGTACCCTGCTAACGGGTTTTTATGTGTCTACACTAAGTGTTATCTCATTGAGATATTTAGGCTGCGTCACTCATCAAGGGGAACTCATGACGTATCAACAGGCAGGCCTCATCGCCGTGGTTAAGCGTATCGCGGGATGGATCATTTTTATTCCGGCCGTGCTTTCAACGATCATATCTCTGGCGAATGTCATTTATGACTTCACGGAGAGAAAGCAGGGCATAAATGGGGTGATGCAGGACTTTTTGCATTTGGTCGTGGAAGTCCTTCGCTTCAACACACCGTTTCTCAATCTCTTTTGGTATAACTCGCCGGTGCCGGATTTTAGCCGCGCCTTTGCTTCGCCGACCATGATGTTCTGGCTCATTTATATCCTGATCTTTGTTGGACTGGCGTTGCAGGTGTCCGGCGCGCGTCTTTCGCGGCAGGTGAAGCATATTCGTGAAGGTCTGGAAGATCAGATGATCCTGGAAAACGCCAAAGGCAGTGACGGGAAAACGCGTGAAGAGCTGGAAACCCGGGTCAAGCTTCCCCGTCATACCGTGCTGCTGCAATTCTTCCCGCTGTACATTTTGCCGATCATCGTCGCCGCTATTGGTTATGTCGTGTTAAAAGTCATCGGTCTGATTGCCTGACAACGAGAATGAGAGTGGGCGAGGCCCACTCCCACTCCGTCAATGCGAGTCCGCAGCGTGTAACTGGGCATCGATTGCCCGTTGAGCGGCCGCGATAAATTCCCCACCAAAAAGATTTGCCCGATTAAGCAGCGTATAAATTTGGTAAATCGGTTGCCGTTCCAAAAATCCCTTTTCCAGCGGCCAGACGTGTTGATAACCGTCGTAGATTTGCGGCGGTAGCGCTGGCATCAGCGGCAGCATCGCCAGATCGCACTCACGATCGCCCCAGTAGCAGGCCGGATCGAACAAATACACCCCATTGGCGCTGTTCCCCCAGTTATTCGACCACAAGTCGCCATGCAGCAATGAAGGCGGCGGCTGGTGGCCGGAGAGTTTTTGTTCTACGGCTGAAATCAACGTATCGATATCGCCGAAAAACATCCCTTTTTCCGCGGCCAGCTGCAGTTGCCAGCCGATACGCTGTTCGGCGAAGAAGCTGGACCAGCGGCGCTGCCAGGCATTGGGCTGAGGGGTGGTGGAGAGATCGTTATCGAAGTCGAAACCAAACTGAGGTTGCTCGCTCCACTGATGCAGGCGTGCCAGCTGTTCGCCGAGGCGCCATGCGCCGTGCGCATCCAGGGGTTTAAATTCAATGTATTGCAGTAGAAGAAAGCTGACGTCCCGGTGGCTGCCGACGCCATACACCTGAGGAACGTGTACCGTTTCGCTGCGGGCTAATAGCTCGAGCTGTTCCGCCTCCGCCCGAAATTTCGGCAACATTTCCCGGGTGTCGCTTTTGATAAAGACATCTTGCTCGCCGTAACGAAGATAACCTGCGGAATGGATCTCCCCGCCCGGCAGTTCCCTGCGATCCTGTAATTCTCCCGGCCCCAGGTATTCTGCCAATAATTGACCGATCGAGTGCCACATAGAGAAACCTCCTGTTGGAATGATGCGCTATATCGTTACGTGTGTAAGTTGTGTCCTCTGAAATTTGTCACCGTCGGCCGTTGTTTCGATTTGAGCGGGCGGCGGGTAGGGTATTGAAGTGTTGTGGTTAAAAAAGCAGCGTTAGACTTACCATACCGCCAACCGCAATCTCTTGTCACGGTCGGCGGTCTGAATTTGTGCGATTAGGCGCTGACGCGCGGGCGGCGAGAACGTATTTGGTGGTAACTCAGTGCGGCAGCAAACAAACATGCCTGAATAATGACGATACAAGGACCGGTTGCGCCATCGATATAAAAACTGACCAGCGTGCCTGAAACGCAGGATAAAACGGATACGATCGTCGCGACGAACAGCATGCGGTCAAACGTCTTGCAGATCATATAAGCGATGATGCCGGGAGCGATCAGCATGGCGATGACCAGAATGACGCCAACGGCCTGCAATGAGGCGACGATGGTCAGCGACAGCAGGCATAACAGCCCATAGTGCAGCCAGGTTACCGGCAGTCCGATCACTCGGGCGTGGTTAGGGTCAAAGCAATACAACATGAAGTCCCGGCGGCGCAGCAGCACGATGGATAGTGTGACGGCAGCGATAATGGCGATTTGCCACAGATCATCCGATGAAATCCCCAGCACGTTGCCAAACAGGATGTGAGAGAGATGCTGGTCGCTGTCGACGCGGGCAAACATCACCAGTCCCAGCGCGAACATACCGGAGAAAATAATCCCCATGACGGTATCCTCTTTCACCCGGCAGTGGGTTTTTACATACCCGGTGGCGACCGCGCAAAACAGGCCCGAGGCGAACGCGCCTATGGCCAGTGGAATACCAAGCGAAAAGGCCAGCACAATCCCCGGCAGCACGGCGTGGGAAATCGCATCTCCCATCAACGACCAGCCTTTAGCACCAAATAACAGGACAGCACCGCGCAAACGACGCCGGTGATCACCGCTGCCAATAGGGCACGTTGCATGAAGGGGTAACTCAGCGGGTCGATAATCCAGTGAAGCAAACTCATACGTGCTCTCCCCGGCTGGCCTGCCGCCGTTGGCGACGTGCGGCCAGCAGACCATGTTTCGGCGCAAACACAAAGGCGATCAGGAACACCAGCGTTTGTAGCGTGACAATGATGCCGCCGGTGGCGCCGTCGAGGAAGAAACTGACATAAGCGCCTATCGCACTGGTCAGCGTGCCCACCGCGATTGAGATCAAAATCAGGTAACCAAACCGGTCGGTCAGCAGATAGGCCGTCGCGCCCGGCGTAATCACCATCGCGATCACCAAAATCGCGCCGACGGTTTGTAGCGCCGCGACGGTACAGGCGCTCAATAGGGTAAAGAACAATATTTTCAGCCTCATCGGCGACAGACCGATCGAGCTGGCATGGTTTTCGTCGAAAAACACGGCCAGCAAATCCTTCCAACGCAGGCACAAGATAATGAAGGTGACAGTGATGATGACCAGCACCTGCAGGACGTCTTCATCGGCGATACCGAGTATATTGCCGAAGATAATCGACTGCACGTTGATGGATGTTGGGTTCAGCGAAATGATCAGCAGTCCGACGGCGAAGAAGGTCGAAAAGATAAAGCCGATGATGGCGTCTTCTTTCAGGCGTGTCAGGTGTTTGACAAATGTCATAGCCAACGCGGCCAGCATCCCGCTGAAAAATGCGCCAGCGGCATAAGGCAAGCCCAACGCATAGGCGCCGGCGACGCCGGGAACGACCGAATGTGACAGTGCATCGCCCATTAAAGACCAGCCCTTCAGCATCAGATAGGCGGAAAGAAATGCGCAGACGGCGCCGACCATGCCACTGACCCAGATGGCTTTCAGCATATAGTCGTAGCTAAAGGGAAGGAGTAATTCGCTCATGGCGTTTTTTTCTCCCCCGGCAACTGGCTGAACGTCGGCGGATCGCTTTTCGTGGAGCCATAGAATACGGCCGGGCGCTCATCATCCGTCAGTACCGTGACACAGCGACTATCGTCATCATCGTGCAGGTGGGTTCCCCCCAAATTGATGTGGCGAAGTACGCCGCCAAAAGTTTTCTCCAGATTAGACTGGGTGAAGGTACTGTGAGTGGGGCCGGCGGCAAGTACGGTGCGGTTGACCAAAATGACGTGGTCGCAGAACTCCGGCACGCTACCGAGATTGTGGGTGGCGACGAGGATGAGATGTCCTTCAGCCCGAAGGGCGCGTAGCAGGTCGACGATGGCATTTTCTGTTTTAACATCCACGCCGGTAAACGGTTCGTCCAACAATAAAACGCGGCCCTGTTGAGCCAACGCTCTCGCGAGGAAAACACGTTTTTTCTGTCCGCCGGACAGCTCGCCGATTTGGCGATCGCGCAGGGCGGACAGCCCGACGCGCTCCAGCGCTTCCGCGACGAGGGCTTTATCTTTCGCCCCCGGTATCCGTAGGAAGTTCATCTTGCCGTAACGTCCCATCATGACGACGTCGGAAACGCGCACTGGGAAATTCCAGTCGACCTCTTCGGTTTGCGGTACATAGGCGACCAGGTTTTGTTTCAGGGCGACAGAGATAGGTTGCTGATTCAGCTGTACCGCGCCGCTGGTGGGTTTCACCAGCCCCATAATGCTTTTGAACAGCGTGGATTTGCCGCTGCCGTTGACGCCGACCAGCGCGCAAATTGTGCCGTCGGTCAACGAAAAAGAGGCGTCATGGATGGCCTGATGGCCGTTGTTATAGGTGACGGATACTGACTGTACGTCCAATGACAGCGGACCGAGCGCTGCTGCGGCTGTTTGGCTCATCGTTCGAATCCTTTCGCTATGGTGTCCACCGTAACGCGAAGCAGATCCAGATAACTGGGCACAGGGCCGTCCGGCGTAGACAGGGAGTCGACATACAGAACACCGCCGTATTTGGCCCCGGTTTCCTTACTGACCTGACGCGCGGGCTTATCGGATACGGTGCTTTCGCTGAAGATCACCGGAATGTGCTTCTGACGAACCTGATCGATAACCCGGCGGACTTGTTGCGGCGAGCCTTGTTCATCGGCATTGATGGGCCACAGGTAAATCTCTCCCAACTGATAATCTTTGGCGAGGTAGCTAAACGCACCTTCGCTGGTCACCAACCAGCGTTGATCCTCGGGAATGCGAGCGAGTCGTTCGCGCAGCGGGGCGTCAATGGCTTTGATTTTTTCGGCATAGACGCGGGCGTTCTCGTTATAAATCGCGGTATGGGTGGGATCGTACTTCACCAGCCCCTGGCGGATATTCTCAACATAAATCAGTGTGTTGGAAGGAGACATCCAGGCGTGAGGATTCGGATTGCCGTTGTAGGCGCCTTCTCTGATGGGGAGAGGTGTAATGCCTTCAGTTACCACCACGGCAGGCACGTTTTTAATGTTCTCGAAAAAGCGTGTGAACCAACGCTCCAGATTCATCCCGTTCCACAAAATTAGCTGAGCCGATTGGGTTTTGACGATGTCTCTCGGTGTCGGTTGATAATCGTGGATATCCGCGCCCGCCTTAGCGATGGAAACCACCGTCGCGGCATCGCCAGCCACGTTTTGGGCCATATCCTGAATAATCGTGGAGGTTGTGACGACACGAAATTTCTCCGCCGCGTGCGCGGGGGCTAAGGTGAATACACTGAAAAATATCCCGATGAGGGCATGAGACGAGAAGGCAAGACAGTTTCGGAACGGCTTCATTCGAGATCCTCAGAGGCTGACTTAATTGTTTAAATGATAATGGTTATCATTTATGGATGGTATGATGCTCCCTGAAAGGTGTCAATCTCTTCAAATTCTAAACAATCGTCGGTCAGCAAACCTGACCAAAGCGCTCGTCGCAGAGGGTATCGGCATCCGATATGAGGTTAGCGCAAGATTAATGAATATCGTAAAATGTTACAATCTTTGTGTGGATGTAGTGAGAGGGTGGTTTTGTGGCCAGAATCAGTTATTAGCTCCTGATGACACAACGAGACTTCATAGACGTCAGCGTCATGAAACTCACGAATCTAATGACGTAGGCTTCAGCACATCATTATCGAAAGGCGAAAGTAACGGTTTCAGAGGTACCGATGGGTCCAAATGTGGGATTGAATCGCGTATATCCGCAGACAAGGAAGTGGGGGAGGCATTAAAGACCAAGCGTTAAATGTTAGTACTTATCGTGACTGATGTTTTAATGTTCAATCACATTTTGAGGTCTTTACCAATAATAAAAAATTAATTAATCAGGATGGTGGCGACCTCACGGTAGGGTGCCATAATAATGCTAACCAAAGTAAGGTTATCTCGCGTATTCATTTTTATCATCAAACTGCGCACTAATAATGCCAGTTATTAGAAATAGATATGTGAATAAAGCATGAAATATACGAATTTGTGCGTCGTGCCGGTCATTGGTAAAAAATGGCTTGCCAAGGATCACAGAGTATGTGATAACGCATTTGGATGAAACGAGGTTCAGTTCTGTATATGAATGGCATTTTCCGTAAAGAAGTCTTGAGTACTAACGTTCACGTTGAATACCACTTCTCTGTCGATCCTTACTTTGGTGCCTCTAGCAGCAACGACTCAAGTTTATCTGTACAACGCCCTCGGGCGGTCTAGAACGTTTAAAGGAAATATTGAAATGGCAAAGATTAAAGGTCAGGTTAAGTGGTTCAACGAGTCTAAAGGTTTTGGCTTCATTACTCCGGCTGACGGCAGCAAAGATGTATTCGTACATTTCTCTGCAATCCAGGGTAACGGCTTCAAACTCTGGCTGAAGGCCAGAACGTTGAGTTTGAAATTCAGGATGGCCAGAAAGGTCCTTCAGCAGTAAACGTTACTGCACTGTAATTTACAAATTCTGCGTAATAAAACCCGCCTCGATGCGGGTTTTTTGTTTTTGTCGTAAGCCAAAGTATGCAACAAAAAGGTAACAAGATGTCGTCTGCGCCGTATCAATGTCCCCTGTGCCATCAGCCCCTCCAACCAGAATCCTCCCGCTGGACCTGCGGACAGCACCATTTTGATCGCGCGAAAGAAGGGTACGTTAACCTCCTCCCGGTGCAGTTCAAACGGTCGAAACAACCCGGAGACAACGCGGAGATGATGCAAGCCCGCCGCGCTTTTTTGGACGCAGGTCATTATTTGCCTCTACGGAGTCATCTTTGCGATGCGCTGACGAACCAGATGACGGGGCAGGTTGAGTCAGTGCTGGATATTGGCTGTGGCGAAGGGTACTACACCGATGCTTTATCATCATGCCTGGCGGATGCTGGCGTACAGGTGTTCGGTTTAGATGTCTCTAAAGTGGCGATTCAACGCGCCGCTCGCCGCTACCGTCAGGTGAATTTTTGCGTTGCGTCGAGTCAGCGCTTGCCGTTCAACGCGCACTCATTAGATGCGGTATTGAAGATCTACGCTCCGTGTAACGATAAAGAGCTGGATCGCGTCGTGAAGCCGGGCGGTTTGGTGATGACGGTTTCCCCAGGTCCACGGCATTTATATCAGCTAAAAGAACGCATTTATCGAGATGTAAAACTGCATCCGATGAAGGAAGAAATGCTGGTGGGATTTGAACTGGAGAACACGGAAACGCTTCGCTACACGTTGTCGCTGACGGGAGAGGAAGCAGCAGCCTTGTTGCAGATGACGCCTTTTGCATGGAAAGCGACGCCGGAAGTGATGGCAACATTAATGGCAGAATCGTTGTTTGAATGTGAAACGGATTTTCTGATTCGAACTCACCGCAAGTTGTAGCGGTAATGGATAAATGGATAGGCAGGACAGCGAAAGAGTCGCTGCACCTGCCTCATCTATCAGGCCAGATTGGACAGGTGACTGTAGAGAATATTACAACCGATACCAATCAACACCACGCCTCCCATGATCTCGGCTTTTTTGCCGAGCAACGGTCCGACGTAACGGCCAATCATCATTCCGAAGGTCACCATAATCATGGTGGCGCAGCCAATCACCATCGCGGTATGAACAATATTGACCTGCAAGAAAGCGAGTCCCACTCCTATCGCCATGGCGTCGAGACTGGTGGCGATAGCGGTGCAGACTAACGTGAAGAGACCGTGTTTGCGGATTTTTCCAGATTGAGACGAGGTGTCTTCCCCCTTGGATCCTTCGACAATCATACGCGCGCCGAGGATAAACAGCAGGCTGAAAGCGACCCAATGATCCCATTCGATGATGAAGCGGCTGGCGTAAAAGCCGAGGCCCCAACCGATCAAAGGCGTAATAGCTTCTATAAGACCGAAAATAAGTCCGGTACGGACGGCTTCGCTGAAGCGGGGCTTGTGTAAGGCGGCGCCTTTACCGATTGAAGCGGCGAAAGCATCCATGGACATGCCAAAGGCAAGAATTAAAGTTGCTGATAGATTCATTGTAAATAGCCTCGGCGGGGCATTTCTCCATATCACGCTATCTATCCCCCAACCAGATAATAGATCGCGTGCATATGGTCTCGCCTGCCTGTCTGGCCGTTCGCACCACGTTTTTTAGAAAAACGAGCATGTTGACACGAACATTCCTGATAAAAAATCGTCAGAAATTGGCTACTCCCCAAATGACCGCGCAACCTTAACATATTATTTCCGAGCTAAACAACAATAAATAGATTAAGGAAAACAAACGCAACTGATAATTATTTTCACCTTTGACATCTGTGAAACAATCCAGATGGATGACTGCATGGATTGCATGGATAATAACCGATAGGCATGATGCTGATTATCTTTCAGTCATTCCTCGTTGGTTCGCATGATTTCAATTCATTGATTTTCAATCATAAACTGATAGATTCTTTCCAAGTCATCTAACTCGTTGACGCTGATTTGCAACGCTTTTTTCTCCAGAGAAATAACCAGAATGCCGTCCTCGGATAATGTAATTTTTTTTATTCTCCCATAAGAAATAAAGATATTCTCATAAAAGAAACCTTGCGGTTTAAATAACAATTTTGGGTATCTAATGAAAGAAAGATAAATAACCATCAATATCAGCGAGAACAGTAATACAGTCGTTAATGTAGTCCCGTAACTCGTGATATTTTTATAGATTAAAATGCCAATCAACCCGATATAAATTAACGCATCTAAATGACTACGACGGCGTAATAAAATTCGCAGACGTGTCGGGCCTTTGCGTCGGTCCATCATAAATTCATCATAAACGGCGTAGATAAGGGTGAGGGCGATGCAGAGGATAATGACGATATCGGAGAAACTCATGGCGACTCCATAAATGGGCCGGGGACAGCAACAACCCTCCCCGGCAGGAGAACGTTACAGACCCAGAAGACCAATCCAGTAACCAAAAATGCCGATCGCGAAGAAGCCCATGATCAGCCAAAGTGCGTTTACCTTGCGGCGAAGCAGCCACATACAGCCGAAAGTCAGCAGCAGTGGCACCAGACCCGGCATCAGTTGGTCGAGAATGGATTGCACGGTCGTGACCGTGGTCTGTCCATCCTGACCGGTCACACGCGACACCACCATGGGAATGTTAACGTGCGTCCACTTGTTAACCAATGCGCCCATGACAAACAGGCCGAGGATGGACGCCCCTTCCGTCATTTTTTGCAGAAGACCTCCGCCCATATCGCTGACGATATCCGCGCCTTTTTTGTAACCGTAAGCGACGCCGTAATAACGCACCAGCAGACGCACCAGATTAAAGAGCACGAAGAACAAGACCGGGCCGAGCAGGCTACCCGTCATGGCAATCCCAGCACCGAGTGCGGCGAATACCGGACGGGCGGTTCCCCAAAAGATAGGATCCCCGACGCCGGCTAATGGCCCCATCAGCCCCACTTTAAGTCCGTTGATAGCGCCGTCGTCGATGGGGGCGCCATTGGCCCGCTGTTCTTCCATCGCCATGGTGACGCCCAGTATCGGGGCGGCGGCGAAGGGGTGGGTATTGAAGAACTCCAGATGGCGCTTGATGGCCTGTTTGCGTTCATCCGAATTTTCCGGGTATAAGCGCCGAATCACCGGCACCATCGAGAAACAGAAGCCGAGCGCTTGCATACGCTCGAAGTTCCACGATCCCTGAAACAGGTTAGAGCGAATAAACACGCCTCGCACGTCGCTGGCAGTGAGTTTTTTTACTTCGGTTGAATCAGTCATGATGTCACTCCGGTTAATCCAGTTCGTTGTCGAGATCGTTATTGCCTTGGGCGGGAGCCGCTGCGCCTTGAACCTTGTTGTATTTCGGACTGAGCTGGATATACAGCATGGCCATCACGACGCCAATCACACCCAGGGCCACCAGGTTGAAGTTAGTGAAGGCCGCGGTGACGAAGCCGAGGTAAAAGAACGGCATCAGATAGCCGGCGCGCATCATGTTGATGACCATCGCGTAACCGACCACAACAATCATGCCGCCCGCGATATTGAGGCCGTTAGTGACGACGTCCGGTATGGAGGACAGCAGGGTGTGAACCACTTCGGTTCCGACGGAAATCGCGACGAGTACGGCCGGAATGGCAATACGCATGGCCTGCAACAACAGAGCGGAGATATGGAGCCAACTGATGGCCGACAGGTTGCCGCGCTCGGCTGCGCTGTCCGCCGCATGCTGGAAAGCCACGGTGATGGTCCGGACAATAATCGTCAGCACCTGACCCGCCGCTGCCAGCGGAATAGCCAGCGCGATCCCGGCGCCGACGCTCTGTCCGCCAGCTATAACCAGAATGGTGGAAATGATGGAAGCCAGGGCGGCATCGGGGGCCACGGCGGCCCCGATATTCATCCAGCCCAAGGCAATCATTTCCAATGTTCCGCCGATAATAATACCGGTCTTAATATCTCCGAGAACAAAACCAATTAAGGTACAGGCCACTAAAGGACGATGAAACTGGAACTCATCAAGAATGGAACCCATTCCTGATATACAAGCTACGATAAATATCAGCACAATTTGAAGCGTGGTGATCTCCATTGTACTTCTCCTGTATGAATAGCGTTCTAAGTGTTTAAATGGTTACGCATCACTATATTTGGTGTATTAACGAGTCGCCTTGTTAATTAAATCCATCATATTGATCTTGCTGTCGCTTGAAACTTTACGGACCTCAAGTTCAATGCCGCGCGCAGCCAGCTTGCGGAATGCCTCAATATCTTTTTCGTCTATGGATACGGCGTTATTGACCTGTATTTTTCCTTGTCGGTAGGCCATGCCGCCAATATTGACTGACGGCAACTCCACACCGGCTTCAACCAGCGTCTCGACATCGGTCGGATTGGTGAATAGCAGCATGACGCGGTCGCCCGCATATTTGGGATTGTTGTAGACACGAATCGCTTTCGCGACATCCACCACATGCGCGCTGACTCCGGGCGGAGCCACCTGCGTCAGCAGCGTTTTGCGCACATTGTCGGCCGCCACTTCATTGCTGACAACGATGATGCGGTTGACGTTGGTTTCTTTCGTCCAGCGGGTGGCGACCTGGCCATGAATCAACCGGTCATCGATACGCGCCAAACCGATTTTCATGTGGCCGCCGGAGCCAGGGGTGGCCATGGGGGCGGCGGAGGCTTCGCCGCGGGTTTGGCAGGAGCGGCATCCGCCGTTTTCAGCGCTTTGACGCCCGCGCGACCCGCTTCGAGGGCGATGGCGACCAAATCGGCAAAGCGCGGATCATCGTCACGCGCCATAAACGTTTCAACCAGCATGGGGATGTTGGTCCCGGTGACCACCTCATGGTTTTGTTTATCCATGACCAGGCGGCTCGCCGCGTTGAAAGGCTGCCTCCCCAGGTATCAACCAGGAAGAGAACGCCCTGATCCGTATCCAGCTCGCCGAGCTTGGTCTCGTATTTTTCCAACAGTGTTTCTGCATTTTCGCCGGGAACAAAATCAATCCAACCGACGTTGTCCTGTTTTCCCAGGATCATTTCAGCCGTATTGAGTAAGGGCCCGGCAGTGGCACCGTGAGTGCATAAGATAATTGCGATACTCACTTGCTACCTCCTCGTTAAACACCCTTCATTATCAGGTGTGCTGTGTACAGAGATGACGGGATACGCCTAAGTGAATGGTTTCCCATTTTGTTGACAAAAGTGCACAAAAGGCTTTTCCGAGTCTGTGTTATCAAGAAAGCGAATTCCGTCTGGGACGAGCTATGAAACGATTCAAGCTGTTCGGAAATGTCTCAGTCAGCCGCGACTTATTTTATGTTGCGAAAAAATAAATAGTGTGATGACGATCTCCAATCATTCGGGGCGGAAAGTAATCAGTTATATGAATAGTTAAAAGTGTGGTCTTGTTATCAATATTGGCGAAGAAAGTGCGACTATAGAAAAACTTTGTTAAAACCAGAAACAACCTGCTAGAGTTAACTTTCTTTCAATTAAAGAGGAGTTACAGGCGGACGCCTTTCCTATGGACTGTCATCGACGATTCATTTCTATTACACCGGCTGCGGCGGGTGATTGGTACTTCTTAACCGGCCCTTCCGGCCCACATCAGCCTCAAGCCGATCGTGCACACATCTCAACCTTATTCAAAAACGCCGTGACATTAATGTCATTAGTTCGTTCATTTTTCGGAGTCTGACATGGAATTTTTGCTAGATCCTTCAATCTGGGCAGGCTTATTGACGTTGGTGGTACTCGAAATTGTTCTGGGCATCGACAACCTGGTGTTTATCGCGATTCTGGCGGATAAGCTCCCGCCGAAACAGCGTGACAAGGCCCGTATCATCGGCCTGTCGCTCGCACTGTTGATGCGTCTGGGACTACTTTCGTTGATTTCCTGGATGGTGACGCTGACGCGTCCCCTGTTCCACGTCGGTGAATTCAGCTTTGCCGGTCGCGACCTGATTCTGCTTGCCGGGGGGATATTCCTTCTCTTTAAGGCGACGATGGAGCTGCATGAGCGGTTAGAAAACCGTCCGCACGATCCTAACGCCAGCCGCGAGCATGCCAATTTCTGGGCCGTTGTCATTCAGATCGTGATTCTCGATGCGGTGTTCTCTCTGGATGCGGTAATCACCGCCGTCGGGATGGTTAACCACCTGGGTATCATGATGACCGCGGTGATCATCGCCATGGGCGTGATGTTGCTGGCTTCCAAACCGCTGACGCGCTTCGTGAATGAACACCCCACGGTCGTGGTGCTCTGTCTGAGCTTCCTGCTGATGATCGGGCTTAGCCTGGTGGCCGAAGGTTTTGGTTTCCATATTCCTAAGGGATACCTCTACGCGGCGATCGGTTTCTCCATCGTCATCGAACTGTTTAATCAGATTGCGCGTCATAACTTCGCTAAGCACCAGTCTCATCGCCCCATGCGTGAGCGTACCGCCGAAGCGATTTTGCGTCTGATGGGCGCACGCGCCAAACACAACGAACAGGATGATGAAGAACAGCCTCAGGCGCGTATCGAAGAGACATTCGCCGAGGAAGAGCGCTATATGATCAGCGGTGTCCTGACGCTGGCATCGCGTTCACTGCGCAGCGTCATGACGCCGCGGACGGAAATTTCCTGGGTGGATAGCGAACGCTCCACGGAAGAGATCCGCATTCAGCTGCTGGATACGCCGCATAGCTTGTTCCCGGTCTGCCGTGGTGAGCTGGACGAGCTGGTGGGCGTCGTGCGTGCGAAAGATCTGCTGGTGGCGCTGGAAGAGGGTCAGGATGTGGAAACCTTCGCCGCCGTGACGTCGCCTATCGTGGTGCCGGAAACGTTGGATGTCATCAATCTGCTGCCGGTCCTGCGACGCGCGAAAGGCAGTCTGGTGATGGTGACCAACGAATTTGGCGTCGTACAGGGTCTGGTGACGCCGTTGGACGTGCTGGAAGCGATCGCCGGTGAATTCCCTGACGAGGATGAAACGCCGGAGATTGTCGCCGACGCCACTGGCTGGCTGGTGAAGGGCGGAACCGATCTGCACTCGCTGCAGCAGGCGCTGGACATGCAGGATCTGGTGGACCCGAAAGAGGATTACACCTCGCTCGCCGGATTGCTGCTGGCTCACAGCAATGAGTTCCCGCATGTTGGAGAGGTGCTGGAGTTCAGCCACCTGAGATTTACCATCATGGCGGCCAGCGAATACCGTATCGAACTGGTGCGTATTGAACGCGTCGTTGACCAACAGGATCAAGACGAAGAGGCGTAACTCGCTTCGCTATCGGCTGTGCGCATCCGCGCACAGCCTTCTACATTCGGCGCCGTTTAATCACATTGGACTTTGATTGCCAATCCGCCGCGCGACGTCTCCCGATATTTCGCATTCATATCCTTACCGGTTTCATACATCGTTTCGATCACTTTATCTAACGACACGCGAGGCTCGGACGTGCGCCGCATGGCCATGCGCGATGCGTTGATCGCTTTGACGGCCGCAACAGCATTGCGCTCAATACAGGGCACCTGTACCTGACCGGCGACCGGATCGCAGGTCAGCCCCAGATTGTGCTCCATGCCAATCTCAGCGGCGACGCAGACCTGTTCAGGACTGCCGCCCAGCAGTTCGGTCAGACCGGCCGCAGCCATCGAGCATGCCACCCCGACTTCGCCCTGACAGCCGACCTCAGCGCCCGAAATGGAGGCATTCATTTTGTACAAAATCCCGATTGCGCCTGTTGTCATGAAATAGGGCAAGAACACCTGCGGACCGACGGGCTCAATGAAGCGATCGTAGTACGCCAGTACGGCAGGTACGATGCCGCAGGCCCCGTTGGTCGGCGCCGTGACGACGCGACCGCCCGCCGCATTTTCTTCATTGACGGCCAAAGCGAACATATTGACCCAATCTACGACGGACATAGGATCTTGCGTCAGGGCGGTGGATGACATGAGCATACGTCGCAGCGCGGCCGCACGCCGGGGAACGCGTAGCGGGCCGGGCAGCAGTCCTTCAGTATTAAGACCGCGGTCGATGCACTGGCTCATGGCGCGCCAGACATTCGCAAAATAGTCATCGATCTCGGCCTGAGGCCGAATCGCGCGCTCGTTGCGTAACATCAGTGCGGAGATGGACAGACCGTTAGCCTTACACAATGCGAGCAGCTGCTGCGCTGAATCGTAAGGATAGGGCACCTCAACGGGGGCGATGACCGGTTGACCAAAGTGAGCTTCGTCAACGATAAATCCGCCGCCGATAGAGTAGTAGGTTTGACGGTAAATCAACGTATTGCCCGCGTATGCGCTCAGCGTCATGCCATTTTCATGCAGCGGCAGATTGTCCCAATGGAACGTCAGATCTTCCGTCTGGGAAAACGTCACGTCATGCTGCCCGTTCAGCGGCAAACGCTGGTGGAGGGCGACATCCTGAATGAACGTGGGAATGGCATCGATATCAACGGTATCTGGCTGATTGCCAGCGAGCCCCAGAATGATCGCAATATCCGTATGGTGGCCTTTGCCGGTCAACGCCAGCGAGCCATAAATGTCTACCTTTACGCTATCCGTGTTGGCGAGAAGGCCGACCTGCTCCAGTTCATCGACGAACTGTTTACCGGCCTTCATCGGTCCAATAGTGTGAGAACTGGACGGCCCGATGCCGATTTTGTACATGTCGAAAACGCTTATCACGCACCACTCCTTTAAACGTCCGTCGAATGCCTTTATTAGGCGGCTAAATATGGGCGCTATTGTAGTGGTAATCCCCAGTTGGAAAGCGTCTTTTCGCATGAAATAAACTTATTTAATGCAGGCGTGAAGCCCACAAAAATCTAATGCTAAAGAGGGGAAACGGCAAGGTGTACAGCGGTTATGCGAGTCGTCCGGATTAAAAGCCGTCATTACGTGAAGTGGGGCTAAATCGAGACGGCACAGGGTGGTGTCGAACGTGTTTCCGATGACACGCCCGAGGTCGGTAGAACGGTAAACACGCCTTGCTGACGACGTGCGCACCGCGCTTGGGCGCTATCGAAAGGGGCGAATACCGGGAGAGATCAAAGTCGTGCGTTGGCGTTCAAAGCGCCTCGACCTGCAACGCGAGCTGGCGAATAATTGTCGCGGTCAGTCCCCACACCCACTGCTGCTGATAGCTGCGTAGATAAACGCGATGTCGGCGGTGTTCGCGCTCGATCTCCAGCCCATGATAGCGGTGTAAGGCAAAGGCTTCCCGTAGCGGCATCTCGAAGAGGGCGGCCACCTCGTCCGCCTGCGCCGTGAACGTCATGTCGGGGGGCAGCAGGCCCACCACCGGGGTGACTTGAAAGCCGCTGACGCTGTCTTGCGAGGGCAGCGTGCCGAGCACCTGAACGCGGGACGTCGGGATTGCCACCTCTTCATACGCTTCCCGCAGCGCAGTGGCGATCAGGGAAGGATCTTCCAGGTCGGCCGCGCCGCCGGGAAAGGCGACCTGACCCGCGTGTGTGCGGAGGTTCGCGGCACGTCGGGTCAACAGCAATGTGGGTTCGTAACGGCGAATAATCGGCACCAGTACGGCAGCCTGTCGCTGATAGCGGCTGGGCGGCGTCGCTTCCGGCGTTTGCAACTGAAAACGGGTGATGAACTGCGCCAAATCGAATGGCGGATCGGCCTCAGCGGTCATCGCAGGGTTTTGCAGGATCGTGTCTGTCACGTCAGCTCCTCGCCACATCGCCATCAAGCATGGGACAACAGTAAAGGCAGAATACGTCCGACCTTATCGAACGTTTCCTGATATTCCGCCTGCTCCTGACTGTCGGCGACAATCCCGCCGCCGGCCCAGCAGTAAATGGAACCTCGGTCGGTGACGAGCGTGCGGATGGTAATATTGGTATCCATGGTGCCGCAGAGGCTCAGATAGCCGACGCTGCCGCAATAAGCCGTCCTGCGCTGCGGCTCCAGCTCTTCGATGATCTCCATCGCCCGGACTTTCGGCGCGCCGGTGATAGAGCCGCCGGGGAAACAAGCCCGCAACAGGTCGGTCGCATGCAGCTCTGCGGGCAGTTCCGCTTCAATGGTGCTGACCAGATGATGCACAGCCGGAAAAGCTTCGACCACAAACAGCTCCGGCACACGGACGCTGCCGGGGGAGGCCACGCGGCCGATATCGTTGCGCAGCAGATCGACGATCATGAGATTTTCCGCGCGATCTTTGGTGGAGGCCGCCAGACGTTCCGCTTGTCTGGCGTCGTCGTCGGCGTCAGGCTGGCGGGGCAGCGTGCCTTTGATGGGGCGAGTCTGAATATGATGGTCGTTCAACCATAAGAAACGCTCGGGCGACACGCTGATGACCGCGTTGTGCGGGAGTCGGATAAAGGCCGAAAAGGGCGCGCGATTGCTGGCGGAAAGACGCAGGAACGCCTGCCACTCGCTGCCTTCATAACGGGCCTGAAAGCGTTGCGCCAGATTGACCTGATAGCAGTCGCCGGCGTGCAGATAATCCTGAATCTGACGAAACTTGGCGCCGTACTCTTCCCGCGACATGCTGGCCTGCCATGCGGAAGTCAGCGTGAAGGCGTCGTTAGGCGCGTCCTGTTGCGCTTTGAGCCAGGCGAGTCGTGGCGTCGGGTCGCCGTATGTGATTAGCGTGAGCCTGCGCTGATGATGGTCGGCGATCAGCGCCCAGTCATACAAACCGACGGCCATATCGGGGATATCGATATCCTGTGCGGCCCGCGTCGGCAGGCGTTCCACTCGACGGCCCAGATCGTAGCCAAACAGTCCCAATGCGCCGCCCTGAAACGGCAGATCCGGCGTCGGGGTTGCGGTCAGACCTAATCGTTTCAACTGGTCTTGCAGCAGTTCGAACGGGTCGGCCGGTGAGGTCTGAACGTTGCCGCCTTCGGCTATCTCCGTGGTGTCGCCGCGGGTCTGTAACGTGACGCGCGGATCGGCGACCAGGATATCGAACCGGTTATGCGTATGTTCAGCGGTGCCGGAGTGCAACAGCATCGCCCAGGGCAGCTCGGAGAGCGGGGCGAACTGGGTCAACAAAGCGTCCGGTTGGTAAGGCAGAGCATGGTAGACTAACGACATTGGCATATAGATTTTCGGGCGATCTCATACGGGTAGTGACCGGAAGTATACCGGTCGCGTGGACACGAAGGCATCACAAAATGCAAGCGTACCACACTCGTGAGACGTGCGACGTCAATGATGCCGGGACGATCCCGCCAGATTCAGGAGAGAAAAATGTTTGCAGGTATTCCGTCGCTCACGCATGAACAGCAGCAGCAAGCCGTCGAAGAAATCCACCGCTTGATTTCGGAAGGAATGAGCAGCGGCGAAGCCATTGCCCGTGTGGCGGAGGCGCTACGTCAGGGACATCAGGGAGAGCGTATCGTCGCGCGCTTCGAAGATGACGAAGAGGATGCCGGGCAGCAAGAGTAACTGATGCTCGACGCGGTCCAGACGCGGCGGATCATCGTCTGGCAACGATGTGATGTGTTGTCAGGCGGTGGCCTCAGGCGTCCGGCGCGTTGTCTCCCCATCGGTTCGACGCGTCGACGAGGAGACACTTAGGGCCTGTGAGTCCTTTATTCTATGATGAGGGTAAGTGACGCGGTTACCCCTGGAGATAAAGCGGACAGCGCTCGATGATGTTCGGCCTGATACCGAGAACGCCCTCGCCACGAAGGCGATAAACACTGCCTTCCGTCAGGTTAATTAAGCTGATGACTTTATGCGTCTGGCTGGGTAATCGCTGTGTCAGCATGGACTTCTTCTCTTTTTGTTCATAGATGCAGCTGATACGGTCGTTGATGGCCATAAACGGCGGTGCGGAAGTTAAACGCACCGGTTGGTGTACGGACGAATCGTTTTGATGCCAGCACATGATCAGCGAGCGATATTCACAGGTAAAAAAGAACGCTCTGTAGCGGACTTCATCCTCTCCTTTCCTTGCACTCCATGACATGTCTTGTACGTGATTCACATTGCCTTCCAGCAGGAGATCGCTGCCTTTTGCCTGACGACGCCACTGTTCATCGAGTTGTTTGACGATAAAATGGGAAGTGTTAGTAGGGGGTGACGTAAAAAAACGTCTGTCCCGGGTCTTCGCTTGAGCGAGATATTTCAACGACAATCTGCTTACCGGATGATAAAAAGCGAACAGGTTGCTCAGACTGACTGACGCTCCTATCCCCGCGAATATACCGACCAACGCTGCGATCGTGGCAAGGGCGGGGGAAGAATGAAAAAAAACGTACAACGCGATGACGGCCAGCAACGTTATCGCTAATGACACACTGCTTTGAATCAGCATCGGCCCCACTTTTTGAGACGCGCTTTCAGGTTCGAGTATCAAACCGTTGTCATCGGCAATCCAATGTATCCAGTAGCTTCCATCCCATAATCGATGGGCGCAAATGTACCAGTTTCCCTGAGGGGATAGGCGTTCAAATTGTTCGGGGTTGCTGTAGTTAGCTTTGTGGGTATAAAACGTATGGCCTTGGTGAGTGAGGCGCAAATAATATCCGCTGGAGCCTGCGTTGGGTGTGAAGGGTGTGCTGGGAATCGTAAAGGTATAAACATGGCTCAAAATCAAAATCCCTGATTTATCGTTATCGAACGTCGCCATTTTACCTTTTCGCTTCAGAGGAGAAAACCTCCCGCCCTAGCGCTAACCATGCGTTCCACCTATTCATCCTGTCCGAGGTAAACACAGGAACAGCGTCTGCGGCGCGTGCTTCCAACGACGGCGTGCCAACATATTAAGGTGGAGGCCGGGGGACGAGCTTGGCATAATCCCCTCACTCGCATCGGAGCCTCCGGTGCCGATTTATTCCCCAGCAAAGAGAGAACGCGTGGCTGCAGCAGCAAACGAGATCGATGATTTTGCCCCCGAGGGCGCATTGGCAAAGGCCATCAAGGGATTTAAGCCTCGAGAACCGCAGCGGCAAATGGCGGCCGCCGTCGCCGATGCCATCGCCCGGCAGAAGCCGCTGGTGGTTGAAGCGGGCACCGGAACGGGAAAAACCTACGCTTATTTGGCGCCCGCGTTGCGCGCCGAAAAAAAAGTGATTATTTCCACCGGCTCCAAAGCTTTGCAGGATCAGCTGTACAGCCGCGATCTGCCGACCGTGGCGCGTGCGCTTAACTATCCCGGCAAACTGGCGTTGCTGAAAGGGCGCTCCAACTATCTGTGTATTGAACGTCTGGAACAGCAGTCCATGACCGGGGGGGATCTTTCCAAAGATAACCTGCGCGAGCTGGTTAAGCTGCGTAGCTGGTCGTCGCTGACTGACGACGGCGACACCAGCGCCTGCCGCGATGTGCCGGAAGACAGCCATATCTGGCCGTTGGTCACCAGCACCAATGACAACTGCCTCGGCAACGATTGCCCGCACTATAAAGCGTGTTTCGTGGTCAAAGCGCGCCGTCGGGCGATGGATGCTGATGTCGTGGTGGTTAACCACCATCTGTATCTGGCGGATCGGGTAGTGAAAGAGAGCGGTTTTGCCGAGCTGATCCCCGACGGCGACGTTGTGATTTTCGACGAAGCCCATCAAATTCCCGACATCGCCAGCCAATATTTCGGTCAGCAACTGAGCAGCCGACAGCTGTTCGATTTGGCGCGAGATATGATCATCGCCTATCGCACCGAAGTGCGTGACGCGGCGCAGTTACAGAAAAGCGCCGATCGGTTGTCGCAAAGCACACAGGATTTTCGCCTGGCGCTCGGCGACCCCGGTTATCGCGGCAACCTTCGTGACGTTGTCACGGATACTGGACTGCAGCGCGCGCTATTGCTGCTCGATGATGCGCTGGAGCTGTGTTACGACGTCGCCAAGCTTTCTCTGGGGCGCTCCGCGCTGCTGGATGCCGCGTTTGAACGCGCCACGATTTACCGTAACCGGTTGAAGCGGCTGCTGGACGTACAACAGCCCGGTTACAGCTACTGGTATGAATGCACGAGTCGCCACTTTGTGCTGGCTTTAACGCCACTGTCGGTGTCTGACCGTTTTCATGACGTGATGAAAGAGAAGGCTGCGAGCTGGATCTTCACCTCCGCTACGTTGTCCGTGAACGACAAAATGGATCATTTCACCGCCCGGCTGGGACTGGAAGAGGCCGAAACGTTGCTGTTGCCGAGTCCGTTCGACTATGCCCGTCAGGCGCTGCTGTGCGTACCGCGTTTTCTGCCGGAAACCGCGCGCCGGGGCAGCGGTAAGCTGCTGGCGCAGATGTTGACGCCGCTGATTCAGGCTAATCAGGGGCGCTGCTTTATGCTGTGTACCTCGCATTTGATGATGCGTGAATTGGCCGCGGAGTTTCGCGCCAGCCTGACGCTACCGGTCTTGCTGCAGGGCGAAACCAGTAAAACCCAGTTGCTGTCGCAGTTTCTGGCGGCGGGCAACGCGCTGCTGGTGGCGACCAGCAGTTTCTGGGAGGGGGTGGACGTGCGGGGCGATGCGCTGTCCTGCGTCATCATCGATAAACTGCCGTTCACCTCGCCGGACGATCCGCTACTGAAAGCGCGCATGGAAGACTGCCGTCTGCGCGGCGGCGATCCCTTCAATGATGTGCAGTTGCCCGACGCCGTCATTACCCTCAAGCAGGGGGTGGGACGCTTGATCCGCGATGTCGACGATCGTGGCGTACTGGTGATTTGCGACAATCGTCTGGTGATGCGTCCCTACGGCGAAGTCTTTCTCAATAGTCTGCCGCCCGCGCCGCGTACAAGAAGCCTGCCGCAGGCGGTGGATTTCCTGACGCGCAAAGCGTAACGGCGTTCCGACTCTGTGCTATCATGCGCGCCGTTATACGTTTATTTCCCGCCTGAGGTTGGCATGTCTACGCGAATTTTAGCGCTTGATACCGCAACGGAAGCCTGTTCCGTTGCGTTGTGGAATGAAGGTAAAGTCCACGCATTATTTGAAGTTTGTCCCCGCGAACATACCCAGCGTATTTTGCCGATGGTTCAGCAAGTCCTGAGCGAACAGGGCCTGACGCTGAGCGATATGGATGCGTTGGCGTTCGGCCTTGGCCCCGGCAGTTTTACCGGCGTGCGTATCGGTATCGGTATCGCGCAAGGGTTGGCGCTAGGCGCCGACTTGCCGATGATCGGCGTCTCCACGTTGGCCACGCTGGCGCAGGGCGCTTTCCGCCTGACTGGCGCGACCCAGGTGCTGACGGCGATCGATGCCCGCATGAGCGAAGTCTACTGGGCGCAATATCACCGCGACGAACAGGGTTTCTGGCGTGGTGAAGAGACGGAAGCCGTACTCGCGCCCTCGCAGGTGCAGACACAAACGGCAGCGCTCAACGGTGCGTGGGCGACGGCCGGTACCGGCTGGCAAACGTACCCCGATTTAACCCAACCCGCCGACGCGGTGTTGCAAGATGGTCACTATCTGTTGCCGCAGGCGGAAGATATGTTGCCGCTGGCTTTGCAACAGTATCGCTCAGGCGCGACATTGCGCGTTGAGCAGGCTCAGCCGCGCTATCTGCGTAATGAAGTCGCCTGGAAAAAATTAGCGGGCCGCGAATAACGGACAACCGCAACTTATTGCATGGCTTATAGTCTAATAATCAGGCTATTAAACGAGAGGCATGCTATGTCGAGTGAACGGCAGTGGAGTCGTCGGGTGAAACGCGTTGTCTGTAGAACGGGCCGCTGCGGCCTGCTATTGCTTTCGCTGGGCGCGCTGAGCGCGTGCGTGACCGTACCCGAGTCCTTACAAGGGACATCGGCGACGCCGCAGATGGACTTGGTCCGGGTGATGAGCGCACCCGCCGTTTACGTCGGTCAAGAGGCACGGCTGGGGGGCAAAGTGGTGGCGGTGAGCAACGAGGCGAATCGCACCCGTTTGGAAATCAGCAGCATGCCGCTGGATGAGGGCGCCAAACCGATCTTGGGCGCGCCGTCGGAAGGTCGCTTCGTGGCTTATGTTAATGGCTTCCTGGAACCAACGGATTACACCAATCAACTGGTCACCGTTGTGGGGCCTATCACCGGATCCGAATCGGGCAAGATAGGCAACCGCCCGTACCGCTTTGTCGTCGTGCAGGCAGACCGCTATAAACGCTGGCGCGTCGTGCAGCAACTGGTGCCGACCGCAGGGATGTACGATCCTTGGTGGGGCTATCGCGGTCGCCCCGGCTGGGGACCTCGCTGGGGCTGGGACGATGGGGCCGGACCGGCCAGACTGGAAACGATCGTCACGGAATAACAGCGCGACCCGCGATTGTCTTTTGCACGACGATGCGCGGCACGATGTCTCGTGTGGGGGCGCGCTGGATAGCGATGACCGATGCAATGATTAACTAGGGTGACTCCGGTCACCTTATTTTTTGTGGATGATGGCATAGGCGGTTGAACGTTTGATACAGGCCGAGAAGCTCGCCCTGTCTGGGACAGGGGATGAGAGATTTCGCCAGCCCGTTCGCCGCCTAAGAAGACCTATGGAGTGAAGTCTTGGAAAAAATTTGGTTAGCGCGCTATCCGGCCGATGTTCCCGCAGAGATCGACCCGGATCGCTATTCGTCATTGGTGGAGCTGTTCGAAAATTCTATGGCGCGAAATGCCGATCGGCCTGCGTTCATCAATATGGGCGAGACGATGACCTATCGTCAGTTGGATGAGCGCAGCCGGGCGTTTGCCGCCTATTTGCAGCATCAGCTCAAATTGCAGAAGGGCGATCGCGTTGCGCTGATGATGCCCAACCTGTTGCAATATCCCGTCGCGCTGTTCGGTATCCTGCGGGCGGGCATGGTCGTGGTGAACATCAATCCGCTCTATACGCCGCGTGAACTGGAACATCAGCTGAACGATAGCGGCGCCAGCGCGATGGTGATTGTGTCCAACTTTGCTCATACGCTGGAAAAGGTGGTGTTCAATACCCCGGTGAAGCATGTGATCCTCACCCGCATGGGAGACCAGCTGTCAGCGGCAAAAGGCACGTTGGTGAATTTTGTCGTCAAATACATTAAACGACTGGTGCCGAAATACCATCTTCCCGACGCCATTTCCTTCCGCAGCGTACTGCAGCAGGGTAAGCAGATGCCTTACGTGCGTCCTGAACTGGATCGCGGCGATTTGGCCTTTTTGCAATACACCGGCGGCACCAGCGGCGTGTCCAAAGGCGCCATGCTCACGCATCGCAATTTGCTGGCTAACCTGACTCAAATCCGCGCGGCCTATGGTTCGTTACTGAATGAAGGCAACGATTTGATCGTCACAGCGTTGCCGCTGTATCACATCTTTGCGCTCCTCGTGAACTGCCTGTTGTTCATCGAAATGGGGGGGCAGAACCTGCTGATTACCAACCCGAGAGATATTCCGGGGATGGTCAAAGAGCTGGCTCGTCATCCGTTTACCGTCTTCAGCGGCGTCAACACGCTGTTCAACGCGCTATTGAATAATGACGATTTTCATCGACTGGACTTTTCGATGCTGCACCTGTCCGTTGGCGGCGGCGCGCCGGTCCAGCAGACGGTTGCCGAACGCTGGGAAAAACTCACCGGCAATCATTTGCTGGAAGGGTACGGGCTGACGGAAAGCTCGCCGCTGGTCACCGGCAACCCTTACGATATGGAGCAGTATACGGGCAGTGTCGGTTTGCCGATCCCCTCGACTGAAATTCGCATTGTAGATGAGCAAGGCAACGATGTGGCGCTGGGAGAGGCCGGTGAGCTGTGGATTCGAGGGCCGCAGGTCATGAAAGGCTATTGGAATCAGCCGGACGAGACGGCAGCGGTGCTGAAGGATGGCTGGCTGGCGACAGGTGACATTGTCACGTCTGACGCGCAGGGTTTCTTACAGATTGTCGATCGCAAAAAAGACATGATTCTGGTGTCAGGATTTAACGTCTATCCAAATGAGATCGAAGATGTCATCGTCCGTCATCCTGACGTGATCGAAGCGCGGCGGCCGTTGGCGTACCGAACGAGCTGTCAGGCGAGGCGGTCAAAGTGTTCGTTGTCCGTCGTCCCGGCAGCGCGCTGAATACGGATGCGCTGATTGCCCATTGCCGTCGTTATCTGACGGGCTATAAGGTGCCTCGCCAGTTCGAGTTTCGTGACGAATTACCGAAATCGAACGTCGGTAAAATCTTGCGGCGTGAACTCCGGGACGAGACGAAGCATCCCAGGTGATTGTTATACCGGACTGTTTGCAGGGTGTTAGCAGGGTATGGTTACCTCATGATCTTGGCTGTCAGACATCTGGCCCGGTTGACCTGATTCCATGACTCGGCCTCCTTTCCTTGCGCCGTGTCGCCGCTATTTGACTTCATAAGATGTGCATTTTTGCGTTTTCATGTCAGGCTCGCCGGTCTTTTCCGGCGTTCCTTTTATCGTCATGACCATTGTTGGACATAACCAAGAGAATAATGTTTTGAATTATCAGTTGATCACTACCGATGCCGGCTTATCACAGGTTTGCGCGCAGGCGCGCGCTACAACGCAAGTGGCGCTGGACACCGAATTTGTCCGGACGCGCACTTATTATCCACAGTTGGGACTGATTCAACTGTATGACGGTGAAACGCTGTCGCTGATTGACCCCCTCCCGATCGAGGACTGGGCGCCGTTTAAGGCCCTGCTTACCGACGCCAAGGTGACCAAATTTCTGCACGCCGGCAGCGAGGACCTGGAGGTCTTCCTGAACGCGTTCGGCTGTGTGCCGTCGCCGTTTATCGACACGCAAATTCTGGCCGCTTTTTTAGGCAAACCGTTGTCCTATGGCTTTGCCGCACTGGTGGCGGACTATCAGCAGGTGACGCTGGATAAAAGCGAGTCCCGCACAGACTGGATGGCGCGCCCGCTGAGCCAAAAACAGTGCGACTATGCGGCGGCCGACGTCTTCTACCTGCTGCCCAT
This sequence comes from Lonsdalea britannica, assembly GCF_002111595.1. Lineage (GTDB taxonomy): Bacteria > Pseudomonadota > Gammaproteobacteria > Enterobacterales > Enterobacteriaceae > Lonsdalea > Lonsdalea britannica. The sequence goes on from NZ_LUTN01000002.1 coordinate 234,977, forward strand.
GGCAAAAACGCTGGTGGAGCAAATTCAGGCGACAGGTTGGACGGAGGCGGCGTTGGACGAATGTCAGCTGCTGTGCCGCCGACGTCAGGATATTTTGGCGCCGGAACTCGCTTACCGTGAGGTCGGCAACGCCTGGCAGTTGCGCGGCCGACAGCTGGCGTGCCTGCAACGTCTGGCTGACTGGCGTCTGCGTAAAGCGCGCGAACGCGATAGCGCGGTGAATTTCGTGGTACGCGAGGAGCACTTGTGCAGGTAGCACGTCATTTGCCGACCTCGCTGGGCGAATTGGATTCGCTGGGGCTGAGCGGTCCGGAAATTCGCTATCATGGTAAAACGTTGCTCTCGCTGGTGGCGGAGACCGTGGATCGGAATGAGGCTGACTTCCCGCCGCCGGTCGCGAACCTTCTCGACTACCCCGGTTACAAGTCGGTATTCAAGGAGATCAAGGCGCTGATTCAGGCGACCAGCGCCAGCAGCGGACTATCTGCGGAACTGCTAGCCTCGCGTCGTCAGATCAACCGCCTGCTCAACTGGTACTGGAAACTGTCTGTCGGTGGGAATACGCCTGAACTGGTTAGCGGCTGGCGCAACACGCTGTTCGGCGACGATCTGCGGGCGATTTTAAACCGCGATTAATCGCGGAGGACGTGGCGGTCGGCGGTGGAATACTGGCGGCTGCGATGTCCAGATCTTGCCGGAAAGGGCAACGGTAAGCTGAGGTCTTGCATCACGGGTGTATGACGACTGGCGGGGAATAAAGGCAAGAGCATGATCGCCGCGACCAGGCCCGACTGCGATTAGCAGGTGTCTGGCTCAGCCGCGGCGCGATGGTTACTTCGGCGTTTCTTCCGCTTCCGGCAAGGTGACGTTGAGCTCCAGAACGGAAATATCGTCACCTTTCTGTTCCAGCTGAACAGATACCATTTGCGGGTCAATCTGCACGTATTTGCAGATCACTTCCAGAATGTCTCGTTTCAACTGTGGCAGATAATGGGGTTCGCTATCCCCACGGCGCCGCTCCGCGACAATAATTTGCAGCCGTTCCTTGGCGATATTGGCTGTCGCTTTTTTGCGGGACAGAAAGAAATCGAGTAAGGCCATGGTTTACCCCCCAAAAAGTCGTTTGAGGAAGCTCTTCTTCTCTTCCTCGATAAAGCGGTAAGGGCGTTCTTCACCCAGCAAGCGATCTACAGTGTCGGCATAAGCTTTACCCGCATCGGCCGAGTCGTCCAGAATCACCGGTTCGCCCTGGTTGGAAGCGCGCAGCACCGACTGGTCTTCCGGAATGACGCCCAGCAGCGGAATGCGCAGAATTTCCAGCACGTCTTCCATGCTCAGCATGTCGCCACGGCTGACGCGGCCCGGATTGTAACGGGTCAGCAGCAGATGCTCTTTGATCGGATCTTCGCCACGTTCTGCGCGACGAGATTTGGATGACAGAATGCCGAGAATACGGTCGGAGTCGCGTACGGATGAGACCTCCGGGTTGGTGGTAATCACCGCTTCGTCCGCGAAGTAGAGCGCCATCAGCGCACCGGTTTCAATCCCCGCCGGAGAATCACACACGACGAAGTCGAAATTCATTTCGTTCAGACCATCCAGCACTTTTTCGACGCCTTCACGTGTCAGCGCGTCTTTGTCACGGGTCTGAGAAGCCGGGAGGATGTACAGATTTTCAGTGCGTTTATCTTTAATTAGCGCCTGATTTAGCGTCGCGTCACCTTGAATGACGTTGACGAAATCGTAAACGACGCGGCGCTCGCATCCCATGATCAGGTCAAGGTTGCGCAGGCCGATATCAAAGTCGATGACAACTGTTTTTTTGCCTTTTTGGGCTAAACCGGTAGCAATGGCCGCGCTTGAAGTAGTCTTGCCAACGCCCCCTTTACCCGATGTAACAACGATGATGCGTGCCATAAATGATTCCTTGTCAAGGGCTTAGTCTAGAGTTTGTATGTTAAGAACATTGTCCAGCAGGTTGAGATTTACCCGTGCAGCCTGCCCAAAAAAATCTTGCGGTATCTGGTCGCTAAGCCAATAACGGCCCGCGATGGAGACCAGTTCTGCGGCCAGATGGGTGCAAAAGATCTGGCTGTTAACGTCGCCAGATACGCCTGCCAGGGCACGGCCCCGCATCATGCCGTAAATGTGTATATTGCCGTCTGCGATGATTTCGGCGCCCGCGCTCACGCTGCTGGTGACGATGAGATCGCAGTTACGCGCGTAAATCTGTTGCCCGGAACGAACGGGCGCGCTGATCACCTTGGTTTTCACCGGCTCCGGAGGCGGGGCGGCGGGTTCGGAAGCCCGACGCTCTTTACCTTCGTTCAACAGCGGTAGTCCTGCGCGGACGATAGCTTGCTTGAGCTGTTCGTCTTTGCAGCCGCTAACGCCGACCACATGCAGACCGGAAGCGGCGACGGCTTGCTGCAGCGTCACCCAATCGGTGTCGGCGGTCAGTGTTGAGACATTGATGACAACGGGCGCGTTTTTAAGAAACGCGGGAGCCTGTTCGATTTTTTCCTGCAGGGCTTGGTAAATTACCTCGGGTTGAGATTCATGCAAATGAACCACCGATAAGGTAAAGCTGCTGCCTTTTAACTCAATTGGCGATTGTGACATCTATCCTGACTCAGTTTCGGCATCTTTAAACCCCCAGAGTAACATTTAACTATGATATTCCAGAGCGCTATAAGCATGTTATAGTCACATGTATATACAGGCAATACACGATACCCATTTAATTTAGAGTAAAAATATGTTTTGTGCGATCTATAGAAGTAACAAACGGGATCAGACATATCTTTATGTCGAAAAAAAAGACGATTTTTCGCGCATTCCTGAAACGCTGATGAAAAGTTTCGGTGCGCCGACTTTCGTGATGCTTTTACCGCTAGATGGTAGGAAAAAACTGGCGTCGGCTGATATCGACAATGTGCGGCAATCGCTTAAAGAACAAGGGTTTTACCTTCAGGTACCGCCCCCGCCGGAAAATTTGCTAAATATACATCAGTCGGCAGTTGAAAAATAATAGGGTTATTATTTTCGGACAATCCCTTATCGCCACGAGATATTAATGGCCTCGTAACGGAAAATAGTCAGGGCGCAAATTAATCTACAGGCTGACTTTTATTCAGGCCGTGTTTTATTTCCTGATTTTATATACAGTGATTTGTCGGCTTAATTGTTTATCCGCCCGTTTTGAATTTATCCAACGGGCTTTTTTTAGCCATGGATAATGACGAAATCTGACGACACTTTCGCTCACGTTTGCGTGCTTATCTTTTTGTCATCAGTATCGGTATGATGGGGAGCCTGGCGCCGCGGCGTGCCGGGGTCAATATCTCAACAGACAGGTCAGGAGATGATGCATGTATCAGCACAGAGACTGGCAGGGAGCGTTACTGGACTTCCCTGTCAATAAAGTAGTGTGTGTCGGCAGCAACTATTCCGAACACGTCCGGGAAATGGGCAGTTCCACGTTTCCAGAGCCGGTGTTGTTTATCAAACCTGAAACGGCGATCTGCGATCTCCGTCAGCCCCTTTCCATTCCTCACGATTTGGGCGCGGTACATCACGAGGTTGAACTGGCCGTATTGATCGGCACTCCGCTGAAACAGGCAAACGAAGATCGCGTCGCTCGGGCCATCGCTGGCTACGGCGTGGCGCTCGATTTAACGCTGCGTGAGCTACAGGCGTCCTTTAAAAAAGCCGGTCAGCCGTGGGAAAAAGCGAAAGGGTTTGATGGTTCATGTCCGGTATCCGGTTTCATCCCTGTCGCAGAATTCGGCGATCCGCAGAATACGGATCTGACGCTGAGCATCAACGGCGAAGTCCGGCAGCAGGGAAATACGCGCGACATGATAACGCCGATTTTACCGTTGATCGCCTATATGAGCCGTTTCTTCACCTTGCGCGCCGGGGATATCATCCTGACAGGGACACCGCAGGGCGTCGGGCCGCTGCTGTCGGGCGATACGCTGAAAATTGCTTTGAACGATAAAACGCTGGAAACCCGCGTGATTTAGTCATACTCAGGCCATCTGTCCGGTGTGGCAGGTGGCTTCTCCTCATTAAACGACCTCGTTAAAATTAACACTGTTAGACGGGCTGTTTCCCGTCACCTTGGATACTATTGCAATGAATCAATCACCTTTTTGGCAACATAAAACACTGGCTGAAATGTCTGACGAAGAGTGGGAAGCCCTCTGCGACGGATGTGGCCGCTGTTGCCTGAATAAGCTTATTGATGCTGATACCGAAGAGCTGTACTTCACCAATGTCGCTTGTAATCAGCTGAACATCAAAAGTTGCCAATGCCGCAACTACGCCCGCCGCTTCGAATACGAGCCGGACTGCATCAAGCTGACACGGGAAAATCTGTTGTCGTTCGAATGGTTGCCGGAAACTTGCGCTTACCGCCGGATCCACGAAGGCAAAGGTCTGGCGAGCTGGCATCCGCTGATTGCCGGTTCAAAACAGGCGATGCATCAGGAACGTATTTCGGTACGCAATATTGCTGTCCGCGAGCGTGACGTCGTTGACTGGCAGGACCATATTCTGAATAAACCTGATTGGGCTAGGTAAGCTTAGGATCTCTTAAAGGAAAGCTGCTGCGGGTTTCAAGCCTGTGGCAGCGGTGGGGCAATATCCGCCTAGTTTTGCGCCCATACTGGGCTGATCTTCGCTATTGTTCGTCGTCTTTTTTCCGTCATTGTTGCCACTCTGCCGCCACTCCCTTTGAATCGTATGCGCCGTGTAAGCATTGTTGAGCGCGGCGAATTAGACGTTGGCCTTGTGTTGGGCGTCCTGGCTGATTGATTTCAGCATCCTCAGTCTGATCAATCCGCTTACCGGTCTAATTATGTACCAGTAGGGAGCAAATTTACGTTGTGCGGTGTTATCCAGGCAGAGCACCCGTGTTTCTGTTCTCAGTCGAGAAGAGGTGTTGCTTAATCGCTCAATGGAGAAACTCAAGGCCAGTTTGGCTGAGCCTGGTTCATTAAACGCCAGAAAATCTGCGGCATCAACGAGTGTGGTTTGACCGTAATCTGAGCGCCAAAACTTTCCCGCTAATCCAAACACAACATCCTGATCGCTTCTTTGTTCTAACATCGTGAAATTGTCCATGTTGAAGGGTTTTCGATACGCAAAATCTTTGCCCTTCATTCGGTCATAAAGACGGATTGGCAGTTCGCGCAGGGTAATTGCACTGCGGAATAAATAATCATTATCGGGTCGATAGCTAAGCACGGCGGCCATAATATGTTCTGGTGTTGCAGCGACGCCCAGGGAATGGTTTTCGCTGAAATGGCAGGCAGGCAAATACTGATCAATTAAATCCATGTGGGTTTCCCAATAAAGATATGAGTCGTCAGTGCAGTGAAACAGGTGGGACATTCTGGCACGTCGTCAGATCTGACGCACCAAAGAGCGGGCGTATGGACAGGACACAGAGCATAAAACAGGGCTTAAAACATGAATATCGCTGAATCGACTTGGCGCTGATGGGGAGCCGCAGAAATCTGATCTCTGGTTGCCTGAACTCGGTATGGGATATCCTCGTGGTCAATGTTTTACCACGGGAATATCGGTATCCGGCGTGCTGTTTTATTGCGTGATTTATGCCTCAGCCTTTATCAACACGGCTTCGGCTTTAAGCTCTTACTCCTGGTCAGTTTTTTTGACCGTACCCAGTTTGATAGTTTCCACAATCATATCGTTGATGTCTTCGGCCACCGCAGCGGCGTCCTCATCGTCCAGCTTGGACAAATGCTCGTAGTCCGATTTCACCACCCGCGTTTCTGCCAGCTTTCGCAGGCTTTCCCTTTGCTCGTCGTTCATGATGGAAATCATAAATCCAATAACGGTTCGCAGCGCGGTAACTTCTTTCAACAGATAGAGATCGGCAGTGATCATGGTCGTATATCCCATAGAGTAGCGATGGAGTTTCACTTTCAATATAGCGCATAAATTCAAGGGGTATTTACGAAGGGAGAAACCGTTTCACGGCTGAAGAGGGTTGGAGAGTGGAGGGTGCGCGTCGTCAGGAGCGGAGGAAGTACCAGGGGGGAAATCGCTCAGCGCTATCTCCTAACGCATGACATCATCAAAAAAGCCCTGAATGTCAGGGCTTCTACGAAGATGGGGGTTATTTGTCGGACGTAAAGTAGTCTTTATCGCCTTCCATCGGAATGTAGGCGCGGACCCATTCGTTACCGTCAATAATTTCCCAACTATGGCCAGGACCTTTCAGATCTTCAGCCAACAGAACGGTGCCTGGTGCGATGATGAAGGTAGAGCCATTGCTGACTTTGAATTTCAGCGTACCTTTCAGCGTGATTACATACTGTTTTCTCGGAGCAGCATGGGTATTCTTTTCCCAATCCTCAGTCGAGTTGCTGATCCAAAATTTTTGTGTCGGGATCTTTTCCAGCGCAGGAATACTGCCTTTAACGAAGCTGGAATTGTCACCCTCGACGTTGATCAGTTTGATTGCGGGGATTCTAACTTCTTCGCTGCCTGTGACCTTGCCAGATTCACAGTAGCCTTTCACGGACACGGCCAAAGCTGCAGCCATCAAAAGAAATGCTTTTACTTTTTTCATCTACTCGAGCCTAAAAAGAGGTTGGTTATTATTAGCCTGACCATAGTCAGGCTGGCTGAAGATGTTAGAGGAAAGCAACAAAAAGGCCATCAATTGCTGCCAGCGGTAAAACCGATGAAACGGCGACGATGACTGAACGGCAACGGAAGAGAAAGAAAGAAAGGAAGAGGGAGAGGGAGAGGGAGAGGGAGAGGGAGATATTATCGTGGTGCGGGAGGAAAAACGCCCGGCTGGGTGCTGACAGGTAGCCGGGCGGAAGACGGCGTGATTAACGGAAAAGGTCGCGGCGTTTGGGTCTAAACAATTGAGCAATCAGCACCAGCGCGCAAACCAGCAGATAGGCGCCGAAGATCACGATCATCCACTGCGGCATTTCCAGTCCCATAAAGTGCCACTGACGTTCGGCACAGTCACCCGAGGCGCTGAACACGGCCGGGGCCCATTTGTCCAAAGGCAGCCATGAAGGGAAGTTGACGAAAAAGTCGCAGGTGGCGAAAGGCGAAGGGTGAAGCTGAATATCGGTATGTTTCAACGCCAGCAACAGGCCTTCGAACGCGCTGTAGAGCCACAGGGCGATGGCTGGTAAACGAATCACGACGCTGCCTGGCGCGATAGCGCCGACAAGTCCGGCCGCCATGATGCCAAACATCGCGTTACGTTGATAAATGCAGAGAACGCAGGGTTTCAACAACATAACATGCTGGAAATAGAGCGCGATCAGTTCGAAGATTAGGCTGGTCAGTGCCAGGAGCAGCCAGCCGTCCGGCCATGCGAGCAACGGTTTAAATATCGCAACATCAGCAGCATAAAAGTATTCCATGCAAAACGTTCGAATTATAACAGCGCTATCAATTTCGCTGTCCTCACAAAGAGTGGTGCTCTCAACAATAATCACTGTCTGAGAGATGAAATCATCTTTTCTTCAGAGCGGAAATTTTACGCCGTGTAGCCCATACTCTTTTGTTTTTAAAGGTGATATCAGAAAGAACTGGATGTTTTCACCTGAGTGTTACTATACACGATATAGGCTGGCGGATGGACTCGCGCGGCGCGTTATATCGGCAGCGATCGCAACAAATATGTGTCAGGCTGTAAATTCTCAGGCGAGAGCGGCGCGGGCTTTGCTCATCGCCATGGGCATGTTGAATAACGCGGATAAATCAACCCTGACGATCCGTTAATAGACAAAAGCTGCCCAGGATGTGTTCCATGTCATAACTCGACATTTTTCTCCCCCTTAAAACTTCTTACAATATAAAATGATGTCTTGATACGAATTTCTCGGTGATGTGAGCCTCAGTGTCGCTGTCTGAGCCGGTGTACGGGGGTTTGCTACTGGATTGATTTGTCACTCCCGGAAACTATGTGATGGTAAAGGGGTTTGTTATGATGATGTTTACTTTCATGGGTAAGCATCGCTACGGAATATAAACTTATGGTTATAAAGGCGCAAAGTCCGGCGGGATTCGCGGAAGAGTATATTGTTGAAAGTATATGGAATAATCGATTCCCCCCGGGGACTCTCCTGCCCGCAGAAAGGGAGTTATCCGAACTCATCGGTGTCACGCGCACCACGCTAAGGGAAGTCTTGCAGCGTCTGGCTCGTGACGGATGGCTAACGATTCAGCACGGTAAGCCGACCAAGGTTAATAATTTCTGGGAAACTTCCGGTCTGAACATCCTTGAAACGTTGGCGCGTCTCGACCATGATCGCGTGCCGCAGCTCATCGATAACCTCCTGTCTGCGCGAACCAATATCGCGGGTATTTTCATTCGGACTGCGGTGCGCCAACATCCCGAACAAGCGTTGGAAATCCTTCAGCAGGCCGATACCGTTAGCGACACCGCTGATGCTTTCGCGGAACTGGATTACGCGATATTTCGAGGACTGGCTTTTGTGTCGACCAACCCGATTTACAGCCTGATTCTTAATGGGTTGAGAGGGTTGTACATCCGCGTTGCTCGCTACTACTTTTCCAATCTTGACGCCCGCGAACTGGCGCTGAAGTTTTATCGCCAGCTTGGCACCTTGTGTCGCGAAGGTCGTTACGAACAGGTTCAGGAAACCGTGCGTGAGTATGGCAAAGAGAGCGGCGCCCTTTGGCATGGCATGCAGAACGCCATTCCTCACGATCTGGCCGGGGGCGGCCGCTGATCTGAGCGAATAAAAACGGGTAACCCTGTCAAAGCGGTTACCCGTTGCTTCATCGGTTTAACGACTAGGGCTGATTGCGTGGCGGGCAGCGGTCAATAAGCTCTACGCTGCCATCGTCATTCAACTGCTCCATAAACACTTCAAAACCCCACAGTCGATAAACGTGTTTCATCACTTCATGGCTGCTCTTATCAAGCGGGGCCCGGTTCTGCGGGATATAGCGCAATGTCATCGAGCGGCTACCGCGCAGGTCGACATTCCAAATCTGTATGTTGGGTTCGATATTACTCAGGTTGTACTGAGCTGAGAGCTCCTGACGAATTTTCTTGTAGCCTTCCTCGTTGTGGATGGCCGCAATCTCCAGGTAGTTATTACTGTCATCATCCAACACGGTAAACAACCGGAAATCACGCATCACCTTCGGCGACAGGAACTGGCTGATAAAGCTTTCGTCTTTGAAGTTTTGCATCGCGAAATGCAGCGTGTCCAACCAGTCTGCACCGGCGATATCCGGGAACCAGTAGCGATCTTCCTCCGTGGGTTCCTGACAGATGCGCTTGATATCCTGGAACATGGCGAAGCCAGCGCATACGGGTTGATACCGCTGTAATAAGGGCTGTTATACGGCGGCTGATAGACCACGTTGGTGTGGCTGTGCAAAAACTCCATCATAAAGCGGTCGGAGACTTTGCCCTCGTCGTACAGGTGATTCAGGATGGTGTAATGCCAGAAGGTCGCCCAGCCTTCGTTCATGACCTGCGTCTGCTTCTGCGGGTAGAAATACTGACTGACTTTACGCACGATGCGCAAGACTTCACGTTGCCAGGGTTCCAGCAGCGGCGCGTTCTTCTCCATAAAGTAGAGCAGGTTTTCCTGCGGCTCCGTGGGGTAACGCGGCGTTTTTTCCGGCGCGGATTCGAGCTCGCGGCGCGGCAGGGTTTTCCAAAGATCGTTCACCTGACTTTGCAGGTAGGCTTCACGACTTTTCTGCCGCAGCTGCTCTTCTTCCAGCGAGATTTTCTGCGGACGTTTATAGCGATCCACGCCGTAGTTCATCAGGGCGTGACACGAGTCCAGCAGGCGTTCGACTTCCACCACGCCGTAGCGTTCTTCGCAGCGCGCGATGTACTGACGGGCGAAAATCAGATAGTCCACGATGGAACTGGCGTCGGTCCAACTGCGGAACAGGTAGTTGCCTTTGAAAAAAGAGTTATGGCCGTAGCAGGCGTGCGCGATAACCAGCGCCTGCATGGTCATGGTGTTCTCTTCCATCAGGTAGGCGATACACGGGTTGGAGTTGATGACGATCTCATACGCCAGCCCTTGCTGCCCGTGCTTATAAAGCTGTTCGGTTTCGATGAACTTCTTGCCAAACGACCAGTGCGTATAGTTGATGGGCATGCCGATGCTGGAGTAGGCATCCATCATCTGCTCGGAAGTGATAATTTCAATCTGGTGGGGGTAGGTGTCTAACCGATATGACTTGGCGATCCGGTCGATTTCATCCAGATAGTCCTGAAGCAAGTCAAACGTCCAGTCTGGCCCATCGCTCAGACATTGTGGGTTTCTTACCCGATCATCAATTGATACAGCCATCTGCGCGCCCTCACAATTACTTGTCACCACATTAGCGTGTGACACTTTTTAATCGTAGTTCAATCTGAAAAATCAGTGCCATGGATGTGTATTATTCGGTTGGCGAGTGATTCATCTTACGTCCCTGTCGTCTCATCCGCGTAATAAATAAAAGCTATATCAACGCAAATTCGTGTGTCGGAAAGCCGCGTTGGGAAGTGAACTCAGTTTGTTATACGGCTTTCACTGTGGGGAGAATATTCGCGCGGCTGAGATGGTGCGCACGGCCCGGGGAACGAATCCCGCGGGCGATGCGTCACACTATTAGCGGCGTGATAGGTGACTCAGCGAAACCATCAGCACCGAGAGCAGAATCAATGCGCTGACCGGCGCGACGACGCTCCAGGGTGCCCGTTCGACATACGGCATGCCTTCCGCCAGAATTCGTCCCCATTCAGGTGCGGGCGGCTGTTGTCCCAGGCCCAAAAACCCCAGAGAAGCCAGCGCCAGCGCGATGCCCGGCAGGCGTAACATGGCGTGGCGCATGAGCGGTCCCAGCAGGCCCGGCAAGATATAACGTATCAGGCACTGACGGCGTCCCATCCCCAAAATGGGGGCTAGGCGTACATAGGGGCGTGCGTGAATTTCGGTTACCAGCGCGGCGGTATGCGCGGCCAGCGGCGCCCAACTGACCAACATAACGGCGATGGCCGCGCCAAGGATAGAAGGCCCATACAGCGCGGTCACCACCATACCCGAAATGACGGGCGGCAGAGCGTTCGTCATTTCAATCGGTCCGGTAAATAACCGGGGAAACAGACCGACGGTTATTCCGACCGCCAGGCTGGCCAGCGTGACGACCAGAGCCGTCAGTAAGGTGACGATCGCGCCGTGGGCGACGCGGGCCAACAGGTCGCGCCCGGTCGCGTCCGCGCCAAAAGGCAGCCTCAGCGAAGGTGCCTGCAGGCGCAGGAAGTCCGAAGAGAGTGGGTCGCGCGGAAGCCCGACAACCAGCAGCAGCGTCAGCAGACCTCCCGCCAGCGCGGGGACCCAGAAAGCACTCGGGCGGACTGGAGAGGCATTGATCGGGACCGGCAAAGATGCCGTCGCGGTCGCACGACCCAATAGCGCATGGCGCAGCAGAGCAATACCGCCGCCCGTCGCCGTGGCGATCAGCAGCAGAAGCAGAATGCCGCACTGTAACGCGGGCAGATCCTGCGCGGCGGAGGCGCCTAACGTGGCGCGTCCTAATCCGGGAATCGCAAAGACTTTTTCGACGGCCACCGCGCCACCGGTCAATCCGACTAATACCAGCCCGACCTGAGGCAGAACTGCCGGAAGAGTGCGTCGAATGACGGCCAACAGGCATGCCGAGCGCGAGAATCCGGCGACATGCCATGTGATTAACCAGGGCTCGGCAAAGGTGGACGCCAGCGTGTCGCTGAACAGTTTTCCCAGCAGTCCACCCGCGGGGAGTCCCAATGCCAGCGCGGGCAGTACGGCGAACTCCCAGCCACGCCAGCCGTAGGGCGGAAACAGATGCAACCATACGGCACCGGCGAGCAGCAGAAAGGCCGCCAATAAAAACTCCGGCATGGCGGTGAGGGCGACGGCGAGAAGTCCGCTGCCGCTCCGGCTATCGCCGCGAAGCCCCCGGATCACCGTGGGCGCGCACAGCAAGATCGTCACCATGAAGGCGACCAGCAGCGCGCAGCTCATCAGCAGTAACGAGACGCTGGTGGCCGACAACATGCCCGGCAGCACCGGGTTGCCGGATACCCAGGAAACACCGGCATCGCCATGCAGCAGACCGATGAGCCATCGCCACAGCAGGGGGAATGGTCCCTGGTCAAGCCCGTAATGCTGGCGGATCGCCGTCAACGCTTCCTCTGTGGCTTCCTGCTCTCCGGAGCGCGCGCGCAGGAGAGTAAGCGCTGGATCGCTGCCCGAAAGCCAGGGTAAGAGTCCGATCAGCGTTACAATGCCTGCGGCCATCAACACACGGGACAATAGGGCTAGCCCCGGTCCTGCCAGCGCGGCTTGGGTGGACGTGCGGGCGCAGTCTCGACAAACCATCGGTTCGATCATGGTATTGGCTGCGCCTCATTAAGCACGGTCTGCGGGGTAATCAACTCCCGCTCTCGTGGATCGCGCATAACCTGACGCGCCCGAACAGACTCGCCCTGAATAACCCGTTCATGCAGTAGCGGTATGGCGGCATCGGTGGCAAGAATGTGTCTTTCGGCGCGCATGATGGCTCGCCGACGAGCCTCGCCTGCCGGTATTCCAGCCGCCTCCTGTAAGGCATGGTCGATGTCGGGGTGACAGAGCTGCGAGATATTGAAAGAACCATGGCAGGCGAAATCGCTGTACATGTAAGCTACCGGATCGCCAGAGTCCAAAACCGTCGCCCGGGACAGAATGAAAGCATCGAATTTGCCGGCCAGCGCGTCAGACTCTATCTGCGCGTATTCACGTACCTCTTGTTTGACGGTGAAGCCGGCTGCACTGAGCTGTTGCGCCAGATAAACGGCGACTTCCGGCAGCTCGGTACGGTCGCTGAAGGTCGCCAGCGTAATGGTCGCGCCATGGGGGGCTCCGGCAGGCGTCGGCGAGGTGACAGGCTGACGTAGCGGGGCCGCCCACGGCAACGCTGGCCCCAGTAGCCCGACGGCCACATCCGCCCGCTGTTCATAGACGCCATCCACCAGCGCCTTGCGATCAATGGCGTCGCGTGCGGCAGCGCGCAGCGCCGGATCGCTAAATGCGCCGCGGCGGGTATTCAGGTACAGCGTATTGGTGCGCGGCATCGGGACTTCATGCACGCGGCTCGCGTCAAGTAACGGCGCCTGAGAGACGGGGATGGTCTCGACGACATCCGCTGAATGCGTACGCAGCGCCGCGGCACGCGCGGCGCCGTCCGGTACAAAATCAACGTCGATACCGGGCGCAGCCGCGGGTGTTCCCCAATAGTGCTCGAATCGGTCGAGATGCGCGCTGGACGTGCCGTTAACGCGGGTCAGCACAAACGGGCCGGTTCCGGCATTGAGGGGATTCACGATACCGTTTTTTCCATAGGCGGCGGGCGAGAGGATCGCCAACTGGGGACTGGATAAACGTTGCGGTAATAGCGGGTCGGGGCGCGTCGTTTTGATGATGACGGCACGATCGCCGTCGGCCCGAATCGTCAGTTCGACGCCGTCCAAAATGCGCGGCTTAGGAACCGCGCGTGTCGCCGCCGTCAGCGCGTTGACCACCGATGCCGCATCCATGCTGCTGCTATCATGAAATTCGACGCCGGGGCGCAGGCTAAACTGCCAGGTCGTTTCGTCCTGCTGTTGCCATTGGGTTGCCAGCGCTGGCTGCGCGTCTCCATTCGCGTCCAGCTTGACCAAGGTTTCGGCGGTGCTCCAGCGGGATAGTTTAAAGGCGTCATCGCTGAAGGGAGACAACGCAGAGCGTGGCGGCAGCAGCATAGCCACACGGATACGCGGTGAGTCGGCCCCCTCCGTGGTCGGCGTTTCCGTGTCGAAACAACCGGCAAGTAGCAAACTGCCGATTAACCAGGCCGGGGAAGGGCGTTTAAGCGATAAAAGGAGCTTCATACAAAAATCCTTCTTATTTTAATAGCGCGTCGGCGGCTGTTCGGTTGATAGCATGGGGACGGCGGCCAATAGCGCGGCACTGTGGGGGTGAGCGGGTTGTGTCAGGAGCTGAGCAAGCGGGCGATCTTCCACGATGCGGCCTTGATGCATGACCAATACCCGTTCGCACAGCGTCGCGACGGCGGAAATATCGTGCGAGACGACCAGCAGGCCCATCTGATGACGGCGGGCCATCTGATCCAGCAACGTGATGATCTGCTGGCGGAGCGGGAGATCCAGCCCGCTGAGCGGTTCGTCGGCCAGCAGAAAGCGGGGTTTTAAAGCGATAGCGCGGGCTATCGCCACTCGCTGGGCCTGTCCGCCGGACAACGCCTGCGCGTTTCTCGTTAGTAAATCCGGCGGCAACGCGACCTGTTCGAGCGCTTCATGCACGAGATGCTCTATCTTTCCGCGATATCCGAGTTGTCTTAGCGGCGCGGCGATAAGTTCGAAGACGTTTAGGTGCGGCGCCAGCGATCCCGCGGGATCTTGCGGGATGTACTGCACGCGTTGGCGATACCAGCGCAGAGCTGATGCGCGGCCGGGCCGTACAAGGCGACCATCACAGCGTATCTCGCCCTCGGACAGCTTCTCCAACGCCAGCATCGCGTTGAGCAGCGTGGATTTCCCTGAGCCGGAAGCGCCCACCAATCCGATACGTTCTCCATCGTGGAATTTCAGACTGATGTCGCTTAGCGCCTGATAAAATCGTGGCCGCTGTAGCCAATGACTGGGCTGAGGGTATCGATGCGCGACCTGTGACAGTTGAAGAAAGGGCGTGATCATCGGATTAGCTTGCCCATTGCAGCGTCGGTAGCGAGGAGATAGTCAACGCTTGGTCTAGCTGCCGAGCGGCCTGCACCAGAGCGCGTGTGTAGTCATGCTGCGGATGCTCGATCACCGTGCGGGTATCCCCCTGTTCGACGAGATGTCCGTCCTTCATGACCAGCAGGCGATGACACAGTGAGGCGGCCACGGCGATGTCGTGCGTGATAAACAACAATGCGGAATCCGGGTTGCTGCAACTATAGGCCCGCAGCGTGCTCAAGACCTGTGCCTGTGAAATGACATCGAGTGCGGTGGTGGGTTCGTCGGCAATCAACAGGGGGCGTTGGCACAGCAACGCTAGCGAAAGGCATACGCGCTGACGCTGGCCGCCAGACAACTCTCCGGGATAGCGAGGAAGAATCGCCTCGGGATCGTCAAAACCGACGGAGAGCAGCAGGGCGCGAAGCGACTGACGCGCCTGATGATGATCGAGAACGGTTGGCTGCATCGCCATTCGCAGCTGTTTTTCTACCGTGACCAGCGGATTGAGCGCCGTCGAAGCGTCTTGAAATAAGGCGGCGGGACGGCACCGGGCAGGACGCCGCTGTACCGGACGGTGAGCGATCTCTTCATCGCAGAATTGAATACTGCCGCTCACCTGGGTGCTGGCGGGGAGTGCGCCCAGTAACGCACGGGCGGTGAGCGATTTCCCGGAACCGGAGGCGCCCAGTAAGCCGACGCGTTCGCCGGCGGCGAGAGAAAAGCTGATGTCGTGAACTTTTGTCTGGCCCTGGATCGCTAACTGCAGGTGGGTAACGTCAAGCACGAGGCGGACTCACATAGGTGGCTATTGATATGTGATAACATAACAATTCCATCATCAAAGATAAAGCGGTATGCATGCACGGCGGAAGTTTGCTTGAGGGAAATTCTGAAGATGATGGAATGAAGAAAATCAGCCAGCACGGTTGCTGCTGGCTGAATAGGGGTCAGTTGTTGACGGTTTGTTTGTGAAACAGCTCGCGGAAGACAGGATAAATATCGTCCTGATCGCGAATATGCTGCATGGCGAAGTTCTCGTACTTTTCCTGCAGGCGTTCATATTCACGCCACAATGTTTGATGAGAACGCCGCGTGATCTCGATGTAGCTGTAGTAGCGCACGAACGGCAGTAGATGACTGGCCAGCAAATCGTGGCATAGCGGTGAGTCGTCCGCCCAGTTATCGCCGTCCGACGCCTGCGCGGCATAGATGTTCCACAGCGCGGGGTCGTAACGCTCCTTGACGACGTCCTCCATCAATTTCAGGGCGCTCGACACAATCGTGCCGCCGGTTTCCTGCGAGTAGAAGAACTCCTCCTCGTCCACTTCCTTGGCCTGCGTATGGTGCCGGATATAGACCACATCCACATTCCGGTAAGACCGGCTGAGGAACAGGTACAGCAGGATGTAGAACCGTTTGGCGATATCCTTGGTGGCTTGATCCATAGAGCCGGAAACATCCATTAGACAGAACATCACCGCCTGACTGGAAGGCTCCGGTCGGCGCTCGAAGTTCTTGTAACGGAGGTCGAACGTATCGATAAACGGTACGCGCGCAATGCGCTGTCGAAGTTCGGCGATCTCCGCGCGCAGCCGCTCCTCTTCCAAAAGCTGGGCGGGCTCGGAGTTCTTCAGCAACGCGAGATTTTCCTCCAACGCACTCAACTCGCGCCGTTTTCCCGCCGTCATCGCCATACGGCGGGCGAGGGAGTTCTGCAACGAACGTACAACGCTGATGTTGGCGGGCACGCCGTTTGAGGTGTAGCCCGCGCGATGGTTCTTGTACTCCGCCATCTGGCGATGTTCGGTTTTTTTCAGGTTGGGAAGCGCCAAATCCTCGAACAACAGGTCAAGATATTCGTCTTTGGAGATCTGAAAAACGAAATCGTCCTGGCCTTCGCCGTCCTGGCTCGCTTCACCCTGACCGGAACCGCCGCCACCGCCTCCCTGCGGCCGCTCGATTTTGTCATTCTGCACGAAGTGGTCGTTGCCAGGGTGTACGCGGTGGCGTACGCCACCGCGGCCCTGATGGAACATCGGCTCACTGATATCCGAATTAGGAATCGTGATTGACTCCCCATTGTCCACATCGGTTACCGAACGCTTGTTAATGGCATCGGCGATCGAATGTTTTATCTGCGACTTATAGCGGCGTATAAAGCGCTGGCGGTTAACCGCGCTTTTGTTTTTACCGTTTAGCCGGCGATCGATGAAATAAGCCATGTTTCCCCCAAACGACGTTGCCTGTCGGTCTGTCGCATTAAGACGACTTTCTCACGCGCAGGTACCATTCGCATAACAATCGAACCTGCTTGCGGGTATAGCCTTTTTCCATCATACGGTCGACGAAGTCATCGTGTTTTTTCTGCTCCTCGGTAGAAGTTTTCGTGTTGAATGAAATTACCGGCAGCAGCTCTTCGGTGTTGGAGAACATTTTCTTCTCGATCACCGTGCGCAATTTCTCGTAGCTGGTCCAGTTAGGATTGCGCCCGTTGTTGCCCGCGCGCGCGCGCAGCACGAAGTTGACGATTTCATTACGGAAGTCTTTAGGGTTGCTGATGCCTGCCGGTTTCTCGATTTTTTCCAGCTCGCTGTTGAGCGCTTCACGGTCAAACAGCTGCCCGGTATCGGGATCGCGATATTCCTGATCCTGAATCCAGAAGTCAGCGTAGGTGACATAACGATCAAAGATGTTCTGGCCGTATTCCGAATACGATTCGAGATAGGCGGTCTGAATCTCTTTACCAATGAACTCCGCGTATTTAGGAATCAAATAGCCTTTCAGGTGCTCCAGATATTTTTCCGCGACGTCCTGCGGGAACTGTTCGCGTTCAATCTGCTGTTCCAATACATAGAACAGGTGCACTGGGTTAGCGGCGACTTCGCTATGATCGAAGTTGAATACGCGCGAGAATCTTAAAGGCAAAACGCGTGGACAATCCCTGCATGCCTTCATCGACGCCCGCATAGTCGCGGTATTCCTGATAAGACTTGGCTTTCGGATCCGTATCTTTCAGGCTTTCCCCGTCGTAAACCCGCATCTTCGAATAGGTGCTGGAGTTTTCAGGATCTTTCAGTCGCGACAAGATAGAGAAACGCGCCAAGGTTTCCAGTGTGCCGGGGGCGCATGGCGATTGGCTCAGCTCGCTGTTTTGCAGCAGCTTGTCGTAGATTTTGACCTCTTCCGACACGCGCAGGCAGTAAGGCACCTTGACGATATACACACGGTCGAGGAAAGCCTCGTTATTTTTGTTGTTGCGGAACTGTACCCATTCCGATTCGTTGGAGTGAGCCAATATGATGCCGTTGAACGGCAGGGCGGCAATCCCTTCCGTCCCGTTGTAGTTGCCTTCCTGCGTCGCGGTCAACAGGGGGTGGAGGACTTTGATCGGGGCTTTGAACATCTCCACGAATTCCATGATGCCTTGGTTGGCGCGGCAGAGTGCGCCGGAGTAGCCATAGGCATCAGGATCGTTCTGGGCGAAATGCTCCAGTTTGCGGATATCCACTTTCCCGACCAGCGCGGAAATGTCCTGGTTGTTCTCATCGCCAGGCTCGGTCTTGGCAATAGCCAGCTGCGCCAGAATGGAAGGCCAGACTTTGACGACGCGGAACTTGGTGATGTCGCCACCGAATTCCTGAAGTCGCTTGGCCGCCCACGGCGACATAATGGTGCCGAGATAACGACGTGGCACGCCATACTCTTTTTCCAATATGGCGGCGTCTTCATGCGGGTTGAATAGGCTTAGCGGATGGTCGTTGACCGGGCTGCGTTCGCCGTCGGCGCTGAGTACATAGATGGGCACCAGCTGCATCAGGCTTTTAACCGTTCGGCGAGAGAGGATTTCCCCCCGCCCACGGGGCCGAGCAGATACAGAATCTGTTTCTTCTCTTCTAAACCTTGAGCAGCATGGCGGAGATAAGCGACGATTTGCTCGATCGCTTCTTCCATACCGTAAAACTCTTCGAAAGCAGGGTAGCGGGCTATGACCCGGTTGGAAAATAAACGGGAAAGACGCGGTTCTTGCGCGGTGTCCACCATGACTGGATCACCGATAGCCATTAACAATCTTTCGGCAGCATTCGCGTAAGCACTGCGATCCTGCTGGCAGATGTTAAGGAACTCTTGCAGTGTGAACTCTTCGTCCTTGG
Organism: Lonsdalea britannica; assembly: GCF_002111595.1. GTDB lineage: Bacteria > Pseudomonadota > Gammaproteobacteria > Enterobacterales > Enterobacteriaceae > Lonsdalea > Lonsdalea britannica. The sequence continues at coordinate 253,919 of NZ_LUTN01000002.1, forward strand.
CAGCGTCGTAGCGCTGACGGTAATGATCAAATATGTTCATAGCGATGCCCGTCCTTCGTCGATTAACAACACAGAATAAGAGAGCGAGAGTATGAATACCGTCTATATAATGGTTGGCTCTCCTAAAGAAGAATTCCCCTTCAGAGTACAGCAACCCTTATGCCAACTTGTGACGCGCCGCGCAGGTTCAACATCGGCGTGCACGGTAAGGGAATGTCCTCTTCAATTTAAAGCGTAGTTTGCCTCGGTGAAATTTCCTCTATTCTTCCTTCAGATTTTTAATAAATTTCAATGACTCAGTCTGTCGAAGTAGGGGCGATTCCCCTTTGCAGCGGGTCTGAACGAGTATGCCAGACCGCCTTTTCGGCACTAGAAAAAATGGTTATAAGTTATCCGATTCAGTCTGTAGTAGCGTTATTTCCCCGGCGTGACCATAATGTCAGCCTACTCCTACGGGAGGCTCGATTGGAACAGGAGAAAGTCAGCAGTGAAAAAACTTCAATCATTAGGTGTAATGCTGGCGCTGGGCGTTACGGCGGCGTCGCCGGCACTGGCGGATACCTTTTCTCTGGGGGTGGGCGCCATCGGGGAAACGTCGGTTTATCGCGGCGACGATAACCACATTTACCCCTTCCCGCAGGTGGTTTATGAGAGTGATAACTTCTATTTTCGCGGGCTGGGCGGCGGCTACTATCTGTGGAATGACGAGCAAAATAAACTTTCTCTGACCGCCTACTACAATCCGTTCGGATTCAAGCCGGGCGACAGTGACGACGGCAGTATGAAACAGCTGGACAAACGCCGCGGCACGTTGATGGGTGGTTTGGCTTACCGTCATGATGCGCAATGGGGCACGATTCGTAGCGTCCTGGCCGCTGACACGCTGGGCAACAGCGATGGCATTGTGTGGGATACCGCTTATCTTTACCGCATTGACGCTGACCAGTGGCATATTACGCCGGGGATTGGCGTTAACTGGTCGAGTGAACGTCAGAACCGCTACTACTACGGCGTCAGCAGCGGTGAGTCAGCGCGTTCAGGCATTCAAACCTACCGTCCGGGAGACAGTTGGGATCCGTATCTGGAGCTGAGCGTGGGGTACACCATTACGCCGCGCTGGAACACCTGGATTATCGGTCGCTACACCCGTCTTAGCGATGAAGTGAAAAGTAGCCCGATGGTAGAGAAAAGCGATAGTGTGATGCTCGGCGGCGGAATCAGCTACGCCTTCTAAGCTGGAATGCACTATCTTTGTGCTTTAAACGCACCGTGAACGTCAGTTTACGGTGCGTTTGCTTTATGGTGAGGCGCAGTCTGTTTGGATAACCAGCACGGTGAAACCATAAGCGTGCTGTTTTATATTTAAAAAAAGGATTAATTCGCCTGTGTGGTATGAACGCGTATCGAGGTCGCCAATTTAGCCGGCGCATGCCGGGTGATGTTAAATGGTTGACTGATACGGGCAGTTTCCACACACACGAACGTTTTGTAACCCTCATCGGTGAGATCCGACATCGTTTTTGACAACTGCTCCCCCGGGTTCCAGGCTACGACATCGCTATGGTTATGGTGGTGCACTTCTATAGTGCGCTCAAGAACCGGATCGTGGATCACACTGATCGTCTCAGGCTCGGTATAGATCCTATCGGTGCGGTTGGGGAACGAGAGATCGCCTTGCTGGAGACCGGGATTTTCCGGGTCGACCTTATCGATAAAGCGCTCACCCAGCCCGCTCACGCTCACGCGGCTGATGTCCCCGATATTGAAATAGGTGTGCAGGGCGCTGGTCATGCTGTATTCCCCTTCGAACTCCAGCTCAACATCGCAAGACGTTTTAGTGAGTGCAAAACGGGCATCCACTTTAAACGCTTGCGGCCAGACGGCGCGCGTTTCCTCATTGTCCCGTAGCGTCAGAGTCAGCGTTACGCCGTCAGCATCATCAATATGCGATGAAAAGGTCCAAGGCATGATGCGCGCAAAGCCGTGGCTCGGTTCGGCAACGGGACCAAACCACGGGAAACAGATGGGGATCCCACCGCGAATCGCTTTCCCTTCCTGAAACAGCGTGTTGTCGCTGAGCCAAATGACCGGCGCGGCGTCGGTGGGCTGCCAGGCGATCAGATGAGCCCCTTGCAGCGCGACGGCGGCTCTCAACTGCGGATGATCGATGACGACGATCGACAGTTGGTCCTGTTGGCGTAACGTGATGTGGGGAGAAATGGTTTTGCTGACGGGAAGGGAGAAAATGGCATCAGTCATGGGCGGGCCTATTCATCTATGAGTAGAAATCGATAATGAATATTGTGGCACTCATAACGTCATTCCCCAATAGGAATTCGCTGTCTCATTGAGCCGCGTTAACTATAGTGGTACCGGCTATCACATTTTTCAATCGGACTGAATTGACTCATCTACACTAGCTGCAGGCGGAACAAGGCGTGCATGCGGCAGAACATCCCTAACGGAGCGGCGGTAAAGTCATTAAAAACGGCGAGCTAAGTCTGTCGGAGGAAGCATGAAAACACCGCTGGGGCAGGGGGCGTGGCACTGGGGCGAGCATGTAAACAAACGTGCATAAAAAAGGGCGACTTGCGTCGCCCTTGATATCAGTTACCGATCTTCAGCTCATTATTTGGAGATGTGAGCAACCAGATCCAGAACTTTGTTGGAGTAACCCGTTTCGTTATCGTACCAAGCAACCAGTTTCACGAAGTTGTCGCTCAGAGCGATACCGGCTTTAGCATCGAATACGGAAGTCAGTTTTTCACCGTTGAAATCGGTAGAAACAACTGCGTCTTCGGTGTAGCCCAGAACGCCTTTCAGTTCGCCTTCAGAAGCTTCTTTGATCGCAGCACAGATAGCGTCGTAAGAAGCGCCTTTTTCCAGACGTGCAGTCAGGTCAACGACGGATACGTTAGGAGTAGGAACGCGGAACGCCATACCAGTCAGTTTACCGTTCAGAGCCGGGATAACTTTACCTACAGCTTTAGCAGCACCGGTAGAAGAAGGGATGATGTTCTGAGATGCGCCGCGGCCGCCGCGCCAGTCTTTGTGAGACGGGCCATCAACGGTTTTCTGAGTCGCGGTAGTTGCGTGAACAGTGGTCATCAGCGCTTCAACGATACCGAATTTGTCGTTGATGACTTTAGCCAGCGGTGCCAGGCAGTTAGTGGTGCAAGATGCGTTAGAAACGATATCCTGACCCGCGTATTCTTTATGGTTTACGCCCATAACGAACATCGGAGTGCTGTCTTTGGAAGGACCAGTCAGTACGACTTTCTTCGCGCCAGCCTGGATGTGTTTACGTGCAGTTTCGTCAGTCAGGAAGATACCTGTAGCTTCTGCAACAACGTCAACGCCTGCTTCGTTCCATTTCAGGTTAGCCGGATCTCTTTCTGCGGTAACACGGATGGTTTTGCCGTTAACTACCAGGTGACCGTCTTTAACTTCAACAGTACCGTTGAAGCGGCCGTGAGTGGAGTCATACTTCAGCATGTAAGCCATGTATTCCGCATCTAACAAATCGTTGATTGCAACGATTTCAACGTCTGAACGCTCCTGGGCAGCGCGGAAAACAATACGGCCGATACGGCCAAATCCATTGATACCTACTTTGATAGTCATATATTCCACCAGCTATTTGGTTTGTGAATAAAAGGTTGGCTGTAAAATTACAAAAACCTTCCCGAGGGTCAAGCGGAATCGTGTCAATAGTTGCTGTATGTCAAAACTATGGGCAACCCTTGCACGATAAATCATCTATTCGGTCATTTAAGTTGTTGGACAACATGATAGGAGCATTGGCCGGGGATGAGAACACCCGATGGGGGTATTATTGTGACCCAGATCACAATTAGCACCCCGTCAGACGCTCGCCTATCGTAATGAGAGGCCGAATAACGTTTTGAGTGTTAAATTTTTGTAGCGCTAACAGTCTATACTCTTTAACACCTGTTTTAACTTCTTTCGTGAGCGATGATATGGACAAACACCTTCCCGGCTCCCCTGAGCGCGATAACCTGACGGAAATACAACGATATGTCACCCAGCAGCGGGGGACTGAACCGCCGTTCACAGGCAAGCTGCTGCATAATAAGCAGACCGGCGTCTACCATTGTTTATGTTGTAAACAACCGCTGTTTTATTCGGACAACAAGTTTGACTCCGGCTGTGGCTGGCCCAGCTTTGATCAGCCCGTCTCTGCGGAAGCCATTCGTTATCTCGATGATAATTCGCACAATATGCATCGAGTGGAAATTCGTTGCGGCCATTGCGATGCGCATCTCGGACATGTGTTTCCTGATGGTCCAAAGGAAACCACGGGTGAACGTTATTGCGTCAACTCGGCTTCGCTGAGTTTCATCAATGCTGAAAATAATCACGAAATAGACGGCTAGATGTCTATTTAATTGAAACGTTTCAGCTGATGAGGTGTTTAAGGGCCAATCAGGCGCTAATCCAGAATAAATGCAGACAACGAAATCGCCCTGCGGAATGTCTGAACAACAATCTAAAACGCATCAAGAAGGAATCTGGATATGCAGATGGAGGATGTACTAAAGGTGATGACGCCGGACATCTATCAGCGATTAGTCACGGCGGTAGAGCTGGGTAAATGGCCTGACGGTGTGGCATTGACGTCGGAACAGAAAGACAACGCCCTGCAGATGGTTCTACTGTGGCAATCGCGACATAACGCGGAAGCGGATCACATGAGCATCAATCAGCAGGGCGAAATCGAAATCAAAAGTAAGCAGGCGCTTAAACAACGTTTTGCCGCTTCAGCCGAGTCGATTGCGGTGTTAAAACCACAGGACGAATGACGTTATCGTCACCGCACAGCCGTTTTAGCCCTATGAGGAGGAGAGCGCGCTGATGAAAGAGTGTGAGTCCGTCAGGATCGCGCCTTGCGCTCGCATCTCCTGCAGCGCATTCTGACTGTCTGCGGGGCGTAGGTTGACCCCGCGACAGCCATCCACCAAGACCTCAGTACGATACCCCAGCGTCAGCGCATCCAGCACCGTGTACTTTACACAGTAATCTGTCGCCAATCCCATGATGGCAAGGGAATCGATGTGATTGGCGCGCAGCCAGTCGTCCAGTTCGGTTTTGACCCGGTGACCGTTATCAAAAAAAGCGCTGTAACTGTCAATGGCGCTATCGGTGCCTTTACGGACGATTCGGTCAATGGCTCGCTGCGCCAGAGCGGGGTGAAACTCCGCGCCCGTTTCGCCAGCGACGCAGTGCGTGGGCCACCATACCTGAGGCAATCCTTCCAGCTCGCCGATCTCACCGATCGTCGTGCCGGAATTGACGGCAAAGCTGCGATGATCGGCAGGATGCCAGTCCAGGCTTGCGATCACGGTAATCTGGGCGGCGGTGCAGGCAGCCATCATCCGGTTCGCCACCGGGATAACGCTATCCCCCTCATCAACGGCCAGAGCCCCGCCGGGACAAAAGTCATTCTGTAAATCGATCAGTAACAGCGCTTTGTTCATATTGTCTCCGGATGTTAGCTATTGCCGAGCTCACCCCGCAGATCCTGCTGCATTAGACGACGGATATCATCAGGCGACAGGTCGTCTCGACTCAGCAGATAATGCAGTTTGGTGAGCGTCGCTTCAACGGTCATATCGAATCCGCTGATCACGCCCGCCTGCGACAAGGCATTGCCTGTCGCGTAGCCTTCCATATTGACGCAGCCGGACATGCATTGCGTCAGATTGACGACGATGATGCCGCGATCGGACGCTTCCCGCAGCTCTTTCAGGAACGCTTTGTTCTGTGGGGCGTTGCCGACGCCATAAGAGCGCAGGATCAGCGCGCGAACCGGCTGAAGCAGGAAATTGCGCACAACGTCCGCGGAAATGCCGGGGTAAATCGTGATAACGCCAATAGGCTGAGGGGTTATGTCATGAACAATCAGCGGCTCCGTCGACTCTATCAGCGGCGCCGAGGAGAGGCGGCGAATATGAATACCGGTCTCCAGCAGCACAGGATAGTTAGGGGAGGAGAACGCATCGAAACCGTCGGCATGGGCTTTGGTCGTGCGGTTGCCGCGCAGCAGCTTGTTGTTGAAAAACAGGCTGACTTCGTTAATGGGATGGTTGGCCGCTACATACAGCGCATTCAGCAGATTGGTTTGCCCATCGGAACGCAGTTCGGCCAGCGGAATCTGTGACCCTGTCACGATAACGGGCTTGGCCAAATTCTCCAGCATGAACGAGAGCGCTGACGCGGTGAAGGCCATCGTATCGGTCCCATGCAAAATGACGAAACCGTCATAGTCATCGTAATGCTGCCGGATGTCGTTGGCGATGATCTGCCAGTCTTCCGGCGTCATGTCCGAGGAGTCGATCAGCGGCGTATATTCATGAATGGTGAAGGACGGCATTTCCGGCCGATGAAATTCGGGCATCTGCGCCAGCTGCTGCTGGAGATGGCCTGAAACCGGGATATAGCCTTGAGCGGAATGTTGCATGCCGATCGTACCGCCCGTGTAGGCGACATAAATGGATTTCTTTTGCATGGATGTGATTACGTCAAAATCAAAAAATGGATTATAGAGCGAAGCGAGGGGAAAAGCAGCCCGGCGATTGTGCGCCGGGCGGGTAGTGCGATTAACGAACGTTGCCGCAGCTGAGACAAATCACATAGCGATGTTGCGGGTCGGTCAGTTTATTCGACAGGGACGGTTGAGTGCGAAGCATCTCGCTCAGCTCTGCGACAGGCGCGGGGAACAGCGTCTGCAAAGCGTCCGGCAGCTGTGCGTAGACTGAGCTACGAACCTGACTAAAGATCGCATCCATCAGCCCATCACTCTCTTCGAACCACACCAATTGATGATGATCCAGCTTAGCCAGCTCAGCCGCTTTCTTCACCGCATCATCGAAGTCGCCGAGCGTATCGACCAGGCCGTTGGCTTTAGCATCGCTGCCGATCCAGACGTGACCCTGCGCGATTTCGTCCACCTGCTCCGGCGTTTTATTCCGTGACTGAGCGACCAAAGAGAGGAAGTTTTTGTAGCCTCGCTCAATGTTGACCTGCATTAGTTCGCCAAACTCCGGCGGCAGTGCTTTCGTCATGGACAGATCGGCCAGAGGCGAGGTGGCGACGCCGTCGGTATGAACGCCGACGCTATCCAAAGTATTCTCAACGGTGTTGATCACGCCGAAGATGCCGATGGAGCCAGTGAGCGTAGTGGGGCTGGCGATAATGGCGTTAGCCGGCGTGGAGATCCAGTAACCGCCAGAGGCGGCCATACCCCCCATTGAAACTACCACCGGTTTGCCCGCCTGGCGTGCCGCGGCCAGTTCGGCGCGAATTTGTTCTGACGCCGTCACGCTGCCGCCGGGGCTGTTGACCCGCAGGATTATCGCTTTCACCTTCGGATCGAGTCGCGCGTCGCGGATTTGTCCGGCAGTGGTATTGCCGCCCACATAGCCGGTCGCTTCATTACCATCGACGATCATGCCGTTAGCGAAGATGACGGCGATCTGATTGTTATCCGGTTGAGGATCGCTCAGCGTGTAGTCATACAAGGAGGTGTAGTTAAAGTCCTTATTCTTGTCATCCCAGCCGAAAGTCTTGATCAGCTTTTGCTCAATGGCCGTACGAGAGGCGACTTCGTCCACCAGTTTATTATCCAGTGCGTAGCGCGCGGTGTCGCCATCCACTGAACGTAGGGCGGTGAGCAGGGCTTCTGCGCCGGGGAAGAGCTGCTGAGGAGTGATCTCACGATTCGCGGCCACCGTCATCAGGTAGTTCTGCCAGAGACCGTTGACCCAACGAGCGTCGGCATCGCGTGCCGCAGGGGACATGTCATCCCGGATGTAAGGTTCAACGGCGGATTTGTAGGTGCCGACACGGAAGATGTGCGTGGTGACCTTCAGCTTATCCAACAGCGTTTTATAGTACAGGTTGTTGGTGGCCAGACCGTGCAGGTCGATGCCGCCCTGAGGCGTCAGGAAAATCTTGTTGGCGTAGCTGGCCAGATAATATTGCGGCTGGTTGTAGTTATCGCCCACGGCGTAAATTGGCTTGCCTGCATCTCGGAATTCGCGCAACGCTTTGCCGATATACTGTAAAGACGGCTGATCTGCGCCGACGAAGTCGGACAGGTCCATCACCATGCCGGTAATGTTGCGGTCGTTTTTGGCCTGCCGAATCACCTCGACCACGTCAAATAGCGAGTTTTCCTGATTTCGGTTGGCGGAGGAGCCTAAAAGCTCGCGACCAAACTGACGCAGCTTATTATTGACCGACGGTTTGTCGATGACGACGCCGGTGATGTTCAACATCAGCGCGCCCTTGGCGGTTTCCGGCGGGGTTGCCTTAAATTGACTGTAAATACCGACGCCGACCAGGATCAGCATGATAAGGAAAATATTGAGGATGAATTCCCGGATGAAGTTAAGCAGGCGCCAGCCCCACTTAAAAAATCCGCTGAAAATCCGCCACATCGTGCGCATGATAACTCCGAAAATGGGAAAAACAGTTTAGTATCCTAATGAGCGGACAGGTAAAAGTCAGCTTTTTATCTTGCCCAGCGGGGTGTGGTAGGTTGTTAACTTGTAACAAAACTTCTGGCTGTGCTACCGTTGCGCGCAATCTCGTCTCAACCCTTGCTACCTGATGAAATACAGGAGATGTGTGATGGATGCCCTGGAATTATTGCTTAATCGTCGTTCGGCTTCCCGACTGACGGCTCCGGCCCCCGCAGGCGCTGCGCTGGACAATATCATTCATGCCGGCATGCGGGCTCCCGACCACGGCGCATTACAGCCGTGGCGCTTCTTTGTCATTCAGGATGAAGGACTCAGTCGTTTCAGCGACGTGCTGGTTGAAGCGGCGCAGCAGAACCAACTGGATGAGTCGGCGATCGAAAAGGCGCGTAAGTCGCCATTCCGTGCGCCGCTGATTATCACCGTCATCGCGCATTGCGAAGAGAATCACAAAGTTCCCGTGTGGGAGCAGGTGGTCTCTGCGGGTTGCGCCGTACACGCCATGCAGATGGCCGCGCAGGCTCAGGGATTCAACGGTATCTGGCGTAGCGGCGCCTGGACGCACAGCAAGCGGGTGCGTGAAGCCTTTGACTGTCGTCCACAGGATGAAATTGTCGGATTCCTCTATTTGGGTACTCCTCAACTGAAAGCCTCCTCGACGCTGACCCCGAACGATCCGAATAAGATCGTCCGCTATTTCTGATGCGTTTCGCTGCGGCGAATCGCGATGTCGCGCCCTTTATCACGAGAGAAGGGGCGCCTCAATAACAACTGCCGGTAGTGCGGTGAATCATGCGACTTTTTATTGCCGAAAAGCCCAGCCTGGCGCGGGCTATCGCCGATGTTTTGCCTAAACCCCATCGGCGGGGTGAGGGATATATTGCCTGCGGCCAACACGACGTCGTGACGTGGTGCGTAGGCCATTTGCTGGAACAGGCCCAGCCGGACGCCTACGATCCTCGCTATGCGCGCTGGGCGCTGGACGACCTGCCTATTGTGCCGCAGAAATGGCGGCTGCAACCGCGGCCTTCCGTCAGTAAGCAGCTGAATGCCATTAAAAAACTATTACAGCAGGCGGATGACGTGATCCATGCCGGCGACCCCGACCGGGAAGGTCAACTGTTGGTCGATGAAGTGCTGGAATACCTCGATCTCTCTGACGAAAAACGGCAACGCGTACAACGCTGCCTGATCAACGATCTCAACCCGCAGGCGGTAGAGAGAGCGGTCGCCCGTCTGCGAGAAAACCGCGAATTCATTCCATTGTGTGTCTCGGCGCTGGCCCGCTCGCGCGCGGATTGGCTGTACGGCATCAATATGACGCGCGCCTACACGATACTCGGACGCAATGCCGGCTACGACGGCGTGTTGTCGGTAGGCCGGGTGCAGACGCCCGTGTTGGGGCTGGTGGTTCGGCGCGATGAAGATATCGAGAACTTTGTGCCTAAAGACTTTTTCGATGTTAAAGCGCACATCGTGACGCCTGCGGATGAACGCTTTACGGCGCTGTGGCAGCCCAGCGAATCCTGCGAACCTTATCAGGACGAAGAAGGGCGTTTGCTGCATCGGCCTCTGGCGGAGCACGTGGTGAACCGTATTGCCGGTCAGCCTGCGCGAGTCACCGGCTATAATGATAAACGGGAATCAGAAATCGCACCGTTGCCGTATTCGCTGTCGACGTTGCAGATCGAAGCCGCGAGGCGCTTTGGCTTAAGCGCCCAGCAGGTGCTGGATACCTGTCAGCGGTTATACGAAACCCATAAGCTGATTACCTATCCCCGTTCGGATTGCCGCTATCTGCCCGAAGAGCATTTTGCGGGACGGCAGGCCGTGTTGCAGGCGATAGGGGTTCATCAGCCAGATTTACAACCGCCGGAACCCATTTTCGATAGTGAACGTCGCAATCGATGCTGGGATGACGGCAAGGTGGATGCTCACCATGCAATCATTCCGACGGCGCGCACGGCCAAAACCACCCTGACCCAGCAGGAAAGTCAGGTGTACGGACTCGTCGCCCGACAGTATCTGATGCAGTTCTGCGCCGATGCGGTTTTCCGCAAATGTGTGATCGAACTGGATATCGCCGGCGGTAAGTTCGTGGCTAAGGCGCGTTTTCTGGCGGAAGCGGGCTGGCGTACGTTGCTTGGCGGCAAAGAGCGGGATGAAGAGAACGAAGGGACGCCGCTGCCCGTGGTCAGCAAAGGCGATGAACTATTGTGCGAGCGGGGCGAGGTGGTAGAACGTCAGACGCAGCCGCCGCGACATTTTACCGATGCTACATTGTTGTCTGCCATGACCGGCATCGCACGGTTCGTACAGGATAAAGAGCTGAAGAAAATTCTGCGTGCGACCGATGGTTTAGGGACGGAAGCGACGAGAGCCGGGATCATCGAACTCCTGTTCAAACGCGCTTTTCTGGTGAAAAAAGGGCGTTATATTCACGCCAGCGAAACCGGGCGAGCGCTGATTCACTCGTTGCCGCCCAGCGCGGCGCATCCGGATATGACCGCGCATTGGGAGTCCACGCTGACTAAAATCAGCGAAAAGCAGTGTCGCTATCAGGACTTTATGCAGCCGTTGACCGACTCTCTGTGCGACATCATCCAGCAGGTCAGGCATCGTGGCAGTATGCCTTTATTACGAGGCCTGCCGCCTGCGCCCGGCAAATCGAAAACCAACAAGCGGCGTAAGTCTCAGCCCAAGGTGAAGGAGTAAAATTCATGACGGTACGATGGGGACAGTTTCTGGCGGCAACGCTGCTGGTTTTGCCTATCTGGGGGCAAGCCAATCCGGGAAGTCATACCAATACGGACATTGTGGTGCCGGTACCGCCGCAGGTGATTTGGGGCAACGGCAACAATTCGGGTCAACAGGATAACGGTCAGCAATGTATTCGCTGCTGCACTTACCAGAACAAGCAGTATTCCGAAGGAGCGGTCATCAAGATGGAAGGCGTTTTGTTGCAGTGTGCTGAGGATAAGCAGCGGCTCAGCACCAATAATCTGGTGTGGCGGATGGTGAAATAACCGCATGGCGGGGCGGAATGACGGCCCCGCTAATATGCGCGTTAGAGTGAGAACTCAGCCAGATAGGCGCGTGATCAGATGGTTTATCCATCGCGCGGATGACGTAGTCAATACCGGTGCCAGTGCAACGCTCCGCCAGAGATTTGTCCGCCAGTATCAGGTCGATGCGCAGGCCACGGTTGGTATCAAAACCTTTGGAACGATAGTCAAACCACGAAAACTGGTCGTTACAGGACGGATTGGCGGCGCGGAACGTGTCCACCAGTCCCCAGTTTTGCAGTCGGGCCAGCCACTCACGCTCTTCCGGCAAGAAAGAGCATTTGCCGGTGCGCAGCCAGCGTTTACGGTTCTCTTCCCCAATTCCAATATCCAGATCGGTTGGGCTGATATTCAGATCGCCCATGATTACCAGCGGTTGCCCTTGTGGGTGATGGTTTTCGATATAGTTCTGCAAATCCTGATAAAAGCGCGTTTTCGCGGGGAACTTTGTCGGATGGTCGCGGCTTTCTCCCTGAGGGAAATAGCCGTTGATGACGGTTAACGGACCCTGAACCGTGTCGATATCCGCCATGATGATGCGTCGCTGCGCGTCTTCCTCATCGGTCGGAAATCCGCGTCGAACCGCCAGTGGCGCTTTCTTCGTCAGCAGCGCCACGCCGTAATGGCCTTTCTGTCCATGGTAAAAGACGTGATAGCCATGCTGAGCGACGTCTTCCAGCGGGAACATGTCGTCGTGTACCTTGGTTTCCTGTAAACCAATGACGTCTGGCTGATGTTGTTCGACCACTGCGGCTAGTTGATGAGGTCGTGCCCGCAGGCCGTTGATGTTAAAAGAAACAAACTTCATGTTCGCTGCCGTTGTAATGAAAATGTGCCGAGATGGTAGCAGAAATGCGGGCGGTGAGTCACGGTCATGACCCGGCATAAACGCCGATAGTAACCATCGATATTGCAGGGTTGATGGCGCTCGGGAGAGTCCGTATACTCCGCGACTCGCAGGAGAGAGGAGGCCATCACAAGCCATCCCGCCGAAGGCGCAAACTCCCATAATCGCTCAGGTCACCTTACTGCATATTCTTCTATAGACGCCAACTGGAGAGCGGTTGCCAGACAACCCACCGAAGGGGCAAGCGGCGTAAGCTGCACAAACTCTCAGGTAAAAGGACAGAGGGAGGGGCACAATTACGAGAGGCTCGTGTGCTGACCTATATCTATCTTATTGCCATTACTGCCGAAGGGATGTCCGGCGCGCTGGCGGCAGGTCGCCGCAATATGGACATTTTCGGTGTTTCGCTAATCGCCTTCATCACGGCATTGGGTGGCGGCACCGTCCGCGACATTCTTCTCGGCAATTTCCCCATTGGCTGGACACAACATCCGGCGTACATCTATCTCACGGTTGGTGCGGGTCTGTTTACCGTCATCATCGCGCGTTTCATGCAGCATCTGCATCGCCTGTTTTTGGTCCTGGACGCGATGGGGCTCATCGCATTCACCATTATTGGCTGCAATGTGGCGCTTCATCTGAATTATTCGCTGACGATTGTGGTTATCGCGGGCGTGACGACGGGGATTTTCGGTGGGATTCTACGGGATATTTTCTGCAACCGTACGCCGATGGTGCTGCGTAAAGAGCTCTATGCCTGTGTTTCGCTACTGGTGGCCCTGCTTTATCTCGGTTTCCGGCACGTCGGTCTCAATCACGATATCAATCAACTGATCTCCTTCCTTATTGGACTCGCTGTCCGACTGGCGGCCATCCGTTGGTCATGGCAATTACCGGTATTCACCTATATGCCCGGACGGTGGAAAGGGTAAACCAGTATCTTTCGGAGATGGTAGCGGGGGAAGGGTGACTCGTCACTCCGTTCCTCGCCCTTCGGGCCGTGCTGCGCACGTTGTCTCGCGATGCTCGACTCGAACCTTGTCGAAGGTTCTCACCTTCCCCCTAATGGGAACAGGTAATTTCTTAATATGGGATTAATTTGAGGGGACTATTTGGAAGATGGTGGTGGGGGAAGGATTCGAACCTTCGAAGTCTGTGACGGCAGATTTACAGTCTGCTCCCTTTGGCCGCTCGGGAACCCCACCACTGGCCTGAAACGTGTTTTGTGTTAAGCGGGGCGCATCATATCAAATGCCGCGCCCCTGTAAAGTCTGAACCGGTAAAATCAGATTCGTTTGCCGGTTTTTTATGCCTTCTGCCGCTGTCTTGAGCAGCTATACGGCATGAGGCTGTGCGTTACAGGATGATCGTGCGATTTCCGTAGACGAAAACACGCTGAGCCAGCACCTGGTAGAGAGCCCGGCTAAGGACGTTTTTCTCCACGTCGCGACCTGCGCGCATCATGTCGTCAGCCGTATAGGTATGATCAACATGAATGACGTCCTGCATGATGATCGGGCCTTCATCCAGACTGTCGTTTACATAGTGAGCGGTGGCGCCGATGATTTTAACGCCGCGCTCGTACGCCTGATGGTATGGGCGTGCCCCGATAAAAGCGGGCAGGAATGAATGGTGGATGTTGATGACCTGATTCGGATAGTGCTGAACGAATGCCGGGGTCAGGACACGCATGTACTTCGCCAGCACAACATAGTCCGGTTGATACTGGTCGATCTGAGCGATCATCTGTTGATCGTGTTCGTCGCGGGACAACCCTTCGTGGCTGATCAGATGGAACGGAATATCGAAACGCTCAACCAATGTTCGTAATGTTTCATGATTCCCGATGACCGCCGCGATTTCGACATCCAAACCGCCATAGGCATTTTTCATCAGCAGATCGCCCAGGCAGTGGGCTTCTTTGGTCACCAGAATCACAATGCGGCGACGGCCTGCGTCGCTCAGTTCACGAACAGAGCCTACCGGTAAAGCGCTGTCCAGATCTTCCAGCAGCGTCGTATCGTTGAAGATGCCTTCCAATTCGGTGCGCATGAAGAAACGTCCGGTACGATGGTCGACATACTCGGAGTTTTGCACGATGTTCAGTTCGTGCTTGTAGCAAATATTGGTGATTTTCGCGATCAACCCTTTTGAATCAGGGCAGATAGTCCGTAGAACTTTTCTTTGCATATTATGGGATTGCATGGGGGTGTCGATCCTGTCCAAAGCAAATATCAATCATTTTTATTGAGCCGTGCCGAAAAGGCGGGCTGTTACTCTATTGTCCGCAGCACTTTTTGTATTTTTTACCTGAGCCGCAGGGACAGGCTTCATTTCTGCCGGTCGACAGATGAACGCCGTCGACATAGTACCAGCGATCGTGATGGCGAAGGAAGCGTGAGCGCTCTCTCATCAACACGTTGCGCTGAGGCGTGTCCTTGTCTGCATAGCGTGCCGCAAACTCGACGAATCCCTCATCAGCCTCCTTTCCCTCACGCTTCGCCAATACGTTTAGACCCTGCCATTCGGTGTTGTTGCAGGTTGCCGCGATCTCTGTTCTGAAATTCTCGGCGAGGCACGAGGGGTGCCATGTGGCGATCAGGTAGTCGACGTTTTGCTGAACATAAGCGCTATAACGCGATCGCATCAAGGATTCAGGGGTGGGAGGAGTCTTTACACCGTTGATATAAGGCTCACAGCAGCGTGAAAAAGGTTGTTGATTGCCGCAAAAGCAACATTCGGACACAATATCTACCTTAATAATTTTTTTATGAATTAAATAATTGAGACGTATCTTAAAAACGCTTCATATAGTACCCAGCGAGTTTGACGCATGGCAATGTAGTCTAGAATAAAGCAGGCAGGGGGGAAACCATGCGTAAGGTCAAGGTCGGATTGGCTTTGGGGTCCGGTGCCGCAAAGGGATGGGCACATATTGGTGTCATTAAAGCGTTAAAGGAACTCGGCATTGAGCCTGAGATCGTCGCCGGATGTTCGGTCGGCTCGTTGGTCGGCGCTGCTTATGCGACCAACCAGTTGGACAGCATGGCCCGTTGGGTCGGTGGTTTTGGCTATTGGGATGTGATCCGATTGATGGATCTATCCTGGCGCGAGGGGGATTACTGCGGGGCGATCGCGTTTTCGAACAGGTTCGTCGGCTGTTGCGTACCCAGTGTATTGAAGATTGCGCGATCAAGTTTGGCGCGGTCGCCACCAATTTGAGTACAGGTCGTGAACTCTGGTTAACAGAAGGTGACCTACACCTGTCTATACGCGCTTCATGCAGTATGCCGGGATTGCTATCGCCGGTTGCGTTCAACGGCTACTGGCTGGTGGACGGCGCGGTCGTCAATCCTGTCCCCGTGTCATTAACGCGGGCGATGGGGGCAGATATCGTGATTGCCGTTGACTTACAGCATGATGCAAGTCTGAAAAGTCACGATTTGCTTTCAGTGAAACCGCCGCAACCGGAGATGGATGTCGTGTCTGTGGGGGGATGGTCGCAGCGAATACGTGAACGACTTCATCTGGGAGGGCGACAGCCTGCGGAAGTCAGACCCACGGCGATGGAGATTATGAGCACCTCAATTCAGGTGCTCGAGAACCGTCTGAAAATGAGTCGTATGGCCGGCGATCCGCCAGACGTGCTGATTCAACCCTACTGCCCGCAGATAGCGACGTTGGATTTTCATCGCGCGCAGGAAGCCATGGATGCGGGCAGACTGGCGGTGGAAAAACAACGAGAGATGTTATTGCCATTGGTTTACCGGGCTACCTGATCACCGTCGGGTAGCCTGAATTACAACATCAGCAAGATGAATATGAACAGACTGAGTTTTAAGGGGTAACTAATGGCACGACCATTAACGGGGAAAGAGATTTTAATCGTTGAGGATGAGGCTGTTTTCCGCTCTGTGCTAGCGGGTTATCTGACTTCACTGGGTGCCAACATCATTGAAGCGGACAACGGCCAGAATGCCTTCGATATGATTACTCACCAACAGCCGGATTTGATCATCTGCGATTTGAATATGCCTACGATGGGTGGATTTGAGTTTGTCGATCGATTTCGTCAGCAGAATACAGAAACGCCCATTCTGGTTATTTCGGCGACCAGTCATATGGCGGATGTGGCGAAAATATTACGGCTCGGCGTGCAGGATGTCCTGCTGAAACCGGTCAATGATTATAACCGATTACGTGAAACGGTAATGTCATGCCTCTATCCTGACATGTTTACTTCCCAAGTCAGTGAAGTCGACAAATTAATGCAGGATATGGAATCGCTGAATCAATGCCCGGCCGATGTCAACAAGCTTCTCGAGCAATTACAGCCGCCCGTTAATCAAACGATTGCCCAGTGTCGTATTAATTATCGGCAGCTAACCGTTGCGGATCATCCAGGGTTGGTATTGGATATCGTGGCGTTATCGGAAGATGAACTGGCTTTTTACTGTCTGGATGTGACACAGGCCGATCATAATAATGGTGTGGTGGCTGCATTGTTATTACGCGCATTATTCAATGGGCTGTTACGTGAGCACCTTACTAACCAGCAGCGGAAGCAACCTGAATTATCTATGTTGTTAAGACAAGTGAATCAATTGTTGCGCCATGCCGGGCTTAAAGGCGAGTTTCCATTATTGGTTGGGTATTACCATCACAGTGTAAAAAAACTGATTCTTATTTCTGCAGGATTACATGCGACGCTTAGCGTAAAAGAAAATCAGTTGATGCTGCACAGCGGTATTCCGCTGGGTGCAAAGGACAGCGCTTATCTCAATCAACTCGGCTATCAGTGCGAATCGTGGCAGTGTCAGATATGGGGAAGTGGTGGGCAGTTACGTTTAATGGTTTCTACGGATTAATCCGATGGTCACCGAGATAAGCATACTTCAACCTGTAGCGACGCATTGTGATTATTTGATTTTCTACAATTTGAGGGGTAATGCGCTTTCTTTTTCCGAGTATGAGTCAGTACCGGGCAATGCGTATCGGAACTGATATACTCAGTGCTTATGTTTAGAAGATAAATAAAGCTCATTATTTGAACGAAATATACGAGGTTGTTTATGTCAGCTGTCAATAAAAAAGTAAAAAAAGCGGTCATTCCTGTGGCCGGGCTGGGTACGCGTATGCTGCCAGCCACTAAGGCTATTCCTAAGGAAATGTTACCGCTGGTTGATAAACCTTTAATTCAATACGTAGTCAATGAATGTATTGCGGCAGGCATTAACGAAATTATTCTGGTTACGCACTCCTCCAAAAACTCGATTGAAAACCACTTCGATACCAGCTTTGAACTTGAAGCTATGTTGGAAAAGCGCGTTAAGCGTCAGTTGTTGGATGAGGTTAAATCTATTTGTCCTGAGCATGTCACTATTATGCAGGTACGTCAGGGCGTCGCTAAAGGCCTGGGGCATGCCGTATTGTGTGCTTACCCGCTGGTAGGCGACGAACCCGTAGCGGTTATTTTGCCGGACGTGATTATCGATGAATACGAAAGTAACCTGAAGAAAGACAATTTGAGCGAAATGCTACAACGTTTCGAAGAAACAGGACACAGCCAGATTATGGTTGAGCCTGTTGAAGACGTCAGCAGCTATGGCGTTGTGGATTGTCAGGGAAGGGCGCTGAAGCCCGGTGATAGCGCACCAATGGTTGGCGTGGTTGAAAAACCTAAAGCGGATGAGGCGCCGTCTAATTTGGCCGTGGTGGGGCGGTATGTCCTTTCAGATCAAATCTGGGACTTCCTGAAGAAAACGCCTCCGGGTGCGGGTAACGAAATTCAGCTGACCGATGCTATCGCCATGTTGATGGATAAAGAGACCGTTGAGGCTTATCACCTCAAAGGTATCAGCCATGACTGCGGTAATAAGCTGGGTTACATGTCAGCTTTCGTTGAATATGGGTTACGTCATAAAACGCTGGGTACAGAGTTCAACGAGTGGTTGAAAACTGCTGTTCAGGAAGAAAATAGCTAATTATTTTTAGCCCTCTGTGCAAGTACAGAGGCTTTCACCTTATCCCGCCCAGCGTAATTCTCCTGTCATCAAGATAAAAAAATACCCCCTGCATGCAGGGGGTATTTCATAAGAATTAATTATGTAATGCTATTACAGCAGAAAGTCATCCAGAGATTTACCCTGTTCTTCGATAGCTTTTTTGATCACTGCCGGAGTGCGGCCCTGACCAGTCCAGGTTTTGACTTCGCCATTTTCATCAGTGTACTGGTATTTAGCAGGGCGAGCAGCGCGTTTGCTTTTACCGGCAACTTTAGTAGAGCCTAAAGACTGAAGCAGTTCATTCGGATCGATACCGTCTGCAATTAACATATCGCGGTACTGCTGCAATTTGCGGGTACGTTCTTCAATTTCTGCCTGAGCTTGGCTTTCTTCTTCGCGGCGTTCATTAACCACGACTTCCAGTTTTTCCAGCATTTCTTCCAGCGTTTCCAGACTACATTCTCTTGCCTGGGCGCGCAGGGTACGGATGTTGTTTAGAATCTTTAGTGCTTCGCTCATTGTATTAGTCTCAAAATATATTTAATTAGTGGCTGTACGAGAGATAATAGAGCGCTATTTTATTTTCTGCAATAGGTAGATTTGTATTATCCCCAAAAATAACAAATCTAATACAGTCATCACGTATCGGGTGACCGATATAAATCTTTCAGAATTGCTAATACATTTGGTTACGTCCTGCTGGATGAATTATGGTCCGACCTGTTGTCACGGTTTGTTTAGCCAACAATTAATCGCAATTTGTCCTGTTTAAACGGCTCAATTACTCGCGCTGTCTCCGCAGGGAATAGCGTAAATGCTGCTCGCCTAAAGTCTCTTTAGTGAGATTGTTACAATCAATTCCAAATCATGACGCGTGATGTAGAGATCCTCACTGTATTTGATATCGGTCGAATTTATTTTAAGGCTAACCAGAGCCCAAAGACTCGTTCTTCGCGTAAATAAGCCAAGTGTTCCCAGAGAGAGGCTATTTACAATACAACGCAAAAGATTGCGCTATGGGCGCACTTCTTAGCCTGATGAACAACGTATCATGTGGATTATGAAGGTCTATTTAAAACCGAATAAGAAAAGAACCTCTGACCAGAACTATTGACTCATAAATTATATGTTGGCATCTCGCCATCCTTCATTCGGAAGGTCGCCATACGGCGTTACCCTTAATTTATCCATATTATTTTCACGCCAAATGAGTCCGCAGGTTAACGGTTTTATAGCAAAAGGTATGAAATAATTGAGTAACCCTAGGACATACTTACTTTTGTAACTATTGATATAAAGAAAATTTTATCCCGTCCACACTTTTCAGTTAAGTCATATTAATAAGCACCATGAATCTTTCGGCCTGACCGTTTCAACCTGAAATTGTGGTGTTTTTACTCCGTATTATGTTGGGGTGCATCACGTTACGTCGCGCATGTTAGTCGTGTTTCTGTGTTTAAAAGATTCACGCCTATGGCTAGGCATACACAAACGGCTCATCACGAACAACCACAGAATCTTAATTGGCGCAGGAGGGCGATACCTTCCCACTGATAAAAAATAACGCGTCAACGCTTCTCCCAGGCATATCCTTCCCATCCGTAGCCTCAATACAACGCTGGCGCCGTGTTCTTGTGACGCCACGTTCTTTTAGCCCTGCATGCAATGTCGGCTTATGTGCGGCTTTGCTGACGGTTAATAAAAAACCCCGCGTCAACGACACGGGGTTTGGAGAGTCACAACAGTGGGTATTTAATTAACTTACGATTTACCACTTTTGCGCTTTTTAGCGGGCGCTTTTGTTTGTTCAACGGCCGGGGCCGCGTCGTCTTGTTCTGAGAACGTGCGGCCATAATAACTATCCAGCAGAATTTGCTTCACTTCGACAATCAGCGGGAAGCGTGGGTTTGCTCCAGTGCACTGGTCGTCCAGAGCATCTTCAGACAGCTTATCCACTTTGGCCAGGAAGTCAGCTTCCTGAACGCCCGCTTCACGAATAGAAGCAGGAATACCCAGCTCTTTCTTCAGCGACTCCAACCAGCCCAGCAGCTTCTCAATTTTCTGCGCCGTCCGGTCGCCTGCTGCGCTCAGACCCAGATGATCGGCAATCTCAGCATAGCGACGACGTGCCTGCGGGCGGTCATACTGACTGAACGCCGTCTGCTTGGTCGGTACGTCATTCGCGTTATAACGAATAACGTTGCAGATCAACAGGGCGTTGGCTAGGCCGTGTGGAATATGGAACTCTGACCCTAACTTATGAGCCATGGAGTGGCATACGCCGAGGAAGGCGTTAGCAAATGCGATACCGGCGATAGTGGCGGCGTTATGCACACGCTCACGGGCAACCGGATTCTTGGCGCCTTCGTGGTAGCTTGCCGGCAGATTGTCTTTCAGCAGTTTCAATGCCTGCAAGGCCTGACCATCCGAGTATTCGTTAGCCAGTACGGAAACATAGGCTTCCAGCGCATGTGTTACCGCATCCAGACCGCCGAATGCACACAGCGATTTCGGCATATTCATCACAAGATTGGCATCGATGATGGCCATGTCCGGCGTCAACGCATAGTCTGCCAGTGGGTATTTTTGACCTGTCGCATCGTCGATGACGACGGCGAACGGCGTCACTTCTGAACCGGTACCGGAAGTGGTCGTAATCGCCACCATCTTCGCTTTGACCCCCATTTTGGGGAATTTATAGATGCGTTTGCGAATATCCATAAAGCGCAGAGCCAGGTCCGCGAAGTGTGCGTCTGGATGTTCATATAGTACCCACATGATTTTCGCCGCATCCATCGGGGAACCCCCACCCAGCGCGATAATCACATCAGGATTGAATACGTTCATCTTCTCCACGCCGCGTCGTACAACGCTCAGGGTGGGGTCGGCTTCCACTTCAAAGAACACGTCCACTTCCATGCCATGGCGTTTCAGCACGCTGGTGACCTGATCGACGTAGCCATTGTTGAACAAGAACGGGTCTGTGACGATGAAAGCGCGCTTGGCGCCTTCCGTCGCGATTTCTTCAAGCGCCAGCGGCAAAGCCCCCCGGCGGAAATAGATAGATTTGGGAATTTTGTGCCACAACATATTTTCAGCTCGCTTCGCTACCGTTTTACGGTTGATCAGGTGTTTCGGCCCGACGTTTTCTGAAATCGAGTTACCGCCCCATGAGCCACAGCCCAGCGTCAATGACGGCGCCAGTTTGAAGTTGTACAAATCACCGATCCCGCCATGAGATGCCGGGGTGTTGATCAGAATACGCGAGGTCTTCATTTTGTCGCCGAAGGTATCAATGCGCGCTTTTTCGTTGTCCTGATCGGTATAAAGGCAGGAGGTATGGCCGATACCGCCCATCGCGACCAGTTGCTCCGCTTTCGCTACCGCATCGTCAAAGTCTTTCGCGCGGTACATCGCCAGTGTCGGAGACAGTTTTTCGTGTGCAAACGGTTCAGATTCATCAATTTTACTGACTTCGCCGATCAACACTTTGGTTTTTGCCGGCACGGTGATGCCAGCCAGTTTAGCGATATCTGCAGCTGGCTGACCGACGATTGCGGCGTTCAGCGCGCCGTTTTTCAACAGGACGCCCTGAACGGCCGTCAGCTCCTGACCTTGCAGTAAATAGCCCCCATGGGAGGCGAAACGTTCACGTACGGCGTCATAGACGTCATCCACGACGACGACGGACTGCTCCGACGCGCAAATCACACCGTTATCGAAGGTTTTGGACATGAGGATGGAAGCCACCGCACGTTTGATATCCGCGGTTTCGTCAATTACGACCGGCGTATTGCCTGCGCCGACGCCGATAGCCGGTTTACCGGAACTGTAGGCTGCTTTCACCATGCCGGGACCGCCTGTCGCCAGGATCAGATTGATATCCGGATGGTGCATTAATTGATTAGACAGCTCGACGGAAGGCGCATCGATCCAGCCAATAATGTCTTTCGGCGCGCCCGCCGCAATGGCGGCTTGCAGCACGATATCCGCCGCTTTATTCGTGGCGTCTTTGGCGCGTGGGTGAGGGGAGAATATGATGCCGTTACGGGTTTTAAGACTGATTAATGCTTTAAAAATCGCCGTGGAGGTCGGGTTGGTCGTGGGGACGATACCGCAGA
The DNA here is from genome assembly GCF_002111595.1 of Lonsdalea britannica. Lineage (GTDB taxonomy): Bacteria > Pseudomonadota > Gammaproteobacteria > Enterobacterales > Enterobacteriaceae > Lonsdalea > Lonsdalea britannica. Next base: position 276,461 of record NZ_LUTN01000002.1, read on the forward strand.
TTAGACCGATAGGTTCTGCAATGGTGATGGTACCGAAAGCATCGTCGACGGACAGAACGCCACAGGTTTTTTCATCCTTGTAGGCATTGTAGATATATTCGGAGGCAAAATGGTTTTTAATCACTTTATCTTCGACAATCCCCATGCCTGATTCGGCAACGGCCATTTTCGCCAGAGGGATACGGGCATCTGCGGCAGCCAGAGCGGCAGCACGGAAAATGGTATCCACTTGCTCTTGTGAAAAGCTGGCAAACTTGCGCTGAGCGTGTTTTACACGTTCAACCAGTGCGTTAAGTTCTGCCACATTGGTTACGGCCATAATGATCTCCTGTAATTATTCAAACTCTTTCAGTCAATAGTTGCCGCTTAACGGGCAGTCACGTCTGTCGACATGCTGGTATTACGGGGGGCAATGCCGTGGCATCTGTCCGCGCCCCATTGACTCAAAGAGCTCGCGCTATACTCATTACCGAAGTCAACACGGGTCGTTGTTGGCTGCTGCTCTGCTACCCCCCATGGGGGGCTGAAGCCAAATACTTTTTTGGCTATTTATTCTGTGGGTCTCGTTTTAGCGATTGCGATCAGACTACAGGGTTATCAATCGTCTTTTTGTGATCCTGGTCCAATATTTTACCGGCTGACTCCATTCAGCTTATTTTGATTGATAGTTAAAACCAATCAAAATCAGGTCATTTCGAAAAGTTAACGTTTTTGGTTGAAAAGTGTATTTACCTGTTTATTTTACTTACATAGAAAAAAACAGAGGAATATTCGATTATCGAGAGGGACGTGTCGTCTTATTTTCATTACAATGCGCCCGTAATTCTCTTATCTTCCTGAAGACTGTCTGAGGTGCGGTGTGATGCATTCTGTGCTGGATTTTTCCAGTTTTATAAAATTTTTCGTCGGCTTATTCGCCCTCGTTAACCCTATCGGCGTTTTACCCGTATTTATAGGGATGACCAGTTATCAGGATAATAATGAACGAGACAGAACGAATTTAACGGCGAATGTTTCCGTTGTTCTTATTCTCTGGGTCTCCTTATTTTTCGGTGATGGCATTCTGCGGTTGTTCGGTATTTCCATTGATTCATTTCGTATCGCCGGGGGCATTCTGGTGATGACGATCGCGATGTCGATGATTGGCGGTAAGCTGGGTGAGCATAAACAGAATAAGCAGGAAAAAACGGAAAACGCCAACCGCGAAAGCGTTGGGGTCGTCCCTTTGGCGCTACCGCTCATGGCGGGACCCGGTGCTATCAGCTCCACCATTGTATGGAGCTCTCGATATCATGGTTGGCCCAACCTGGTTGGGTTGTCATTAACCATCGCCCTGTTTTCATTTTGTTGTTGGCTATTATTTCGTGCCGCCCCAATGCTTGTCCGGCTACTGGGGCAAACCGGTATTAACGTCGTCACTCGTATCATGGGCTTATTACTGATGTCGCTCGGTATCGAATTTATTGTGACCGGCCTGAGATCGACGTTCCCCGGATTGTTATAAGCGCCGTTTCTATTATCTGATTATTCGATCACTGGACTTACCGGCTGTCGCCCATGCGTCAGCCGGTTTTTTATATAAAAAATATTGATGGTTTATTGAGGCGGAGCGAAACAAATAACGGCATGGATCTTGATGTTAGCGTGCGAGGTTGAGACCGCGCACTCTGTTTTTTGTGATTATCCCCACAGTCATTGACGAATGATTATCAAAAGTGACACGCTGAGCTCTGTAGGAGCAAATGCGTGAATCAGTAATAACAACTTCTTATGGTAGGTTGATATCCTGTTTTACATAAAAAATAACCTACATAACGCTATAATTTTAATGTGATGACGGAAGGCTTTGTTCATATTTTCCGCAGAGTTTTCTCACAATAGAAAATTAAGTAACAGCACGTGAATTCTATTGGCGTAGCGTCATTCTTTTGCTAGCGTCGGCTTGATTAGGTGTTTAATCATTACTAAAGGTAAGTTAATTTAAACTTACCATGCCGTTTCTCTTCAGCCATTTTTCTCAGGGGATAGCGAGACGCTGCGTTTCTCTGTAAACGGCGAGGTTAGGGTAGACGCATGACTGAGACTCGATGAGCCTGATTTCATTGCTGGGGAACGCATTGTGTTCCTTAATGATGAAAACGATAGGGGCAGCACGTGGCGACCATCAGACTCGTTCCCTGAAAGCGCCGCGTGGTGGGTCGACGTCGTGCAATAAAAAAGCACAACAGGAGCATAATCAACAATGGCAAAACTCAGATTTCAACCGCGGCGGTTCATGACGGCACTGGGCATGTTTAGCGCAGCAGTATCGATGTCGAGCTGGGCTGCCGTGGTCCCGCCCGGTGTGCAGCTGGCGGATAAACAGGAGCTGGTGCGAAATAACGGCGCAGAAGTTGCGTCGCTGGACCCGCATAAAATCGAAGGCGTACCGGAAACCAATGTGTCGCGCGATCTGTTGGAAGGGCTGGTCAACACCGACCCCGACGGGAAGATCATTCCTGGCGTGGCGGAAAGCTGGGATAACCAGAATTTTACGGTCTGGACCTTCCATCTGCGTAAAGATGCCCGTTGGTCTAATGGCGATCCGGTGACCGCAGACGATTTTGTATATAGTTGGCGGCGAGTGACCGATCCAAAAACGGCTTCTCCCTATGCCTCTTACCTGCAATTCGGCCATATCGTGAATATTGACGATGTGGTGGCCGGTAAAAAAGCCACCGATACGTTGGGCATTAAGGCGCTAGACGATCACACGCTACAGGTCACATTAAGTCAGCCGGTCCCTTATTTCTATAAATTGCTGGTCTATCCGGCGACCTTCCCGGTATATAAAAAAGCCGTCGAAAAATTCGGCGAAAAATGGACGCAGCCTGCAAACTGGGTCGGTAACGGTGCCTATAAGCTGAAAGAGTGGGTGGTCAATGAGAAACTTGTGCTTGAGAGAAACCCCAATTATTGGGACAACGCGCATACCGTCATCAACAAAGTCGTTTACCTGCCTATCACTTCGGAAGTGACCGACGTCAATCGCTATCGCAGCGGTGAAATCGACATGACCTATAATTACCTTCCGATCGAATTGTTCCAAAAATTAAAAAAAGAGATCCCGAGCGAAGTTCACGCCGATCCTTATCTGTGCACCTATTATTTCGAAATCAATAATCAGAAAGCGCCGTTTAATGATGTCAGAGTGCGCAACGCGCTGCGTCTGGGACTCGATCAGGACATCCTGACCAACAAGGTAAAAAATCAGGGCGATACGCCAGCCTTTGGTTACACCCCGCCATATATTGATGGTATGGCCGTGTTGAAACCGGAGTGGGCAAGCTGGTCTCAGCAGAAACGTAACGAAGAAGCGAAAAGATTATTGGCCGAGGCCGGCTACAGCGCGGAAAAACCGCTGACTTTGACACTCCTGTACAACACCTCCGATTTACATAAAAAGATGTCGATTGCGGCGGCGTCAATCTGGAAAAGCAATATCGGCGTCAATGTAAAACTGGAAAATCAGGAATGGAAAACCTTCCTGGATAATCGACATCAGGGCAATTACGACCTGGCGCGGGGCGGATGGTGTGCGGATTACAACGAGCCGTCCGGCTTTTTGAATAGCATGGTCTCTAACAGCAGTAGTAATACCTCGCACTATAACAGTCCGCGGTTTGACCAATTGATGGATAAAGCGCTGGCGGCAAAAACCGATGCTGAACGAGCCGCACTTTATCAGCAGGCGGAAGCGCAGCTGGATAAGGATGCGACGATCGCGCCAATTTATTATTACGCCAATTTGCGGTTGGTTAAACCGTACGTCGGCGGATTGACCGGGAAAGATCCGCTGGACTACGTAAAAGTCAAAGATCTTTACATTATCAAACAATAAGCTCATTGCTGCCGCGCCAGCACGGGCGGCAGCCTTGCAATAATAAAAACCGCTTTTTTTGACCGGTTTGATAGGTAAGGCCCATGCTTAAATTTATTTTTCGTCGGTGTCTGGAAGCGATACCGACACTCTTCGTACTCATCACCCTCTCTTTCTTCATGATGCGGCTTGCCCCCGGCAGTCCTTTTACCGGCGAGCGCAATCTCCCGCCGGAAGTCATGGCCAATATCGAGGCCAAATACCATCTGAACGATCCTATTCTCACGCAGTATGGGCACTATTTAGTGCAGCTCGCGCACGGGGATTTCGGACCCTCGTTCAAATACAAAGACTATTCGGTGAACGATCTGGTGCTACGCGCCTTTCCTGTATCAGCCAAACTTGGCGCCGCTGCGTTTCTGCTGGCTATCATTTTGGGCGTATCCGCGGGCGTGGTGGCGGCGTTAAACCAGAACGGGAAATGGGACTTTACGGTGATGGGATTTGCGATGACGGGCGTGGTGATCCCGAGCTTTGTCGTCGCGCCGCTACTGGTATTGGTCTTCGCGATCATACTGAAATGGCTGCCTGGCGGTGGCTGGAATGGCGGGGCGCCCAGATACATTATTTTGCCGATGGTCGCGCTTTCGCTCTCTTATATCGCCAGTATTGCCCGCATCACACGCGGTTCCATGATCGAAGTGTTGCATTCCAACTTTATTCGTACCGCGCGCGCTAAAGGATTGCCGATGCGCAAGATTATCCTGCGCCACGCGCTGAAACCGGCGCTGTTGCCGGTGTTGTCTTACATGGGGCCCGCCTTCGTCGGCATCATCACGGGATCGATGGTCATAGAGACTATTTTCGGCCTGCCGGGTATTGGCCAACTGTTCGTCAATGGCGCGCAGAACCGAGACTACTCGCTAGTGTTGAGCCTGACCATTTTGGTCGGGGCGCTAACCATTTTGTTTAACGCGATTATTGACGTGCTGTACGCGGTAATCGACCCCAAAATTCGCTATTAAGTCGAGGCGCAGATGTTTTGGAATAAAAAAAATCGTGATGCGTTGGACCGCTTTAGCGAACAGCTGGATGTGGAAGGCCGCAGTCTGTGGCAGGACGCCCGTCGCCGTTTCATACATAACCGCGCGGCGCTGACGAGCCTTCTGTTACTGTTATTAATCACGCTGTTTGTTGCGATCGCGCCGCAATTTTCTTCGTTTGATTATGCCGATACGGATTGGAACATGATGTCGGCCGCGCCGGATAGGGCGAGTGGACACTATTTCGGCACGGACTCTTCAGGACGCGATTTGCTGGTACGCGTGGCCGTGGGCGGTCGGGTATCGCTGATGGTGGGCGTGGCTGCGGCGTTAGTGGCGGTCGTGGTAGGCACGTTGTATGGCGCGTTGTCCGGTTACATGGGCGGGGCGGTCGACTCGATCATGATGCGTATTCTGGAAATTCTGAACTCATTTCCTTTTATGTTTTTCGTGATTCTTCTGGTGACGTTTTTTGGGCAGAACATGCTCTTGATTTTTGTCGCCATCGGCATGGTGTCGTGGCTGGACATGGCGCGCATTGTCCGGGGGCAGACGCTAAGTCTCAAGCGCAAAGAGTTTATCGAGGCTGCGTTGGTCGGCGGCGTGTCGACACGCGGCATCGTCCTCAGACACATCGTCCCGAACGTGTTGGGCGTGGTTGTGGTATATGCCTCGTTGCTGGTTCCTAGCATGATCCTGTTTGAATCCTTCCTGAGTTTTTTGGGGTTGGGCACGCAAGAACCCATGAGCAGTTGGGGCGCGCTCTTGAACGATGGCGCCAACTCGATGGAAGTGGCGCCTTGGTTGTTGTTCTACCCGGCGGGTTTCCTGGTGGTGACGCTGTTCTGTTTCAACTTTATCGGCGATGGCTTACGTGACGCCCTCGATCCGAAAGACCGCTGAGGAGAGGCGAGATGATAACAACGACACAATCCCGCGAACCGCTGCTCAGCGTCAACGACCTGCGGGTCGTCTTTAATACGCCGGATGGCGCGGCCACGGCGGTGAATGACCTGAACTTCTCGCTCCATGCGGGCGAAACGCTGGGCATCGTGGGCGAATCGGGTTCCGGAAAGTCGCAGACAGCGTTTGCGCTGATGGGGCTACTGGCGGCTAATGGGAAAGTGAGTGGCTCCGCGTGCTTCGACGGACGCGAGATACTCAACCTACCAGAATCTCAGCTTAATCGTCTGCGTGCCCAGGAGATCGCCATGATTTTTCAGGACCCGATGACATCCCTGAATCCTTACATGCGCGTAGGCGAGCAGCTGATGGAAGTCCTGATGTTGCACAAAAAACTGAGTAAACATGATGCTTTCGCCCAGTCAGTGCAGATGCTGGATGCGGTGAAAATGCCGGAAGCGAAAAAGCGGATGCGTATGTTTCCGCATGAGTTTTCCGGAGGAATGCGTCAACGCGTCATGATTGCCATGGCCCTGTTGTGCCGGCCCAAACTGCTGATCGCCGATGAGCCCACGACGGCGCTGGACGTGACCGTGCAGGCGCAGATCATGACGCTGCTCGGCGAGCTACAGCAAGAGTTCAATACGGCCATTATTATGATCACGCATGATCTTGGCGTGGTCGCGGGGATCTGCGACAAAGTGCTGGTAATGTACGCTGGACGCACAATGGAATACGGGTCCGCGCGCGATATTTTTTACACGCCGACGCACCCATATTCGATCGGGCTGTTGAATGCGGTGCCGCGGCTGGATGTCGAGAATGACGTGTTGGCGACGATCCCCGGTAATCCGCCAAACTTACTGCGATTGCCGTTGGGATGTCCTTTCCAACCGCGTTGTCCGTACTCCTTGCCGGAGTGCGAGCAGACGCCCGTGTTGACCGAGTTTGAAGAGGGGCGGATGCGCGCCTGCTTCCGTCGTGTCGAGGAGGTGACGCTATGAGTTCAATAGGACAACGCAAGACGCTGCTTGAGGTCGATGACCTGAAAGTCCATTTCGATGTGCGCAGCGAAAAACAGTGGTTCTGGCAGCCGCCTCAGAAATTAAAAGCGGTCGACGGCGTCTCTTTCCGTCTTTATGAAGGAGAAACTTTAGGGATCGTCGGCGAGTCCGGCTGCGGCAAATCAACATTGGCGCGGGCCATCATTGGGCTGGTCAAAGCCAGCGGCGGCAGAATCAGCTGGTTGGGGCAGGATCTGCAGGGATTCAACGACAAACAATGGCACGATGTGCGTAGCGATATCCAGATGATATTTCAGGACCCGTTGGCGTCGCTGAATCCTCGGATGACGGTAGGTGAAATCATCGCGGAACCGCTTAAAACCTATCGTCCGGCGCTTTCCCGTGCCGACGTCAAAGAGCGGGTCAAGACGATGATGAAAAAAGTCGGACTTCTGCCGAGTCACATCAACCGCTACCCGCATGAGTTTTCCGGCGGCCAATGCCAACGCATCGGCATCGCTCGGGCGCTGATTTTGCAGCCCAAGCTGATTATCTGCGACGAGCCGGTTTCCGCGCTGGATGTGTCTATACAAGCTCAGGTGGTAAATCTGTTGCAGCAGTTGCAGCGGGAAATGGGGCTGGCGCTAATCTTCATCGCTCATGACCTGTCGGTCGTGAAGCATATTTCCGATCGTGTTCTGGTCATGTATTTGGGACATGCGGTGGAGCTGGGCACAGACAGCGCGCTATATCGCAATCCGCTGCATCCCTACACTCGGGCACTGATGTCGGCCGTGCCGATCCCGGATCCGGACAAAGAGCGCAACAAGCAGATTCAATTGCTGGAAGGGGATCTTCCTTCCCCCATCAACCCGCCGTCGGGCTGCGTATTCTGTACGCGCTGTCCGATCGTCGGCCCCGAGTGCAGCCAAACGCGTCCGCAATTAGAAGGCGGAATTGAGCACGCGGTCTCGTGTCTTAAAGTCTCGCCTTTGTCGTAATTCAAGGTTGTACGGTCGCGTTTGTACCAGCCTCTCCCTGTTGGCAGGGAGAGGCTATCGCCGCACAGCGCCTGCTATGTTGCAGAGTAGGAAAGAGGCTTAGCTTGCGGCGACGTTGGCGGCCTGATTCAGGCCGGAGTGACACTGAAAAAGAGGGATTACGCTTTCCACAAAATGTGGCACAGCTTATGGTCTTTTTCGCGGCAAATCAGCACGCGAGCAAACACATCATTAATTTCCGCGTCTTCGCTTTCGGCCAGGCCGATCACAACTTCACAGAAAAAGTCCGGATTCAGATCGAAATCGACGTGCTCCTGCCAGTCTTCTGCCGGGTCAAACAGTTCGGCGCCGCCGCGCTCCTCAAACTGCAGGTTAAACAGCAAGACGTCAGCGGGGTCGAGATTATCCGGGGCTAACTCCAGAAAGATGTCATATGCCTGCTCCAGCGCTTCATCTTCAGTCAGGCGGTTATTTAAATCCATGAGACAGTCCTATTCATCCACAAGGCGTGTTATTAGACCATGAAGGGCACGGGGTTTACAGCAGCGGGCTGAAAAAGTAGAACAGGCGCTCAACAATGCGCTGCCAATAGGGCCGCTTTTGCCATTTCCCTTCTTCCAGCCGGCGCGAACGGGCGATGTAGTCGTCCTGCACACAGGCCAAGTCGTTGCCGAAGTCCGCATCGTCAATCACCATCGTGATCTCAAAATTGAGCCACAGGCTGCGCATGTCGAGATTGACGGTGCCGACCAAACACAGCTGATCGTCGACCAGGACGCTTTTGGTATGCAGCAACCCACCCTGGAACTGATAGATTTTTACCCCGGCGCTGAGCAGTTCGCTGAAAAAGGCTTTACAGGCCCATCCCACCAGAACCGAATCGTTTTTGTGCGGCACGATGATATTGACGTCTACGCCTCGCTGCGCCGCCGTGCAGATGGCGTGCAGCAGATCGTCGCTGGGAACGAAGTAGGGCGTCGTCATGATCAGACGGCGGCGGGCGGCGTAAACGGAGGTCAGCAGCGCCTGATGGATCATGTCCTCAGGGTAGCCGGGCCCGGAGGCAATGACCTGAATGGTATGACCGCTCTCTTGCTCAAACGGCATGATGTTGACGTCCGGCGGCGGCGGCAGCACGCGTTTACCGGTCTCCATCTCCCAGTCACAGCTGTAAATCACGCCCATCGTCGTGGCGGCGGGCCCTTCCGCGCGGACCATCAGATCGATCCACTGTCCGACGCCAGCCTCCTGCTTGAAGTAGCGGGGATCGACCATATTCATACTGCCGGTATAGGCGATGCGGTTGTCGACCAGAATGACTTTGCGGTGCTGGCGCAGATCCATCCTGCGCAGGAATGCACGGAAAATATTGACCCTCAGCGCTTCAACCACCTCAATGCCCGAGGTGCGCAGGATGTCCGGATACGTGCTGCGCAAAAAGGTTCTGCTGCCCGCGGAGTCCAGCAGAATACGGCAGTGGACGCCTCGTTTCGCCGCCGTCTGCAACGCGGCCATGACCTCATCGACGAGCCCGCCCTGTTGCCAGATATAAAACACCATTTCAACATTGTTGCGCGCGAGTTCAATGTCGCGCACCAAGGCTTTGATGGTGTCTGGAAAGGAGGTGATGAGCTGTAGCTGGTTGCCTTTGACGCCGGCGATCCCTTGACGTCGCTCGCAAAGCTGAAACAGGGCGCTCGCGACTTCGCTGTTTTCGGTGGCGAAAATTCGGCTGTAACTTTTGAGTTCTCGCAGCCACTTTGCGGTGGAGGGCCACATTTTGCGAGCGCGTTCGGCGCGTTGTTTACCCAGATGCAGTTCGCCGAAAGACAGATAGGCGACGATACCAAAAAGCGGAAGGATAAAAATCACCAGCAGCCAGGCCATGGCGGAGGGAACAGTCCGTCGTTTCATCAAAATGCGCAGCGTGACGCTGGCGATTAACAGCCAATAGCTGAATACCAACATCCAGCTCAATACCGTATAAAAAGTAGTCATGGCAAAGCGCACCGTTCCCTTCAGCGAATGCTTATCAGCAAAGTGTACGCATAGTTGACCGAAAGAGGAAATGTCTTGAGTCTGAATAGAATAGGCGACGACTGACGGCAATACGGGGCGAAAAACGCAAAGACGACTTGGATGATGCGGTCGGGGGCGTATAATGTGCGGCGTTCCGCTTTCTGACAAAAAGAGTCTTCCATGAAACGCAGCCCTAACGAAGTCAGCCGCTGGCGTATGCAACGCCAGGTTCAGCGCCGCCGACGCCGCTGGCTAGAGGCCCAGTCCCGCGGCTATCGTCATATCCACTCCGCTCGCTATTTACAGCAGAAGAAACAGCGCCGTGCGCTGCTCTACGCCGTCGCCTACGAATGGTAATCCGCTGACGCGATTGGGTTTTTCACCGACAAAACGCTAACTCTGGCTTGAGGCTCCGATGGATGCCCGTCTGCCATAACGCTGGCATTTGACACCGCGTGTCGTTCTGGCGCGGAATAATCCACCTCATTCTGCGAGGGTTCCGGCAAACGGAACACCGAGACGGCGCTATTTAACTGCGCCGCCTGCTGTAACAACGACGAGAAGGTGTCGGCCGACGCGGCGACCTGACCGGCATTTTGCTTCACGGATTCATTCAATGAGCTAATGCGATGCGTGACCTCGTGAATGCTGCGGTTTTGTTGCTGCGCAATCGTCGTTATCTCATTCAGAAACGAACTCGTTTCTCTCGCCGCGCGAATAATGTTCTGCAAGCTGTCATTGAGTTGATTAACTCGCTGCGCACCGCTGGATACGCTCTGATCCGATTGACTGATCAGGGCGTTGATATTCTGCGCCGAGTGACTGCTTTGTGACGCCAATGTGCCGATTTCACGCGCCACAACCGCGAAACCACGTCCTTGAACGCCCGCCCGTGCGGCTTCGATTGCCGCATTCAATGACAGGATATGCGTCTGGAAGGCGACATTGTCGATCAGGCTGATGACATCGGTCATTTGCTGGCTGCGATCGGATATTGCCCGCATGGCGACCCTGACGTCGTCCATCATTTTCTCGCCTTTTCCGGCGATGTGGCTGGTTTCTTCGGCGTGTCTACTGGCTTGCTGCGTATGCCGCTCGTGTTTTTCCAAGTGCTGGTTAAGTTCCTCAACGTGTTCTGTCGCCGCGCGCAGTTCTTTGAACTGACATTCGGCCTGCGTTGATAGTTTTTGGTTGTCGTCATTGGCCTGAGCAACGTGGCCCAACATCGTTTCCATTCCTTCGCGGACTTGATCGATCAGGGTGACCAGCCCGGTCTGCATCACGATAATGCTCTGACTTAACTGATTAATCTCCCGTGCAGTGCGACCACTTTGCGTCAGCGGTTGAGAAAGGTCGCCTGCGGCAATGTTTTGGAGATGCTGGTGGATATGGTGCAGCGGTCGGACGATCAGGCGCGTCACGCCGGACCACACCAGCGCCGCAATCACCAGCAGGGCGGCAAGCACCGCGATAAACACGGTTTGCGTCCGGTCCAACTGACCGATCAACTGCTGAGCGGTTTGCTGCTGACGCTGATCGCTGTCCTTGAGATATCTGGCATAACTTTGGGTGAACATATTTTGATAAGCCTGAATGGGCACCGCAAAGAAAATATCGATTTCGTTGGTCTGTTTAATGCCTTGCGCTAACTCAACCAGACCGTCGTAAAGCTGCTGATAATGGGTGGTCAACTCGGAAAACGCCGCGTCGCGCTGGTCGGAAGGCACCGCGTTCATTAACTGCTGATAGTGCGACTTCGCCAGTTTTAATGAGGTTTCGGCTTCTTCCATCAGGCTCTGCCAGCTGCCAACCGAGCCACTCTCCTTATCATAAAGCAGGTAAATGCCCGCCCGGTTAAGTTTATCGCTGGCGTTCATGACCTCCATGCGGGTCTGATCCATCAATGCCTGTTGTTGTCCCTGAATATCCTGTGTGTGGCTGCCTTGCTTTACCTGTGTCACGGTCTGCGAGAGGACGCCGATGGACAGCAGCTGCAGTAGGGAAAATAAACCGATGATCAAGATCAGGCCGGAAAGAAAGCTGGGGCGGAACTGCGACAGTCTGCGGAATAGTCCGTTACGGTGCGATAGGCGAGCTGCATGGTGATAGGTCTCTTCAATCAAAAAAGATAGTATCGCCACCGTACCATTGCTTAATGACCAAATTATTTCATAGGGTTAGCATTGCTTCACGCGTGATAATTTGCCGTTTGATAAGAGATACTGGGCTTGTCGCTGTAGACATCCCGAGACGATTGATAATGAAAAACTTGACCCGGCAGGTGACGTTGTCACTTGAAGGCGGTTTCTTACAGGCTGTCGCGATATTGGGATGTCAGGCTGGTGAGGGAAAGCTGGAATGAACGGGATATCCCACAGGTTTGATGACGTCAGCTCGTCGCAGGCGTTCATCAGCGTTGTGGGATTTTCGCGTTGAATATCGAATCAAAGCGTGGGTCGATTAGAATACCTGTTTATACGGTTTGACGATGACCTGTTGATACACGCCTGCGGCGACATAGGGATCGGCATCCGCCCAGCTTTTGGCTTCCGCCAGGGAAGGGAATTCGGCAATCACCACGGAACCGGTGAAACCGGCGCTGCCCGGATCGTTGCTGTCTACGGCCGGTAGCGGACCGGCAGTGAACAAACGACCCTGATCGCGCAACGTTTGCAGGCGTGCAAGATGGTCTGGACGCGACGCCTGACGTTTTTCTGAAGTGCCTGCGGCGTCAGTTGAAAAGATAACATAGAACATATTGACCTCTATCATTGTCGGGAAGCGTTTTGTTTGTTCATCTTACGGTATGTCAGGAGAAGGGCAACCCCTTGAGTTTGCAAATGAATGTTTCTGGATTTGGGTTTATTTTTACAATTAGAAGGCTTCATGTTGAATATGATTGCTATTTGCATTTAAACTTGATGCGGCCTGAGAGGACACCGTAATACTATGCCGCAAAAAAAGAATTTCCTTACCCGCCGTTATTCATGGCCTGTGATCGTTTCCGTGGCATTTCACGGTTCTTTAATCGCAGCCATGCTTTATGCTTCGCTTAACCGCTCGGCGACGGTGCAGCAGGCGCCACAGCCTATTACCATGACGCTGGTTGCTCCGGCGCCGGTTGATGCCGCGCCTGCGCCTCAGCCGGAAAGCGCGCCGACGCCGCCCCAGCCTGAACCTGAACCCGAGCCTGAAATTCAGCCGCCGGAGCCTGTACCCGTTCCCGTTGCGGTTCCTGAACCCAAGCCGCAACCTAAACCGAAGCCTAAACCGCAGCCGAAACCCAAGCCGGTGAAGAAAAAGGAAAGTCCGAAGCCGGTTGAAGAGCCGAAGGAATCGCCTTTCACCAGCAATGAACCGACGAAGGCGCCTAACAATGCCCCGGTTCGTCAGGCGCCCGTGGCCAGTGCACCCGTGAGCGGACCTCTGCCGTTGAGCCGCACGCAGCCGGAATATCCAGCTCGCGCCTTTGCCCTGCGGGTAGAAGGCCGGGTGAAGGTTCAATTTGATATCGATGGGTCGGGGCGCGTCAGCGACATCCGTATCCTGTCTGCCGAACCGAAAAACATGTTTGAGCGCGATATCCGTCAGGCGATGCGGAAATGGCGATATGAAGAGAACAAGCCATCTAATAATCTGGTAGTAACGATTGTCTTTAAAATCAATGGCGGGGCGGCGATGGAGTGATGCGAGAGCCTATCTGTGCGTTGTGAGGTTTAATGAAAAACGGGCACCTGAGGGTGCCCGTTGTCTAACTAATTATTAAAGGTTTTCTGCGGTAAAATGGCTTTTCCCCTCAGGCAGTTCCCGTGATTTTCCTGCTTCGTCCACCGCCACATAGGTGAACGACGCTTCTGTCGCCCGGTAACGTTGGCCGATGGGCTCGGAAGATACTTTCTTCACCCAGACTTCAACGTTGATATTAATGGAGCTGCGGCCGGTCTTCAGACAGCGCGCATAGCAGCAAACCACATCGCCCACCGCCAGCGGTTTTAAAAAGGTCATGCCGTCGACACGCACGGTCACCACGCGGCCGTGAGCGATCTCTTTGGCCAGAATAGCGCCGCCGATATCCATTTGCGACATGATCCAGCCGCCGAAAATATCGCCGTTGGCATTGGTATCGGCAGGCATCGCCAGGGTGCGTAACACCAGCTCCCCGTGGGGTAAAAAGTCTTGATTGCTCATAAATGGTTCAATACATCATCCAGGTAAGGTGTTGTTAAAATTCAAGGATGGTGGTCGTTTTTGCTGTTCTCTTCCGCCGCTTTTTTGTCTGCGGGTAAATGACGGTAGAGGTAGACCCCACAGAGTAAGGTAAATACCAATGTAGCACCGGTCAATCCAAAAACTTTGAAGTTTACCCAGGTGCTTTGCGGCAGTCTGAACGCGACATACACATTCGCCAGCCCGCACAGGAAGAAGAAGGCCGCCCAGGCGACATTGATTCGCGCCCAAACCTGCTGGGGCAGTGTGATCTCTTTTCCCAGCATTTGCTGAATCACGTTTTTCTTCATGACGAACTGGCTGACCAGCAGAATTAACGCGAACAGCGTGTAAATCACCGTCACCTTCCACTTGATGAACTCATCATTATGGAAAGCCAGCGTTAGCGTCCCGAATATCATCACCATCGCAAACGTGACCAGCATCATTTTTTCGATTTTGCGGTAGATAAACCAACTCACTGCCAGAGCAAGCGTGGTCGATACCATCAGCGCGCCGGAAGCGACATAAATGTCGTAAAGCTTATAAAAAACGAAAAACACCACCAGGGGAAGAAAATCAAGAAGTTGCTTCATCGAGGGATTCCATACTTAAGATGCATTGATGAATGCCAGCCAGCGGCTGGCGCTCAATGCGTATTATCGCCGCTCCCGGTGTGAATGCGTCTGTCAGATCGTAATAATTTGCAGTTAATTACAATCGTTCGCAGAGTCAGGCCGCCGGGAGGGCGAGCCGGTCTCAGTTACGCAGCAGCATATAGAGACGGAACAGATAAATGAGCAGCAGTGCAGAAATAAAGTTGCTCAGGCCGTTGATGACGATAGCTATCACGGTAGGGGCCGCCAACGGCAGACGCGCAACCAGCAGCAGCAGGACCACTTTAGCGACTAGCCACAGCACTACAGCTGGGGCGGTGATGCGGAAATTGGCGAACACCAGTTTGCTGCTATAACGCATGGAAGCGAAGATACCGTGCTTTTCCGTCGCGCTAATCACTGGCGCTAAACTGAGCGCGATCGCCAGCAGGACTCCCGGGACAATCAAAAACAACATGCCTAACTGAATCAGCAGGGTGCAGATCAGGATTAGCAGCAGAAGCCGCGGTAAAATCGGCAGCGATGCGCCGATGGCTCGCAATGCGCTGGTCGGCGTGCCAGCAGAGACCATCTGAATCAGCAGCAGTAAACCGCCAACCAGTAATGTATTGCCCACCAGAGAGGCAAACGTGCCTGCCGCAGAGGCTTTCAACAAGACCATTTGCTGTTCAGGGGACATTTGCTGAATGAGATCGCTAAGACCCAGCTGTTCGCCTGCGGAGAGGTCAATATTCGAATCGTTGAGTATTTGCAGTTGTTCACTTCCCGGAGTAAACAGATGCCCCAAAACAACGGTAATAAGCGATGCCAGCAGCGACAGCAGGAGGATGCTGACGAATTGGTTACGCGTGAAATTCATTGTGTCACGGTACAATGTACTGGCCGTGATAGGCATGACAACTCCTTGGCAAAAAGGTTGGCGATAAAACTCAGTCGTTAATCGCTAATTGTAACCGGTTCGGCAAGACAGTGGCACCCCGACAGCGACCTCAACTATCTAATTCTTTTTATTCCAAACTTTCTTCCGCTTGCGGGATTATATCCCTGAGCGTCAGCGGCGGCATGCCGTAATGGGCTCGCGCCCGATCGCAGGCGTCATTCGGACGTTGGTTTTCTCCTGACGCCGCAAATTCGCGACAGGGCGAAGGGCGGTTGGCATAGATGCGACAGCTGACGGACTCGCCGATAGTGCCTTCCAATGCAGAGCAACGCGGGGTCTTGCTGTTGGTACCCTGCATGCAGCGCAAGAATGGGGTTAACGGTTCTGACAGTTCAATCGGAACCTGACCCGCGGCATCGTTGCCTTCGGCCCAATAAAACGACACACGAAAATAACCGCAGCAGGCGCCGCACTGCATACACGGATTCATACTTTCTGCCATCGAATCATCCCACGGTCTGCGACCGATTAAATTTGGGTTAAGAATAAAAATCTACTGCAGAATCGGGAAATTGGGCAGGGGGATTTTTGTGCAAAGCACGTTCTGTCTCTTTATGACGTGCGTCGTTAAATCAGTCCGTGATTGATGTCGGGTTGCGCAACGTTGGCGGTGTTAGGAATGACTCATGGCCAGCCATTGAACGCCAGTTAAAACGATGTGATGGGTTCAGAGCCAACGGTAGCCATCTGACGATCAGTCTGCGGCGGCCGTATGATATCGGTATGTCGGCAACAAGCTTTGCCTCCGCTCTCACTTCGAAATGCGCTCGGTTAGCCGCTCACATTTGGCAGGGAGAAGGCAAAGAGCGTGAGAAAATGGCAGAGGCTAATGAAAAAATCAGGCAACGTGATGGACGTTGCCTGTGGATCGTTTTCCCCAACGCGAGGGGACGTGATATCGCTTAACGCGGCTGGCGGGTCGCCGCTTTCATCCGGCTGACGAATTCGCCAGATGTTTCAGCATGTCTTCCGGCTGCTGCTGATATTGCTCGATGATTTTCACGATGGCGGAACCGGAGATTGCCCCGGCGGCTCCCGCTTTCAACGACTGCTCAACCTGAGACGGTTCAGAGATACCAAATCCCTGCAGCGGCGGCGCCGCGTGGTACTCGGTCAGTTTGTCGATGAGGTGATTCAGCGGTAGCTCGGCACGGTTTTCCGAACCGGTCACGCCCGCACGTGAAAGCAGATAGGTGTAGCCGCGGCCGAACGAAGCGATGGCGCGGAGCAGATCGTCATCCGCATTCGGCGGACAGATGAAAATCGGCGCGACTTCATGACGCATGGCCGCGGTGCGGAACGGTGTCGACTCTTCCAGCGGCACATCCGCCACCAGCACAGAATCCACGCCGACCTGCGCGCAGCGCGCGTAGAAGCATCGATGCCATTATTGAACACCAGATTTGCATACATCAGCAGTCCGATGGGCAGTTGCGGATACTTCTGTCGAACGGCTGCCAGAATGTCAAAACAGTGGTCCGGCGTGACGCCCGCTTTCAACGCGCGCAGGTTGGCGCCCTGAATAGTCGGGCCGTCTGCCAGCGGGTCGGAAAACGGAATCCCCAGTTCCAGCGCGTCAGCACCGGATTCGACCAGCGTATCGATGATGCGCAACGACATTTCAGGAAAAGGATCGCCCAGCGTGATGAAGGGAACGAAAGCGCCTTCTTTTTTCTCTGCCAGACGTCGAAACAGTGTGTGATAGCGTTCCATTACACCTCTCCCCGAGCTTTCAAAATGTCATGTACTGTGAAAATGTCTTTGTCGCCGCGACCAGACACGTTGACGACCAGAATCTGTTCTTTTTCGGGGTCGGCCTGCATGATTTTCAAGGCATGCGCCAGCGCGTGCGAAGACTCTAGCGCAGGAATAATGCCTTCATGGCGGGACAGGGCTTTAAACGCGTCCAGCGCTTCATCGTCAGTAATCGACACATAGTCAGCGCGCCCAATGCTATTGAGGTAGGCATGCTGCGGCCCGACAGACGGGAAGTCCAACCCGGCGGAGATAGAGTAGGACTCTTCAATTTGACCGTCCGCCGTCTGCATCATCGGCGACTTCATCCCAAAGTAGATCCCGGTGCGTCCGTGTTTCAGCGGCGCGCCGTGTTCTCCGCTTTCAATGCCGTGACCACCAGGTTCGATACCGATAAGTTTGACTGACGGCTCATCAATAAAGTCGGCGAACATACCAATAGCGTTAGAACCGCCTCCGACGCAGGCGAGCACCGTATCCGGCAGTCGGCCTTCGCGCTCCAGCAACTGCGCCTTGGTTTCCTCGCCGATCATGCGCTGGAACTCACGCACGATGGTCGGGAAAGGATGCGGACCCGCCGCGGTGCCTAACAAATAGTGCGCCTTGTCGTAATTGCCAGACCAGTCGCGCATCGCTTCGTTACAGGCATCTTTCAGGGTAGAAGAGCCGCTGTGAACCGGGATCACCTCCGCGCCCATCAATCGCATGCGGAATACGTTGGGGGACTGACGTTCGACATCTTTGCTGCCCATGTACACGCGGCATTTCAGACCCAACAGGGCGCAAGCCAGCGCCGTCGCCACGCCATGTTGACCCGCGCCGGTTTCCGCGATGATTTCCGTCTTGCCCATCCGTTTGGCCAGCAGCGCCTGTCCCAGGACCTGGTTAGTTTTGTGCGCGCCGCCATGCAGCAGATCTTCACGCTTCAGATACAGCTTGGTGCGGGTGCCTGCCGTCAGGTTTTTACACAGGGTCAGCGCGGTCGGCCGCCCGGCATAGTTCTTCAGTAAATCGACGAATTCCGCCTGGAACTCAGGATCGCGCTGCGCGCTGACGAAAGCCTCTTCAAGCTGACGTAAGGCGGGAACCAAAATCTGAGGGACGTATTGCCCGCCGAACTCACCGAAGTAAGGATTGAGTAATGTCATAATCAGCCTGTCTTATTTATGCAATGAAGTACGATTTTGTTGCGCGGTGCGTAGCGTTTTGAATACCGACTGGATTTTCCGCGCGTCTTTAATACCCGGCTGCGACTCCACGCCGGAGTTCATATCCAATCCCGCGCAGCCGAATGTGACGGCACGGTCGGCGTTATCCGGGGATATCCCCCCGCCAGCATCACATTGTCCAGCTTAGCGCCTTCCAGCACCTGCCAGTTGAAGGCCTGACCGCTGCCGCCTTGCGCGTTATCCAACACCATGCGATCGACATGGGGGCGTTCAAGATTAGGCAGGGCGTCGCCGACGCTGACCGCCTGCCAGATTTGACAGTCGTCAGGCAGTTGCTGACGCAGTGCCGCAATGTAAGCCGCATCTTCGTCGCCATGCAGCTGTACTGCCGTCAGCCGAAGCTCATGGGCGGCGGTGGCGATGTCGCTTAACGGCGCGTTACGGAACACGCCAACATAGCGCAGCGGCGCGCCGGCCATCACATCAGAGGCTTGCTGCACCGTGACGTAACGCGGGGATGACGCGACGAAAATTAACCCGCCGTATACGGCTCCCGCCTCAAACGCGGCTTTGGCATCTTCCGCTCGGGTCAATCCGCAGACTTTGTTATCGCCCAGAATGACACGGCGAACGGCCATAGTCAGGTCAGATTCCGACATCAGTGAACTGCCAATGAGGAAGCAGTCGGCATAGCGGCTTAGCGCCTGAATCTGCGCATAGCGGCTGATGCCGGATTCGCTGATGACCGTCACGTCCGGCGGCAGTTGTGGCGCAAGCGTGCATGTGCGGTTGAGATCGATAGATAGATCGCGAAGATCGCGGTTATTGATGCCGACAACCTGAGCCTTCAGCGCAATCGCCCGCTCCAGCTCCTGCGGGTTGCTCACTTCGGTGAGAACGCCCATTTTCAGACTGTGCGCCACTTCGGCCAGCTGCTGGTATTGGCTATCGTCCAGCACGGAAAGCATCAGCAGTATCGCATCGGCCTTATAGTAGCGGGCCAGATAGATCTGATACGGATCGATAATAAAGTCTTTGCACAGCACGGGCTGATGAACGACGGCGCTAACGCGAGTCAGAAACTCGACGTTGCCCTGAAAATATTTTTCATCCGTCAGCACGGATATCGCCGAAGCGTAGTCTTTGTAAACCTGCGCTATCGCGGCCGGATCGAAATCTTCGCGAATCAGTCCTTTCGAGGGCGAGGCCTTTTTGCACTCCAGAATAAATGCAGGCCGAGTCTGTTTCAGTGCCTGATAAAAGCAGCGTTGGCTCGGCACGACCTGTGACTGGAAATCCGCCAGCGGCTGCTGTTGACGTCGTTCTTCGAGCCAAACGGCTTTATCCCGTACGATTTTGGTTAAAACGGTATCCTGCATGGTTTACTGTCCTCTCGCTGCCAGGTCTTTCACTCGCTGATAAACCTGACCGCTGTGAATCACTTCCAATGCCTGCTGCGCATTCTGCGCCAGGTTTTCCTGCCCGAACAGTTTTAACAATAGCGCGACGTTGGCCGCAACGGCGGTGTTGTGAGCCGGTTCCCCGTTTCCTTGCAGCAGGCGCGCCAGCATATCCCGGTTTTCATCCGGCGATCCGCCAATCAGCGCCGACATGGGGTAGCTGTCCAGCCCGAAATCCCGGTGGGTCAGTTCGTAGGTTTCAATGTGACCATCGCGCAGCTCCGCCACCTGAGTCGGACCGTGGATCGCGACTTCATCCATTCCGCTGCCGTGGACGACGGCGGCGCGCTGATAGCCGAGCAGTTTCAGCGTTTCCGCCATAGGTTTCACCAGATCGGGACTGTAAACGCCGATCAGCGCCAGCGGCGGACGCGCAGGGTTGCTCAAAGGACCAAGCACGTTAAACAGCGTATGGGTTTTCAATTGCTGGCGAACCGGCGCGGCATGGCGAAACCCCGTGTGATACTGCGGCGCAAACAGGAAGCAAACGCCCAATTCATCCAATGCCTGGCGAGACGCTTCCGCTGACATGTCCAGTTTAATGCCGAAGGCGGCCAGCAGGTCCGAAGAACCGGAGCGGCTGGTGACGCTGCGGCTACCGTGCTTGGCCACTTTCACGCCGCAGCTCGCCGCTACGAAAGCGCTTGTCGTCGAGATGTTGATGCTGTTGGTGCCGTCGGCGCCAGTACCGACGATGTCGGCAAACAGGTAATCCGGGCGCGGAAATGGCTGCGCGTCTTGCAACAGCGCGCTGGCAGCGCCGGCGATTTCATCCGGCGTTTCACCACGAATTTTTATGCTAATCAGTGCGGCAGCCAGCTGTGAGGGTTCCAGTTCATTGCGGATGATCGCCGCGAACAACTGTTGGCTCTCCTCACGGCTCAACGTTTCTGCAGAGTAAAGCTTTTGAAGTATGGTTTGCATTGTCGTGTCCTTGCTTAATTTATGCCAGAGCCCATTCCAGCGTTTGATTGAGTAAGCGGGCGCCATGGGCAGTAAGAATAGATTCCGGATGAAACTGGAAGCCGCAGACACGATCCTGGTCATGGCGAACGGCCATTACCATATCATTGAAGTGTGCGTTAACGGTCAACGCTGCGGGAATATCGCTGCCCACCAGAGAATGATAGCGGGCGACCGGCAGCGGGTTGCTTAATCCGCTGAACATGGCCTGCCCATCGTGTTCGATGCTGGATGCTTTGCCATGCAGGATCTCACCGGCCTGACCTACATGGCCGCCGTAGGCTCGACGATCGCCTGATGCCCCAGGCAGATGCCGATGATGGGTAAATGACCGCGCAGTCGCTGCAACAATTCAGGCATGCAGCCCGCGTCGGCCGGGGCGCCCGGTCCCGGAGACAGCATCAGCACCGGCTGGTCCATTTGCTTCAGGCGTTCAATGATCGCGTCCGCCGACATAATGTTGCGGTATACCACGACGTGGTGGCCGCTGGCGCGCAGTTGATCGACCAGATTGTAAGTAAACGAGTCGATGTTATCGAGTAACAGAATATCAGCCATCAGAACACCTCCTTGGCATGATGGGCGCTGGCGATGGCGCGCAAAACGGCACGAGCTTTATTGCGGGTTTCATCGGCTTCGGCCTGTGGGTCGGAGTCCAGTACGACGCCGGCGCCCGCCTGTATGGTCGCGATGCCGTCTTCGACATAGGCGGAGCGGATAACGATGCAGGTATCCAAATCACCGCGGGCGGTGAAATAACCGACTGCGCCGCCATAGCTGCCGCGGCGCGTTTTTTCGCTTTCGGCAATCAGCTGCATGGCGCGAACTTTAGGGGCGCCGCTCAGCGTACCCATATTCATGCAGGCGCGGTAGGCGTGCAAGACGTCAAGATCGGCGCGCAGCTGACCGACCACGCGGGACACCAGGTGCATGACGAAAGAGTAGCGGTCGACTTTGGTCAGGTCGGCAACATAGCGACTGCCTGGTTCGCAGATACGCGCCAAATCGTTGCGCGCCAAATCGACCAGCATCAGGTGTTCCGCCAACTCTTTATGGTCGGTGCGCATTTCCAGTTCGATGCGGCTGTCCAGATCGCGATCCAATGAGCCATCCGCCCGGCGGCCACGCGGTCGGGTTCCCGCGATAGGATAGATTTCAATCTGGCGGTTAGCCGCGTCATATTTGAGCGAGCTTTCCGGAGAGGCCCCGAACAGCACGAAGTCCTGATCCTGCATATAAAACATGTAAGGACTGGGGTTGTTTTCCTTCAGCGTCTGATACGCCGCCAGCGGAGAAGGGCAAGGCAGTGTGAAACGGCGAGACGGCACCACCTGAAAAATTTCACCCAGGCGGATGGCCTGCTGCATTTGTCTAACGACGTCACCGAAGTCTTCGTCGCTCTGATTGCAGTTCAGCGTCATGCTTTCCACGTGCTGGCGAGGCAAAGCAGGCGCAGACTGCGTCAGCTGGTGCTGTAGCTGTTCAAGACGTTGTTGCAGGCGCTGACGCTCGTCGGCATTGGGTGTAAACAGCTCGCCTGTAGATGTGTGATCTGGCGCTGATGATCGACAATCAGCAGGGTTTCGGCGAGGTAAAAGCAGTAATCCGGGCAACGCTGCTGCTGATTGAGCGGAGGCAGCGTTTCAAACCCGGCAACCAGGTCATAGGCGAACAAGCCGCCGAAAAACATCGCTTCACGTTCATTGTCCGGGGAAGTCACCAGTGTAAGCAGCTGCCGCAAAGCATCGAAGGCTGACAACGAGCGCAGACGCGCATCTTCGTCTTGCATTGCGTCTGTGGCCGGGAAGGTCAGCTCTCGGCTATTCGGACGCGCTTCAACCCGCACCTCCGGCGGCAGCGCCTGGTCCAGTAACGGCAGTAGCGATGCGCCGTTGGCCGTCAGCGCCTGAACGGAAACCTGCGCCCCCATTGCCGTGATGCGCAGGGCGCTGTCTACGATCAGCAGACTCTGCAAATTCTGCTTGCTGTCGACTTCGGCGGATTCCAGTAGCAGCGTCGCGGGTCTGGCGCCGCACAGCTGATGAAATATCGCGCTCGGGTCGTCCCGGTACTTGGCCTCGGCGCGTAATAATTCAATTACTGGTTTTGTCTTTGGCATGATGGTCATTCCTTTGTCTCCATAAAAAAGCCCGCATTAAGCGGGCTTAAGGATGCTGCATATCAAATATTGGGTATGCGCGATCGTTTCGCCCTTAGAGGGAGAAACGCCACCAACCAGCACTAAATTTTTTCGATTGAATCGCCATGAGTCTGTCTCTAAACCGTTACTGAACTTGTGTACTAGTTAACTGGAACGTTATGGGTAAGTCAACCCGAAAACAAAATTAATTATGCGGGATGGATGGGAAACGGGGCGGATAAGGATGATTATCTTTCTTACCTTTTTATGACTATTGATGGCATCATGCCGTCTGAACTTATCTTTGTCCGACGAGATGGATGCACTGCGTGTCAGAAGAAACCTCCCTCCTTGCTTCATTCCCACTGTACGATCTGCACAGTCACACCAAGGCCTCTGACGGCGGACTCACACCCGCCGACCTGGTGCGCCGTGCGGTGGCGATGCGTGTTGGCGTGCTGGCCATCACCGACCATGACACCACCGCTGGCCTGAACGAAGCGCAAGAGACGATTCGGCTTGAATCGCTGCCGCTGCGACTGGTCGCTGGCGTTGAGGTGTCCACGCTGTGGGAAAATCATGAAATTCACATCGTCGGATTGGGTATCGACCCGCATCATCCCGCGATGGTGACGTTGCTTGCCGAGCAGGCGGACTACCGTCAGCAACGCGCGGAGCAAATTGCCGCCCGGCTGGAAAAGGCGCAGGTTTCCGGTGCGTTGGAAGGCGCCACCCGTCTGGCGGCCGGCGGGGTTATTACTCGCGGGCATTTTGCCCGTTATCTGGTCGAGCAAGGCAAAGCCACGGCGATTAACCAGGTGTTCAAACGCTATCTGGCGAAGGGTAAAACCGGCTATGTTCCGCCGCAGTGGTGTACAATAAAACAGGCCGTTGATGTGATTCACCAGTCCGGCGGCGTGGCGGTTATGGCTCATCCAGGCCGTTACCAGCTTAGCGCCAAGTGGTTAAAACGACTGCTGGCGCACTTTGCCGAATGTCAGGGCGATGCGATGGAAGTGGCGCAGTGTCAGCAGGCGCCCGATGAACGGACGCAGTTGGCGCGTTATGCGCAGGACTATCATTTGCTGGGATCACAGGGGTCGGATTTTCACTCTCCCTGCGCCTGGATAGAACTCGGGCGAAAACTGTGGTTGCCGGGCGGAGTGGAACCGGTTTGGGAACATCCGGCACTGAAAGACAGGCTGACGGCGTGAGCGTCAGCCGCACGTGAAAACGCGGGCGCGGAGCGTCGCTGTCGCGAATTTCGCGTTTTGAAGAGATGAGGTGGTACATGAGTCAATTTTTCTATATTCATCCCCAAAATCCGCAGGCGCGGTTGATCGCTCAGACGGTCGACGTCTTGCGTAAAGGTGGAGTGATAGTTTATCCGACCGACTCGGGCTATGCGTTGGGCTGCCAGTTGGAAGACAAATCGGCGATGGAGCGCATTTGCCGCATTCGTCATCTGGACAGCAATCACCATTTTACGTTGATGTGCCGCGACCTGTCTGAACTGTCCACCTATGCTCACGTGGACAATGCGGCGTTTCGACTCATCAAGAACAACACGCCGGGTAATTACACGTTTATTTTGAAGGGCACGAAAGAGGTTCCGCGCCGCCTGATGAATGAGAAGCGCAAAACTTTGGGCCTGCGCGTTCCGGCAAACCCGATTGCGCTGGAATTGCTGGCGGCAATGAACGAGCCGCTGATGTCCACGACGCTGATGTTACCGGGCAACGATTTCGCCGAATCCGATCCGGAAGAGATTCAGGATCACCTTGGTAAACAGGTCGACCTGATTATTCACGGCGGCTTCATCGGGCAGCAGCCTACAACGGTCATCGATCTCACCGGCGATGCGCCGGAGGTGATTCGCGAAGGCACCGGCGATATTACCCCGTTTCTTTAACGCGCCTCACCTTGGTAACATTCAGCATACAAATGGCGCGAATGCAGTTATAATCGCGCCGCAAAATTTCATGCGTGGGCGTTTTCAACGCTGGCGCATCTCTCCCCCCGACGCCTGTGAAGGCGACACTCAGAGGTTGCTCAATGAGCGAAAAGCTACAAAAAGTACTGGCGCGCGCAGGACATGGTTCACGCCGGGAAATCGAAACAATGATTCAGGCAGGGCGCATTAGCGTCGACGGTAAAATCGCCACGTTGGGCGATCGCGTCGATGTCACCAAAGCGACCAAGGTCCGTATCGACGGTCATGTGGTGACGGTACGCGACACCGAAGAGACCGTATGCCGGGTCCTGATGTATTACAAACCCGAAGGGGAACTGTGTACGCGCAGCGATCCCGACGGCCGTCCGACGGTGTTTGATCGTCTTCCCAAAATGCAGGGCGCGCGCTGGGTGGCCGTCGGTCGACTGGACGTCAACACCTCTGGTCTGCTGCTGTTTACCACCGACGGTGAATTAGCGAACCGTTTGATGCACCCGAGTCGTGAAGTCGAGCGTGAATACGCCGTTCGTGTCTTTGGCACGGTGGATGACGATAAAATCAAACAGCTGAGTAAAGGCGTACAGCTGGATGATGGTCCCGCGTCGTTCCGCACCATCCGCTATCAGGGCGGTGAAGGAATGAACCAGTGGTACAACGTGACGCTAACCGAAGGGCGTAACCGCGAAGTGCGTCGTCTGTGGGAAGCCGTGGGCGTTCAGGTGAGCCGCCTGATCCGCGTACGTTACGGCGACATTCAACTGCCGAAGAGCCTGCCACGTGGCGGCTGGTCTGAAATGAAGTTGGAAGACGTCAACTACCTGCGCGAATTGGTTCAGCTGCCGCCTGAAACCGTCAGCAAACTGCCGGTTGAACGTGAACGCCGTCGGATGAAGGCGCATCAGATCCGCCGTGCGGTAAAACGACACAGCCAGGTGAGTGCGGCGCCAAGCCGTCGTAACCCACCTTCCAAGCGCAACGGCTGATAGAAAACGGGATACCGAATTCGATACGGTATCCCGTTTTAGTTTCTTTCGATCGCCTTCCTTTCTAACTGCGGCTTCAATCCCCCCGCGTTATTCCGCCGCGCCGGGTTTCCTTCTCGGTTGGGCATCAAAACTCATCCCTGTTTTGCGTCGGCTATCATCGCCCATCAGATATAAGTAGAGCGGCATGATATCCGCTGGCGTTTTCAGCTTTTCCGGATCTTCATCGGGAAAGGCCGTTGCCCGCATCGCCGTTCGCGTTCCGCCCGGATTGATGCAATTCACCCGCAGATTACGGTGGC
Organism: Lonsdalea britannica; assembly: GCF_002111595.1. GTDB lineage: Bacteria > Pseudomonadota > Gammaproteobacteria > Enterobacterales > Enterobacteriaceae > Lonsdalea > Lonsdalea britannica. The sequence goes on from NZ_LUTN01000002.1 coordinate 302,779, forward strand.
GATACTCTTCGGCCAGCACCTGCATCATGCCCTCGGTAGCAAACTTCGAGACGGCGTAGGCGCCCCAGCCCGCGCGGCCTTCGCGTCCGACGCTGGAGCTGGTGAATACCAGCGAAGGGCTGGACGATTTGAGGAGCAGGGGAAGTAGCGCCTGCGTCAGCATAAAGGTGGCGTTGACGTTGACCTGCATCACCTGTTGCCAAATGTCGACGGACTGTTCCGTCATGGGGGCGATCTGCCCCAGCAGGCCGGCGTTGTGCAGGACGCCGTCCAGACGCGGCATCGCCTGACTTAGCGCTTCCGCTATCTGGTGGTACTGATCCGGCGTAGCGTCAGCATGTCACACGGGATCAGATAGCTGTGCGCGCCGCACTCTTCCTGGATCTGTCGCTCGACGGCGCGCAGTTTGCTCTCGGTACGGCCTAGCAGCACCAGTCGAGCCCCGAAGCGCGCATAGATCAGCGCGGCTTCGCGTCCGATACCGTCTCCTGCGCCGGTCACCAGAATAATGCGTTGTTTCAGCAGGTCGTTTTTCGGTTGATAGTGCACGTCAATGTCCTCTTACCGTCGTTAACTCAGACGCTGAACGAAAGGGGATTGCTGTCGGCCACGCGCGGCGGCCTGAATCCGATATCGATTTTGGAAGGTATAAATAGAGGGTTTATGCCTGAAACGATAGGCGTTTTCAATCAGACTGGCACGATTTCCGGGACGCGTGTTGGAAAAAACAGCGAAAGTGTGAATTTCGTTGCTGAGGCATCGCCATTACGTATGGCATACGCTACGTTATGACACTGATGTTAGGCAACCCAGGCAGGAGCGCTGACCGAGTTAGTTTCCTGCTCGTCACAGAACAAAAGGCGGTATTCGTGGAATTAGTGGCTTTATATGGATTATTTCTGGCAAAAACATTGACCGTCGTGGTCGCCATCGGTGCGCTGGTAGTGCTGACCGTCGGGCTGTCTCAGCGAAAACGTCAGCGGGGCGGAGAGTTGCAGGTTATCGATCTCGGCGAACAGTATCGCGGCGTGCAGCAGGAGATGGAAAGCGCGGCATTGGGCGATGCGGAGCGCAAGGCGCTGGAGAAAAAGCATAAGAAAGAGGAAAAGGCCAAGGCTCGATTGGAGAAGCAGCGCAGTCGACGCGGCGATGAGATCGAGGGTAAACCGAGCCTGTATGTACTCGATTTCAACGGAAGTATGGACGCCTCTGAAGTCAGTTCGCTTCGCGAAGAAATTTCCGCGGTCATGGCCGTGGCCCGCAAGAACGACGAAGTGTTGTTAAGACTCGAAAGCCCCGGTGGCGTAGTGCATGGCTACGGTCTGGCAGCCTCACAGCTACAGCGTTTGCGTGATAAAGGCATTCGTCTGACGGTGGCGGTCGATAAAGTCGCGGCCAGTGGGGGATATATGATGGCCTGCGTGGCGGATCGCATTGTAGCGGCGCCGTTCGCCATCGTCGGTTCTATCGGCGTCGTCGCGCAACTGCCTAACTTTAACCGGTTGCTCAAAAATAACGATATCGATGTCGAGCTGCATACGGCAGGCGAATATAAACGGACCCTGACGCTGTTCGGCGAAAATACGGATGCCGGACGGGAGAAATTCCGCGAAGAGCTGGATATCACGCATCAGTTGTTCAAGTCTTTCGTCAGCGAAATGCGTCCTGGCTTGGATATTAATGCCGTGGCGACAGGTGAACACTGGTTCGGTACTCAGGCGAAAGCGCTGGGGCTGGTGGACGCAATTGGCACCAGCGACGATTTGCTGATTGCGGAGATGGATACGTACAACGTCCTGTCAGTACACTACACGCGCCGTAAACGTCTGATGGATCGTTTCACCGGCAGCGCGGGGGCCACGCTGGAGCGCTTGATGCTGCGCTGGTGGCAAAAAGGGCAACAGCCTCTCCTGTAACCTGCCGTATTTAGCCCGCTAAGAGGCGGGCTATCCTTCCCTATAGTGACGCTTTCCGAGGCCTCTGCGCCGACTCACCTGCCTTACCGTCGACGAGACTAGTCCTTCAGGGTGTATTTCTCAGACAACTCATGCGCCAGATATTTGAACATATTGAATACGGCGGTGGTTTTGCGCGAAGGGAGCCCTTCGTCGTCAAGGAAATAGTCACCACGAAAAACCAATACGCCGTTTTTTTGCTCGACGTCGGTGGCTTCAATACCGTGCAAATAGTCATCGTGATTTTTAATGAGGGTATTGGCTTCAGCCAGCAAGGTGGCGCGATCGATGAGGGTCTTTTCTTTATTAGTGTGCATAACGCCTGTGCTCCTGCGAATAAAATTCTGCGGCATTGTACTGCCTGACGCCTTCACACGGCAAATCGCCAGATTTTTATCTTACCCGTTTGAGGTCTTACGGGGGGATCGGTGGCGAAAACCGCCTTTACATGCTAATTAAGTTGCGTGGTCGCATTTATCAGGTAGAGTGTGGGATTTTCCAGAGTCAAGCAGAATAATTTATTTACGCCGTGGATGATAAACGTTATCTATGGTTACAATGCTGTAAATGACTATTCCCACGGGATCATAGAGTTGCGACGGATCAGCGGTGCCAGCGAGCCCGTAAAGACAAGAACACAATGATGTTCCTCGCAGCCGAAAGCGAATTGAGCTGGGGTGGTGACGGTTATCATCCCGTGTTGGTAAAGATTTCTTCTTTTCTTAAAGAATTCAGTAGGTAACAATAAATTATGGGTAAAGCTCTCGTCATAGTTGAGTCCCCGGCAAAAGCCAAAACGATCAATAAGTATCTTGGCAATAACTATGTGGTTAAATCCAGCGTTGGTCATGTGCGTGACCTGCCGACCAGCGGCTCTGCGAGTAAAAAGAGCGCGGATTCCTCACAGGGAAAAACCAAAAAAGCGCCTAAGAAGGACGAAAAGACCGCGTTGGTCAATCGTATGGGCGTCGATCCTTATCATGACTGGGCGGCAAATTACGAGATCCTGCCGGGCAAGGAAAAAGTCGTTGCCGAGCTGAAGACGCTGGCGGAAAACGCCGACCATGTTTATCTCGCAACCGACCTTGACCGCGAAGGGGAAGCCATTGCATGGCACCTGCGGGAAATTATTGGTGGAGATGAAACGCGCTTCAGCCGCGTCGTATTTAACGAAATTACCAAAAACGCGATCCAGCAGGCGTTCGAAAATCCGGGCGAACTGAACATCGACCGCGTCAACGCCCAACAGGCTCGTCGATTCATGGACCGCGTCGTGGGTTACATGGTTTCGCCGTTGCTGTGGAAGAAGATCGCACGTGGTCTGTCCGCCGGACGCGTCCAGTCCGTCGCGGTGCGCTTAGTCGTAGATCGTGAACGTGAAATCAAAGTGTTCGTGCCTGAAGAGTACTGGGAACTTCACGCGGACCTGCTGGCGTCAAGCGACGTTGCATTAAAAATGCAGGTCACGCATCACAACGGCAAGCCTTTCAAACCGGTTAACAAAACGCAGACCCACGCGGCGGTTTCTCTGTTGGAGAAGGCCAGCTACGTGGTGTCCGACCGCGAAGATAAACCGACCAGCAGCAAACCCGGCGCACCTTTTATTACCTCCACGCTGCAACAGGCTGCGAGCACGCGTCTCAGCTTCGGCGTGAAAAAGACCATGATGATGGCGCAGCGTCTGTATGAAGCGGGGCACATTACCTATATGCGTACCGACTCCACCAACCTGAGTCAGGATGCGCTGGAAATGGTTCGCGGCTTTATCGGCGATGAGTTTGGTCAACGTTACCTGCCGGATGCGCCGAATCACTACAGCAGCAAAGAAAACTCTCAGGAAGCGCATGAAGCGATTCGTCCTTCCGACGTCAACGTGCAATCCGAACAGTTAAAAGATATGGAGCCGGATGCGCAGAGGCTGTATCAGCTGATCTGGCGTCAGTTCGTCGCCTGTCAGATGACGCCGGCGCAGTACGATTCCACCACGCTGACGGTCAGCGCTGGCGACTACCAGCTGCGCGCCAAAGGCCGTACGCTGCGTTTCGACGGTTGGACCAAAGTCATGCCTGCGCTGCGCAAAAACGATGAAGATCGTTCTCTGCCTGCGGTGGAGGTGGGCGAAGCCCTGACGCTCGACAAACTGTTGCCGAGCCAGCATTTTACCAAGCCGCCTGCGCGTTACAGCGAAGCTTCTCTGGTGAAAGAGCTGGAAAAACGCGGGATCGGTCGCCCGTCTACCTATGCTTCCATCATTTCGACGATTCAGGATCGTGGCTATGTTCGGGTAGAAAACCGTCGTTTCTACGCGGAAAAAATGGGCGAAATCGTCACTGACCGTCTGGAAGAGAACTTCCGTGAACTCATGAGCTATGACTTTACCGCGCGGATGGAAAGCAGCCTCGACCAGGTCGCCAACAATCAGGCGAAGTGGAAAGCCGTGCTGGACGAGTTCTTCGATGAATTCACCAAGCGTCTGGAAACGGCCGAGCTGGATCCGGATGCGGGCGGTATGAAGCCGAACCAGATGGTGCTGACCAGCATCGACTGCCCGACCTGTAGCCGTAAAATGGGCATTCGCACCGCCAGCACCGGCGTGTTCCTGGGCTGTTCCGGCTATGCGCTGACGCCTAAAGAGCGCTGCAAAACGACGATTAACCTGATTCCGGAAGAGGAAGTGCTGAATATCCTCGAAGGGGATGAGGCGGAAGCGCATGCGCTGCGCGCGCGCCGTCGTTGCCCGAAATGCGGTACGGCGATGGACAGCTACCTGATCGACAATCAGCGCAAGCTGCACGTGTGCGGTAACAACCCGTCTTGTGAAGGGTATGAAATCGAAACCGGCGAGTTCCGTCTGAAAGGCTACGACGGCCCGGTGGTTGAGTGCGACAAGTGCGGCGCGGAAATGCACCTGAAAATGGGGCGTTTCGGTAAATACATGGCGTGTACCAACGACGACTGCACCAACACACGTAAGATCCTGCGTAGTGGCGAAGTCGCTCCGCCGAAAGAAGATCCGGTACCGCTGCCTGAGCTGCCTTGTGAGAAGTCCGATGCTTATTTTGTGCTGCGAGACGGCGCCGCCGGTGTGTTCCTGGCCGCTAATACGTTCCCGAAATCGCGTGAAACGCGCGCGCCGCTGGTAGAAGAACTGCTGCGCTTCAAGGATCGGTTGCCGGAAAAACTGCGCTATCTGGCCGATGCGCCCGTCAACGACGGTGCGGGCAACAAAACGATGGTGCGTTACAGCCGTAAAACCAAACAGCAGTACGTCTCGTCTGAAAAAGACGGTAAGGCGACCGGCTGGTCCGCATTCTATGTGGATGGCAAATGGGTTGAAACCAAGAAATAATCTTCATCCCGACGGCGAGCGTAAAGCCGCTCCGTTCGACAGGTAAGATGATGACAACGAGGCCGTTTTTGACGGCCTCGTTTTTTTGTCGAACGATCATATAATCCGCGGCCATAGCGTGTTGCTGTATAGCAACGCCAACGTCGATCCCCGGCAAATGACATCGGGCGCGCCGTTAATCCGCGTGACGTTGAGCCTGAAGGGCGATCAGATGGTCGGCAATGACGCGAATGATCCAGAATGCCGTTTGCCCGACATCACTGTTCAAGCCCGACGTCAGACGATCCCCCGCAGTCCCCAGAAAGTCCGCCTCCAGTGAATCCACGAAGGCGTCGAAATCAAATACCCCCGCTCGCGGTTTATCTTTATGACTTAATACCTGATCTATCCGTGTCGACACCAGATGAATGGCCTTTTCGAATGCGCGTCGTTCGGCAGGCGACAGAGAGCCGCCTGGCGTGACATGGTCACGCCAACGGGCGGAAGAGTCGCAGGAAAAAGAGGGCGTTCTGTTATCCATCTCAGCTGACCTTCAGTTCGGCCGAGGTCGGCACTTTGAACGGATTATTGACGTTGGTCAGGCTATTATTGTGGCCGGTGACATTGAGCCCTTCGCTGTCGCTTTTCACGAAGGCGAACTTGCCGTTTTCCGCATCAATATTGTTGAGGTTGAGATTCCAGTTCCCTTGCTGGCCGCCGTTGGTCCTCACAAGGGTTCCAAAATCTTTGACTTTGAAATTGTCGACCGTGAAGTTAGCGTCCGCATTTAACTGGAAAACCTTGTCGGAGGCTCCCTGCGCGCTGCTGTTGGTGATCGTTACATTGGCAGGGCGACCCGCGTTGTCCTTGACCGTTAAGGCATCCTCGCCGACGTTGGTCCAGTGGACATTATCGATCGTGGCGTCGCCGTGCAGGTGAATACCATCCGCGGCATTATCGCCGAAAATCACATTTTTAACCGAGCCGCCGTCCGCGACTTCAAACAGCGGTTTCTGTCCTTCCGTCTGGCTGCCATTGCCCAGTCCCGCCCCGGCGACATAAGTTTTGCCCTGGCCGTCAAACGTTTCCCCTGCGCCAACTTTGATCGGTTCGTTCACGACCACCGCATTAGCGTTATCGGCCGTTGGAAAACTGACGGCGGCGCTTTGCGAGGTTGCGGACGGCGTTTCCTCCGACTGAACCGGAAGACTGTCTGATGATGGGCTGTTGCCATGCGTGCCCGGCAGCGATGATCCTCCCTTAGCCTCAGGCACTGTTTCTGCGGTTTGGGGCTCCGCTGAAGGGGAACCTGATGCGCTATTCAGCGGCTGCGACGAAGGAGCGACCGATGAGCTGCCGCTGTCGGCGTTTCCGTTCTGCGGTTGGCCGAACGAACTCTTCTGGTTGTCCATCAGCATCGCGATCAGTTGCAGCAGCGTTTGAGACAGTTCGTCGCTGCTGAGTTGTCCTCCGCCGTCCTGTGTTGGCGACAGGCTGCCTGCCAGCGCGTTGCTTCCCGCGTTCTGCAACGTATCACGGCTCAAATCCTGTGGATGCGCGGAGACCGTCGTCCCTCTCTGTGGCGCGCTTTGTCCACTCTGGGGCATCAGCGTATCCAGCAGCTTGCCGAGCGTCTCAAGCTGGTTTTGCTGATTCTGATTATTCCGACCGCCAATTCCGTCCGCGCCGCCGCCGTTGTTCTCAGAGGGACTTACGCCAGCCGACGGCGTCTGGCTTCCGGCTTGCAGCGTTAGTAATAAAGCCGCCAGCAGTTTGGCTAAGCTATCTAGCGCCGCCGCGTTTTGTGTCGAACTGAGGTCGTTATTTTGACGTTCTGTCGTGAGATTTTGTGACGTGTTGCTGTCCAAACTGGCGTGATTCATGCCGGAGCCGGGCAGAGTAAGCGTGATATTCATATCTGACATAGCGTGCGCCTCGCAGGATGACATTGAGTAAAAAACAGGCTGCGGCAAATATGGAATAGCCGGTTAGCCGTTCTATGGGTGGCTCAAATGATCGCCCGGTTCCTGGCCCCGAAGGGCGAAGGGATAAGCTCAAGCTATCCACTCTCTCGTTTTCTTTCTCTGCGGAACTGAATGTGTTTTCCCAACCACTTACTCGGCAATCACCTTTTATCCAGAAACCTCTTTGGGAGACGACGATGTTGGGGAATATCAGACACATTCATCATAAGACGGTGGCGGAAGTGCATGCGCCGCCTGTGTCCGGAGAAGGCCGGGCGGTCTCTCTGGGACACACCTCCGTCGCGGGACAGAAAGCGACCCGTTCGTTGGCGCAGGAGGGGATGCGTCTGGCGTCAACGCCTCGCGTCAGCCAGCCCGCGCAACATCCTGAGGCTTTGGGATCGCAGGTAGGGCGGTCACCCAATCTGCGCGATATGAGAGAGGCCATCGACCGTGCGATGCAGAACGCGCCCGATACTGAGGCGACGGCTGAAACGCCGGTTAAAACGGTCACCACGCTCCGGGAACTGCTGCAACGTTCTCTGTCGCGTCAGTCTTCCTCCAGCGCCGGTTCGTCCCGTACGGGCAGCATGCACAGCGCGGTTTCTCACTTCAGTGAGGCGGCAAGCACAAACGCCGATCACGCGCCTGCGGCGGTCGGTCTGGGGCTTTCACTGGATAAAAAAGGCAAGGTCATTGTGGGCGATGAAGTTCCGGCCCCACTGAAAACGGTACTATCCCAAACGCTGGGTAAACACGATGTGCCGTTTGTGGCGCATCACAAGAACTCGAACGGCACCCATCATGTGTTAATGGATAAAATAGGGCGATTGTTCAGCCTTCATCACGGCAAACATGGTCTGGTGGGGTTGCACAGCAGCGTTCCCTCACGAAAAGACAGCGAGCTATTGCACAGTAAAGCCTCAGCAGGCTACTCACTGCATTTGTCTGAAACCCAGGTGCATACCGAGGCAAACATCAACGGTAAAGATGCCGGATCACAGTCGTTGCCGAATCCCACCGGCGGACTCCAGTCGCAATTGTCCGGGATTTTTCTGGACGATCATGACGAGGCGTTGCGCCTGCATGATGGTAAGTTGTTCAGTCTGAGCCCCGATGGCGTCTGGCAGCAGAAAGACGATCGCAAGCATTCGCAGTTGTCCCGTCAGGCGGACGGCGGACTGTATGCGGTGAAGGAAAACCACACGTTAAGCAACCTGTCTGCCGGCATGGAGTCGGCGGCCTTTGCCGACAAGATTACCTCTTTCTCCTCCAATCTCGATGGCCAGACGGTGGTGTTGACGACACCTGACAGCGGCGTAGGCAAGCTTCATTTACTGCCGACACTGGACGCACCCCTGGCCGAGCATCGGGCATTGCAACTTTCTCTGAACGGCACACACGCATTAGAACGCGGCAGCGAACAGGTGGATGCCAAAGCCGTCGGGCTCGATAGACAACAGCTATTGGTGGCCGATCATGAAGGGCGGGTGTTTGCCGGAACGTTGCCACAGGGCGACGGGCATCAGGTCGAACTGACCCCCTTGCATAGCCCGGATTTGGAAGGTTCTCTGGGGAAAGGTCATCACACGGAGGGCTTTGTCAGCAATGGCGAAGGCAGTCTGCATGCGGTGGTCAAGGATGCGCAGGGACATAAGCACTTGGCCGCCCCCGCGTCGGAAGGCCGCGGCTTCAAACCAGGGTGGAATCTCAGCGATTCGCTGGTGGTAGACCACAAAATGGGGCTGCTAAACGTTGCGCCGCCCTCGTCGTCCGTCATGAATATGGGGCGCTTCGGCATGATGGCGCTGCATGAAGGCAAGGTGCATTACGTGGACAGCACCACCCGCAGTTGGACGCCCACGTCGATTTCCGCCAGTCAGCTCAAACGCGGCCTGGATAACCAGCCCTACGTCCTGCACGACGGTCAGGTTAAGGCGCTGTCGATCAATCAGAAAGCAGACAGCGTCGTTCATGGCGACAGCAACGTCTTCGCTCTCAGCACGCGCGCAATGCGCCAAAGGCGGGCGATGCGCTGCCGGGATTGGAAAAAAAACGGGGGGCCGTCGCATTAGCCGTGGTGAACCCTAATCGGTTCATCTCCGCCGACGCTGCGGGCGAAATTCAACTGCATCAGATCCGTCCCGGCACAAACCGCGCGTCGGTTCCTGCCACGGCGCTGCCTAAAGACGGGTTGACGGGCAAGATCGCCGATCTGGCGCTGGATCGCGATAGCAACCTGTTCGCGCTCAACCGAGATGGGGCTTTATTTACCTTGCCCCGCGACGCCTGGCAGGGCGAGCATGTGGGAACGGTTGGCGCGCGATGGCAACCGGTGGACACGCCCGAAGGCGTTAAGGCCGACCGGCTGGATACCACGCCGGAACATGATCTGGTGGTCCATCAGGGCGATCGTCAACAGCGTCTGACTCCAGGCGGATGGGCGGAGCATCGGCCAAACACGGCGATTACCCCGGCTCAGCCGCGCGCGGCGGAAACGGTCTATCAACGACTACGTGGTGACACCAAGGCCGTGTCTATCCCCGGTACCGGATTGACGGCGCAGCTGGATACGCAAGTGCTGGGACAAGCGGCGCAGGAAAACAAAAAGACCAACAGCGGTTTTGTCGATCGTATGCGCGCGAATGTCATCAAACTGCCGGCTGAGCTGGGGAGAAGCGTGGGCGATGGCATTCAGCACCACTTTAAAGGCCGGGCGGGACTGCATCCGCTCTATTCCGCTCAGGCCTCAGTCTTCAAACGGCTGGAGGTGCTGAATACACAACGACAACAGAGTCCGTCGATGAACCGCACCGACCTGAAGACCAAGCTAAGCCAGCTGGATCTGGGCGATGCGGGCAAGCCGCTGATGGCGGCGCTGCATCGGTTTCATCAGGATCTGGAGCTGAGTTCGGGCAACGCGGCGCTGTTGCTCGGTAAGCATCAGGGCCTGATTAACGCCAAAGGCGACATCCATCATCAGTTCACTCCGTCGGCGCTAAAGTCCGCCATTCAAGGCCTGAATTCGCACCGTTCCGGGAAGAGCCTCAGTGAGGCGTTGATGACGGCAACGCTGGCGCATCCTTCCTCGACGGACAGCAAGGCGACCGCGCTGTTGAAACAGTTCGTCTTGAAGAAAGTGGATATGAGTTACCAAAGCGACAAGCTGGTTCAGGGCGCGCACCGCGACGTGCATGATGCAATGGCGCTGACAAAATCGCGTCTGGCGCTGGACACGCTCACGATCGGCGATCTGCATGGCATCGTGGATAAGCTGGCCCAATACTCCGGCGCGTCACCGACAAAGGCGGATCTCCAGCCGATGCATGAAGCGCTGGCGCTGCTGCGAGATCATCAGTATGGCCATCACGAAGTGAAGCGCGCCACGGATATGGGATTCACCAGTTTCTCGGCGCTAGAGGCGGACTATGACGCGGTGAAAACCTTTACGCGCGCCTTCAAGGATGAACGGCATGCCGTCAGCGTGACGTCGCGTACGTCTTTGCAGGCGGGCGATCAAGAGCAATTAGCCCAAAAAATGAAAGACACCGTGCTGTCGCTGAATGCCGGTGAAAGTATCAGCTTCAACCGGAACTACAACGCGGGCGTGAGTTCGGTCTATGTGATGCCGACTCAACTGGCTAAGGTGACCATCAACCACATTCCGTCGCCGTTGATCGCCAGCGGCGGAGTGACCGGCGATCGTGGCTATAGCCTGAGTTTCAGTCGGGGAGACAGCGGTATTGAGGTGAGCTTTGGCCGTACCGGCGGCCTCAGCGCCAAGGCCGGGATGATCGTGGGTCATGAACCGAAAGCCACGGCAGAAAATCTCATCCTGGATGACGACCACACGCTGACGTTCGACCTCAGGGTGGGCGTTAGCGGCTCCGCCACGATTGGGGCGTCCCGCCAGAATGGCCTCAGTTTCACGCTGAGCGAAAAAGAGCTGCCGTCGTTTATCGATGAACTGACGCGGGGGGCGATCAATCCGCTGGAACTGGTTAAAAAAGGGACAGAGCACCAGGTCAAGCAGGGGCTTTCTGTGACGTTCGACGTGGACGGCGCGTTCACTCTCGACGGACGTGCTGCGGTTAACATGACGGATAACGACAACCAAACCTTCTCCACCACGACTCGCGCGTCGTTGGGCGTCAGCGGGGGCGTCAATGTGCTGTCCGCGAGTCACGATCACAGCACGGTTCGGGGCGATCTGAGTGAGAAAAGTACCGCCAGCAACAACCGTGTCCGGTTCTTTAATCATGCCTCCGTCGGTGCGAATGCGGCGCTCTGGGCGGGGATGGCGACAACGCAACCGGGCAAAGGCACGCTGCCGGCTGGATTTGGCACCGGCGCGTCCGCCACGCTCTCGGTCGATACCAAAACCAGCCATAGCATCGCGCTAAAGGTAAAGGTCGCGGAGCCGCTTCAGAAGAACGATATCGAGGAACTGACGGCCTCCCTTGAGAAACATTTTGGCGATGTGGAAACCCAACACCTACTTGGCGGCGTGAAAAAGCTGGATGACATCGACGAACAGCTCGCCATCGTGCACCGGCACTTTGACGCCAAAACGCCGCAAAGCGATGGTCAGTACAACGCGATGCAGTCGCTTAGCAAGGCCGTGCGGCAGCAGTCAGCGGCAAAGCAACAGGCGGTGATGCTCTCCAGCGTCAGCCACAGCGCCAGCTACGCCAACTTATCGAAGTTGGACAGCAACGGGGTGTTACACGCGCTGCGCAAGTTGGTGAGCGATAACCTGCCGCCAACCAACGCCGAACGCATTCACGCTTTTATGAGCGACGATCCGGCATTGAAAGCCGTGATCACTCATTTGCAATCGCTGCCTAATGCGTCGGCCAGCGTGAATCTGGAACCGAAAGACGCCGTGAAAGAGCAGGTGGAAAAGGGCATTCAGAACAATAGCCTGAGTAAACAAGCGATCGTCGACCTGTTTAAAGACAGCAACAACCTTCGCATTGGTTCGATCAGCTTTACCGAGACGGTGAAGAAGAAGGAAGGCTTCACGTTTCCGACGCCTATCGTCGGGGCGTCCAGCAGCGTGGACGTCAGTATGAGCAAGTCACTCGGGGAAATTCATTTCTCCTACGGACAGAATCAGGACACGCCGAGGCATTTCAGTCTGGAAGGCGACATCGCGCGGGCTAATCCAAGCCTGGCGCAGGCACTGGACAGCCTGCATCAGGAAGGGATGACGCTGGCGAAACACTGATACACGATGGCACATAGCAGAAGGAGCTCCACCATGCATTCCCAACAACAACACGTCACCCGGCTATTGCAGGCGTTTGGTCGGTCTACTCAACCCCCGCTGAGACTGGACAATGGCATTTGCGTGCTTAACGACGAGAACGGCGAAGAAGCCGCGGTGATCGACGTTCCGGCGCACAGTGAACAACTCTTGCTGCACTGCCGGATCGTCCCGTTAGACGGGCTGGAAGAGGCAAATGAAGCGGCAATGTTACGCCTGATGCTACAACTTAATTTCGAAATGGCGGCCATGCGCGGTTGCTGGCTGGCGGTGGATGAATTCAACCAGCTACGGCTGTGTTTTCAGCACACGCTCAGCGGATTGGACGAAAATCGCTTTAACGCGGTGCTTTCCGGGTTCATCCAACAGGTGAAAGAGAGTCGGGACTTTATTATCTCTATGCTGGGGCAGATGCAGGCGGCGTAACCTGCGCGGCAGGGACACTGGCTCCACGAAGGAATGCGACCGCGTTGGTGCTGCTTCCGTCAATTGGCGGCATCGACTTCGCTATTCGCTCGTTGGAAAAAGGGGATGTGAGGCGCGTCCAGATTATTGAAACCAGCGACCCGCTCTTTTCGACCCTGTTTGCATTTTTCATCTTTGGAGAAGTGATGGGGCGATTTGGGGCCGTGGGGGCGGCCTTTATCATGGCGGGCCGGGTCGTCAGCCTGCTGCGGTCAAGGGAACCGGTTCTGACGTCGCCGTGATCCTAAACGCCCGCATTTAGCGCCGTTCAACCGCTTCGACGTCGATGTGAATGGCGTCGTAGCGCCAGTATTCGTGGTCGCAATCGATGATCCGGTCTGACTGCTCGCGGTTGATACGGGTGATGAACAGCGCCGGGCTGCCTGTCGCCACGTTGAGCGCGGACGCGGCCAAGGGCGAAACCGGCGTCGGCAACATCGTGAAACGAACCCGGCCATAGCGGATGTCATAGCGCGTCTCATAGAGATCGGTGAGGGATTGCGTGAGATCGGACAGCAGGATATTCGGAAAGAAAGCGGGATTCAGATAGTGCTCCACGTACAGCACCGCGCGTTCGTCAACGCGTCGCAGGCGCCGGATCTGGTACACCTTTGCCCCGATGGGCAACATCAATTGATGGCCTATCACATCGCTGGCGGCCATCTCACGCGCTTCCAGCACCTCTGTGGCGGCGCGGCGGCCTTGTTGTTCAACCATGGCGTGAAAATGGCTGCGCTGCAATGGGTTATAGACGATCCGCGGCGGCGAAATAAACCATCCTCGACGCGGTTCCCGGTAAATCACCCCCTGAGACTCCAATTGCAGCAGGGCTTCCCGCAGGGTAATTCGGGTAGTGGAAAACTGTTCGCTCAACGTTCTCTCCGAGGGCAGACGCGCCTCATCCCGCCATGTGCCTTCATCAATGTGCGACAGCAGCGTTTGGCAAATCAGCGCCACGGTTGTCGAGGGTTGTTGCATGAGTTCATCTGCCTATTCTGGAGCACGCCGTGCACCACCGTGGATACACCGCCGTTCTTAATCAGAGCGTTATATTGCCATGCAGCCGCCAAAAGGTCTTGCTCGAACCACCCAGTTCAGTTGGGCCGGGCGGACATGGATTTACGCACCGTATACCTGGCAGGCGATACAGGGCGACTGACATACAAATTTCATCTTTTGGGGGTAGATTGGCGTGGTTCTTGCTGGACTAGACCAGCGATTATTCCTATCACCAGGAGCATTCAAGATGAAAAACAGGGTTGCATCCGTATTAACGACAGCCGTCGTGCTGTCGCTTTCATCCGCTCACGCGGCCGAAGGTTCCGTCGCCGAGCTGGAGCAGGCGGCGCGAGCGGAAGGGCAGGTGAACAGCGTGGGGATGCCGGATAGCTGGGCGAACTGGAAAGACACCTGGAAAGACCTCAACTCACGCTATGGCTTACGCCACACGGACACCGATATGAGCTCCGCGCAGGAGATCGCCAAGTTCGCCGCAGAAAAACAGAATGCCAGCGCAGATATCGGCGATGTCGGCGCTTCGTTTGGCCCCATCGCGATGCAAAAGGGCGTCACTCAGCCTTACAAACCCACCACCTGGTCGCAAATTCCTGACTGGGCCAAAGATAAAGACGGTCACTGGGCGCTGGCGTATACCGGCACCATCGCGTTCATCGTCAACAAGCAGTTGGTGAAAGACGTGCCTCATAGCTGGGCCGATCTGAAAAAAGGAAGTTACACCGTCACTATTGGCGATGTCAGTTCGGCGGCTCAGGCGACCAACGGCATACTGGCGGCGGCCTATGCGATGGGCGGCGATGAGCACAACCTTAAACCGGGACTGGATCTGTTCGCCGACCTGGCCAAGGCGGGGCGGCTTGGTCTGACCAACCCGGTGATTGCCAATATCGAGAAAGGGGAAGTTCAGGTTGGAGTGGTGTGGGACTTCAACGGCCTTAACTACCGCGATCAAATTGATAAAAATCGCTTTGTCGTGCTGATCCCGTCAGACGGCTCGGTGACGTCCGGCTATACCACGATCATCAACAAGTATGCCCAGCATCCCAACGCGGCCAAGCTGGCGCGCGAATACATCTTCTCGGATGCTGGTCAGATCAATCTGGCGCGCGGCTATGCCCGTCCGATTCGCGCAGAGCATCTGTCACTGCCGGATGATGTGAAAGATAAGCTGTTGCCGGCGGAACAGTACAAGTCAGCCCGTCCTATTGCCGACCCGGCTGCCTGGGAGAAAAGCGCGCGTCTGCTGCCGCGTCAGTGGCAGGAGTCGGTCATGATCAACATGCAGCAGTAACCTGCCAGGGAGGGAGCAAGGCATGAAATGTATTCTGGTCGTGCTGGACGGACTGAATTATCAGGTGGCACGCGATGCTATGGGATATCTGCAAGCGCAGTGCGAGGCGGGACGGGGGCGACTCTATCCGCTGACCTGCGAACTGCCTTCTCTCTCCCGGCCGCTGTATGAGTGCATACTGACTGGCGTTACGCCAGTGGAAAGCGGCATTGTGCACAACGACATACGACGATTATCGAATGAGAAGAGCATTTTCCATTATGCCCGTGACGCCGGGCTGACGACCGCGGCGGCGGCTTATCACTGGGTGAGCGAGCTGTATAACCGGACGCCGTTTGACCCGCCGCGGGATCGTCATACGGCGGATAAACATCTGCCTATCCAGTACGGTCATTTCTATTACGAGGACGACTACCCAGACTCACACCTGTTGATTGACGCCGAGAGCTTGCGGCGGACATATCGTCCTGATTTTCTCTTGGCGCATTCGATGAACATTGATGATGCGGGCCATCGGTACGGCCTGTCGTCGCCGCAGTATCGCAATCAAGCCCGAAGGGTCGATGGTTATCTCTCGCTGCGGTTAGCGGACTGGCTGTCGGCAGGCTATCAGGTGGTGGTGACCGCAGATCACGGTATGAACGACGACCGCAGCCACGGCGGCGTGTTGCCCGAGGAAAGGGCGGTTCCGCTGTATGTGTTCGGCGATGCATTTTCTCTGGATGAGGCGTCGCTGCGTCAGACGGATCTGTGCGGGACGATCTGCGAGGTTCTGGGGATTCCACACGATAAATCGTGCTGTTCGGCGCTGCTTGCTGACGTGGAGGGCGCGAGCCGATGAAGAAAAAAGGGTTGGCAATTATCTGTTTAATACCGTTTGCCGTGTTTTTTATCGCCTTTCAACTGGTGCCGCTCGGGTGGATCGCCGTCAACAGCTTCTATAGTGACATCAACGCCAGTTGGGGCTGGGATAACTACCGGGACATCTTGACGTCGCCGTTTTATCTCCAGGCGATGCGGTTTTCTCTGGATATCTCGCTTTACTCCAGTCTCTACGGTTTATTGATCGCGCTTATCGGGAGCTACTCTCTGAGTCAGCTCCGAGACGGTCGACTGCATCGCTGCGTGATGGCCTTTACCAACATGACCAGCAATTTCGCCGGCGTACCGCTGGCGTTCGCGTTCGTGATTCTGCTCGGGCTGAACGGTTGTCTGACGCTGTTGCTCAAACAGCTGGGTTTTATGGAGACGTTCAATCTCTATTCCCGCTCCGGGCTGATTATCCTCTACACCTATTTTCAGATCCCGCTTGGCGTTCTCCTGCTGTATCCCGCGTTCGACGGTCTGAAAGCGGAATGGCGGGAGTCTGCGGCGCTGCTCGGTGCCGGGCGTTATCGTTACTGGCGCTATATCGGACTGCCCATTTTGATGCCGGCGCTGGTCGGCACTTTCGTGATCCTGCTTGCGAATGCGCTGGGCGCGTATGCCACCGTATATGCGCTGACCAACGGGAACTTCAATATCGTGCCCGTCCGGATCGCGGCGCTGGTCGCAGGGGACATTTCGCTGGACCCCAACCTCGGGAGTGCGCTGGCCATGCTGCTGGTGATGTTGATGACGCTGATTACGGCGCTTCATCAATGGTTAGTTCGTCATAGCTACCTGAACGTAAAACGTTAACGCATCGTGGAGGACGGTTATGTCTCGCTCTGAACGCGTCTACCACCGGTACGTGGTGGGAACGCTGCTGTTTGTTCTGGTGCTGCCGCTGGCGGCAACGCTGGTTTATGCCTTCGCCACCCAGTGGGGCGCCACCCTCTTGCCAGAGGGTTTTACGCTGAAGTGGATGGAAAGTTTATGGATGGACCCGCGTTTTCTGACGGCGCTGTGGCACTCCTTGTTGATCTGCGGCGCTTCGCTGCTGCTGTCGCTGGCGTTGATTCTGCCGGCGATGTTCGTCATCGCTTATCAGTTCCCTCGACTGGATGCGGTGATGAACGTCCTGATTTTGCTGCCCTTTGCCGTACCGCCCATCGTCTCTTCCGTGGGGCTGCTCCAGCTGTACTCTTCGGATCCGCTGATGCTGACCGGCACGCCGTGGATCCTCGTCGGCTGCTATTTCACCATCGCGCTGCCGTTTATCTATCGCGCGATCACGAACAACCTACAGGCAATTAACCTGCGCGAGCTGATGGATGCCGCTCACCTGTTGGGGGCGAGTACCTGGCAGGCGGCATGGTGGGTGGTGTTGCCCAATTTGCGCAAAGGCGCGTTTATTGCCGTCCTGTTGTCTTTCTCCTTCCTGATCGGCGAGTTCGTCTTCGCCAATCTTCTGGTGGGAAGCCGTTACGAAACCCTACAGGTCTACCTGTTCAACATGCGTAACGGCAGCGGACACTTCACCAGCGCACTGGTGATCTCTTATTTCTTCGTCGTGCTGGTGGTGACGTGGCTGGCGAATTTGCTGAATAAAGACAAGGGATAAATATGGCCTATCTGCAAGTGTCGCAACTCAATAAAAGTTTCGGGTCGACCTCCGTTTTCAACCAGATCGACTTCATGGCGGAAGAGGGTGAATTCGTAACGCTGCTAGGCCCGAGTGGCTGCGGCAAATCCACGTTATTGCGCTGTATTGCCGGTCTGACGCCGGTCGACAGCGGGCAGATCTTGCTTCAGGGGCAGAATATCGTGCCGCTCTCGCCTCAGAAGCGGGGAATCGGCATGGTCTTCCAGAGTTACGCGCTGTTCCCCAATATGACGGTGGAGGGCAACGTCGCGTTCGGGTTGAAGATGCAAAAGTTGTCGAGTGCCGAGGTGCATCGCCGGGTGGCGGATGTTCTGGCGCTGGTGGAACTTGAGACCTTCGCCCGGCGCTATCCGCATCAACTGTCAGGTGGTCAGTGTCAGCGAGTGGCGCTGGCGCGATCGCTGGTGACGCGCCCGCGGCTGCTGCTGCTGGATGAACCGCTTTCCGCGCTGGATGCGCGTATTCGCCGCCATTTGCGAGAGCAGATCCGCACTATCCAGCGTGAGCTGAAGCTCACTGCGCTGTTTGTGACGCACGATCAGGAAGAGGCCTTGACGTTGTCCGATCGCATCGTCCTGATGAATAAAGGCGAAATCGTGCAAAATGGTCACGCGGCGCAATTGTATACTCAGCCGGTTAATGCATTCGCCGCCGGCTTCATTGGCAACTACAATCTGTTAAGCGCGGATCAGGCTTCACAACTCACAGGGCAGACGTTTACGCAGCAGGTGGCGATTCGCCTGAGTCGATTGCCCTGGTCAATCCGCCGCAGGGGGTGCCCGCGACTATCGTCGGTCACAGCTTACTCGGTAATGTGATCCGCTATCAGGTGAGGGTTCAGGGAGTCGAACTGCAGGTTGATGCACTCAACCGCTCGATGGAACAGGCTTACGGTGAGGGCGACCAGGTGGGGTTACTTCTCGATCTGGCGACGGTTCAGGAGGTGGCCTGACGTTAGCTTGCGCGGACAGAGAGTTTCACAAAGCCTAAATACAATCCTATACCCCATCAGAGGGACGTTTTAAGGTTGATAACCTGACCGGATTCGAAACGATTGAAAGCCCGTTGCAGCCGTTATTTTTACCGGCGAGAGGACGGCGACAAAATTCGGAAGCCGCTTGATCGCTTTTCTGGCATATGACCTATTTTGGCTACATCACTGGCGATAGGGAACGGTTGATCGCTGAATATTAAGGAGCTCTCTGTTTTGTTGATATTGCTGCATTTGTTGTCCGCCGTGTCGCTGCTGGTGTGGGGGACGCACATTGTCCGCACCGGGATCATGCGAGTGTATGGCGCAGGACTGCGTCGTATGCTCAGCAAGAACGTCAGCCATAAACCGCTGGCTTTTATGGCGGGAATTGTGGTCACGGCATTGGTGCAGAGCAGCAACGCCACCATGTTGCTCGTCACATCATTTGTTTCGCAGGGCTTGATTGCCTTGGCCCCTGGTCTGGTGATTATGCTGGGCGCGGACGTCGGGACTGCGCTGATGGTGCGAATTCTGACCTTCGATCTCTCCTGGCTTTCTCCGCTGCTGATATTCAGCGGCGTTTCGCTGTTTCTCAGTCGTAAACAGGCCCGCATCGGACAGATGGGGCGCGTATTGATCGGTCTCGGACTGATCCTGCTGGCGCTGGAGCTGATTGTGAATGCCGCAACGCCGATTACGCAGGCGGCCGGGGTCAAAGTGCTCTTTTCCTCACTGACGGGCGACATCTTGCTGGATGCCTGATTGGCGCGTTGTTCGCCATTGTCAGTTATTCCAGCCTGGCGGCCGTCTTGCTGACCGCGACGCTGACGGCAACCAGCGTGATATCGCTGAAAGTCGCACTGTGTCTGGTGGTCGGGGCCAACTTGGGTAGCGGAATGCTGGCGATGATCAATGCCAGTAAACAAAGCGTTGATGGTCGCCGGGTCGCTCTGGGGAGCCTGTTGTTCAAACTGGCGGGCTGCGTGGTGGTGCTGCCTTTTGTCGAGATGCTGGCGGCGGAGATGGAAAAACTGCCCATCAGCACAGAGAATCTGGTCATTTACTTCCACGTGGTTTACAACCTGCTGCGTTGTTTGCTGATGCTGCCGGTGACAGGACGAATGGCGGAGTGGTGTCAGGCGCTGTTGCGCGATAATCAGGAGGAAGATCCGCGGCTGCGTCCGCGACATCTGGATCTCAGCGTATTGGATACCCCGGCGCTGGCGTTGGCCAATGCCGCTCGGGAGACGCTGCGGATGGGGGACATTGTGGAAAATATGCTGATCCTTACCCACGAGATGATGCACGGCAACTACTTGCAGGAGAAAACCATTCGTCGTCTGGATGACGATGTGGACGTGCTCTATACCGGCATCAAGCTCTATCTGGCGCGGATGGCGAAGGACGATCTCGGTGAAAGCGACTCTCGCCGTTGGGCCGAGGTTATCGAGGTCACCATGAATCTGGAACAGGCGGGTGATATTCTGGAAAAAATGGCCGGGGATATTCGCGCCAAGGCGCAGGCATCGCGCCGCGCCTTTTCCGCAGAAGGGCAAGAGGAGCTGGACGCGCTCTATTCCCGACTACTCGATAATCTGCGACTAAGTCAGACCGTGTTTTTCAACAACGACGTTGCCAGCGCAAAACGTCTGCGTCGTTCCAAGCATCGCTTCCGCATTATGGATCGCCGTTTTGCCCATGCGCACGTCGAGCGTTTGCGGCAGAAGAATGTGCAGAGTCTGGAAACCAGCTCGCTGCATTTGGGGCTGTTAGGGGATATGAAGCGTCTGAACTCGCTGTTCTGTTCGGTCGCCTACAGCGTGCTGGAGCTGGACGACCAGGACGACGAAGAGCGCGATGTCGTCGAAGCCAACTAACGATAGAAGTCGCCACGCTACGGCGATTGACGTGATGGCAGGAGAACGGGGCTTCGCAGCGGTGTGGCGAAGCCCCAGAGTAAAGCGGCAGCGTTAGTGGTGTGAATGGTCGTTACAGCCACAGCCCCAGTTTTTCAGCTTACTGGTTTTCCCGATGCCGGGATTGAGCGTGTTGGTGGGGTCATTCTGCTGATAGAACGCCTTCAGCTGCGGTTTGGCCTGATAAAGATGGCCGACATTGTGCTCAGCAGGGTATTCGGCGCCACGTTTATCCAACAGTTCCAGCATTTTCTCCTTCAGCTTGTGGGTATCGACGCCTTTTTTCACGATGTAATCCTGATGGAATACGTGGCACATGAAGTGTCCGTAATAGAGGCGATGCACCAGCTGATCGCCGATTTCCGGCGGCAGATGCTCAAACCACTCCCGGTCGTTACGGCGCAGGGCGATATCCAGCGGCAGGATATTCTCCACCTCGCGGCTATGCACGGCGTGATAGCGAATAGCGGCTCCGGCCGCGGCGAACCGATGTAAGAACGCTTTGTTGCCTTCCTCCGGCGTACAGGCAAAAAACTCGCCGTCCGCCTCGCGGAAATAGCTTTCCAACCAGCGATGCGCCTCTTCAATGCCATCTCCCGCCATTTTTAACATCAGGTGATGCTCATAGCGGTCGCGATAGGCCCGCATCCGCTCTGGCAGCTGGGAAGGCAGCAAACGGCTCAGCAGCTGCATGGTGCGATCCACCAAATGCGATGGCAGGAACGGAATTTTATCAAAAATGGCGTCCATTCGGCCTTTGAGGTTGAAGAACAGGGGCATTTTGTCGGTGCCCAGCTTGTCGATCATCACGAAGGTGTCTTTGCCATAGACCTCAGCCATGTTGAACATATCCCGGTGCAGATACTCTCCGGCCACCGGCAGGTGAACAAAATTCGCCAGGATATGGCGACGCAGCT
This sequence comes from Lonsdalea britannica, assembly GCF_002111595.1. Classification (GTDB taxonomy): domain Bacteria; phylum Pseudomonadota; class Gammaproteobacteria; order Enterobacterales; family Enterobacteriaceae; genus Lonsdalea; species Lonsdalea britannica. Next base: position 324,401 of record NZ_LUTN01000002.1, read on the forward strand.
CGGTCAGCACCTCCGGCTGATTAGTTCCGATGTAGAACACCTGTTGAGATTGCTGCGCCGGGAATGTATCCAGTCGCACGGCAAAAACGGCCAGCTTACCGGCGCAGCCTGCGGCTTCGAACAGGCGGCGTTCATCGGCGTTGAAGCGGGAAGGGGTATCGGCATCCACGTCGCGGACGCGGTCGGCGTATTCGTGGTCGGATGCCTGGCGATCATCGTTGACCACATCCGCCTCGGTGTACTGACGTTGTTCCAGACGAACGAGAATTTGCTCCGGCGTCTCCCCCAGATTAATACCGAGATGATTGACCAGCTCTACCTTGCCTTGATCGTTTACGCGGCCATACAGCGCCATCTCTGTGTAAGCCGGACCGCGATGCACCAGCGAACCGCCGGAGTTATTGCAGATCCCCCCGATGACCGATGCGCCGATACATGACGAACCGATCACCGAGTGCGGCTCGCGCCCTAAAGGCTTCAATACGCGCTCCAGATGCCAAAGCGTACTGCCGGGCAGCGCGACAATTTGCCGCCCCTGATCCAACAGCTGCACCTTGTCGAGCCTCAGTGTGCTGATAATAACGATTTCACGGTCATAGCCATCGCCGCTGGGAGTCGAACCTTCGGTCAGACCAGTATTGGCCGCCTGCATGATGACGATACGATCGGCTTCTACGCTGGCTTTGAAGACTTTCCACTGTTCCAGCAATGAGCCGGGAAAGACGACTGCCAGCGCATCACCTTGGCCGGAACGGAATCCCTTTCGATAGCGTTCAGTTTGGCGTGCGTCGGTGAGGATATGAGATTTGCCGACGATGTGGGTGAGGGTGTCGATGAGGTCCTGGGCGTTTACGCTAAACGTAATTGAAGTTGCATGATCCTGCATGAGCATCTGTCCTGTTAATTAATCTTATGATTTCTTTAAAAAGGATAGTGCTTATTCAGAATTTTGCGCGTATCCCCGGTTCGCTCGGTGAGCTATTGTATTGGCCGTTCACACGGAGGGTTGGGGCCGGTTTTTAACCGCTGCCATACGTGAATAACATGTTAATGGATAAGTTAAATTCATCTAATTATCACCACAGAAAAGTCGTGCTTCGATGGCATACTGGACGACCAAAATAAAGCGTGTGGAGAGAGCGCGAAGGTGGTGAAACGGGCCGTCGTATTGTGTAAACGTTTGCTTATCTGTGCCTGTGATGAGTTGGAGCAAATGTTCAATGTTTGCTCCGTGGTGCCGATAAGACAAAAACCCAGGCCGGAGTTTATGTTTCCCGTCATTTCTGGTTTTCCTGATGAAGACCCCTGACATGAGCACTGTCGGTGACCGGCCATGACGGCGGCGCAAATATCCATTTGTGTACCCATGCAGTTTACCTGGTGCCTAGGGCTGCTTAAAAATTGAGATTGCTGCAGATGAACTTATCGCAAAAGGAACGGATAACCCATCTGCATGGAGGATATATCGATGAAGATGGAAGGTCCGGTCGCTGATTACTATCACATATTGCTACCAGCTTTGGAGCAGACGATGCTAGCCGTCGTCCTAATTGATGAGTGCGACCGCGTCCTGTTTTTTAATGCGGCCGCAGAAAGACTGTGGGGATACCCTCGCGAAGACGTGCTCGGCCAACATATGCGCCCGCTGTTGCCCAAGGCCATGCGGGAAGTGCATACCCGCTACATCCGCAGAAACCGCCAGGGAAACTCGCCTCGAGCGGAAGCGATGAGCCGTGAAATCCTCATGGAAAAACGGGATGGACAACAGCTATGGGCAAAGTTCTTCCTGTCTAAAGTCGATGTCGACGGACGCATCCATTTCATGGCAATCGCGCGTGATGTGACGGATGAGGTCGCCCGTCGGGAAGAAACGCGATTACTGTTGCTGGCGATCAACAACACTGACCGTGTCGTCTGCGTGTTGGATGCGTCTCGACGAATTGTTCAGATCAACCGGGCATTTACCTCCCTGTTTGGCTATACGGTCGAAGAGTCCATCGGCAAAGGGCCGAGCGAACTGCTGGCCAGTCCACGCACAGATAAATCGTTAGTGGATAAACTGCGAAAGAAAACTCAGGACTGGCTGGGCGTACATGGCGACATCCTGACGCTGACCAAAGACGGTCGAGATGTCTGGGTACGTTTTTCCGTCAATCCTATTGTTGACGAGCGAAACCACGAGCTTATTAAAAACTATGTCGTCGTGTTGTCGGATGTCACTGAGGAGCGCTTGATTCAGGATTTAGAGCGCGATGCGCTGGAAGCGTTGACCAGCAGTCTGTCGTTCAATGAACTCGGTAATTTTTTATGTCGCCGTATCGAATCGATTGTGCCGGGGGTTCTTGTTTCTGTCTGTCGGGTGGAAGACAACAAGCTGCGCCCCTGGGCCGCGCCCAGTTTTCATGATTCTTACGGCCCTGACTGGGAAGGCGTAGAAATAGGCGAGGGCGTCGCGGGCTGTGGTACGGCCGCGTTCAGAGGTGAACAGGTGATGGTGGATGACATTGAAACCGACCCTCTGTGGGCGCCTTATAAACATCAAATGTTGCCGCATGGCCTGCGCGCCTGCTGGACCTATCCTATTAAACAGCGCGACGGCCGGGTGCTGGGAACTTTCGCCTTCTATTTTCGGCAAGGGTTAAAACCCAACACCTTTCTTGAACATATCGCCGACGCAAGTATCCACTTATGCACTTTGGCGATTGAACGGGAAGAGAACCGGCAGCAGATGGCTCGCGTCGTCAGATTTGATGCGCTCACTGGCTTACCGAATCGCAGCTACATGCATTGCCATGTGGATGATTTGCTCACCTCATCCAGCCAGAAGATCGGCTTTTTTAATCTGGATCTGGACCATTTCAAAGACATTAACGACATGTTTGGGCACGCAGCGGGCGATCAGGTGCTGGTGGCGATGGCGAACCGCTTGCAGTCGTGGATACGTTCGGACGAGTTTATCAGCCGTACCGAAACCGACCAGTTTGTCATCATCATGCCGAATTTTGACGTCACAAGGGCATCAGCGTTGGCGAGCCAGGTCCTCAGCATTGTACGAGAGCCGATAAAAATCAGCGGTCACCGGTTGAGTTTATCGGCCAGCCTCGGTATCAGCCAGTATCCCGAAGGTGGCACCACGCGAGAAGTGCTGCTGACGAATGCCATGAACGCCATGTACAAGGCCAAAAAGTCTGGCGGTAACGTATTCCGCTTTTTCAGCGCCGAAATGAACGTGCTGGCGCGTGAGAGACTATTGCTTGGAGCTGCGCTCAAGACGGCTTTGGCGCATCGTCAGTTACACCTGCATTACCAGCCTCAGGTGTGCACGCGTAGTGGAAAATTGTTTGGCGTCGAGGCGTTGGCTCGCTGGCATCACCCTGAGTTCGGCGATGTGCCGCCCGACCGGTTTATTCGTCTGGCGGAAGATATCGGCGAAATTGATCACATCGGGCGTTGGGCGTTGGAAGAAGCCTGCCGGCAAATGGCCGCGTGGCGGGCGGAAGGCATTCGTGTGCCGGTGGTGTCGGTGAACCTCTCCTCATACAACTTTAATCATCCGGATCTTCCTGAATATGTGGCTCGTCAGCTACAGACCTACGGGCTTGCGGGGTCGAACCTGACCATCGAGATCACTGAAAGCCTGATGATGGCGCTGACGGATGAAACGCTGGATATCCTAAACCGCATACGCGCGTTGGGCGTCGGACTGTCGGTGGATGACTTCGGCACCGGTTTCTCCAGCCTGTCCAGCCTCGCCAACCTTCCTGTCACGGAAGTTAAAATCGATCGCAGTTTCATCGACCAGTGCGGAAAGCAAAACCGGCTGCGTTCGGTGGTGCATGCCGTCATTGGTATTGGGCGTAGTCTGGATTTGATGGTGGTGGCTGAAGGGGTGGAAACGGATGAACAGCGCCGATTGCTGATTGCGTTGGATTGCCCGGTAGTGCAGGGCTATTTGTTCTCAAAACCGCTGCCGCCGAATGCCTTGAACCAATGGATGGCCTCTTCGAGCCCGAGTAAGCAGCATTGATTCATGTAATTAGGAGGGCTGCTAAGCGTTCTGCCTGGCGAAGGTTCTGTTTAAGACCGGAGCACAGCTCTAGGTAACTGCATCAGTGTTTGAACAGTTGCGTGCAGATAGCCATTCAGCTTGTAAAACAATTTGCCGGGGATGAAGCAAGTAGATGGGGAGTTTGTTGGGGGAACTGGATAATACGGGCCTTAGCGCTCAGTGGGAGAACCTACACTTCCGGATGTGCCCTCAAAGCATTACTAAACGTTAAGCTATATGCGTGTGAGAAATGTGGTTCCGCATCGTCGTCAGATGATGAACTTTAGCTTGTCTAGAGGCTTAAAGATAAAAACTGGCTAGCACAAAGCTGCGCTGGTATTCAATTTAGTCCGGAATAGCTGCCTTTCACTGGGATTGAAGTAATATTTCGGATAATGAAGTTATTGATGATCAATGAATACTTTTCAAGAGATGTAATTGTGTTTAAGAAACTTGTAACTGGGCAGTTGAGCTTGCCAATGACGTTTTGGGGATGGGGTTTCTGCGGAGGTTTTTTTATTGGCCTCATCGGGATGGCAGGGGTGCACACAGGTCACGTCTTTCTGATACCACTGTGCTATATACTTAAAGCCAC
>NZ_LUTN01000003.1 GCF_002111595.1 Lonsdalea britannica
TATGTGCGCGAGTTGCGCGATCGCAGCTACACCGTGGATGAGCTGAACCGCGCGATCGACCGCCTGTGTCGTGAAAATGACATCAATATCGCGTTCAATCAGTTGGAAGTGTATTTGCACAATGAGCAGGGCAAGGAAGTGAAAGAAATTTCCCGTTCGTTGCCGGAAAACCCATCGCTCCTGTAAAGGGGGGCGGGAAATAGCCGGAACAAACGCCTGAAACGTCTGTTCCGGCTTACAACCGCTAGTCGGTTGAGAGATCGCCCTGTCCCTGGGACTTGTGCAGATAATCCTTACGTACAATGTCGAGTGCGGCCAGCACCACCTCGGGTTCAATCTGGTTGGTCTCAAACAACATGATGAGATCCACCGCCAGTTTGACTTCGGGAGCTGCATTTTCCAGTGACATAGTGGGTTCACCTTCCCGTTCGCTCGGAATCAACGTGTAGATATAGCAGATATCACCGCGGGCAACGAGTTTTAGGAACCTTGTTCCCGTCTTTCTATCTGTCGCTCTAAACGCGTGAGCGCCTGTCGACACCGCGCCAGCCGGCCTTCCAGCGCCGCCAACTCTTTCTGTAACCGCTGTTGCTCGTCAAAGGCGGTTTGCTTGAGAAGTAAACTTTCCCGATCCTGAATCATCGCGATCAAACGCCGCTCATAGCCCTGATGCTCCGCCAGCTTGTGGTAAAGATCGGGCGGCGGCGTGGCTGCTGGGCTCTGCTGCCGCATTTTCCAGGTCCCCAGCTCGCGCTGCAGCGCGGTAATCTGAGCCAGCAGTTTCTCGGCCATAAAGGCCACCCGGTCGGTGCGATTCTCGGCGACATATTGTTGCAGATGCTGGTGATTTTGCTTCACTTCGGCCAGATAGTCGCCGAAACGTGTGCCATAACAGCCAAACAGCTGCCGGTCAAAGCGGGAGCGGGCTGTCGTCATCCCTATCACCGGCGCTATCTGCTCGGCCAAGCTGGCGATCTGATGGTCTAGCGCTTGCAGCAGCGTAGAGGTACTCATTCGGTTGCCTCAGTCATCAATAGGTGAAACTCGGAGGCGGGCCGGCGTCAAAGACGGGGCTTGCCGCTATGAAATTTAAAATCGTCATCAGGCGAGACGATCAGCTCGGCCTCGACTTCGGCAAAGAACGCGATCCTGGGTGAAAGATCCCGATCGGCGATCTGCCGGGCCAGCGCAAGATAGTCCTGATAGTGGCGGGCCTCAGACCTCAACAGGGAGAGATAGAATTTCTGTAACTGCGTTTCCAGACACGGGGCCAGTTTAGCAAAACGCTCGCAGGAGCGGGCCTCAATAAATGCGCCGATAATCAGCTTGTCGACCAGCGTATTCGGCTCATGGGTAATGACATGTTGTAACATGCCTTTCGCATAGCGGCTGGCTGGCAGTCGCTGGTAAACGATGCCCAACGACATCATGATTTCCAGCACCTGATGAAAATGGTGCAGTTCTTCTTTTATCAGCAGCACCATTTTATCGATCATATCCTGACCATAATGGCAGCCGGGTCGAATACCTAACTGTTTGGACACCGGGCTTTTTGTTCCCAGTTCAGCGAATTCGCCGCGGTGGTGATAAGCGAAGTTTTCATAGGGCGTGAGCCAGTCCATCAGCTGTCGCTGGCCAGGCTCATCGACGGCGTAGCGCCGCAGGACGTGCGCCGCATTTTGCGCCGCTTTCAGCTCGCACAGCGCGTGGTCGCGTAATATCGTCGGTAGATTATCGGCTTTTTGTGCTCGATAACCCACTCATCAGGCGTTTCCGCCGTCAAGAATTGGTCGATGGGGGTGAGAATAGCGCGATCGAACATGGATTAGGTACAAAGCAACGGTGGATGAAATAGATCGTCATGATACCGACTTTGTCGTCATTTGCGATCCCGCTCCGCGATGGTCAAATCAGCGTGATACCCGTTACTATAAGCGGGCAGCGTTTGGCGGCGTCTAACAGCGGGAGTATTGTGTATGTATCGTGTGACTTTGATCGTGCTGGGATGGCTTGCCGTCGTACTGGCGACGCTAGGCGTCGTACTGCCGCTTTTGCCCACCACGCCGTTTCTGCTGTTGGCCGCCTGGTGTTTTGCCCGATCGTCGCCGCGTTTTCACTACTGGCTGTTGCATCGTTCGTGGTTCGGCGGTTATTTACGGTACTGGCAACAACATCGGGCTTTACCGCCGGGCGTCAAGGTTAAAGCGGTTGTGGTGATCGTCGTCACCTTCGCCGTCTCGATATGGATGGTCCATATTCCGTGGGTCAGGGGAGTATTACTGGCGATCATGGCCTGCCTGCTGATCTTCATGTGGCGTCTGCCGGTGGTTGATCGGGAGCAATAAAAGTAGGCGACCGGATGCAGGGCTGTTGCATTTGTCAGTCAGTTTGACTAGATTTGAGCGTTTTCGTGCGCGCCCCGCCTCTATACCTTTCCCGGCGAAGGGCGCGTGATGGCCGTCAGAGCTACAGCGGGCGTCCGTTATTCACTGAACAGATTGTTTTATCAGGCACAGGATTATGACCGTAACACAGCCAGAATTAATTAAAAACAGTATCAAGAGCGTTCCCGACTACCCAAAGCCGGGCATACTGTTCCGTGACGTCACGAGCCTGTTGGAAAATCCGCAGGCTTACGCGGCCAGCATTTCCCTCCTGGCAGAGCGTTATCGTCATGCTGGCATCACCAAAGTCGTTGGAACCGAAGCGCGTGGCTTTCTGTTCGGTGCGCCGGTGGCGCTGGCGATGAACGTAGGCTTCGTGCCGGTGCGCAAGCCCGGAAAATTGCCGCGTAAAACGTTGAGCGAAAGCTATGAACTGGAATACGGCACCGACACGCTGGAAATCCACGAAGACTCTATTACTGCCGGCGACAAAGTGCTGGTGATCGACGATCTGCTGGCAACCGGCGGAACAGTCGAAGCAACGGTAAAACTGATCCGTCGTTTAGGCGGCGAAGTGACCGATGCTGCCTTTGTCATCAACCTGTTTGACCTCGGTGGTCAGCAGCGCCTGGAAGCCATGGGCGTACAGTGTTTCAGCCTGGTCGACTTCCCCGGTCATTAAGCACAACAGTCTCGCCGATGGCGGCGAGACTGTGTTAGCATCACCACCTCAATAACTCAACTGTTGCGGTATTGATGAGCTATCAGGTTCTTGCCCGTAAGTGGCGCCCTCAAACCTTTGCCGATGTCGTGGGTCAGGAACATGTCCTGACCGCGCTGGCTAATGGTCTTTCGCTAGGCCGAATCCACCATGCCTATCTGTTTTCCGGCACCCGCGGGGTGGGGAAGACCACTATCGCGCGTCTGCTGGCGAAAGGACTGAACTGTGAGGCCGGCATCACGGCAACGCCCTGCGGTAAATGCGAAAACTGCCTTGAGATCGAGCAGGGCCGTTTTGTCGATCTGATCGAGATCGACGCCGCTTCCCGCACTAAGGTCGAAGACACGCGCGACTTGCTGGACAACGTGCAGTACGCTCCGGCACGCGGCCGCTTCAAGGTGTACCTCATTGATGAAGTGCACATGCTTTCCCGGCACAGCTTCAATGCGCTGCTTAAAACGCTGGAAGAGCCGCCGTCGCACGTCAAATTCCTACTGGCTACCACCGATCCCCAAAAGCTCCCGGTCACCATTCTGTCGCGCTGCCTGCAGTTCCATCTCAAAGCGTTGGATGCGGAACAAATTCGCGCCCATCTGCAGCACGTCTTGCAGGAAGAGCAACTGCCCGCCGAGGCGCGTGCATTGCAGTTGCTGGCGCGTGCGGCGGAAGGCAGCCTGCGCGATGCGCTTTCTCTGGCCGACCAGGCTATCGCTATCGGTCAGGGGCAGGTCACGACCGAAACGGTCAGCCAGATGCTGGGAACGCTGGACGACGAACAGCCTCTGGCATTGATAGAGGCGCTGGTGAAAGCCGATAGCGCACAGGTGATGGCCTTGCTGCAACAAGCGGCCGCGCGCGGCGTGGATTGGGAAACGCTGTTGGTGGAAACGCTGACCTTGCTGCATCGTATCGCCATGGTGCAAATGCTGCCTTCGGCGTTGGGCGACGAGTACAGCAGCGTGGCGCCTCGCCTGCGGGATTTGGCGCGCGACGTCCCCCCTGCGGAAGTGCAGCTGTATTACCAGACCCTGCTGATTGGCCGCAAAGAGCTGACCTATGCGCCGGACCCGCGAATGGGCGTTGAAATGACGTTACTGCGCGCGCTGGCGTTTCATCCCCGCCAGGTCATTGAAGCGCCTGCCCCCGTCACCGTCGCGGCGCCGATAGCCGCTCCGCAGATGACGACGAATACGGCCAATACGCCAGTGCAGCCAGCCCCTCAGGCTGCGGCCGCGCCGGCGGACGAGATGTCGCCACCCCCTCAGCAGCCAGCGGAGCCCGCTCAGCCACCCGCGTCCGCTGCGCCATCGACGAGCCATTTACCGGACACGACGGCGCAGCTGTTGCAGGCGCGCAGCCAACTGTTGCAGAAACAGGGAACGCCTCCGCCAAAAAAGTCTGAACCGGCAGCGTCAGGAAGAACGCGGCCGGGGACGTCAGCGCTGGAACGATTGGCTTCAGTGAGCGAACGTGGTCAGCAGCGGATGGCGTCGAAGGCGGAAGAAAAACGTGAACCGAAGAAGCCGGAGGCCTATCGCTGGAAGGCGCAGAATACGGTTCCACAGGAACAAAAAGTGGAAGTCGCGACGCCCAAGGCGCTGCGTTCCGCACTAGAGCATGAGAAGACGCCGGAGCTGGTCGCCCGGTTGGCGGAAGAAGCCAAAACGCGCGATGAGTGGGCGGCTGAAATAGACCATCTGCCGCTGCCGAAATTAGTGCAGCAGTTGGCGCTTAATGCGTTCAGAGAGAGACCGACGGAGAGCGAGATTCATCTGCATCTGCGTCCGTCTCAACGTCATCTGAACACCAGCGCGGCGCAGCAGGCGCTGGCATCGGCGCTATCAGCGTACCACGGGCGTGATATCGCGCTGACGGTCGCTGAAGATGATAATCCGGCGGTTCGGACGCCGCTGGAGTGGCGACAGGCCATTTATGAAGAAAAACTGGCGCAAGCGCGTCAGTCGATCATGACGGATAATAACATTCAGACGCTGCGCCGATTCTTCGACGCGGAGCTGGATGAAGACAGTATCCGACCCGTTTAACTGCTGCTGTAGCAGCCCGAGTGATAGAGAGAACGATATGTTTGGTAAAGGCGGAATAGGCAATCTGATGAAGCAGGCTCAGCAGATGCAGGAAAAAATGCAGCAGGCTCAGGAAGAAATTGCCAATCTGGAAGTCACTGGGGAATCCGGTGCCGGACTGGTTAAAGTCACCATCAACGGCGCGCACAACTGCCGTCGCGTCGAGCTGGATCCTAGCCTGCTCGAAGATGACAAAGACATGCTGGAAGATCTGATCGCAGCTGCGTTCAACGATGCGGCGCGTCGCATTGCGGAAACGCAGAAAGAGAAAATGGCCGCAGTTTCTGGCGGGATGCAGCTGCCGCCGGGCTTCAAGATGCCGTTCTGATGCAAACCAGTCCGCTTCTTGAATCACTGATGGAATCCCTGCGCTGTTTACCCGGCGTAGGGCCCAAATCAGCCCAGCGTATGGCCTTTCACCTGCTGCAGCGCGATCGCAGCGGCGGGATGAAATTGGCGCAGGCGCTGACGCGCGCCATGTCGGAAATCGGCCACTGCGAGGACTGCCGTACCTTTACCGAACAGGACGTCTGCAATATCTGTGCAAACGCCCGTCGTCAGGAAAACGGTCTGATCTGCGTCGTGGAAAGTCCGGCTGATATTCATGCCGTTGAGCAAACCGGCCAGTTCGCCGGCCGCTACTTTGTCTTGATGGGACACCTTTCGCCGCTGGACGGCATTGGTCCGGATGATATCGGCCTGGGTCGACTGGAGGAACGCCTGGAAACGGAGAACATCAGTGAGGTGATTCTGGCGACCAATCCGACGGTAGAAGGCGACGCTACGGCGAACTACATCGCCGAGCTGTGCGCCGAGCATGGCGTGATGGCAAGCCGTATCGCCCACGGTGTGCCGGTAGGCGGCGAGTTGGAAATGGTGGACGGCACGACGCTGTCGCATTCGCTGGCGGGACGCCACCCCTTCAAGTTCTGACTGTCTGACTGCCGAAAATATCGGCAGTCGCACGCCATTCCGCCTTTTTCGCTGCTGAACGCCACCATTGCCCCTTGAAATCCCCCTGTCTGACCCCACCTGTTGCTTATCTGAGAATAAATCAGCCTGAATAAAACACGTTTTGAGGTGAGTCATAATGAGTATGAAAGGCCAAGAGACCCGCGGCTTCCAGTCTGAAGTGAAGCAATTACTGCACCTGATGATCCATTCACTGTATTCCAACAAGGAAGTGTTCCTGCGTGAATTGATCTCTAATGCGTCAGATGCGGCGGATAAACTGCGTTTTCGCGCGTTGTCCACCCCCGATCTGTATGAAGGCGACGGCGACCTGCGTGTACGCGTGTCCACCGATAAAGAAAAACGCACGTTGACCATCTCCGATAACGGTATCGGGATGTCGCGTGAAGACGTTATCGAGAATCTGGGTACTATCGCCAAATCCGGCACCAAAGCGTTTCTGGAATCGCTCGGTTCCGATCAGGCGAAAGACAGCCAGCTGATCGGCCAGTTTGGCGTGGGCTTTTACTCCGCGTTCATCGTCGCTGACAAAGTCACCGTTCGTACCCGTGCCGCGGGCGCCAGCGCCGATCAGGCGTCTTCTGGGAATCTGCGGGTGAAGGCGACTACACCATCGCCGATATCGACAAGCCGGAACGTGGTACTGAAATTACGTTGCACCTGCGTGAAGGCGAAGACGAGTTCCTCGATACCTGGCGCGTACGCTCCACCATCAGCAAATATTCTGACCACATCGCTCTGCCGGTAGAAATTCAAACTGAAACTGAAAGCGAAGAAGAGGGCGGGGAAAAAACCGTCACCTGGGAAAAAATCAACAAGGCTCAGGCGCTGTGGACGCGTAATAAATCCGATATCAGCGACGAAGAGTATGTGGAGTTTTACAAACACATTTCTCACGACTTCGCCGATCCGCTGACCTGGAGCCACAACCGTGTGGAAGGAAAGCAGGAGTACACCAGCCTGCTGTATATCCCTTCTCAGGCACCGTGGGACATGTGGAACCGCGATCATAAACATGGCCTGAAACTCTATGTTCAGCGTGTTTTCATCATGGATGACGCAGAACAGTTTATGCCGAACTACCTGCGTTTCGTGCGTGGTCTCATCGACTCCAACGATCTGCCGCTGAACGTATCGCGTGAAATCCTGCAGGACAATCGCGTCACTCAAAGCCTGCGTACCGCGCTGACCAAACGCGTGCTGCAAATGCTGGAACACCTGGCGAAAAGCGACAGTGAAAAATATCAGACAGTGTGGCAGCAGTTCGGTCAGGTCCTGAAAGAAGGTCCGGCGGAAGACGGCGGCAACCGCGAAACGATCGCTAAACTGCTGCGCTTTGCTTCTACCCATACCGACAGCGCGGCGCAGACCGTCTCGCTGGAAGACTATGTCAGCCGTATGGTGGAAGGTCAGGACAAGATCTATTACATCACCGCCGACAGCTATGCCGCCGCGAAGAGCAGTCCGCATCTGGAGCTGTTCCGTAAGAAAGGCATCGAGGTGCTGCTGCTGTCCGATCGCATCGACGAGTGGATGATGAGCTACCTGACCGAGTTCGACGGTAAATCCTTCCAGTCCGTCAGCAAGGCTGACGAAGCGCTGGATAAGCTGGCCGATGAAGCTGACGAAAGCCAGAAGGAAGCGGAAAAAGCGCTGGAGCCGTTTGTCGATCGCGTGAAAACCCTGCTGGGCGATCGCGTGAAAGAGGTGCGTCTGACGCATCGTCTGACCGATACTCCGGCTATCGTCACCACCGGTGCTGACGAAATGGGAACGCAGATGGCGAAGCTGTTTGCCGCCGCTGGCCAGCAGGCTCCGGAAGTGAAATACATCTTCGAACTGAACCCGGACCATGCGCTGGTTAAACGCGCCTCTGACACCACCGACGACGCTCAGTTCGGCGAGTGGGTCGAGCTGCTGCTGGATCAGGCGCTGTTCGCCGAACGCGGCACGCTGGAAGATCCTAACCAGTTCATCCGTCGCATGAACCAACTGCTGACGGCATAATTTTTCTTCTTTCCCGCCCCGGTTCTCCGGGGCTTTTTTTTGCAGGCGCAACCTCCATTTATTTCCGATCGGATGTCGGCTGAACCGAGCCCGTTCCTTGAGGATGGCGGTACGGAATGGTATGGTTTAGCGTTTTTTCAATTTTGTTTAAATTTTCGAGGGGATCTACGCGATGCGTATTATTCTGCTGGGCGCTCCGGGCGCAGGCAAAGGCACTCAGGCTCAGTTCATCATGGAAAAGTATGGCATTCCGCAGATTTCCACGGGTGACATGCTGCGCGCTGCGGTGAAAGCCGGCAGCGAACTGGGTAAACAGGCAAAAGAGATCATGGATGCGGGCAAATTGGTGACTGACGAGCTGGTCATTGCCCTGGTCAAAGAACGCATCGCTCAGGACGATTGCCGCAACGGTTTCCTGCTGGACGGATTCCCGCGCACCATCCCTCAGGCCGATGCCATGAAAGACGCCGGCATCAACGTTGACTACGTGCTGGAATTCGCCGTACCGGACGAGCTGATCGTCGAACGCATCGTCGGCCGTCGCGTACACGCGGCGTCAGGCCGTGTTTACCACGTTAAATTCAACCCGCCGCAGGTGGAAGGCAAAGACGACGTCACCGGTGAAGCTCTGACTATCCGTAAAGATGATCAGGAAGAGACGGTACGTAAACGTCTGGTCGAGTACCATCAGCAGACGGCTCCGCTGGTCAGCTATTACCAGAAAGAAGCCGATGCCGGTCACACTCAGTACCACAAACTGAACGGCACCCGCAGCGTCAGCGACATTAGCGCGGAGCTGGCCCGCATTCTGGGCTAAGCGATAGTGCCTGCAAAGGCGAGCGCGCAAAAAGCACCATGCCAGACTGTGTCTGGCATTTTTTATGCCTGGCGTTCGGCGCGATCTCGCTGGCTGCGGCGGTGGTTTCGTCGGCATTGCTTCCGGCGATTGCTGATATCGGCACTAACCTCGCTATCGTCCCCGACTCAGGCCGGTTTTTAGCTACAATAAGCGCCTGATCCAGAGTGAATGGCGGAACTGTAGCCCGCTGTCGGAATGAGGAATGCATCAATGAAAGAAGAAAAACACGGTGTGCTGTTGGTCAATCTGGGCACGCCTGATGCGCCCACCCCGCAGGCGGTGAAGCGTTATCTGGCCGAGTTTCTCAGCGACAGGCGCGTTGTGGATGTGAACCCGTTACTGTGGGCGTTAATCCTGCGCGGCGCTATTCTGCCGTTCCGTTCACCGCGTGTAGCCAAGTTATATCAGTCTGTATGGATGGATGGGGGCTCCCCGTTATTGGTCTTCAGCCGCCGTCAGGAAAAAGCGTTGGCTGAACGTCTGTCTGGCACGCCGGTGGCGCTGGGGATGAGTTATGGCTCTCCCAGCCTGCGTTCCGCATTGGAAAGCCTGATGGCGCAGGGGGTGACGTCTCTGACCGTCCTGCCGTTGTATCCGCAATACTCCTGCTCCACGACGGCTGCGGTGTGGGATGGTCTTGCAAACCTTATGAAATCCACTCGCCGGATGCCGGGCATCCGCTTTATCCGCGACTACGCTGAACATCCCGCTTATATCGCGGCGCTGAAACATAGCGTGGAGGCCTCGTTTGCTGAGCATGGCGTGCCTGAACGGCTGGTGATGTCATTCCACGGGATTCCTCAGCGCTATGCTAATGAGGGCGATGACTATCCGCTACGCTGTGCCGCCACGACGGCGGCGCTGACGGCGGCATTGGGCCTACCTCAGGATCAGGTGATGATGACCTTCCAGTCACGTTTCGGACGTGAGCCTTGGCTGACGCCGTATACGGATGAAACCATGCAGGCATTGGGCGCTCAGGGCGTGAAGGATATTCAAATCATGTGCCCCGGATTCGCCTCCGACTGTCTGGAGACGCTGGAGGAGATTCAGGAAGAAAACCGGGAAATCTTCCTGCATGCGGGGGGAGAGCGGTTTAACTATGTTCCTGCGCTGAACGACGACCCGCTGCATATCGATCTGTTTGAACAGCTAGTCACCGCTCCCTAAGGCGATCGAAGGCGTGAGAGACGCTTTCCTGCGATAGACATAAAAATGCCAGACTGAGTCTGGCATTTTTTTATCTGCGTCAGCGCGGGGACCGCGCCGGAATCCGGTCCGTTAAATCGGACACTCCCTCGTCGGCATATCGGGGGTGATGTTCAGCATGGTAATCATGGTATCCGCGATTTCCCTTTCGCCCATCACGACATGATCGGCGCCGTGTTCGGCGATATAGCTCACCTCATCGTCGTAGTGCGCGCGCGCGATGATTTCGAGATCGGGACGCCGGGCGCGGGCGGTGGCGACGATTTCACCGGCCTCGTAGCCGTTCGGGATCGTGAGCAGCAGCCAGCGAGCGCAATCGAGGCGGGCGATATCCATAATTTCCGGCTTGGTCGCATTGCCCAATACCGCTTTGATGCCCTGTTCACGCAGCGCATCGACGCGCGCGCGGGAGGTTTCAATCACTACCATCGGTATGCCGGACTCATGCAGCTGAGCGCCAATCAGGCTGCCGACGCGGCCATAGCCCACCAGACAGGCGTGGTCGCATAGATCCACTGGGATCTGTTTTTCTTCCTCGATAGCCTCTTCCACGATCTGCTCTTCAATGGTTTCGTTCTTAGCCAGATAACGCTCCAGCAGCGAGAACAACAGCGGGTTGAGCATAATCGACAGAATCGACCCGGCCAGCACCAGATGGCGGCCATCTTCGGTCAGAAGACCGAGGTAAATCCCCAGACCGGCCAGAATAAAAGCGAATTCGCCGATCTGGGCCAGACTGACGGAAATGGTCAGCGCCGTGCGTTTCGAATGACCGAACAGTCTGACGATGGCGAAGGCCGCCAGCGATTTGCCGAAGACGACGATCAGCAGCGTACACAGGACGGCCAGCGGCTCGTTGATCAGAATCATCGGGTCGAATAGCATGCCGACCGAGACGAAGAACAGCACGGCGAAAGCATCCCGCAGGGGAAGGGTATCGTGGGCGGCGCGCTGACTGAGTTCGGATTCGTTCAGGACGACGCCGGCGAAGAATGCGCCCAGCGCAAACGAAACATCGAACAGCTTGACCGCGCCGAAGGCGATACCGAGCGCCATGGCGAGTACGGCCAGCGTGAACAGCTCGCGAGAGCCGGTGCTGGCGCTTTTGGCCAGCACCCACGGGACCAGACGACGGCCGACGACCACCATCAGGGTAATGAAGGCGACGACTTTACCCAGCGTGAAAGCCAGATCCTTGAGCAGCTTGCTGGTATTGGCCGTTTCCGAACCCAGCATATCGCTGAAGGCCGGCAGCAGTACCAGCGTCAGGACCATCGCCAGGTCTTCTACTATCAGCCAACCGATGGCAATCTGTCCTCGCTGACTGTCGATAAGCTGGCGTTCTTCGAGCGCTCTCAGCAGCACGACGGTGCTGGCGGTGGACAGACACAGCCCGAACACCAGCCCGCTTTGCAGGCTCCAGCCCAGCAGCGAAGAAAGCCCCAGTCCGAGTAGCGTCGCGACGACGATCTGGACGATAGCGCCGGGGATGGCGATCGATTTGACGGCCATCAGATCACGTAAGGAGAAGTGCAGGCCGACGCCGAACATCAACAGAATCACGCCCAGCTCGGCGATTTCCGGCGCCAGCTTGGTATCCGCGACGAACCCGGGTGTGAATGGACCCAGCAGAACGCCCGCCAGCAGGTAGCCGACCAGAGGTGAAATTCGCAGGCGATGCGCCAAAATACCCAAAAGAAAGGCAAGGACCAGTCCTGCGGCCATTGTGGAGATTAACGGGGTGGTATCATGCATTCCGACTCCTTTGCGAGGGTAAAGTGAGTGAGCGGATGTTCCTGAGCCTTGCATTGTCCGGGCTGGAGCCTGCGACCCTTGAACCCTGGCGGCCCTGATTATCGTGGGCTCTGCCTCTATACTTATGCGCTTGTATGACAAACAGATAAATCAATTTATATAAATAAAGCCAGAGTGGGGCAACGGAATTTTTGTAGAAATGCTGGGCCCCGACAGCTTATGAAGTGGGATGTGCCTTTTTTTATGATAATTAGATTTTATAGTTGATATAAAAGAATAAAAATCACGATAAAAAGCATAAATGTCGGCTTTCCGGCTGAGTGGTGCGGTTATCAGCCTGGTTATATTTGCCTGATGTATCTACTATGCCACAAAATAGTCACTTATGGGGGGAGACGAAGAAAATTTCATCTAAAACGTCTTTTTTGCAAAATACATATTCGACAGGTGTCATTTTCGCTACGTCTCACCACTGACATCAACCGGTGCTATAACGGTTTTCTCTTGGCCAATGACAAAGGTCAAAAGCTAAAAGTTAACTTATGTTAATGTAATGCGCGCTTTTTGGCAGTAAATAACGTCTAAAAGGCGATAAATACACTTTTGTTATAAGTATTTTTAATATTTAAATTGTGGAGATTTGCCATGGATTTTTCTAAGAAGGCACTGGGCTGTGCGATTGCACTGACGTTGGCGCTGACATCGACTTTTGCGCAGGCATGGGAAAAAGATAAAACCTACAACATCACTATCCTGCATACCAACGATCATCATGGACGTTTCTGGCAAAACGATGCCGGGGAATACGGCTTGGCCGCGCAAAAAACGGCGGTGGACGCTATCCGCCGTGAAGTGCAGCGGAAAGGCGGTAGCCTGTTGTTATTGTCTGGCGGCGATATCAACACCGGCGTGCCGGAGTCCGACCTGCAAGACGCCGAGCCGGATTTTCGCGGGATGAATCTGGTGGGTTACGATGCGATGGCTATCGGTAACCATGAATTCGATAATCCGCTGTCCGTCCTGCGCCAGCAGGAGAAATGGGCAAACTTCCCGCTGCTTTCCGCCAACATCTATCAGAAAAGCACCCAGCAGCGTCTGTTTACACCCTATCGCCTGTTCGACAAACAAGGTGTGAAAATCGCGGTTATCGGCCTGACTACCGACGATACCGCTAAAATCGGTAATCCGGCGTTCTTTACTGACATGGAATTCCACAAACCGGCTCAGGAAGCCAAGCAACTGGTGGAAGAACTGCGCAGCCGTGAGAAACCCGATGTCATCATCGCCGCCACGCATATGGGCCACTATGACAACGGCGATCACGGCAACAACGCGCCGGGCGACGTGGAAATGGCGCGCAGCCTGCCGGCCGGTTATCTGGATATGATTGTCGGCGGACACTCACAGAATCCTGTCTGTATGGCGAGCCGAAACAAGAAGAACTGGGATTATGTGCCGGGCACTTCTTGCACGCCGGATCGTCAGAATGGCGTATGGATCGTGCAGGCGCATGAGTGGGGGAAATATGTGGGTCGCGCGGATTTCACGTTCCGCAACGGTAAACTGACGCTGAAACATTATCACCTGATCCCGATCAACCTGAAAAAGAGCGTGACGCAAGAAGACGGTACGGCCCAAAGCGAGTACTACACGCAGGAAATCAAGCAAAGCCCTGAAATGCTGCAGCTGTTGACGCCGTTTCAGGAAAAAGGTCATGCCCAGCTAGGCGTGAAAGTCGGCAGTACGCTGGGACGCCTGGAAGGCGATCGCAGTAAAGTGCGCTTCGAACAGACCGATCTGGCTCATGTTGTGCTGTCCGGCTGGTGGATCGTACCAGCGCGGATTTCGCGGTGATGAGCGGCGGCGGCGTGCGTGACTCTATTGAAGCGGGCGATATTACCTATAAATCGATTTTGCAGGTGCAGCCATTCGGCAACACGGTGGTGTATGTCGAAATGAAAGGCAGCGACGTTGAGCAGTATCTGGCGACGGTCGCGAACTTCAAGGTCGATGCCGGCGCTTACGCCCAGTTCCTTAACGTGAGCCTGGAAGCCGATGGCACCGGCGTGAAAAACGTCAAGATCAAAGGCGAGCCGCTGCAAGCGGACAAGCTCTACCGTATGGCGACGCTGAGCTTTAATGCAGACGGCGGAGACGGTTATCCGGTCATCAGCAAGCGCTCGGATTTCGTGAATACTGGCTTTGTCGACGCTGAAGTGCTCAAGGAGTATATCGCTCAGCATTCACCGTTGAATCCGGCAGACTATGCGCCGAAAGGCGAGATCGTTTATCACTAAGTTGGTGATGCGATGAACGACGGGCGACGTGGGTGAAAACCGGCGTCGCCCGTTTTGTTATGCGCTTTACGCGCGTCAGTCGCGCTTGGCGATATCGGCAAAGCCTGCGCTGAGCAGCGAGGCCAAATCGGAGGCGGCCAGTTCAATGTCCAGCCCGCGTTTGCCGCCGGAAATAAATATGGTGTCGAACGGCTCTGCGGCGATGTCGATGGCCGTCGGCAGGCGCTTTTTCTGCCCGAGCGGGCTGATGCCGCCAACCAGATAGCCGGTCACGCGCTGGGCCAGCTGCGGATCGGCCATGTCCGCCTTTTTGGCGCCGAACGCCTTAGCGACTTTTTTCAGATCCAGTTGTCCCGCCACCGGCGTCACGGCAACGGCCAGATTTTTAGCGTCGCCGTTGAGCGCCACCAACAATGTTTTGTATATCTGCTGCTTATCGACCCCAAGTTTACGCGCAGCTTCTTCGCCGAAATGGGTTTCATCGGCGTCGTGATGATAGTTGTGCAGAGTGAAGTTGATCTTGTGCTTTTCAAGCAGCTTGACTGCGGGTGTCATGATGTCTGTCCTTACGTACTGTCAAAGTGAGTGCGCCCGCAATAGGGCGGGCAAATTATCATCGCCAAACAGGTGCAGTGCGCCTACCGAGATCACATAGTGTCCCTCTGGTAATGCCGTCAGCTGTTGCTGCCAGCGCCGATTGCGCTGCTGCATTAATATTTCCGACATGGCATTGCCGAAGCTGTCGGGCAAATTGTCGATGCGCAGGGTTTTATAATCCAGCCATCCGTTGATCATGGTCTGCAGCAGACGGGCGTTACTGTGCCAATGGGTCAGGGTATCTTCCAGCAGCGGCAGTCCGCCGCGAGGCAGTCGCTCCAGCAGTTCGACCTGCGCCTGTTGGCCTTCAAGTTCGATGATGGGCAAGCCCCGTTCCCGGGCGATGTTAATCAGCTGATAATCGATGCCGTACTGAGGACGTAGGCCCAGGGAGGTCGCCTGTCTGGCCTGCAACATCAACGCGACCTGCCAGGCAGGTAGACGATCGAGGCTGTCATAGCTGAGCGCCAGCGAATGGCAGCATTGCAGCAGTTGATCCAGCGCCTCGGCGTCCAGTCGCTCAGACAGCGGCGGCGCTTCCTCAGCCAAGGAGAAAGGCGAGCTGCTGTCCGAGATATCCGCCTCGACGACCAGCGCTGTCGCCGTGTCCAGTTGCTTGAGCAGCGCGTCCGGCAGCGGCGACATATCCGCCGTCCCCATATGAATACTGCCGACCAGATGATAGCGATGACCGACGAGTTCGATATCGACCGCGGGATAGCCGTAGCTGCGCGGAGAGATCAAGCCGAGGAACGTAGCAATGCGGCGTAATAAGGGCTTCATAGCGTCATCTCCGGAGATCAATACGTTATGCTAAACGCTTCGCGGGCAAAGTTGTATCGGTAATTGCGACGAGGAACGGCATGTGGTGAGAAGCCGACGGTGGACGTAGTCTGAATCGTTCTGAAAGAAATTTCACAACGTGCGGGACGTTGAGGAAATCGCGGGGATCGCGCTGGAGAAGGAGGAAATCACTGTCATTGCCGATAGGCGAGGGTGGACGTTTTCAAGATCGCCGGACGTCTTCTTGTCGAGCGGCTAGCCAGGCAGCAGCCGCTCGACAAGAGGCGCGTAACGTTAATGATTCTGCGGACGAACGCGAAGCGTAATCCCTTCCACAGCAACGATTTCGACCGGGGTTCCCGCGGGCAGGTCGCAGTCAGCCGTGACGCGCCAACTGCTGTCGCCAAGGGTGATACGCCCTAAACCGTTGACGACGGGCTCGCTCAGGTTAGCCTTGCGTCCCACCAGTTGCAGTCCGCGCTGGTTGAGTGTCGAAGCCGGGCTGTGCAGCGTACGCTGGCGCAGCCAATACCACCACAAGCACGCCGTCAGCACGGTGAGCAGGGCAAACGCGACACCTTGCGCCGGTAACCCCAGCGGCAGCAGCCAAACCAATATGCCGACACACAGCGCGGACACACCGCTCCATAGCAGATACCCGCCCGCGCCCAGCATTTCCGCTGCGAGCAGCAGGCCGCCGAGCGTCAGCCAGAACCAGCGCGCATAGGTCATCAGCCAATCAGTCATCGTTAGGCTTTCCGGCCGGACTGGCTTTCTTTAATCAGTTCGCTAATCCCGCCAATCGCGCCCATCAGGTTGCTGGCATCCAGCGGCATCATGATGACTTTGCTGTTGTTGGCTGAACCGATGTTCTGCAATGCGTCGGTATATTTTTGCGCGACGAAGTAGTTGATCGCTTGAATGTTCCCGGCGGCAATAGCTTCGGATACCATCTGGGTCGCACGGGCTTCGGCTTCGGCGGAACGTTCGCGGGCTTCGGCTTCCAGGAACGCAGACTGACGCTGCCCTTCGGATTTCAGGATCTGCGACTGCTTTTCCCCTTCCGCTTTCAGAATGGCGGCCTGACGTACGCCTTCGGCTTCAAGAATATCGGCGCGCTTGTTTCGCTCGGCTTTCATCTGGGCGTTCATCGCTTCAATCAGCTCTGCCGGCGGACGAACGTCGCGGATCTCAATACGGGTGACTTTAATTCCCCAAGGGTTAGTGGCTTCATCCACGATGTGCAGCAGACGAGTATTGATGCTGTCGCGCTGAGATAACATCTCGTCCAGCTCCATCGACCCCAATACGGTACGAATGTTGGTCATGGTGACTATCTAAACGTACAGTATGGGTGAACAAACTATGAAAGACTTTTTGTTACTTTGTCTTATCTCCTACCTGTTTGTAACAGTATCTGTGGTAGCGGGATGTCACTAATAAAAAATGAAGCAATGAATTAACGCCTCACCAGCGGAAAAAACAAACCTTTTCAATTACTTCAGGTAAGGATTTATGAAACTTAAATTAACTCTGGTTGCACTATTAGCAGCCTGTTCAATGTCAGTACAGGCTATGCCTAAGACAGCTGAGAATTCACTATCAGAAGTCTTTGTAAGGGGAGCACTTGATAACGTGTCAGGCAATGGAGACTCCCCTTCAGCCAATTATTTTATGGGTGTGACTAATACGACACTAACTTTCCTGAACTGTGAGTTAGGTGATGCTTCCATAAGTGAAGTGTGGTCACGTGTAGCAAGTAAAGTTGTGCGTAGTAAAGATGACCTGACGTCGATGACTGACTCTGCACCAGTTGCAGCTCGTATCATCCTTGCTTCTTACAAGTGCAAGGGGGTTGTCTTAAAATGAAGCTCAAACTAACTCTGATATCACTTTATTAAGAAAGCTTATCCTTGCAAACGATAACCTTAGACATTTTGTACCTTTTGGCTCCTTCATCGGGAGCCTTTTTTATGCGTATAATTCCACTATGAAAACAGCCTATCCATACATCCGCTACAGCTCTGATAAGCAATCTCATGGTGATTCAGTGAGGCGTCAGCAATCACTCATTACCTCATGGCTGCAAAGCAACCCTGATTATCTCCTGTCACAACACACCTATAAGGATGAAGGTTTGTCCGCCTTTACCGGGAAACATGCAACCGGTGAATTAGGGCAACTGATGCAGGACATCGGCAACGGCTCTATAGCAGCTGGTGACATGGTATTGATTGAATCACTAGACAGATTAAGCCGTGAGGACATATCAACCGCTACAGACCGCCTCAAAGCTATTCTGATTCACCATGTGGACGTAGTGACCTTGTCAGATGGAAAGCATTACACCCATGAATCACTGAACAACCCTATGGACCTCATCATGTCTATTCTGACCGCTCAAAGAGCACATCAGGAGAGTGAAGAGAAATCTAGACGTATGCGTCAGGTTTGGGCTAATAAAAGGGCTGAAGCAGAATCTCAGGGTAAAGTCATATCTAAGTCATGCCCCCGTTGGCTAACGGTGAAGGACGACCGTACAGGCTTTGATATAGTCCCAGAACACGCACAGACAATAAGGCAAGTGTTCAGCCTAAGAATTAAAGGCGAGTCTCTATCATCCATTGCAAAGACTCTGAATGAAGAGGGGAGGCTGACCTTTACAGGTAGGGTAGGGAAATGGAATCAGTCCACTGTACAGCAGCTGGTTAGCAATAAAGCGCTTATAGGCTATAAGGTACAGTCTCGTAAATCCGTTGTGAACCATCCAGATATACCAGACTACTACCCAGTAGTGGTAGACCTCCAGACATTCCAAGCTGTTCAACAGCTGAAATCTGACCAGTTCGGGAAAAAGCAAACAAGCAACATCCCCGCATTAGTGAACCTGTTCAAGTCCATCATCCGCTGTAAGAAATGTGGGAACATCTTTATCCTGAACTCGGTCACAGTTAACCGAGATGGTTACTATGTGTGCTCTATGAGGCGGCAAGGGCGATGTGATGCCAAGCCAATCAAGCGCAAGGATACCGATGACATGCTGGTTAAAGGACTCTTCCATAATCTGGATAGACTGCTGTTATCAAAGCCTGAAGAGAATCCTGTATCAGCACTAGAGGCACAGAAACAGGATTTAACCGAAAGATTAACCAAGCTTGTATCAGCCTTAGAGATTGCACCTGATATCACAGAGATAACAAGCCGTATGAGTGTTATTCAAGGTGAACTACAGAGCATAGAGGCTCAGATAAAGGGGCATAGGCAGAGGGTTCAATCTCATGTGTCTGATACGGTAAAGTGCCTCAACCTACTGAATAAAGCTGACAGGGTAGAATTCCAGCTCATCATGAAACGTCATGTGAAAGCCATCATGGTGGATACTCTGAAAAGGACTGCGGATATCTATTTTCACAGTGGATTACGGCTGTTTAATTACCCGCTAGATAGGCTGGTGGATGGGGAGCACTTCTTAGAAGTCTTGCCAGTGATTGATGCCGATGAGTTTGATTTCAATACTTATCGGGTGATTGGTTAGGTGCTATCACTGCATGTGGACAGATGCTGGACAGTCTCTATAAAATCCCTTATTGCTACTTGCAGGCAGACTCTGTAGAGCCTCTTTTTGTCTCTATAAATACCTTATGGCTAGCCACATTTATTTTCGTATATCAAGAAATTTCTCAATTTATTTGTGTGAATACCGGTATAGTTGCATCTGGTAATCACTTCACCTGTGATTATACAGAAAATAACAGTAACATAGTTTGCATAGTTTTACCTATCAATCCCAGCCCACACATAAGGTTTTACCTATTAACTGTTCTTATAACCAAAAGAGTATAAAAGCAGATTCTTTATAACCTGTTTAACACTTTTCACCTCTAAAACATTTTCAGCTAAAAACTCCTCAATCAAGATTCATTCTCATGTAGGTTCTTCCTATCAATCTATCCATTTAAATAGGCAAAAGCTTTATAATCTAAAGTTAGGTTGAATCACTTTCTTATAACCAACCTGAGTCTTAAAACCACCTCCTTTTGAGACTCTGTAAAAAGTCCCCTGAGACAGTCTTAAAAGGTTGATTCTGGATTTTGAGACAGGTAGAGTTATGAGACTACCTTTTGAGACTAAATAGGACTTCACATGGCAATCATCGGTTACGTTAGGGTATCAACTAATGACCAGACAGTGATTAATCAGAAACAAGTAATCACTGAGAAGAATTATAACGTTGAGAAATGGTTCAGTGACGAGGGTATTTCCGGTTCTGTAGAAGCTGCTAAACGTAAGGGGTTTGGGTCACTACTGGATTACATCCGTGAGGGTGACCAGCTGGTTATCGTCGGTATAGACCGCTTAGGGCGTAACACAATCGACGTTTTAGAGACGGTTAAGGTGCTACAGAGCAAGGGTGTACAGGTCATATCCATCCGTGAAGGGTTCGACTTGAGCACTCCTGTAGGCCAAGCCATGCTCACCATGATGGCTGGTTTAGCACAGTTAGAGAAAGACCTCATAGCAGAGCGTAGAACAGCCGGTATCAAACGTGCTCAATCTGAAGGGGTACACTGTGGCCGTCCTGTCAAGGTGACACCGGGTCAGGTCAAGGCTCTTATCAGTGCTGGTATGAAACCTGCTGAGGTTCAGAAGTCATTGGGAATTAGTAAAGCGACCTATTATCGCCTCAGAATGGACCTGTAAGGGCTTCTTGGAGGCCACCCCATACAATCACCTTGGTTAGGCCTAGAATCGCTTAGAGAGCTGTTTAGAGGCCTTACTATTGACGTTGCATCTTTGCTAAAAGTGTTACAGATATGTTGAGATTTTGCAAAGGGTACGTTACCTTACATTTCCGGGCTACTAAGTAGACATACAATTAGTGTCCAAATCTTCCCAGATATGTTCAGCCACCAGCAAGAATCCTGCCAGAATAGTGACACCTAAATTTTTAAAAAATTTAAAATTAGCCAAATGGTGCGTATAACGCATTCTAAGCCATTTTAACTCAAAGTAAGGTGATTGTACCTTATCCCTGTTTAAACGGCTTAGAGAGCTAGCAGTCCACCTCTATGGCTTCTTTGGAGGGGTACTCTGGCAAACCATCACTAATATGCTGGTAGAATTTGCCTTTCTCGGTATGGAAGGGGAATCTCGTGATGTTCGGAAAAACAATTTTGTCAGCCATTCGTTAAATCTCAACTGTAAAG
This sequence comes from Lonsdalea britannica, assembly GCF_002111595.1. Classification (GTDB taxonomy): domain Bacteria; phylum Pseudomonadota; class Gammaproteobacteria; order Enterobacterales; family Enterobacteriaceae; genus Lonsdalea; species Lonsdalea britannica. Next base: position 20,876 of record NZ_LUTN01000003.1, read on the forward strand.
TTATCCAGTTCACCGGTGACGATGAAGAAGACCCTTTACACTCAATTGAGATTTTCACTTGGCTTGAGGGTGGGTAAAGTCCCACAAGTGGCAAAAGAGCCTGTACCATGCTGCTGTAGTTGGTCACGTTTTGGGGACGTGAACCACATGGTGCAAACTCTTTAGGTGGTTTGTCTGGTCATGATGTTTTAGATGGAGGGACTAACCGTGATTCCCAGTGACGTATTGGGCTAACAATACCTCTTGAGCAGTGACACCCTATGTTTCCAACGTTTCACAACATCAGGAAGAGACAGGACATTTTATAGGTTCTGAATGAGGATTGCAACATGTATTTTAAGGCTCTGTGAGGGCTTCTAAGAGTAAGGCTGTAGGGTAGGGTGGGTCAGGTTGATTAAATCGCTTAGAGACGGTTACAGGAGGGTTAGATGTCTACTTAAGAGACCTGTCTAGACAGTGACTTGAGCTGCCGCTCTGTGGGGTCACTATTTGAGGGGATTATATCACTCAGCAATCTGTACAGAACACTCCAATACAAAAAGCTCCCATAGCGAAGCAAGAGCTTGTACTGTACAGATTCTATTGTTCTTTATTTATTATCTTATTTTATCTGAGTGTTCTTTTAAAAGAACTGTTCAGAGGGTAAAGCAAGCACAGCATAGCTGGGATTTTTTCACCTGTCAACTTAAAAGTTCTCTGTAGCCAAAAGAAGCTCACACATAGCGAAGCTGAGAGCGACCTTTACTGAGTGATTCCACTGTACAGTGTTCTGTTTATCCCTCATGGCCTTTTGGCGTTAGCCATGCTTTTCATGAAGCCCTCTTTACAGAGTCTTTAAAGTAATCTGTTAAGTTAATCTTATTTCTCTAATCTTATAGTGTTCCCTTTTGGCATACCCCCCTATGCCGAAAAGACATACCCCTTGTGCCGAAAAGGTATACCCCCCATAAAATGTTAACACTATGTTAAATATATGTTGACATTACCCACACGGATGGTACAGTTGTATTATAGTTTTATAAAAGTCAAGGAAAAAATTTATGGAACGAGCAAAAGTCCAATTTCAAATCTCGAAAGCTCTGGATATCAAGCTCCGAGAAATGGCAAAACAACAGGGGTTGAGTTATTCAGCCTTACTTAACCGATTACTGAGACAGGGACTCGATAAAGTCATCTGACAGAATCACTCTACCGCTTAAAGCGGACCCTTCTTTCTCAATACAAGGAATACCCCATGAATGGAACAGCCAACTGAAACGTTCTTCAAGTCGTTTTACTGTATTAAGCGACTGACACAGTTTAATAACGTTAAACTCTCACCTACAGCAAAAGACATTTTTCTCTTCATGCTCTCTCTCCATAGTAGTGGATTGGAAATTTTCCCGTCTCACGCTTATTTAGCCGACATGTTAGGCGTCGGACGCAAAGCAATCATCCTCGGTATCTCTCAACTTGAAAAAGCGGGAATGATTGAATCCACTCAGAGAATGGACAGCTCAAAAGTTTATCGTGTCCTACTCACCCCTGACCAAATTATTAAGAATGAACCTCTCCCATCCTATAAGAGCGATGAGGAAGACTCCGATTATAAACTTCCAGCCTATGAAGGAATTGAATGAACAAAATCAACACACACACCGTTATGTACATTCCACCAGCTCTATTATCAAAGTTGAATGAAATTGCAGAGTACTATGGTTTATCCCGCCAGCAGACATTGAACCTCCTGTTAAAGCAAGAAGGAATTAAAAATGAAATTAAGAGATAGGATTCGAATCTCCTACAGCACTCTCATTCTTGTTGATGAGTTAGCAGATGAAAATGACTTAACCCGAATTCAGTTTCTCGCAACCATTTTAAGCAACGCTTTAAAGGAAATTAAAAAATGAAGAACCGATATTACGAGTGTTTCAACTTACCCCGTGGTCCACATCCTGATTTAACAGACTGTGTCCTTGATAATTCCAGTGAACCAGAATTAATGGTCACCATTCTAAAGGCACTGCCTGAAATTAACGTCCTCACACTGATGAAACTTTTTGAAAAAGAGAATCTGAGGATTGAATCCGCTGTCTTGCTCTATGAGATGGTGATTAAAACCCATGACGCTCTCTTGGATTTAATCTGGAGCACAACAGAAAACGTAAATGTGGAGTATTAAAAAAGTGAATGGCTAATAATTTTACTGTGGATGAGTTTATTATCCAGCTTGGCTTTAATGACCAAGTGACCAAACAATTATCCCGTCTCGAAAAGGATGTCTTGAAAATTGCATCCCGATTAGAGACAAACCTCAATAAAGCATTCTCACCCAAAGGCAACCTTAACCATGTGACCAAGGCTGCACAATCGTCAGCCAGACAGGTGAAAAAGGCTTACTCTGATGCAATGGACTTCTCAGGGGCCGGTAAAGCCTCATTAAAAGCTCTGGAGCGTTCAGCGAGAGGGTCTGCTAAACGTATCAAACAGTCCGTCACACAGGCCTATGAACCGTCTAACTCCGGCCCACGCACACCGAAGCGCGGCCAATCAGTCAACCCTGACCGATATCGAAACGTAGCTATGACGCAGCTCTATTCGCCACTGACACGTAAACTGGAAGGGATGGGGGCATCTGGTCAAGCGCGGGCATACAGCTCCGCCAGCAGGTTACAGGGCTTCGAGATGATGCCATTGGTAAAGGTACAGCGGCGTCACTAACCCAGCTTAAAGCCAGTGTCCGGGCTGCTACTGATTCAGCACACAAATGGGCCTCTGCCAACAGTCGAGCCGCCAGCAAGGCCGAAGGGTTAGGGTCTGGCTTAGGACGTCTTACAATCGCTGCTGGGAGCCTGTATGCCGCAATCAACTTGGTTCAGAAGTCTGTGGAAGCCGGGGTCAAGCGACAGTCCGCTGATATCGCTGCATCCGCTGTCTTCAAGGGTAATACAGCAGATGCTAAAGCCACCGCTGCGGCATTCGGTCAGCAGATTGGGATGTCTTACACAGAGACTCTGAAAGGTATGACTGATTTCGGTGCTGGTGCAGCTCCTTCCCTCGGCTATCAAGGTTCGAAAGATTTTTATGAGCAAGCCAACATCTTTGGCCGGTTACGCGGATTAGACAACGAGAAGATGAAGGGCATGATGCTCGCGTTCACACAGATGGCCTCTAAAGGGACACTGTCTGCTGATGAAGTGAAGAACCAGTTGCCTGAACACGTACCGGGTGGTGAGCAGCTGATTGCTGATGCTATCGGTGTCTCTGTACCAGAGCTGAATAAAATCATGTCCACCGGCAAATTGATGTCCAAAGACGTTCTGCCTAAACTATCTGACCATCTAGCAAAACTAAATGAGGAAGCTGGCGGGCTGGCTAAAGTCAGCGGCATGGCCGTCACCGGTATCGGACGAGTTAAAGCAGGGCTTGAGAATAACCTTGTGAAGGGTTTCGATGCTGCTGAGGGTGGTATGGGTAAATTCAACTCGTCACTGGCTAAGTTGCTGGCTGACTCCGTGCCAATCTCTGAAGCATTGGGCCACATCTTCGGTGAGATTGCTTCTGTAGCCGCTAGCGCAGTGGATGATATCGACTACATGGCTCGTATGGCCTCTGTAGCATTCCTGCGTATGTCAGCGTGGTATATGGACCTTGACGACGGTCAGAAGAAGCTTGTCGACGGAGCGCAACGGTTCGGTACAGAGCTGGTAGCTGTAGTCGCAACAGTAGGGACTCTGGCTACTGTAGCAGGTAAATTGAAATGGCTCGCTAACATCGCTGGTGCTGCAAGCACTGCTGGAACAGTTGCTGGTGAGGCTGGAACGGCTGCTGCTGGTGCTGCTGCTAAAGGGGCCGGTAAAGGGCTGCTGGCACGTGCTGGTGGCGCATTCATGGTTGTGGGTGCTGCTGAGTTGGCACAGTGGCTTATGTCTCCTGAGACGCTGTACAACGTGATGGGAGCGAAGGACACAGATACACCGTCTGATAGTCCATTCACCCGTCTTATGGAACCATTAACTGAGTGGTTGCGCAGTAACAATGCCATGAACCCGTCCAACGGTACGATGGGAGCTGATAACCTGACGTACTTCAATACACCGATTCCCAGCTCCTTTAACCCGAGTATGGCAATCCCTGCACCTGATGTTAAAGCAACTCTGAATTTGAATGTGATGTTAGACGGTAACCAGATTGGACATATCACTGATAAGAGCATCAGCCTCCACGGTGAGGACGTCAACGTTGCCACAGAGCATCTAGGTGATTAATTTCATATGGGGCCATGCGCCCCTATTTATTTTATTATTGAGGTTGAATGAAAAAATGCTACACAGTGGTAAATAAGCGTCCTATTCGAATTAAAGAAAGAAGCAATCCTGATTATGTGATTCCAAAAATGATGACCTATGACAGACGGTATCAATTAATTAAAGATATCTGTGAAAATAGGCTATTAACATATTGACAACATATATATACATGCTAAGATGGTTTTATGACGTTTGAAAACGGTTTCCTTTTTAGTTGCTCTTCCTTTTGTCATGCTCCTCGGTTGTTATTCTCTTTCACCAGAGAAGATAAAAAGTCCTGTTACCGCGACGTAACAGGCACCCAAATAAGACCCGGTTGATTTGTTTTTTAAATTTCATCCATTTTTAGCAATTCAGCCGGGCAACCCAATTAAATATACCTCGTTTGAGTTCCATTAAGTTGGCTCGGACGGGGATTTTTTACATCTGAAATAAGGTATAAACAATGTCTGAATTTAATCTGAAGCAAGCCACAGTAATCTCACCTATTGGTGAGTCAATCTCCCACCTGCTGCCGTATGAACAAAAGCAGCGTGTTGAAGAAGTATTTATCCCAAAAATTAAAGCAGCCTCTGAAAAAGTCGAATCAGTCACTTCTGAATATCAGTCAGCAAAAGAAGACTTCGATATTATGGTGGCTCGTAAAGAAGCTGACCTATTAGCACTGCCAAGTGAACGCCACGGTTTCACTATTAAGCAGGTATACCCCACTAACCAGCAGCGTATTATCCGGGAGATGAATGAGCAGGGCTTTATGGTTCATCAAATCATGTCTGGCTTTATTGCATTCACCCCGATTCCTAAGAATGCTAAAGATGATGTGATGAAGCCTATTATGGACGCCATCAAGTCCGAAGCCACCAGCTCAGTTAATTCCCAACTGTCTCGTCGGGAACATAAAGTTAAAGATGCCATCCACCAGCGTAATTTGATTGTGAAAGAAGCCCGTGAAGCATTGGCCTCTATTCAGTCCTTTGAAGATTACCTGAACATTTCTATTACCGATGAGGCTGAATAATGAATCCCCAAGAGAAAGCTTACCAAGAACAGATTAATAAGCTGAAAGCAAGGTTGTCCCTTCAGGCCACCAGCAAGGCCATTGAATCATTCAAACCACAATGTGAAGCATTGGGAATTGATGCCGTCCAGTTTGTCAAAGTGACAGCCTCTCTACCGTCTGGTGCTAAAGCATTCTGTGAAGATGTGATTAGTAAGGCTTCAGCAACCCTTAGCCATGTTAAACAGCAATCAGCAGCCCAGTTACTGGAAGCTCAAGCAAACGTCCTCAAGGCCCGTACAGCAGCACAGTACGCCATTGATGCAGCCACAAAGATGGAGTTATCTGATGACTGAGATTGATTTCACCCCGGACCCAAACCAGTACTACGATTCAAAGGGGCGTGAGGTTGCCTATGCTAACGTCAGCGGCAAGATTCACCCTAAACTGTTCTCGAAGCTGGTCAGACGCTCTGACGATGGCTCAGAGTTTTCACAGCAGACCAAGATTCACCGTTATCTGGAAGGAGTGTTAAGAAATGTGTAATGAACCTGTAACATTTGAGGGTAATATCTGTACCAAGTGTGGGAACCGTACCCGCTACGTTAAATCCCATAACTGTTCTCACTGCACCAAAGAGTATACCCGTCGATACAGCCGTACTCAGAAGGAGAAAATCCTCCCAGCTGAGGCCACAGGGCCATTCACCAGCGAATCCGGTTACAACGGTGCAAACATCCTGCTTAAGCTGTCTGAAACAGCCCTGAACCGGTTAGATGAGATTGGTTATGGACTGATTAAGAAGTACAAAATGGGTGGGCTTACACAGAACCGCGTACGCTTGATTGGCTTGGCATACTTGATTGATGAGGACTAAAAAATGATAACTCTCTCTTCTTTGGTGAAATGTTGTATCTGGCTCTGAGTGTCTCCCTTCTCAATCAACTGGAGAATAGTTCTTGACTCTTATTTACCCGTATTGCATGATTAGACTCGTACATTGGTCATGGTCAGGTTGATAATCGCCAGTTCCAGATTGCTGACTTCATAGGCGGCCTGCGCGGCGTCGATCACCTGAATAAAGCACACGGCATCGATGGTGACGTTGGCGTTGTCTTTGGAGATGATTTCCTGAGACGGGATCTCCAGCACTTGTTCCATCATGTTGATTTTGCGCCCTACGCGGTCCATGAAAGGCACTATCAGGTTGAGGCCGGGCATGAGCGTGCGGGTGTAACGGCCAAAGCGTTCTACCGTCCACTGGTAGCCCTGAGGCACGATTTTAATGCCTGACCAGACGATGATCAGCGCAACGATAATAATGACAAAAATAAAAGTTAGCATTTAGTTCACTCTCCCTGGTGTTTTATCCGCTTAGTGTAACCTAATTTGTGCGGCCAAATGGTGCGATGAACCGGGATTCTCATGGCGTCATCTTTGAGCGTCGCCGTCGCGGCTGACCGGGTTGGTAACCCTCAGCGTCATTAGTGAGATAATACGATGTTATGGGAGGTGTTTTTGTCGTACGCGTGTTACGTCATTACTGCGCGCAAGTTGTTTTCTGTTTTAGGTTGTCGCGTCTACGGGAAAGTGGCGAGTAGGGTAGGCGGCTGATCGATGTGGGAGCGGCTTCGTGCGTCAGCCCGACTTTTGCCGGTCTGATGTTATCAGGAAGCCTACCGAGGACGAGGGGCTGACAGAGAAGGACAGGGTTGGAAAATGCCAGCGGCGTGAACCGGCTGGCTAGATATCCAACTCGACGTCGTTAAGCGGTTTACAGCAGCAGGGGAGAATTTCGCCTGGCAGAAAGAACGCCAACGGCGTCTGCACATAGGCGACCTCACCTTTGAGGAGGCGAGTGCGGCAGGCGCCGCAGTAACCAGAACGGCAGTGGTACTCCACGTTGACCCGCTGCGTTTCTAACGCTTCCAGCAAGGTGGCGTTTTCTTCTTCGCTATACTCAAACTGCGCACCGGACGTGCGCAGGGTGATGGTGGGCCTACTCATGATTACAGCTGGAAGTCGCTCAGGTCGTCGGCATTAATTTCCGAGTCGATTTGTCCGACCAGATAGGAGCTGACTTCGACTTCCTGCGGGGCGACCTGCACGTTGTCCGACACCAGCCAGGCATTAATCCACGGAATTGGGTTGGTGCGGGTTTCAAACGGCAGCGGCAGTCCGACCGCCTGCATGCGGATATTGGTGATGTACTCGATGTACTGGCACAGAATATCTTTGTTGAGGCCGATCATGGAGCCGTCGCGGAACAGGTATTCCGCCCACTCTTTTTCCTGCTGTGCAGCCAGCACGAACAGATCGTAGCTCTGCTGCTGGCACTCTTCCGCCACCTTCGCCATTTCCGGATCGTCATGTCCCGAACGCAATAAATTCAGCATATGCTGCGTTCCGGTCAGGTGCAGCGCTTCATCGCGGGCAATCAGCTTGATGATTTTGGCGTTGCCCTCCATCAGTTCGCGTTCCGCGAAGGCGAAAGAACAGGCGAAGCTGACGTAAAAGCGGATCGCTTCCAACGCGTTGACGCTCATCAGGCACAGGTATAGCTGTTTCTTCAACTGATACAGGTTGATCTCGATGGTTTTACCGTTCACCTGATGTGTTCCTTCACCCAGCAGATGATAGTAATTGGTCATCTCGATCAGATCGTCGTAGTAGCCGGAGATGTCTTTGGCGCGCTTGAGGATCTCTTCGTTGGCGACGATATCGTCGAACACCAGAGACGGGTCGTTGACGATATTTCGAATGATATGCGTGTAAGAGCGGGAGTGGATGGTTTCGGAGAACGCCCAGGTTTCCACCCAGGTCTCCAGCTCAGGAATAGAAATAAGCGGTAGCAGTGCCACGTTCGGGCTTCGACCCTGAATGGAGTCCAGCAGCGTCTGATACTTCAGGTTGCTGATGAAAATATGCTTTTCGTGATCTGGCAGAGCCTGATAATCGATGCGGTCGCGGGAGACGTCGACTTCTTCCGGTCGCCAGAAGAAGGAGAGCTGCTTTTCGATCAGTTTTTCGAAAATCTCGTATTTCTGCTGGTCGTAACGCGCCACGTTAACCGACTGGCCGAAGAACATCGGCTCCAGTAGCTGATTGTTTTTGTTCTGTGAAAAAGTGGTATAGGCCATGGTATCTCCAAAAAAAGGCCGGAGCATTTTCAACGCCGTTTGCGGCGATCTCGGACGGACAGCGCGTCCGTCATAGAAAATCAGAAAACTGCCGTCCGGAAGACGGCAGTTTCTATTGAGTTTACTGATAACCCGGCGATGACGAAACGGTCTTCGACACTTAGGACAATCGTTTCGCGCACGGCATTAGATTTTGCAGGCGCCGCCTTCGCAGCCATCATCCTGTGCGGCAACGTCTAACAGGTCGTCCTGTGAATCCTCTGCGCCGTCACGCGTATTTTGGTAATAAAGCGTTTTGACGCCGAGTTTGTAAGCCGTCAGCAGATCTTTCAGCAGCTGTTTCATCGGCACCTTGCCAGATGCGAAGCGCGACGGATCGTAATTGGTGTTGGAGGAAATCGCCTGGTCGACGAATTTCTGCATCAGCCCCACCAGTTGCAGATAACCGTCGTTGTTCGGCATTTCCCACAGCAGTTCGTACTGACCCTTCAGGCGCTCATATTCCGGCACGACCTGACGAAGGATCCCATCTTTCGATGCTTTCACGCTGATGTGGCCGCGCGGCGGCTCAATGCCGTTGGTGGCGTTGGAAATCTGCGACGACGTTTCGGACGGCATCAGCGCGGACAGCGTGGAGTTGCGCAGGCCGTGGGTCTTGATGTCCTGGCGCAGCGTTTCCCAGTCGAAGTGCAGCGGTTCGTTGCTGATGTTGTCCAGATCGCGCTTATAGGTGTCGATCGGCAGTACGCCCTGAGAGTAGGTGGTTTCGTTGAACCACGGGCAGGCGCCTTGCTCGCGCGCCAGCACATTGGAGGCTTTCAGCAGGTAGTACTGAATGGCTTCAAAGGTGCGGTGCGTCAGGTTGTTGGCGCTGCCGTCGGAGTAACGGACGCCGTTTTTCGCCAGATAGTAGGCGAAGTTGATCACACCGATACCCAGCGTACGGCGGCCCATCGCGCCACGTTCGGCGGCGGGGATGGGGTAATCCTGATAGTCCAGCAGCGCATCCAGCGCGCGCACGGCCAGCGTCGCTAGCTCTTCCAGATCGTCGAGGCTATCAATCGCGCCAAGGTTAAAGGCGGACAGCGTACACAGCGCGATTTCGCCGTTTTCGTCATTTACGTCGTTCAGCGGTTTGGTCGGCAGCGCGATTTCCAGACACAGGTTGGACTGACGCACTGGCGCGATCTGCGGGTCGAACGGGCTGTGGGTGTTGCAGTGATCGACGTTCTGAATATAGATACGGCCGGTCGATGCGCGCTCTTGCATCATCAGTGAGAACAGTTCGACCGCTTTGATGCGCTGCTTGCGAATGCTGTCGTCCTGCTCGTATTTAACGTACAGGCGTTCGAACTCTTCCTGATTGACGAAGAAGGCGTCGTACAGACCGGGAACGTCCGACGGGCTGAACAGGGTGATATCTTCGCCCTTGAGCAGACGCTGGTACATCAGCTTGTTGAGCTGTACGCCGTAGTCGAGATGGCGAACGCGGTTGCCTTCGACGCCGCGGTTGTTTTTGAGGACCAACAGGCTTTCGACTTCCAAATGCCAGAGCGGGTAGAACAGCGTCGCCGCGCCGCCGCGTACGCCGCCCTGAGAGCAGGACTTCACCGCCGTCTGGAAGTGTTTGTAGAACGGTACGCAGCCGGTATGGAAGCTTCGCCGCCGCGGATCGGGCTGCCCAGCGCTCGGATACGCCCGGCGTTGATGCCGATGCCGGCGCGCTGAGATACGTATTTCACGATAGCGCTGGAGGTCGCATTGATAGAGTCGAGGCTGTCGCCGCACTCGATCAGGACGCAAGAGCTGAACTGCCGGGTCGGGGTACGAACGCCGGACATGATCGGGGTCGGCAGAGAAATCTTGAAGGACGACACCGCGTCATAGAAGCGTCTCACGTAATCCAGTCGCGTTTCGCGTGGGTAACCGGAGAACAGGCACGCCGCGACCAGCATGTACAGGAACTGGGCGCTTTCGTAGATCTCGCCGGTCACGCGGTTCTGGACCAGATATTTGCCTTCCAACTGTTTCACGGCGGCATAAGAGAAGTTCATATCGCGCCAGTGATCGATAAAGTCGTTCATCTGGGCGAATTCTTCCGGCGTGTAGTCTTCCAGCAGGTGGCGATCGTATTTACCCATGTCGACCATTTTGACGACGTGATCGTACAGCTTGGGCGGCTCGAACTGGCCATACGCTTTTTTACGCAGATGGAAGATAGCCAGACGGGCGGCCAGATATTGGTAATCCGGGCTTTCTTTGGAAATCAGGTCTGCTGCGGCCTTGATGATGGTCTCATGAATGTCGGCGGTTTTGATGCCGTCATAAAACTGGATATGGGAGCGCAGCTCAACTTGAGAAACCGAGACGTTGTGCAATCCTTCGGCTGCCCATGTGATAACCCGGTGAATTTTATCCAGATTGATGCGTTCTTTACTGCCATCGCGTTTGGTAACGAGCAGACTCTGGTTCATGTGGCGGAATACCTGTTTGAGTTCTAGGCACCCCCGTACGCCTGCATTTTTGCATGCGAAAAATAGTGTTTGATACATAAGATAAACACTATATATAGGGGGGTGGGTTGGTTTTGATAACAAGATAGTGAGAATTACGTGTTAATGCAAGTGAACGGATTGCTCGCTTTTTCACCCGAGCAATGCAATGAAATGGAGTGGAACCAGCCGATCCCAGACGTGATGCGGCTTTGTTTTATGTCAACCTTTTGCGCTAAAAAATAAAAAAATTGATCGACCGCTGGATTCTTAATCCGAACGTAAAAAACGACTTCTTGATCTGGTCATGTGTTTGGTTGTTTGACCAGCAGATGGGGTGGTCACAAAAAAAGCGCCGTTTCCCTTCAGACTCCGACTTGGTGGTTCGACCTTTTGGGGCCTTAATGCACGTCTATTGCTTTGTGTTTTGATACGAGGAGAGGAGCGATGTTGAGTCGGAGACGGCCAGGCGTGGAGAGCGATAGACGTCTGTGTGCGAGCTAAAACCGCTTTTAAAAAGAAATGAAATCGCGCTCGACGATAACGTCGGGGGGATCAATGCGGGGGCATAGCATGGCGTGCGCCGTGTTTTTATTAATGAAATGTATTAGTTATGTTTATTAATTACCGAGCAGATAAAAAAGAGGCTCATATTTAAAATGTTATCTTCTCGGTTTTTAAATAGAGATAAATAAAATGGTTGCTTGGTTATTTTTTATATTTTTATTGATTGCAAAAAAAACGCACTAAGTAATAATGTTATATTATAACTATCTCTGTAAAAATAAATATTCTCTATTCGCTTTTATCATATTGAGTTACATTTATTATATTATGTTTATTTTTTAATATTTTCTTATTGGGTTAATGTTTAAATGGTTTTATTAAATCCATGAATAAGGAAAATTCAATATGCAATATAGAAAAGTCTCTATTTTACTTAGTTCTATTACCGGTTTGGTTATATCCATTGCCTCCCTGAATGCCTATTCCAGCACCGAAGGTGTTTATCCTGGTACTGTGAGCAACGATAGCCATGTCGCAACGTCTGGCCATCAGCTCAGTGGGTGTTGGCGTCTAGTTCGGCAAGTAGTCGCAGTAGCAGCCCTTCGCAGGGCAGCTCGAGCGGAAAATCATCCGGACGTAGTAACAAGGGAAGTAATGACAATAGAAATGGTCGATTCTAAATGAGTCTGCGCATCTTCCGGGGTAAATAATCAATTCCCCGGCGCCACGTATAACGCTAAATAATCTCTGCGATAAAAATAGATGGTCGTGACCATGCTATTGTGGCTACGCTTTTTTACGCATCGATTATTTTGTGTGGTTACCACAAGGTTATCCATTGTTATTGCTGTGGTGATATTTAGGGGCGGAGTTTCCCGCCCCTATGATTGAGGTCATCGAAGCGATAAAAGACACAAATAAAAAATAAATAGCTTTTTAGGAATAATCTGGAAGAAATAATAGAAATATCGAAAATACTTCTACTGCTTTTACATATTAAAAATATTGAACATTGAAGGCGGCATCTTATTCATCTGCCGTGGACAGACATCAGGCTAGCGTTGGTTTTGCCTTGTCCCCGACCGAATGACGGCGTCACCATCATTGAAAGAGGAGGAGTGGCAATGTCAGCGGCAAGCAGGAAAGCAATAGTCAGACAGGAACAGGGAGGACGATGTGGTTTCCCCGCTTGTTATGCCGTCCTCCCGAATCGATGATGAGAGCGTATTCGATGCGGAAGGAACGAGGAGAACTTAAACGACTGGCATGGCTTGTCAGTTTATTCGGCGTTTTCACGCTGTGTATGCAGCATATAGTTAACGTCTACATTCCCACCCAGACTGAATGTGTCGAACAGCGGATTATAGTGCAACCCGGTGATGTGCTTTTCCCGCAGTGGCGTCGTATCAAGCATCCCAGGAGTTCGGCAGGGCGTATAAACTTTTTGATATCATGCGTTCCACGCGGCACCATTTTCGCGACATATTCGGCGCCGACTATCATCATCAGCCACGCTTTGGCGTTGCGGTTGATCGTGGAGAAAAATACCTGACCGCCGGGCTTGACCAAACGGGCGCAGGCCTCGATGACGGAACGCGGGTCAGGCACATGCTCAAGCATCTCCATGCAGGTCACCACGTCATATTCGCCAGCGTGAGCCTCGGCATGAGCTTCTACGGTTTCCTGCACGTAATGTACGTTGATTCCACTTTCCAGAGCATGAAGGCGCGCAACCTGCAACGGTTCGCCCCCCATATCCAGCCCCGTCACCTGAGCGCCTTCGCGCGCCATGCTTTCGGACAAAATACCGCCCCCGCAGCCTACGTCCAGGACCTTCTTGCCAAACAGGCCTTCGGCATGGCGGGAGATATATCCCAAACGCAGCGGATTAATGCGGTGTAGGGGTTTGAATTCGCCTTCCAGATCCCACCAGCGGGAGGCGACGGCTTCAAACTTGGCGATTTCGTCGTGGTCGACGTTTTGGGTATGGGAATCAGCCTTCATGTGCATGTCTTACCTTATCGTCATTTTTCGCTGTTAGTGAGTATATCCGGCCTGCCGCGGTTGTTGTAGTCGAGCCGATGCGTATGGACGGGAAGGCATCGGCGCAAGCCGTAAAAATCAGTCTCCTGGCCCGGCGGTAAAAACCCGGCGCGGGGTGCGGAGTTTCCCCCGAAACCCCGCTTTGTGATATACTTTTTCACCTTTTGAACTCGGGTAGATGCATTAATAGAGGGATAGCGGCTCCATGAGCGACCTTGCCAGAGAAATTACACCGGTTAACATCGAAGAGGAGCTGAAAAGCTCGTATCTGGACTATGCCATGTCTGTTATTGTCGGACGTGCGTTGCCAGATGTTCGCGATGGCCTGAAGCCGGTACACCGTCGCGTACTGTTCGCGATGAACGTACTCGGGAATGACTGGAACAAACCTTATAAAAAATCGGCCCGTGTGGTCGGGGACGTCATCGGTAAATACCACCCCCACGGTGACAGTGCGGTTTACGACACCATCGTGCGTATGGCTCAGCCATTCTCGCTGCGTTACATGCTGGTGGATGGACAGGGTAACTTTGGCTCGATCGACGGAGATTCCGCTGCCGCCATGCGTTACACCGAAGTTCGCATGTCGAAAATCGCCCATGAATTGCTGTCCGATCTGGACAAAGAAACGGTCGATTTCGTGCCGAACTACGACGGCACGGAACAGATTCCAGACGTCATGCCGACGCGCATTCCCAACCTGCTGGTCAACGGATCTTCCGGTATCGCAGTGGGGATGGCGACCAACATTCCACCTCACAACCTGTCTGAAGTGATTGACGGCTGTCTGGCCTACATCAACGATGAAAACATCAGCCTTGAAGGCTTGATGGAGCACATCAAGGGACCCGATTTCCCTACCGCCGCCATCATCAATGGTAAGCGCGGCATCGAAGAAGCGTATCGCACAGGCCGCGGCAAGGTGTATATCCGCGCTCGCGCCGAAGTCGAAGCGGATGCGAAAACCGGCCGTGAAACCATCATCGTGCATGAAATTCCTTATCAGGTGAACAAAGCTCGCCTGATTGAGAAAATGGCCGAGTTGGTGAAAGACAAGCGCATCGAAGGCATCAGCGCGCTGCGCGATGAGTCCGATAAGGACGGGATGCGTATCGTCATCGAGATCAAACGCGATGCGGTGGGTGAAGTAGTTCTGAACCACCTCTACTCCCAGACGCAGATGCAGGTCTCCTTCGGTATCAACATGGTGGCGCTGCATCAGGGCCAACCGCGTTTAATGACGCTGAAAGAGATCCTGTCCGCATTTGTTCGTCACCGCCGTGAAGTGGTGACGCGCCGCACGATTTATGAGCTGCGCAAAGCGCGAGAACGCGCCCATATTTTGGAAGGTCTGGCCATTGCGCTGGCGAACATCGACCCCATCATCGAGATGATCCGTCAGGCGCCAACGCCTGCCGAAGCGAAAGCCGCGCTGGTGTCACATGCCTGGAAACTGGGTTCTGTCGCCGCCATGCTGGAACGTGCTGGCGACGATGCCGCGCGTCCTGAGTGGCTGGAGCCGGAATTCGGTATTCGCGACGGTCACTATTACCTGACCGAGCAGCAGGCTCAGGCCATTCTGGATCTGCGTCTGCAGAAACTGACCGGTCTGGAACATGAAAAGCTGCTGGACGAATACAAGGCGTTGCTGGAGCAAATCGCCGAACTGCTGTTCATTCTGAACAGCCCGGATCGTCTGATGGAAGTGATTCGCGAAGAGCTCGAAGCGATCAAGGAACAGTACAACGATCCACGTCGCACCGAGATCACCGCGAACAGCGCCGACATCAACATCGAAGACCTGATCAACCAGGAAGATGTGGTGGTGACGCTGTCCCATCAGGGCTACGTGAAGTACCAGCCGTTGACCGACTATGAGGCGCAGCGTCGTGGCGGACGCGGCAAGTCTGCCGCCCGCATCAAGGAAGAGGACTTCATCGATCGTCTGCTGGTGGCGAATACCCACGATACGATCCTGTGCTTCTCCAGCCGCGGTCGTCTGTACTGGATGAAAGTCTATCAGCTACCGGAAGCCAGTCGTGGAGCCCGTGGACGTCCTATCGTCAACCTGCTGCCGCTGGAGCCTAACGAACGTATCACCGCCATTCTGCCGGTACGTGAATACGAAGAAGGGCTGAACATCTTTATGGCGACGGCCAGCGGTACGGTGAAGAAAACCGCGCTGACCGAGTTCAGCCGCCCACGCAGCGCTGGCATCATCGCCGTCAACCTGAACGACGGCGACGAACTGATTGGCGTCGATCTGACGGATGGCAGTAACGAAGTCATGTTGTTCTCCGCTTCAGGCAAAGTCGTGCGCTTCTCCGAGCAGGCGGTACGTGCGATGGGTCGTACTGCGACCGGTGTGCGCGGTATCAACCTGCAGGACGATGACCGCGTGGTTTCGTTGATTGTGCCTCGCGGCGACGGCGATATCCTGACCGTCACGCAGAACGGCTTCGGTAAGCGTACTGCGGTGGGTGAATATCCGGTGAAATCTCGCGCCACCAAAGGGGTGATCTCCATCAAGGTGAGTGAGCGTAACGGACAGGTCGTCGGCGCGGTGCAGGTCGATACGGCCGATCAGATCATGATGATTACCGATGCCGGAACGTTGGTGCGTACCCGCGTATCCGAGGTCAGCATCGTCGGTCGTAACACCCAGGCGTCACGCTGATTCGTACTGCCGAAGACGAAAATGTCGTCGGCTTGCAGCGCGTAGCCGAACCGGTGGAAGATGAAGAGCTGGACGGCGTCGTTGGCGTCGACGGTGAGAGCATTGAAGAGGAAGGCGATGAGCACGAATCTGACAATGACGACGATGAAGCCGTAGACGACGAGTAATCCGAGGCGGTTGCTCCGGATGCGATAACTAAGCCAGCGTGTGATGCGCTGGCTTTTTTTATGCGGGATCGGTACTGTGGTAGCCGCTGGTTCAGCGGCAGTTTTTTATCCCATAACCTGACGGTATTCCCTTGAAATTTGTAGCTTCATTTCAGACCACTCTGAAATTTTCCCGGTATTTGTTCCGGGCGCTGGCTCTGGCGCTGTGGCTCCTGGGGGCGCTGATCTCATTGTTTTATATCAGCAAGGCGCTTAACGAACGCGAGTCTCAACTGAGGCATCTGTTCACCCTGAACGCCGATCAGTCTTTGGGGTATATTCGCCGCGCGACCGACGTGGCGCGCGAGCTGAAATACATGGCGACTAACCGGCTGAGCGTGCCGAATCCCGGTCGGGAGCATCTTACCGAAGTGCAGGAGAAGGCCTACTCGATTTACGGTATGTCGTCGTCGGTCAACTGCGCCGCAGAGTATGAGAAAAATCCCTCCCAACTGACGCCGCTCATCCACTTCTTTGAGCAGTGGCATCACGATTTCTCTTCCGTCTACGATCTGAACCGTATTTTCTTCGTCGACCGACGCCAGCAGTGTCTGGTGGATTTCGGCATCCGCAACCAGTCGCTGGACAGCGAAAGTCTGGTCAGAAACGTGCAGGAACGGCTGCAAGGGCAGCGCAACAGCAAGCTGTCGACCCGGCGTGACGACAGTCTGTTTTGGGTCAGCTCCGGCCTGACCTCTGAGACCGGCTACTTCTACGCATTAATGCCAATTTATGTGGAAAACCAGCTGGTGGCGGTGATGGGAATCGAACAGCCCATCCGGCTGGATGATTTCATGCTGAGCAGCGATTTGCCGTTCAGCGTCAAACTGCTTGATCAAAACAACCGTACGCTGATGCAGTTCAGCGATGCGGCGCGTAATAATATCAACGGGCCTTATCCAGACATCAGCGCCTACTTCGGTTACATCAATAACTACAACGCCCTGATCCTGAAGAAGGCGCTGCTGCCGACTACGCTGAGCGTCGTGTATGCGCTGCCGCTGGAGGTCATTCTGGCGGCGCTGAACTCTCTGATTATGAACATGGCGTTGCTGAATTTGCTGTCGGCCATTGCGCTGTTTGTGATTACCCGGGTGCTGGAGCAGCGCATGTTTCTGCCAGCGGAAAGGAACGCGTTTCAGTTGGAAGAAAACGAACAGTTCAACCGTAAGATCGTGGCCTCCGCGCCGGTGGGGATCTGTATCCTGCGTATCAGCGACGGCGCCAATATTCTGAGTAACGAGCTGGCTCATAACTACCTTAGCCTGCTGACCTACGAAGACCGTATCCGCGTCACCAAGATTATCTGCGAACAGCAGTCCAAGTCCGTGGATGTATTGACCAGCCGTAACCACCATCTGCAAATCAGCTTCGTGCATTCACGCTATCGCAATGAGAACGTCGCGATTTGCGTCCTGTTGGACGTCAGCGCCCGCGTCAGAATGGAAGAGTCGCTGCAGGAAATGGCTAACGCGGCCGAGCAGGCCAGCCAGTCCAAATCGATGTTCCTGGCGACGGTCAGCCATGAACTGCGCACGCCGCTATACGGCATCATCGGCAACCTGGATTTGCTGCAAACCAAGACGCTGCCGAAAGATGCTAACCGGCTGGTGACGGCGATGCACAATTCGTCTGAGCTGCTGCTGAAAATCATCAGCGACATTCTCGATTTCTCCAAAATCGAGTCCGAGCAGCTGAAGATCGAAAACTGCCAGTTTATCCCGCGTGAAGTGATCAGCCACGTGGTGAGCAACTATCTGCCGCTGGTGGTCAAGAAGCGCCTGACGCTCTACTGTTTTATCGAACCCAAGGTGCCGTTGAGCCTGTCGGGCGATCCGGTGCGTTTGCAGCAGGTGCTGTCCAATTTGCTGAGCAACGCCATCAAGTTCACCGATACCGGCTGTATTGTCTTTCAGGTGCGCTGTCGCGACGGGTATATCGAGTTTCTGGTGCGGGATACCGGCGTCGGGATCAATACGCGCGAAGTGATGAAACTGTTCGATCCTTTCTTCCAGGCTGGAACTGGCGTGCAGCGGCATTTCCAGGGCACCGGTCTGGGGCTGGCGATTTGTGAAAAGCTGGTCAACCTGATGGATGGCGACATCACCATCGAGTCGGCTCCAGGGCTGGGCAGCCAGTTCGGCATTCGCATTCCGCTATATCAGGCCCAGTATCCGCTCACGGTGATTAATCCTCTCTTACAAGGGAAAAACGCCTGGCTGCGTATTCGCAACGCGTATATGGGAAATTACCTGCGTGCCTTCCTGCAGGAACACGGTCTGAATGTGCAGGACTATAGCGGGCAGAGCGTGGCGGCCGACGAGATCGTGATCAGCGACTATCCGTTGAGTCAGAACCTCGGCGCGCGGGCGCACATCCTGATCAGCGGCTCGCATACCGGATCGGCGCAGGAAGTGTCGCCTGGATGCTGGGAGCACAGCACTTCGGCCCCGCAGGATCTACCGCAGCTGCTGCAACGTATTTATCGCGGCAAAGAAGCGCTGCCTGCCCCAACATCCGCCGCTCCGGCATCTCTAAGCTATAGCTGCGATAACGACGACATCCATATTCTGGTCGTGGACGATCACCCGATTAACCGCCGTCTGCTGGCGGATCAGCTGGGGTCGTTGGGTTATGAGGTCGTCACGGCCAACGATGGGCTGGACGCGCTCGATGTGTTAAGCAAATCTTCCGTGGATATCGTGCTGACGGATGTCAACATGCCGAATCTGGATGGGTATGGCTTCACACGCCGGATGCGGGAGATGGCGATGACGCTGCCGGTCATTGGCGTGACCGCCAACGCTCTGGCGGAAGAACGACAGCGCTGTTTAGAAGCCGGTATGGATAACTGCCTGTCGAAACCGGTCACGCTGGATACGCTGCAACAGTCTCTGGCGTATTACGCCAATCTGGTGCGGCAGAACAACGCTGTGGAGTCCAAGGATAGCTGACCGTCATCCTCGTCTCGCTATAGGCGGGTGGCAAGTCAGGTGGTGATGAGTAGGGGAGTGTGAACGAAAAAAAAGGCTCTGAGAAGAGCCTGAGTATGAAATGCCCGCCGAGACGATCGGCGGGTGGTCGGCATTACTCTTTTTCTGTCGACGCGACGCCGACGGAGGAGAGGTAGTTCAACAACGCGATATCGTTATCGACCCCGAGTTTGGTCATGGCCGATTTCTTCTGGCTGCTGATGGTCTTGATGCTGCGGTTAAGCTTTCTGGCGATTTCAGTCACCAGGAAACCTTCCGCGAACAGACGTAGCACTTCGCTTTCCTTCGGCGACAGGCGTTTATCGCCATAGCCGCTGGCGCTGATTTTCTCCAACACTTTGCTCACGCTTTCCGGCGTAAATTTCTTGCCTTTCTGCAATGCAGCCAATGCTTTAGGCAGATCCGTCGGCGCGCCTTGCTTCAGGACGATCCCTTCGATGTCCAGCTCCAATACGGCGCTAAGAATGGCGGGGTTGTTGTTCATGGTCAGAACAATAATCGACAGCTGCGGAAAGTGACGCTTGATATATTTGATCAGCGTAATTCCGTCGCCGTATTTATCCCCTGGCATGGATAAATCAGTAATAAGAACGTTGGCGTTGAGCTTTGGTAAATTATTGATTAATGCTGTTGAGTCTTCAAATTCCCCAACGACGTTCACCCACTCGATTTGTTCCAGTGATTTTCTGATGCCGAAAAGAACGATAGGATGGTCGTCTGCAATAATTACATTAATGTTGTTCATTGTAGTTTACTCATATTGTTGGCCACCTTGCTGTAGTAATGCACTGACAAAACGTTCAATCTGTTGAAGGTTATTTACTATCTGCACACTATCCTGCGAGGTTATAAGTTGTTCCAGGACTTCACACAATTGTTTGCCCGGATGCAGATTCAGCATGGCAAACACGCCTTTGAGCCGGTGGGCTGTTTGAGCCAGTGACACAAAATCGCCATCTTGGATTTCAGTATACAGCCTGTTCATATCCTCCGGTACTGTCTCTACGAACAGTGAAAAGTAATCGCTGCTGCGCAGTTGGCGAGCATAAAAACCGATGTCGTCATCCGTTGCCGGACGGCTCTCGTCGGTGGACGTTTCCAACTGCTGCTCGATCAGTTTCAGCAGAGCATCCAGCATCAGATGACTGATGTTGTAGCTGGTGCGCAGCCGCCGGTTGCCCAGAGAAACCCACTGCGTGTCTTCTCCCGTCACCAATAGCGTGTCGTCTGCGACTTTTCCTGCGTTATCCGTAATCGTGAGGTCCGCTTCCTGATTAATCAGGCGTTCGTCATAAATGACGAAGTTCGCGCCCCACTGACTGACCATGCGGCTAACAATCTGCCGTACTTCATCCGTGGTGATATCCAGCAACACTGTAATATCATCCAGCAGCTTTTCCTCTTCCTCTTCCGGGAGCTCGACGGGCTCCATTTTTAGCGTCAGCGTATATTGCGTACCTAAATCCGGCAGTCGGTTGATTTGCAATTGACCGCCCAGTTTGTGGCAAAGTTGATGACATAAAAATAAGGTTAATCCGGAATTTTGGCTGAATCGATCAGAAAGTGCCGGCGCAGCGAACGGATGCTGTCCATTATCGAGTTCTTCGACGGAAACATCCGTACCCGTATCGTTAATTTGTATGACCAATTGTCCTGATGACTTTTCAGGATGTTTCAGCGTCAACGTGATTTTGCCGTAGTCCGTATTCGTAACGGCATAATCCATTAATAACGAGAGCGTTTTCTTTAATAACTCGCCGTCGCCCAGATACGTCTGTCGAATATCCAACTGGTAATGATTAAACAGACTGATTCCTTTTTGCTGCATACGCGGCAATAAGGTCAGCAGTAAATCGTCAACGAGCGCGAGCGGGGCAAAGGGCGCGTGCGCCACATCCCATTCGTCGTTTTCCAGCTGTGCCTGCAGAGCGATATTTTCCATCAGACTCAGAGCGCAGGCGGCTTCGCCAATCAGCAATTGCAGCGACTGCTGCCGTTCATCCGACGTCTGTTCATTACGTAGCGACAGCGCCAACTGATGCACGGCGTTAAGCGGTTGTTTGAACTCCTGACTCAGGTTTTGGAACAGCCGCTTACGCACGGCGATGTTCTTGTCAAACTCCTGTTGCGCCAGTTGCAGTTTCTTGTTGATAACGATTTCCTGCTCTTGTTCGCGTAGCAGAAACAGGCAGTAGTCCGGCACGAACAGGCTATAGAACAGCCTGACTTCATACATCTCATTATCGACGGTGGCCTGAATCACGCCTGATGCTCTTCCGCCAGTGTCGCAATCTTCTTCAGGCTGAGGTGTGGATACAGCCGTTCCGCCAGCGCGTTCGCCACCACCACCTTATTGGTGCTGAAGTCGTAGACCAGTACGCCCACCGGCAGATGGCTGATGATCTCGGTATACATGTTCTGCTGTTTCTTCAGCCGATACGACAGGTCTTCCCGAGGACGGGAAAAGTGGCGTCGGAAGGCGTAAAAGCCCATCAATGCGATCAGCAGCAGCGCCAGATTGAGCAATATCATCCAGATGTTGGTGCGCAGCATGTCGGCGATCAGACGGTCCAGCGGGATGCTGTACACCATTTTGAGCGGCGCGTTGGTCAACTGGGCGGACACTTCGACCATCGTGCCCTCCAGGCGGACGTCGGTCGGCGTTTCGTTATCGGTACCGGTTTCCATGCTCATCGGCAGCGTTTGCTGACGCAGCATGAGATTCTCCCGCTCCATGTTGCGCGGGATTAAATCGTTGATCGACAGGTCGAAGGCGATAACGGTCGCAAGATGGCCCGGCTGATTGAAGGTCGTGCGCAGGGTGAAATAATAGTTGTTGTAGAAGCGCAGCTTGCGCAACGGCGAGAAGCTCTCGCGTTCATCCAGCGCATTCGCTTGCTGCAGCATTTCGGCCTTACGGGCTTCGATCAGCGCCGCGATATAGCTGCCGCGAAACTGGGAGGAGACGTCTTTTAGCGGCTGAGTCGACACCATCGTCAGGCTGTTATCGGTGCCGTTGAGGTAGTACATCGAAAACACGTCAGTCTTCGCGCCCCACAGAATGTCCAGATACTGCGAGATCTTGTGCATGGAGTAGAGCGTACTCTTCTCGTGCTGACCGAAAATCAGCGTATCGGTCTTCTGGCCGCGCTGCTCAACGTAGAACACGTTCGGCACCAGCGTGATCACATTCACCGCGCCTTCGGTCGGAGGCGGAGCATCCACAAGCAGGTTTTTATAAATTTGATCGGTAAAGAAGCGATAAGTGTCGATCCGCTTCTGCATACTTTCAGCGATATCAGTCAGAGCATATTTCTTCTCCGTCATCCAGCCATTGATGTAGTTGTAGCTGAACGCCCCGAACACCAGCAGTAGCAGTAAAACGAACAGAGAAAAATAACGCATGATGATGGCGGGCATGTCAATCAATCTCCAGACGAACGGATGATGGCGCGAGAGCCGGCACAGACTGCCAGCAACAACATAACGATCACGCCCAGCGCCAGCGACAGGCTGCTGATCTGGGCGACAAATCCTAACAGCGTCGGGCCGAGCAGAGAACCGGCATACCCCATCGTCGTAATGGAGGCCAGCGCCAGATGCGGCGGCATGATCGTCTGATTACCGGCGGAGGAAAACAGAATGGGCACCACGTTGGCCGCGCCCAGACCGACCAGCGCGAAACCGGCGATGGCCGTCATGGGATTATCGATGGTAATCGTCATCAATAATCCCGCGGCGGCGCACAGACTCCCGCCCGCAACGACGGCGAAGCGGCCTAAGCGGTTGACCACGCGATCGCCATACAGCCGACCCAACGTCATCGTGATAGAAAAGGCGGCAAAGCCGATACCGGCCTGACGTGCGTCAATGCCGCGAAAGGCGGTTAAATACAGCGCCCCCCAGTCAAGAACTGCGCCCTCAGTCAAAAACATAATGAAGCACAACACGCCGATGAACAGCACCCACCCTCGGGGGATCGCCAGCAGAGGTCCTTCGTTGGCGCGGGACGTCGCGCGCAGCATATAGCGCTGCGACCAGAACAGCATGAGCCAGACCAGCAACGCGACCGCCAGCGTCGCAAGCAGGGGAGACAGTCCCAGCCACAGCAGCAGGCTGACGCACCCGGCGCCAACGATCCCGCCGACGCTATAAAAGCCGTGAAAGCTGGACATCTGGGCCCGTTGATTGGCGCGCTCCACTTCGACGGCCTGCACATTGATGGCGACATCCATCAATCCGAGCATCGCGCCCAGCAATCCTAGAACCAGCGCCATTGATGCAAACGTGCCGGGCAGCGTCAGCAACGGCAGCAACGCACACAGCACGGTGCCGGACGCGAAAATGACACGTCGGCAGCTAAACCGAGCGGTCAGAAATCCCGCTAACGGCATGGAGATCAGCGAGCCGATGCCAATACTCAGCAGCAACATTCCGAGCGTAGCATCGTTGATGTGCAGCCGATGTTTGGTATAAGGCACCAGCGGCGCCCAGGCGGAGATGACCGTCCCGGAAATCAAAAAACCGATCCGGGTGGCGACCTGTACGGCTTTATCCGTCAGGGGAAAGTCAAGGGTAATGGGCTTGGTGTCGACGGTTGAACGCATGAGAGACAGAGACCACGTCTGGAATCAGAGATATAGGGTACTTTTATCATAACTCAGGGCTTTTATCGAAAGGGGATCTGCTTTTCCTCACCGTAACGCCGTCTTTTTTCAGGCGGCGCATGGGGGCTATTCGCACCTGACGGCGGCGCGTTTCAGGGAGTCAAGACGCCGGTAAAAACGCCGGTGCGCGGGACAATCTGCGCCCAAAAGTCACCCGGCGTTTTTTTTCCAGAGGCGCGCCCGTATAATCCCACACTTTCAGTTAGGATTCCGGGGGCGACGTGAAGCAACTTTCAGGCCTGTTGCAGCGTATGGAGCGGGCGCTGGGTGCGCCGCTGCCAGACAACGCGGGCTTTCGCACGTTCACGCTGTCGGCGGAATGTGCGGACGCGGCAGCGCTGTTGGCCTGGCTGGCCGCTCAGGCGTTGTATCCGCAGTTTTACTGGCAGCATCGGCGAGAGCCGGAAGAAGCTGCCGCGTGCGGCGCTGTGTGCACCTTCGCTTCCGTCTCTGAAGCTGAAGCCTTTTTGCAGCGTGAAGACATCGACGACGATGTGCGGCTGTGGGGGGTGAATGCGTTCGGTTACCCCACGCTGGCTCAGGCGGAGCCGCTCGACGGCTACCTGTTTTTACCGCGTATCACGCTGCTGCGACAGGGCGAGCGAGTTCAACTCCGGGTCAATATCTTCAGCCCTATCTCGCTGCGTCAGGATGCGGAGATTGCCTTAAGCGCGTTGCGTCAGCTATCGGCCGCACGTCCTTTGCCGCCCTTATCGGCCACCGTCAGGCTGACAGCGCATCATCCCGAAAAAGCGCAATGGGCCGACCTGGTCCAACAGGCATTGACGGAAATCGAAGGCGGCGCGCTGGAAAAAGTCGTGTTGGCGAGGATGACCCGGTTGACGCTGGATCACCCGCTGCCGGCGGCAACCCTGATGAGCGCCAGCCGGACGGCTAATCATCATTGCTACCATTTCATGCTGGCTTTTACGCCAGAGAGCGCCTTTCTGGGCTCCAGCCCCGAGCGGCTCTATCGCCGGGAGGGAAAACGCCTGGAGACCGAAGCGTTGGCGGGAACCGTCGCCAACGACCGGGACGATCGGCGTGCGGATGAACTGGCGCAGTGGCTGATGCAGGACGTCAAGAATCAGAACGAGAACCAGCTGGTGGTGGATGACATCCGCCAGCGCTTGTCTCAGGCCGCGACGGCGTTGGACGTCTTGCCGATGGAGACGATCCGTTTGCGCAAGGTACAACATCTGCGCCGCGCGATCCGCGCCGAACTGTATGACGCGAAAGACCGCGCCTGTTTGCAGCTGTTGCAGCCGACGGCAGCGGTGGCGGGGCTGCCTCGCGCCGCCGCCCGAGACTATCTGGCCTGTTATGAACCGTTTGACCGCGGCTGGTACGCCGGGTCGGCCGGTTACCTGTCACGTCAGCAGTCGGAATTCTGTGTTTCGTTGCGTTCGGCGGATGTCGAAAGGGATCGGCTGACGTTGTATGCCGGTGCGGGAATTGTCGCCGGCTCGGATCCACAGCAAGAATGGCAGGAACTGGAAAACAAGGCCGCGGGCCTGAAATCGCTGCTGGACAGCGATATGTCATAGTTTTGTTTTATGTTTGTTGTGCCTGCTAAGTGTTTACATCAAAGTTGGCGATATAAAACAAAATATAATTATTGCTACAACCCGCAACCAGAGTTGTTGAGTCGACCATGTCCACTAATGTATTTAATCGCCGCTGGGCGACAGTTCTGCTGGAAACGCTGACCCGGCATGGCGTATGCCATGTCTGCATCGCGCCCGGCTCTCGCTCGACGCCGCTCACGCTCGCGGCGGCGGAGCATCCGGCGCTAACCTGTCATACCCACTTCGATGAACGTGGGCTGGGGCATCTGGCGCTGGGACTGGCAAAGGCCTCCGGGCAGACGGTGGCGGTGATCGTGACGTCGGGAACGGCGGCGGCGAACCTGTATCCGGCGATCATTGAAGCCGGTCTGACCGGTGAAAAGCTGGTGGTGCTCACGGCCGACCGGCCGCCGGAGCTGATCGACTGCGGCGCGAATCAGGCCATTCGCCAACCCGGCATGTTCGCCTCTCATCCTACGCATACGCTGGCGCTGCCAAGGCCCACCCCGGATATTCCGGCGCGTTGGCTGGTATCCGCCGTTGACGATGTCGTCGGGCGGTTGACGCACGGCGCGCTGCATATCAACTGTCCTTTCGCCGAGCCGCTTTACGGCCCGGACGACCCGGAGGCCTACTCCATCTGGCTGCGGGCGTTGGGATCGTGGTGGCGTGAATCGTCGCCGTGGCTTCGGACGGAGGAATCTGCGCGGCATTGCGCCGAGCAGCCTGACTGGTCGATGTGGCGTCGTAAACGCGGCGTGGTCATCGTCGGTCATGTACCGGCCGAAAGCGGGGAGCTATCGCCCGCTGGGCCGAGCAGCTGGGTTGGCCGTTGATCGGCGATGTGCTTTCCCAATCCGGTCAGCCCTTGCCTCATGCGGATCTGTGGCTGGCGCATCCGCAAGCCTATTGTTTGCAGCAGGCCGAGATGGTCGTCCAGCTCGGCGCCGGTTTGACCGGTAAGCGGCTCTTGCAGTGGCAGGCGGCCATTCAGCCGCAGGAATACTGGCTGGTAGACGCGTTGCCCGGTCGGCTGGACCCGGTTCATCATCGCGGACGTCGGCTGGTCGCGCCCATCGCCGACTGGCTGATCGCACATCCTCCTGAACCTAATGCGCCCCAACCGTGGGCCACCGACTTGCCCGCGTGCGTCGAACGCGTCGGCGCGCAGGTGGCCGCCCGACTGGCGGAAGGATTTGGCGAAGCGCAGCTGGCGCATCGGTTGCCTGCGCTGTTGCCGGAAGAGGGGCAGCTTTTTCTGGGCAACAGTCTGACGATCCGCTTGGTGGATGCATTGGCCCAGCTGCCCGCGGGCTATCCGGTGTACGCCAATCGCGGCGCCAGCGGCATCGACGGTCTGGTCTCCACGCTGGCGGGCGTGCAGCGCGCTACCGCACGTCCCATGCTGGCGGTGATTGGCGATTTGTCCGCGCTGTATGACGTCAATGCGCTGGCGCTTCTGCGTCATCCCCCTGCGTCCCTGGTACTGATCGTGGTGAATAACAACGGCGGCCAGATTTTCTCTTTATTGCCGACGCCCGAGCAGGCGCGGGAAACATTCTATTGTATGCCGCAGCAGGTGGAGTTCAGCCACGCTGCCGCCTTATTCGGCTTGCGCTACGCCCGGGCGACGAACTGGCGTGAGGTCGTCGACGCCGCATCCGACGGGTTTAAACAGACGGCGACGACACTGCTGGAGGTGTCGGTATCGCCGAAGGCGGGCGCGGAGTGCCTGCAACAGCTTCTGGCCGAGGTCGCCACATGGTGATGCACGCCCGCCGTGTTCAACAGGGTGAGCCGGGACAGCCGTGGCTGGTTTTGCTCCACGGTCTGCTGGGCAGCGGCGAAGACTGGCAACCCATCCTTCCTTTTCTCAACGATCGTCCCGTGTTGCTGGTCGATCTGCCGGGTCACGGCGACTCTCGCCATCAGTCCGCCGATAGCTTTGACGACGTCAGTCGCCAACTCACCGCGCTGTTGGCGGAGGAGGGCATCCATGACTACTGGCTGCTGGGCTATTCGCTGGGCGGCCGTATCGCCATGTTCCATGCCTGTCACGGCGAGACCCCGGGGCTACGTGGTTTGCTGGTGGAAGGCGGGCATCCCGGATTGGCGTCGGAGGACGAGCGCGAGGCGCGGGCGCTGCATGATGCCCGCTGGGCGCGCCGTTTTGCGGAGGAGCCGCTGGCACAGGTGCTGGCGGACTGGTATCGACAGCCGGTCTTCGCAAATCTCACCCGCGCGCAGCGGCAGGCGTTGGTGCAGCGGCGCAGTGACAACGACGGCGCTGCGGTGGCTAACATGCTGAATGCCACCTCATTATCTCGTCAGCCGAGCCTGACTGCCTCGTTGCAGCAGCTGTCGGTGCCGTTTGGCTATGTGTGCGGCGAGCGCGACATCAAGTTTCAGACGCTGGCGCGGCAGGCTGCTCTGCCGCTGCTGAGCGTGGCCGACTGCGGCCATAATGCCCATCAGGAGAATCCGTCCGGCTATGCGGCGCGGATCCGTTCATTGATTTCCCATCCCGTAAAGGAATAAACCCTATGCTGTATCCGAGTGAAGAACTGCTGTACGCCCCCACCGAATGGCACGACTGCAGCGGTGATTTTGTCGATATTCTCTACCACAAATCGGCTGACGGGATTGCTAAAATCACCATCAACCGCCCCCAGGTTCGTAATGCCTTTCGTCCGCTGACCGTCAAAGAGATGCTTCAGGCGCTGGACAACGCGCGCCACGACGACGGCATCGGCGTGATTATCCTGACCGGCGCGGGCGACAAGGCGTTCTGCTCCGGCGGAGACCAAAAAGTCCGCGGCGACTACGGCGGCTATCAGGACGACAGCGGCGTTCACCACCTGAACGTGCTCGACTTCCAGCGTCAAATCCGTACCTGCCCGAAACCGGTGGTAGCGATGGTGGCGGGTTATTCCATCGGCGGCGGCCACGTGCTGCATATGATGTGCGACCTCACCATCGCGGCGGAAAATGCCATCTTCGGTCAGACCGGTCCCCGTGTCGGCTCCTTCGACGGCGGCTGGGGCGCTCCTACATGGCGCGCATCGTCGGTCAGAAAAAAGCGCGGGAAATCTGGTTCCTGTGCCGCCAGTACGACGCGCAGCAGGCGTTGGACATGGGACTGGTTAACACCGTCGTTCCACTGGCCGATCTGGAAAAAGAGACGGTGCGCTGGTGCCGCGAAATGCTACAGAACAGCCCGATGGCGCTGCGCTGCCTGAAGGCCGCGCTCAACGCCGACTGTGACGGTCAGGCGGGATTGCAGGAGCTGGCGGGCAACGCCACCATGCTGTTCTATATGACCGACGAAGGGCAGGAAGGGCGCAACGCCTTCAATGAAAAACGCCAGCCTGACTTCAGCAAATTCCGGCGGAATCCGTAATGCGTCGGGCGACGCTCTACCGTTACAGCGTACCGATGGATGCCGGCGTGGTGCTGCGCAACCAGCGGCTCAAAACCCGTGACGGGCTGATCGTGCAGTTATGCGACGGCGAACGGTGCGGTTGGGGCGAAATCGCTCCGCTGCCGCAGTTCAGTGTCGAAACGCTGGACGATGCCGAGACCGCCGTACGGGAGTCGTTGCTGCGCTGGCTGAACGGCGACGCGCTGGAAGAAACCGGCGTGCCATCGGTCGACTTCGGTTTGAGCTTCGCCGACGCGGAGCTTTCAGGAACGCTGCCACAGGACGCCGACTATCGCAAAGCGCCGCTGTGCAGCGGCGATCCGGACGAACTGTTCGCGATGCTGCAAGGGCTGCCGAATCCGGTAGCGAAAGTCAAAGTCGGGCTGTACGAAGCCGTGCGGGACGGCATGATCGTTAACCTGTTGCTGGATGCCTTGCCGCAGCTCTCCCTGCGTCTGGATGCAAACCGCAGCTGGACGCGGGCCAAAGCCGACGGTTTTGCGCGCTACGTCGATCCGGCCGTGCGATCCCGTATCGCCTTTCTGGAAGAGCCGTGTAAAACCCGCGAGGAATCGCGGGCCTTCGCGCGAGATACCGGCATCAATATCGCGTGGGACGAGAGTGTGCGTGAGCCGGACTTCCGCGTGGAAGCCGAACCGGGAGTCAGCGCTATTATCATCAAACCCTCGCTGACCGGCAGCCTGAATCGCTGTCGACAGTTAGTTCGTCTGGCGCATGAGGCGGGCCTGACGGCGGTGATCAGCTCCAGCATTGAATCCAGTCTTGGTTTGACCCAACTGGCGCGATTGGCGCACTGGCTCACGCCAGAGGTCATCCCCGGTTTGGATACGCTGGATCTGATGCAGGCGCAGGTGTTGCGGCCTTGGCCGGACAGCCCATTGCCGCGGCTCAACGTTGAACAGTTGGACGAACTATGGCGGTCGTAGCCGACTGGCCGTGGCGGCACTGGGCGCGACATCAGCCCGACGCGACGGCGCTGATCCGTGATGATGAAGACTGGAACTGGCGCAAGTTGGCCGCTGAGGTTGAACAGCGTTCTGCGGCGTTCGTCCGTCAGGGCGTCACCGAGGGAAGCGGAGTAGCTCTGCGTGGGCGTAATAGCAGCGAAATGTTGTTAAGCTACCTGGCGCTATTGCAGTGCGGCGCGCGCTTGCTGCCGCTCAATCCGCAACTGCCCGCCACGCAGACGGACGTGTTGCTGCCCTCGCTGGATATCCGCTTTGGTCTGTGTTTCAGCGAGACGCCTTGGCTGATGCGATCGTCCCTCTCTCCGCCGGGAACGACGAAGCCGTAGATCCTCAACCGCGCACCGCATGGGATCCGGAGCGGCTAGCGACGATGACGCTGACCTCCGGTTCTAGCGGCCTGCCGAAGGCGGCGGTGCATTCGTTTGCTGCGCATCTGGCGAGCGCAGAGGGCGTACGCGGGCTGATGCCCTATTCGATGGGCGACAGCTGGCTGCTCTCCTTACCGCTATTTCACGTCTCCGGGCAAGGGATTGTCTGGCGTTGGCTGGCGGCGGGAGCCAGTTTGGTAGTGCGGCCGGATCGTCCTTTGGATGTGGCGCTGCGGGGCTGTACGCATGCCTCGCTGGTGCCAACGCAGCTATGGCGTCTGCTGGCGCAGGGCGACGTGCCGACATCGCTGACCTCGGTGCTGCTGGGCGGCGCGATGATCCCGTTGACGCTGACGCAACAGGCCGAAGCCATCGGCATTCGTTGCTGGTGCGGTTACGGGCTGACGGAGTTGGCTTCCACCGTGTGCGCCAAACGCGCCGACGGGCGTCCCGGCGTCGGTATGCCGCTCGCCGGACGTCAGATTCAAGCCGTGGACGAGGAAATTTGGCTGCGAGGCAGCAGTCTGGCGTCCGGCTATTGGCGCGATGGCGCGCTACACCCTTTGGCCGACGAGCAGGGCTGGTTCCATACCCGCGATCGCGGCTGCTGGGATGGCAGCGAGTGGCGCATAATGGGACGGTTGGATAATCAGTTCTTCAGCGGCGGGGAAGGCGTTCAACCGGAGGACGTGGAAGCGGTGCTATTGCAGCATCCGGAAGTTGAATTCGCCTGCGTCGTGCCGGTGGATGATGTGGAATTCGGGCAGCGCCCGGTTGCGGTGGTAGAGACCGCGGGGGAGTGCGATCTGACGATGCTTCGCGACTGGCTCGCTCCACAGCTGGCGGGATATCAGCGCCCCGTGGCGTTCTATTCTCTGCCCGGGACACTGAAAAACGGCGGGATAAAAATTTCCCGTCAGCAGGTCGCGGCCTGGGTGCGGCAGCGGCACGACTGACGAACCCGCGGGCGGCGTGTCCGTGAAAGACTCACGCCGTCCGCGGGTGGGAAATTAACGGCCCAGCGCTTTGGCGACGCCCGCGCCGTAGGCCGGATCAACCAGGTTGAACAGCGCGATCTGACGGTCCTGAATGAACTCCGGCACCTGGGACAGCTCGCCGGCGATACGCTGGAACATCCGCTGATGTTCTTCTTCGCTCAACAGTTGGAACAGTGCGCGTGGCTGGCTGAAGTAATCGTCGTCTTCGCGGTGGTTCCAGTGATCGGCCGCGCCTTCCAGCGACAGCGGCGGTTCGCTGAAGTCAGGCTGTTCCTGGAATACGTTGAAGCTGTTCGGTTCATACGTGGCGCCGTTGCCGCTGTTGCCGTCCACGCGCATCGCACCGTCACGGTGATAGCTATGGAACGGGCAGCGCGGTTTGTTGACCGGGATCTGGTGGTGGTTGACACCCAGACGGTAACGTTCGGCATCGCCGTAGGAGAACAGACGACCCTGCAACATTCTGTCCGGAGAGAAGCTCACGCCAGGCACTACGTTCGCCGGGCTGAAAGCGGACTGCTCCACTTCGGCGAAGTAGTTTTCCGGGTTGCGGTTCAGTTCGAAATAACCGACATCGATCAGCGGATAGTCGCCGTGCGGCCAGACTTTGGTCAGATCGAACGGGTTATACGGCACCTGAGACGCTTCCGCTTCCGGCATGATCTGCACTTGCAGATTCCAGCGCGGGAAGTCGCCGCGGTCGATGGCGTCGAACAAATCGCGTTGGGAGCTTTCACGGTCTTTCCCGATCAGCTGTTCCGCTTCGTCGTCCATCAGGTTTTCGATGCCCTGCTGGCAACGGAAGTGGAATTTCACCCAGAAACGTTCGTTATCGGCGTTGATAAAGCTGTAGGTATGGCTACCGAAACCGTGGATGTGGCGATAGGATTTCGGCAGGCCGCGGTCGCTGAAGTCGATAGTCAGCTGGTGCAGCGCTTCCGGCAACTGGGAGAAGAAGTCCCATTTGTAGACCGGGTTACGCAGGTTAGTACGCGGATCGCGTTTTACCACGTGGTTCAGGTCCGGGAATTTCAGCGGGTCGCGCAGGTAGAAGACCGGCGTGTTGTTGCCGACCAGATCCCAGTTTCCTTCTTCGGTGTAGAATTTCATGGCGAAACCACGAATATCGCGCTCAGCGTCGGCGCCGCCACGTTCACCGGCGACGGTGGAGAAACGCAGGAACATGTCTGTCTGCTTGCCAACTTCGGAGAAGATTTTAGCGCGGGTATAGCGGGTGATATCGTGGGTAACGGTGAAAGTACCGTAAGCGCCGGAGCCTTTGGCGTGCATGCGTCGCTCAGGGATCACTTCACGGTCAAAATGGGCCAGCTTTTCCAGGAACCAAACGTCCTGCAGCAGCATCGGGCCTCGGGGGCCTGCGGTCATTACGTTGTTATTGCTGACGACCGGCGCGCCGGAGGCCGTGGTCAGCTTTTGTTTTTCATTGCTCATGTTTACTTCCTTACGGTTTGACTCGACTGCTAAGAACTATCAGTCAGAGCCGTTAATTAGGCAAATCGGCGACGCTTATCATTGATATCGCCAGCGCTGAAAAATGCGAATTTGTCGCATTTCGTCAGGCGAAACCCGCATTTTTAGCCTTATTCTGGCTCCCAGCGCAGTAAACATCACGTAGAATCATTGCGTTTTGTAACGTCTATATTGACTTTGTAGCCGGCGACCGGCACGAATTGATATCACTCACCCCTGATTTAAGGACGATAACGATGAAAAAATTGATGACTGCCTGCCTCGGCGGACTTTTGCTGGCCTCGGCAGGCGCTCAGGCTATCGGCATTTCGGCGGAAGCGGGGAAGGACTATGTGAGCGGCGGCGCCAGCATCGGCTTGCCCTTCCCGGGTTTGTCCGCCAATGCGGGCTGGGGTCATGATAATGACAACAACAACGATGCCTACACTCTTGGGGTGGACTACGGCTTCAGCCTGGGCCGAGCCGCGGTCAAAGCGGGCGTCAAAGGCGTTTATCTGCAACCCGACCACGGCGATGACGGCTACGGCTTGGCGGTGGGCGGCGGCGTGCAGTTCCCGCTGACCTCGTCTCTCTCGCTGTTCGGGGAAGGCTACTACTCGCCGGAGGCGTTCACCAGCCATCTGGATCACTACGTTGAAGCGAAAGGCGGAGTCCGTTGGCAGCCGCTGCGTCCGCTTTCCGTGGACGTGGGCTATCGCTACATCACGATGGGATCGTCCAACGACGATCGCAGAATTGCCGACGGCGTCTACCTCGGCGCGGGTCTGAGTTTCTAATACCTGCCACAGGGCGCGGTTTTCCGCGCCTTCTTATCTGAATCATCAATCCCACGTTTACCCACAGCGTCATTCCTTTATTATCTCAGTATCATAAATTGTGATGACCTCGTGCCGACAGGAGCTGGACCGCAGGTTGCCGGTCGGCGACGTCCTGTTATTACCGCCTGCCAGATAAGGTGCGCTGGCGCCAGACAGACGAAGGCCCGACGAGTCACGAATGGAGAAAGTAAACATGCTTAGGGTTGAGATGCTTTGCACCGGCGATGAGGTGCTGCACGGCCAGATCGTCGATACCAATGCAGCCTGGTTGGCGGATTACCTGTTTCAGCAAGGCGCGCCGATGACCAGCCGCATGACGGTCGGCGATGAATTGGATGCGTTGGTGACGGCGTTGACCGAACGTAGTCATGTCGCGGATGTGTTGATCGTCAACGGCGGACTGGGGCCGACCAGCGACGATCTAAGTTCGCTGGCCGCGGCGACGGCGGCAGGAGTATCGCTGGTAGAGCACTCGGCATGGTTGGCGAAGATGACGGCTTACTTCGCCGATCGCGGGCGTCCCATGTCGGCGTTGAATCGCAAGCAGGCGCTGATCCCGGACGGTGCGGAACTGCTCGACAACCCGGTCGGCACCGCCTGCGGCTTTGCACTGAAGCTGAACCGCTGCCTGTTATTTTTCACGCCCGGCGTGCCGTCTGAGTTCAAAGTGATGGTCGATCAGCAGATTATGCCGCGTTTACGTCAGCGTTTTTCGCTCGGTGAAGCGCCGCTCTGTCTGCGCCTGACCACCTTCGGGCGTGGTGAAAGCGATTTGGCGAGCGCGCTGGCGGCGCTCACTCTGCCGCCGGCCGTGGTGCTGGGTTACCGTTGCGCCGTGCCTATCGTCGAAATCAAATTGACCGGCCCTGCATCGCAGCAGGATGCCATGCAGGCGTTGTGGCGACAGGTGAAGGAGATTGTCGATGACAGTACGGTGTTTGAGGGGACCGCGGGTCTGCCTGCGCAACTGGCGCAGACGCTGTCTGAGCGTCAACTGCGATTGGCGATAGGCGAAGCGTTTACCGCCGGGTTGCTGCACTGGCAGCTACGCGGCGCGGATGTGCCGTTGGCCGGCGGGGAGCTGTTGACGGCCTCCGACAAGACATCCAGTCCATTAACAACGGTGTCGCATCAGGCGCGTGAGCTGGCGCAGCGAGTCTCGGCGCAGGTGGCTCTGGTGGTGGGTGAGCTGAACGACGGCCGTTTGTCTCTGGCGCTGCATACGCCTTCGCAAACGCTGGCTCAGACCGTGCAGTTCAATGCGGCACGTTACGCGTTATCGACGCAGCAGGAAATTGTCGCGATGGCGGCGATGAATATGTTGCGGCGTTGGTTGAGCGGCGTCTCGCCCTACGGGGGTAACGGCTGGATTGAAACGGTGGAAACCTGCTAGGGGATAACACGAGAATGACGACGGGCCGGGGCGGCCCGTCGAAACGTGCGGTAATCAGTACAGCAGCGCGTAAAGCTGGCGACGATAGCGCGCGGCCAGCGCATCACCGGTGCCCAGCGCCGACATGATGTCCATCATCGTTTTGCGCGCGCTGCCGTTGGCGGCCGCCAGATCCTTTTTCAGCATGCCGATCAGCAATTCCAACGCCTCTTCGTTTCGGCCGACCTGATGCAGTTGCAGGCTCAGTTTCACGGCCAGCTCCGCATTGTCCGGATCCGCGTCCAGCTCCTGCTGCAGCTGTTTGATTTCCGGGGTATCGGCGGCCTGTTTCAGCAGTTCAATCTGCGCGATCAGACCGTGGTAACGGGTGTCCTGATCCTGAATCGGAATGGTGCTCAGCACGGCTTCGGCGTCTTCCGCACGATTCAGCTCGATTTGCACTTCCGCCAGCAACAGAGCGATGTCGCTGCGTTTGCTATCTAACTGCCAGGCATCTTTCAACAGCGGCAGGGCGTCTTGCAGTTGGCCGTCCTGAATCAAACGCTCGGCTTCTGCCGTTTTGAGATCTTCCTCTTTGGGCAGAACGCGTTGCAGCAGTTCGCGGATCGCTTCTTCCGGCTGAGGCCCCTGGAAACCGTCCAACGGCTGACCGTCTTTGAACAGATAGACGGTAGGGATCGCGCGCAGGCCGAATTGCGCGGCGACGCGTTGTTCTGCATCGCAGTCCACTTTCGCCAGCAAGAATTGCCCTGCGTATTCGGCGGCCAGTCGGTCCAGTACCGGGCTGAGCTCCTGACAGTGCGGGCTGCGTTCCGACCAGAAGTAAATCAGCACCGGAGCGGTCATCGACTGTTCCAGCACCTGCTGCAGATTCGTTTCGTTAATATCAATCACGTTGGCGTGTTGTTCTAGCATGGGATTCTCTCTTATCCGTTTCAGCGAGTTATGGGGGCAAATTCCCTCTGCTTCAACCCCTGTCAGGAGCGAGTGCGTAATAAGCCGTCGAGCGCGCGTCCGGGAAGCAGGCGGCGAAGGATCGACAGCGCATAGGTCATCAAGGTGACCGGATAGCGTAATTTGGGGCGCGGACTCTCCAGAGCATGGCGCAGTTTGGGCAATATCGCCTCTGGCGTCAGGGTGAATCGCTTGGCGATGCCGGGATTCGTGACGGGGCGATCGTGCTGCGTTTGGTTCACGTTGGCGGAGAACTGCGTGCTAATCGGCCCCGGCTCTATCAACGACACGTGGATTCCGCTGCCGTGCAGCTCCATACGCAGCGCGTCTGACCAGGCCTCGAGCGCATACTTGCTGGCGGCATAGGCGCCGCGTCCCGGCGTGACCACCAGCCCCATGACGGAACTGGTCTGAATGATACGCCCTTCGCCGTGCGCGAGCATGGCGGGCAGCAGTCGCTGCGTCAGTTGATGGGTGCCGAACAGATTGCTGGAAAATTGTTGTTCCAGTTGCTGACGGGAGATCGTGTTCAACGGACCGTAAACGCCGTAACCGGCGTTGTTGAACAGACCGAACAACCGGTTGCCGGTCAGCGAAATAACGCGATCGGCGGCGCGATCCACACTGTCGCTGTCGTCCAGATCCAGCTCGATGCCTTCCAGCCCCAGCGCGTTCATTCTTTCCACATCTTCCGCACGTCGGCAGGCGGCCAAAACCCGGTAGCCGCGTTGCTTAAGATCCTGTGCGGCGATCAGGCCGATACCGCTGGAACAGCCGGTGATTAAAATCGCTTTTTGCATAACTTTACCTAACTATAAAGCCCTGAATATCAAGAGTCGTGGTTAACTAGAGGGCCGAGTTTTTGCGCCATCCAGTCGGCGATAAACGGCTGGGCGTCGCGGTTCGGATGGATGCCGTCATCCTGCATCCACTCGGGTTTGAGATAGACCTGCTCCATGAAAAACGGCAGCAGCGGAATGGCGAACTGCGTGGCGAGTTTCGGATACACGGCCGCAAAGGTCTCAGTATAACGCCGGCCATAGTTGGTCGGCAGTCGGATCTGCATCAGCAGCGGCTGCGCGCCGGCCTCTTTGACCTGAGAGATGATTTTTGTCAGATCCTGTTCCAGACTGGACGGAGGGAAACCGCGCAGGCCATCGTTGCCGCCCAGTTCGATCAGCACCCAACGCGGGCGGTGCTGTTGCAGTAAAGCCGGAACACGGGACAGCCCCTGCGCGGCGGTATCGCCGCTGATACTGGCGTTGACGACGTTCACGCCGCCGGGGGCTGACTGCCAGCGGCTATTCAGCAAGGCAGGCCAGGCCTGCGTCGCCGACATACGATAGCCCGCGCTCAGACTGTCGCCCAGCACCAGCAGCGTATCCGCCGCGATAGCACGTAAACTTACTATTCCCAGCAGTAAAAGGACCAGAAAATGCCAGCGGAAAACATTCTTGAAGTTCATCATCTTAGTAAACACGTTGGTCAAGGGGAACACGAGCTGTCCATCCTTACCGGAGTTGAGCTGGTTGTCAAACCTGCTCAGACCCTGGCATTAATCGGCGAGTCGGGGTCGGGCAAGTCGACGTTGTTGGGGATCTTGGCCGGACTGGACGACGGCAGCAGCGGGGAGGTTGCGCTGTTGGGCGAGCCGCTCAACCGATTGGATGAAGAAGGGCGTGCGGCGCTGCGGGCGCGCGACGTCGGCTTTGTGTTTCAATCCTTTATGCTGGTGCCGACGCTAAACGCGTTGGAAAACGTACAGTTACCTGCGCTGCTGCGGGGGGAAAGCGACCGCGACAGCCGCCAACAGGCCGAACAATTACTGCAGCAGCTCGGACTGGGAGCGCGTCTCCAGCATCTGCCTGCTCAGCTGTCCGGCGGCGAACAGCAGCGCGTGGCGCTGGCGCGCGCGTTCAGCGGTCGCCCTAAAGTATTGTTTGCCGATGAGCCGACCGGCAATCTCGATCGCCAGACCGGCGAACGTATCGTGGACCTTCTGTTCGCGATGAACCGCGACCACGCCACCACCTTGATTCTGGTTACCCATGACGAACAGCTGGCCGCGCGCTGCGAGCGGCGTTTGCGTCTGCGTGACGGCAAACTGTGGGAGGAGTCATGATCTGGCGTTGGTTTTGGCGTGAATGGCGTTCCCCTTCGCTACTGATCGTCTGGCTGGCGCTGACGCTGGCCGTGGCCTGCGTGCTGGCGCTCGGCACCATCAGCGATCGCATGGAGCAGGGACTCAGCCAGCAGAGTCGCGACTTTCTGGCGGGCGATCGGGTTTTGCGGGCCTCGCGGCCAGTAGATGAAGCGGTGCTGCAACGGGCGGCGCAAGACGGCCTCACCGTCAGCCGACAAGTGTCGTTTATGACGATGACCTACGCCGGAGAAAATGCGCAGCTGGCGCAGGTGAAAGCCACCGACGATCGCTATCCGCTGTATGGGAATTTACAGACCCGGCCTGCGCAGCTGCGCGCCGCGCCCGGCACGGTTCTGGTCGCCCCGCGGCTGCTGGCGCTGTTGGGGGCGCGAGTCGGAGACCCACTCGATATCGGCGATACCACGCTGCGCATCGCAGGCGAGCTGATTCAGGAGCCGGACAACGGCTTCAATCCCTTCGAAACCGCGCCGCGTGTGCTGATGAACATGGCCGATGTCGCCAGTACCGGCGCGATTCAGCCCGGCGGCCGCATTACCTGGCGCTACATGTTTGCGGGAGAGCCTCAGGCCATCGCGCAGTACGGCGACTGGATTAAGCCTCAACTGAAAGCCGATCAGCGCTGGTACGGCATGGAAGATTCGCCGGGCGCGTTAAGCAAATCTCTCCAACGCTCACAGCAGTTCCTGCTGCTGTCCGCGTTGTTGACGCTGTTGTTAGCCATCGCCGCAGTCACCGTGGCGATGAGTCATTACTGCCGCACGCGTTACGATCTGGTCGCCGTGCTGAAAACGTTAGGCGCCGGTCGTGGCGCGCTGCGACGTCTGATTGTCGGTCAGTGGCTGTCGGTGCTGGCGCTGGCGGCCGTGAGCGGAAGTGTGCTGGGGCTGGGCTTCGAGGCGGTATTAATGCGAGCGTTGGCCCCCGTCCTGCCCGCTACGCTGCCGCCCGCCGGACTCTGGCCCTGGGCATGGGCGCTCGGTACGCTGGTGTTGATTTCGCTGTTGGTCGGTCTTCGTCCGTATCGCCTTCTGCTGGCGACCCAGCCGTTGCGCGTGTTGCGACGGGATGTGACGGCTAACGTCTGGCCGCTGCGCTACTACCTGCCCGCCGTCGCGGTGGTCGTAATTGGTCTGTTGTTCGTGCTGTCCGGCGGCGGTTCGCTGTTGTGGTCGCTACTCGGGGGGATGGTGGTATTGGCGCTGCTGTTGGGGACGATTGGCTGGGGCAGCCTACTGGTACTGCGACGTCTCACGTTAAAACGGTTATCCCTGCGTCTTGCGATTAACCGACTCCTGCGTCAGCCGTGGTCAACCATCGGCCAACTGGCGGCGTTTGCGCTCTCGTTTATGCTGCTGGCGCTGTTGCTGCTGTTACGCGGCGACTTACTGGATCGCTGGCAGCAGCAGTTGCCATCGGACAGTCCGAACTATTTCGTGCTGAATATCACCGGCGATCAGATCCCTGCGGTGAAAGATTTTATGATCCAACATCAAGTGCAGCCGGCTCTCTTTTATCCGATCGTCCGGGCGCGACTGACGGAGATCAACGGGCGCGTTGCCACTGAGCTGATCCCTGAAGATGCGCCTGGCGGCGGAACGGTAAACCGCGAGCTGAATCTGACCTGGCTGCCGGATCTGCCGCAGCATAATGTGTTGTTGTCCGGACAGTGGCCACCGAAGCAGGGCGAGGTGTCGATAGAGCAGGGCGTGGCGGAACGTCTCGGGGTATCTCTGGGCGACATGCTGACCTTTACCGGCGACACGCAGCCGTTCAGCGCCAAAATCACCAGCTTCCGTCAGGTGGACTGGGAGAGCCTGCGGCCTAACTTCTTCTTTATCTTCCCGCCGGGGGCGCTGGAGCATCAGCCGCAGTCGTGGCTGACCAGCTTCCGACACGTCGGACAGGACACTGTGATCACCCAGCTTAACCGGCAGTTTCCGACGCTAAGCGTGCTGGATATCGGCACGATCCTCAAGCAGGTCGGGCAGGTATTGCAACAGGTCAGTCGCGCGCTGGAAGTGATGGTGGTGTTGGTCATCTTCTGTGGCGTATTGCTGTTGCTGGCGCAAATTCAGGTCGGGATGGGGCAGCGTCGTCAGGAGTTGATGGTTTACCGGACGCTGGGTGCCAGCAAAAGGCTGCTGCGCACCACGCTGTGGTGCGAGTTTGCCGTGATGGGGCTTGCCGCCGGACTGGCGGCGGCGCTTGGCGCGGAAGCGGCGCTGTGGATGCTGCAACGCAAAGTGTTCGATTTCCCGTGGGAGCCTAACTGGCTGTTATGGATCGGTCTGCCCCCGCTGAGTGCCCTGCTGCTGTCCCTGTGCGGAGGGTGGTTAGGATTGCGTTTGCTGCGCGGAAGGGCGTTGTTCCGGCGCTACGAGGCTTAACGGCCTTAAGCCGTCATAAAGCGCGCGAAAAGGCGCAGATAGCAGATAAAAGAAAGCCCGAGCGTAGCGGTTTGAACCGGGGCGCTCGGGCTTTGCTGATATTGTGCTTGAATATTCACCATCTGGTGGGCAGTAGAGGGTGGTGATGGGAACAACGAGCGAGATCGTTCAATTGGCTCGCCGTCAGCCGTTATCCAGCCTTGATGAGTGATGAGGAGGGCGCTATTTTCTTCTACGTGCGCTTGTTGTTCCAAATAACGATACCCGTCCTTCAGAATACACCGGTATGGATAATAGGATGGTGGAAACGACCCCTTTATCGAGGAAAACGGTGTGCCCATTCCAGAATATTTTTTAGCCAATCCTTATGTGGTTTTATCTATTTCCCTTAACTCATGATGAATGAGTACCATAGCCCCGATTTATGCCGAACGATGCAGCAGTAAGATAACATTTTGATCATCAGATGGCTTCGAGTCTTACCGCTCTTGAAACCATCGTACAAAATTCGCACTATCCATTGGGTACGAATACAAATATCCCTGCATAAAATCCACGCCGGATGCTTTTAAATAATTTTCCTGACATTTTGTTTCCACGCCTTCGGCGGTGATTTTGAGATTTAATTCCTGTGCCAGTTTGATAATCATATTCAATACAGGAGCTCTGCTCTCTGATGTTTTTATGGCATCAATAAAGCTTTTGTCTATTTTAAGATGATCTAGCGGGAGCGTTTCCAAATAAGACAGTGAACAATATCCTGTGCCAAAATCATCAATGGCAATAATAACCCCGATTTTACGTAAATAGGTCAATACCTGCTTTGTTTGTTCATCATTCTTGATAATATTTCTTTCCGTAATTTCTATGACGAGCTTTATTCCACGGAGTCTCAATATCTTACGCAGGCTCAAAATATCATTAACAAAGTCCGGGGACTCTAAGTGTGCAGAGGAGATATTAATGCCAAGATGGAATTCGTTAGTGATTTTCCAACTATCGGTGTCCTTTAATACTTTCTCGAAAAGATGATGTGTTAAGGGGATGATCAAATCTTCATCCTCAGCCGCAGCAATAAAAATGTCAGGCGATATCCATTTGCCATCCGGCCGCCGCCAGCGCAGTAGTGCTTCAGCCCCCATACACATGCCCGTCGCAACATCTTGAATAGGTTGATAGCAAATATAAAATTCGTTGTCGTTTATTCCCTGCATTATCTTCTCAGGCAAGCTGGCTTTCCTGCGCTTCCGATGTTGGATCAGAACAACAAATAAAACCGCCAAAAGGACGCACAGGGGTAATAAAAATATAAAATCCCTGAGCCAGTATTTGAGTATGGCATACAACGGTGTTTGAACGGGAATCATCATTTATCCATTATTCTATGTCATATAACACCGGTGCCATCAGAACGTGCCATTTTTATTTATCCATCATGACCGGTTAAATATGGCGGTGTCTTCTGACATCGAGCGCGTGAAGGATATTAATGAGAGGCTGCCCGTTATCATTAGGCAGCCCTCTCACTAGGCGACGGTGCTGAAAATAGCCGGGCACCGCTGACTGTTTTTATTTTTAATGTCGTGACCACGATAAAAAATGCATGAAGTTTAGATGTCGACGCCGGTGAGCACTGAGCGTTTGATCTCCCTATCTCTTTAAACGGATAAGCGTTTAACGCCATGTTATGCAGCGGGATTTTAGGTTTATCACTTCACCTGATATGCGCAATCCGGCCGTTGAAGCTTTCACCGTGTTGGGCTGACGTTATGTCCCTTTTTAGTCAGCGGCAACTTTGTGACAGGCTGACCTGTTTCTGTCATTCGCGATTATT
The DNA here is from genome assembly GCF_002111595.1 of Lonsdalea britannica. Lineage (GTDB taxonomy): Bacteria > Pseudomonadota > Gammaproteobacteria > Enterobacterales > Enterobacteriaceae > Lonsdalea > Lonsdalea britannica. The sequence continues at coordinate 63,272 of NZ_LUTN01000003.1, forward strand.
CGTAATCCACGGTAAAAGTCACGGTGGTATCTACGCTTCCCGCAGTCACCGTGCTGGCAGTCTGGTAAAGCCGGGCTTTGAAATCGTAATCCGTGGCTGAGGTCGAGGTTGGCTTACCTAGGGAAAGCACAGTATCCGGCGTGATGACGGTATCACCATAGAGCAGTTGAACGCCCACGCCCGTCGCCGTGCCGCTGTCGTTGGAAAAAACGGCGCTTACGTTACTGTCTGGTGTTCCTGAAAAGGTGATTGATGGCTTCAACGTTGACGCAGAACACGTCATGTTTATGCTGAAATCCGTCGTTTGAGCGGTCGTGCCGACTTCCGTCAGATTTTTGGTGTATGCCGTTCCCAGATCAACTGACGTGTCGTAAGTATTCACCTCGCAGGACGTCGCGGTGACGGTTGTTGTGCCACTGAACGACACGGCCCAGTCAACTTCATCAAAGTGCATGTTGGCAATTATCGCGCTGAGATCAAACTCCCCAGAGGCAACATCATTAGACGTCACAATCAATTCAAGGTAGGCGTCTTGCTCTGCCGGGGTTGTACTCCCGGTTAATGTCACTGTATCACTGTTGTCAGGCCAGTAGATGGTGAGCGTTTTGGGCTGATTTGTCCGGAATACACCTTTGACACGAAACCCAAGTCCGGCAATGCCTGTCTCGTAGACGTTGTTACCGTAGGAAGACCGTGTTGGGGATTCGCCCGCCCACTGGGTTGTAAAGGTATAGTCGCCTGTATCTGACGAAGTCATTGAGGTTGTCGCAGCCTCAGAGGTATAGACGACTTTTCCTACGGCCGTATTAGCGGGGAGTGTAAGTGAAGATGGCAGCGCAATTGTACTACTCGATGGTGAGAACTCGTTGGTTGACGTCGCTGTTGCATTGAATCCTGTTAATAAGAAAACTAAAAACAATATGCTTCTTAGATAATTACAGTGTGAATTTCTGGTGCGTTTGCTCATTTTCATGCTCTCATCCTCTGCATTCCAGCGTTGCCATCACTATCCCGTTTCTCGTCACAGCCCGGTCCGCCCTAAAAGGTGCCTGACACTCCCGGCCGCCGGGTAGAGTGGCTTTGATTACGCTATTCGCTGCAACCCCCGTCAGCCACACCTGTCCCTGCTCGTTGGACATTCCAGCGGCTTCGCCCGCCGAGACCGGCGCGCCCAGCGGTAGTGTTTTCCCGTTATGCGTCAGCGTCAAAAACACCCGGAAGCCCACGTGGGTACGGTAATCCGCCAGTACCAGCGCTTCTTTCTGCGGTATCTTACGCAGCATCGGATCCGTGACATCCACGTCATCCGGCAGCGTGGACGTGTCCAGATTGACGTTGTTTTCCCGGTAAGCCGTCAACGAAGGCACCACGGCATAGCCCCGCCAGTCCGTGACCAGTCCGGTCCGATTCCTGACCTTCACGCCATCCGCGGCCGGTGCTCTGACCAGCGCGTAGCCGGCTCCTTCTGACAACTGCTGCGACAGAGTCATACCATACGGATGCGCCACCAATGAACCACGTAGACTCCAGTTAACGGTTTCTCTCTGGCCGTAGTAGTTCGCATATCCGAGCCCCGCGGTGGCCCGACCGCCCCGGTAGGTGCCGGTCAGTGCCGTGCTGTTCGTGGTTGTGCCGGAATTGTTATGTGCTTTCGCCTGAGAGACAGACCAAGACAGGTTGTTTGCAGTGAGCGCCGTGCCCGACAGCGTGGACGTCAGACTGTTGGTTCCCTGATCGGACCGCGACCAGCTGTTGCTCATCCGGAGATTGCTGCCCGGCGACGACAGCCATTTGCCGAGCGGCAGGCTGACGCTGACGGAGGTGATGTTGTCGGTTTTATCCGTCTGCCAAACCTTGCTTTGACTCTGGTTCAGACTGACCGATATTCCGTTAAAAGCTTTGCTCCAGCTCCCGGTCATGGAGCGCGTTTTTGAGTTACTGCGGTTCCAGTATTCCGACTGGTAGGCGGAGAGGGAGATCGCTCCCAGCCATCCAATGTTCTGACTCAGGGTGATCTGCGCCTTGCTTTTCAGACTGTAGCGAGAAGCCAGGCTGCTGCTGTAGTAGTAGTTGCTGGCTTCATCGAAGCTGTAGAAACCGTCTGTGGCGTAGCGATAACCCGCCAGCGTCATTGAGGTGCGAGTGATATCAAAAAGCTTGCTGTATTTTGTCTGAATGGATTGCCCACTGTGAGTGGTGCCGTCGCTGAACGTCGACTGGGCATGGGTGATATCCAGCGACACGGCCCCCAGTTCCCCCATGCTTTGGCCGACGCCGATCATACCTGAATGGTAATGTTCAGCGGCAATGAGCCCCCCGTAGACCGAAGTATTGTTCAGCAGGCCGTAGAGGATTTCAGTTTGTGCGAACCGCTGACCGAGGGCGTTGCTACTGTCCTTATAATAGCGGGTGCCATATTCCCCGGCGGTAACAGAGTATTTCATGACGCCTTTGCGAACCGAAATGGGCGGCGAAGCGAAAGCCTGTGTGAAAATGCGCACCGTACCGTCCTCTTCCCTGACGGTAATGTTGAGATCGCCCGAGGTAGACGTCGCGTACAGATCGTTGATGATAAAGGCACCGGGCGACACAAAAGTCTGATAGAGCAGGTTGCCATTCTGGCGTACTTCAACTGTGGCATTGGTCATCGCCACTCCCCGAATTTCCGGGGCATACCCCCGCAGACTGTCCGGTTGCATTTCATCCTGAGTGGACAGGCTGGCCCCACGAAAACTAAAACTGTCAAAAACCAGGCTGGGACTGGTGGCTTCGCCGGCGACCAGGCGGGCACGCAACGAGCGAATATCTCGTTCAACCCAGGTTTGCGTGCTGCTCCAGCGAGTACGGCCCTGACTGGAGCGGGTATAGTAGCTGTCATTGCGTAACCGCCACTCACCCAGATTGGCTCCGTTGCGCAGGCTAATGTACTGCGTGCTGGTTTGTTTGCCGTTCTTGTGATTTTGCACTTCGGAGCCGGAGGCACTGTAAGAGGAAAACAGCATGGGAATGCCGCTGTCCCATTGTTCGGGGGGAATATCGCCCCGGGCACGGTTGTCCAATGCCGCCTGAGGAATACTCAGGTCCAGTATCCGTCGATCAAAATCGAAGTCGCTGTCTGCACCGCGGATGTAGTCTCCCGGTTTGATGATCGGGGCGTTTGGGGCTATGGCGACAAGCGCGGGGAACACTTGCACTTTTACGCCCAGCTCATGAAGCAGCGTCGGCGTGAGCTGTGGGCACAGGCGGTTGCCGTCACACACAACAAAACGCAGGAGATGTTCACCGGCGCGGGTTTTATTTACGCGGACCTGCACCTTGTACTCGCCGGGCATTTGAATGTCAGTGCGCGACAGCAGTGAAAGGTCGGTTTGCGCTTTTTGACTTTCATCCAGATGCAGGGCATTAACGTTGAAGTACATTTCCGCCTGCACAGACAAAGCACTGGCCGCATACCCACAGAGCACCAAAACCTTTAACCGAGGCCATGTGTGGTGGCGGACTTTACATGACAAGACTGGCGTCATACTCAGAATTTTCATTAGAAACGAATCCCTCGCGATACCGTCATTCCACCGAAGTCATTGATAGTGCTGAAATTGACACTGCTTATCGGTCGGTCGTTCACCGGCACAATCTTCGACGCCTTGGGCATGATGGTGCCGGGCCGGTCGATCTTTCTACCGTTGACTGACATGCCCGTCAGCGTCACCACGTAAGGCGTGGGATTGTCGAACGAAATCCCCCCGGCTACCGGCGTGACTTTCAGCTTCTGTACGGCCAGTTCGGCGTCTTTGGCAGAAAGCCTTTTGGCCGGTAGATCAGCTTGATGATGTTTTGCGTAGCGATAGTCAGGCGTTTCGGGTCGGCTTTTTTCTCCACGGCAGGGATGGCGCGTACATTGAGCAGGTACACGCTTTCCCGGTCTTGCGGCAGGGACGGCAAGGAGGTGTAAACGACGCGAATGGCGCTGTCGCCATTCAGCCCTTGTTTGAACAGGGGAGGCGTAGCGATGAACGGAATATTTTTGGTCTTACGTTGTAGGTCGGAGACCCATACCTGAACGAGATACGGGGTGCTTTTCCCTGCGTTGCTCAGGGAGAGACTGGCCTCTTTTTGGGTCGCATCGTAGACCAGACGGGTTCCCCCTAGAGTTAATCCATCGGCATGGCTGGTAATCGATGCAAATAGCAGGCACGCGCCCGCCATATGTCGGCTAGATAGCTTCATGTGACAACCTTATAAAAAAATAATCAAAAACAGATCGGGCTGGCCTGAAGGCCAGCCCTGCAACATCAGGAATCGCTGTAGTTGATGGTAAAGGTCACATCGGTATCGACGTTGCCGCTATAAGCCGTGGAGCCGGTGTAGTCGACCAGATAAGCATTGAAGTTACCTGTTGCTGAGGTGACTTCGGTTGACGTTAAGGCATTGAACCCGGTGTTGGCTGCGGCTGTGCCGGAGGTGTAGTAGGTGCCGGTACTGTCGGCATCTTCGATGCGGATACCCAAGCCGCTGATATCGGTGTCGAACAACTCGGTATAACCGCTGCTCGTTACCGGCGTGCCTTCGAAGGTGATGGTCGGCGCTGATGCTACGGCACAATCGACCAGTTCAATAGAGAAAGGTGTGCCGACAGTGGCATCACCCGCTGAACCGAAGGTGGTATTACTGACGGTCCCAAAATCAACCGTACCCGCCGTGGAAGAAGCATCCGCCACGCTGTTGACGGTACAGGACGACGCGGAAATGCTTGCCTTGAAATTGATAGTGCCATCAGTTGCCTGAGCCAAACCTGAAGCGGTCAGGGATATCGCGGAGATAGACAAGGCCAAGAGAGTTTTTTTAAGCATGATACAGTCCATAAATTTTAGTGTTGTTAAAAAGAAAAAGACCACTGCAAAGGTGAGTCAATAATGCAGCTGCAGCATTATATGATCGGTAATACCGATCAATGAAATAGTTATTTGGCGTTTTTGCCTATCAATGTTGGGTGGATTGAACGGTGAAATGCAAAAAAAAACAAAAAGCAACCCAAAAACAAGCGCTATGCAAACGTTTGTTAGTTATTGATGAGGTGGGTGTGATGCTATTTAACAATCGTGAGGAGTGTGTAAGTGGTTAATAGAGAGATTTTTTTCGCCGTTTTTTTCGCGATAAATGAATATCAAGCGATAAGCCGAGTGTGATTTCGCCATAACGTCATTCGATAGCGTTGAATGGATCAGAAGAGATTTAAAGACGTATTCAGGCGGGTGGTTAATGTCAGTCGTCGTTCAATGCGGCCATGCTTGCTTATAGAGCAGGAGGGGAATAATGGTTAATTCGAGGGTTAAACCCGACAAAACCCGACTTCTGCCTGCATGTTTGATAGGCCGATACGACTTTGCCGGATTTTTTAGGTAAGTAGTTATCAGAATTGTATTTTTGTGGATATTAACGGAAACCGTCAATTTGTGATGTTGTTGAACAGGACCTGACAGGGTCAGTCCGTCGAGCCGCAGGTTGATAATCCATCAACAATATACCTTTCAAACTTATGTTTTATTCGGAATCATGGATTACAACACTGAGCAGTGAAAGCTAAACGGCAATAGTTCTGCAGTATCCCATAGCCCAGGACGGCAACGCGTACCGGTCATCGGGTGATGTCTGCCTCGGGAGACGGGGCGCTGCTGGGCTTTTTATGCCTGGACAGGTAGTTATGTTGAAAAATGCACATCCGAATGGCGTTGCGGTACTCCCCATTGATAAAAAATTCGTGAATTAACTCACCTTCAACATCAAATCCCAGCTTGCTATAGATGTGAATGGCTTTTTGATTTTCCTTGTCCACAATCAGATACAGTTTGTAGAGGTTAAGAATGGCGAAGCGTAGTCCATCGCCAGCTGTGCGGCGGCGCTGGCGTAGCCATACCCTTGATGCGCCGGGTCGATGATGATTTGAAACTCAGCGCGGCGGTGGATGTGGTTGATATCGACGAGTTCCACCAGTCCGACTTTGACCCGCTCGTGTTCGATGATAAAGCGGCGTTCGCTCTGGTCATGAATATGTTTGTCGTATAGATCGCTCAACTCCACGAAGGCTTCGTAGGGTTCTTCGAACCAGTAGCGCATCACGCTGGCGTTGTTATCCAACTGATGAACAAAGGGTAAATCATCGCGTTCCAAGGGCCTCAGGCGAACGATGCTGTTCGTGTTAGACATAATAAATCCTCTGTCATCAGTAGGTTATCGATCAGGTCTGGTTCTTTCTCGTTCATTATAGTGCCCGATATTCTCAATTTGGCGAACGATTTTTGTGCTTCATTGAATTCTAATTGGAGTAATCCACTATTTAAAATAATATTTTCTGTTGGAAATAAGGTATTATTCCTTTAGAAAAGATTGGGCTCTGCTGTATTTTATTTAATCCCATAAGAAAGCTATATTGATTTTGGCTTCATTATTCGCAACGTGGTTTCTTTTTTGTTCAAATAACCATTATTCATCCCCATAATAGGCACCATATATATATTTTATTCCCTTTATCATTTGGTGATTAATTTTGATATTGAAAGGCTGCCTGTTTTGCTGATTATTTAATCATTAATGGACCGAAAGTCATGGTAAGAAATAGGGGAGAGGTCAGATAGGACGGTGCCTGGGCCTGTGTAGCTGATGTGCTTGTGGCCGAAAATAAAAAGCACATTCTGATTGGGGGCGTTTTATTGATGCGTCAAATAGGCATTCTGGTAATTAAAACTAAAAGAAAATAATATTCCCTGGCTTCGAACTGCGAAGTTTTTTCATTTTAAAGTAAAGGGATTACACACCATGAATAACAAATTCAAATTAGCCGCAGCGGCTTTCGCGGTATCTCTGCTGGCGGGCTGTTCCTCTTATAATACCAGCCAGCCGACTATCGGACTGGAAGGCCGTGTCGAATCTTCCGTTAAAGCGGACATCACCGTAGGCGAAAAAATTAACGGTGAAGCGTCTGCAAACGTCCTGTTCGGTGTTATCAAATGGGGTGAAGGCGACAAACACATCGATGGCGTAAACTACGGTACTGGTGGCGCGCTGTCTTTCGCGGACATTTCTGCTTCCGTGAAATCTGCTGCTGCCTACAACGCAGTTAAAGCGTCTGGCGCAGATCTGATCGTCGCTCCGCGTTACGAAGTGACCACCAAAGACTACGGCGTGTTCAAACAAGTGCACGTGGTTGTTACCGGTTATAAAGGCACCATCGCCAGCGTTAAATAATAACGTTACCTGCTTGCCTGGCGCTCAGCGCCGGGCAGTTTTCCTCTCAGAATATCTCCCCACCGTTTCCCTCTAAAAACATCTCAATATCCCAGGATCGCGCTATCCGCCGGATGGCAGACAGTGACGCTGAAACTTCGCTATGAATAAAGTGAAGAGAAAAAGCACTGCCCCGTTTCCGGAGCAGTGACGGCCGAGCAGGAATTAAAAGTCTACGCTGGCGCGCAGTACCACTTCCCTAGGTTCGCCCACGGATACGCGCAGGTTGCTGCCGCTGGAGGGATAGTATGTTTTGTCGAACAGGTTTTTCACGTTCAACTGCCATTTCACCGCATAGCCGTGGATTGGCAGGCTATAGGAAACGAAAGCGTCGGCGACGGTGTAATCGTCCAGCGTGAAGCTGTTGGCGGCATCGCCCGCCCTGCGGCCGACGTAGCGCGCGCCTGCGCCGACGCGCAGATTGTCTCCCGCATGCAGCCCAAGGTTGCCAAAGTCCTGCGTCAGGAACAGTGATGCGGTGTGACGTGCCGCGTTCGGCATCCGGTTGCCGTTGTTGTCCGGGTCGGAGGTGACGCGTGCATCCGTATAGGCGTAGGAACCAATCAGGCTGAGCGAATCGGTCAGCTTACCGGCCATGTCCAGTTCAACCCCTTGTGAACGCACTTTGCCCGCGGTGCGCGTGACGGTCTCGCCGCCGACGTCTTCGCTGACCATCACGTTGCGTTTGTGAATGTCGAACAGCGCGATGTTGGCGGTGATGCGATTAGGCAAATCCAGTTTGGCGCCGATTTCATAGGATTTGCCCAGTTCCGGCGGCAGCGCGCCAATCTGGGTGGCGATAGAGGTGTTCGGCTTGAAGGATTCGCTATAGCTGGCGTACAGAGAGGAGTAGGACGTCAGGTTGTACACGACGCCGGCGCGCGGCACGAGACGGCTATATGAACCATCGGTGTTGGCGACGAACGGACGACCTTTACCGGACATCACGTCGAAGTGGTCGTAACGCAGTCCGCCTAACAGCATCCAGTTAGCGTTGAGGCGGATAGCGTCCTGCATGAACACGCCGGTGCTGTCGACGTTTTCACGCTGGTCGCTGTCCGCGGCGCTGACGGAAGTCGAGGCCGGCAGCAGTCCGTAGACCGGGTTGTAGACGTTGAAGTTAGTGACCGCGGTGCCGCGGATCATATCGCCCCGGTAGGTTCGGTCGGCTTCATGGTCAACGCCGAAAAGCAGTTGGTGGTTGGTCTGCCCCCAGTCAATATCGCCATTTAACGTCAGTTGAACGGCCTGCGACTGACTATGCGCGTAGCCGGTCGAGTCGGCCTGGCGGGTCAGCGCGCCGGTAGTCGCGTTGTATTTGGTGGCGCGCGCCTGGTTATCGTTGTAGCGATTGCGGCTGTAGGCGTAGGTCAGGCTGGTTTTCCAGCGGTCGGACAGATTGTGATCCGCCTGGAAGGTCAGGGTGTCCTGATCGCCGCGAGTGGCGTTATAGCTTTCATCGAAACGGCGGTCGCGCGGGACATCGACCGGTTTGCCCGTACGGCTGTCAATGACCGTGCCGCGGTCAAACGGCGTCAGGTATTCCTGGTGCTCGTAAGCGACGCGTAAGGTGGTGTCCTCTCCGTACCACATCAGCGACGGCGCGAGGGTGGTTTGGCGGTTGCGGCCGAAATTGCGCCAGTAGTCGGTTTCGTCGTGATCGACGATCATGCGATAAGCGAGTCCGGAGTCGCTGATTGGGCCGGTGACGTCCAGCTGTCCACCGCCGCCGTTGAAGCTGCTGTTCCAGCCTTCAATATGGGTTTTTTGCACCAATTCGGGCTTTTTGGTGATGACGTTAATCACGCCGCCGGGTTCGCCCATGCCGAACAGCATGGAGGCGGGCCCTTTCAGCACTTCGACACGTTCGCTGGTCGGCGTAAAGTTACGCGCCTGAATAGAACGCACGCCGTCATGGAAAATCGATCCGTCACGGTTATCCCCGAAGCCGCGTTTAATCAATGCATCCTGCGTTCCGCCCAGCGTATTGGACTGAGTAATGCCGCTGACATTGTAGAGCGCTTCATCGAAGTTGGTCGCTGACCAGTCCTGAAGAACTTGCTGCGGGACGACGTTAACAGCCTGAGGGACGTCCAGAAGGCGGCTTTCGGTGCGCGTACCCGTTACCGTCTTGTGAGGCTGATAGCCGCTCTCCTTGGCGCTGGAGGGCGTTGTGTCGCGAGTCACGACCAGCGTCTCTTCCTGCGAGGGTTGTTGCGTCGCCGCCTGCGTGGTGAAGGGCATAACGGCCAACAATGGCCAACCTTTGCGCCATAAATGATTATTCATGTGATAACTGACTCCAATAGGTCCCTGAAAAATCGATCGGTAAAAACTGCTGATAGAGTTGTTGTAAGGTGTGTTGCGGGTCGATATCGCTAAACAGCGACGGGTAAAGCGCTTTGGCGAACATTTCCACCATCACCACGTGGTAGGGGCTGAGGTAAAAGTTGTGCCACATGCTCCAGGCTCTGCCGGATTGCGCCGCCTCCAGATGTGAAAGTAACGGTTGTTGCCGCAGCAGTGCGCTGAAGCTGTCGCGAGCCTCCTCCGGCGTGACTTCCGGGCCAAGCATCAGGTTGGATACGCGTTTACCCTCTGGCCCGGCCATGCCGGTGGCGATGTAGACGTCTGGTCTGGCGGCCAGCGCCTGTTCGGGGTTAAGTTCGCCGTACACGCTGTGGATGGTGCTTTTGGCGATGTTGTCGCCGCCCGCGAAGTCGAGCAGTTCGCCCAGGTTCCCGTTGACGGCGGTGGTGCAGCAGGTATCACGTCGGCCGAGATGCAGGTGCAGCATGACGGTGGTTTTTTTACCCTGATAGCGGCTGATGCGCTCGTGGATAACGTCCATATGCCGCTGATAAAAGGCGCTAAACGCTGCGGCACGTTCGGGCCGGTTCAGCGCTTCGCCCAGCAATTGGAGGCTGGGAAGGGTGTTTTTGAGCAGTTCGATGCGCAGATCGACATAGATATAGGGAATACCGGCTTCCGTCAGGACGTGCTGCAAACGCTGTTCGTTATCCGACCCTTTCGCCAGACGCGGCAGGATCACCAGATCGGGTTTGAGGGGGAGCAGGATTTCGGCGTTGATGGTGTTGAGGTTGCCATTACCCAAAATAGGAATGTGGGCGATGGCCGGGAATTTCTGGGTGTATTTATGCCAGCTTTGGGCGTCATAGCGCGCCAGATCGTTGGGCCAACCCACGATGCGTTGCGCCGGATTGCCGGGTTCCAGCAATGCGAGCGTGTACAGCATACGGCTTTCACCGAGCACGATGCGTTGGGGATTATCCGGGATGCTGACCTGGCGCCCCATGATGTCGGTGACGGTTTTCGCAGGAGACAGCGCACTGAACAGACTGCAAATCAGCAAAGCGATGTAAGGAAGTACCGGGCGCATGTAAATTATCCGTATCAATCAAGCAGCGAAAGATAATAATTATTATTGGGATTTTCAATACAGATAATGCAGGGGTAATGGGATAGAAATTAAAAACCTTTTATCTCAAAGACATTTAGCGTGTTTCGTAAATAAATAAAATGCGCTCCAGCCCGTGAACATGACTGGAAAAGAGAGGCGAGTCTGGCGATCGCGTTTTGGTTCGTTCCGCGTTAGGTGAACCGAAACGCTCGCGGGTAAATGCAGCGACCCGCCGGTGGCCGGGAGAGAAACAACCGGCCACCGGCGAGCGTGTTCAGGAAGCGTCTGTGCGATCGTGGCGTTCGTAGCCGCGCGCGAAATGACGCTCTAGGCGGGTTTGCAACAGCTCCAGCACCATCGACATCAGCCAGTAAATCGCGGCGGCGGAGGTCAGCATTTCCATGTAGTGATAGGTGCTTCGGCCATATGACTGCGCCAAAAAGTTCAATTCCCACAGACCCATCAAAGAGACCAGCGACGAATCCTTAATCATGGAAATAAACTGCGAACCCGCGGGCGGGATAATGATGCGCAACGCCTGCGGCGTGATGACGTGCGTGATGATGGTCCAGCGCGAGAGTCCCAGCGCCATTGCGGCTTCTTTCTGACCGCGCGGCACCGACAACACGCCGCTGCGGATGGTTTCGGCCAGATAGGCGCCATAGTTGAGCGACAGCGCGATAATGCCTGAGGTGAAGGCTCCCATCACGATCCCAACCTGCGGCAAGGCGAGGTAGATGATGAGCACCTGCACTAGCAGCGGCGTACCGCGGAATAGCGAGACATAAAACGTGGCGCAGCCAAAGGCCAGCGCGCTTGAGGAGAGACGGCCCATCGCGGTGATCACGGCGAGCAGAATGCAAAACAGCATGGATATGACGGTGATGACGATACTGAGCACCGCGCCCTGAATGAAACCGTCTGGCGACAGATGGAGCCCTAACATGGACGGCAGCTTTTGACGGATCAGGTCAGTGTCTAGGTGCATGCTGGCAAACAGCCAGAAAAGCAGTCCGATCAGCAATAGCCAGGTCAGCCCGGCCCGAACGCGGAACCCTGAACGGTTATCCTGGCTTCGCGCCGGTGCGCGCATCTTATCGCGAGGCGAGGAAGACGGTGTTTGCTGAGTCATTATTGGGCAATCTCGGTGATGTCTTCGCCAAACCACTGCTGTGAGATGCGCGACATCGTGCCATCGGCGCGCAGGGCGTTAAGGGTTTCCACCAGCTTTGCGGTCCATTCCGGGTCACCCTTATCGGTGGCGATCCAGTTGGGTTCGGAGTACAGCGTTGACACGACACGCAGCTGCGTCATGCGCGCCAGACGAGGCTTAGCGGTGATGCGATCGGAGATCACGGCATCCAGGCGCTTGCCGGGACCGAGCGCCAGATTCTGGAAGGCGATGGCCTCATCGGTCGGGATCGCCTGCACGCTTTGGAACGGGAAGCTGATCGGCTTTCCCCCCGGGATCACGAGGCTTTTGTTGAGATAGCTTTCATAGCTGGAGCCAAGGCCCAATCCCACGCGTTTGTTGCTGAGGTCTGCCGCCGATTGAATCTGTTTTTCGTCTTTGTGCACGATCAGCACGGCGTAGGTGCTGTAGTAAGGTGTGGCGAAATCGAGGACTTTTTCACGCTCGGGGTTCGGCGTCATGGAACAAACGCACAGGTCCCAGCGCCCCTGCCAGCGTCCGCCGACGATGGCTTCCCAACCTGGCGTCGCCAGCTGCAGTTTGACGCCCAGCTTCTGTGCGATGGCCTTAGCGACATCCACGTCAAAACCGACCAGCTGATTATTATCATCGATGTAGCTGAACGGCGGATAGTCGTTGAACAGGACATTGCGCAGAACACCGGTCTGGTTGACCCGGTCGAGTGTAGTTCCGGCCTGAGAGGGGACGCTGGCGGCGCACATCGCCAAACCGAGCATCATCAATGTGAAAAGTTTTTTCATTTGTTTTCCCTATTAATCAGGATGCTAACTCTAAAATCCCTTTTACAGAATGGCGGCTCTCAGCGTAAAAAGCACGCTCAAAAGAAGTATCTTATAAATAGCAGGCGTGTCCTGTCAGCTATTACTCGCGCCGAATGACGACTCGCCGAACCTTGCGGCCCCGGCTTCAGGATCGTAAACGGGTAAAAAGCGGGGGAGAATACTCATGATAGGCCCCGTCGGCAAGTGCGTTCGGGGCAAAAGATGATTTAGTCGGCGGCGTAGCCGTGCGGCGGGATACGAATACCGTCCAGCCAGGCTTCGTTATCTTTCATTTTCAAACGCCCCTCCAGCAACCAATTGATCGCCAGCGGATAGATGGTGTGCTCCTGCGTCTGCACTCGCGCCTTCACATCCTGCTCCTCGTCGTCGTCGAAGATGGGAACGCGCGCTTGCAGTACGATGGGCCCGCCGTCCAGCGCTTCAGTGACGAAATGCACCGAGGCGCCATGCAGCCGGTCGCGATTTTTCATCGCCTGACGGTGCGTATGCAGTCCAGGGTATTTCGGCAGCAGGGAAGGGTGGATATTGAGTATTCTTCCCTCGAATCGGGAAACGAACTCCGCGCTGAGTATGCGCATATAGCCCGCGAGTACGATGACGTCGGGCTGATACTTCTCTATTTCGTCCGCCAGCGCCGCGTCAAAAGCGACGCGGTCGACCTCTTCAGTCGGGGACAACACGTGCGTTGGAATATGAGCGTCCTGCGCACGGGTCAATCCCCCCGCTTCGGGATTGTTGCTGAAAACGGCGGCGATCTTGCCTTTGACGCGGTTGCGTTCACAGGCAGAGATCAGCGCTTGCAGGTTAGTTCCTTCACCCGAAATCAGCACAACGATATTTTTCATGCGTTAATAACCACGGTTTCTCCGGTATCGGTACGGTTAATGTTACCGATTTTCCAGGCTTTTTCACCGTTGGCGTTCAGTAAAGCGATCGCTTCTTCTACCTGCTCGACCGGCAGGGCAACGATCATCCCCACGCCGCAGTTGAAGGTGCGGTACATTTCATGGCGGCTGACGTTACCGGCTGTTTGCAGCCAGTTGAAGACAGACGGCCACTGCCAGCTGGACTCGTCGAGAGTCGCCTGCATACCTTCCGGCAGGACGCGCGGAATATTTTCCCAGAAACCGCCGCCGGTCAGGTGGCAGATAGCGTGAGCATCCATTTTCTCAATCAGCGACAGGATGGATTTCACGTAGATTTTGGTCGGCGCCAGCAGGTGATCGGCCAACGGCTTGCCGTCCAGCTGTTCGGTTGCCGGATCGGTGTTGCTGAATTCCAAAATTTTGCGTACCAGCGAATAGCCGTTGGAGTGCGGGCCGCTGGAGGCTAATGCGATCAGGGCGTCGCCTTCGCGTACTTTGCTGCCGTCGATGATTTCTGATTTTTCGACAACGCCGACGCAGAAACCAGCGACGTCATAATCTTCGCCGTGATACATCCCCGGCATTTCCGCCGTTTCGCCGCCGACCAGTGCGCAGCCGGACTGTTTACAGCCTTCGGCGATACCGGTAATAACGCTGGCGGCGGTGTCCACGTCCAGCTTGCCGGTGGCGTAATAGTCGAGGAAGAACAGCGGTTCGGCGCCAGCGACGACCAAATCATTGACGCACATGGCCACCAGGTCGATGCCGATAGTGTCATGACGTTTCAGGTCCATCGCCAGACGCAGTTTGGTGCCGACGCCATCGGTGCCAGAAACCAGCACCGGCTCGCGGTATTTTTGCGGCAGGGCGCACAGGGCGCCGAACCCTCCCAGACCTCCCATGACTTCCGGGCGTCGAGTTTGTTTCACTACGCCTTTAATACGTCCCACCAATGCATTGCCTGCATCAATATCCACGCCTGCGTCTTTATAGCTGAGAGAGGTTTTATCGGTCACTGCGGAGTCCCCACGGAGGTTACGTTTGGTGATTGGAAAATGGAGCGGGGCAATTCTAACAGCGTAAGCAAACGTTTGCGAGCGGCGCGTACCGGCGGCGGTGTTTAGGAAATCAGGCGTCTAATTCCCCGACCGGCTTGATCTGGATCAGCCGCGGTCGTATGTTCTCGCTTGCTAAAGCGGTATAATCCGGCGATTTTTTTGCCGTCCGTAGCCGAAGGGGAGAAGAAAAATGAAGATCGTAGAGGTTAAACACCCACTAGTCAGACACAAATTGGGCCTGTTGCGCGAGCAGGATATCAGCACCAAGCGTTTTCGTGAGCTGGCGTCGGAAATCGGGAGCTGCTGACGTATGTCGCCACGGCAGATTTGGTCATGGAAAAAGTCACCATCGAAGGGTGGTGCGGACCGGTTGAAATCGACCAGATCAAAGGTAAAAAAATTACGGTTGTGCCGATTTTGCGCGCCGGTCTGGGGATGATGGAAGGGGTACTGGAAAATCTGCCCAGCGCGCGCATCAGCGTGGTGGGGATGTACCGTGATGAAGAGACGCTGGAGCCGGTGCCGTATTTCCAGAAACTGGCGTCCAATATCGACGAGCGTATGGCGTTGGTGGTTGATCCGATGCTGGCGACCGGCGGTTCCATGATCGCCACCATCGACCTGTTGAAGAAAGCCGGCTGCAAGCGTATCAAGCTGCTGGTACTGGTCGCGGCCCCGGAGGGGATTGCCGCGCTGGAGAAAGCCCATCCGGATGTTGAGCTTTACACCGCCTCCATCGATCAGGGGCTGAACGAACACGGTTACATTATGCCGGGCCTGGGTGATGCCGGCGACAAGCTGTTCGGTACCAAATAAGCAGATACGATGAGCCGGCTGAAGAGCCGGTTTTTTTGGGGCTTATTTTCCGGGGAGCTGTCTGCGCAGTAAGGCGGCGGCTCGCCCGGAAAGACGTTGTGTTCAAGCGGGGGCGATGGCTCCGCTGATTGGTTTTTCAACACCTCAGAGAAAGGAATAACAAGATGACTCGTCGCGCCATCGGCGTTAGTGAACGGCCACCGTTGTTACAAACCCTCCCGTTGAGCCTGCAGCACCTGTTCGCCATGTTCGGCGCGACGGTGTTGGTTCCGATTCTGTTTAAAATCAACCCCGCCACCGTGCTGCTGTTCAACGGTATCGGGACATTGGTGTATCTGTTTATCTGCAAGGGAAAAATTCCGGCCTACCTGGGATCGAGTTTCGCGTTCATCTCACCGGTGCTGTTGCTGCTGCCACTGGGCTATGAGCTGGCGTTGGGCGGATTTATTATTTGCGGCGCGCTGTTCTGTCTGGTGGCGCTGATGGTGAAGAAGATCGGGATCGGCTGGCTGTCGGTCATTTTCCCTCCCGCGGCGATGGGCGCCATTGTTGCGGTGATCGGTCTGGAACTGGCCAGCGTGGCGGCTGGTATGGCGGGGCTTCTGCCCGCCGATGGCGCGAGCGTCGACACCCATGCCGTGATTGTTTCGCTGGCGACGCTGGCTGTCACCATTCTGGGATCGGTGATGTTTCGCGGATTTCTGGCCATTATCCCTATTCTCGTCGGCGTGCTGGCGGGCTACGCGCTATCCTTTTTCATGGGCATGGTGGATTTGACGCCCATCGCTCAGGCGCATTGGTTTGCCATGCCGACGTTCTATACGCCGCGTTTTGAATGGTTTGCCGTGTTGTCCATTCTTCCAGCTGCGTTGGTGGTGATTGCCGAACACATCGGCCATTTGGTGGTCACGGCCAACATCGTCAAGAAGGATTTGATGCGCGATCCCGGGCTGCATCGTTCGCTATTCGCCAACGGGATCTCCACCGTGTTTTCCGGCTGTTTCGGCTCCACGCCGAATACGACCTATGGCGAGAACATCGGCGTATTAGCGTTAACCAAGGTTTACAGCACCTGGGTGATCGGCGGGGCCGCGGTGCTGGCGATCCTGCTGTCCTGCGTCGGTAAGCTGGCTGCGGCGATTCAGGCGGTTCCCGTGCCGGTGATGGGCGGCGTATCGCTGCTGTTGTATGGGGTGATTGCCGCGTCGGGTATCCGGGTGCTGATCGAATCGAAGGTGAATTACGATAAAGCGCAGAACTTGATCCTGACGGCCGTCATTCTGATTATCGGAGTCAGCGGCGCGAAAGTGCATCTCGGCGCCGTCGAACTGAAGGGGATGGCGCTGGCAACGGTGGTGGGTATTTCCCTGAGCCTGTTGTTCCGCGTGATTTCCGCGCTGCGCAAGGAAGAAGTCGTGCTTGATCCGACCGATGAAGAAACGCGTTCTTATTGAGATCGTGATGACTGGCGTCGCTGTCGTTGGCCGACGGCGGCGGCCTGACCCCGGCGCCAGTTGTGCTGCCGGTTCAACTGGGGAAAGTTTCTGTGATAGACTTGCCCCGTTTTCCTGCCCGTTAGGTTTGAGGTGCTTCTGAACACGCCGGCACAGCTTTCATTACCGCTTTATTTACCGGATGACGAAACGTTCGACAGTTTCTATCCCGGAGAAAACGCTTCGCTGCTGGCGGCGCTCTATTCGGCATTGACTCAGCGGCACGGTAGCTACATCTATTTCTGGTCGCGCCACGGCGGGGGCCGGAGTCATCTGCTGCATGCGGCCTGCGCCGAACTCTCTCGTAAAGACGAAGCCGTCGGCTATGTGCCGCTGGATAAGCGCGCTTATTTTGTGCCTGAAGTGCTGGATGGAATGGAGCAATTGGCGCTGGTCTGCATCGACAACATTGAGGCGATTGCAGGCGACGAAGAGTGGGAAATGGCGATGTTCAATCTCTATAACCGCATTCAGGAAGGCGGCCGTACGCGGCTGTTGATCACTGGCGATCGTCCGCCTCGTCAGCTTAATTTGCAACTGCCCGATCTGGCGTCCCGGTTGGACTGGGGGCAAATCTACCGCTTGCAGCCGTTGTCCGACGATGAGAAAGGCGAAGCCTTGCAGCTGCGGGCCAGACTACGCGGATTTGAGCTGCCGGAAGATGTCAGCCGCTTCCTGCTGAAACGGCTGGACCGCGAAATGCGAACGCTGTTCGTCACGCTGGATCAGCTCGACCACGCGTCTATCGCGGCGCAGCGCAAGCTGACCATTCCTTTCGTCAAAGAGATCCTTGATCTCTAGCCGCCCTTATTTCCGCGGCAAGATCGCCAGAACGTTCTCCGGCGGCCGTCCGAGCCGCGCCTGACCGTCGACCACGACAATAGGGCGCTCAATCAATTTCGGATGGTTTGCCATCGCCTCAATCAGCTGAGCCTCGCTCAGCGTCACGTCCGCCAGATGTAATTCCTGATAGAGCGCTTCATTGCGGCGCATCAAATCGCGCGCGTGGGTAAAGCCGAGCATCTGAAGGAGTTTACCCAGCGTATCGGCATCAGGCGGGGTATCCAGATAGCGGATGATCTGCGGTTGGATGCCTTGCTGCTGCAAGAGCGCTAGTGTTTCACGGCTCTTGGAGCAGCGCGGGTTGTGATATATCACCACTCGGTCATTCATTGCGTCATTCTCTTGTGTCATCAGGATTTATCGTATTGCTGGAAGCGTTTTTGCAGCGTGCGCAACTGGTCTATGCGGGCATCGTAGCGCGCCTGATCCAGGCTGCCGAGCTGGCTCTGAGCGCTGGCGTTGCTCAACAGGCGGATGGCCTGATCGAGCTTGTCGTTCAGCGCCAGGCTCTCAGCGCGAGCCGCCAGTTCTTCGCTGCGATTGCCCTGGTCGGCCGCCGCATGGGCGAGAAGCTCCCAGCCGTTGGGATCGCTAGGATTCGCGTAGGTATATTTATGCAGAAGCCGGCTGGCGGCGGCGGCTGATGGCCTTCCACATAGCGTTCGCCAGATTGAGCTGCAGCACCGGATTGACCTGCGCGTCCGGAATTTTTTGCAGACGGGCGATGGCCTGCGTCGCGCGCTGCTGACCAATATCAATATCGGTCATCAAATCCAGAAACCATGGATCGGTGGGCGATGTGTCGAGGAGGGGCTGGAGCGTTGCGCGCGCGCTGTCGTATTTCTTGGTCTGGTACGCCTGAATCGCCCGGCCATACTGCGCCGCCTCGCGTTCGCGCACGTTGCCTTTTTCCCAGTTGCTCAGAAGCGTAGCGGCGATCGGGTTGTCGTCCGATGAATACATCGTCAGGACACGAATACGCGCTAACAGGAAATCCTGCGACGAATGAACCGGCGTGGAACGCATCTGATTGGCGCGGTTGCGGGAGTCGGACAGTCGACTTTCCGGCAGCGGGTGAGTGAGCAGCATTTCCGGCGGCGTGGTGGCATAGCGCGTCTGATCGGCCAGACGCTGAAGGAAATTAGGCATCGCCTGCGGATCGAATCCCGCGCGTTGCAGCACCTGAATACCGATGCGGTCGGCTTCCTGTTCGTTGGCCTGCGTAAAACTGATTATGCCTTGCTGCGCTCCCGCCAGCGTGCCGCTCAGCGCCGCCATCCCCATCTGTGGATTCGCCATTGCCAGTAGGATCGACCCCAACG
Organism: Lonsdalea britannica; assembly: GCF_002111595.1. Classification (GTDB taxonomy): domain Bacteria; phylum Pseudomonadota; class Gammaproteobacteria; order Enterobacterales; family Enterobacteriaceae; genus Lonsdalea; species Lonsdalea britannica. The sequence continues at coordinate 82,367 of NZ_LUTN01000003.1, forward strand.
CGCCCGCCCAGGTCAGCGGCGCGCTGTTTTTTTGCGATTCGATGGCGCGCGCCAGATGGCGCTGGGTGACGTGGGAGATTTCATGCGCCAGTACCGAGGCCAGTTCGCTTTCATTTTCCACGTAGCGGAACAGGCTGAGTGGATCACCACGTTGCCGCCGAAAAAGGCGAAGGCGTTGATTTCGTCGTTATTGACCAGAAAGAAGTGAAACGGCGTCCGCACGGAGTCGGCGGATTTAACCAGCCGGTTACCGAGCTGATTGATGTACTGGAGAAGCAGGGGATCGTTGACCAGCGGGGCGCCGGCACGCAGTTTGCGGAGATAGAAATCTCCCATCTCTAATTCCTGGTTGATGCTCAGCGTAGCGCCTGCCGTCGTGCCGATATCGGGCAAACGATCCTGAACGTCAGCGCCGACGGCGACCGGGCTGCCGGCAAGCAGCGTTGTCGCCAACATCGCCATCACCGTCTGGTGAAGTCGGTTAGCCATTGTGCGTACCCCCTTGTGAACAGGGCGAAGTTTTTATCATGGTCTTCATCTTAGCCAGAGGTCGCCTGCAAAGGAAATACCCGGCATAAAAGACGGCGTTTGGAAAAGCGTGGAAGGTGTCAGAAAGGAAAGCCGCCGGTACGAAGCGTGCGTACCGGCGGAGATGCCGAGCCAGACAGGCGATTATTCGCCTTTCAGATAGCTGAGCACGATGTCATGGTGATTACTGGTTTTGAAGTTGTCGAAAACTTTTTCGACTTTGCCTTCCGCATCGATCAGGAAGCTGATGCGATGGATGCCGTCATAGGTTTTTCCCATGAAGCTTTTCTCGCCCCAGACGCCGAACTGAGCGGCAACCTGATGGTCTTCATCCGCCAAGAGCGTAAAGTTCAGCAGCTCTTTTTCCACGAAGCGGGACAGCTTTTCGGGTTTGTCCGTGCTGATGCCGAGGACTTCAACGCCGTAGTTCTTCAGATCGTCCATGTTGTCGCGCAGGCCGCAGGCTTGGACGGTGCAACCCGGCGTCATGGCTTTGGGATAGAAGTAAATCAAGACCTTCTGTCCCTGGAAGTCGGTTAAGTTAACAGGTTCGCCATCCTGATCGGGCAGGCTGAATTTGGGTGCGATATCGCCGGCTTTCAGTGTGGTCATCACTACTCTCCATCTCTCTTTTCGTGCTGTGGATAGTTCACCACGCTAATACTGCCTTGTGCTTGCAGTTCTGTACATAGCTGATGAAAGGCTGGCTCGATAATTGAGCCGTCCAGCGCTGCCGGACTGTGCGCGGTGATCTGAATATACAGCTTCGGCAGGGCGTCTCCGATAGCCGGCTGGGTCTTGGAAACCAGTTCGGCGATGTTCATCTGCTGGGAGTCAAACAGGTCGGTAAACCGCTCGATGATATGCGGGGAGTCGACCACCTCAACCTTGACCCATACCGTCGCAGGCATGGGCGGACGTGCGTGCGACTCCGTCCGTTTCATCACGATCAGTAATTCCAGCTCGGCGCCGATGATCGGCAGCGTGGACTCGATCCGGGCGATGGCGTTCCAACTGCCGGAAAGCAGCATGATAAAGGTGAACTCTTTGCCCAGCATGGCAAGACGGCTATCTTCAATGTTGCAGCCGCTGCTGCTGACATGACGCGTAATCGTATTGACGATGCCGTTGCGGTCGGCCCCCAGCGCGGTGATAACCAGATAGTGTTCTTGAGGGCTAGGCAAAATGGCGCTTCCTGTTCAATGTGTCGAGAACTACATGGTACACATAAAAAAAACCGGCTGCCAAGCGCAGACAACGGCGCTTGCGCGCTTGCTTTTGCATGGACGTCAAAAGTACCATGAGGCACTTGTTTTTGGAGGGGATGGTCAATGTTTACGGGAAGTAGTGTTGCTCTGATTACACCGATGGACGCCAAAGGCGCGGTCGATCGTGCGGGTTTGAAGAAATTAATCGATTACCACGTTGCTAGCGGAACATCGGCGATTGTCTCGGTCGGTACCACCGGAGAGTCCGCCACGCTCAGCCACGACGAACACGGCGACGTGGTGATGTTGACGCTGGATCTGTGCGACGGCCGCATTCCTGTTATCGCCGGTACGGGCGCTAATTCTACGGCGGAAGCCATCTCCCTGACCCAACGTTTCAACGACAGCGGTATCGCGGGTTGCCTGACGGTGACGCCGTACTACAACCGACCGACTCAGGAAGGGCTGTTTCAGCACTTCAAAGCGATTGCCGAACATACCGACTTGCCTCAAATCCTCTATAATGTGCCTTCCCGTACCGGCTGCGACCTGCTGCCGGAAACCGTTGCCCGTCTGGCCGTCATCAAAAATATTGTCGGAATTAAAGAGGCAACGGGGAACTTAAGCCGCGTGACTCAGATCCAAGCACTGGTGAATGACGACTTCTTGCTGCTGAGCGGCAACGACGACATCGGTCTGGACTTCATGCAACTGGGTGGCCACGGCGTGATTTCCGTCACGGCGAACGTCGCCGCGCGTGAAATGACGAAAATGTGCTCGCTGGCGGCGCAAGGCAAATTTGAAGAAGCTCGTCGTCTTAACCAACGGTTGATGCCGCTTCATCAGAAACTGTTTGTAGAACCCAATCCGATTCCGGTGAAGTGGGCCTGTAAGGCATTGGGATTGATAGCGACCGATACGCTGCGTCTGCCGATGACGCCTCTGACCGAAAGCGGTCGCGAGGCGGTAGGACAGGCGTTAAAGCAGTCTGGTCTGCTGTAATCGTTAGGGAGTTTGAATGAGTTCTTCATTGCAAAAGTCAATGGTGGCAACCGTGGTCGGCCTTTCGCTGGTCACGCTGCTGACAGCCTGTACCAACGATCAGCGCTATAAGCGTCAGGTCAATGGTGATGAGTCTTACCTGCAGACGCCAGAGCACCGCGCGCTGAACGTCCCGTCGGGCATGATTCTGCCGTTGCAAAACGGCGACTATGATTTGCCGCCGATTAATCCAAACGGTCAGGTGGGCAAAAATCTGGATATTCGTCCGCCGATGCAATCGCTGGCGCTGCTGAACGGCTCACGCGGTCAGGTGAGTGGCAATACCGCGACCCTGCTGCTGGAAAACAGCGCACAGAATAGCCAGCTGTGGTCCCAGCTCGTTCAGGTGATGCAGTCTAAAGGCTACACCATCGACAACCGTCAGGATGCCAGCCAGACGCTGACGACCGGCTGGATCAGCTGGAATTCCGAAGAAGAAAAAGAACCGCCTTATCAGGCGCGTTATGAAGTGTCGTTGAAGCCTCAGGGCTATCAGCTGGCGCTGGGCGTGAAGCTTCTTGCTTTGCAGCAGAACAATGCGACGCTGGATGATGCCTTCCTGACGCAACGCTACACGAGCCAGATGATGAACTCATTGTCTGATGGCCTGGAAAAAGCCGTGTCCGCCCGTGAAAATGCGCAGTCTCATCGCGGTAGTCAGTCTCTGGATGTGCAGAGCGCCGCCGATGATGCCGGCCTGCCGCTGATCGTGGTGCGCGGAAGCTATGTTCAGGTCTGGGATCGTCTGCCGAAAGCGTTGGAAAACAGCGGGATGACGGTGAACGATCGCAGCCGTCCTCAGGGTTCGGTCTCCGTGACCTACCGCTCGCTGAGCAGCGACCGCTGGGATGCGCTGGGCGCGAAAGATCCGAAGCTAACCAACGGGGATTACAAACTGCAGGTTGGCGACCTTGGCAACCGCAGTAGCCTACAGTTCATCGACTCGAAAGGACATACGCTCACCCAGTCGCAAAACGACGCGTTGGTGGCGGTGTTCCAGGCAGCGTTTAATCGATAAGTGTTCAGGGCCGGATAATCCGGCCTTTTTTTATTCTATTGTCAACGCGTTAACTATCACGGGCCATGCGCCGATGGCCCTCACTGTGTGGAGTAATGAAGATGCAAAAGCTAGCTGAGTTGTATCGCGGAAAAGCGAAAACGGTTTACACCACGGAAGATCCCGATCTGCTGGTGCTGCAGTTTCGCAATGATACGTCAGCGTTAGATGGTCAGCGCATTGAGCAGTTTGATCGTAAAGGGCTGGTGAACAACAAGTTCAACCATTTCATCATGAGCAAGCTGGAAGAAGCGGGCATCCCGACTCAGATGGAACGTCTGCTGTCTGATACCGAAGTGCTGGTGAAAAAGCTGGATATGGTGCCGGTCGAATGCGTGATCCGTAACCGTGCCGCGGGTTCGCTGGTGAAACGTCTGGGCATCGAAGAAGGCGAAATTCTGAATCCGCCGCTGTTTGACCTGTTCCTGAAGAACGACGAAATGCACGACCCGATGGTCAACGAATCGTACTGCGAAACCTTTGGTTGGGTGAGCGAAAAACATCTGGCACGTATGAAAGCCTGAGCTATCAGGCGAATGACGTCCTCAGCAAGCTGTTCGACGATGCCGGACTGATCCTGGTGGACTTCAAGCTGGAGTTTGGTCTGTTCAAAGGCGAAGTCGTGCTGGGCGATGAGTTCTCGCCGGATGGCAGCCGTCTGTGGGACAAGAACACGCTGGATAAGATGGATAAAGACCGTTTCCGTCAGAGCCTGGGCGGTGTGATCGAAGCCTACGAAGAAGTTGCCCGCCGTATCGGCGTTTCTTTAGACTAAAAAAGCAATCGTTTTCGTTCCGCCGTCAGGGATTCAAAAACCTGACGGCGCTCCCATCGTTCGACCGTACTGCCACGCCTCCCAAGATTGAACGCCGGTCCTATCATGATCGGTGGTATTATTGCCCGCCGTATTTTCTGTTTTCCCCCGCAAGGAATTTTCATGGCCAATTTAGACCCGACGCTATTGATTTTACTGGCGCTGGCCGCGCTCGGCATCATTAGCCACAACATGACCGTCACGCTTGCCATTCTGGCGTTGTTGGCGGTACGTATCACGCCGTTAAACAACTACTTCCCTTGGGTGGAGAAATACGGTCTGACCGTCGGCGTACTCGTGTTGACGATCGGGGTGATGGCGCCCATCGCCAGCGGAAAAATCAGCGCGGGTGACGTGATGCACTCGTTTCTGCACTGGAAATCGCTGCTGGCGGTGCTGATCGGCGTGATGGTGTCCTGGCTGGGCGGTCGCGGCGTTGCGCTGATGACCAATCAACCCTCCGTCGTGGCCGGATTACTGGTCGGTACGGTTATGGGCGTCGCGTTATTCCGCGGTGTTCCGGTCGGCCCGCTGATTGCGGCCGGTCTACTGTCTTTGCTGGTCGGTAAAGGCGGCTGACGTTTTGTCGGACACTGCAGTTACCGTTATCGACGCGCTTGTCGCCGAACAATCGACGCTGTCGCAGGCCGGTATTCGCCGCGTGCTGACGATCAGCGGCGATCGCGAATGGTGTGTAAAACAGGCTCGGATGTTGCGGCAGGCGCTCCCCGGCGACTGGCCGTGGGTCGGCAAGACGGCATCAGAATCGGCGATGGCGGCGTCTCAACTGAAAGGGACGTTGGGGCAGGAGTTCCTGCACGCGGTTTTTGATGCTCACGATGGAGTGGACGCCGAGGCGCTGGCGATTTTGGCGGGGACCCTCAAAGCCGGAAGCTGGCTGCTGCTGCTGGTGCCCGATTGGGAGAGCTGGCCGCATTGTCCGGATGCGGACAGCCTACGCTGGAGTGAAAGCGCAACGCCAATCGCGACGCCCGCGTTTATCCACCGTTTGCGTGAAGCGCTGCTGTCTGATGGGGATGCTGTGGTTTGGCGCCAGTCGATGCCGTTGAGCCTGACGCCGCGTTGCGCGCGGCCAGCCTGGCATGTGCCGGACGGCATGCCCACGCAAGGGCAGCAGGATATTTTGCAGCAGCTACGGGCTGCCCGGCATGCGGTCTATGTGATCACCGCGCCGCGAGGGCGAGGGAAATCGACGGTCGCAGGCCTGTTCGCTCAACAATATCGCGATCGCTGCTGGGTGGTTGCACCTTCCCGCGCGGCCAGCGATGTCTTGCTCAGACAGTCGGGCGATGCGGTTTCATTCTGGTCGCCGGATAACCTGCTGGCACATTGCCGTCAGTACGGCGGCGGCGCGGAGTGGCTGCTAATTGACGAGGCGGCGGCGATCCCCTCTTCGGTCCTCACTGACATGTTGTCCTATTTCCCCCACGTGCTCATGACGACCACGGTGCTGGGCTACGAAGGGACCGGACGCGGTTTCTGGCTTAAATTTTGTGCCGGACTACCGGACTGTCAAATGCTGGAACTGAGTGAGCCGTTACGCTGGGCCACCGACGATCCGCTGGAACGCTTGTTGGATCGCGTCATGCTGTTTCAGGCCGAAAACCGTCTGGCGGGGCAACATTCAACGTCGCCTGTCACTTTGGTTAGCAATGAGGCAGCCGGATGGACTCGCTTTCCGACTCGTCTGGAACAGTGTTACGGCCTGCTGTGTAGCGCCCACTATCGCACGTCCCCGCTGGACTTGCGTCGCCTGCTGGATGCCCCCGGTATGCACCTTGCCACGGCCCGTAGCGGCGACAGCCTGTGCGGCATCATCTGGTCGGTGGACGAAGGCGGGCTAGATGTTGGGCTGGCACGCGATGTGTGGGCCGGACGTCGGCGGCCGCGCGGCAATCTGGTCGCCCAGTCGCTGGCGGCTCACGGCAATCTGTGGATGGCGCCGCAGCTGCGTTCCCGGCGGATCAGCCGGATTGCGGTGCTGCCTTCTGCGCGACGAGAAGGCATCGGACAAGCATTAGTGCGGGAACACCAGCGGCAGGGCGAGCAAGAGGGCATGGACTTTTTGTCGGTCAGTTTCGGCTACGAACCTGAGCTGTGGCGGTTCTGGCGGCACTGCGGCTTTCGTCTGGCGCGGATCGGCAGTCATATTGAGGCCAGCAGCGGCTGCTACAGCGCGATGGCGTTATTACCGCTGAGCGATGCCGGCAAGACGCTGGCGCGAGAGGCCGCGCGCCAGCTGGCTCGTGACTGGCGCTGGTTACGACGGGATATCCCGCTGACGCTGAATATTGAGCTTGACGACGATAGCGCGTTGGATGACGCCGACTGGCTTAATCTGTGTGGATTTGCTTTCGCCCACCGTTCTCCTCAGGCGAGCCTAGCCTCGCTGTGCCGACTGTTGGCGTATACCTCCCTGGCGCTGCCTGCGCTCAGACTGTGGCTGGATGACGGCGCGCAAGAGAGCCAATGCGTCGAGCGATTGGGGCTAAGCGGAAAAAAAGCCTTGCTGCGTCGCTGGCGCGAAGAAACCGCAGAGGCTTTGGCTCACTGCGATAACGCTGTTCTCCAACGCGCGCGGCAGTGGCTGGCTTAGTTTTTCTCTTCTGTTAACTCTGTTGACGCTTCTGCGCGCGATGATGATGCCGTGCAGGATTATGCAACAACTCGTTCAATAAACCTCAATATTGGGCGATGAGCGGCGGGCGTATAGTGAAGCAATAGGCTCAGACGTCAGCTCGTAGGAGAGAACAGATGAAACACGAATACGTTGTGGTACAACAACCTTCCGTTCCCCGGCAGTTATTCCTGCTGTTTCATGGCGTAGGGGACAACCCGGCGTCGATGGCTGAGATCGGCCGCTTTTTCGCCGATGCCTTTAAAGAAGCGCTGGTCATTAGCGTGGGCAGCCCGAAAGGCGACGATGGCCATCGCCGCTGGTTCTCCGTGCAGGCGATCACCGAGGCGAATCGATCCGAGCGTATTCAGAGCACGCTACCCGATTTTATTGAGACCATTCGCTCTTGGCAGGCGCAGAGCGGTATCCATGCGAGCCACACGGCGCTGGTGGGGTTTTCGCAGGGCGCGATTATGATCCTTGAAGCCTGAAGGCGGAACCGAAATTGGCCGGGCGCTCCGTAATCTTCAGCGGCCGCTACGCGACGCCGCCGGAACAACCGCTGCCGGATGATAGCGTGGTGCATATACTGCACGGCGAGGACGATCAGGTGATCTCATCCGAGCATGCGTCTCTGGCGGCACAGCGGCTGCAAATGCTGGGAGCGGATTTTACGCTGGATTTGGTCCCAAGTTTAGGCCACGCCATTGATATGCGCATGATGGACTTCGCCTTAGACCGCCTCCGGTATTACATTCCTCAGCGATACTGGGATGAGGCGGTGCAGGGGAAACGCGGAGAGCTGATCGCCTTTCGTTAAGCCTTCGCAGCATCTCTGTCCTGAAGGTTTACGTCGTTTAGGCGGGGGGCTCTCAGCCAAGAAAGGCGGGTGAGGCGCGTTGCAGTCAGCTCCGCGCCTGCGGTTTTCGCGGTTGTAGCGAAAGAAGGTCAAACAGGATGGAAAACTACTTTTTGTCCTGTTTTTTATCTTGTTGCTTATCTTTCGGCCAATCGTCTTCTTCATCCCACTGCGCATTGTTGTCGCGGTGAGGCGGAAGTTCAGGCTTGTCTTTCAGGAATCGTTTGTGATCTACGCGACTTAAATCCTTGATCCCATTAATTAACATCCCTACCAGAATCAGCAGAATGATCCACCAGTAATCAGCCAGCCATGCCATATTATGCCTCATCGACAGCGTGTATAAATCGAGTGAACAGCGCGGGAAGGTGGGGTTTCAGCCAGTCAATACCCGCGATGTCCTCACCTTCCCAAGCCTCAATAATGATCTCTGGCGACAGCAACATCATGGCCTCGCGGGCCAGCGGTAGATAGCTGATGTGCCAGGGTTCAATGGCGACGCCGCCTTTGTCATGGGCATACGGACGATAGAAATCGTACGTCCCCATGTGTTCGGTCAGCCACTGATTGAGCTCGAAAAAATGACCGCCGGATTCATATTCCCACGGTTCGAGCTGCAATGACTGTCCTGATGGCAGCCGATCGGGATCGTATACGTCCAGTTCGGTGCCCCAATGATGGCGGCTTCCTCCCGGCAGGCAGACCAGCGTAGGATCGCCTCACAGCGTTCAGGAACATCCAGCGATAGTGCGTCCACCGGTTGGCTGTCGTGCGATAACAGCGGCCGTTGTCCGGTGAATTTACCGTTCCATATCAGCCGCTGACGCTCAAAGTCGCGAAATGTGCTGGCGGGTTGAAGATTGAATCCCGCCTGTCGCGCTTCTTGCTGCAACGCCCGAAAGGCATTGACCGCTTCGGCCTGTAGGCGATGCTGTCCTGTCAGCGTCATCAGATGCTGATGCTGTTTTCCGGTCAGCATGGCGCGGGTGATCATGCGATCAGTTGCTCCATAATCCGTTGATACATCCGGCTCAGCAGTTGTAGATCGGCTGCGTTCACGCACTCGTCCACTTTATGAATAGTGGCGTTCACTGGCCCCAGCTCCACCACCTGCGCGCCCATCCGGGAGATAAAGCGTCCGTCCGAGGTGCCGCCGGTCGTGAGCAACTGGGGGGTTAATTCGCTGTAGTGCTCGACCGCGTTGACGACGGCATCCACTAACGCACCGCGCGCCGTCAGGAAGGGCTGACCCGACAACCACCAGTCCAAAGTATAGTTTAGCTGATGACGGTCCAGCAGCTCGGCAACGCGCTGTTTGATGATCTCGTCCGTCAGTTCCGTACTGAACCGGAAATTGAACTGGACCTGCAGTTCGCCGGGGATCACATTATTGCTGCCGGTACCGGCTTTGATATTGGCAATCTGCATACTGGTGGGCGGGAAGAACTCGTTGCCCTCATCCCATACGGTGGCAACCAGCTCATTCAATGCCGGCAGCGCACGGTGGACAGGGTTGTCCGCCAGGTGCGGATAGGCGACATGTCCCTGAATACCGTGAATACGAAGGTTGGCGGTAATCGAGCCGCGGCGGCCGTTCTTGACGACGTCGCCCACTCGGCTGGTGCTGGACGGCTCACCGACCAGGCAGTAGTCCAGACGTTCCTGACGCGCCATCAGCGCTTCGACCACCTTGACGGTGCCGTGCGTCGCATCAGCCTCTTCGTCGGAAGTAATCAAAAAGGCGAGTCGGCCTTTATGTTGGGGATTTGCGGCGACGAAACGCTCTGCGGCGACGACCATGGCCGCCAGCGAGCCTTTCATATCTGCCGCGCCACGGCCATACAGCATGCCGTCGCTGATAGTGGGTTCGAAGGGAGGATGTTGCCACAGGCTGGCGTCTCCGCTGGGAACCACGTCGGTATGACCGGCAAAGGCCAGCGTTTCTCCCGTTCCACGCCAGGCCCAGAAGTTCTGTGTTTCACCGAAGTTCATCTTTTCGACGGTGAAGCCGATGGCCTCGAGACGTTCAATCATGAGCGTTTGACAGCCTGCGTCGTCGGGGCTGAGGGACGGACGTTTAATTAATTGCTGCGCAAGTTCGATGACGGGGCAGGACACGTTATTTCTCCTCCGCAAAAAATTGCTGGTAGCTATCTTCGCTGAAACCAAGCAGCGTTTTCCCATCCTCGGTCACTAACAAAGGACGTTTAATCAGCGCTGGCTGCTCCAGCATAACAGCTTTTGCCGCGGCGGAATTATCGATCGCATCGCGCCGGGCTTCGTCCAGCTTGCGCCAGGTCGTACCGCGCTTATTGACCAACGGCTCCCAGCCGAGGCTGTCGATAAACGATTGCAGCAGAGCATCGTCCAGTCCGTCTGTTCGGTAGTCATGAAAACGATAGTCAATCTGGTGGGCCTCCAGCCAACGGCGGGCCTTTTTGATGGTGTCACAGTTCTTGATACCGTACATGGTCGTCATGGCTAATAAACCCTTTGTTTTTTATTAGGAATTAGTATGCAGATCATACCGTTTAATTTAGGTCCGATGCCATACCAATCTGTTGGCGTTTTTATGTAAAGTCAGGCGCCGTGACTGGAAGTGGGAAGTGGGCGGGTCATCATTTATCCGGTGTCGGAGTGGCGGTCGATGAACAAATGAGGAAACCTGAGTAAATAAAAGAGGCTATTATTTGAGGCCTATTGATTATCCTCTGCCACTTTGAGATCGACGCGTAGCGTGGGGCGCGCTGTATGAATTTCACACTGCGCTTTTAGCTAAAAATGCGGTATCGCCTTTGACGGCCTCTTCTGAGTGATTTTTCCTTATCCCAAAAAATGAATAAAAAATGGCGTCAGATAGTTGTAAAAAGCATATCGCGCGCGAATGCCGGTCATAAAAGGCGCTGGTCGAATTTTTTAATGCTTTTTATTGCATTTCGTCGATGTTCAGCTGGACAAATGCTTCATCTATTGCTGTACTGTGCATGACACAGAGTTTGTGTCTTTCATTCATGTTAAAGGTAAGTTTGATGTCTAAGATTACAGGTAGCGTTAAGTGGTTTAATGAGTCCAAAGGATTCGGTTTCATTACTCCTGAAGATGGTAGCAAAGACGTGTTCGTACACTTCTCTGCCATCCAGAGCAATGGCTTCAAAACTCTGGCTGAAGGTCAGCGTGTAGAGTTTGAAATCACTAGCGGTGCAAAAGGTCCTTCTGCTGCTAACGTTATCGCTATTTAATTATACCGATTTCTAAAAAAACCCGCCCATTGGCGGGTTTTTATTTTTCAGTGAGCAGCCAGCCAACTGACAACAGAAAAAGCGAGCGCGGCCAGCGCCAGCGAACCGACAAAGCTCAACACCATATAGATCCCTGCCGTTAACCACTGACCTTCCTGAATCATTCCCAGCATTTCCACCGAGAACGTGGAGAACGTCGTTAAGCCGCCGCAAAAGCCGGTCGTCACCACCAGTTTCCAATGCGAAGGTAAATCCGGTAAACGAACAAAATAGCTTGCTGCTGCCCCAATGATTGCCGCGCCAATCAGGTTTGCCATCAGCGTCCCGATCGGTATTTCCGATGTGCCGTTGTTGAAACGCAGATTGAGCAGCCAGCGCGCGACGCAGCCAATGCCACCACCAAAAAACACAGCCAATAAATTAGCGTACATGGACATCTTTTATTTCCACAGCAAGTTGGGCTAATCTCGAAAGGATAGGCATACGCTACGTCCTTGGTTCGAGGAGGCGTAGACATCATCAGCCAAAAGGCGGTTATGGAGGAATGTCATCTCCGTTGCAATTATCCAAAGTTTACCCGCTAGCACTGCGTTTTTGTAGCAAAGAGCGTAGGTTGCCGGTTCATCGTGGTGAATGACTCACCGAGTGAGGGAATGCTATGAAAGTTGCGTTGGGTCAGTTTGCCGTCCATCGGCAGTGGCAAGATAACGCGAATACGTGCATTAGCCTGATGCACGACGCCACGGCCGCAGGGGCTCGCCTGCTCGTGCTGCCGGAGGCGGTATTGGCGCGAGATAACGCTGATGCTGAGTGGGGAATCAATCACGCGCAGCCGTTAAATGGACCTTTCGTGAGCCAGTTGCTCGCGGCCAGCGAATCGTCATCTCTCACCGTAGTTTTTACCCTTCACACGCCGGCAGAAGAGGGGCGCGTGTACAACACGCTGCTGGTGTTGCGTCAGGGAGAAGTGTTGGCGCATTACCACAAACTCCATCTGTACGATGCATTCTCATGGCAAGAGTCTAAACGGGTCACGCCTGGGGAAGCGCTTCCTCCGGTGATCGACATCGACGGAGTAAAGGTCGGTATGATGGTCTGCTATGATCTCCGTTTTCCGGAGATGGCGCGCGTACTGGCGAATAAAGGCGCCGATGTGTTGGTACTTCCCGCCGCCTGGGTCAAGGGAGCGCATAAAGAGATGCATTGGGAGCTTTTAAACCGAGCCCGTGCGCTGGAAAATACCTGTTACCTGATCGCCGTTGGCGAGTGTGGCGTGAAGAATATTGGTAACAGCATGGTCGTGGATCCGATGGGGATCGTTGTCGCACAGGCGACGGAAGAACCCGCATTGCTCTTTGCCGAACTCAGTCTGGAACGAATTCAACGGGTGCGCCGTCAATTACCTGTTCTGAATCATAGCCGCTTCGAACCGCCTGTATTACGCTGTAAAGGTAACCTCGGCTAATGGATCACGTCGGGGGGACAGGAGTGCCGGTCTTATTTTGTTACAGATGACCGTTGTATTATGATGAAGGCCGTCTTAAAACGGGACAAGGCACAAGTGCTGGCTGTCCCAGCGTATAAAATCAGGTAGGTATTTATGGAAGGTATCAGCATTGCCAAACTGTTGGTGATTGGCGCATTGATCGTTCTGCTCTTCGGCACCAACAAACTGCGTAGCCTCGGTGGCGACCTGGGTGCGGCGATCAAAGGTTTCAAGAAAGCCATGAACGACGATCAAACTACGGCTAAAACGCAGACTCCGGAAGAACCGGCTGCGCTCAACGACGTGCGTAACAAAGAATAATTTGTTTTCGATGATGCCGGGCGTGTAGCGGACGGGATCCCGTCCGCTCAGTCCTGATCCTACACCGGCAAACTGTAATCATTTATTGCCGGACAGTCGGGCTATTTGACTTCTTCGCCCTTGGCCTGCAGGTCAGCGTGGTAAGACGAACGTACGAAAGGCCCGCAAGCGGCATGGGTGAATCCCATCGCCAGCGCTTCCTGTTTCATCTCCTCAAACTCTTCCGGCGGAACGTAACGTTTTACGGCAAGGTGATGGCGGCTAGGCTGCAGATATTGACCTAACGTCAGCATCGTCACGCCGTGACGGCGCAGATCGCGCATCACTTCCACAATCTCTGCATTGGTTTCGCCTAGTCCAACCATCAGGCCAGATTTCGTCGGGATGTCCGGATGCGCGGCCTTGAAGTTTTCGAGCAGTTTGAGTGACCACTCATAGTTGGCGCCGGGACGGACCTGACGATACAGACGCGGCACGTTTTCCAGGTTGTGGTTGAAGACGTCCGGCGGACTGGCGTTCAGGATCTCCAGCGCGCGATCCATACGGCCGCGGAAGTCTGGCACCAGCGTTTCGATTTTGATCTGCGGACTTTTACGGCGGATAGCGCTGATACAGTCGGCAAAGTGCTGAGCGCCGCCATCGCGCAGGTCATCACGGTCTACCGAGGTGATGACCACATAACGCAGCGCCATGTCGTGGATTGTCTGCGCCAGTTTTTCCGGCTCGTTAGCGTCGGGCGCGATCGGTCGGCCATGCGCAACATCGCAGAAGGGGCAGCGGCGGGTACAGATTGCGCCGAGGATCATAAAGGTGGCCGTACCGTGGTTGAAACATTCAGCCAGGTTAGGGCAGGAGGCTTCTTCACAAACCGAATGCAGTCCATTGCGGCGCATGGCGTCTTTAATTCCCTTGATCCGGCTTGAGTCGGCAGGGAGTTTAATCTTCATCCATTCGGGTTTGCGCAGCATATCCTGGCGTTCAACGGCAACGGTCCGTACAGGAATCAAGGCCAGTTTGTCGGCGTCGCGGTATTTTACGCCACGTTCGATCTGAATCGGTTTACTCATGTTTGCGTAAGTTCCAGTTCTGAATCGCTGTCATGAATTAACAACTAATTCATGAATCGCGTAAGTCGTTAAACTTTTTTTTAAAAAACTCACAAAATTATATCATCATTGCCCGGTGACAATCAGCCCTTGAGCGGGCAAAAAGCATCATTAGTGTAAATGAAATGTAATGATTATGCCGGGTGAGATCGAGAAAACCACGCCATCGGCTGCGGTTCTCCCTGCTGTTCCCATACCCAGTCCACCCATTCGCTCTCTGTGTAGCCGAGCAGCCGCATAAAGGCGGCGGTCAAAATGGGCGCGGTGTCTTCAACGGTGGCGCCGGGAACGAGGTCGCCGATCTGCGTCATTTGCATACCGGCGTAACCGCACGGGTTGATACGCTGGAAAGGCGACAGATCCATCGCAATATTTAGCGCCAGACCGTGGAAAGAGCAACCATGTCGAATACGTAGTCCGAGGGAACAGATTTTTTTATCGCCGACATATACGCCGGGGGCATCGGGGCGAGCATGAGCTTCAATCCCGAAATGCGCCAGCGTATCGACGACGGTTTGTTCAATGGCGCTGACCAACTGGCGGACGCCGACTTTGCGGCGTTTAATGTCAATCATCACATACATCACCTGCTGGCCCGGGCATGATAGGTGACTTGCCCGCCGCGGTCGCTCTGGATGACCGGGATATCTCCCGGCATCAGCACATGTTCCGCTTTGCCCGCCTGTCCCTGGGTGAACACCGGGGAATGCTGAACCAGCCAGAGCTCATCGGCACTGCTGCCGTCGCGTTGCTCGGTGAAATGGTGCATCGCCAGGGATACCAGCTCGTATGGGAGTATGCCTAGCTGACGTATGATGATCTTGTCTTGTTCCACTGGCGTCATCTTCAGAGTCGAGAATGTATGGCGGTCAGTATACGGGATACCGCCGTGGGGACGAATAGCGCTTGTCAGCCTTCCGATGATGGAACGCGTCGACGAAATTAAAGCACCATACGCACGATATCGATTTTACCCAGCTCTTCATACAACGTCTCAACCTGTTCGACGTGCGTGGCGTTAATCGTGATGGAGACCGAGTGGTAGTTACCCTTCGCGCTGGGTTTGATTTGCGGCGTGTAGTCGCCAGGGGCATGACGCTGCACGACTTCAACCACCTGATCGACGAGCTCCGGCTGTGCCAGACCCATCACCTTGTAGGTAAAGGAGCACGGGAATTCAAGCAGTTCGTTGAGTTTGGTTTTCATTAAGACACTCCAGAGTGGTTTTCTAACGGTAAGACCCTAAAAAGTATAACTCCCGCCGAGGCGGGAGTGTATTTATCCGTGTGATATGGGGGCGTTATGCCCGAAAACAAGGAAAAATTAGCTGAACCAGCGGTGGAACATCAGTTTCACGTAGTCCATCAGTCGGCTGAAAATGCCGCCTTCTTTCACTTCGTTCATTACCACCAGCGGGCGCTGTTCGATGGTCTTGCCATCCAGTTGGAAGTTGATGGTGCCGACGACCTGATTTTTGCTTAACGGGGCATGCAGTTCGGTGTTGTTTAACACGTAGCTGGCTTTCAGATCTTTCATCCGGCCGCGCGGAATAGTGATGTAGACATCTTTTTCAACGCTCAGCGCAACGCGATCGCTATCGCCGAACCAAACGGGTTCTGAAGCGAACTCTTTGCCGGATTTCAGCGGTGCTACCGTTTCAAAGAAGCGGAAGCCCCAGGTGAGCAGTTTTTTGCTTTCCGTTTCGCGGCCTTTGAAGGTCCGGCCGCCCAATACGGCAGAAATCAGTCGAGTTTGACCTTCGGTCGCCGAGGCGACGAGGTTATAGCCAGCAGAGGAGGTATGGCCGGTTTTAATCCCGTCCACCGCCAGGCTGGAGTCCCACAGGAGGCCGTTGCGGTTGGTCTGACGGATGTTGTTGAAGGTGAACTCTTTCTCTTTATAGGTCGCGTACTCATCTGGTACGTCGCGGATCAGCGCCTGGCCGATCAGCGCCATATCCCGAGCCGAACTGTACTGCCCTTCGGCATCGAGCCCGTGTACGGTTTTAAACTGCGTATTCTGCAGGCCCAGCGCCTTGACGTAGTTGTTCATCAGATTGACGAACGAGTCCTGGCTGCCGGCAACATAGTCCGCCATAGCGACGCAGGCGTCGTTGCCCGACTGGAGAATAATACCTTTGTTCAACAGAGAAACGCTGACGCGATCCCCGGGCTTCAGAAACATCAGCGACGATCCCTGGAATTCCGGGTTGCCGGTCGCCCAGGCATCTTTGCCAATGGTCACAACATCGTTAGGCGTGATTTTTCCTGCCTTGATGGCTTGCCCGATGACATAACTGGTCATCATCTTGGTCAGGCTGGCCGGATTACGACGAGTGTCGGCGTTCATTTCCGCCAGCACTTTGCCCGAGTTGTAATCAATCAGAATATAAGCTTCGGCGTCGATCTGCGGCACACCGGGGATCATGGTTTTGAGGTTGACGTCGTCGGCGTGGGCGAAGGTCGATGCGCAGAGTGCCAGCAGTGAGCCCAGCACGATGCGTGGCATAAAACGAGTTGTGGTTTCTGTATTCATGATGGAACAACAACATCCATGGGTATGAGTTAAAAACGAGTCACACTATAGCAGATGAAGATCATGGGCGGCATCAGATAATACGTTACGCAATTTTGCCGAAGGGTCCCGCCGGGCGACGTTTTGACGGGGAAAGGCGATGTCACTTTCGATTCCCCGGATGGTCACGGTTTACAGCGTCGTGATGAAAGACTGTTGCTGTGCCTCGTTTGCCAGTCGCTGCTGTAGTTCGACCGCCTGCTGTCGGCTGGTGAACGGACCTAGCTGAACGCGATACAAACCGTTGTTCTGCGTGACATTGCCTTGGACATTGAAGCGACTCTTCAGGCTGTTTAGCCAGGCATCGGCGCGCTGTGAGTCTTTGAGCGCGCCGACCTGAACCACGACGTTGCCGTTTGCGGCGGCGGGCGTCGTCGCCACCGCAGGTGAAGCTGAGGTGGACGCCGTTGATTGAGGCGTTTCGAGAACGCCGCTGCGCAGCGGCTGCGGCGCGCCAAGGAATCCGCCGCTAGGTGCGGCGTTAGTCGTTGGAGACACCGTCGAAACGGCATTGTCGGAAACGCTGTCAGCAGCGGCGGGCGGTGTATTGCTGCCGGTTGCCGAGGTCATGACCGGCGCGCTCATTCCACCTGCGCTGAGGTTAGGGCGTTCAGGCAAGGCAAAACTCTGTTTGGCGACACGCGTGCCGACCGTGCCCGGACCTGACAACGTACCGTCGGGGGCGACGCTGATGAAGTCGACCTTCACTCGGGTGTTGTTGGAGATATTCAGTCGTTCACCCGCGGCGCGCGTTAAATCGATAATTCTACCGGGCGTGAAAGGGCCGCGGTCATTGACGCGAACCACCAGTTGGCGGCCGTTACTGAGGTTGGTTACGCGCACATAGCTGGGGATCGGCAGGGTAGGGTGCGCGGCGGCGAGCGCGTTGGGATCGAACTCTTCGCCGAGGGAAGTGCGGTTGCCCGAAAGCTCTTCGCCATACCATGTCGCCAAACCGGTCTGGCTAAAGTTCTCCGGGTTTTTGACAATCTTGTAGCTGCGGCCGTTAACGGTGTAATCCTGCATTGTGGAGGGGTTAAACGGTTCATAGCGCGGTTCTGCGCCGCCAATCTCTTCCACCGGACCGTGATAAACTGTCGGTGCTGGCGCAGGCCTCACCTGTTCCGTCTCGGTGCTACAGCCGGACAACACCAGACCGAGCGCTACAACCCCTAGCCAATTCTTACGCATTGCCCACCTCTATAAGCTTTTGGATAACATTTTGCGGTGAGTATGTATCGACATGACGATACCAAATCCCGCCATCAAGACCACCAGAGCCGATCCGCCATAGCTGACCAAGGGCAGCGGGACACCGACCACGGGCAGAATACCACTGACCATCCCGATGTTGACGAAAACGTAGACAAAGAAGATTAGCATCAATCCGCCGACCATGACGCGGCCAAAGGAGTTCTGCGCATTGGCGGCGATCACCAGACCCCGCATAATCAGGAACAGATAGAGCGTCAACAGGATTAGCACGCCGATCAGGCCGAGCTCTTCCGCCAGTACGGCAAAGATAAAGTCGGTATGGCGCTCTGGCAGAAACTCCAGCTGCGACTGCGTTCCCTGCAACCAGCCCTTGCCGGAAAGGCCTCCGGAGCCGATGGCGATTTTTGACTGGATAATGTGATACCCGGCTCCCAGCGGATCGCTCTCCGGATCCAGCAGCATCATCACCCTGTCGCGCTGATAATCATGCATCAAAAAGAACCACAAAATGGGAATGAAGGCCGCAACAAGCAGCGCGGCAAAGCCAATCAGCCGCCAGCTCATACCCGCAAGAAACAGTACGAACAGGCCTGACGCGCAGATCAGAATCGACGTCCCCAAGTCAGGCTGCGCTGCCACGAGTAACGTAGGTACGAAAATCAAGGCCAGCGCAATGGCGGTATTTTTCAACGAGGGAGGGCACATATCGCGGTTGATATAACGCGAGACCATCAGCGGAACCGCGATTTTGGCGATCTCGGACGGCTGGAACCGCACCACGCCCAGATCCAACCAGCGCTGTGCGCCTTTACTGATTTGCCCGAACACATCCACCAAAACCAATAGGATAACGCACACCACATATAAATAAGGCGCCCACCCTTCGTACACTCGGGGCGGGATCTGAGCATGATGATCATCACAATCAGGCCGAGCACGCACTGAGCAATTTTGCGCTCCATCATGTCGATGTTCTGTCCGCTGGCGCTCCACATCACGACCAGGCTGTAGCACAGCAGTGCCAGTACACAGAGAAGAAACGGGAGATCAATGTGGATTTTGGTCCAGATTGAGCCTTTTTGTTGGCTATCGGTCATGAATTTGCCTACTCAGTTTCACTGCCGGGAGGCGCGGGAGGCGCGACCGGGAGATTGACGTTGTTATCGCCCAAAATAATATGGTCGAGGATCTGACGCACGATAGTCCCGACTGCGGGTCCGGCGCCGCCGTTTTCCAAAATAATGGTCATGGCCACTTTCGGGTCGTGGTAAGGGGCGAAGGCGACCATCAGCTTGTGGTCGCGCAGCCGTTCAGCGATTTTATGGGCGTTATAGGTCTCGTTTTCCTTCAGGCCGAACACCTGCGCCGTACCGGACTTGGCCGCGATTTTATACGGTGAGTCCGCAAAGCTTTTGTGTGCGGTGCCGTTGGCGCGGTTGGCGACCCCATACATGCCATCTTTGACCAGTTCCCAGTAGCCGGAGTGAATATCGCCGATCTGCGTGTGCTCCTGCTGGGCAAAAGGTACTTTGACCCCATGCTCCTGCGTACTGGCGAGCAGATGCGGCGTTTTGACCTGACCGTCATTGATCAGCGTCGTCAGCGCTTTCAGCATCTGAATGGGCGTCGCGGTCCAATAACCCTGACCGATGCCGACCGGGATGGTATCGCCTTGATACCACGGTTTTTTGTACCGTCGCATTTTCCAGTCGCGCGTCGGCATGATCCCGGCGCGCTCTTCAGACAGATCGATACCGGTATAGTCGCCGTAGCCGAATTTACTCATCCACTCCGACAGGCGGTCGATGCCCATATCGTAGGCCACCTGATAAAAATAGGTATCCGCCGACTCTTCCAATGCCTTGGTCAGATTCAGACGGCCATGCCCCCATTTTTTCCAGTCGCGGAAACGTTTTTCCGAGCCGGGAAGCTGCCACCAACCGGGGTCGAACAACGACGTATTGGGCGTAATCACTCCCGCCGTCAGCGCGGAAACCGCGATATAAGGTTTCACGGTCGACGCGGGCGGATAGACGCCCTGCGTGGCGCGGTTGATCAATGGGCGGTTGGGGTCGTTCAACAGCGTACGGTAATCTTTACCGGAAATGCCGTCGACAAACAGGTTCGGGTTATAGCTGGGCGTGGAGACCATCGCCAGAATACCGCCGTCGCGCGGGTCGGTAACGATGACCGCCGCACGGCTGCCTTCCAGCAGTTTTTCAATGTAGATCTGCAGATTCAAATCTAGCGTCAGATAGATATCTTTGCCGGCCTGCGGCGGCTGTTCGTGCAGCTGGCGAATCACGCGGCCGCGGTTGTTGACCTCAACCTCTTCATAGCCCGGTTTGCCGTGCAGCATGTCTTCGTAATATCGCTCGATGCCGAGTTTGCCGATGTCGTGCGTGGCCGCATAGTCGGCGAGCTTATCTTCTTTGGCCAGCCGGTCGAGATCCCGGTCATTGATTTTGGATACGTAGCCGATGACGTGGGTCAGCGCAGAACCGTAGGGGTAATAGCGGCGCTGGTAGCCTTTCACTTCCACGCCAGGGAAACGGTATTGGTTCACCGCAAAGCGGGCGACCTGCACATCGGACAGGCCGGTTTTCACCGCGATGGAGGTGAAGCGGCGCGAACGCTTGCGCTCTTTGCGGAAGTTATCCAGATCTTCGTCGGTAAGATCGGCGATAGGCCTCAGGGCATCCAGCGTCGCTTCGAGGTTGTTGACCTTTTCTGGGACCAGCTCTAGCTGGTAAATGGTCCGGTTAAGGGCCAACGGCGTGCCGTTGCGGTCATAGATAATGCCGCGACTGGGCGCGATAGGAACCAGCTTGATTCGGTTTTCGTTGGAACGGGTGCGGTAGTCGTCAAAGCGTGAAATCTGTAGATGATACAGATTGACAACGAGGATGCCGATCAGCAGCAGAATGCCCAGAAACGCCACCAGCGCGCGGCGTACAAACAGGGCTGACTCAGCCGTATAATCACGAAAAGGTTTACGCTCTATGTTCATCCGGCAGGATCAGTTCTGATAGTTCATGGTATCGCCTTACTCCCGGTGGTAAGGATGGTTAGCCGTAATGCTCCAGGCGCGGTAGAGGCTTTCCGCCACCAGTACGCGCACCAACGGATGGGGCAGCGTCAATGGGGACAGTGACCAGCTCTGTTCCGCCGCCGCTTTACACTGCGGCGACAGACCTTCCGGTCCGCCAATCAGCAAACTCACATTGCGACCGTCAAGCTTCCAACGTTCCAGCTGTTTGGCTAGCTGCGGGGTTTCCCACTGTGAACCGGGAATATCCAGCGTCACAATCAGGTTGCCTTTTCCGACGGCAGCCAGCATTTGTTCGCCTTCTCGCTCCAGAATGCGGCGAATATCGGCGTTTTTGCCCCGTTTCCCGGCAGGAATTTCCACCAGTTCGAGTGGCATATCCTTAGGAAAACGGTGCAGATAATCGGTAAATCCGGTCTGCACCCAGTCGGGCATTTTGGTGCCCACGGCGACCAGTTGCAGTTTCATATCAACCCCAGAGCTTTTCCAGTTCGTACAGTTGACGGCTGTCTTCCTGCATGACATGGACGATCACATCGCCGAGGTCGACAACGACCCAGTCAGCCAGCGCTTCGCCTTCTACGCCCAGCGGGAGCAGTCCGGCTGCGCGGGATTCCTGCACAACGTGGTCGGCGATCGACGCGACGTGGCGGCTGGAGGTTCCGGTACAGATGATCATGCAGTCTGTGATGCTGGACTTATTGGTGACGTCCAACGCCACGATATCTTGACCTTTCAGGTCGTCGATTTTATCCATTACGAAGTCTTGGAGTGCTTGGCCTTGCAAATGTTCCCCCTGGGGTAATGTTAATCAGCCTGAGCTTGATGGGCGGAGCGATGTCGCTTTACGCATGTGCGCAAAAGCGTGGTGAGTCTGCCGTGGCAAGCCGGTTGCCTGCCGTTTGAACCAGCGGCGGAGTATACCATGCAGTCATGGTGAGTGGTATAAAGCCGTCGCTATCGGTATAGCCCGTGTGTATCTATATAATTCAGCACGGAGGCGGGCAAAAGGTCGCTGCAGTCGCGCCCCTGTTGCCTGCGTTGGCGGATTTCAGTGGCAGAAATGGGGAGCAGCGGAGTGTTCGCCAGATAGATTAACCCATGAGGATGCTGATGCAACCGGTTAACCTCGGTAGTGTGACGGGAGGTCAGCCACTGCTGCAACTCCGGGGTTTCCAGCGTTTGGCTGTAACCCGGCCGGGCGCACACCAGCAGATGACAATAAGACAGAATCTCCTGCCAGCGGTGCCAGTGATGCAACGTTAGCAGTGAATCCTGACCAATGATAAACGCCAGCGGCGCCGTCGGCCCCGCTTCCTGCCTTAGCGCTTCCAGCGTTTCGATCGTGTACGAAGGCGTTTCCCGTTGCAGCTCGCGGTCATCAATACGGAAAAGCGGGTTGTTTGCGATCGCCAGCGCGGCCATGGCTTTGCGCTGTTGGGCGTTGGCTTCAGGTTGTTCGCGGTGGGGAGGGACATTGTTGGGCAGCAGGACGACCTGTTGCAGTCCGACTTCGGCCGCCAGCGCACTAACTGGGCGCAGGTGGCCGTAATGAATCGGGTCGAACGTCCCGCCGAAATAGGCGGTCAGTTCGCTTGCGGTATTCGGGGTGGGCAAATCAATACACCTCAATCAGACTATCGGGCAGGGCTTTTCCACATAAGATCATCGCCAGTGTTTCCAGTTCTGCCCAAATTGGCTGGCCGTAATTCTGCTTCAGGGTGATTTCAAGTCTGGCGAGCAGGGTGATGGCCTGCTGTAGCTGCTCCAACGACAGACGCTGCAACGCTTGCGTTATCAAAGGGCGGCGGTTTTGCCAGATCTTGAGTTGGTCGAACAGCGTACGCAGCGGGGTGGCGACCATCTGCCGTTTCAGCTGGAGCAGGAGCAATAGTTCACGCTGTACGGTTCGCAGCAGAATAACGGGCTCGCACTCTTCCAAACGCAGCTGGTGCAGGATGTGCCAGGCGCGTTTGCTTTTCCCCGCCAGTAGCGCATCGAGCCAATGAAACGGCGAAAAGTGCGCCGCATCGCTGACCGCCTGTTCAACGCGAGGCAGCGGCAGTTTACCGTCAGGGTAGAGCAGGGACAGGCGTTCCAGTGCCTGAGACAACGCCAGCAGGTTGCCTTCATAGCAGTAGCAAAGCAGCTGGCAGGCGGGATCGTCCAGTTCCAGCGTCATGCTTTTGGCGCGTTGCATGACCCAGCGCGGAAGCTGTTCCTGTTCTGGCGTCATGCAGGGCACATAGATGCTTTTCTGCGACAAGGCTTTAAACCAGGCGCTGTTCTCCTGGGCGCGGGTCAGCTTGGCGCCACGCAAAATCAGTAGGACATCCGGATGGAGTAATCCGGCGAGTTTCACCAGCTGTTCGCCAATCGGCGCGCCGGGACCGGCGTCTGGCAACGTCAGCGACAGTATTTGTCGTGATGAGAATAAGCTAAGCGCCTGACAGGCGCCGAAGATGGCGTCCCAGTCAGTCGAGTTATCCAGCGTAAACCGGAATTGTTCGTGAAAATCTTGCTGTTGAGCGGTACGACAAATGTGATCCTGACTTTCCTGCAGCAGCAGAGGATCGTTGCCGAACAGCAGATAACAACCGCGCAGCCCCTCTCGGAGTTGCGCGGCGAGTTGCTCAGGATAAATCCGGGTCATGAACGTGCGGGTACGGCAGGAGCAGGAGACGTCGTTTTTTTCTCCTTCTCCTGCTCGGCGTTTTTGCTTACCTTCACGGTCAGCAGGTTACGCACCAGCTGTTGGGCGGCCTGTACGCGCATTTCCTGGAGGATGATATCCTGCTCGGCATCTTTGGCGAGCGCCGTGAGCGGGTTATCAAAGAAGGTACGGAAGACTTTGACGTTTATCGGGTAGATATCGTCTCCCGGCATAAGCACCTGTGCTTTCAGTTCCAGGACAAACTGATACTCGGCGGCTTTACCATCCTGGAAAACAGACGCGGTGCTGCGCGTTTGCGACGTCCCCAGCACGCGCAGAGACGGAATGTCCTGGCGTTTGGAGTTCTCAACGATGTTCACATTGTTGAGACGAAGCTGTTCGCGCACCGCGCGCGTCATAGGCCCATACGGGTCTGAGCTATCCAGAATCAGATTTTGCAACTGATGCGGCACCTGAGTCGTGCCGCGCAGATGAAAACCGCAACCAGCGGTAATAAGTACCGCCAGTCCCAGCAACAACGTCAAAAGTGGGTGTCGCACAAGTTCCTCCTCGCCTTAACCCACAACCAGGTTAAGCAGTTTTCCAGGGACGTAAATCACTTTCCGCACGGTCACGCCATCAAGATATTTGGCGACCAGCGGTTCTTGCGCAGCGCGTTCACGAACTTGCTGCTCGTTGGCGTCAGCCGCAACGGTAATTTTTCCGCGGACTTTGCCGTTGACCTGAATGACGACCAGCTTCGAGTCTTCAACCATAGCCTGTTCATCCGCCACCGGCCACGGTGCGTTATCGATGTCGCTTTCGCCGTGCAGCTCTTGCCACAGTGTGAAGCAGACATGCGGGGTGAACGGATACAGCATACGGACGACGGCCAGCAGCGTTTCCTGAGTCAGGGCGCGATCCTGGTCACTGTCCTGAGAAGCCTTCGCCAGCTTGTTCATCAGTTCCATGATAGCGGCAATGGCGGTATTGAACGTCTGACGACGGCCAATATCGTCGGTAACCTTGGCGATGGTTTTGTGCAGATCGCGACGCAGGGACTTCTGATCGTCCGTCAGTTTCGCGACGTCGAGCGGCTGTACTGCTCCTTTGGCGGTATGATCCAGCACTTGTTTCCATACGCGTTTCAGGAAGCGGTTAGCGCCTTCAACGCCGGATTCCTGCCACTCCAACGTCATTTCTGCCGGGGAAGCGAACATCATAAACAGACGTACGGTATCCGCACCGTATTTTTCCACCATGATCTGCGGGTCGATGCCGTTGTTTTTCGACTTCGACATTTTGCTCATGCCGGCATAAATTACTTCGCGGCCTTCGGCGTCGAACGCTTTCACGATACGGCCTTTCTCATCGCGCTCAACGGTTACGTCAGCCGGGGAAATCCACACGCGTTCGCCGTTTTCGCCGACGTAGTAGAAGGCATCCGCCAGCACCATTCCCTGACACAGCAGGCGTTTCGCCGGTTCGTCTGAGTTGACCAGGCCCGCGTCGCGCAGCAGTTTATGGAAGAAGCGGAAGTACATCAGGTGCATGATGGCGTGTTCGATACCGCCGACATACTGATCGACCGGCAGCCAGTAGTTGGCCGCGGCGGGATCCAGCATGCCTTCATCGTACTGCGGGCAGGTGTAGCGCGCGTAATACCAGGACGATTCCATGAAGGTGTCGAAGGTATCGGTTTCACGCAGCGCAGGCTGGCCGTTGACGGTGGTTTTTGCCCATTCCGGGTCGGCTTTGATCGGGCTGGTGATGCCGTCCATGACCACATCTTCAGGCAGTCTGACCGGCAGCTGATCTTCCGGCGTCGGGATGACCGTGCCATCTTCCAGCGTGACCATCGGGATTGGCGCGCCCCAGTAACGCTGGCGAGATACGCCCCAGTCGCGCAGGCGGTAGTTGACCTTGCGCTGACCCACGCCTTTCTCAACCAGTGTGTCGGCGATAGTGTTGAAAGCTTCTTCATAATCAAGACCGTCAAACTCGCCGGAATTCATCAGGCGGCCTTTTTCGGTCAGTGCCTGAGCGGACAAATCGACGTCCTGGCCTTCAGCAGCCTGAATGACCTGTTTGATTGGCAGGCCGTATTTGGTGGCGAACTCCCAGTCGCGCTGGTCGTGAGCCGGTACGGCCATCACTGCGCCGGTGCCGTATTCCATCAGCACAAAGTTTGCGATCCACACCGGGACTTTCTCGCCGCTCAGCGGGTGAATGGCGTACAGGCCGGTCGGCATGCCTTTTTTCTCCATCGTCGCCATGTCCGCTTCGGCGACTTTGGTATTACGGCACTCTTCGATGAAATCGTGCAGCGCAGGATTTTTTTCTGCGGCCAGCAGAGACAAAGGATGCCCTGCAGCGACGGCGACGTAGGTCACGCCCATGAAGGTATCGGGACGCGTCGTGTAGACCGTCATCTGGCGATCGCTGTCCGCGATGTCGAAGGTGATTTCAACGCCTTCAGAACGGCCGATCCAGTTACGCTGCATGGTTTTCACCTGCTCTGGCCAGCTTTCCAGCGTATCCAGATCGTTCAGCAGTTGGTCGGCGTAGTCAGTGATTTTGATGAACCACTGTGGAATTTCTTTGCGTTCTACCTTGCTGTCGCAGCGCCAGCAGCAGCCGTCGATGACCTGTTCGTTAGCCAGTACGGTTTGATCGTTCGGGCACCAGTTGACGGCGGACGTTTTCTTATAGACCAGGCCTTTTTCGTACAGCTTGGTGAAGAACCACTGTTCCCAACGGTAATAGTCTGGTTTGCAGGTGGCGATCTCGCGATCCCAGTCGTAGCCGAAGCCCAGCAGTTTCAGCTGGTTCTTCATGTATTCGATGTTGTCGTAGGTCCAGGGCGCGGGAGCGGTTTTATTTTTAACCGCCGCGCCTTCCGCCGGCAGACCAAAGGCGTCCCAGCCGATAGGCTGTAGCACGTTTTTACCCAGCATGCGCTGATAGCGTGAGATGACATCGCCGATGGTGTAGTTACGGACGTGTCCCATATGGAGTCGGCCAGAAGGGTAAGGCAGCATGGAAAGGCAATAGTATTTTTCCTTGCTGGAGTCTTCGGTCACTTTGAAGGTTTGTTTTTCTTGCCAGTGAAGCTGGACTTGCGCTTCTATTTCATCTGGGCGGTATTGCTCGTGCATGGCTGCCAGTGGTCCTTTGGGTAGTGATAATGGCTACGTTTGTAGCCCATTGTGCATACTAAAAGATCCGCATAGCATAGCTGATAAGCGTCTTGGGCAACAACACCTTGAGGCCGTCCGGGGCGGATTTCTGCCGAGGCCGTTCATCAGCGACGGCCCGTTCGCGCTTCTGATGGCGGCGAAAAAGTGGGGGAAGCGCAGAGTGCGACGCGGCCGGCGGTTCGATCAGGAAAATCATCTACACTGAAACCACCTTGTGTGCTGATATCGCCAGGGGGCCGCCCTGCGGCAAAAAGGGTGGCGCATGCCTCATTCCACCCGGTTTGTTGAGGAGTCGCAATGAATAAAGTCAGCCGTTACTACCAGACGTTAATGTCGGATATCACCGCGCGTTTACATGGCGGAGAGCGTGATATGGCAAAGCTTATCGATCATGCGCGCCATCGTATTGCGGACGATAATGCCGTGACGCAGCAGGAAGGGGCACAAATTCTGCAGGCCATACGGCGTGATCTCGCCGAGTTCGGACGTAGCTATGAGGAGAGCCGGGACGAATCCACCGACAGCGTGTTTATGCGTGTCATTAAGGAGAGTCTGTGGCAGGAGCTGGCGGACATCACGGATAAAACGCAGCTGGAGTGGCGGGAGCTGTTTCAGGACGTCAACCATCACGGCGTCTATCATAGCGGCGAGGTGGTCGGGTTGGGCAATCTGGTGTGTGAAAACTGCCATTATCACCTCACTTTTTATACCCCAGAGGTGTTGCCGCGTTGCCCGAAATGTTCGCACGATCAGTTCCATCGGCAGCCTTTTCAGCCTTGACGGGAAATACCGCGCTGGCAGCTTCCCCAATGTTCGCTTCGCCTGGCCGATGTTGAGAAAGGTATAAAAAAATCCCGGCATCGGCTGCCGGGATTTTTTTTGATTATATTGGCCAACACAACGCGTTAATGCGTCGTGCTTCTCTCGCGCATCAGTGCAGGATTTTCGCCAGGAAGTCTTTAGCTCGCTCGGATTTGGGGTTGGTGAAGAAGTCTTCTTTGCGGGTGTCTTCCACAATCTTGCCCTCGTCCATAAAGATGACCCGGTGCGCCACTTTGCGGGCGAAGCCCATTTCATGGGTCACTACCATCATGGTCATCCCTTCTTGCGCCAGTTCAACCATCACGTCCAGCACTTCATTGATCATTTCCGGATCAAGTGCGGAAGTCGGTTCGTCGAACAGCATCGCGATGGGGTCCATGCATAGCGCACGGGCGATGGCGACACGCTGCTGCTGGCCGCCGGAGAGCTGTCCCGGATATTTGTCCGCGTGGGCGGACAGACCGACACGATCCAGCAGTTTCTTGGCCTTTTCACGTGCCGGTTCGCGCTGACGCTTGAGGACTTTGACCTGCGCCAGGGTGAGGTTGTCGATGATCGACAGATGCGGGAACAGCTCAAAGTGCTGGAATACCATGCCGACTTTAGAACGCAGCTGGGCCAAATTCGTCCGTTTGTCGTTGACGGCAATGCCATTAACTTCAATCAGGCCTTCCTGGATGGGTTCAAGTCCATTAACGGTTTTGATTAGGGTCGATTTGCCGGAACCGGAAGGTCCGCAAACGACGACTACCTCACCTTTTTTAACTTCTGTGGAGCAGTCGGTAAGTACCTGAAATTGACCGTACCACTTAGAAACATTTTTCAGGGAAATCATCAAACCGTCCTTTTCTTCAGATAATTAACCAGCATTGATGCGCAGATGCTGATAATAAAATAAACAAACCCGGCAAACAGGATCATCTCAACCTGCGTTCCGTCGCGTTCGCCGATGCTGGACGCGGTGCGGAAGAAATCAGCCAGGCTGAGCACGTACACCAACGAGGTGTCCTGAAACAGGACAATGCCCTGAGTCAGCAGCAGAGGAACCATTGCCCGGAAAGCCTGTGGCAGAATCACCAGTCTCATGGACTGCCAATGCGTCATGCCCAGCGCCAGCGCGGCGGAAGCCTGACCGCGTGCGATACTCTGAATCCCGGCGCGGATGATCTCAGAGTAGTAGGCCGCCTCAAACAGGGAGAAGGCTACCATAGCCGAAACTAACCGAATATCGGTTTTCGGCGACAGCCCAAGCACATTTTGTAGAAAGCTTGGCACAATCAGATAAAACCACAGCAGCACCATGACCAGCGGTACGGAACGAAACAAGTTGACGTACAGTTTGGCGAACCAGCTGATCGGTTTGAACGACGACAGCCGCATGACGGCGAGAAGGGTTCCCCAGAGAATACCGAAAATGACGGCAATCACCGTAATTTTAATCGTCACGCCAAGGCCTTGCAGCAGGTAAGGCATGCTGGGAGCGATGGAGCTCCAGTCAAATTCATACATGGTTATTTGCTCCCCATATTGCCCGGCAAACGGGTTTTTCTTTCAACGACCTGCATCAGCAGCATGATGATGGCGTTGATGGCGATATAGGCCAGCGTGATCGCTGTGAAAGACTCATAGGCGTGTGCGGAATAGTCGAGCAGTTTGCCCGCCTGTGCGGCCATGTCCACCAGACCGATCGTCGAGGCGATCGCGGAGTTCTTGACCAGGTTGAGCATTTCTGACGTCAAAGGCGGAACGATGACGCGATAGGCGTTGGGCAACAGCACATAGCGATAGGTCTGCGGCAGCGTCAGGCCAATCGCCAGACCGGCGGCTTTCTGCCCACGGGGCAGCGACTGGATCCCGGCGCGCACCTGTTCGCAGACGCGGGCGGCCGTGAACATGCCGAGGCAAATCATGGAGGACAGGAAGAACTGAATGTTCGGGTCCAGCTCCGCCTTGAACCACATGCCAATGTCAACCGGCAGCAGTTCGGGGACGACCAGATACCAGATAAAGAACTGTACGATGAGCGGGACGTTACGGAACAGCTCCACATAACAGGTCCCGATGCCTGAGATGAAACGGTTGGGCGCGGTGCGCAGAATCCCTAGCAGCGAACCCAGCAGGAATGCGATGATCCACGCGCACAGAGACAACGAAACGGTCACCTGTAGGCCGGAAATAATCCATCCGAGGTAAGTGGTATTACCGAATGGAGCGGATTGCAGGAAAATACCCCAATTCCAATCTGTTGACATAAAAAACTCCGGTAAAAAGGGCAGCCATCAAGGCTACCCGAAGACTTGTGAACGGTCTGGAGCTCAGGGCAGGGAGCGACTGACCTGAGCCCGCCAGCATGTTCGCAAATCCGCAATCAAAATGCCTGAACCTATTTTCTTGCGAGTCTTGCCGCTTAGAAGGCTTTGTCGTTAGGCGCTTTGAACAAGGCTTTCATGTCGTCAGACAGTTCGAAGTTCAGGTTCAGATTACGCGGCGGAATAGGCTGCTTGAACCAGGTATCGAACCATTTTTCGGCTTCGCCCGACGTTTGGATCTGGGCGATGGTTTCGTCGACCAGCGCTTTGAACTGCGGATCGTCTTTACGCATCATGCAGCCATAGGCTTCTTTGGACTGCGGCTGGCCAAGAATGACCCACTGGTTTTGATTTTTCGATTTGGCGCGCTCACCCGCCAGCAGCGCATCGTCCATCATGAAAGCAACCGCACGGCCGCTTTCCAGCGTACGGAAGGAGTCGCCGTGGTCTTTCGCGCTGATGATGCGCATCTTCATTTTCTTCTCGTCGTTCATCTTGTTCAGCAACACTTCAGAGGTCGTCCCTGAGGTCACCACGACGGTTTTTCCATTTAGATCAGAGAAATCTTTGATGCCGGAATCCACTTTAGTCATCAGACGGGTGCCGATGATGAAAATGGTGTTAGAGAAGTCGGCCTGTTTCTGACGTTCAAGGTTATTGGTGGTTGAACCACATTCCAGATCGTAGGTGCCGTTTTGCAGCAGAGGGATACGGTTCTGGGCGGTGATCGGCAGCAGTTTGACCTGAAGGTTAGGTGCCCCGATTTTCTTTTTCACCGCTTCGACGATCTTGTCTGAATAGGCTTCGGAATAGCCAACCACTTTCTGCTGGTTATCGTAATAGGAGAAAGGAACGGAAGATTCACGGTGTCCGATAACGATGACGCCGTTGTCTTTCACTTTCTTCAAGGTGCCGGTCAGCTCTTCCGCATGAGCCAGACTGCTTGCCGCTGTACCTGCCAGAAGTAGTGAAAGTGCCAGTTTACGCAATTGCATGTGCTAACTCCTTTGCTGTTGTGATGGCGCTAATCATTGAGTGGCGCTTTGCGGGTGCACCGCGAAGGCGCAAATAAACTGCAACATCGTTAAAAATAGCCAACTGTTAACAATCTGAGGCCGTTATGTATCTTTTTTGAGACTTAATCTGCACTAAATTGCAGCATTTAGTCGGCTTGGCACTGCTTTGGTGCTATCGATGCTCCGAATTCGTGCTGCGTGCGATCACACACTCTTAAAAGACGCCAGGTTGGCCGCGTCGCATAGGTTTTAGCAATTAATATGCCAGGAGTTAAAAAGGGCATGCTAAGCATGCCCTTTCTTATTCATGATGTGCGCTACCGGGTAAGATCAGCGGCGGCGGATACGAGGAGAGAAGATGGCGCAGAGGCCGAACAGCAGCGTCAGCGTCCATAACGGCCACGCGCCCCAACGTGCGTAAGGCGTCATGCCGGTGGCGGGGGTGACGGAGGTTTCCAGTACATCACGCGTGAATTGCGGCAGCGAGGCGCTGACGTCGCCTTCCGGCGTGACGACCGCCGTGATCCCATTGTTCGTGCTGCGCAGCAACGGTCGGCCCAGCTCCAGCGCACGCATCCGCGCCATCTGGAAGTGCTGCCACGGCCCGATGGAGTGGCCGAACCACGCATCGTTCGAGATGGTGAGCAGCATATCGGTATCTTCGCGGAAGTTGTCGCGCACCTGCTGACCCAGAATGATCTCGTAGCAAATAGTGGCCGTAAGCCGGTAGCCGCTCACGTCTAGCTGCGGTTGCACATAGTTGCCGCGACTGAATGACGACATCGGTAAATCAAACAGCGGCGCCAGCGGACGGAGTAGCGTTTCCAACGGCACAAACTCGCCAAACGGCACCAAATGATGCTTGTTGTAGCGGTTGAGCGTGGGGTAACGGTACGGCTGTTTGTCACCCAGCACGATGATGCTGTTGTAATAGTCCGCGTCGTTGCCGTTAGGTCGGACGTCGACAACACCGGTGATCAGGCTGCTGTGACGCTCAAGCAGCGCACGGTCGACCAGACGCAGATACTCTTGCTGGCGCGCTTCGACGTCGGGGATGGCCGACTCCGGCCAGATAATGATCGGCGCTTTACCCATCACGGGCAGACTGCTGTCCAGATAAATTTTTAGCGTATTCAGCAGCTCGTCGGGATCCCATTTCAGCGACTGGGGAATATTGCCTTGCACCAGCGCGACGTTGACCGCGCGATCAGGCTCCAGTTTGAACCAGGCAATGCCTCGTAATGGCCACGGCAGCAGTAGCATGGCCGCGGCGGCGAGCACGGGCAGCCAGCGGCGGGCCGTGACGGCAAACGTCAGTAACCCACTGATGATCATCAGCACAAACGTGATGGTGTCCACGCCGAGAATCGGCGCCAGCCCCTTTAAAGGGCCGTCGATTTGGCTATAGCCGAACTGAAGCCACGGAAAGCCGGTTAGCACCCAGCCGCGCAGGAACTCGGTCAGCTGCCAGAGCGCGGGCGCGGCGATAGCGACGCGCCACAGGTTCGTCTTGGGCCAAAAGCGGGCCAGGACGCCGGCAAACAGCATCGGGTACAGCGCCAGATAGAGCGCCAGCAGAATGACCAGACCCACGTTGATGGGGCCTGGCATACCGCCGAAATTGGCGATGCTGACATACACCCACTGTACGCCGCTGATAAACAGGCCGAAGCCCCATGCAAAGCCAACGGCAGCAGATTGACGAACGCTGCGGCCGAGCGTGAGCGCCTGCAGGCCGAACAGAGAAATAAGGCGGCGGGCCAGAGATCGAAAGGCGAGAATGCCAGCGTGCCGCTGGCGCCGAATAAAAGCGCCAGCAGAAGACGACTCTGCTGGCGTTGTAATAGGGAAGCGACAGCCATTGCTGATTAGTTTTCCAATATAGGTTGCGGAGCGTAGTCAGGTATTCTGACATGCACCTGAATAATCCTGCGGCTGTCCGCCATCGCGACTTTGAACTGGTAACCGCCCAGTTCAATGGTTTCGCCCCGAGCCGGCAAGTGGCCGAACGCCTGCATGACCAATCCGCCGATGGTGTCGACTTCGTCATCGCTGAATTGGGTGGAGAACGACTCGTTAAAGTCTTCAATCGGCGTTAACGCGCGGACGGTATAGGTCTGGCGAGTCAGATGGCGGATGTCGCGATCTTCCTCGTCATCGTATTCGTCTTCGATCTCCCCGACGATCAGCTCCAGAATATCTTCAATGGTGACCAGTCCGGACACCCCGCCGAATTCATCAATGACGATAGCCATGTGATAGCGCAGCGAGCGGAATTCATTGAGCATGCGGTCGACGCGTTTGCTTTCCGGGACGACGACCGCAGGGCGCAGGACTTTGTCCATGCTGAATGGTTCGGAATCGCTGCGCATGAACGGCAGCAGATCCTTGGCCATCAGAATCCCTTCGATGTGGTCTTTATCTTCGCTGATGACCGGGAAGCGGGAGTGGGCGGACTCGATAATCACGTCCAGGCACTCTTCAAGCGTTTGGTTGTGCTTCAGGGTAATCATCTGCGAACGCGGGATCATGATGTCCCGTACTCGCTGTTCAGCGATATCCATTACCCCTTCCAGCATATCGCGGGTTTCCGGGTCGATGAGATCGTTTTGTTCCGAATCACGAATCAGCGTGAGCAGGTCGTTACGATCTTTGGGTTCACCGTGAAAAAGCTGGTTGAGAATAAGAGAAAAGAAGCCCTTTTTGGGGCTGGGGTTATCGCTGTTGGAAGAATGGTCGTCGCTCATGGCGTATCTGTTAACGTCTCTCAGGTTAGGAAAAGATAACCAGCGGGGTAAGTCGTGCGATGCCGCCGCTGGCGTACAGCTGTGTAAGATACCGAATTTAACGCAACTCGGTAACCGTTTATTTTTCTGCCAGGTAAGGATCCGCGAATCCCATGCCCTGCATGATCTCGGTTTCCAGCGATTCCATTTCTTCGGCCTCGCTGTCTTCGATGTGATCGTACCCCAGCAGATGCAGGCAGCCGTGCACCACCATGTGCGCCCAGTGCTCTTCCTGCGTTTTTTCCTGCTCGGCGGCTTCTTGTTCAACTACCTGACGGCAGATGATCAGATCGCCCAGCAGCGGCAGTTCAACTTCCGGCGGCGCTTCGAACGGGAAAGACAGCACGTTGGTGGGCTTGTCTTTCCCGCGGTAGGTGTGGTTCAGCTCATGGCTTTCCGCCTCA
Organism: Lonsdalea britannica; assembly: GCF_002111595.1. Lineage (GTDB taxonomy): Bacteria > Pseudomonadota > Gammaproteobacteria > Enterobacterales > Enterobacteriaceae > Lonsdalea > Lonsdalea britannica. Next base: position 116,692 of record NZ_LUTN01000003.1, read on the forward strand.
TCGACGATGCGGATCGTCACTTCCGACTCGGCCTGAAACTGAGGCAGCACCGCATCCAGCCAGCGCTGAAAATGCGCTTCTGAAGGCAGGCCGTCGCTGTTTTCACAGGCAATTTGCAGATCGAGAATTACCTGACTCATTTCTGCTCCTGCCCGGCGGCTTGCAGCGCTTCGTGTTTACGCTGTTCGGCCAGCGCGTCTTTTCGCTTTTGCTCCGCCGTTTCCCAGGCTTCATAGGCATTGACGATACGAGCGACCACCGGGTGGCGCACCACGTCTTCACTGTGGAAGAAGTTGAAACTGATTTCTTCGACGTCGGACAACACTTCAATCGCGTGCCGCAACCCGGATTTCTGGTTGCGCGGCAGATCGATCTGCGTCACGTCGCCGGTAATCACGGCTTTCGAATTGAAGCCGATACGCGTCAGGAACATCTTCATCTGTTCGATCGTGGTGTTCTGACTTTCATCCAGAATGATGAAGCGTCGTTGAGCGTACGGCCGCGCATATAAGCGAGCGGGGCGACTTCAATCACATTGCGTTCAATCAGCTTCTCGACTTTTTCGAAGCCCAGCATTTCGAACAGCGCGTCATACAGCGGGCGCAGATACGGGTCCACTTTCTGGCTCAGGTCACCCGGCAAAAAGCCCAGTTTTTCACCGGCCTCCACCGCCGGACGGGTCAGCAGAATGCGGCGAATTTCCTGACGCTCCAGCGCATCGACGGCGGCGGCGACCGCCAGATAGGTTTTCCCGGTCCCGGCCGGGCCCACGCCAAACGAGATGTCGTGGTCAAGAATATGGGCGACGTACTGCGCCTGATTCGGCGTACGCGGTTTAATGACGCCGCGTTTGGTGCGAATGTTCACCGCTTTGCCGAATTCTGGCACGCTGTCGGCGGATTGCTCCAAGACGCCGGACTCTTTGATCGCCAGATGAATCTGTTCCGGGTCGATATCCTGGCTAGTGCCTTTCATCGGCGCGGTATCAACGTACAGGTGCAGCAGGATATCGGCTGCTGCCTTGACGCACAGTTCGGTTCCGACCAGTTTGAATTGATTGTCGCGTCGGTTGATTTCAATGCCCAGGCGGCGTTCCAACTGTTTGATATTGTCGTCGAACGGGCCGCACAGGCTGAGTAAACGTTTATTGTCCGCGGGTTCGAGGGTGATCTCTTTGGTCGTTACGTTCAAATTATTCCTCTTGGTATTTAACCGGAAAATGGACGGATTGAGACTGGAGTCCCGTCGGCTGGCGATCGCCAGCTATGCATGAATAACCATGATTATTTATCGCTAACCCGAAAAGGCGCAAGTCGCACTACCGATATTGGGGGCAGTTTCATAAAAACAAGGCAGGAGCATCGGGATGGGAACACGGGCAGCCAACGCTGCCCGGCGATAGCGGGATTATCAGGGTTGATAAAGACCCACGCCAATCTCATTTTCTTTACGGGTGCGGGCGATAACCGCCGCCGGCGATTCAATCACGCGCAGTCCCATCTGCTCTTCGGTGCGGACCAGCACGCCGCGCAGCGAGTTCGGGTAAACGTCGACGATTTCCACGTCGACAAACTTGCCGATCATTTTCGGAGTCCCTTCGAAGTTCACGACGCGGTTATTCTCGGTACGCCCGGATAGCTCCATGACGCTTTTACGCGATGTGCCTTCAACCAGCACGCGCTGCACGGTGCCCATCATCTGACGGCTGAAACGCATGGCCTGCTGGGTGATACGTTCCTGCAGAAGATACAGACGCTGTTTTTTCTCGTCTTCGCTAACGTCGTCCACCATATCGGCCGCCGGGGTGCCGGGACGCGGTGAATAGATGAAGCTGAAGCTCATGTCGAAATTGACGTCGGCAATGAGTTTCATGGTCTGCTCAAAGTCGTCATTCGTCTCACCGGGGAAGCCGACGATAAAGTCGGAGCTGATCTGAATGCCCGGGCGTGCTTTATGCAGTTTGCGAATAATCGCCTTGTATTCCAGCGCGGTATGACGACGCTTCATCATGGTCAGTACCCGGTCTGAGCCGCTTTGTACCGGCAGATGCAGGAAGCTGACCAGTTCCGGCGTATCTTCATAGACGCTAATGATATCGTCGGTGAATTCGATCGGATAGCTGGTAGTGAAGCGGATGCGGTCGATGCCGTCGATGGCGGCGACCAAACGAATCAGCTCCGCGAAGCTACAGATGTTGCCGTCATAGGTTTCGCCGCGGTAGGCGTTAACGTTCTGACCCAGCAGGTTGACTTCGCGCACGCCCTGTTCGGCCAGCTGCGCGATTTCAAACAGCACATCGTCGCAGGGACGGCTGACTTCTTCGCCGCGGGTATAAGGCACGACGCAGTATGTACAATATTTATTACAGCCTTCCATGATGGAGACGAAGGCGGTCGGGCCTTCCGCCCGCGGTTCCGGCAGACGGTCGAATTTCTCGATTTCGGGGAAGCTCACGTCAATAATTGGGCTGCGCGTACCGCTCACGTGGTTAATCATTTCCGGCAGGCGGTGCAGTGTTTGCGGCCCGAAAATAACGTCCACGTAGTGGGCGCGTTCACGAATATGCGCGCCTTCCTGAGACGCCACGCAGCCACCGACGCCAATAATCAGGTTCGGATTGCTGTCTTTCAGCGCTTTCCAGCGGCCGAGCTGATGAAAGACTTTTTCCTGCGCCTTTTCACGGATCGAACAGGTGTTCAGCAGCAGAATGTCCGCCTCTTCTGCGATTTCGGTCAGCTCATAACCGTGAGTGCTTTCCAGTAAGCCGGCTATCTTGGATGAATCGTATTCATTCATCTGACAGCCCCAGGTTTTTATATGCAGTTTTTTTGTCATCGTCATCGACTTGCCATTACTCAGTTCGGGTGAACACGCTTTACCTTGATGCGGCGCGTATTGTAATCGTTTGGCACCGCTGTGACCAGCATGCGCCCATCTTCGCTTTTCTGATAAAAACGGCCGAAATCCAGTAAACTGTGCTTAATTCTCTTCCTGTTATGCACGGGACTTTCTCTAGAAATAGTGGGGCACGTATGCACTTTGACGCAGTCATCGTCGGCGGGGGCATGGTGGGCGCCGCCGCCGCATTAGGATTGGCGCAGAATGGTTTTCAGGTAGCGCTGGTGGAGCAAGAGGCGCCATCGGCGTTCGATGCAGAAAGTCCGCCGGATTTGCGTTTATCGGCGATTGGCTATGCTTCAGTGGCGATACTACGCCAGTTAGGGGCATGGGCGAACGTGGAACAGATGCGCAGCGCCCCGTATCGTCGCTTGGAAACCTGGGAGTGGGACAGCGCCCGTGTCGCATTCGACGCCAGCGAACTGAGCTTGCCGGAATTGGGTTACATGGTCGAAAACCGGGTGCTGCAACGGGCGCTCTGGCAGTCGTTGGAAAACACGCAAGGAGTGACGTTTCTATGCCCGCGGCATCTCAAACAGTTGGATTACGACGCGCCAGTCTGGCGGGTGACGCTGGATGATGACTCCGTCATTGAAACAACACTGGTGGTGGGCGCGGATGGCGCGCAGTCTCGGGTTCGGCAGTGGGCAGGGATTGGCGTCAGCGGTTGGCAGTATCGCCAGTCTTGCATGTTGATTAGCGTTCGCACGGAGGGGCCACAACAGGATGTCACCTGGCAGCAGTTTACGCCGGAGGGGCCGCGAGCCTTCTTGCCCTTGTTCGACCAGTGGGGATCGCTGGTGTGGTACGACAGTCCGCAACGTATTCGCCAGTTGCAAAGTCTGCCGATGACGCAATTGGATGACGCTATCGCCGAGACCTTCCCAGCGCGTATTGGGCGTGTGAATGCTGTGGCGGCGGGCGCATTCCCGCTGATTCGTCGGCATGCCCAGCGCTATGTCTTGCCGGGATTGGTGCTGCTGGGGGATGCGGCGCATACCATTAACCCGCTGGCGGGGCAGGGCGTGAACCTGGGCTATCGTGATGTCGAAGCCTTGCTGGAGATAGTAACTCAGGCGCGCGATCGAGGGGAGTGCTGGCATGAAGAATCCGTCCTGTTACGCTATCAACAGCGACGCAGGACAGACAATCTGCTGATGCAAAGCGGGATGGATTTATTCTACGGGGCGTTCAGCAACCGGCTGGCGCCATTGACGTTGGCAAGGAATGTGGCGCTGATGGCGGCTCAGCGGGCGGGTAAGCTTAAACTTCGTGCGATGAAATACGCGCTGGGGCTTTAGTCCGGGCGGCCCGTCGAGGCCGCGTTTAAGTTCGCCGGGGTAGAGTGTGGCACGCTGTACGCGTTTTCCAACAACCATCTATGTGAAGAGAATGATGATATATCTCTATTTGAGTTTGGCGATTGTCTCCGAAGTGATTGCGACGACGGCGCTCAAGCTATCTGACAGTTTTACGCGTTTAGTCCCGAGCGTGGTGACCGTGGTGTTCTATGTGGTGGCTTTTTACTGCCTGACGATCACGATGCGCACGCTACCGACAGGTATCATCTATGCCATCTGGTCAGGGGCGGGGATTGTATTGATTGCTGCCGTGAGCTGGGCTATCTATGGTCAACGTCTGGATTTTCCGGCTGTACTGGGCATGGGGCTGATTATTGCTGGCGTCGTCGTGATCAACGTCTTCTCCAAATCAGTGGCGCATTAATAGAAAGATAGAGAGAAGGGATGAGCGTTGACGTGCCTCGGGCCGGTGTGTGCATTATAGAAAGGTGAAAACGGCTTGTGGGTCAGAGGAGGGAGTGCGTCAATGCGAGTCTGGATCGCAAGCAACAAAAAAGCTGCATAAGCAGGCTTTTTTGTATTCGTGGCTGGGGTACCAGGATTCGAACCTGGGATGCCGGAATCAGAATCCGGTGCCTTACCGCTTGGCGATACCCCAATAATGTGGTGGCTACGACGGGATTCGAACCTGTGACCCCAGCATTATGAGTGCTGTGCTCTAACCAGCTGAGCTACGTAGCTTGGTACTGCTATTTGCCAGAAGAAAGTTTCTACATGGCGAATGTTTGGCTGGGGTACCAGGATTCGAACCTGGGATGCCGGAATCAGAATCCGGTGCCTTACCGCTTGGCGATACCCCAACGGGTTGCACTTCTCACGAAGTGTCTCACTAAAATTGGCTGGGGTACCAGGATTCGAACCTGGGAATGCTGGGATCAAAACCCAGTGCCTTACCGCTTGGCGATACCCCAATAAAACTGTGCTTGGCCTTGAAGATTACATGGTGCGGGAGGCGAGACTTGAACTCGCACACCTTGCGGCGCCAGAACCTAAATCTGGTGCGTCTACCAATTTCGCCACTCCCGCAAAAAAGATGGTGGCTACGACGGGAATCGAACCTGTGACCCCAGCATTATGAGTGCTGTGCTCTAACCAGCTGAGCTACGTAGCCATCTTTTCCGCGTCACCTTCATCGGCGTTGCGGGGCGCATTATGCGTAGTTGACTTTGAACCGTCAACACATTTTTTCCCGAAAATGGCCTGTCGGCGGCCGTTTGTCTGGCTTATGAACAGTATGAACAGAAAAGCGTCAAAAGGCCGTTTTTTTTGCCATCATCGATAAGGAAAACGGGCCTCTGGAGGCCCGTTTAGGGTGAGAACCGCGAAATCGACGGTTAGTACGCTGACTGGTGAACGCCTACGGCGCGCCCAGACGGATCGTCCATTTTCTTAAAGGATTCGTCCCATTCAATCGCTTTGGCGGAAGAGCAAGCGACAGACGGACCACCAGGAACACATTCGGCGGCGCTGGGAACCGGGAACAGCTCTTCAAAGATCTCGCGGTACAGATAGCCTTCTTTAGACGTCGGCGTGTTGTACGGGAAACGGAAGTGCGCGGTTTCCATCTGCTGGTCGGAAATTTGCTCCGCCGCGATCTCTTTCAGAGAATCAATCCAGCTGTAGCCGACCCCGTCGGAGAACTGCTCTTTCTGACGCCATGCCACGTCGTGCGGCAGGTAAGACTCGAAGCACTCACGCAAGATGTGTTTTTCCATTTTGCCGTTGCCGCACATCTTATCTTTCGGGTTAACGCGCATCGCCACGTCGAGGAACGCCTTATCCAGGAAAGGAACGCGAGCCTCAACGCCCCATGCAGACATCGCTTTGTTCGCGCGGGCGCAGTCGTATTGATGCAGCGCCAGCAGTTTACGCACGGTTTCTTCATGGAACTCTTTAGCGTTCGGCGCTTTATGGAAGTAAAGGTAGCCGCCAAAGACTTCGTCGGCGCCTTCGCCGGACAGCACCATTTTGATGCCCATCGCTTTAATTTTACGGGACATCAGATACATCGGCGTGGAAGCACGGATCGTCGTGACGTCGTAGGTTTCAATGTGATAAATCACATCGCGGATAGCATCCAGACCTTCCTGCACCGTAAAGTTGATTTCGTGGTGCACGGTGCCCAGATGATCTGCCACCTGCTTAGCCGCTTTCAAATCAGGCGCGCCTTTCAGACCGACGGCGAAAGAGTGCAACTGCGGCCACCAGGCTTCGCTGCGCGCATCGTCTTCCACACGGCGAGCCGCATATTTTTTGGTGATGGCGGAGATGATAGAAGAATCCAGCCCGCCGGACAGCAGCACGCCGTAAGGCACGTCGGACATCAGATGGCTCTTGACGGACTCTTCCAGCGCGTCGCGCAGCTGCTCTTTATCCGTGACGTTGTCTTTGACGTTTTCGTAGTCAAACCAGTCGCGACGGTAGTATTCGCGAATTTCCCCCTCCTGGCTCCACAGGTAGCTGCCCGCCGGGAATTCTTTAATCGTGCGGCATACCGGCACCAGCGATTTCATTTCGGACGCGACATAGAAGTTGCCGTGTTCGTCGTAACCCATATACAGCGGAATAATGCCCAGATGGTCGCGACCAATCAGGTAGGCGTCTTTTTCGCTGTCGTACAGGGCGAAGGCGAACATGCCGTACAGCTCATCAAGGAATTCCGGACCTTTTTCCTGATACAGGGCCAGAATGACTTCGCAGTCGGAACCCGTCTGGAATTCGTAACGGTCAGCGTACTTCTCACGCAGTTCCTGATGGTTGTAAATTTCGCCGTTGACGGCCAAAACGTGGGTGCGTGATTTGTTGTACAACGGCTGAGCGCCGGTGTTGACGTCGACGATAGAAAGACGCTCGTGAGCCAGAATCGCTTTATCGCTGGCATAGACGCCGGACCAATCCGGGCCGCGGTGGCGCATCAGGCGGGACAGCTCCAGCGCTTTTTTACGCAATTCAACCGGGTCGGTTTTCAGATCAAGCACACCAAAAATAGAACACATAAGATGAAGCTCCTTGATTCGCCGATCTCGCGAGTGTTCGCGAGTCAAATAAATGAGGTGTTGCCAGCAGTGGATGGAGCGATGTTGCTATGCCGAATGAACGCGCTGTGTGTACCGCTGCTGTTTCAGTAACGATGATTTAGCATCAAAATGGCACTTGAGTTCAATAACCTTTAATGAAAAAAGCATTATCGATGAGGAATGTTTAATATATCGCGCGAAATAATAAACATTCCATAAAATGACTTTGTGGGACGCGCCTTTTTTTGGTGATTCCATAATTTGGTCTTATGGCCCCAGATGCCTTTACTCTTTTTCCAGCAGTCGGATCAGCAATGTACCGTTTAACATCGCCCGTTTGACCAGCGCGAAAGCGCCAATGGCGGATAGATGATGCAGTTCCGAAACCACGACAGGCAGATTGTTGCGAAAGTCCTTCAGCACCTGCGCATTAATGCAGCGCTGGATGGCAGGCAGCAAGACTTTCGCCGCTTCGGTCACTTCTCCGGCGATCACTACCTGCTGCGGATTGAACAGGTTGACCGTCAGGGCGATGGCTCTGCCCAGATACAACCCTGCATGTTCAATCACCTCATGCGCCAGCGCATCGCCACGATTGGCGGCCTGACAGATGGGCGTTATCTGGCTGGTTTCCACGGTCAGCTTACTGGGGTAACCCTGTTTTAACAGGTGGAGAACGCGCTGCTCAATGGCGGAATTGGATACCACGGTCTCCAGACAGCCGAAGTTGCCGCAGTGGCAGTGATCCCCCAGCGGATCGATCTGAATATGACCAATTTCGCCCACGTTGCCGTTGCTGCCGAGGAAAATGTGCCCATTGACGATAATTCCCGCGCCTGTGCCGCGATGAACGCGAATCAGAATTGAATCCTGACAATGGCGGCTTGCCCCGAAGTAATGCTCGGCCAGCGCCAGACTGCGAATATCGTGACCGATAAAGCAGTTGACCTCGAAGCGCTCTTGCAGATGTTGCACTAGCGGCCAGTTGTCGACGTTGATATGAGGCATGTAGCGGACCAGACCGGCGGTAGGGTCCACCAGTCCCGGCAAGACGACGGAAATAGCGATCAGCTCGCGAATGCGATTCTGATGTTGACTGGTAAAGTGGTCTATCGCTTTGAAAAGCGCCGTTTCTACCGTTTCCTGCGTCTTCTCCGGCAGCGTATAGTGCGTTTCCGCCAGCTGTCGCCCTTCCAGATTATAGAGCGCGATGGTGGCGTCATAGCGCCCTAGCCGAACGGCGATGGTATGGAAAGGACGGGGCTCCGACACAATGGAGATGGCCCGGCGGCCGCCGGTGGAGGCTTGCTGATCGACTTCTTTGATCAGCCCGCGCTCCAGCAGTTGGCGAGTGATTTTCGTGACGCTGGCAGGCGCGAGCTGGCTTTGTTCGGCGATTTGTATGCGGGATATCGGACCTTGCTGGTCGATAAGTCGGTATACCACCGCGCTGTTTAACTGCTTTACCAGATCGATATTACCTATCTTCGTTTGCTCGCCAGTGGTCATGAACGTTGCTCGACTTAGTTCAATACTTCCTCGCCGTTGACAAAAGTATTGATGACATGGAAATCGCGGGTGAACGCCGTCAGATTCGCGACTTTACCGCACTCGATACTGCCCAACCGGTGGTCGATGCCAATGGCGCGGGCAGGGTAGAGCGTGGCCATTCGGAGCGCTTCATCCAGGGCGATACCCGCCTGTTCTACGCAATTGCGTACCGCATCGATCATGGTGAGCGCCGACCCGCTGAGAGTGCCGTTCTCATCCACGCAGATGCCGTCGCGGTAGTATATGGGTTTGCCGGCAAAAATGAACTGGTCAATTTCGGCACCGGCAGGCGCCGTGGCGTCGGTCACCAATACCAGTCGGTCGCCCTTGATGCGTTTACTGTTGCGGATGTTGGCCCAGCTAACGTGGTGGCCGTCGGCGATGATGCCGCTGTAGATTTCGGGCGCGTCGTAAATCGCCCCGACCAGCCCCGGCTCGCGTCCGGCAACGACCGGCATGGCGTTGAAAAGGTGCGTTGCGCTGCGGATGCCGGCGGCGAAGCCGCGTTTCGCTTCTTCCCAAGTCGCATTGGAGTGGCCGGCGGAAACGATGATGCCAGCGCGGGTCAATCGCTGGATGACGTTGGCGGACACCCGTTCGGGCGCCAGCGTGACTTGAGTGATCACATCCGCGTTATTGCACAGAAACTCGACCAGCGCCTCGTCCGGCTGGCGGATCAGTGTGATGTCGTGCGTGCCTTTCTTGACAGGATTCAGCCACGGGCCTTCTATATGCAGCCCCAGCGCCTGATGGTTGTTCTGCGCCAAATAGGCGCGCATGACTTCCACGCCGCGCCGGATGAAGTCGTCCGAGGCGGTAATTAGCGTCGGCAGGAAACTGGTGCAGCCGGATTTCTCGTTCGCCTGTTGCATGATTTCCAGCGTCTTGACCGAGATATCGTCCAGCGTGTCATTAAACTGCACGCCGCCGCAGCCGTTCAGCTGAAGGTCGATAAAACCGGGTGCGAGCAGGGCGCCATTGAGGTCGCGCGTGTCGATATCGGTCGGTAGTTCGTTCAGCGGACACACCCGGTCTATCAGCCCATTGGCGATGACAACGGCGTGGTCGTCAAGAATTTGATGGCCGGTAAAAATGCGGCCATGAGTTAAAGCGTACATCGTGAGCTCCCGGCTAACCGATTAAAATTGAGTAAGATTCTCAGCTTCCAGTTCGCGAAAATATTTAACGGTTTTCACCTTCAATTCCATTGTCGAAGGTTCGTCGCAGACCATCATGGATTTGGCATGCAGTTGCAGACAGCTGATGGTCCACAGATGGTTGACGTTGCCCTCAACCGCGGCTTGCAGCGCCTGCGCTTTGTTTCGACCGGTGACAAGAATCATGATTTCTTCCGCATCCAACAGCGTGCCGACGCCCACGGTCAGGGCATATTTAGGCACCAGGCTGACATCGCCGCCGAAAAAGCGCGAGTTGGCGATGCGGGTTTCTTCGGTCAGGGTTTTAATGCGCGTGCGTGACACCAGTGATGACGCCGGTTCGTTGAACGCAATATGACCATCGCTTCCTACGCCGCCCATAAACAGGTGAATTTTGCCGTAAGCGCGGATTTTGTCCTCATAGCGCTGGCACTCCGCGGTAATATCCTTCGCGTTTCCGTTCAACAGGTTAATGTTTTCACGTGGGATATCAATGTGATTAAAGAAATTCTGGAACATGAACGTCCGATAGCTCTCCGGATGATCAGGCGGAAGGCCCACGTATTCGTCCATGTTAAAGGTGACGACGTGTTGGAAGCTGACTTCCCCCGTCCGATGGAGCGCAATCAGCGCCTTGTAGGCTTCCAACGGCGTGCTGCCGGTGGGAAGTCCCAGCACGAAAGGGCGTTCTTGCGTAGGATTAAAGTCGTTGATGCGCTGGGCGATGTAACGTGCGGCCCATTTGCCGACTTCCTCGGCGGTATTGAGCGGGATCAGTCTCATTGGCGTTCTCCTGAAGCGTCAGCAATCGCTTGATATTTAGCCTATAGTCGAATTCGAATAACACGGCGATATTTCACTATCGTGCTGTGAAATGTAGTCTAGCGCGTTTTTTTTTATCTTGAAATAAGTGCTGTATATGAACAGCCATAAACTTTTTATATGTGATTTTTAGGTGAGGTATATCACATAATCAATGATGTTATTTCGCAATAAAAAATATTTTTCTTACACTCAAAACCTACCCGCAGGGTGGGGCTAAAACGATTAAATCGACTGGCTGTTTCATTGTTCGCAAGGGGAGAGAGGAAAGTGAGTATACTCGGTTATCTACAGAATATAGGCCGGGCGCTGATGGTGCCTGTCGCCACACTGCCTGCCGCCGCTATCTTGATGGGGGTAGGATACTGGATCGACCCGACGGGATGGGGCAGTCAGAACGCGCTGGCCGCACTGTTGCTGAAATCTGGCGCGGCCATTATTGAACACATGGCGGTGCTGTTCGCCATCGGTGTGGCGTACGGTATGTCCAAGGACAAAGATGGCTCCGCTGCGTTAAACGGATTCGTGGGCTATCTCGTTCTGACCTCGCTGTGTTCGCCGGCGGCGGTCGCCATGATCCAGCAAATTCCGCTGAATCAGGTACCGGCAGCCTTCGGTAAAATTGAAAATCAGTTCGTCGGCATCCTGGTCGGAGTCATTTCGGCCGAACTCTATAACCGTTTCAGCGGCGTTGAACTGCCGCGAGCCCTCTCTTTCTTCAGCGGCCGCCGTCTGGTGCCGATCCTGACCTCCATGCTGATGATCGTCGTTGCCGCTATCCTGATGTACGTCTGGCCGGTGATTTACGGCGGTCTGGTCTCCTTTGGTGAACACATTCAACGGATGGGATCCGCTGGCGCGGGGATTTACGCCTTCTTTAACCGCATGCTGATCCCGGTCGGGCTGCATCATGCCCTGAACTCCGTTTTTTGGTTCGACGTGGCGGGGATCAACGATATCCCTAACTTCCTGAGCGGACAGCAGGCGATTGATGCGGGTAAAGCGATTCCAGGTATCACCGGGCGTTATCAAGCGGGCTTCTTCCCTATCATGATGTTCGGCGTGCCGGGAGCGGCGTTGGCGATTTATCACTGTGCCCGCCCTGAGAATCGCAGCCGGGTGGCCGGGATTATGATAGCCGGCGCCTTCGCCGCTTTCTTTACTGGTATCACAGAGCCGCTGGAGTTTTCCTTTATGTTCGTGGCGCCAGTGCTGTATTTTCTCCATGCGCTGCTGACCGGATTATCGGTTTATATCGCCGCCAGCATGCATTGGATCGCCGGTTTTGGCTTCAGCGCGGGGCTGGTGGACATGGTGCTCTCATCCCGCAATCCGCTGGCGACGCACTGGTACATGCTGATTCCGCAGGGGCTGGCCTTCTTCGTGATCTACTATGTCGTATTCCGTTTCACTATCCAGCGTTTTAATCTTCTGACACCAGGCCGAGAAACCATTGCCGCGCCATCCTCGCAGACGTCATCTTCGGATACGGGGGAAACCGTAGCTCAGGGCTATTTGCGAGCCGTCGGCGGGAAAGGCAACCTGACCGGGATTGATGCTTGCATCACGCGTCTGCGTTTAAACGTGAAAGACTCGGGGCTGGTGAATGAAGCGTTAGCCAAACAGCTGGGGGCTTCCGGCGTGATTCGTCTGAATGCGCAAAGTGTGCAGATTGTCGTGGGGACGCAGGCTGAAGCTATCGCGTCCGCTTTGCGACAGGTATCAAAAATTTAGGGCTAGACTTTACTAGTCTGGTCATGACGGATAACCCCGCCGGGCGACTCCGTCATTGGAATATCCGTAACGGGGTGAAGATGAAACTTCACCCCGTTTTTTATGCTGCCCACTTCTATGCAATTTAGGTGAAACAAACGGTTGTTTCCCAGCGTGGCTTGTTGGATCATTAGCGGTTATGTGTTGTTTTTCGTTTTTAAGGAATCAAGCATGAGTGAGGCAGAAGCCCGCCCAACGAATTTTATTCGCCAGATCATCGACGAAGATCTGTCATCTGGTAAGCATGATCATATTCAGACGCGTTTCCCGCCCGAGCCCAACGGCTATCTGCATATTGGTCATGCCAAATCGATTTGCCTGAATTTCGGTATTGCCGAAGATTACCAGGGTCAGTGCAATCTGCGCTTTGACGATACCAACCCGGTAAAAGAAGACATTGAATTTGTCGACTCCATCAAACACGACGTTCAGTGGCTGGGCTTCTCCTGGAACGGCGAGGTCCGTTATTCGTCCAACTATTTCGATCAGCTGCATCAGTACGCGATTGAGCTGATTAATAAAGGACTGGCGTATGTCGATGAGCTGACGCCGGAGCAGATCCGCGAGTACCGCGGTACGCTGACTTCCCCGGGTAAAAATAGCCCTTATCGCGATCGCGACGTTCAGGAAAACCTGGCGCTGTTCGAAAAAATGCGCAGCGGTGGTTTTGCCGAAGGTACGGCGTGCCTGCGCGCCAAAATCGATATGGCGTCGCCTTTCATGGTGATGCGTGATCCGGTGCTGTACCGCATCAAATTTGCCGACCACCACCAGACCGGCAACAAGTGGTGCATCTACCCGATGTATGATTTTACCCACTGCATTTCCGATGCGCTGGAAGGGGTGACTCATTCCCTGTGTACGCTGGAGTTCCAGGACAACCGCCGCCTGTACGACTGGGTGCTGGACAATATCTCCATCCCCGCGCACCCACATCAGTATGAGTTTTCTCGTCTGAATCTGGAATATGCGGTGATGTCCAAGCGCAAGCTGAATCAGCTGGTGACGGAAAACGTGGTGGAAGGTTGGGACGATCCGCGTATGCCGACGATTTCCGGTCTGCGCCGTCGTGGTTATACCGCCGCCTCTATCCGTGAGTTTTGCCGTCGTATCGGCGTGACCAAACAGGACAACACGGTAGAAATGGCCTCGTTGGAATCCTGCATTCGCGATGATTTGAACGAGAATGCGCCGCGCGCCATGGCCGTACTGGATCCGGTGAAAGTGGTGATCGAAAACCTGCCGGAAGGCCACGAAGAGTGGGTGACGATGCCAAACCATCCCAACAAACCGGAGATGGGCACGCGTCAGGTTGGTTTCAGCCGCGAACTGTACATTGACCGCGCTGACTTCCGTGAAGCCGCCAACAAGCAGTACAAACGTCTGGTGCTGGGAAAGGAAGTCCGCCTTCGCAACGCCTATGTGATCAAAGCTGACCACGTTGAGAAAGACGAGCAGGGCGAGATCGCAACGATTTACTGCAGCTACGATCCGGATACGCTGAGCAAAGATCCGGCTGATGGCCGCAAGGTAAAAGGCGTTATCCACTGGGTTTCCGTTGCGCACGGTATCCCGGCCGAATTCCGCCTGTATGACCGTCTGTTCAGCGTGGCAAACCCTGGGGCGGCGGAAGACTTCCTGTCGACCATCAACCCTGAATCACTGCAGATTGCTAACGGATTCGTTGAAGCCAGCATGGCGGATGCGTTGGTGGAGAAAGCTTACCAGTTCGAACGTGAAGGCTACTTCTGTGCGGACCGCGTTTACTCCAGCGCCGATCATCTGGTCTTTAACCGGACCACGGGTTTACGAGACACCTGGGTCGGTTAATTTTACCGGGTCATATTAAAGAAAAAAAGAAAACCGCCGCGGCGGTTTTCTTTTTTTATGCATCGCTTTTCTGATTTAGAAAAGGAATTAATTCCCTTCGTGAATTTTTTCATCTTCACGGCAGTTGCCGGAGCTGCAGTGGCCGTACAGGTACAGGCTATGGTTGGTCAGTTTGATACCGTGGCGCTCTGAGATCTCACGCTGGCGAGCTTCAATGGATTCATCGCTGAATTCGATGACGCGGCCGCAGTCCAGGCAAATCAGATGATCGTGATGCTGTTGCTGAGTCAGTTCGAAAACTGATTTTCCGCCTTCAAAGTTGTGGCGGGTGACGATACCGGCGTCATCAAACTGGTTCAGCACGCGATAAACGGTGGCCAGACCAATTTCCTCTCCCATATCAATCAGCTTTTTGTACAAATCTTCCGCACTGACGTGATGGCAAGTTGGGTCCTGCAGGACTTCCAAGATTTTAAGACGAGGAAGGGTTACTTTCAGGCCGGCCTTCTTTAATGCGGTGTTGTTGTCAGTCATGCGGATTTAGTCCTGTTACTCTACTTTCATCAAGGGAGGCTAACTAGCCTAATATCATCGGTCGGCTCAAACACGTTTATTCGTCTCAATTATAGAACTGCACAGGCGAAATGAAAACCGCAGAACCGTAACCACATCAGGCTTACCCATCGGGAAGGGGGACGGCGCAACGCCGTTTTAAAAGCGAAAAATGGTGATAAACCAGCTAACCGAAGGGGGTATTGTACCGCGCAAAGCGGAAAAGTTAAAAAAATGTATCTATCTTTACGACAGATTTTACCTATTGATACGGCCCCGACACAAAGTCGCGCCGGAGCCGTGATGGGGATTACTGACCCAAAAAGATTACAGATTCAGCTCAGCGCTGATTTGTTTGACCCACGCGCTTACACGCTCGTTGGTCAGTTCAGGCTGACGGTCCTCGTCGATCGCCAGGCCAATGAAGTGCTTGTCGTCAGCCAGACCTTTAGAGGCTTCGAAGTAGTAGCCTTCGGTTGACCAGTTACCGACGATGGATGCGCCGCGCGGTTCGATGAGGTCGCGCAAGGTGCCCATGGCATCACAGAAATACTCGGCATAGTCTTCCTGATCGCCGCAGCCAAAGAGCGCTACGCGTTTGCCGGTGAAATCGATGTCTTCCAGCGTCGGGAAGAAGTCGTCCCAGTCACACTGCGCTTCTCCGTAATACCAGGTTGGAATACCCAGCAGCAGAATGTCGAAACGCTCAAGATCTTCTTTGCTGCTTTTGGCGATGTCATGAACCTCTGCAACATCAGAGCCCAGCTGCTGTTGGATTGCCTTGGCAATGTTTTCGGTATTGCCAGTATCGCTGCCGAAGAAAATACCTATAAGTGCCATGGATAATATAACCTCTTGATTCCTATTGAAATGGTGCCTGAGCTACCACAGATCGGATAATGATAGCAGACCCTTTCTGAGGGAGAAACTTGTATCTGCCGCAGTCCCGGCTCGCTTCGCCGCCACACTGATTTTTCTGGTCTTAAATATTTTTATAATTTTTTTAATCTACTATCTTATTGAAAGCTTTTAACTAAATATTATTTCAGGTTTTTTTTCATTTTTGCGAGGTCAGCCCTCTAAATTTTTGGCCGATATTGACGATGGTGAACACTGAGCGCTTTGTCAGTGATGCCCAATCAACACCGTGCTTTCCCTTAACAAAGGCGCTTCAGACAGTCTTAGCTACACCAAACTTAATCTTTTGCTTCGGCGGGGAGTTTTGATATGCAATTGCTGAGAAATATTGCTATCCGTACGGCATTACTCTGGGTGTTGGGCACTTTCTGCGTGCTGTGGGGCGCGGTTTCGGCTTACACCTTCTATTCATTCCATGCGATGACCAAAACATCACACACCAGCACATTGCTGGTTAAAAATATGAATCTGGTCAACATGGGGAACGATCAGTACTTTCGTATGGTGACTCGGTTGGCCAGATCGGTGGACTATCGCAGATCGGGCGATATCGCCAACGCGGACAAAGAGCAACAGTCTGCCGCGGAAGCACTTAATAATATGAAAAATGATTTGGTGGCTTTTAAACAGATCGACCACGGCGGTATGGATGGCACTTTGGCCGATGCGGTGGCGAACGACTGGGCGAATCTTATTCAAAATGGCGTAGAGCCGATGTTTCAACGCGCATCTGCCTCCGCGCTGGACGAATATCAAAGCTATGCGAAAGCAACGGTCCCTGCGCTGAGCCGCCAATTCGGCATTTCAGTGACGGCCTTTAACAAAGCGGGGGCGGAGAAATTCAGCGCGGCGGGTGAACGCTTCAATCGCCTGACTTTTATCGGCCAGACTATCCTGGTAGCAGGGCTGATAGCGGGCATATTAATGCTGTTGTTCACCGACCGCTATCTGGTCAAATATCTAATGCGCCCGCTTAACGAACTCCGTGACTACTTCCAGATTATCGCCGCGGGTCGGTTAGGGAAACCGATCGTGGACTTCGGCAACAACTGCGTTGGCAAATTGTTCCCTCTGCTGCGCGACATGCAGAGCAGCCTGGCGAATACGGTCAGCACCATTCGCAGCAGCGCTGAATCGATTTACCAGGCGTGGCGGAAATCGCTGCGGGTAACAACGACCTTTCAGCGCGTACGGAGTCTCAGGCTTCTGCGCTCGAAGAGAGCGCCGCCAGTATGGAACAGCTGACGTCGACGGTGAAACAGAACGCCGAGAATGCCGGACATGCACGTCAGCTGGCGCAGCAGGCTTCCGTCACTGCGCACAAGGGCGGTGAATTGGTCGATAACGTGGTGAAAACCATGTCTGAAATCGCCAACAGCTCGAAGAAAATCGCTGAAATCACTACGGTTATCAACGGGATTGCGTTTCAGACTAACATTCTGGCGCTGAACGCCGCCGTGGAAGCGGCGCGAGCAGGCGAACAGGGACGTGGCTTCGCTGTCGTCGCGGGAGAAGTGCGTAATCTGGCTCAGCGAAGCGCGCAGGCGGCCAAAGAGATCGAACATCTGATTTCTGATTCGGTGCGCAGCGTCGATTCCGGATCGTCGCAGGTCGCGGATGCCGGGACGACCATGAGTGAAATCGTCCGTTCCGTCTCGAATGTGACCGATATCATGGCGGAGATTGCCACGGCCTCAGAGGAACAGAGTAAAGGGATCGCTCAGGCAGGGCAGGCGATTGCGGAAATGGATGGCGTGACGCAGCAGAACGCCGCGTTGGTTGAAGAAGCTTCCGCTGCCGCGCGCTCGCTGGAAGAGCAGGCGGCTCTGCTGACGCAGGCCGTCTCGGTCTTCCGCCTGACGGAATCGTCGGCCAAAGACGCGCCCGTAGCCCGTAACCGTGAAGTTAAAGCCGCCGCCGCCGCGCCTGCGTTAAAAGCGCTGCCTTCCAGGAAGTCGACGGATAATTGGGAAAAATTCTAAAAAGCGGCACGGGTTCAGACGCCATCTGACATGCTCGTCCACCTTATCGTCGCAGCGAGGAGCGCGATGATAAGGGAGGATGAAGGTTTCATGGGAAAAGCGGGGCGGAGTGGCGAAGCCAGCGAACGTCGTCATGACTCCCTCGCATTCAGAGCCTGCTGAACGACATCCTAATTGAAATCATCGCTTAGCGCCGGCCAGCTGAGACAGCAGAATTTGCTCGATAAGCTCACTCCGGCTGATATTTTTCTCTTCCGCCAATGCGTTGAGAATATCGACCGCTTCCGCGTTAATTTTCAGCTCAACTCGCCGTAGCCCACGATTCTTGTCTCGTCGCAGCTGATTGCGCTTATTGATCCTCAGCTGTTCATCTCGTGAAAGCGGATTGGTTTTCGGACGGCCCGGACGACGCTCATCAGCGAACAGATCCGGTGTGGTGCGATCCGTTTGTTCTTTTGCCATAGGTAGTGGTACTGCAAAGATTCGGACCAAAACGCGCATTTCATTCGCGACATTTTGATGATGTGGTTAACAATGCCAGTGGCTAGACAGCCGACCCTTAAGTGCGTAAAGCGGGCGACATGATACCCCAGCGGAACCAGCCGCGACAATGGTTTACGGCGTCGCGGCGAACGGGTGGCTAACTCTGCGCCATAAAACGGTGTATTGCCCGCAGCACGGCCTCAGGTTTTTCCGCATGCACCCAATGTCCCGCTCCCGCAATGGCATAAGCTGTCGCGCCGGGAAACTGACTCAGCAGCGCATCGCGATAACGGCGATCCAGATAAGGCGAATTCTCACCGCGAATAAACAAAATGGGATGCGCCCAGACGGGGACGTCCTGCCAGCCTGAAATCACATCATATTGATCCCATAAAACCGGCACGTTGAATCGCCACTCTCCCTGAGAAAATGACTTCAGCAGGAACTGAATCACGCCTTCATCGGCAATGCTTTCGCGCATCAATTGCGCTGCGGCAGTACGTTGTGTGATCCCGGCGGCGCTGACGGCTCTTAGCGCGGCAAAAATGTCGTCGTGTCGTCGGCTGTGATAATGCACCGGGGCAATATCAATCGCGACGATGCGCTCAATGCGATCCGGGATCAGCGCGCTCAGCGCCATGGCGACTTTACCGCCCATGGAGTGGCCGATCACAATGACACGATCCAGCGCCAGTTCGTCCAACAGATCCACGACATCTTGCGCCATATCCTGATACTGCATGGAAGGATCGCGCGGAGACAACCCGTGATTACGCAGATCGATCTGTAAAATATCGTGTTGATTTTGCAGATCGCGGGCCAATACGCCAAGATTATCAAGGTTACCGAACAGGCCGTGAATGAGAATAACCGGAAGCAGCTGCTGGGGCAGTTGCGCGTTTTGCCAGCGATAATTCAATTTCATAGTGAAGTTCATTCAGGGAGACGTTTGCTTAGGGTATCATGAGTTTATCCTGCGATCTCGCGGTGCCATGATCGATCGCCTCTGGCGACCTTCCATGCGCAAAGGCATCACTCAGCCTAATCTGACTTTATGCGGATACCCGCGTTTGCTGCTGTTCGCGGGAGAAAGGTAACTTTATACTCCCTGATGATTGAAGAAATAAAACCGTACTGGATAAAGATGAAAACTATTGAGGTCGACGAAGAGCTTTATCGTTATATCGCCAGCCATACCCAGCATATTGGCGAAAGCGCATCCGACATTTTACGGCGCATGCTGAAATTCAGCGCCGGACAGGTTGTACAGACAGCTCCCTCCAAAGCTGCGGCGGCGGAACAGCCACCGGCGACGATTCAACACAGCCCGCGTGACCGGGTGAGAGCGCTCCGCGAGCTGCTGTTATCTGACGAATACGCTGAAAAGAACAAAGCGATCAACCGCTTCATGTTGATATTGTCCGCGTTATATGAGCTGTCACCTGCGGAATTCGGCGCGGCGACCGAGTCGCTCCATGGCCGGACCCGCGTCTACTTTGCCGGAGATGAGCATACTCTGCTGCAAAACGGCACGCACACTAAACCTAAACATATCCAGGGCACGCCATACTGGGTTATCACTAATACCAATACGGGTCGTAAACGGAGCATGGTCGAACACATCATGCAATCGATGCAGTTCCCGCCGGAGCTGATCGAAAAAGTCTGCGGCACCATCTAAATCACGCGTCAGGAAAACAAGGCAATGGCTAATCACCCGAGAGCTGGACAACCTACCCGGCAGAGCGACTTGATTAACGTCGCGCAGTTGACGTCACAGTATTACGTGTTGCAACCGGACCCCGCTAACCCGGCCCACGCCGTGAAATTCGGCACTTCAGGCCATCGCGGTAGCGCTGCGCGCAACAGTTTTAATGAAGCGCACATTCTGGCTATTGCTCAGGCGATAGCCGAAGAGCGCAGTCGCCAGGGGATTAGCGGTCCTTGTTACGTGGGGAAAGATACGCATGCGCTATCTGAACCCGCGTTTATTTCCGTTTTGGAGGTGCTGACGGCGAATGGTGTGGACGTCATTATCCAGCAGGATAACGGCTTCACCCCGACGCCGGCCGTCTCAAACGCGATTCTGACGCATAACCGTCTCGGCGGCGCGTTGGCGGATGGCATCGTTATTACGCCGTCGCACAACCCGCCGGAAGACGGCGGCATCAAATACAATCCCCCCAATGGCGGACCGGCAGACACCAATCTGACCAGCGTCATTGAAAAGCGCGCCAACGCGCTGCTGGCAGAAGCATTGCGCGGTGTTAAGCGTCAGACCATGGACGAAGCCAAACGCGGCGGTCATCTTCACGAACAGGATCTGGTGCAGGCCTACGTGGAAGGGCTGGGCGAAGTTATTGATATGGCGGCCATCCAGCGCGCCGGGTTGAAACTGGGCGTCGATCCTCTGGGCGGTTCCGGCATCGCTTACTGGCAGCGGATTGCTGAGCACTACCAGTTGGATCTGACTATGGTTAACGACGAAGTTGACCAGACGTTCCGCTTTATGACGCTGGACCACGATGGCGTCATTCGTATGGACTGCTCATCGGAGTTCGCCATGGCCGGGCTGCTGGCGCTGCGCGACAAGTTCGATCTGGCTTTCGCCAACGATCCGGATTACGACCGCCACGGCATCGTGACCCCTGCCGGACTGATGAATCCGAATCATTACCTCGCCGTCGCTATCAATTACCTGTTCCAACATCGTCCGCAATGGAGCGACAGCGTAGCAGTCGGCAAAACGCTGGTCTCCAGTGCGATGATTGACCGGGTGGTCAACGATCTGGGCCGCAAGCTGGTGGAAGTGCCGGTCGGCTTCAAATGGTTTGTCGATGGACTGTTTGACGGTAGTCTGGGCTTCGGCGGTGAAGAAAGCGCGGGCGCCTCCTTCCTGCGTTTCGACACCCAGCCGTGGTCAACCGACAAAGACGGTATCATCATGTGTCTGCTGGCGGCGGAAATCACGGCCGTGACCGGTAAGAACCCGCAGCAACACTATGATGAATTGGCGAAGCGCTTCGGCGCGCCTAGCTATAACCGGATTCAGGCACCGGCTACGCACGCGCAAAAAGCCGCGTTGTCCAAGTTGTCGCCGGAACAGGTTTCCGCGAGTACGCTGGCGGGCGATCCGATTACCGCGCGTCTGACTACCGCGCCGGGCAATGGCGCGTCCATCGGTGGGCTGAAGGTGATGACGGACAACGGCTGGTTTGCCGCGCGGCCTTCCGGCACGGAAGAAGCCTACAAAATCTACTGTGAAAGTTTCCTCGGCGAGGAGCATCTGCGGAAAATTGAAAAAGAAGCGGTAGAGATTGTCAGCGAAGTGCTGAACAACGCGAAATAGCGCTCACGGCAATGCGAAATTAAAAAAGGCACCGAAAAGGGTGCCTTTTTGTTATTCGAGGCAGTCCCAACCACGGGGAGGTTGGCCGTCGTTTGGGGCGGACGCAATTTCAACGATGATGCGAATGTCTCGTCCGGACGAATCTGTCCGCCTATCGTGTTGCAGAGGGGGGGCGAGCGTCTCCGTTTCTCATGTCGGGGTGAAGCCCACCGTGACGAACAGACCGGTTTCATCGAACAACGGGCCGCTTGACGTAATCCTAATGCGATCAACAGCGCGCCAGTTGAGATCAGCGCGACGCCCACGCCTATCAGCAAAGATATCTTTTCCCCAGCAGGATCACCGCCAAAAACACGGCAAAGACGATGCTGAGTTTATCGATCGGGGCGACCTGCGCGACAGAGCCATTTTTGGGCGCCATGAAGTAGAACAGCCACGTCATGGCCTCGGCGACGCCGCTGAGGACGATGAACGCTGGGTCAGAATCGAGCCTACCAGGCCCAGTTTGCTTTGCGCGACGACAATACCGATCAGAAACAGAGCCATGACGACGACCCGCACGGCGGTCGCCGTATTGGCGTCCAGCGGTTGTAGTCCTGCTTTAGCGAATATCGCTACCGGCGCGGGGCACTGCGCGGATAGCAGTACATTACTCAACCAGCTATTCATGACTCTTTCCCGCTCAGAAATAAGCGAGGATGCGACTCCTGCCTCATCAGAAAGGCGATGTTCACGGGATGAAGCGATAGCCGACGGCGGTCTCCGTAACCAGGTGCCGTGGGCGGGCGGGGTCCAGCTCCAGTTTCTGGCGCAGGTGTCCCATATAGATGCGCAGGTAGTGACTATTTTCGACCGCGTTAGGCCCCCAGACATCGTTCAGCAATTGGCGCTGCGTCAAAACTTTGCCGGGATTGGCGACCAACAGGGACAATAGGCGGAACTCGGTGGGCGTGAGGTGCAGCGTTTCGCCGTTGCGGGTCACCTGGCGGTCGAGCAGATCGACACTGACGTCTCCGAAGGTCACCTGCGGACTTTCCTGCCGCGACAGCGTAAATCGCCGTTGCGCCACACGCAGTCGGGCCAGTAGCTCGCCGATACCAAAGGGCTTCGTCAGAAAGTCGTCGGCGCCAGCGTCGAGCGCCGCGATTTTATCCTGCTCATCGCTGCGGGCGGAAAGAACGATAATCGGGATGCTGCTCCATTGGCGCAGGTCGTGGATGTAATCGAGGCCGTTGCCGTCCGGCAGGCCCAGATCGAGGATAATCAGCGATGGTTTGCGGGTGGCGGCTTCAAGCAGGCCGCGCTGTAGCGTATCGGCTTCGAAGACATGGCAGCCTTCGGCTTCGAGCGCTTGTCGCACGAAGCGCCGTATCTCTTTCTCATCTTCTACGATCAATACGTTGGTAAGCACCTGCGTGGTCGCTCCTATAGTTCAGGTTCCAGCTCCGGCGGGGTCGTCAGCGGCAGAGTGAAGTGGAACACGGCGCCGCCGCCTGTGGCATGGGTTGCCCAGATTTTCCCGCCGTGAATGACCACGATGGCCCGACAGATCGCCAGTCCCAAGCCTACACCAGGAATGGCGGATTCCTGATGTCCGCGGGCGAATTTATCAAAAATCATCTGCTCCTTGCCGGGGTCGATACCGGGACCATTGTCCTGCACGCGCACTTCGACGTAGTGCTCGCCGGTTGCCGCGACATGCGGCAGGGCGGAGAGCGTGATGGCGGCCCGGTCGCCCGCATACTTGACGGCATTCTCGAGGAGATTGATCAACACCCGTTCTATCAATGTGGCATCGCAATAGACCAGCATCAGCGCTTGCGGCAGTGCCAGCGTGACGTCCAATGCCCCATCGCCGTTTTCCAAATGGCGCAGAGCGCTGTCCGCCAGCTCTTCCAGCGACTGCCAGGCTTTGCGGGGATGGAAACCGTCAGACTGGAGTCGGGCCATATCCAGCAGGTTATTGACCAACCGCGTCGTATTCTGAATTTGCCGTCGGATCTGACCGGCTTGCGTCGCGTAAGGCGACGCCTGCGCGCTCAGATTCCGCGTCAGAATCTCCGCCTGCCCGGACAGCACCGTCAGCGGCGTCCGCAGATCGTGAGACAGCGCGGACAATAAGGAGTTGCGCAACTGCTCGCGTTCGGTATCCAGACGCGCTTTTTCGGCGCTATTGACTAAGTGGAGCCGTTCCAGCGCGTTGGCAATCAGCACGGTACAGGTTTCCAGCATTCGCTGCTGCTCGGGGATCATCAGCTGGCGAGCATGAAAGGGTTCGATCGCGATGACGCCGAACGTCAGCTGCGGCGTTGATAGTGGCTGAATTTGGTAGGGTACGCCGGGCAGAGTCTGGGTTCCGCTGCCTGCGGGCGCATGGTGGTCAAAGCTCCAGCGCGCGATAGCCGGGTCGATGATGAGCGGCTCTGGCGTTTGCGTCGCGGCGGGCGTCAGTTCGGCCGTCGGCGAAGACGGCGCATCCGCCAGCCAGATCGCGGCGCGAGCCTGAAACGTCGAGCACAGGTAATGGCGGCTGGCGGCGGCGATATCCTCAACGGTCAGGCTGCGATTCAGCGCATTGGACATCTCGTACAGGTGACGCATACGCTGTTCCCGGTAGCGGGCGACCCGCGCCTGATAGCGCACGCCTGCGGTCAGACTGCCCACCAGAACACCCACGCTGAGCATGACGATGAACGTCACCAGATACTGCGCATCGGCCACGGCCAGTTTGCCGCGCGGCGCAACGAAGCAGAGATCGAAAGCGACAACGTTGATCAGCGCGGCAAACACCGAAGGCCATCGTCCGAAAAATAGCGCGACGATCGCCACGCCGAGCAGGTAGATCATCACCAGATTCACCGGCTCGAGCATAGAAAAAGGCGACCACAGCGCGAGCAACGTGATGACAGAGCACAGGGCGATCGCCAGCGCACAGCCGTACAGCTGACGCCGCCATTTTTCAGTGAGGCTCCGGTTGTCTTCAGGTTTGACCGGCGGGGAAGAGGGGGCATCCTGAACGGAAACGACCACCAGATCGAGGTCGGGTCCCAATAACCCCAGCTTCTCGGCGAAACGCGTCCGTCGCCAGCGGCCCCAACGGCGATCGGGGTGACGACCGATCACGATTTTGCCCAAGTTGTGCTCGCGTGCGTAACGAAGGACGGCGTTTTCTACGGAGGGATCGGACAAGGTGGCCGTTTCGGCGCCCAAGTCCTGCGCCAGCTTCAGCGCCCGCAAAATGGCCCGGCGGCGCGTTTCCGGCAGTCTGTGTAGCTGAGGCGTTTCCACGTACACCGCATGCCAGACGCCGCCTAGCCGTGCCGCCAAGCGGGCGGCGGTGCGCACCAGTTTTTCGTTTCCCGCGTCCTGCCCGATGCACAGCAGAATTGCGTCGCGGGTGTGCCATACGCGTTCGTTGCCTTGAAGATCGCGCATCTCACGCACCTGGTCGTCCACGCGGTCAGCCAGTCGACGCAGGGCCAGCTCACGCAGCGCGACGAGATTGCCTTTGCGGAAGAAATGCTCGATGGCGCGCTCTGCCTGCTGCGGAAGGTACACCTTGCCTTCATGCAGGCGTTGGCGCAGGTCGTCCGGCGGCAAGTCCACCAGCACGACTTCGTCCGCGTCGTCGAAGAACGGATCGGGGAGGGTTTCGCGCACGCGAATACCGGTTATTCCGCCCACGACATCGTTGAGACTTTCCAGATGCTGCACGTTGACCGTCGTGAAGACATCGATCCCCGCGTCCAGCAGCTCCTGCACATCTTGCCAGCGTTTAGGATGGCGGCTGCCGCGTAGGTTGCTGTGGGCCAGTTCGTCCACGAGGATCAGCGCAGGCGATCGCGCCAGCGCGGCATCCAGATCGAACTCCTCATGCTCTCTGCCCACCGCGCCGATTTTCTTTCCAGGCAGCAGCGGTAGCCCCGTTAACTGGGCAAGGGTCTCCGCGCGTCCGTGGGTTTCCACCACGCCGACCAGCACATCCAGCCCTTGATCCTTGAGCCGTCGCGCTTCTTGCAGCATGGCGTAGGTTTTCCCTACGCCCGCGCTGGCGCCGAAAAAAATCTTCAGTTTGCCCCGGGGGGAGTCTCCCAACTGAGACAGCAACGTATCCGGGTCGGGACGACGCGGTTCCTCATGGGTCATGAACGGTCCTTATCGCAAGGGCTGAGTGAATCATCGGTTGGGTCTTACAGTAATACATGAGCGGCTGCGTTACCGCCAGAGTCGGCGTGTTCCGTACCCAAACGGGTGAGGGGAAAGGGCCCCACGGACGGCTTTCTCCTCATGGTTTTTTCGGATAAATACGCACCGATTTTTCTGGTCGGATGAGTGGCTAACCGGATGCAAAGCGGGTACAGTTTTAACCTGTTGCAGTCACTTGTTTATCACTCGCGGGAGTGCTTCCCGCGCCTCGTATTATTCGGAGGATGGTCATGTCATACGCTTACCCGCTCCACCGTATCGTTCTGCGCCGCAGCGCGGTCGTGCTTATTGGTCTGCTGGCGTTGCCAGTCATGCTGTTTCGACGCGATCGCGCCCGTTTCTACAGCTATCTGCATCGAGTATGGTTAAAAACCAGCGACGAACCGGTGTGGCACATGCAGTCAGAACACGCCGCCGGCCACTTCTATTGAGCGCAGCCCTGCGCCATTGTTTTCCGTTTGTCTCCCTCGCGTCTGAAATCGTCAGGCGCGACGGCATGATTTTCCTCATCTTTCGCCTGACTCGCCTGTAAATCCGCTATGCTATTGAGATAGCAATTTCTTTTGATGAGGCACCTCATGTCGAACTCGTTAATTCCCGTTGGCATAAGCGCCTGCCTGTTGGGAAATCAGGTCCGTTTCGATGGCGGACACAAGCGTTTTGGGTTTGCTGCGGACCAACTCACCCCTTATTTCAGTTTTGAGCCGATCTGCCCTGAGATCGCGGTCGGGCTGCCGACGCCGCGTCCGGCATTGCGTTTGGTCAAGAATGAACATGATGAAATCGCGTTGCAGGCCAGCAATGGCAGCGATCTGGACGTCACCGAAGAGATGCACGCCTTCTCGGCGAGCAAGGTGAGCGAACTGGGTCATCTGTGCGGTTACATCGTTTGTGCCAAATCCCCCAGTTGCGGGATGGAGCGTGTACGCGTGTATGACGCCGATCAGAAAAATGCGCGGCGCAGCGGCGTCGGACTGTTTACTGAACATCTGACGGCCGCTATGCCTTGGCTGCCTGTCGAAGAGAACGGTCGTTTGAATGACGCGGTGCTGCGTGAGAATTTCATCGAGCGCGTTTTCGCGCTGCATGAGTTAAATCAGCTGTGGCAGCAGGGGCTGACTCGTGGGCGGCTGATGGCGTTTCACAGCCGTTACAAGCTGTTGTTGTTGGCGCACTCCCAGCCGGAATATCGCACATTGGGACGTTTCGTCGCCACGATGGATCAGTGGGAGTCTCTCGAGGAGTTCGCCGCGGAATACCGTCTGCGCTTGATGTCGCTGCTGTCGAATCCGGCGACCCGCCGTAACCACACTAACGTGCTCATGCATGTGCAGGGCTATTTCCGCAATCAGCTGAACGCCTCGCAGCGCCAGGAGCTGACCCAGCTCATCGATCGCTATCGTCAAGGGGTGCAGCCGTTGCTCGCGCCGATTACGCTCCTGCGCCACTATCTATCCGAATATCCGGATGACTATCTCGAGCAGCAGCGCTATTTCGCGCCGTATCCCGAAGCGTTGCGCTTGCGGTACGGCTACTAGCTTTTCGTCGTAAGGACTTATTATGGCTACGCATTTGGTCTGGTTTCGCCACGATTTACGCATCAGCGATAATCTCGCGCTCCACGCCGCCTGTCAGGATAAAAAAGCCCGTGTGATTGGGCTGTTTATCGCCACGCCCCGCCAGTGGGCTGACCATGAGATGGCCGAACGTCAGGCCGCGTTTATGTTCGAAAACCTGCAGCGGCTCCAGCAGTCTCTGCACGATAAAGGCATCCCGCTGTACTACCAGCAGTGCGGCGACTTCAACGACAGCGTTGATGTACTGGTCGAGTTTTGCCAGCAGGAGCAGGTGACGAACCTGTTCTACAACTATCAGTACGAGCTGAATGAACGCCAGCGCGACCGAAAGACGGAGCAGGCGCTGGATGGAAAGGTCGTTTGTCAGGGCTTCGATGACAGCCTGCTGCTGCCTCCCGGCAGCGTCATGACGGGCGACGGTAAGATGTATCGCGTCTTTACTCCGTTCAGTAAGGCGTTCGTTAAACGGTTGCAGCAGAGCGAAATCGCCTGCGCGCCAGCCCCTGCTTCACGCGGCAAGATGACGGACGATGTCCCGCCGGTGAAGCCATTTGACTACCCGTCAACCTCGGTGTCTGACGATTTCCCGGCCGGAGAAGAGGGCGCGCAGCAGCGGTTGCGCCAGTTCTTTCGCCAGAAGGCCGACGACTATGCCTCCCGGCGCGATATCCCCGCCGCGCCCGGCACCAGCCAACTGTCGCCGTATCTGGCGATCGGCGTCATCTCGCCGCGGCAGTGTCTCGAAGGGCTTCTCGCCGAGTATCCCGATACGCTGCGTCAGCCTGACAGCAGCGCCTTTGTGTGGTTTAACGAACTGATCTGGCGAGAATTTTATCGTCACCTGATGGTTTATAGCCCCGAGCTGTGCCGCCATCAGCCATTTATTGCATGGACGAAGCAGGTCGAGTGGCGGGACGATCCCAAAGGGCTCAAAGCCTGGCAGGAGGGGCGCACCGGTTACCCCATTGTGGACGCGGGCATGCGCCAGCTTAATCACACCGGCTGGATGCACAACCGGCTGCGTATGATCTGCGCCAGCTTCCTCATTAAGGATCTGCTGATTGACTGGCGTGAGGGAGAGCGGTATTTCATGAGCCAACTGGTGGACGGCGATCTGGCCGCCAACAACGGAGGCTGGCAGTGGGCCGCGTCGACCGGGACCGACTCTGCGCCTTATTTCCGCATATTCAATCCGACCACGCAGGGGGAGCGCTTCGACCCGGACGGCGATTTTATCCGGCGCGGGGTGCCGGAGCTGGCGAAAGTCCCCGGCAAGTCGATTCACAACCCGCAGCGGTGGGCGCAACAACAGGGGCATAAGCTCGACTACCCGGCGCCCATCGTCGATCATAAACAGGCGAGAACCCGCACGCTGGCGGCGTTCGAGGCCGCAAAGAACAAACAATAAATTATCAGGGAGCCGTTGTACTTATGCGTAATACCGAACTGGAAACCGTCATTGATCGATTTCTGAATGTGTCCGCTTTTTCCGACTATGCCCCGAATGGGCTACAGGTCGAAGGCCGCAGCGATGTAAAGCGGATCGTCACTGGGGTAACTGCCTGTCAGGCGTTGCTGGACGCCGCCGTGGCGCAGCAGGCCGATGCGGTGCTGGTGCATCATGGCTATTTCTGGAAAAGCGAGCCAGCGGTGATTCGCGGTATGAAACGTCGGCGTTTGAAAACGCTGTTGGCCAACGACATTAATCTGTACGGCTATCACCTGCCGCTGGATGCGCACCCTGAGATCGGCAACAACGCCTGTCTGGCGGAAATGCTGAATATCACGCCGTTGGGCGAGATTGAATCGCTGCTGCCTTATGGCGAGCTGCAACAGCCGCAGAGCGGCGATGAGCTGCGCCATCAGTTGGAAGAGGCGTTAGGTCGTTCGGTGCTGCACTGCGGCGATCATGCTCCGGCGATGATCAAACGGGTGGCCTGGTGTACCGGCGGCGGGCAAGGGTTTATCGATCAGGCCGCCGATTTCGGCGTGGATGCGTTTATCACCGGTGAGGTGTCTGAAAAGACGGTGCATACCGCGCGAGAAATGGGGCTTCATTTCTATGCCGCAGGGCATCACGCCACGGAGAGAGCCGGGATCCGCGCGCTGGGCGAGTGGCTGGCGCAGCAGCACGGTTTCGATGTGACCTTTATCGATATTCCCAACCCGGCTTAATGACCGTCGTCGCTGGGGATGAGGCTGGACGGCGTCACAGCGGAGGTTTTCACGGGAGGTAAGGATGCAACAGGTTCGCTGTTATCTGCTGGGAGAAAGTGCGGTGGTGCTGGAGCTGACGCCACCGGCTTCGCTGCAAAGCCAGCAACGTATCTGGGCGCTGGCAGAGCGCTTGCGCGGGGAAAGCGGGGTGGACGAAGTGATCCCCGGCATGAACAATCTGACGGTGATTCTGGCGCAGCCGGTGTTTGCGCCGACGGCCGTATTAGCCCAGCTTCGTCATGCCTGGGATGAGATCGCGGCGCAGCCTCTGGCTTCACGCGATATTGAGATTCCGGTGATCTACGGCGGGACGCACGGGCCGGATCTGGCGCATGTCGCGGCACACTGTGGCATGACGCCGCGTCAGGTCGTTGAATGCCATGCCGCCACGCGTTACACCGTTTACTTCATTGGCTTCCAGCCCGGCTTCGCGTATCTGGGCGATCTGGATGCGCGGCTGCATACGCCTCGTCGCGCGGAACCTCGTTTGAAAGTGCCTGCTGGTTCCGTCGGTATCGGCGGGCATCAGACCGGTATTTATCCTTTATCCACTCCCGGCGGCTGGCAATTGATTGGCCGTACCGAGCTTTCGCTGTTTACGCCCGAATCGACGCCGCCGACGTTGCTGCGTCCGGGCGATCGGGTTCGCTTCGTTCCACAGCGGGAGGGACTATGCTGACGATTATTCGGGCGGGTTTACAAACCACGGTTCAGGATGCGGGTCGTTTCGGCTATCGCCAGTTCGGCATCGGTCAATGCGGCGCGCTGGATGTGCCCGCGCTGAGCATCGCTAATCTGCTGGTCGGCAACGAGGCCGATACGGCCGCGCTGGAAATAACGCTCGGCCAGTTTACGGCTAAATTCAACCGCCGATGCTGGATCGCGCTGAGCGGCGCGGATGCTCGCGCGGAGCTGGATGGCCAAACGCTATGGACCGGGTGGCGCTATCCGGTCGAGCCGGGGCAGACGCTGCATCTGGGGATGCCGCGGCACGGTATGCGCAGCTATCTGGCGATTTCAGGCGGTATCGACGTACCTGAGATATTGGGGTCGCGAAGTACCGATCTTAAGGCGGCGTTCGGCGGCTTACCGGGACGTCCGCTGGCAGATGGCGACCGTCTGGCCTTAGGGAGTCCGCGACAGCTTCCCTCCAAGCCGATCGGCATAAAACAGCTGCTGTTCCATAACCGGGTTCGGGTCTTGACGGGGCCGGAGTACCAGGAGTTCAGCGAAGTCGCGCGTGACGAGTTTTGGCGTACCGGCTGGCAGTTGAGCCCCCAGAGCAACCGGATGGGATATCGATTGCAGGGGCCAGAGCTGGCGCGCGTTTCCCACCGCGAGATATTGTCTCACGGCGTGTTGCCAGGGGTGATTCAAGTACCGCACAACGGCAAACCGATCGTCCTGATGTCGGACGCTCAGACTACCGGCGGTTATCCGTGCATCGCCAGCGTGATCGCCGCCGATCTTTACCATCTGGCGCAGATCCGTTTGGGTGAATCGGTGCATTTCGTTCACTGCTCGCTGTCTGAGGCTCGGCAGGCATGGCTGACTCAACGGCGTTATCTGGAACAACTGGCTTGGAGGCTACATGGTGATTGACTTGAACGCGGATCTGGGAGAAGGCGGGAAACATGACGAGGCGTTGCTGCGGTTGATTAGCTCAGCCAACATCGCTTGCGGCTTTCATGCTGGCGATGCGCAGACGATGCACCGTTCGGTGCGTTCGGCCATTAAATACGGCGTCACCATCGGCGCGCACCCGGGTTATCCCGACCGGGAACATTTCGGCCGCCGGGCCTTGCAGCTTTCACCCGATGCGGTCTTTGCCCAGGTCGTTTATCAAGTGGGGGCTCTGGCGGCGTTGGTTAAAGCGGAGGGCGCACGGATGTTCCACGTTAAGCCCCACGGCATGCTTTACAATCAGGCCGCGAAAGATCCGCAGCTGGCGGACGCGATCGCCAGAGCGGTCAAGGTGGTCGACCCCTTGCTGCATTTGGTTGGACTGGCGGGCAGCGAGCTGATTAACGCCGGAAAACGTTACGGGTTAAAGACGCGCGAGGAAGTGTTCGCCGACCGCAGTTATCAGGCCGACGGCACGCTGGTGCCGCGTGATCAGAGCAGCGCGCTGATCACCAGCGACGAATTGGCGCTGGCTCAGACGCTTGAGATGATCCAACGCCAGCGAGTGCGCGCCACCGACGGCAGTTGGGTGCCGGTGAAAGCCGATACGGTATGCCTGCACGGCGATGGAGACCATGCGTTGCAGTTCGCCAGCAAGCTGCATCACAGTTTCGCGCAGTACGGCATTCATATCGCCGCCTGCTGAGGAAAGACTATCAACGGGAGCGGAAGCTATGCCGGAAGGCCCTGAAATCCGCCGCGCGGCGGATACGCTGTCGGCGGCTATCACCGGGAAAACGCTGACCGCCGTATGGTTTGCGTTTCCCGCGTTGAAAATCTACGAACCACGACTGACGGGCGCGCAGGTGACGGAAATTGTGACTCGAGGCAAGGCCCTGCTGACCTGCTTTTCCAACGATCTGGTGCTGTACAGCCATAACCAGCTGTATGGCGTTTGGCGCGTGGGACTTCCGGAGACGTTGCCGGAAACCAAGCGCGACCTGCGCGTTCGGTTGACCACGGCCGATAGCGCCGTGTCTCTGTATAGCGCGTCGGATATCGACATACTGACGACGGATCAACTGGCGACACATCCTTTTTTGCAACGTATCGGTCCGGACGTGCTTGATATGACGCTGACGGCTGAACAGGTGCAAGAACGACTGTTGCTGCCTCGTTTTCGTCGTCGTCAGTTCAGTGGGCTGTTGCTGGATCAGGCTTTCCTGGCCGGGCTGGGGAACTATCTGCGAGCGGAAATCCTGTGGCAGGCCGAGCTGGCGCCGCAGCATCGCGCCGCGGATTTGTCGCCAGAACAATTGATGGCCCTGAGTCAGGCGCTGCTGGATATCCCGCGTTTGTCGTATCGGACACGCGGTGAAGGGGATGAACGACGACATCACGGCGCCGTATTCCGCTTTCGCGTTTTTCATCGCGCCGGTAAACCCTGCGAGCGTTGCGGTCACCTTATTGAGCGCACGATGCTGTCGTCGCGACCGTTCTACGGGTGTTCCCACTGCCAGCGTTAAGCGATGCACGGGCGGATAATGGGGGCGGAATCGTCGCCCATGACATTGGTTCGGCGGCGATGGTTTGCTGAGAAGCGGGCAGATGGGAAGGGGGAAGAGGGAGAAGGTATCGCCCCAACTGAATACCTCCGGTCGGGGCGATGCTTGATTAGTGTTCTTTCACCTCAGGTTCGAAATCGCGTCGTTCGTAACCGGTGTAGAGCTGACGTGGACGGGCGATTTTCAGACCATCGCCGTGCATCTCACTCCAATGGGCAATCCAGCCGACCGTGCGCGCCATTGCAAAGATGACGGTAAACATCGACGACGGAATTCCCATCGCTTTCAGAATGATGCCCGAGTAAAAGTCCACGTTCGGGTAGAGTTTGCGCTCGATGAAGTACGGATCGTTCAGGGCGATGTGCTCCAGCTCCATCGCCACTTCCAGCAGATCGTCCTTGGTCTTTAGCTCCTTCAGCACTTCGTGACAGGTTTTACGCATGACGGTGGCGCGCGGGTCATAGTTTTTGTACACGCGGTGGCCAAATCCCATCAGGCGGAACGAATCGTTTTTGTCTTTCGCGCGCTCGATGAATTCCGGGATGTGTTTGACTGAACTAATTTCTTCCAGCATGCGCAGGCACGCTTCGTTAGCGCCGCCGTGTGCGGGGCCCATAGCGATGCGATACCGGCGGCAATACAGGCGAAGGGATTGGCGCCGGACGAACCCGCCGTGCGGACGGTCGAAGTTGAGGCGTTCTGTTCATGGTCCGCGTGCAGGATCAGAATCTTGTCCATGGCGCGCTCCAGCACCGGATTCACCACGTAATCTTCGCATGGTGTGGCGAACATCATGTGCAGGAAGTTGCCCGCATAGGAGAGATCGTTACGCGGGTAGATGAACGGCTGGCCCAGCGAGTATTTGTAGCACATGGCGGCCACGGTCGGCATTTTCGACAGCAGACGATATGCGGCGATCTCGCGGTGCCGCGCATTGCTGATGTCCAGCGAGTCGTGATAGAAAGCGGCCAGCGCGCCGGTCACGCCGCACAGCACCGCCATCGGGTGCGAGTCGCGGCGGAAACCATGAAACAGGCGGGTAATCTGCTCGTGGATCATGGTGTGACGGGTAACGATGGTTTTGAATTCGTCGTACTGCGCCTGCGACGGCGCTTCCCCGAACAACAGCATATAGCAGACTTCCAGGTAGTTGGACTTCTCCGCCAACTGATCGATGGGGTAGCCCCGGTGCAGCAGAATGCCTTTTTCGCCGTCGATAAAGGTGATTTTGGACTCGCAGGACGCTGTGGAGGTGAAACCGGGATCGAACGTGAAATAACCTTTTGCACCGAGGCTGCGGATATCGATCTCGTCGTAACCGAGCGTACCGGACAGGACATCAAGCGCGATAGGCTCTTGACCGTCGATGGTAATCGTTGCGTGTTTGTCAGCCATTAACATTCTCCTTAGCGTTTTAATTGACGACATTGCTCACCGTGACAGCGAGTCATCCTACCTGGGAGAGGCGACCGGAAGCCGGCTGGCATGACTCGGTAAAAACCGGTTGTTCAGGACGAGCCGTCAGCGGGGATGCTCCGCTGAGCGCAGGCGGTTGAGCCGCCGTGTGCTTGCCGGTTATCCGGCGCGTCGTCCTGAATTCATTGTAGTCATACCGATGACTTTTACGTGGACTCTTTCGACACTGTTACACAACCTTCGGCAATCGAAAAGCGCCGCCTATCGCCTTTGATATCAGTAACAAGCCTCAAAAACCAGTTGTAAAATTAATGTTTAATAATTACCTATAAGACTGATTTATTTTTAATAAATTGTTAAATGCGTGATCTAATTCACCATTCACAGCAAATTCCCTCAAACTCTATGTGTGCTATTTGTAATGATATTGTGAAGCACCTATACTTTTTTCAGGTCTCCGGAACATCCTGCAGTAGGAGCACCCAGCGTGATAGGTTTGCGCCGCCCCGGCTTAAAATTGGCTGACGGAGCGTGCGGCGAAATAAGGAGATGCCCGACTTATCTTCCTTTCAGCAACCTCTCATGCTGTCTGACCCCCACAATAGGTCCGGAGTAAGAAAATAATAAAAGTTGTGTGGGCGAACCTGTGAAAAAACAAAGACCTGTCAATCTGGATCTGCAAACGATCCATTTCCCCGCTACCGCGGTAGCCTCTATTCTCCATCGCGTTTCCGGCGTTATCACCTTTGTTTCCATCGGTATCCTGCTGTGGCTGCTGGGTCTTTCCCTGTCTTCGGAAGACGGGTTCATGCAGGCGGCGTCCATCATGGATAGCGTCATCGCCAAATTGGTTGTCTGGGGCATTTTGACCGCGCTGGCCTACCATGCCGTGGGCGGCTTGCGCCATTTG
Organism: Lonsdalea britannica; assembly: GCF_002111595.1. Taxonomy (GTDB): domain Bacteria; phylum Pseudomonadota; class Gammaproteobacteria; order Enterobacterales; family Enterobacteriaceae; genus Lonsdalea; species Lonsdalea britannica. Next base: position 151,899 of record NZ_LUTN01000003.1, read on the forward strand.
TTAATGGATTTCGGCGGCATTGAGGAAACCTTCGCCTCGGGTGAACGCTCCGCATGGATTGCTTTTGTTATTACTGTCGTGCTTTCAATCTTGTCTGGAGTCCTTGTATGGTAAGCAATGCTTCTGCACTCGGGCGTAATGGAGTACACGATTGGTTATTACTTCGCGCTGCTGCCATCGTCATCGTGCTGTACGTTTTGTATCTCGTGGGTTTTTTCGTTACCGCGCCTGAACTCACCTATCCCCTCTGGCGTGATTTCTTCGCCCTGCGCCTCACCAAAGTGCTCACTCTTCTGACCTTACTGTCGATTCTGGTGCATGCCTGGATCGGTCTGTGGCAGGTGTTGACCGACTACGTCAAACCGCTAGCCGTTCGGCTCACATTGCAGCTGGCGGTGGTGGTTGTGCTGATGGTGTATGTCATTTATGGAACGATTGTAGTGTGGGGGGCGTAATGAATCTGCCAGTCAGAGAGTTTGATGCAGTGGTCGTCGGCGCGGGCGGCGCAGGTATGCGCGCCGCGTTGCAAATTTCCCAGATGGGGTTGTCTTGCGCCCTCATTTCCAAGGTCTTTCCGACGCGTTCTCATACTGTCTCCGCACAGGGGGGCATCACGGTCGCGCTGGGGAATACCCACGAAGATAACTGGCAATGGCATATGTATGACACGGTAAAGGGATCGGACTATATCGGCGATCAAAATGCCATCGAATACATGTGCAAGACCGGGCCGGAAGCCGTGCTGGAGCTGGAACACATGGGACTGCCGTTTTCGCGGCTGGATGACGGGCGTATTTATCAGCGTCCGTTCGGCGGTCAGTCGAAAAACTTCGGCGGCGAGCAGGCGGCGCGTACGGCGGCGGCGGCCGACCGCACCGGACATGCGCTGTTGCACACGCTCTATCAGCAAAACCTGAAAAATCACACCACCATTTTTTCCGAGTGGTACGCGCTGGATCTGGTGAAAAATCAGGACGGCGCGGTGGTGGGCTGCACGGCGATTTGTATCGAGACCGGCGAAGTCGTCTATTTCAAGGCGCGCGCGACGGTACTGGCGACCGGCGGCGCAGGGCGAATCTACCAGTCGACGACCAATGCGCACATCAATACCGGCGACGGCGTGGGCATGGCGCTGCGCGCCGGCGTGCCGGTACAGGACATGGAAATGTGGCAGTTTCACCCGACGGGCATCGCGGGGGCGGGGGTGCTGGTCACCGAAGGCTGCCGCGGCGAGGGTGGTTATCTGCTGAATAAAGACGGCGAACGTTTTATGGAGCGTTACGCGCCGAACGCGAAAGATCTGGCTGGCCGAGACGTTGTCGCACGCTCCATCATGATTGAAATCCGCGAAGGCCGCGGCTGCGACGGTCCGTGGGGGCCGCACGTTAAGCTGAAGCTCGACCACCTCGGCAAAGAGGTGTTGGAGTCCCGCCTGCCGGGGATTCTGGAACTTTCTCGCACCTTCGCTCACGTCGACCCGGTCAAAGAGCCGATCCCGGTCATTCCGACCTGTCACTACATGATGGGCGGTATCCCCACCAAAATTACCGGTCAGGCGCTGACCGTCAATGAACGAGGCGAGGACGTGGTGATCCCCGGCCTGTTCGCCGTGGGGGAAATCGCCTGCGTTTCGGTACACGGCGCCAATCGTCTCGGCGGCAATTCGCTGCTCGATCTGGTGGTGTTCGGCCGCGCCGTGGGGATGCACCTCGAAGCGTCGTTGTCTGAGCAGGGCGCCAGCCGCGATGCCAGCGAGTCGGATATCGAGGCCTCGCTGACGCGCCTCAACCGCTGGAACAACAATCGCGATGGAGAAAGCCCGGTGGAGATCCGCCGGGCGCTGCAAGAGTGTATGCAGCATAACTTCTCCGTCTTCCGCGAAGCCGATGCGATGGCGCAGGGGCTTGAGGAACTGAAAGCCATTCGCGAACGGTTGCAAAACGCCCGCCTGGACGACACTTCGCAGGAGTTCAACACCCAGCGTATCGAGTGCCTGGAGCTGGATAACCTGATGGATACCGCTTTTGCTACCGCGCTGGCGGCAAACTATCGCACCGAGAGCCGTGGCGCGCATAGCCGCTCCGACCATCCCGATCGGGACGATGAACACTGGCTCTGCCACACGCTGTACCTGCCGGACACTGAAAGCATGACGCGCCGTGAGGTGAACATGCAACCGACGCTGCGTGAGGCATTCCCGCCGAAAGCGCGCACCTATTAAAGGACGGAGAGACAGCGATGAAACTTGAATTTTCGATTTATCGTTACAACCCGGACATTGATAATGCCCCGCGGATGCAGGACTACCAGCTGGAGGCCGATGAAGGCACGGACATGATGTTGCTCGACGCATTAATCCAGTTGAAAGAGCAGGACCCGACGCTGACGTTTCGCCGCTCCTGCCGTGAGGGCGTGTGTGGTTCGGATGGGGTGAACATCAATGGTAAAAACGGACTGGCATGCATCACGCCGATCTCCAGCCTGCGTCGCGGCAGTCACAAAATCGTGGTGCGTCCGCTGCCGGGGTTGCCGGTTGTCCGCGATTTGGTGGTAGACATGGGGCAATTCTATGCCCAATATGAGAAAGTTAAACCTTACCTGTTGAATAATGGGAAGAATCCTCCGGCACGTGAAAATTTGCAGTTGCCGCAGGATCGGGCGAAGCTGGATGGACTGTACGAATGCATCATGTGCGCTTGCTGTTCCACCTCGTGTCCGTCCTTCTGGTGGAACCCAGACAAGTTCATCGGTCCGGCCGGATTACTGACGGCGTACCGCTTCCTGATAGATGACCGCGATACGGAAACCCAATCGCGTCTCGATGGACTGGACGACGCTTTCAGCGTGTTCCGCTGTCACAGCATCATGAACTGCGTCAGCGTGTGTCCCAAAGGGTTGAATCCGACGCGAGCCATCGGCCACATCAAGTCGATGTTGTTGCAGCGCGGCGCCTGATGACCGCATCAACGGGACGACCTCCGCCGTCGGACGGCGGTCGTCGGGAGCGCTTCTTACTACAGCGAACAGGCATGACAGCCTCTTGTGTTAAGGCTCCTTTGGTGGGAAGTACTCCCCCTCGACATGCTCACCGTCGGCATGAAGAGTGAACCGTTTATCCGGCAATGCCGCTTTTACACGGCGCGACAAAAAATGTTAACCACGGCGAAAACTGAAGCATATCAGCTTAAGGGATCACAATGCAGAACGGTGCAATGAAGGCCTGGCTGGATTCCTCGTATCTGGCGGGGGCGAACCAGTCTACATAGAGCAGCTCTATGAAGATTATTTAACCGATCCGGCCTCTATCGACACCAGTTGGCAAACGCTTTTCCAGCAAATGGTGGCGACGGGAGTCAAACCCGATCAACTGCACTCTCAAACCCGAGACTATTTTCGTCGTCTGGCGAAGGACAGCTCGCGGTATACCTCCTCTATTCACGATCCGGACAGCGATGCCAAGCAGGTCAAGGTGTTGCAGCTCATTAATGCGTTTCGCTTTCGCGGCCATCAGCATGCCAACCTCGACCCGCTGGATTTGTGGAAACAAGAAACCGTTCCTGACCTCGACCTTGCCTATCATCATCTGACCGAAGCGGATCTGGACGATACCTTTAACGTGGGTTCTTTCGCTATCGGCAAAGAGACCATGAAGCTGCGGGATTTGTACGCGGCGTTACGGCAGACCTACTGCGGCGCCATCGGCGCCGAGTATATGCACATCACCAACACGGAAGAGAAACGCTGGATCCAGCAGCGGATCGAATCCGTGGTCGGACAGCCGTCGTTTAGCGTCGATGAGCGCAAGCGTTTCCTGAAAGAGTTGACGGCGGCGGAAGGGTTGGAGCGCTATCTGGGCGCGAAATTCCCCGGCGCCAAGCGCTTCTCTCTCGAAGGCGGGGACGCCCTTATCCCGATGCTGAAGGAAATCGTGCGCCATGCCGGGAAGAACGGGACGCGCGAAGTCGTACTAGGGATGGCGCACCGGGGACGTCTGAATGTGTTGGTCAATGTCCTCGGCAAAAAGCCGCAGGATCTGTTCGATGAGTTCATTGGCAAGCACAAAGAACATCTCGGCACGGGCGATGTGAAATATCATCAGGGCTTCTCTTCGGATGTGGATACCGAAGGCGGCAGGGTGCATCTGGCGCTGGCTTTTAACCCCTCGCATCTGGAAATCGTCAGCCCGGTCGTCATTGGCTCGGTGCGGGCGCGTCTGGATCGACTGGATAACCCCAGTAGCGCGCTGGTGCTTCCGATCACGATTCACGGCGATGCCGCTATGACGGGGCAGGGCGTCGTTCAGGAAACGCTGAACATGTCCAAAGCGCGCGGTTACGACGTCGGCGGTACGATCCGCATCGTCATTAATAACCAGATCGGGTTTACGACCTCCAATCCGCACGATGCGCGCTCAACCGAATACTGTACTGATATCGGTAAAATGGTTCAGGCGCCGATTTTCCACGTGAATGCGGACGATCCCGAGGCCGTCGCATTCGTGACCCAGCTGGCGCTCGACTTCCGTAATACCTTCAAGCGCGACGTCTTCATTGACATGGTGTGTTACCGCCGTCATGGCCATAACGAGGCCGACGAGCCAAGCGCCACGCAGCCTCTGATGTATCACAAAATTAAAAAGCACCCGACGCCGCGTAAAATCTACGCCGACCGTCTGGAGCAGCAGAATTTGATCCATCTGGAAGATGCCACCGAAATGGTCAATTTGTACCGCGATGCGCTGGATGCTGGTGAATGCGTGGTGGAAGAGTGGCTGCCGATGGATATGCAGGCGCTGGCCTGGATGCCGTATCTCAACCACGACTGGGATGAAGACTATCCGCATCAGGTCGAGATGAAGCGTTTGCAGGGGCTGGCCCGTCGCATCAGCACGATCCCGGAGGCGATAGAAATGCAGTCCCGGGTCGCCAAAATATACAACGACCGCGCCGAGATGGCGGAGGACGGCAAGCCTTTCGACTGGGGCGGCGCTGAAACGCTGGCCTACGCCACGCTGGTGGATGAAGGCATTCCTATCCGGCTGTCGGGCGAAGACACCGGCCGCGGCACCTTTTTCCACCGCCATGCCGTTGTGCACAATCAGAAAAATGGCTCGACCTATACACCTTTGTCGCATGTACACAATGCACAGGGCGAGTTTAAGGTATGGGACTCGGTGCTGTCGGAGGAGGCGGTGCTGGCGTTCGAATATGGTTATGCCACGGCTGAGCCGCGCACGCTGACCATCTGGGAGGCGCAGTTTGGCGATTTCGCCAACGGCGCTCAGGTGGTGATAGACCAGTTCATTAGCTCCGGGGAGCAAAAATGGGGACGGATGTGCGGTCTGGTCATGCTGCTGCCGCACGGCTATGAAGGGCAAGGACCGGAACACTCATCGGCCCGTCTGGAACGCTATTTGCAGCTGTGCGCTGAACAGAATATGCAGGTGTGCATTCCCTCCACTCCGGCGCAGGTTTACCACATGCTGCGACGTCAGGCGCTGCGTGGAATGCGACGTCCGCTGGTGGTGATGTCGCCGAAGTCGCTGCTGCGTCATCCGCTGGCAACCTCGACGCTGGAGGAACTGGCCTCCGGTAAATTCCAGCCCGCGATTGGCGAGGCTGACGATATCGATCCTCGTGACGTAAAGCGCGTCGTGATGTGCGCCGGTAAGGTCTACTACGACCTGCTGGAAAAACGACGCAAGAATGAGCAGAACGATGTGGCGATTGTCCGCATTGAACAGCTGTATCCCTTCCCTCAGCAGTATGTGCAGTCCGTGCTGGCACCGTACGCCCATGTTCTGGATTTCGTCTGGTGTCAGGAAGAACCGCTGAACCAGGGCGCCTGGTATTGCAGCCAGCATCATTTGCGCGAGGCGATTCCGTTCGGCGCTTCCTTGCGTTATGCCGGCAGACCGGCATCCGCATCGCCCGCCGTGGGTTACATGTCCGTCCACCAAAAGCAGCAGCAAGATCTTGTTGATGACGCGCTGAACGTTAATTGAATCAAAAGGATAAATAATGAGTAGCGTAGATATTCTCGTCCCCGACCTGCCCGAATCGGTAGCCGACGCCACCGTGGCGACCTGGCGTAAACAGCCGGGCGACAGCGTCCAGCGTGATGAAGTACTGGTTGAGATTGAAACCGACAAGGTGGTGCTTGAAGTGCCTGCCTCCGAAGCCGGGATTCTGGATGCGGTGCTGGAAGCGGAAGGGGCGACCGTCGTCTCACGCCAAATCCTTGGCCGTCTGCGCCCTGGGGACAGCAGCGGCAAGGAGTCCAGCGAAAAACCGACCAACAAAGAGTCTACGCCGGCCCAGCGTTATACCGCCGGTCTGGAAGAGGAAAGCAACGACGTGCTGAGTCCGGCCATTCGCCGACTGATCGCCGAGCATGATTTAGACGCGTCGACGATCGTAGGCAGCGGCGTGGGTGGACGGATCACCCGTGAAGATGTCGAAAAACAGCTTGCCCGACAGCGCGAGGCTGCTGTCGCCGCCCCGGCGAGTGCGGACGCGACCGCCGCTGACCCCTCTCTGGATCGACGTAGTGAAAAAAGGGTGCCGATGACGCGCCTGCGGAAACGGGTGGCTGAGCGCCTGCTGGAAGCGAAAAACAGCACGGCCATGCTGACGACGTTCAACGAAGTCAACATGAAACCGGTGATGGATCTGCGTAAGCAGTACGGCGAAGCATTTGAAAAACGGCACGGCGTACGCCTGGGCTTTATGTCGTTCTACATCAAGGCCGTGGTTGAAGCGCTCAAACGTTTCCCCGAAGTGAATGCGTCGCTGGACGGTGAAGATGTCGTGTATCACAACTACTTTGACGTCAGCATCGCCGTATCGACGCCGCGCGGTCTGGTCACGCCAGTGCTCAAGGATGTCGATTTGCTGAGCATGGCGGATATCGAGAAAAAAATTAAGGAACTGGCAATTAAGGGCCGCGATGGCAAACTAACCGTGGATGAGTTGACGGGGGGAAATTTCACCATCACTAACGGCGGCGTGTTTGGTTCATTGATGTCGACACCGATCATCAATCCGCCGCAAAGCGCGATTCTGGGGATGCATGCCATCAAGGATCGTCCGATGGCCGTTGAAGGTCAGGTGGTCATTTTGCCCATGATGTATTTGGCGCTTTCCTACGATCACCGGCTTATCGACGGCCGCGAATCAGTCAGTTTCCTGGTGACGATTAAAGACATGCTGGAAGATCCGGCGCGTCTGCTGCTGGACGTTTAAGGCAGGATAGGGCGGCCTGGCGCCGCCCTTCGCTATCCAGGCCGTCTGCACGCCGCCACTCATGAAATCGCGGATTTATCTTCAAATATAAAATGGATTGAACACCATGAATTTACACGAATATCAGGCAAAACAGCTCTTTGCTCGGTATGGCATACCGGCCCCGGAAGGCTATGCCTGCAAGACGCCCCATGAGGCGGAAGAGGCTGCCGCGAAAATCGGCGCAGGCCCGTGGGTCGTTAAGTGCCAGGTGCATGCCGGGGGACGAGGTAAATCAGGCGGCGTTAAAGTCGTCAACAGCAAAGATGACATTCGCGCTTTCGCGGAAAACTGGTTGGGCAAGCCGCTGGTGACTTATCAGACTGACGCTCATGGTCAGCCGGTACATCAGATTCTGGTTGAAGCCGCGACGGACATTGCCAGCGAACTGTACCTCGGGGCGGTCGTCGATCGCGGCAGTCGTCGCGTCGTGTTTATGGCGTCCACGGAAGGTGGCGTAGAAATTGAAAAAGTCGCTCAGGAAACGCCTCATCTTATTCATAAAACGGCGCTGGATCCCCTGACTGGACCGCTGCCTTATCAAGGCCGTGAGCTTGCATTCAAACTGGGCCTCAGCGGTAAGCAGGTTGCCCAGTTCACCAAAATTTTCATGGGGTTGGCGAAGCTGTTTCTGGAATGCGATCTGGCGCTGGTGGAAATCAACCCGCTGGTCATCACCGGGCAGGGCGAGCTGCTGTGTCTGGACGGCAAACTGGCCGTGGACGGCAATGCGTTGTTCCGTCAGCCTGAGCTGCGCGACATGCATGATCCGAGTCAGGTCGATGAACGCGAGGAACACGCGGCGCAGTGGGAACTGAACTATGTCGCGCTGGACGGTAACATCGGCTGTATGGTCAATGGTGCGGGTCTGGCGATGGGCACGATGGATATCGTGAAACTGCACGGCGGCGCGCCAGCCAATTTTTTGGATGTTGGCGGCGGCGCGACCAAAGAGCGCGTGACAGAGGCTTTTAAAATCATTTTGTCAGACAGCAAGGTAAAAGCCGTGCTGGTCAACATTTTCGGCGGCATCGTACGCTGCGACCTGATCGCCGATGGCGTCATCGGCGCCGTGGCGGAAGTGGGTGTCAACGTACCGGTGGTGGTGCGTCTGGAAGGTAACAATGCGGAGCTTGGGGCGCAGAAACTGGCGGAGAGCGGTCTGAATATCATTGCTGCAACCGGTCTGGCGGATGCAGCTCGGCAGGCGGTTGCTGCCGTGGAGGGAAAATAATGTCTATTCTGATCGATAAAAACACCAGAGTGATCTGCCAGGCTTCACCGGGAGTCAGGGAACGTTTCACTCCGAACAGGCGATAGCTACGGCACGCAGATGGTTGGGGGAGTGACGCCGGGCAAGGGAGGCACTCAGCATCTTGGTCTGCCCGTGTTTAATACGGTACGCGATGCCGTTGCGGCTACCGGTGCGACGGCATCGGTCATCTATGTTCCGGCTCCTTTCTGTAAAGATTCGATTTTGGAAGCGATTGATGCGGGTATCGAGCTAATTATTTGCATCACCGAAGGTATTCCGACGCTGGATATGCTGACGGTGAAAGCCAAGTTGGAGCAGACCGGGGCGAAAATGATCGGCCCGAACTGCCCGGGCGTGATTACGCCGGGTGAATGTAAGATCGGCATCATGCCCGGCCATATCCATCTGCCGGGAAATGTCGGCATTGTTTCTCGTTCCGGCACGCTGACCTACGAAGCCGTCAAGCAGACGACGGACGTCGGCCTGGGCCAGTCTACCTGCGTCGGTATCGGTGGCGACCCGATCCCCGGTTCCAACTTCATTGATATTCTTGAGTTGTTTGAACAAGACCCGCTGACAAAAGCGATCGTGATGATTGGGGAAATCGGCGGAACCGCGGAAGAAGAGGCGGCGGCTTTCATCAAAGCGCACGTTACCAAACCTGTTGTCGCCTACATTGCCGGCGTTACCGCGCCGAAAGGGAAGCGGATGGGCCATGCTGGCGCGATCATCGCTGGCGGAAAGGGAACGGCTGATGAGAAGTTCGCCGCGCTGGAAGCGGCTGGCGTTAAGACGGTACGCAGTCTGGCAGATATCGGTGAAGCAGTGAAAAGCATGATCGCCGGCTAACGTGGCGAGTTTATTGCTGCGTTAACACGAACACAGCGATGCAGGAAAAGGCCATCTTCGGATGGCCTTTTTTTTATGTTTGAGCCTGATGAACATTTAATGGGAATAACACTCATTTCTAAAAATAACGTAATGGCAACAATGCAAACCAATAAATATAAAAATAAGTAATCATATAGAAACATTAATGCAGTAAATACTCAGAACAATAAATCAGCAAATATTAATTATTGAAACCTGGCGGTCACGTCAAATTAACAATATCAGCCTAATGAAAATGGAATGTGTCACACTGTTAACGTTAAGGGCGGATATTGCGCCAAATCAAAAAATGCAGGGTAGATATCTTCGTCAAAATACGCTTAAATTGCGCCCGATCAATTATCTGCCAAAGGTATGTGATTGTGAGAAAGGGGGTTGAGTCAAAACCCCAACTGGCGTCACGTAAAAACCTATTTATTACAGGGAATTGTAGGCGTAATATACCGGTCACTCTGTTTTAGGTACGATATTGGTAATTTTCATAACCTTACTTAGGCTTATTTTAACTAGGTATAGCGTCGTGGCGTTATTCGCGTCATGCGATGTTTAAGCCTGTGTTCAGCAATTTGTTGTGTTCTTTTAGGGTATTGCAGCCGTTGTTCAACGGGTTGCCTCTACTGCGAGCGAAACCTTCCTGCGAGGAGCAAGGAGTCAAGATGTTTGATATAGTCGAACTGTCACGTTTACAGTTTGCCTTGACAGCAATGTATCATTTCCTGTTTGTGCCACTAACGCTCGGGATGGCGTTCCTGCTGGCTATCATGGAAACGGTCTACGTACTGTCTGGCAAACAAATTTATAAAGATATGACCAAGTTCTGGGGCAAGCTGTTTGCGATCAACTTCGCACTCGGCGTGGCTACCGGGCTGACCATGGAGTTCCAGTTTGGGACCAACTGGTCTTACTTCTCTCACTATGTCGGTGATATCTTCGGGGCTCCACTGGCGATCGAAGGCCTGATGGCGTTTTTCCTGGAGTCCACCTTCGTCGGGTTGTTCTTCTTCGGCTGGGATCGCCTGAGCAAAGTGCAGCATATGGCAGTGACCTGGCTGGTCGCTCTGGGTTCCAACTTCTCCGCGTTGTGGATTCTGATTGCCAACGGCTGGATGCAAAACCCTATCGCCTCCGATTTCAACTTTGAAACCATGCGTATGGAGATGGTGAGTTTCGCGACACTGGTCTTCAACCCGGTTGCGCAGGTGAAATTCGTGCATACGGTTGCAGCCGGTTACTGTACGGGCGCGATGTTCATTCTGGGCATCAGTTCTTACTATCTGCTGAAAGGCCGCGATATCGCGTTCGCCAAGCGTTCATTCGCTATCGCCGCCAGCTTCGGCATGGCCTCCGTGCTTTCCGTTATCGTGCTGGGTGACGAATCCGGTTACGAAATGGGCGACGTTCAGAAAACCAAGCTGGCAGCAATTGAAGCCGAATGGGAAACACAGCCTGCTCCTGCCGCGTTCACCCTGTTCGGTCTGCCGGATCAGGAAGCCAGAGAGAACAAATACGCGATTCAGGTTCCTTATGTTCTGGGTCTGATCGCGACGCGTTCCACGGATAAAACCGTGACCGGTCTGAAAGAGTTGATGGAGCAGCATGAAGTGCGCATCCGTAATGGGATGAACGCCTATCATCTGCTTGAGCAGCTGCGCGCGGGTAACACTGACCCTGCGGTTCGCGAAGCCTTCAACGCCAGCAAGCAGGATCTCGGATACGGCATGCTGCTGAAACGCTATACGCCGCAGGTTTCCGATGCGTCCGAAGCGCAGATTCAGATGGCGGTGAAAGATTCTATCCCTCACGTCGCGCCGCTGTACTTCTCGTTCCGCATCATGGTGGCTTGCGGGATCCTGATGCTGATCATTATCGGCCTCTCTTTCTGGACCGTACTTCGCAACAAGATTGGTCAGCGGAAATGGCTGCATCGTGCCGCGCTGTACGGCATTCCGTTGCCGTGGATCGCCGTGGAAGCGGGATGGTTTGTCGCAGAATATGGTCGTCAGCCTTGGGCGATTGGCGAAGTGCTGCCGACCTCTGTCGCCAACTCATCGCTGACAGCAGGCGATCTGCTGTTCTCCATGGGATTGATTTGCGGTCTGTACACGCTGTTCCTCGTCGCGGAAATGTACCTGATGTTCAAGTATGCGCGTCTGGGTCCAAGCAGCCTGAAAACGGGCGCATATCACTTTGAACAGCCGACCACCGCTGCGCCGGAAGCACGGTAACAGGAGTCCACTATGTTTGAGTATGAAGTACTGCGTTTTATCTGGTGGGCGCTTATCGGCGTACTGCTGATTGGTTTCGCCATCACCGATGGCTTCGATATGGGTGTCGGGATGCTGGTCCGCCTGATGGGCCGCAGCGACGTTGAACGTCGCGTGATGATTAACTCCATCGCTCCTCACTGGGACGGTAACCAGGTTTGGCTGATCACGGCGGGGGGCGCGTTGTTTGCCGCCTGGCCGATGGTCTACGCCGCTGCGTTTTCCGGCTTCTATGTCGCAATGATCCTGGTGCTGGCGTCGCTATTCTTCCGTCCGGTGGGTTTTGACTACCGTTCGAAGATTGAAGACGCGCGCTGGCGCAATATGTGGGACTGGGGCATTTTCATCGGTAGCTTCGTGCCGCCTCTCGTCATCGGCGTTGCTTTCGGTAACCTGCTGCAGGGCGTTCCGTTCCATATCGACGCTTACCTGCGCCTGTACTACACCGGTAACTTCTTCCAGCTGCTGAATCCCTTTGGCCTGCTGGCGGGCGTGGTCAGCGTGAGCATGATTCTGGCTCAGGGCGCGACCTACCTGATGATGCGTACCAACGGTGAACTGCACCTGCGTGCTAAAGGCGTTGCGCAACTGGCGTCGCTGGTGCTGTTTATTACGTTCGCCCTGGCCGGTGTGTGGGTGGTCTACGGTATCGACGGCTACACTGTGACGTCGGCGATCAATACGGCTGCGGAATCTAACCCGCTGCGTAAAGAAGTGGTCCATCAGGCAGGCGCCTGGTTAGTCAACTTCAACCATTATCCTGTTCTGTGGGCTGTGCCCTTGTTGGGTGTGGTGTTCCCGCTGTTTACGGTGCTGATGGCCCGCGTGGAAAAAGGCGCGATGGCGTTCCTGTTTTCCTCGCTGAGCATTGCCTGCGTTATCCTGACGGCCGGTATTACGATGTTCCCGTTTGTTATGCCGTCGATCACGATGCCGAACGCTAGCCTGACCATGTGGGATGCCACATCCAGTCTGCTGACGCTGAAAGTCATGACCTGCGTGGCGATCGTCTTCGTCCCGATCATTCTGTGCTACACCACCTGGTGCTACTACAAAATGTTCGGTCGCATCACCAAAGAGCATGTCGAGCAGAACTCGCATTCCCTGTACTAAGTAAGGAGCTTATTTTATGTGGTATTTTGCCTGGATACTCGGAACGCTTCTTGCCTGCTCGCTGGGCGTGATCACCGCGTTGGCGATCGAGCACATTGAAGATGCCAAAGCGGTTAAAGACGACGCGTGATGAGTCAATTTATCCATCGTCTCTACAGCATCATGGACAAGGGCCCGTTACGGGCCCTTTCCCTGATCATGGCCCTGCTGTTAGCGGGATGCGTTTTTTGGGATCCGTCGCGCTTTGCGGCGAAAACCAGCACGATGGCCGTTTGGCAGGCATTTGTCCTGATGTGGGCGGTCTGTACGGGCGTGATTCACGGGACCGGATTTAGACCGCAGCGGCTGCGCTGGAAGGCCTTTTTCTCACCTTCGCCTGCGGCAATCATTTTGGCCGCCGGTCTGTATTATTTCTTCCGGTAATCTTCGCGCTCAATCCCTTGTCATGTGGGCCGTTTCTGGCTCACATTTATTTACCAGCCTGTACATTCTCCCCATTCCAAACCACAATTCTCTTGCGTATAGTAGCCTGAGTTTTATCGCATGAATTGCTGGGATATAAAGTGAGTAATGAAGTGTTCTGCTGGCCTGTTCGCATCTATTATGAAGATACCGATGCAGGCGGTGTTGTTTATTACGCGCGCTATGCCGCGTTTTATGAAAGAGCTCGCACGGAGATGCTGCGTGCGCATGGCATTCATCAACAGCAACTGATGGAGCAAAGTCTTGCCTTCGTTGTTCGCAAGATGACAGTAGAGTACTTCTCTCCGGCTCGCCTTGACGATTTGCTGGAAGTTCAGAGCGAGATTGTTTCGCTTCGCCGGGCGTCAATGACGTTCACGCAGCGCATTCTCAATCCCCAAGGCGAAGTGATGAGCCAGGCTGAATTTTTGATCGCATGCATCGACCCACATCACATGAAGCCGATTGCGCTTCCTAAGTCTTTTGTCGCGGAGTTTAAGCAGTGACTGACATGAATATTCTTGATTTGTTTCTGAAGGCTAGCCTTCTCGTGAAACTCATCATGCTGATTTTAATCGGTTTTTCCATCGCGTCCTGGGCGATAATCATACAGCGCACCCGCATCCTCAACGCGGCAACGCGGGATGCTGAAGCGTTCGAAGACAAATTCTGGTCTGGCATCGAACTCTCTCGCCTTTATCAGGAGAGCCAGACGCGGCGCGAAACTTTGTCTGGAACCGAGCAGATCTTTTATGCCGGATTCAAGGAATTCGCCCGGCTGCATCGCGCCAACCATCATGCGCCCGAAGCGGCGGTTGAAGGCTCCTCGCGGGCAATGCGTATTTCGATGAATCGCGAGCTAGAAACGTTGGAAACCCATATTCCTTTTCTTGGAACCGTCGGTTCTATTAGCCCTTACATCGGCCTGTTCGGTACGGTGTGGGGGATCATGCATGCGTTCATTGCGTTAGGGGCCGTCAAGCAGGCGACGTTGCAGATGGTTGCGCCGGGGATCGCCGAAGCGCTGATCGCGACGGCTATCGGTCTGTTTGCCGCTATTCCTGCCGTCATGGCTTACAACCGTCTCAACCAACGCGTCAATAAGCTGGAACAGAACTACGATAACTTCACGGAAGAGTTTGTTGCCATCCTGCATCGTCAGGCATTCTCCAACGATAGCAACCGTTAATCAGGAGGGAGCATGGCACGTGTACGTCGAGGTCGTCGGGAACTGAAGTCCGAGATCAATATCGTCCCTTTGCTGGATGTGCTGTTGGTGCTGCTGCTGATTTTTATGGCGACAGCGCCAATCATCACGCAAAGCGTTGAGGTTGATCTGCCGGATGCCACGGATTCCAAAACCGTTTCTAGCGATGATAATCCGCCCGTGATTGTCGAGGTTTCCGGTATCGGCCGCTATAGCCTGGTGGTCGACCATAATCGTATGGAACAACTGCCGGCAGAGCAGGTGGTGGCTGAAGCGCAGTCTCGGCTTAGCGCCAATCCGAAAACGGTGTTCCTGATCGGCGGCGCTAAAGAAGTCCCGTACGATGAAATCATTAAAGCACTTAATTTACTCCACCAGGCCGGCGTGAAATCCGTAGGTCTGATGACGCAACCGATTTGAGCCGGTAAACAGAGTATGAGTGATCTATTTGGCCACACTGTATTTGGGAACGACTTGTGCTAAAGGGAAACGGACAAAACGATAAGCTAAAACGGGCTTTGATTATCTCGGCCGTTTTGCACGTCATTTTGATTGCGCTGCTGGTTATAAGCTCCTTGCACCAGTCAATGGACGCCAGCAATGGCGGCGGAGGCGGATCGGCGATCGATGCCGTGATGGTTGATCCCGGCGCCGTTGCTGAACAGTATAACCGTCAGCAGCAGCAACAAAGCGATGCTCAGCGCTCAGCGCAGTTGCGTCAGAAGCAAGCCGATCAGCAGGCCAAAGAGCTACAGGAAAAACAGGCAGCGGAACAACAGCGTCTGAAAGAGCTGGAAAAAGAGCGGTTGCAGGCGCAGGAAGAAGCAAAAAATCAGGCGCAAGCACAAGAACAGCAGCGTAAGCAGGCTGAAGAAGCGGCTCAGCAGGCCAAAGAACAGCAGAAACAGGCTGAGGCTGCGGCGGC
Source organism: Lonsdalea britannica (assembly GCF_002111595.1). Classification (GTDB taxonomy): domain Bacteria; phylum Pseudomonadota; class Gammaproteobacteria; order Enterobacterales; family Enterobacteriaceae; genus Lonsdalea; species Lonsdalea britannica. The sequence goes on from NZ_LUTN01000003.1 coordinate 167,299, forward strand.
GAAATCCAAAGCAGACGCCGAGCAACAAGCGAAAGCCGCCGCTGAAACCAAAGCCAAAGCGGAAGCGGAACAGCAAGCGAAAGCTGCCGCGGCTAAAAAGCAGGCGGAAGAGGAAGCTAAGAAACAGGCTGCCGCAGACGCGAAGAAAAAGGCTGAACAGGAAGCGAAGGCTAAAGCAGCCGAAGTGGCTAAAGAGAAAGCTGAAGCGGACGCTAAGGCAAAAGCCGCTGCTGACGCTAAAGCCAAGGCCGCCGCCGATGCCGCGAAGAAAGCGGAAGCTGCGGCAGCCAAAAAAGCCGCTGACGACAAGAAAAAGGCCGCTGCGGCTGAAGCCGCCAAGCAGGAGAGTGAAGTGGACGATCTGCTCGGTGGGCTGTCGGCAGATAAAAATGCGCCCAAATCAGGCTCTGCCGCGAGTAGCGGCGGCGCGGCTGGCGTAGGCAAGAATAAGAAAAGCGGGGCGTCCGGGGCTGCGTTAGATAGCTATGGCAGTCAGATTAGAACCGCTATTCAGAGTAAGTTTTACGATTGGGAATCCTATAAAGGCCGGACGTGTACGCTACGCGTCAAACTGGCGCCGGATGGTCTGCTAATCGATGTCACTACCGAAGGTGGCGATCCTGCTCTGTGTCAGGCTGCTATTGCGGCAGCCAAGCAGGCCAGAATTCCAAAACCGCCGAGCAGTGAAGTCTATGAAGCATTCAAGAATGCCCCGATAGACTTTAAGCCGCAGTAAGTCCGCCTAAAGTCAGGGGCAGGGTTTAAGATTATGACTATGGTCGACAGACTGATAATCGTGTTTTGTTGACATTGGTTTTGTTCACATTCTGCTAATTTATCGCAGGTTAAGCGCCTGGATAAGGGAGATGAAATGAAGCAGGCATTTAAAGTTGCATTAGGTTTTTTGATGCTGTGGGCGGCAGTACTCCACGCGGAAGTGCGTATTGAAATCACCCAAGGGGTTGATTCCGCTCGTCCGATCGGCGTGGTTCCGTTCAAATGGGCAGGCCCTGGCGCCGCACCGGAAGAAATCGCAGGCATTGTCGGCGCGGACTTACGCAATAGCGGTAAATTCAATCCGATCGATCCTTCTCGTATGCCGCAGCAACCGGGCAGTGTCTCGGAAGTGACGCCTGCGGCGTGGACGGCATTGGGCATTGATGCCGTCGTCATCGGTCAGGTTCAGCCGAGCGCTGATGGTTACGTCATTTCTTATCAGCTGGTTGATACCTCCGGCAATGCGGGTAGCGTGCTGGCGCAGAATCAGTTCAAAGTCACCAAGCAGTGGCTGCGTTATGCGGCGCACACTGCCAGCGATGAAGTGTTCGAGAAGCTGACCGGTATTAAAGGCGCATTCCGCACGCGTATCGCTTATGTGGTTCAAACCAATGGCGGCCAGTATCCGTACGAACTGCGTGTCGCGGATTATGACGGTTATAATCAGCTTCCTGTGCATCGCTCACCTCAGCCGTTGATGTCACCAGCATGGTCTGCCGACGGCAGCAAATTGGCGTATGTCACCTTTGAGAGCGGTCGTTCTGCGTTGGTTGTGCAGACGCTGGCGAATGGCGCCATCAAACAGGTGGCCTCGTTCCCACGTCATAACGGCGCGCCGTCCTTCTCTCCTGACGGCAGCAAACTGGCGTTTGCTCTGTCCAAGAGCGGAAGCCTGAACCTGTACGTGATGAATCTGGGCTCTGGACAGATTTCTCAAGTCACCGACGGACGTAGCAACAACACGGAGCCGACCTGGTTCCCGGATAGCCAGACACTGGCCTATACTTCCGATCAGGCGGGACGTCCGCAGGTGTATAAAATTAATGTCAACGGCGGTGCGCCTCAGCGCCTGACCTGGGAAGGTGCCCAGAATCAGGACGCGGATGTCAGCAGCGACGGTAAATTTCTGGTGATGGTGAGCTCTAATAGCGGAGTGCAGCACATCGCCAAACAGGATCTGGTAACGGGTGCCGTTCAAGTATTGACGGACACGTTCCTGGACGAAACGCCAAGCGTTGCGCCTAACGGCACCATGGTAATCTACAGTTCCAAACAGGGGATGGGATCCGTGCTGCAGCTGGTTTCGACTGATGGTCGTTTCAAAGCGCGTCTTCCGGCAACTGATGGTCAGGTAAAATTCCCTGCCTGGTCGCCGTATCTCTAAATGCAAATAGCTATGATAACCTTTTGAAAGGACATAAAAATGCAATTCAATAAAGTGCTGAAAGGCCTGATGTTGGCTCTGCCGGTGCTGGCTGTTGCCGCGTGTAGCTCTAACAAACATGCTAACAACGACCAATCTTCTGAGAATGGCGTCGGCATGGGCAGCGGTATGGAAAACGGCGGCAACATGTCATCCTCTGAGCAGGCTCGCCTGCAGATGCAGGAACTGCAACGCAACAACATCGTTTACTTCGATCTGGACAAGTATGACATCCGTTCAGATTTCGCCCAGATGCTGGATTCCCATGCCGCATTCCTGCGCAGCAACCCGTCCTACAAAGTGACCATCGAAGGTCATGCGGATGAACGTGGTACGCCGGAATACAACATTGCGCTGGGCGAGCGTCGTGCGAACGCCGTGCAGATGTATCTGCAGGGTAAAGGGGTTTCTTCTGACCAGATCTCTATCGTTTCTTACGGTAAAGAAAAACCTGCGGTTCTGGGTCATGACGAAGCTGCTTACTCTAAAAACCGCCGTGCCGTTCTGGTCTACTAAGAGTATTGCATGAACAGTAACTTCAGACCTTACCTTCTAAGTCTGTCGTTACTGGTTGGCGTAGCGGCCCCCTGGGTCGCTACCGCCCAAGCGCCAATCAGTAATGCCGGCTCAGGCTCGGTGGAAGATCGAGTCACTCAACTGGAGCGAATCTCAAACGCTCACAGCCAGCTTTTAACCCAACTTCAGCAACAGCTCTCCGATAACCAGCGTGATATCGACAGCCTGCGTGGTCAGATTCAGGAAAGTCAGTATCAGCTCAATCAGGTTGTGGAGCGGCAGAAACAGATCTACCAGCAAATAGATAGCCTGAGTTCTCAGGGCGCTCAGACGACTGCTCCCGCGGCCTCAGACGCTAGCAATCCCCCTGCGGCAAGTAACACCGCTCCGACCGCGCCTGCCAGCACGGGAGACGCGAATAGCGATTACAACGCCGCCGTGGCGCTGGTGCTCGAAAAAAAGCAGTATGATCAGGCTATTGTTGCGTTGCAAAACTTCGTCAAAAAATATCCTGATTCCACTTATCAGCAATGCCAACTATTGGCTGGGGCAGTTGAACTACAACAAGGGTAAGAAGGACGACGCGGCCTACTATTTCGCCAATGTCGTTAAAAACTACCCGAAGTCTCCCAAAGCGTCCGAAGCCTTGTACAAGGTTGGGGTGATCATGCAGGAGAAAGGCCAGACTGATAAAGCCCAAGCGGTGTATCGTCAGGTGGTCAAGATGTATCCAAACACTGAAAGTGCCAAACTGGCGCAAAAATCTTTGTCCCACTCTTAATTTCTACGATAAGGCGCAAAACTCGCTCGATATGAGCGGCTTTTGCGCCTATTTGTTTGAGTTGTAAGCAGTTAAACGTTTTTTTTATAAAATAGGTTGCTTGGAAAAATTATCACAGTAATATATGCCGCCGTTGCCAAGGCGATAGTGAATCGCTGAAGTGATGTGGAAATTGGGTCGTTAGCTCAGTTGGTAGAGCAGTTGACTTTTAATCAATTGGTCGCAGGTTCGAATCCTGCACGACCCACCAATTTCCAGTGCTACATCTTGAAGTGTTCCGCAATGCGGGTCGTTAGCTCAGTTGGTAGAGCAGTTGACTTTTAATCAATTGGTCGCAGGTTCGAATCCTGCACGACCCACCATTCAAGTTTCAAATCCCGAACTCATCCAAACTGAAACGCGCCTTTAAACCTCATGACTCACGCATTGTGAGAATGGGAATTTTCATCGGATTTTTGTACCCGACGAGGCAAAACGACAATGCGCTGTATCAGTCCTGGGGCTGAGCCCATTCATTAAAACTCTCGTGCATGCCACCAACGTCAGCGTCCAATCGACGCGCTAATGACTTCACTTCTGTCTCATGGCGGTAGTCAGCGATCTCTGTCGCGTGACGCGTATATAACCATCCAAAAGCTTTGAGTGGGGGATATGGGGAGCATTTCCCCATGTTGCTGTGGTCTCATTAAGCGTTTTTATTTCGATCTGTAGGAGAGGGTGTTTAAGGGAAAGACGGTAATGAATATTTATCAATGCGTTCTGCCGCTTTAATCAATGATTCCGTCCTGCATCCTGATCAGCCGTGACTGACCAAGGCATGCGTTAGCCTGCTTAGAGATAAAAAACACGATCCCGGACTCAATAACCACTAAGCTATCCTCGATTCTGCGGCAACTCAGCGATGTTGTCACTTGGCCTGAAAAGCCATCCACGTTTATAACGTAGCGCCGGATTCATCGTTTCGGTTGAGCAAGATAGTTCGGTGTTGATCTTTCCTTCCATCGCGTTGCTGCGTTCCCTACCGGAACCGGGTAACCCACAGTAATGAAAACGCTCGTTGAGGCTTCGTGCATTAAAGATGTCGTCAAGCGCGACGACCTTTCCGCTAGCACATTGCCAGCATAGCGTTGGGGCGAGAGACGGCACTCCGGCTATCCTCATAAATACAATCCTTCATTTTTAATAAATTAAACCCAGGCGCAATTTATACCGCATTAAAGCGGAATTAAGTGGTGTGAAATGGCTATTTTGTTTAGTATATAAAACGCCGTCTGACTCTACGGTCAGAGGCCATGACAATACAGTGAGTTTCGGGTCAGACGAGGTGAAGATGGATTTTTTCAGTACGAGCAATATTCTGGTTCATATCCCTTTAGGCGCGAACGGTTACGACCTGTCGTGGGTTGAAGCCTTGGGGACTTTATTCGGTTTACTGTGTATCGGGTTGGCTAGCTTGAGAAGACGAGCAATTATCTGTTCGGGCTGATCAACGTCACGTTGTTTGCATTAATTTTCTTTCAGATCCAGCTTTATGCCAGCCTGCTGCTGCAGATCTTTTTCTTCGGCGCAAATATCTACGGGTGGTATGCGTGGAGTCGTAAGACCAGCGCCGATGAATCCGAGTTGCGTATCCGCTGGCTGTCTCTGCCGCAGGCTCTGGGATGGAGCGCCGCCTGCATCGTGGCGATTGGCCTGATGACGTTTTATATCGACGCGCTTTTTGCGCTGTTGACCGATATCGCCGTGATGCTGATGAAAGGCATCGGAATCAGCGTTGAGCGTCCACAGCTACAGCCAGATGCTTTCCCCTTCTGGGATTCCACAATGACCGTGCTGTCCATCGTAGCGATGATCCTGATGACGCGTAAATACGTTGAAAACTGGCTGGTCTGGGTGGTCATCGATGTTATCAGCGTGGTGATCTTTGCCTATCAGGCGTCTATGCAATGTCACTGCAATACGCCATCCTGACGCTGATAGCCCTCAACGGCTCCTGGCTGTGGATAAAGGGCGCACGCGAGAATCAGTCGCGCCCTCTGGCCCGAGCCGGCTAACAGCGACTGAGCGCCATCAGTGGTGATGATGATGATGGTGCTCGCCGGCCACTTGCTGAATATGGCAGTGGCCGTGATCGCAGTGGTGATATTCCATCTGGATGGTCACATGGTCTATCTGATAACGCTGCAGCAGGTAGTCCTGGATTTGTTGCAACAGGGCGTCGTGATCGTCAGGGGGCGTCACCTGCGCGTGCAGGGTTAGCATCGGCTTTTCTCCGACCTGCCATAGATGGACATGGTGTACGTTCTGCACCGCCGGAATATCGGCGCTTAAATCCCGCTTTAACGCCCCTGCATCAATCTGTGCGGGCGACCCTTCCAGCAACTCATGAAGACTTTCTTTCAGCAATGACCACGCGCTACGTAAGATCAGCACTGATACCACCAGGGATAAAATGGGATCAATCGGCGTCCAACCGGTCACCATGATAATGAGCGCTGCGGCAATCGCGCCGACCGAGCCCAACATATCGCCTAGCACATGCAGAGCCGCGGCTCGGACGTTCATGTTTTTTTCGCCGCCGCCGCGATGTAACAGCCAGAACGCGAATAGGTTAACCAAGAGACCGCCGACGGCGATGATCAGCATCGGGACGCCCGCTATCGGCTGGGGATGGCTAAAGCGTTGAAAGGCTTCCCAGCAAATCCATACGGTGATGATAAATAACGCGATGGCGTTCACGAAAGCCGCGAGCGTGGTCAACCGCAGGAAACCAAAAGTGTGGTTGGCGGTGGGACGACGCGCCGCGAAGCGTACGGCCAGCAAGGCCACCAGCAGCGCGGCGGTGTCAGTCAGCATATGTCCGGCGTCCGCCAGCAGCGCGAGGGAGCCTGAGATCAGCCCACCGACTGTTTCAACGACCATGAAAACGGCGGTGATCGTAAACGCCGCCAGCAGTCGTTGACTATTGTTCTGTTCTTTAGAGCGAGATTGGGTCATCGAATGACTTCCTGTTTACATGCCTGTTTTAACTGTATGTCAAACGGGACAAAAAACCCACATTCGCATCGGGAAAGGGAATTCATTGCTGGGAAACACCGTAGGCGCCTGGGTATTCCTCGGACGAGGGTGAATTATTCAGGGATTTTAGTCGTTAGCTTGTTTTATAATGCATCATCCGCGGGGTTTCCTGCTTTTATTTGTGGCTGACGGGATTGTGGGCAATGACCACAGGCTAAGCCCACCGTTCGGGAATGATTGGGATTACTATGAGTTATCAAAACGACGATTTAAGAATTAAAGAGATCAAAGAGTTGTTGCCACCTGTCGCGCTGCTGGAGAAATTTCCCGCGACGGAAAATGCCGCCAAGACGGTATCTCAGGCCCGCTCTGCCATCCATAAAATACTGCACGGCGGCGATGATCGTCTGCTGGTGATTATCGGTCCTTGCTCCATTCACGATGTTAAAGCCGCGAAAGAGTACGCGGCTAAGCTGGGGGAGCTTCGTCAGGAACTGAATGGCGAGCTGGAAATCGTCATGAGAGTTTATTTTGAGAAACCGCGTACGACGGTGGGCTGGAAAGGACTTATCAACGACCCTTACATGGACCACAGCTTCCAGATCAATGACGGCCTGCGCATCGCTCGCAAACTGTTGCTGGATATCAACGATACCGGCCTGCCGGCGGCGGGCGAGTTCCTGGATATGATCACGCCGCAGTATCTGGCCGATCTGATGAGCTGGGGCGCGATTGGCGCGCGTACCACAGAGTCTCAGGTACACCGTGAGCTCTCTTCCGGTCTGTCTTGCCCGGTTGGATTCAAAAACGGCACCGACGGCACGATCAAGGTCGCCATCGATGCGATTAACGCCGCTCAGGCGCCGCACTGCTTCCTGTCCGTGACCAAGTGGGGCCACTCCGCTATCGTGAATACCAGCGGCAACAATGACTGCCATATCATTTTGCGCGGCGGTAAAGAGCCTAACTACAGCGCGAAGCACGTGCAGGAAGTGAAAGTTGGTTTGGAAAAAGCCGGATTGACGCCGCAGGTGATGATCGACTTTAGCCACGCCAACAGCAGCAAACAGTTCAAGAAACAGATGGACGTAGGTACTGATGTCTGTGCGCAGATCGCGGGTGGCGAAAAAGCCATAATGGGCGTGATGATCGAAAGTCATCTGGTCGAAGGCAATCAAAACCCGGATAGCGGCGAGGCGCTGGTGTACGGTAAAAGCATCACCGATGGGTGCATTGGCTGGGATGATACCGCAACGCTGCTGCGTCAGTTAGCCGGAGCTGTGCGTCAACGCCGCGGCTAATCGTCTGTCAGAACGATCAAATAAAAACCACCGCCTTTATGGCGGTGGTTTCACATTGGGGCAGCGAAGGACGGGATAGGGGAAGAGGTGTGTGAGCCTGAGTCTGCCTGGTTTGGTTGATTCCGTCTATGTCCGCTTCATTGGACAATAGGGGGAACTCTCTGAGGAGGCGTGCATCATGTCTCGTCAGCGTCTGCGAAAAGCTCTCAGAGTAAAGTGACGTATCCGCAGTCTTCCATCGCCTCTTTGAGAAGTGATTTAAGACGGGCATAAAAAAACCCGGCCTGAGCCGGGTTTTTTATTAGGTGGAAGCGAAATTACTTCGCTTTACCCTGGTTCGCTACTGCTGCAGCTTTAGCGGCGATTTCGTCCGCGTTGCCCAGGTAGTAACGTTTGGTCGGTTTGAAGTTTTCGTCAAATTCGTAAACCAGCGGTACGGCAGTCGGGATGTTCAGTTCCAGAATTTCGTCTTCGCTCAGGTTGTCCAGATATTTGACCAGCGCACGCAGTGAGTTACCGTGGGCAGCAATGACAATGCGCTCACCGCTTTTCAGACGCGGCAGAATGGTTTCATTCCAGAACGGGACCACGCGATCGATGGTCAGCGCCAGGCTTTCAGTCAGCGGCAGCTCTTCGTCGGTCAGAGAAGCATAACGCGCATCGTGGCCCGGGAAACGGTCGTCTTCACGAGTCAGTTCCGGCGGAGTCACGGCAAAACCACGACGCCACAGTTTCACCTGATCGTCACCGTATTTATCAGCGGTTTCGGATTTGTTCAGTCCCTGCAAAGCACCGTAATGGCGTTCGTTCAGTTTCCAGCTTTTTTCTACTGGCAGCCAAGCCTGATCCAGTTCGTCCAGTACGTTCCACAGCGTGTGGATGGCACGTTTCAGCACGGAGGTGTAAGCGAAATCGAAAGAAAAACCTTCTTCTTTCAGTAATTTACCAGCCTGTTTGGCTTCGTTGACGCCTTTTTCAGACAGTTCAACGTCCATCCAGCCGGTGAAGCGGTTTTCTTTGTTCCACTGGCTTTCGCCGTGTCGTACCAGTACCAGCTTAGTTACAGCCATAGCTTAACTCCTTCAGATCCTAAGATTTCTGTAATGACTGGCCACATTATAGGGCTGTAGAACAGTCATCGGCAATCGCTTGTCGTCTCACTGTCAGTTTATTGCGCGCAATTGCGGCATAAAACAGCTAGCTTGATCGGTTCAGCTTGTCACTTTCCCCAAATGCCAGAGTATCAGGGGACCGATGACCGAAAAGGGCGGCCAACGGGCGGCATTAAAACCGACGATCCATATAGTATCTTCTGGTGACTATTCGGGCCACCTATCGCCGGTCAGGGCTGTGGATAGTGTACTCATAATCAGCCGATGATTTTTGATCTGACCTAAGGTCGCGGACATTAGTCCAGACATCATTCATTGAGCTGCTAGAGCACGTTCGGCGCGTCATCGAAGAAAAACCGATAGCTGGTCAGCGACAGGTAGGTTTCTCCCGGCTTGAGCCAGCAGTCAGGCTGCGGCCATTCGGGGTGATGAGGACTATCCGGTAAAAACTCGCTTTCGAGCGCGATGCCAGCATAGTTAGGGTAGTGGCTACCGTTACGATCCGGCGTGCCTTCAAGCGCATTGCCGGTGTACACCTGCAACGCGGGTGCGCTAGTGCTGACGTCCAGTCTGATCCGCTTATCGCTAGACCACAACACGGCGGCAGGATGGGGCGAGGGAGTATCCTGCCGCAGTAAAAAGGCATGGTCATAGCCGCCGACCGCGCGTTGATCGTCATCCGCCAAAAAATCCTGCATCAGCGTTTTCGGCAGACGGAAATCCATGCTGCTGCCGGCAACAGACTTGATCTCGCCGAAAGGAATGCCTTCCGCGTTGGTCGGCAGAAACTGGTCGGCGAATAGCTGTAGGTGATGTTGGCGCACATCCTCAAACGTCTCGTCGAGGTTGAAATAGGCGTGGTTGGTCAGGCAGACCGGGCAGGGAGTGTCGACCTCCGCACGATAGGTGATCGTCAGCTGATTGTCGTCGGTGAGATGATAATGCGCTTCTACGGTGAGATGACCGGGAAACCCTGATCGCCCGCTAGAGAGTGCAGCTGATAGGTGATGGCATTCTCGCTGTGCTGGACAATCTGCCAACGACGCGCATTAAACCCGACAGGGCCGCCATGCAGCTGGTTTTTTCCGCTGTTGGCCGCGAGAGGAGTGACGTGTCCGCTTTTCTCAATGACCGCATCGGCAATCCGGTTGGCATAGCGACCAACGGAGGCGCCCAGGTAGGCGCTTTGACGAGGATAATCTTCGGGCGCGCAGCCGAGCAGGACTTCACGGGTTTCATTGGGGGGCAGCGGCAGTAGACAAGACGTCCACGTCGCGCCCCAGTCCATCACGGTGACAGACATACCGGAGGCATTTCGCAGTATATGTCGTTGAAAAGGCTGACCATCCGGGGCCAGCATATCGGTTGTTTCACTATGCATTGCGCTCTCCACTTCGCGACTGACAACGCGTCCCGCTAAGTGATACGGCGCGGAGAGACGCCATTGCCGTCGAAATTAGTCAGGAAAGCCCGTCGGATGAGAAGACTGCCAGCGCCAGACGTCGGCGGCCATTTCATCCAGAGTCCGTGCCACGCGCCAGTTGAGATCGCGGGCCGCTTTTTCCGCATCCGCCCAGTAGGCGGGTAAATCGCCTTCACGTCGCGGCGCGAAGTGATAAGGCACAGGTTTGCCGCAGGCTTTGCTGAATGAGGCAACGACCTGCAACACGCTGTAACCCACGCCAGCTCCCAAATTATAGATGTGGACGCCGGGCTGGCGATGCAGCGTGTTCATGGCGGCGATGTGACCGTCCGCCAAATCGACAACGTGAATATAGTCTCTTACGCCAGTGCCATCGGCGGTAGGGTAATCGTTGCCGAATATCGCCAGGGAATCGCGGCGACCCACGGCGACCTGCGCAATATATGGCATCAGATTATTGGGGATCCCCTGCGGATCTTCCCCCATTTCACCCGACGGATGCGCGCCGACCGGATTGAAATAGCGCAGCAGCACGATACTCCACTCTGGTTCAGCGCGTTGTAGATCCTGCAGGATCTGCTCCACCATCAGTTTGCTACGCCCGTAGGGACTGGCAGGCATGCCCGTGAGAAAACTTTCCTGATAGGGGATCTGCGGCTGATCGCCGTAGACCGTGGCCGAAGAGCTGAATATCAGCGTTTTGACGTTGGCTTTTCTCATCGCGTCGACCAGCGTCAGCGTCCCATAGACGTTGTTATCATAGTAGTCGATCGGCTTTTGCACCGACTCGCCCACCGCTTTGAGACCGGCAAAGTGAATCACGGCATCAATTACATGTTCGGAGAAAATTTCATCCAGCAGCTGTCGGTCGCGGATGTCGCCCTGATAGAAGATAGGAATTTGATCGCTGAGTCGCGCGATGGTGGGGACGACGCTCGCTTTGCTGTTGCACAGATTATCGAGAATGATGGGCTGATGGCCTGAGGCGATCAACTGCACGCAGGTATGGCTTCCTATGTAACCGCTCCCACCTGTAACCAGTACCTTCATAATGACCTCTAGTCAAAAAATAGGGAAAAGAGGGAGCATGCAAAGCCCGACGTAAAATCGATTGAAAAGGGGAACAATGCGCTTTGTTGAGCCTGATGCTCTCATCATGAAGACAGTGTACAAACTTCCACGAAACAATTAAGTGTTTTACCTACAGAATAAGCTGAAAAGTAAATTCGTGGAATCGCTCTCACAAAGGTGGTCTGATGGCCGGAGCGTTAAACGGACGGACCCGACGACATCGCCGGGTCATACTGGTCAACTCAGCACGCCTCTTGCTGGTAGCGGTAGGTTGAACCTTCCGGGACAAACTCCAGGCGATGCGTGATGCAGTGCGGCGCATCTTCCGCATGGTGCGAGACGAACAGCAGCTGCGTGTCGCCTTCTCTAATCAGTCGGTCCAGCCAGCTGCGGATCAGCTGACGATTTATCGGATCTAATCCCTGCAATGGCTCGTCAAGGATCAGCAGGGCGGGGTGTTTCACCAGCGCGCGGACGATCAGTACCAGACGCTGCTGTCCCCAGGATAACGATTGGAAGGGCGCATCCGCCGTGGCGTCGGGCAGACCCAGCAATGACAGCCACTCCGCCGTGAGTTGGTTTTGCCGGTCGGAAGCGGTTTGATACACGCCGATAGAGTCGAAAAATCCGGAAAGAATGACGTGGCGGACGCTGATGCTGACGCGATAGTCCATATGCAGGCTGCTGCTGACGTAACCGATGTGTCGCTTGATGTCCCAGATGGTTTCACCGCTGCCCCGTCGACGGCCAAACAGCGTCAGATCGTTGCTGTAGCCCTGCGGATGGTCACCGGTGATCAGACTCAGCAGCGTCGATTTCCCTGCTCCGTTAGGCCCGATAATCTGCCAGTGCTGGCCGGGCATCACGGTCCAACTGAGGTCGTCCAGTATCCGGCGGTCGTCGTAGCTCACGACTCCGTGATGAAGTTGGATCAACGGCTGTTGCGATGCGTCTGGGCTGCCTTGCGGGCGCGGCGATTCTGGCTCTGGTAAACGGGCATCGTGGAGTTTCTCGCTGTAGGCCAGCTGCGCCACCAGCTCATCCGCCATAATCTTCTCGCGTTGGCCTTGACGGGTGAGCGAACAGTCCGCCAGTACCCCGACGTGTTCGACAAACGCGGGAATGTCCTCGAAGCGATTGATGATCAGCACCAGCGTATAGCCCTGTGTCGTCAACTGCGCTAACAGGTCGCTCAGCTGTTGACGGGAACCGACGTCCAGCCCATCGAACGGTTCGTCCAGAATCAGCAGGTCAGGCTGCGGCATCAGCGCCTGACACAGCATAACCTTACGCGTTTCGCCCGTGGACAGATGCTTAAAACGCCGTTGCAGCAGAGGGGCGATGCCGAACTGTTCGGCCAGCGCGGAACAGCGCGCGTCGTCGCTGATGGCGTCCTGAATCACTTCTGCGGTGGTGCGGCCGGTATCATTTTCGCCTTCGCTCAGCATATCGGTATTGTTACGCTGCCACTCCTGGTTCACCAACTGTTGCAACTGTTCGAACGACAGCCGCGCGATGCGCTGAAAGTCGCACTGTCGCTGGCCTTCCAGCAACGGCAACTCGCCGGATATAGCCTTTGCCAGCACCGATTTGCCGCTGCCGTTGGCGCCGACGAACGCCCAGCTCTCTTTTTGGCGGACGGTGACGTCATCCAGCCAAAACGTGCGGGTGTCGCTGAGTCGATAGCGTGCCTGATGCAGTTGCAAAAATGACATAGTGGTTTCCTTAGTGAGTATTCCTGCGCCCTTTATTTTGTCGGCGTGCGAGTCATCGGCGCATTTTCGGCTCAGCACAGCGTGGCGATAATCACCTGCTCAGCGCTAAAGCTGGCGTTGACGCACTGGTCGAGCCGAAGCGCATAGCGCGCAACGGTGGCGTTGGAGAGCGTCGCGCACAGCACTTCTCCCCCGGTGAGCGTCACCCATATTTCGCTGTGATCGAGGCCTGTTTGCAGGTGGGTGATTTTGCCCGGCAGGATGTTATCCGCGTTAGCGGTGGGTTGATCCTGCGGAGTGACGCTCACCCAGGGCGCCTTGACCAATGCCAGCACCTCTTTGCCCTGCGTCAGCTGCAAGCGTTCCGCGCTTTGGGCGGTAATCGCGGCTTGAATTCGGGTGTTGCCGTCGGCCAGTAGAATTTCCAAATGTTGCTGAACCGGCTGTTCCGCCCGGCTGATTAGCGTGCCGAACAGCTGGTTGCGTGCGCTGGTTTGCAGGGAAAAACGCGCGATGGCGGCTAGCAGACTGTCGAGCGGCAGCTTGTCTTGCTGCAGGACATCGAAGGCTTTCTGTTGAATCTGCGCTAAGAGATCATACAGCTGGATCAAGCGTTCCCCGTAGCTCGTGACCGCCGCGCCGCCGCCGCCTTTGCCGCCGGTCACTCGGTCGACGAGGGTCTGGTCGGCCAGCTGATTCATTTCGTTGATGGCGTCCCAGGCGCTTTTATAACTGATACCGGCTAACCTGGCTCCCTGACTGATGGAACCCGTCTGCTTGATCTGTTTGAGCAGCGCAATGCGGCGGGGATCGGCAAACAGACGCTGTTGCAGTTTCAGGGTAAGAAGAATTTCTGCTTGCATGGCAATAGGTTCCATTGAGAGAAGCGCGTCGGCGAAAGGTATTGTCACCATTTTTTCCGCGGCGGGCAAATCGCACGAAAGGCCGCATTAATTCATACTTTTCGGGTAGACTGTTTACAAGCGCGGGCTAGCATTTGACGGTAGCCTGATGAATCTGGATTGCTGTCTTGCCACGACAGCCATTGCTTCAAGTGAGGTCGACATGTTGGAGTTGCTGAGTAGTCTGCTGTTTGCGGTATGTATGGTACCGGTGATGATGGCCTTGATTCTGGGGTGCATCTACGGTCTGGGCGAGGTGTTTAACGTCTTCTCCGCCCTGGGTCATCACGAGTCCAAATCTTCACAAAAAGCGTCCTGATCCCCTATCTTTAAAAGTCCGGCGTTCGCCGGACTTTTTCCTGTCATTATTTCGTCAATTCAGCTTCCACAAAGCAGATGTCATTTTGTAACTACCGTTATATTATCGCCTACACAACGGTAAAATAACGGGGAACATTGTCATGCAGTATTCATGGAAAAAATGGCTGGCCGTAGTCACATTAAGCCTGGGAATGATCGCTGGGGCCTCCGCGGCGACCGATAAAGTTACGGTGTTCGCCGCGGCGTCGCTGACCAATGCGCTGCAGGAAATCGCAGATCATTATCAGCAAGAAAAGCAGGTTTCGATCGTGGCGTCGTACGCCTCGTCGTCGACGCTGGCGCGCCAAATAGAGCAGGGCGCGCCTGCCGATATCTTTATTTCCGCCGACCAGCAGTGGATGGATTACGCTCAGAACAAGCAGCTCATCGACAACGGCAGCCGCTATACGCTGTTGGGTAACGAACTGGTTGTTATCGCACCGAAAAACGCCGACGTGAAATCGATCGATATCAATGCCTCCACCCCATGGACGAGCCTGCTCAAGGGCGGCCGTCTGGCCGTCGGCGATCCGGACCATGTTCCTGCGGGTATCTACGCCAAAGAGGCGCTGCAAAACCTGAAAGCCTGGGACACCCTATCGCCGTTGATGGCTCGCGCCAGCGATGTGCGCGGCGCGTTAGCGCTGGTAGAGCGTGAAGAAGCGCCGCTGGGCATCGTTTATGGTTCAGACGCGGTCGCCAGCGCGAAAGTGAAGGTTGTGGGGACCTTCCCGGCCAGCAGTCATAAGCCGGTGGAATACCCGGTTGCTATCGTGAAAGATCACGACACGGCGGCGGCCAACGCCTTTTCTGACTACCTGAAAACGCCGCAGGCCGCGGACGTCTTCAAACGCTACGGTTTCACTCCGCGCTAATGGTGCTCAGCGACTATGAATGGCAGGCGATTCAGCTGAGTCTCAAGGTCTCGCTGTTAGCCGTGAGCGGTAGCCTGCCGCTGGGAATTCTGATGGCGTGGATTCTGGTGCGCTGTCGGTTTCCCGGCAAGTCGCTACTGGATAGCCTCATCCATCTTCCCTTGGTCCTGCCGCCGGTCGTTATCGGCTATCTGCTGCTGGTAGGCATGGGGCGCAAAGGTGTTATCGGCGCCTGGCTTTATGACTGGTTCGGCGTCAGTTTCAGCTTTAGCTGGCGTGGGGCGGCGCTGGCCTCTGCCGTGGTGGCGTTTCCTCTGCTGGTGCGGGCGATCCGCCTGTCACTTGAAACGGTGGATCCACGGCTTGAATTGGCCGCCCGCACGCTAGGCGCGCACCCGTGGCGCGTCTTTTTCACCGTCACGCTGCCCTTGACGTTGCCCGGCATTATCGTCGGCACGGTGCTGGCGTTCGCGCGCTCCTTAGGGGAGTTCGGCGCGACGATTACGTTCGTCTCTAATATCCCCGGTGAAACCCGCACTATTCCGCTCGCGATGTACACGCTGATCCAGACGCCCGGCGCGGAAACGCAGGCGGCCCGACTGTGCCTCATTGCTATCGTGCTGTCGCTCTTGGCGCTGTTGCTGTCGGAATGGTTGACCGGCTGGAGCCGGCGGCGACTGGGGGGATAATGCTGCAACTGGATTTCGCTCAGCAGTTGGGCGAGTTGTCGCTCAGCGTCACGTCGACTCTGCCCGCTAGCGGTATTTCCGCGATATTTGGCGTTTCCGGCGCGGGAAAAACGTCGCTGATTAACGCCATTGCTGGACTCACGCGGCCCGATAGCGGATATATTCAGCTCAACGATCGGGTGCTGGTGGATACCGAACGCCGTATTTTCCTGCCGCCCGAGCAACGCCGAATCGGCTATGTCTTTCAGGATGCGCGGCTGTTCCCCCATTATCGGGTCGCCGGCAATTTACGCTACGGTATGGCTCCCGCCATGCGCAGGCAGTTTGACGAAATCGTGCAGCTGCTGGGAATTGAACACCTGCTTAAACGTCATCCGCTGACCCTGTCGGGGGGAGAAAAGCAGCGGGTGAGCATTGGTCGGGCGTTGCTGACGGCGCCCGATTTGTTGCTGATGGACGAACCGCTGGCGTCGCTGGACGCGCCGCGCAAGCGGGAGTTATTGCCTTATCTTGAGCGGTTGGGACGAGAGGTGAAAACGCCGATCCTTTACGTCAGCCACAGCCTGGAGGAAATCTGGCGTCTGGCGGACCGTGTGGTGGTGTTAGATCAGGGCAAGGTCAAAACGCAAGGTGAGCTGGAAACGGTATGGGCCAGCAGCGCGTTGCGGCCCTGGCTGCCGCGCGAAGAGCAAAGCACTATCCTGAAGACGAACGTGTTGCAGCAGCATCCCCATTATCCGATGACTGCGCTTTCGCTAGGAGACCAGACTCTGTGGGTGCAGAAAGTTGACGCGCCGTTGAACAGCGCGCAGCGCATCCGCATCAACGCGGCGGATGTATCGCTGGTATTGGAACGGCCGACGGCGACCAGTATTCGCAACGTGCTGTCGGCGCGGGTGGCGGAGTGTCTGGAGGTCGGCGATCAGGTCGAGGTGAAACTGTGGGTCGGCGGTCAGGCCCTCTGGGCGAAAATCACCCCGTGGGCCAGAGATGAGTTGGGATTGTGCCCGGACCAACAGCTGTTTGCTCAGATTAAAAGCGTTTCGATTACGCCGTGATGCATGTTCTGGCACAGGCTACCGGCATGGCAGCCTGTGCGCTTTCCCATCAGAGGATCCGGTTCATGATCAGTTCCGCGATACCCGGTTCTTCGTTGTGACCGATCACGACATCCGCGCTTTCTTTAACCGCATCCGCGCTGTTACCCATCGCCACACCCAAACCGACCGTGGAAAGCATGCTGATGTCGTTGAAGTTGTCGCCGAAAGCGACGATATCCTGCATCTGCAACCCTTGCTCTTCGACCCAGCGGCGCAGTAGCTGGCCTTTGCTGTTGCCGGATTGTGCCACGTCTACCTGATCCTTCCATGACCATTCACAGGTCACGCCCAGCTCTTCTTCCACCTGCTGCGCGAAACCATTCAGGTGGGCATTGTCCGGATGGTGAGTGGCAAACTTCCAGATCTGCTGCGCGCGTGCGGTTTCTTCCTCCAGATTATCCACGTGGCGGAAATTCGGGCGTTGATCTACCGGCAGCGTTTCAGACCAGGCGAGCGCGCGGACGACGTGACCGGTCGGTTTTTCATACAGCATGTCGTCGTCGGCGTACATCAGACCGTGGATGTCGAACTGCTGCAGTTTTTTCAGCACGCCTCTGGCCTGCTCCGACGTCAGCGGTTGACCTTCCGAGATACGCTTTGTCTGATAATGATACAGATAAGAGCCGTTACAGCAGATAGCAGGTGTATCGAGCTCCAGCGCCTGATAAAAAGGGCGTATGGCCGAGTGATGACGACCGGAAACGATCAGTACCTTGATCCCGGCCTGCCGAGCCAGGGCCAGCGCTTTCATCGAAGCGGGCAGAATGGTTTTCTGTGCGGTAAGTAAGGTGCCATCCAGATCGAGGGCGATTGCGCGATAGGTCATCGTGATTTCTCTCGGGTTATAGGTAAACTTTCTCAGATGGTACACCGTAAGGAGAGGGCGCTGTAGGGCCAATTGCTTTCCCTTCGTTCTGTCAGCCAACCCTTACAGAACGTGAGCCATGTTACAACTGCGCCCGCATCGAGGTGAGGAGCGATAGGCCGTTCCGGTCTACTATTGATGTCTGAGTGCTAAGAAGCGCAATCCGCGTTTAAAGGAGAGTCTAATGCAGCAAGTGGTTTATACCGCCAGTCCCGAAAGCCAGCACATCCACGTGTGGCGGCTCAACAGCGAAGGCGAGTTGACGTTGTTACAGGTCGTTGAAGCTCCTGGACAGGTTCAGCCCATGGTGGTTGCGCCCGATAAACGGCACCTTTACGTTGGCGTACGTCCTTCGTTTCGCGCGATCAGCTACCGCATTGCGCCGGACGGAACGTTGACGCAGGCGGGTGAGGCAGCGCTGCCCGGTAGCCCAACGCATCTGTCTACCGACCACGAAGGACGTTATCTGTTCTGCGCGTCATACAGTAATGCCTGCGTCAGCGTCAGCCCGATTGGTAACGACGGCGTCGCGGGAGAGTTTATCCAGCAGCTGGATGGTCTGGAGGGCTGCCACTCTACCAATATCGATCCGGAGAATAAGGTGCTGTGGGCGCCTTGCCTGAAAGAAGATCGCATCCGTCTGTATGATCTGTCGTCAGCAGGCAAACTCAGCGAGCATCAGCCCGCCGATCTGCCTGCCGCTGCGGGAGCGGGTCCGCGTCACATGGTGTTCCACCCTAACAACCGATTCACGTACTGCGTTAACGAACTGGACAGTACGGTGGATGTTTTCGACATCAAAGATGCTGACGGCAATATCACCCGCGTGCAGACGCTGGATGTGATGCCGGAGGACTTCACCGGAACGCGCTGGGCGGCTGATATCCATATCACGCCGAACGGTCGTTTCCTGTATACCACCGACCGCACTGCCAGCGTGGTCAGCATTCTCGGGGTGTCGGAGGACGGTAGCCATCTGACGCTGATCGGCCATCAGCCGACGGAGATCCAACCGCGCGGTTTCAATATCGACAACAGCGGTCAGTTCCTGATTGTGGCGGGTCAGAAGTCGCACTATATCGAGGTCTATCAGATCAACGCGGAAGGGGGGCATCTGCAGCCGCTGTCGCGTTATGCGGTAGGGCAGGGACCGATGTGGGTCACGATTCTGGCGTTGGATTAAGCTTGAAGTGATACAAGAAAACCCGGTTCGGATAAGATCCGCGCCGGGTTTATGCATTATCCGCGGTATTCGATGATAGACAGCCCGGCGTTGTAGTCGGTGCTGTACACAATCCCCTCTGCATCCACAAACACGTCGCATGACTGAATGACGCGCGGGCGTCCGGGACGCCGGTCCATCATACGGTCTGGCGCGGCGGGCACCAGCGCGCCGGTTTCCTTGGGATGATAGGGGTTGCTGATGTCGTAAACGCGTACGCCTGCGTTCTGGTAGGTCGCGAAGATGAGCGTTGAGCTGATGAAACTGCCGGGACGGTTTTCATGCAGGTTATGCGGCCCGAAATGCGCGCCTTTCTTCACATAATCCACTTCGTTCGGCTGGGGGAAGGTCGCGATGCTGACCGGGTTGGTCGGCTCGCGAATATCAAAGACCCAGATCAGCTTTTCCCCGTCTTCCTGATTGTCCAGCACCGCTTCGTCCAGCACGATCAGTAAATCGCGATCCGGCAAGGGTAGCGCGGTGTGCGTGCCGCCGCCGAAGGGCGGACTCCAGTTACGATGACTGATCAGCTGCGGCTGCGTGCGGTCGCTGACGTCCAGCAGCGTCAGTCCGCCGTCGCGCCAGCTGCCGTAAGCCGTATCGCCGCTGACGATAGCGTGATGCAGCGCGTAGCGCTTCCCGTCCGGCCAGTCAGGCGTTTCGCCGGCGGCGGTGTGCATACCCGGTAGCCAGTAACGGCCAGCGACTTCCGGTTTACGCGGATCGGCCAGATCGATGGTCAGGAAAATATAGTCGCTGTAGCCTTCCAACAGAGCGGAGACGTAAGCCCAGCGTCCGCCGACGTACCAGATGCGATGGATGCCGATGCCGTTCAACGGCAGGAAGCCGATCTCCTGCGGTTTGTCAGGGCGAGAGATATCAAAAATCCGCAGACCCGCGCTCCAGGTATTGCCTTGTTGGCGCGTATCCACCGTTTCGGCTACGGAGCGGGTGTAATACACCTTTTCCTCGGCGAAGTTTGCATCGGCAAACAGATCACGGGCGTTGACGACAAGTAACAGATCGTCATGCGTTTGCAGGTGGATATTCCAGGTGCCCGGCGGGGCGGGGATAAACCCCACCGTTTTGGGGTTGATGGGGTCGCGAACGTCGACGATGGAAACGCCCTGCGACACCATATGGCCGATATACGCGTAGCCCCGATGAACCATCACCTGTACGCCATCAGAGCGTCCGCCCTGATCGCTGTGGCCGATGAGCCGCATATTGCGGCTGTAATCGGGGGTGGGCAAAGGTGCTGATGCCATAACTCGCCTCCGTTATTTTGCTTTTGCAGCCAGTGTAGCAAACCACGGGGCGATGAAATCATCGGTCTGACCCCAGCCCGGAATAATCTTGCCAAGGCTGGCGACATTGACCGGACCCGGCTGGCTTGCCAGCAGCGCCTGCGGAATTGAGGCGGCGGTAAATTCGTAGGTGGCAGGCGTTGGCTCGCCGGCGATTTTGTTCGCGACCAGTCGCAAGTTCACTTTACCGATCAGTTTCGGGTCCACGGCGACGCTGACTTTCCACGGGCTTGAGGCTTCACGCATCAACTGCAGATCCTGATTGGAGATGTCGATGCTGTAGAGCTTGATTTCTGTCCGACCGTTCTCTTTAAGCGCTTTGTAAGCGCCCTGGCTGAAGGCATCCCAGGTTCCCCAGATCGCATCGATTTTCCCTTTCGGGTATTTCGCCAATACCGCGCCGACTTTGTTGGCGGTGTCGCCCTGCACGTCGGAAGAGACGGCGCCGATGGATTCCAGCTCTTTAATGCCGGGATTGGCTTTCAGCAATTGCTGGTAGGCCGCCTGACGGCGTTCCATCGGCGGGAATCCGGCTACCCACAGCTTGATGATATTGGCTTTGCCGTTGAAATCTTTAACCAATTGTCCGAAGGACTCCTTGGTCAGAGAGGCGTCATCCTGTTGGGTGACGGTAACGCCGGGAATATCTCGATTCACCGCGGTGTCGAATACTGCGACCTTGATGCCGCTGTCCACGATGCGCTGCAACAGCTCGGTGGAGTAAGGATCACGCCCCTGAGACAGAATAATGCCGTCGTATTTTTGACTGATAGCCTGATTGACGAAGTCCTGGAAGCGGGCATCGTCGCCATTGCTCAGGAATGTGCTGACTTTGAAGCCGAGTTTTTTCCCTTCTTCCAGTACGCCGGAAACGAACTGAGTAGTGTTGTCATCGGAGCCCAAATTACGGATGACGGCGATACGCACCGGACCGTTATGGTTGGCTAGCGCGGCAGGCAGCGGAGCGAGAGTAGGGGTATTTTCTGCCAACGCAGGCAGCGCGATCGTCATGCTTAATGCCACTAACGCGGCGTGAAACTTCTTCATCATGGGCTCCTTGGTGGGAAATCGTGTTGCCAGTTTATGGATATCTTTATGTCTGGATGTCTATTTATCTGGATGAAGCATCATAGCGACAACGGTGAAAGGTGCAAAGAGCCCGCGTTATGTTTTTTGGTTTTATCTTATAACGGGTTGTTCGCGAGGTTTGAGAGCAGGGCGTAGCGTAAAAGGAGAATGCAGCAGAGGCGTAAATTGCGGCTCCCGCTCAGCGACGGCGGGAGCTAGATTGAGGCTTATTTAGCGAAGAAAGAAACGCCCTGACCGACGTTGCAGCGATAGCTTAGCGCCGTGCCGCGCTGTTGCAGGCTGGGCAGATCGTACATGTAGGTCGTGAAATTGACGATGTTATCCGGCAGCACCTGATAGCGCATAAACTGCTGAATGGGTTTGCCGTCGTTCGCCACCGTAAAGTGTTCATCGCTGAACGACAGAGTATTGTCTCCGGTCAAGCGATAGCCTGAATGCGCAGACCGCCACGGGTCTGGCTGGCGACGGCGCCATTCTGCGGCGTACATTGTGAAAGGTCGATACTGACGGCCACTTCACTTCCCTCATTCAGTGCATTGATGAGGGTTGACTGGCTAGTGAGAGGCTTGGCAGCGCAGGCGCTAGCGGCGACGGTCAATAAAGATACGGTTAAAAACAACGGGGTCATACGAGACATAAACGTCCTCCTTGATGTGAATAAAATCCCTGTAAATCGTATTAGCTCCAAGAGCATAGACGCATCTGGCGGCCCGAGCCTAGACCTTTACGGCTTATACGTTTAAAGCACTAACAAAAAACATTAAAAAAAAATCTATTAGGCCCCCTCGGAAAACTAAATCAGGAATTCTCCGATCTCGGTTTATCCGCCACCAGTTTTGCAGCGACGTCACCATCGATGTGTGTTCGGTTAACGCGCTCCAGAGTGGCGCGGGATAAATCTTGGAAATCAGCAGAGAAATGCAGACCGAAGGGCGTTCAAGCGACAGGGAGAATCAAAGAGGGGAGTAAAAACAGGCTGAGCCGAAGCCCAGCCTGACAATAATTATTTCACCAACATACCCGGCTGTGCGCCGCTGTCCGGGCTCAGCAGGAAGATGTCTTTTCCGCCGGGGCCTGCCGCCATCACCATGCCTTCGGAAATACCGAAACGCATCTTACGCGGTGCAAGGTTCGCGACCATGATCGTCAGGCGGCCTTCCAGTAGGGCCGGATCGGGATAGGCTGCGCGGATCCCCGAGAAGACCTGACGCGTTTCGCCGCCCAAATCTAAAGACAGACGCAGCAGCTTGTCCGAACCGTCCACCAGCTCCGCTTTTTGAATCAGCGCGATACGCATATCGACCTTGTCGAAATCGTTGAACGTGATGGTGTCCTGAATCGGATTGTCCGCCAGCGGTCCGCTGACCGGCGCGGCGGCGGCGGCGATATCCTGCTTGGAATCTTCAACCATCGCTTCGATGTTTTTCGGATCGATACGGTTGAACAGCGCCTTGAACGGATTAACCTGATGGCCCAGCAGCGGTTGAGCCAGCGCATCCCACTGCAGATCCGTGTTCAAGAATGCCTCGGCACGTTCGGCCAGCGAAGGCAGTACCGGCTTGAGGTAGGTCATCAAGACGCGGAACAGGTTGATACCCATTGAACAGATCGCGTGCAGGTCGGCATCACGGCCTTCTTCCTTCGCCACGACCCACGGCGCCTGCTCGTCGACGTAGCGGTTGGCCAGGTCGGCCAGCGCCATGATTTCACGAATGGCTTTGCCGGATTCACGGCTGCTGAAGGCGTCGGCAATGCTGTCGGCCGCGTCGGTAAAGGTTTTGTACAGCGCCGGGTCGGCCAGCGTATCGGCCAGCTTGCCGTCAAAACGCTTATTGATGAAGCCCGCGTTACGTGAAGCCAGGTTGACGACTTTGTTGACGATGTCGGCGTTCACGCGTTGTACGAAGTCTTCCAGGTTAAGGTCGATATCGTCAATGCGGGAAGAGAGCTTCGCGGCGTAGTAGTAACGCAGGCAGTCGGCGTCCAGATGCTTCAGGTACGTGTCTGCTTTGATGAAGGTGCCGCGAGATTTGGACATCTTCGCGCCGTTCACCGTCACGTAACCGTGGACAAACAGGTTGGTCGGCTTACGGAAGTTACTGCCTTCCAGCATGGCGGGCCAGAACAGACTATGGAAGTAGACGATATCTTTGCCGATGAAATGATAGAGATCGGCGTCAGAGTCTTTATGCCAGTAATCGTCGAAATTCAGATCGTCGCGCTTGTCGCACAGGTTCTTGAATGAACCCATGTAGCCGATCGGCGCATCCAGCCAGACGTAGAAGTATTTGCCCGGCGCATCCGGCACTTCGAAGCCGAAGTAGGGCGCGTCGCGGCTGATGTCCCACTGTTGCAGACCGGAGTCGAACCACTCCTGCATTTTGTTCGCGACCTGATCCTGCAGCGCGCCAGAGCGCGTCCAGGCTTGCAGCATGTCGCTGAAAGCGGGCAGATCAAAGAAGAAGTGTTCGCTGTCACGCATGACCGGCGTCGCGCCGGAAATCGCCGATTTCGGATCGATCAGCTCGGTTGGCGTATAGGTCGCGCCGCACACTTCGCAGTTGTCGCCATACTGATCCGCCGCTTTACATTTCGGGCAGGTTCCCTTCACAAAGCGGTCCGGCAGGAACATGCTTTTTTCCGGGTCGAACAGCTGGGAAATCGTGCGGCTCTTGATATAGCCGTTTTCTTTCAGGCGACGATAAATCAGCGTAGACAGCTCGCGGTTCTCTTCGCTGTGCGTGGAGTGATAGTTGTCGTAGCTGATGTTGAAGCCCGCGAAATCCTGCTGATGCTCCTGACTGACGGCCGCAATCATCTCCTCCGGCGCGATCCCTAACTGCTGAGCCTTCAGCATGATAGGCGTACCGTGGGCGTCATCCGCACAGATGAAATTAACCTGGTTGCCGCGCATTCGCTGATAACGAACCCAAATATCCGCCTGAACGTGTTCAAGCATGTGGCCGAGGTGGATAGGACCGTTAGCATAAGGCAGCGCGCACGTTACCAGAATTTTTTTTGCGACTTGAGTCATAGTGGGGAACTTGCTTGTTAATGAGTGAGAAAGAGCCACGATGTTAACCGATAGCGGCGCGGTGCGTAAACCTGTTCTGGATGCGGCTTCACGTGCGCTAGCCCGCGACAAACGGCGCTCAGGCAGCGCTTGAAAAGACTTTGTTCCGTGCCGGTACGCCCGTTCGCGGCGTTCTGTTATGCTTAAAGCCGTGTTCTGATTAATGACAAAATTTCAAGGAGCCGGGATGAAAGATAACCTCCCCGGGCACAGCCCTGACGCGCTGCACGAGACGGTGAGCCGCGTACTTGCCGCCTTTACACACCCGACGTTGAATAAAGATCTGATGGCGCTCAACGCGCTGCATCACTGCGCGCTGCTGGATGACGTGCTGCACATTGAGCTTGTGATGCCTTTTGTCTGGCTGAGCGGGCTTGAGGTGCTGAAGGAGTCGGTCAGCGACGAACTGCTGCGTCTCACCGGCGCGAAAAGCGTGGAGTGGCGGCTGACGCACGCGATTGCCACGTTGAGCCGAGCGAACAATCAGCCCGGCGTCAAAGGCGTGAAAAACATCGTGGCGGTCAGCTCCGGCAAAGGCGGCGTCGGCAAGTCCAGCACTGCCGTGAATCTGGCGCTGGCATTGGCGGCGGAAGGCGCGAACGTGGGGATCCTCGACGCGGATATCTACGGGCCGTCCATTCCTACCATGTTGGGAACGACGCATGAACGGCCAACATCGCCGGACGGCGAGCATATGACGCCGATTGTGGCGCACGGCATCGCCTCCAACTCCATCGGCTATCTGGTCACGGATGACAATGCCATGGTGTGGCGCGGGCCGATGGCCAGCAAAGCGCTATTGCAGTTATTGCAGGATACGCTGTGGCCCGATCTCGACTATCTGGTGTTGGATATGCCGCCGGGGACGGGCGATATCCAGCTGACGCTGGCGCAGAACGTGCCGGTGACTGGCGCTGTGGTGGTCACCACGCCGCAGGACATCGCGCTGGTGGATGCGATGAAAGGCATCGCCATGTTCGAGAAAGTGAAGGTGCCGGTTCTGGGTATCGTTGAAAACATGAGCGTGCATATCTGTAGCCACTGCGGTCATCTGGAGCCTATTTTCGGCACGGGCGGCGCGCAAAAGCTGGCGGAAAAATATCACTGTGCGCTGCTGGGCCAACTGCCTCTGCACATCGCTTTACGTGAAGATCTCGATCGCGGCGAACCGACCGTGGTCAGCCAGCCCGACAGCGAGTTTACCTCGCTCTATCGCGAGCTGGCCGGGCGGGTCGCCGCACAGCTGTACTGGCAAGGCGAAGTCATCCCCACTGAAATCGCGTTTCGCGCGCTATAACGCGCCATTCCTGTTCGCGTCCTGCTCGGACGCGAACCCCTCTCCCGCTTAGTGCTGGCGTGAAAGCGGCTAACTCCCTATAATTGCGGCGTTCAGACACCCTATGCGGTGTGTCCCTTCTTTTATTTTTCGTAAACCAGGTCTTTATTGCCATGACTGACAAGTCTCACCAGTGTGTCATTATCGGGATTGCCGGAGCCTCTGCATCCGGTAAAAGTCTCATAGCCAGTACCCTTTACCGTGAGTTGCGTGAACAGGTGGGCGATGAACATATTGGTGTCATTCCGGAAGACTGCTATTACAAGGATCAAACCCATCTGACGATGGAAGAGCGGGTGAAAACCAACTATGACCACCCCAGCGCCATGGACCACAATCTGCTGTTACAGCATCTGAGAATGCTGAAGGGCGGACAGGAAATCGCGCTGCCGCAGTACAGTTATGTGGAGCACACCCGCCTTGAAGAAACGGTGCTTCTCGAGCCGAAGAAAGTCATTATTCTGGAAGGCATTCTGCTGCTGACCGATGCCCGTCTGAGGGGCGAACTCAACTTTTCCATCTTTGTCGATACGCCGCTGGATATTTGCCTGTTGCGCCGTATGCGTCGCGACGTCAACGACCGAGGTCGTTCGATGGACTCCGTGATGGCGCAGTACCAGAAAACTGTACGTCCGATGTTTTTGCAATTCATTGAACCGTCTAAGCAATATGCGGACATCATCGTACCGCGCGGGGGTAAAAACCGCATCGCTATCGATATTTTGAAGGCGAAAATCAGCCAGTTCTTTGAATAAACTGTTACGAGCAGGCGCTGCCGCCCTCGGTCACTCAGAACCGACGGCAGCGGAGTAACCTGTCTAAATCCTGAGCGGAGAAAATGATGAGACTGTGCGATCGCGATATTGAAAACTGGCTGGATGATGGTCGGCTGGTGATTACGCCACGTCCCCCCGCAGAACGTATTAACGGCGCCACGGTAGATGTGCGTCTGGGAAATCAGTTCCGCGTCTTTCGCGGTCATACCGCGGCTTATATCGACCTGAGTGGTCCGAAAGACGAAGTCAGCGCGGCATTGGATCGCGTGATGAGCGACGAAATCAATCTGCCGGAAGGCGAAGCCTTTTTCCTGCATCCGGGAGAGCTGGCGCTGGCGGTGACGTTGGAATCGGTGACTCTGCCGGACAATCTGGTCGGCTGGCTGGATGGCCGTTCCTCGCTGGCGCGTCTGGGGCTGATGGTGCATGTGACCGCGCACCGCATCGATCCGGGCTGGCAGGGCCGGATCGTGCTGGAGTTCTATAATTCAGGGAAGCTGCCGTTGGCGCTCCGTCCCGGCATGATGATCGGCGCGCTCAGCTTTGAACCGCTGTCAGGCCCGGCGGCTCGGCCTTATAACCGACGTCAGGACGCCAAATACAAAGATCAGCAAGGCGCGGTGGCTAGCCGGATCGACAAAGACTAAGTCACAGACGCCGCCGCCTGATGCAGCCCGAATATCAATGAGGATGGCATGAAAAGACTCTTTACCGCGCTGGTTATTCTGCTGGTGGTGCTTGCCGCTGGCATGAGTGCGTTAGTCGTGCTCATCAACCCGAATGATTTTCGCGGCTACATGACTCGTCAGGTGGCGGCCCGGAGCGGCTATCAACTGAAGATGGACGGCGATCTGCGTTGGCACGTCTGGCCGCAGCTGAGCATTCTGTCCGGCGGGATGTCTCTGAGCGCGCCGGGCGCTCAGGCGCCGATTGTCAGCGCTGAGAACATGCGTCTGGACGTCAAGCTATGGCCTTTGCTGTCCCATCGGCTGGAAGTTAAGCAGGTCATGCTGAAAGGGGCGGTGGTCCGGCTCACCCCGGAAAGTCAGCCGAAAAAAAGCAATCAGCCGATTGCCCCGCCGGGATCGTCCGAACCGGATATCGGCAGCGGCTGGCGTTTCGACATAGGGCGCATAGACGTCGCCGACAGTCTGCTGATTATGCAGCAGGAAAATGGCGAACAGCTCAATCTGCGCGACATCAATGTGCGTATGACGCGCGGCGGCCCCAATGAGGCGCAGCTGACGTTATCCACCCGCATTAACCGCGACCAGCGCGATCTCTCTCTGTCGGGTTCGTCGGTGCTGGATATGCGTGAGTTTCCTCAGCGGATCAGCGCGCGCATCGACCGTCTGGATTATCAGCTGCAAGGCGCCGGGCTGCCTGCGAGCGGTATCACCGGCACAGGCTCTATGCAGGCCACTTACCAACGTCAGCCGGAAAAAGTTACCGTCAGCCAGTTTGCTCTGAGCGCTAATCAAAGCCAGTTAAGCGGAACCGCGGCCTATACGTCAGGGGTTGTGCCGGATTATACGGTCGACCTGCGCTCGGCGCAGCTGGATTTGGACACGCTGCTGGGACTGACTCAAAACGATGACGATACGGCCGATGCGGACAAAGCGTCCGCCGTGAAACCGGTTATCTCCAGCGATGTTTCGCCGCAGCTGGCGAACAGCGGGCTGCGTAATTTCACCGCGCATTTCGCGTTGCGCGCTGACACTCTGATCTACCGCGGCGTCAAGATGAACCAGTTCAGCGTGAGCGGTGCCAATCAGCGGGGTAAAGTGACGGTTGCCGAGCTGAGCGGCCAAGTAGGCGAAGGCCATTTTTCACTGCCGGGAACGCTGGATATTGATGCCTCTCCGGCGATTAACGTGCAGCCTGAACTGGAGAACGTCGAGTTAACCGATCTGATGCGGGTACTGACGTTGCCGGAAACGCTGAGCGGCACATTTACGATGCAGGGTAAATTCAGCGGTGACAGCCTCACCGTGCCGGCAATGCTGTCCAAATGGCAGGGCAACGCCGCGCTACAGGCGAGCCGCCTGCGGCTGTATGGGCTGAACATTCCGCGCATGATCCAGCAGGCGGTGGAACGTAACAGCAATGGGGTTCAAGGGCAAAGCGGCGACGAGCATTACACCGAGATGCAGCAGATTACCGGTCAGGCCCGCCTGAATGCCGGGAAACTGCGGATGTACAATTTGGACGGGCGCTCGCAGATTCTGGCGGTCGGCGGGGAAGGGTTGCTGGATCTGCCTGCCCAAAGCTGTGACATCAATCTCAGCGTGCAGGTGATTGATGGTTGGCAGGGCGACGACCGCGTGGTACAGCTGTTGAAAAATACCCGGATTCCTTTCCGTCTGTATGGTCCGTTCGATAATCTGAACTATCAGTTACCGGTCGACCAGATGTTGCGTAAGCGTCTGCAAGACGAGCTGAAGCAACAGATCAACGACTGGTCGAAGAAGAACCAGCCTGACTGATATACCTGAGGCCAGCCGGTGACGGCGCGGCCTCAGGGTTTTTCCTCTCAGCCCACTTCATCATATATGTCACCCGATTTCGGGTATAACTCCGTTACCCGAATAACGGGCATCTGCTAGGCTTTTCCTTTCACGCCACGGCGTCGGGGCACAGTCTCCTCCACCACGCCGGTTTCATATCCTCGAACGAGTGAGAAACAGGCATCAGCGCCACATCTTCCTGCTGGTCAAATACCCCAGTCAGCAGAGCGAGAGTGGGCGCATCGTCAATCGCGCCTAGCGAACTGCCGCAGCGGGCGCAAAAGGCCCGGCTTGAGGCTTCGGAAGAACGATACAGGGACGGCTGACCTCCTTCGCCCGTCCAGGCAACATCCGCGGATGCAAACTCCAGCCAGACGACCGTCTGGCCCCCTGTCTGTTTCTGACAGATATCGCAGGAGCAGGAGTGCGCTTTGGCGGGATTCAGCGCCTTGAATTGGATATAACCGCATAGACATCCCCCGGATAGTTCGGCTGCCATCGTCGTGATTCCTCATCGGTCAGTAATGTAGAGGCAATGTAGCAAAAATGGTTTGCTCCCACTATGTGTGGCGTTGCGTAGAGGCGCTGGGGAGTAATGGGCGTCATCGCAGGAAAGCGATCTCGCGGGGCATGATAGTCGGACTTGAAGCTGTGAGGCAGTGCGCCGCTCAGTGAGCGGCGCAGGGGACGGTGTCGTCGGCCCTAAACTGAAGGGATTAGACCTCGTACTCTATTTCGTTGTCGTCCTGTGGGATCACCAACACCTTGATAATGCGGTGGCTTTCTACGGACAGCACCCGGAACAACACGTTATCGATGCGCACCTCGTCGCCTTCTTCCGGTATTTTTTGCGTATGTTCCATCAACAGGCCAGCCAACGTATGGAACTCGCGTTTCTCTTCCAGTTTCAAAGGGACGTACATCAGCAAATCTTCAACCGGCAGATAGCCGTTGGCGATAAGCGTGCCGTTTTCATTCATCTGAATATCGTGGCGCGCGTCCAGCTCTTCTCCTTCCAGCGGCAGGTTGCCCGCGATGGTTTCCATCACGTCGCTCAGCGTCACAATGCCTTCGACCGAGCCGAACTCATCCACAATAAACGCGAAATGCGTATGCGCTTCGCGGAACTGCTCAAGCGCAGACAACAGCGAGAGTTGCTCCGGGAAGACCAGCGGTTGCCGGATGAGGGTTCTCAGGTCCAGAGGCTCGCCGTTTAACTGCTGACGCAGCAGCTCAATGACATGCACGACGCCGAGGGGTTCATCCGACACATTACTGTCGGTAACGACCAGGCGGGTATGCGAATTTTTTTCCATCAGCGCGGGAAGGTTTTCCGGCGCGGTATTGATATCAACGTTTTCGATATCATGACGGGAAGTCATGATGCTGCCCACGGAACGCTGGGACATCCCGAGCACGCGCTCGATCATCCGCTGTTCCTGCTGATTGAAGACCTGCTGGCTGTCGGCATCGGTGCTGTCGGCGTGGGTCGTGGTTTCTCGATCCCCGTCTTCCTGCTCGCCGCGCAGCAGTTTCAGCACCGCTTCAGCCGTGCGCTGACGCAGCGGCATGGCCGAAGAGAGGAAACGGCGTCGATTAAACATCGCTACCTGATTCAGCATCTCTATCATGACGGAGAAGCCGATCGCCGCGTAGAGATAGCCTTTGGGGATGTAGTAGCCGAAAGCTTCCGCCACCAGACTGAAGCCGATCATCAAAAGGAAGCTCAGACACAGAATAACGATGGTGGGGTGGGCGCTGACGAAACGGGTAAGCGGCTTACTGGCCAGCAGCATCAGGCCGATGGCGATGGTCACTGCGGCCATCATGACCAATAAATGGTCGGTCATACCGACGGCGGTGATCACCGAATCCAGTGAGAAGATCGCGTCAAGCACCACAATTTGCGCCACCACGGGCCAAAAGCGCGCGCCTTTACGTTGATTTTGCTGATCCTCGTCTTTGCCTTCGAGCCGTTCGTTGAGCTCCATCGTTCCTTTAAAGAGGAGGAATAGGCCGCCGATCAGTACGATAAGATCGCGTGCGCTGAATTCTTGTCCCAGCATGGAGAACAAGGGCGAGGTCAGTGTGACCAGCCAGGAGAGTGAAGAGAGTAGAACGAATCGCATCAGCAGTGCTAATGACAAGCCGACGACCCTTGCGCGATCCCTTAATTTTTCCGGCAGTTTTTCAGCAAGAATTGCGATGAACACCAGATTATCAATGCCCAACACCAGCTCCAGCACCACCAACGTGGCCAGACCGGCCCAGATTGTTGGATCGACCATCCATTCCATAATCGGAAATTACCTCTATTAACATCATGTATTTAATAACCGGATAGGTTATCAGGACACACCCCATCCCACCAGACATTGTGCCCCTGCGGGCTAATTCCTCACGTGGGCGAAGCGTGGTTATAGGAATAAACCTAGGGGAAAGAAAAACCGAAGGTGCTATCTTCCGGTAACAAATATTATTTAAGGATTTATTTAGTTATGGCTAATAAACCCACCTCTTTCAAGCTTAAATACGGACTTAATATCGTGTTTTTGCAACGAATCAGGGGCGTCTGCCAAAAATAAAGAGGGGCGTTATAGCCATTATCCGAAAATGGCGTTGTCGTCGATATTCACCTTGTCATCAGGAATTATTTTTCCCTATGCTTTTGAAGCGTGAATAAGGTTTATTTATTCATGAATTGAATTCTATTTTCGGGTGTTTTTCCTATTGATTTTACAGATAGCACACAGAATTTATGTTTGCCTTAAAGAAAGAAATGTATTTAGCGGATTGGTTGCTGCAAGCCAAGGGCGGTAGCGTACCTAAATCTGGGTAATTAAATAACTTTTGTCGGTAACTTTAATTACTTTTTGAGGGTTATCATTAAGCTGTTCTAATGTTTTATTCGGGCCGTGAATGTCCGTCTCTTAATCAAGAGCCAGCAACAAACACAACCTTAATAGGGTTAATGAACGGAGTGGAAACACAATTGATGATAAGAAGAAGGAAAGTGATGTATTGGGCAGAAACATGCCGTAATCTGATATTTCCAAGCCTTAACGCTAATAGAACTTTCTTATTTCACAAACATGACAGTTTTTTCTTATAACTGGTGCGCCCTTTACTTCCATTATTGAAAAGCGATGGCATAACAGGATGATAAACCTAAAAATGAGATTAGTTCCGCTGCTTGTTTCGACGATATTACTGGGAGGGTGTACGGTTATTCCGGGTTCGCACCTCTCGATCTCCGATAAAGAAGTGGTGGAACAGCCGGATGACGATTTCAATATCAGCAAACTGGTGAATGTATACCCGATTACCCCTTCATTAATTGATCGTCTTCGGACCAAACCTGTCATTGCACAGGCTAATCCGCACCTGGAGCAAGAGCTGCAAAGTTACGAATATCGCATTGGCGTGGGCGATGTCCTGATGGTGACGGTCTGGGATCATCCTGAACTGACCACGCCGGCGGGGACATACCGTAGCGCCAGCGATACCGGCAACTGGGTCCACTCTGACGGCACCATCTTCTACCCCTATATCGGCAAGGTGAAGGTGGCGGGCAAGACGGTCAGCGAAGTGCGCGGCGAGATTATGCGTCGCCTGGCGCAGTACATCGAATCGCCGCAGGTTGAAGTCAGCATTGCGGCGTTCCGCTCGCAGAAAGCTTACGTTACGGGCGAAGTCTCCAAGTCGGGTCAACAGGCTATCACCAACGTGCCGTTGACCATCCTTGACGCCATCAACAGCGCGGGTGGCCTGACCACTAACGCCGACTGGCGCAACCTGATTCTGACTCATGACGGTAAAGACGAGCGGATTTCGCTGCAGGCGTTGATGCAGAACGGCGATCTGTCCCAGAACCGGTTGTTGTATCCGGGCGATATTCTGTTTATCCCGCGCGATGATGATTTGAAAATCTTCGTGATGGGCGAAGTCAACAAACAGACTACGTTGAAAATGGACCGCAGCGGCATGACGCTGACCGAAGCGTTGGGCAATGCGGAAGGGATGAACCAGTCCTTCGCCGATGCGACCGGGGTGTTCGTTATCCGTCCGTTGCATGGCACCCAGGGGCCGAAGTTGGCGAACATCTACCAGTTGAATACGTCGGATGCGACCTCGCTGGTCATGGGTTCCGAATTCAAATTGCAACCTTATGACGTGGTGTATGTCACGACGGCGCCGGTGGCGCGTTGGAACCGTCTGATCACGCAGCTGGTGCCGACGATTGGCGGGTTCAACGATCTCAGCGAAGGCTCGTTGCGTATCCGCAACTGGCCCTAGGAGTTAGGAAGCGATGTTTGATTCCATTCTGGTGGTCTGTGTCGGCAACATCTGCCGCTCTCCGACGGGGGAGCGGTTATTGAAGCAGGCGCTTCCGGACAAGACAGTGGCCTCGGCCGGACTGGGCGCGCTGGTCGGCAAACCCGCGGACAGAGTGGCAACGGAAGTCGCGGCCGGGCATGGCTTGTCGCTGGAGGGGCATAGCGCGCGTCAGCTGACCGGCGCGCTGTGCCGCCAGTTTGACCTGATTCTGGTGATGGAGAAGGGCCACATTGATGCGGTTGGCCGTCTTGCGCCGGAAGTGAGAGGGAAAACCATGCTGTTCGGCCATTGGCTGAACCAGCAGGAAATCGACGACCCTTACCGTAGAAGTCGTGAAACGTTTGAAATGGTATACACCCAATTAGAACAGTCTGCCCATCAATGGGCGCAGGCACTGAGCCGTTAACCTGCAGGGATTAAGATGTCAGAGAAAATTGCCGTGAAAACATCTGAAATTGATAAATCAGACGATGTCGATTTGGGCCGTTTACTGGGAACAATGCTGGATAACCGCTGGCTTATTATCAGCGTCACCACCATTTTTACTGTTCTCGGCATTCTCTATGTATTAATGGCGACGCCGATATATCGCGCCGACGCGTTAATTCAGGTGGAGCAGGATGCGGGAGACAGTCTCTTGAAAGATGTCTCTAGTATGTTGCCGGACGCCAAGCCGCAATCTGCCGCTGAGATTGAATTAATCAAATCCCGGATGGTGATTGGGAAAACTGTTCAGGACTTATCGTTGGACACGGAGGTGGAGCAAAAATACTTCCCAGGCATCGGTAAAGGCCTTGCGCGTATTATGAATCAGAAGTCGGGAAATATCGCCATTTCGCGCCTGCAAGTCCCCGGCATATTAATGAATAAAATGCTGACGCTGGAAGTGCTGGATGGCGGGCGCTATCACCTGACCGACAGCGACGGCCGCGTTGATATTACGGGGAAAGTCGGACAGCTGGAAAGTCACGACAGGGTTTCTATTCTGGTCAGTGATATTGAAGCGCCGGAAGGAACGGAATTCAACGTACGTAAATTGGACGAGCTGACGGCGATTAATAAAACGCTCAATGCGCTGGCGGTGGCGGATAAAGGCAAAGATACCGGCGTATTATCCCTGACGCTGGAAGGCGTTAACCCGGAGCTGACGCAAAAGATTCTGGACAGCATCGCCAATAATTATCTGCAGCAGAACGTTGAACGGAAATCGGCGGAAGCGGCGAAAAGTTTGGAGTTCCTCAAAGGCCAGTTGCCTATTGTACGAACCTCGTTGGATGAGGCGGAAAATAAGCTGAATCTGTTCCGCCAGCAGAATGATTCTGTGGATCTCTCGCTGGAAGCGAAGTCCGTGCTGGATACGATTGTGGGCGTTGAGTCTCAGTTGAACGAGCTGACCTTCAAAGAAGCGGAAATTTCCAAGCTCTACACCAAGGAGCATCCGGCGTACCGCGCCTGATGGAAAAACGCAAAACGCTGGAAGATGAGCGGAACAAGCTGAACAAACGCGTCAACAGCATGCCCAAGACGCAACAGGAAATTCTGCGGTTGACGCGTGACGTCAACGTCGGTCAGGAAGTCTATGTCCAACTGATGAATAAACAGCAGGAACTCAGCATCAACAAGGCCAGCACCGTCGGCAACGTGCGGATCATCGACTCTGCGATGGTGGAAATGAGCCCGGTGAAACCGAAGAAAGCGCTGATGGTGTTGCTGTCTATCATCCTTGGCGCCATGGTATCCGTCGCTTTCGTTGTGCTCAAAACCGTACTGCATAAAGGGATTGAAAACCCAGAGCAGTTGGAAGAGCTGGGCGTCAACGTTTACGCCAGCGTGCCGCTGTCCGAATGGCAGCAGAAGAAAGATCGTGAAACGGCCGTCAGACACAAACGCGGCAGCCCTATGGTTCCGGCGCTGCTGGCGATGGGCAATCCGACCGATCTGGCGATCGAAGCGATCCGAAGTCTGCGCACCAGCCTGCACTTCGCCATGATGGAAGCGAAAAATAACGTGCTGATGATTTCGGGCGCCAGTCCCGGTATCGGCAAGTCTTTCATCAGCGCCAACCTGGGGGCGGTCGTCGCCCAGTCGGGTCAGCGCGTGCTGGTGGTGGACTGCGACATGCGCAAAGGCTATGCCCACCAGCTGATGGGGACGAGCGGCGACAAAGGGTTGTCAGATATTCTGTCTGGACAGCTTGCCGCAGAAACCACGGTGCGTCAGACGGCGCAGGAAAATCTGAGTTTTATTCCACGTGGTCAGATCCCGCCGAACCCGTCGGAACTGTTGATGCACAATAACTTCTCCCGTTTCCTGGGGTGGGCAAGTGAAAACTTCGACATCGTTCTGCTGGATACGCCGCCGATTCTGGCGGTGACCGACGCGGCGATCATCAGTCGTCAGGTGGGCACGTCGCTGCTGGTGGCGCGTTTCCTGGTGAACACGCCGAAAGAGATCGAAGTCAGTATCCGCCGTTTCGAGCAAAACGGTACTGACATCAAAGGCGTGATCTTGAACGCTGTTGTGAAACGCGCGGCCAGCTATTACGGAGATGGCAGTTACAACTACTATGCGTATGAATATAAGTCGGATAACTAACGACCGCTGATTGAGCGGCAGGCGTATATCCGACGTCGAAGGGTCTGGAAGCCCTATTGCTTGGCGGCTTCCAGACCGCACCGCTGCGATATCGCCGTCCGACGCCTGCCACCCTCCTATCTGTCGTTCATTTTATTTAGAGCGTATTCGCTAATGTCTATAGCCATTGAAAGTAACGCCCCGGCAGTGAACTATAGGGAAGGTGCTCTGACATCGACATTGCGTTGGCTGATCGCTGCCCTGTTTATCGCCACGCCGTTAAACCCCTATATCAGTGACATGACCGTATATTTATGGCTGCCATTGGTGTTCTTGGATTTCCAGTTTCTTGCGCGACTCAAAAAGGTCACGTTAAAACCGACGCTGTTCATCCTGCTGTTTCTCAGCTTTTGTCTGATGATTGGACGTATTGATATTGCAGTCAAAGGCACGGCTATCAGCCTCGGCGTCATTTATCTGATCAAAGTGGGTAAGCCAATTGTCGACAAGATCTTCGTCTGCCTGATCTTTTCCGCGCTGTGGTGCGTGTTGCAATTTATCGCTTTCCAATTTGGACAAGAGTATTCCGCCATGCTTGGCCCCAGCGCGATATCGACGCTCATCTGGGGTGCCTATGCGACAGAGACTTACACGAACCAATATGTCGTCTTCTTCCTTCCGCGTATGTCGGGGTTATCCCGAGAGGCTGGCTTCTTTGTATCGCTGCTGCTGATTACCTTTATCATCAGAGCAAGAGATAAAAAGCTGACCAAAAAAGAGATACTGATTTTTATTCTGGCCTTTATGTTCAGCCTGTCCAAAGTCTCTCTGGTGCTGTTTATCTTCCTGTTTCTGTATTTGCTGCGGCATTACATTCGAAAAATACCCGTCAACATCACGATTATGGCGTTTATTTTTCTGTCAGTTTGCCTGGCGCATTACCTGAATGTGGGGTCGCCGGATTACTTTTACGATCATGAATCTTTCGCTCACCGTTTCTCTCCGTCCTATTTATTGACGGATATGAAGCTGCCTAACCTGCTATTTGGTTGCGATAGGGAATATGAGTGTTTCAACAGCAGCCAGCCGATCATCGGTTTCTTCGAGCCTAAAGGACTCAAACCCAATATTGGCCTGTCGGGCATTTTGGTGGAAATGGGCGTATTTGGACTGATGACGATCTTTCTGGCTTCCGTGTTATTGAAACTGGATAGCTATGATATGGGGATCCTGATCTGTTTCACGCAGACCGTCACGCTCTTCACCGTCGATAGCTTCATTATCCTCACGTATTACTACATCATCACGAACAAACAATATCGTTAGGGATGATACCGATACTTTTAACCAGACCATCAGGGTGATCATGTGATTTTTGTCAATGCCAGGTTCCTGACTCAGGATATTACCGGGGTGCAGCGCTTTGCAGAAGAACTGAGCCTGTCGCTGAATACAATGAGGGATGACGTGATGTTTTTAGCGCCGCGCGATATATTGCGACACGATGTCGCTAAACAGCTCAACGTCAAAATCATCGGTAAAAACAGCGGCCATGCGTGGGAGCAATATGATCTTCCCCGTTATCTCAAGCACAACGGCTCGCCTTTATTAGTTAATTTATGCAGCACTGCACCGGTATTTTATAAAAACAAGATTGTGACGCATCACGATGTCACTTATAAACGCTATCCGCAGAGTTACTCCAAGAAATTCAGGCTGCTGTATAACACCTTAGTCCCGCTGATGATTAAAAATTCGCATAAGCTGATTACCGTCAGCGAATTTTCCAAGCTGGAGTTGGGTAAATACTACCATGTGGATCCTCATAAAATCGCGGTGGTTTACAATGCGGTCAGCGGCAAATTTAGCGGTAATGCTAAAGTCAGCGCGGACGCGGGCCATGATGCGTATTTGCTGGCGGTCTCTTCTCCGAATTATCACAAGAACTTCCACAGTCTGATCGAAGCTTTCAGCCAATTGGACAATAAAGACATCACCTTGAAAGTGGTGGGGGGCGGCTCAGGCAGTTTTAAAAAGCAGAGTTATCTGCAAAAACTCGACCAAAACCGTATTCAATTCGTCGGCCGCGTCAGCGATGACGACCTGCTGGCGCTTTACCGCAACGCCACCGCGTTTATTTTCCCGTCGTTGTATGAAGGCTTCGGTATTCCCCCTCTGGAAGCTCAGGCATGCGGTTGTCCGGTGATTTCCTCCAATGCAGCCTCCATGCCGGAAGTATTAGGCGATAGCGCGACGTTTTTTTCGCCATTAAACATTCAAGATATGCGTGAAAAAATCGCTTCGGTCATTTCTGAGCCTGATTTGAGGAGTTCTCTTATTCAAAAGGGATATCAAAATATAGAAAGATTCTCCTGGAATAAATCCGCAGAACAATTGAGTCAAATTATTGATGGCGTTTTAGTTAAACGCTGATTATTTTTTATTTTTAGGGAGATGAATATGTCAGATAACTACAAAGTAGGGATCGTGACGGACTGGCTGGTGACCTATGCAGGTGCTGAGAAAGTTCTCAAAGAAATGCTGGCAGTTTATCCCAAAGCGGAACTTTACTCAGTCATCGATTTCTTTGATGAAAAAAGTCGTGAGTTAATTGCTAATAAACAGGCAACAACCACCTTTATTCAAAAATTCCCCAATGCGAAAAAAAACTATCGGAAATATCTGCCTTTCATGCCATTAGCCATTGAGCAATTAGATATGTCAGGCTATGACGTTGTTTTATCTAGTAGCCATGCGGTCGCGAAAGGGATTCTTACCGGGCCAGATCAATTACATATCAGTTATGTGCATTCGCCTATTCGTTATGCCTGGGACTTACAGCACCAATATTTAAGAGAGTCCGGACTGAATAAAGGGCTAAAAGGTTTTATCGCCAAAGTCCTATTGCACAAGATGCGTCTTTGGGATTACCGTACTGCCAACGGCGTAGATCATTTTGTGGCGAACTCTCAATTTATCGCCAGAAGAATAAATAAAATCTATCGCCGAGAAGCCGATGTGATTTATCCGCCGGTTGATATTTCAAGCTTTGAGTTTTCAGAAAATAAAGAAGAGTTCTATTTAACGGCGTCTCGTCTGGTTCCCTATAAAAAGGTTGACCTGATTGTCGATGCATTTTCCAAAATGCCAAATAAAAAGCTCTTGGTCATTGGTGATGGGCCCGATATGGCCAAAGTGAAGTCTTTAGCGAAATCGAATATCGAACTGCTGGGTTATCAGAGCGATGCCGCCCTGATTGACTATATGCAGCGCGCGAAAGCGTTCGTTTTCGCGGCGGAAGAAGATTTTGGTATTTCCCCCGTCGAGGCACAGGCTTGCGGTACACCGGTGATTGCTTTCGGGAAAGGCGGTGCATTAGAAACCGTTCGTCCGTTAGGTGTGGATAAACCGACAGGCCTGTTTTTCAAACAGCAAACGGCGGAGTCGCTGTGCCAGGCGGTAAGCGATTTTGAACAACTGGATGGGAAGATCCGTGCAGAGGATTGCCGGGAAAATGCGCTACGGTTTTCCGTGAATAGATTTCAGCTTGAATTCGATAATTATGTAAAAAATAAATGGGAGCTTTTTGACGAGAGCAAAAAGATTATTTATTGAGACTGACTCATCAAACTAAATCTATATGAGAAAAATGATGTTAAAAGAACCAGGTAACATCGTCTATACAAACGCCTCCATGATATCCATGTTGCAGCGTTTTACCGATATAGTAACCATATTGCTGAGTACATTTCTTGTCTCTTTTTTCGTCAACGGTGAGATTGATCTTCAGCATTGGTTGCTTGCCTTTATTAGCCTTTCTATTTTTCAATTATTCGGGGGAATTACTGATTTTTATCGTTCATGGCGGGGGGTCAGTTTCCGACGCGAAATCAAACTATTGATGCGCAACTGGGTGCTGAGCGTTATTTTCAGCGCCGGGATACTGTCTATTTTCCCCACTAAATTTATTGGTTTTTACTACCATGCGCTGTGGCTCAGCATTTCGCTGGTGTCCTTTATTCTGTCGCGTCTGTTAATTCGAGTCGCGGTCAGATACCTGCGTCAGCTGGGCTATAACACGCGCCGTGTCGTGATTATCGGCGACTCGATGGCGGGCCTGCATATGATCGAAAGCATTCTCAAAGCGCCGTGGTTAGGACTGAACATGATCGGCTACTATCTGCCGGAAAAAGACGCGGTGGCCGAATCCTATGAAGCCGCCAACGTGAGAAAGCTCGGCGGCGTAGAGGCGCTGATCAAGAGCGCCAAGCGGGGCGAGATCGACAAAGTCTATATTGCTTTGCCGATGAAGGACTCCGAGCTTATCGACACCATTTTGCAGGAACTGTCGGACACCACCTGCACCGTCTTGCTGATCCCGGACATTCTCATGTTCAGCATGTTGCAGTCACGCAGTGAAATGATAAATGGAATACCCGTTATCTCCCTCTACGATACGCCGATGAGTGGTCTTAACGTCCTTATCAAGCGAATCGAAGACATTATTATCGCCTCGATAATCCTATTGCTGATTTCACCGCTGATGCTCCTGATTTCCATTACCGTCAAGGTAACCTCGCCCGGACCGGTGATATTCCGCCAGAAACGCTACGGCATCGACGGCAAGCCGATTGAGATCTGGAAATTCCGCAGCATGAGCGTCATGGAGAACGGCGAAAAGGTTATCCAGGCCACGAAAGGGGATGCGCGTATTACGCCGGTCGGCGCTTTCTTACGCCGCACCTCGCTGGACGAACTGCCCCAGTTCTTCAACGTTATCTCGGGCGATATGTCCATCGTCGGCCCTCGTCCGCATGCCGTTGCGCATAACGAGCAATACCGAAAATTGATCAAAGGCTACATGCTGCGCCACAAGATGAAACCCGGCATTACCGGCTGGGCTCAGATCAACGGCTGGCGTGGAGAAACAGAAACTCTCGACAAGATGGAAAAACGGGTGGAATTCGATCTCAGCTATATCCAGAACTGGACGCTGTGGCTGGATATCAAAATCATCTTCCTGACCATCTTTAAAGGCTTCGTCAATAAATCAGCTTATTAATCAGACCGCACGGATGCGGCATTGATCGCGCGGTCACCTGTTTCTGTAACTCATCAAGCCAGCGTTGGACCGCGGAGTTTGCTCGTCGTCTGGCTCTACCTGCCTGACGGAGACCATATCGCTTTGTCCCACAGCGTGGGGGGAGGGTAAGACGTCTGGCGTTCATCCATGACGTGATGTCATGAGCATGACGCAACCTTGTCCGGTTGAAGGGAGATAGAGTCAGAAATCAGGCTCTGTGCTGTTATTCATAATTAATAAAGAAAAAAACGCTATGGGACTCATTTCTAACACCAAGTGGGTGGGATTTTCGCAAGGGTTCAAAATCGTCGTCCAGCTAATGAACATCGTGGTTTTAGCTCGGATGATCCCGCCGCAGGAGTACGGTCTGATGGCGATGGCGCTGGTCGTCGTCAATCTGGCGACGTTGGTCCGCGATTTAGGAACGTCAGCCGCCATCATTCAACGTAAAGAGCTGCAGGACAAGACCATCAATGCGGTGTTCTGGCTGAACATCTTCATGGGACTTGGCGTATGCCTGGTGGTGGTGCTGATCTCGCCGGTGGTGTCGAGCTTCTTCAATCAGGACAAGCTCGTGCTCATCCTGTGCCTGCTGTCGCTCAGTTTTCCGCTCGGGAGCAGCTCCGCCGCACATCTGGCCCTGTTGGAGCGTCAGTCGCAGTTCAAGAAGGTGG
Organism: Lonsdalea britannica; assembly: GCF_002111595.1. Classification (GTDB taxonomy): domain Bacteria; phylum Pseudomonadota; class Gammaproteobacteria; order Enterobacterales; family Enterobacteriaceae; genus Lonsdalea; species Lonsdalea britannica. The sequence goes on from NZ_LUTN01000003.1 coordinate 209,206, forward strand.
CCTTCATCGAAATTACCTCGTCGCTGTTTTCTTTCGTCGTCGCTGTTACGCTGGCGGTGATGGGATACGGCGTCATGAGCCTGGTCGCGCAGGTTATCGTACTGAATTTGATGTCGACCGTTCAGCTTTGGCTGGCGTCGGCCTGGCGTCCCTCGTTCTCGCAGATCTGGGATAAGGCCGAGCTAAAAAGCATCTTTGGTTTCAGCGCCAATCTCACGGCGTTCAACTTCATCAACTACTTCTCCCGTAACGCGGACAGCATGATCATCGGGCATTACTTCTCCTCGCTGATACTGGGGGCCTATTCGCTGGCCTATCGCATTATGCTGTTTCCGCTGCAAAGCCTGACGTTCGTCGCATCCCGCGCGCTGTTCCCGGTGCTGAGCCGTTATCAGGACGAGCCGGAAAAAATACGCGAAGTCTATTACAACGTTCTCTACTACATCCTGCTGCTTGTGGTTCCTCTGATGATGGGGATTGCGATATTGAGCAAGGAGTTTGTGCTCATCGTCTTCGGCGACAAATGGGCGCTGACCGCCACGATCCTGGTCTGGCTCGCGCCGACTGCGATTATTCAATCCATTCTCAGCACGTCCGGCACCCTGTTTATGTCCAAAGGGCGGACGGACACCCTGATGATATTAGGATTGCTTGGCGCCATTCTGCAGGTCTCGGCGTTTATGATCGGTTCCCGGTATGACATCGTCACCTTCTCCCAGTTTTACTTCATCGCCAACATTCTCAACTTCATCCCGGTCATCGTGTGCGTGAGATCGCTGATTGGCTTTTCCGTCGTAGCCTTTTTCAAACGCATTCTGCCGATTCTGGTCTCCGGCACGTTGATGGTGGCGGGAGTGTATGGCATCAAAACGGGACTGAGCCACTCTCTTAGCACGGAATGGGTGCTGGCGATTTCCATTCTCTGCGGGATGGCGACTTACACCATCGCCATGTTGCTGGTGGATAAAACATTACGCACGACGATAGCCGGGATCGTGCGAAGAAAGAAAAAGGCGCTGATATAACGCCGCGCTACAGGGAAATAATTACGCTGATGTCTTGGCATAAAGAACGTATCTGGTTCTTTATATTTAATGAATTCATCGAGGTGGATCGAATATGAGTCCTTTGGTTTCTGTTTATATACCAACCTATAATCGCTCTTCTTTAGTCAAGCGCGCGGTTGAGTCTGTGAAAAATCAGACCTACAAAAATATTGAAGTGATCGTCGTCGATGACGGCTCAACCGATGATACCGAAGCGGTCGTCAAATCGTTAGTTGGCGGTAACACCGTCGTCAGATTCTACAAAAATGAAAATACCAAAGGCGCCTGCGGCTGCCGGAATACGGCCATCAAATATGCGCAGGGTGAGTACATTACCGGGCTTGACGACGATGACGAATTTACGCCGGACCGAGTCGGCACCTTCGTGACGTTTTTTGAAAAAAACCGCTATCCCTACATCTCGTCCGGCATTGTGTTCCGGGGGGATAAAGGTGACTTTATCGAGTTTGATAAAGCGGGTGTGATTACGCTGGATGACCTCTGCCAGTCGAATGTGATCGGCAATCAGGTGTTCACCACCACCGAGAACATGCGCGGGATTGGCGGGTTCGACAACGCGTCGCCCGCGTGGCAGGACTATGACACCTGGCTGCGTCTGGCGGCGAAGTTCGGCAACGGCTATCGCATCGGCGGGGCCACCTATATTCAATATCTTGACCACGGCTTCAACCGCATCACCAAATCGAAAAAGCTCAAGAATGGCTATGAATTTTTCATCAACAAGCATGCGGCGCTGTTGAATGAGAAGGCGATCAAGACGCTGTACTTCCAATACAAACTGGCGGCGGAAGAGAAGCTGAGCTTCTCCGAACTGCTGACGCTGACAGATACGCGCGTCTTTTTAGGCGCCACCAAATACTACCTGAAAGGCATGCTGAAAAAATAACCGGTCACGGTGAGTAGACAAGCCTGGAATGACCGCATTTCAGGCTCTTCGGGCAGGTTATTTTACGGTGAATATCATGAAAGTTTTTTATTGCGATACTGACATCTTCAGCGGGCACGAGAAAATGTTCCTGGCCGCCGCCTGCGGCGTGTCGGACAAATTTCCCTGTGTGCTTATTCTGAATGAGCACAACCCCAAGGCCCTGGCGTACTGCCGAGAGCACGGACATTTCGATCAGATCATCACTTTGCCGATCAAAACGGCGAAGTTTGCCTCGCTGGTGACCTGGTTCATGTGGGGTGACATACTGAAAATAAAGAAAATTTTGCAAAAATGTCACGCTACCTCCGTCATTGTTTCTCAGGGGCGTATTGAAATCGGCAATTTGGGCAGCATGGCGGCCCGCCTGATCTCGGTTCCTGTCACCTCCTATATCCCGATGGCGCACGGCTACGTCGAGCTGTACGGCAAGAGCGCGACCAACGTCTTCAAAGACGCGCTCTGCGCCATTCTCTATCGGCTGCCTGCGCGCTACATCACCATCAGCGACTCCGTCAAAGCGTCGCTGCAACAAAAAAGCGGCCGCGACACGCCTGTCGAGGTGGTGGCGAATTACATCGACCGCAAGCCGCAGGCCGACGTCGCCCGTGCGGTTACGCCGCTGACCGATGTCCCGGCGGGCACGTTTACGCTGGTGATCCCGGGCCGACTGCTGGACAAGCAGAAAGGGCAAATCGACTATCTCACCGCGTTGAAGACGGTGATTGCCCGGCAACCTAACGTGAAGTGCTTTTTGGTCGGCGATGGGGAAGATAAAGCGCGTATTCGCGACTTTATTACGGCGAACCAGCTGAATAGTCATGTGGCGCTGCTGGGAAATCGTGACGATATGCTGGCGATTATGTCGCAGGCGGATTTGATTGTAATCCCCTCCAAGTTTGAAGGCGTACCGCTGGTGCTGATCGAGGCCGCATTACTGAATAAAAAAATAATTGCTTCCCGGATTGATGGAATTAAGGATTATCTCAACGCCACCTTCCTCTTCGAGAGTCATAATATCGACGAAATGAGCCGGGTGACCTTACAGCACATGACGTCGAGCGGGGAAGAGAATTACCGGGCGTCGCTGAAGGCATTAATCCAGCGTCATCAAAGTGACTTCGTTAATGATTTTTATGCGGCCCTGATTCAGCCGTCGGTTGAAAGCGCATCGTAATAAAGGAACCTATAATGCATTGCCATTATGTCGTTGTCGTAGTGCTTTATAATAAACAGGTCGCCGCCTCCACGACATTATCTACGTTGGCGGATTATGACTTTAAAACGGCGAAGCTGATCATTCACAATAATGGCCCGCAGGCGCTTGAACTGGATACGGCTTCTGTTAATGCTTTTCAAAAAAGTTTCGGACAAGTCGAATTGATTAACTGTCTGGATAATCCTTCGCTGAGTGTAATTTATAATCGTTATATTCAATCCCATCCGGAAGCGGAAAAATTTGTTTTGCTGGATGACGACACCACGATTAACGAAACATTTCAGAAGGCTTTATTGAAAGGGACCGCGGACGTGGAATGCCCGAAAATTATTTCGGTCTTCGATAAAGAAACTTATTACCCCATGTCGCACAATGCCGTGGTGGCTGATGCCGAAGTGCTGGATCCGTTTTCTGCGGTATCCATTGGTTCGGGACTGATCATTCATCGTTCGCTGGTCGACAAGTTTCGCCAACACGGCCTGTCGTTGTTCGACGAGCACTACGCGCTCTATGGCGTTGACACCAGCTTCTTCCGCCGCATCCATCTGCTGGCTCATAAAGGCGTGACGATAACGCTGAGCACCACTTGCCATTTGATGCACTCTTTGTCCAGAACGGAAGGGGCAATGAATGACTTCAGAAGAAAAGAAAGAATATGGGATTTGGCTATTTCGACGCGGCAATATCCCAGTGTCAGAGGGTATTACGTCTTTTTGAAAAGACTGTTATCCGATCTGTGCGCATTCAAATTCAGAGATACTTTTCTGCTGATCTCGGCTTTTATTGCGGGTAGACACCCCAAATGTCGGACGCTGAAAAATCAGTAGCCTTCTTTTCCACTCAGATATTTTCCAGGATACGCTATGTTAACTATTATTCCCGTCGTAATGGCAGGCGGAACAGGCAGTCGTCTATGGCCTTTATCCCGCGAATTATTTCCCAAACAGTTTTTAACGATTGGCGAATCTGTAGGAAGTCTGCTGCAAAATACGGTGACAAGAATTGAAGGGATCGAAAATATATCGATAAAGCCCCCTCTGGTTATCTGTAATGAAAACCATCGCTTTCTGGTCGCCGAGCAATTAAGAGAAATCGACAAGATTGACAACAATATTATTCTTGAACCGGTGGGAAAAAATACCGCGCCGGCCGTTGCCTTAGCCGCACATCTGGCGAATCAAAGCGATCCGGACAGTTTGCTGCTGGTATTGGCTGCGGACCACCTGATTAAGAAAGAAGATCATTTCCACGCCGCTATTATCGACGCGATGCACTACGCGGCAAATAATCAGCTGGTGACGTTTGGCATTATTCCGGAATATCCAGAAACCGGTTATGGCTATATCAAAAAGGGCGAAGGACTGTCGGACTCCTGCTTCCGCGTGGATGCCTTTGTCGAGAAACCCGATTTGGCGACAGCCGAAGCGTATGTCGCCAACGGCGGTTACAGCTGGAACAGCGGGATGTTTCTGTTCAAGGCGGGAAAATATCTGGAAGAGTTGGAAAAGCATAGCCCGGATATCTATCGGATCACCCGTGAAAGCATCGAACGTAGCCAGAAAGATCTGGACTTCATCCGGGTCGATGCGGAGAGCTTCGCGCAGTGCCCGAGTGACTCCATCGACTACGCCGTGATGGAAAAGACCAGCGACGCGGTGGTGATCCCCATCGATGCCGGCTGGAGCGACGTCGGTTCGTGGTCCTCGCTTTGGGATGTCTCCGCCAAAGATGAAAACGGCAACGTCAATGTAGGGGAAGTGATCTCCTTTGACTCCCGCAACAACTACATCTCTTCCGAATCGGCGCTCGTCGCCACCATCGGACTGGATGACATCGTGGTGATCAACACCAACGACGCGCTGTTGATCTCTCGTAAAGATCGCGTTCAGGACGTCAAAAAAGTGGTCGAAGAGCTGAAACATCGAGCTGCCACCATTTCCGCGAACACCAGTACTCCTTCCGCCCGTGGGGCAATATTTCCAATATCGATGCGGGCGACCGTTATCAGGTGAAGCGCATCGTGGTGCATCCGGGTCAGGGGCTGTCGCTACAGCGACACTACCACCGTGCAGAGCACTGGGTGGTGGTCAGCGGCACGGCGAAAGTGGTCGTGGATAACAAAGAATTTTATCTGTCGGAGAACCAGTCCACGGTGATCCCGACGAATAGCGTACATACGCTGGAAAATCCCGGGCAGATCGACCTGATCATGATCGAGGTACGTTCGGGGCATCACATAACGGAAGACGACATCGTCAGATTGAAAGATCGCTACGGTCGCGTTTAAGAGAGGGTATCGGTAATGGATCAGTTGACCTGCTTCAAAGCATATGACATCCGCGGGAAGTTGGGCGAAGAACTCAATGAGGATATCGCTTACCGGATTGGCCGCGCTTACGGTGACTATCTGAAGCCTAAAGCGGTTGTGCTTGGCAGCGATGTCCGCCTGACCAGCGAAAGCCTGAAGTTGGCGCTGGCCAAAGGGCTACAGGATGCGGGCACCGATGTGATCGATATCGGCCTGTCGGGCACGGAAGAGATTTATTTCGCCACCTCGCATCTGAAAATGGACGGCGGTATTGAAGTGACCGCCAGCCATAACCCGATCAACTACAACGGGATGAAACTGGTGCGTGAAAACTCGCGGCCGATCAGCGGCGATACCGGACTGCGCGAAGTGCAGCGCATGGCGGAAAGCAACGCATTTTCCAACGATGGACGTCCCCGCGGTAGCTACCGCAAAGAGAATACGCTTCCGGCTTACGTCGAGCATATTCTTTCCTACATCAACCTGGATAACCTGACGCCGCTGAAACTGGTCGTGAACTCCGGGAACGGGGCGGCAGGGCACGTTATTGATGCGATCGAGGCGATATTCAAACAGAAGAACGTGCCGGTGGAATTCATCAAGGTGCATCATCAGCCTGACGGCCACTTCCCGAACGGCATTCCCAACCCGTTGCTTCCTGAGTGCCGCGCCGATACCGCGAACGCCGTGCGTGAAACGGGCGCCGACATGGGGATCGCGTTCGACGGCGACTTCGACCGTTGCTTCCTGTTCGATAATCAGGGCAACTTCATCGAGGGCTATTACATCGTCGGGCTGTTGGCCGAAGCGTTCCTGCAGAAAAATCCCGGCAGTAAAATCATTCACGATCCTCGCCTCAGTTGGAATACCGAGGATATCGTCACCACCTCCGGCGGTTATCCGGTGATGTCGAAAACCGGTCATGCCTTTATTAAAGAGCGTATGCGGTCTGAAGATGCCATCTACGGCGGCGAAATGAGCGCGCACCATTACTTCCGCGATTTCTTCTACTGCGACAGCGGGATGATCCCGTGGCTGCTGGTGGCGGAATTGTTAAGCGTGAAGCAGCAGCCGCTGGCGGAGATGGTGAAGTCCCGCATCGAGGCCTATCCCTCGTCCGGTGAAATCAACGTGACCCTGAAACAGCCGGCCATCTCGATCAACAAAGTTAAAGCGCACTATGCCGCGACGGCAGAGGCTATTGACGAGACGGATGGCATCAGCATGTCTTTCGGCGCCTGGCGCTTCAATCTGCGCTCTTCCAATACGGAGCCGGTGGTACGCCTCAACGTCGAGTCGAAGAATGACATCCCGCTGATGAAACAGAAAACGGATGAAATTCTGGCGATGCTTGCCGAATAGCCTTATCACGCGAGGCCTCGGTCTCTTTTTCCGCCCTCATGTCGAAGGGACGCGACGCGGGCGGATTGCTGGGCCTCACGGCAAGACGTGGACTGAAACCACAGGCTGGCGGGTGTGGATGCGCCAGCCTGAGGATCAAAGACTGAACGAGTAGACATGGGGTATCGCGCGGTTGTCGCGCGTCAGTATCGATGTCGTGTCATTGAGCCGCATTTGCCGTACGCGGACCACTAATGGGTAGGTGAGAGGCCAGTATGCAGAACTTCAAGCAAACGTCCGTGTGTTTATATTTATTGTCATCTTTGGCTTTCACATCTTTTGCCGCGCAGGCGGCAGAGAAAAGCGAACCGGATTACTTCAGCGATAACAATAAATATATATACAGCGATCTCACGACCAAGCATTTCGCGTTGCAGAGGCTGCCTGATGACGGGGCGGTCGTCGAGGCTTATCAATATGACGATCTCGGTAACCTTCTGGCGATCCCGTTCTTCAAAAAAGTCCTTCGGAGTAGTGACAATGGCGGCGAAATTTCGCCTAACGTCGATATCACGTTTCCGGCGCTGGGCCTGTATAAAATCAACATTATCGACGGCAATGACAAAAAGCTCGATGAACGTAACGTTGCGCTCATTCCGCCCGTCGGCCCGCTCAACGATGCGGTGGGCGTAAACACCCATTTCGGCCAGGGGCGTTGGGACGCGAATAAGGCGATGCCGCTGGTGCAGGCAGCGGGTATCGGCTGGATCCGCGATGAAATTCCGTGGAGCACGGTGGAAAAAAGCAAAGCGCGTTTCGCCTATCCCAACTACGTAGACAACTATCTTCGACTGGCGAGTCAGCTACAGGTCAAACCGCTGGTAGTGCTGGATTACGCCAATGAACGCGTCTATTCCGGTCCTATCGCCGGCAACGCCGAGCACTTCGCCAACTATGCCAAAAATACGGTATCCCGCTATCGCGAGACGGTGAAACACTGGGAAGTGTGGAATGAGCCGCGTCCCCAAACCTTCGGCACCAAGGATTGGGAAGGCTATACGGCGTTTTTGAAGCAGGTGTATACCGCCGTGAAAGGCGTGGATAAAGACGCGACGGTGATTGCCTGCGGCGGCGGCGGATCCGGCGGCGGGGCGGGCGGCGACTGTGCGGGCGGGATTTTTAAATATGGCGGTAAGGCGTATATGGATGCCTTCAGCATCCACCCTTATATGTCGCCGTTCGACCCGGACAAAGGCTACCCCGCCAAAAATTCGCCGTTTACCCCGATGGGGGGACGCGTCAACGTCGGCAGCGTTTCCCGGCTGATGGAAAGCCACATCAAGCAGGAAAAACGCCCGGCCAGCCAGTTCCCGCCGGTGTATGTCACCGAGATCGGCTGGCCGTCGACGACCATTCCGTATGCCAACGGCGAAGCCGCTCAGGCCGCTTTCCTGCTGCGTACGTTGATCGAGTCCCAGCGCCATAACATCATTCAAAGCACGTTTTGGTATGACTTCGTGAACGATGGCGCGAACGGCACCAACAAAGAGCACAATTTTGGTTTGCTCTATCAGGACTACACGCCGAAACCCGCCTATAGCGCGATGGCGGTGATGAATCACATGCTGACCGGCATGGATTTCAAAAAGGTCGTAGTGGATGCCCCGGACGTCAAGGTCTACCGCTTCTCCAACGGCAGCAAAGATCTGCTGGTGGGGTGGACGGTGGGGCTAGAGAAAAAAGTAGTGCCGCTGAACGGTGGCAAAAAAGTGCAGACGGACTGGCAGGGTAATCAGACGGATATCGACGGCAAGACCTGGACGCTGGGGCCGATCCCGCGTTATCTGAGTGAATAATGCGTCGGGTATCAACGACGCCGGATGAATGATGGCGGCAGGGCCGTCTCCGCGCCGGACGTGAAAGACGTCTTCACGGAGGCGTCGCGGCAGACTGCATTTTTATTAACCGGGTGAAGGGGTTATCGGCGCAAGACCTTCCAATGTTCCGATTCGGCATCAAACCGTTCGGTGGTATCATTCGCAGATTCATCTCACCCACAACAATGAGTCATCTGATGAAATTCCTTGTCACCGGAGCCGCCGGTTTTATCGGTTTTTATGTTTGCCAGTCGCTGTGTGCCGCCGGGCACGAGGTTGTCGGAATAGATAATCTCAACGACTACTATGCTGTCTCTCTCAAAGAGGCGCGCCTGGCCGAACTGCTGCCGCTGGACAACTTCCGTTTTGAGAAGCTGGATATCGCGGATGATAAGGCAGTACATGCGTTGTTTGCGGCGGAGAAATTTGATCGTGTGATCCATCTGGCGGCCCAGGCGGGCGTACGTTACTCGTTGGAAAATCCGCTGGCGTATGCGCAGAGCAATCTGACCGGTCACGTCAATGTGCTGGAAGGGTGCCGCCATCATGGCGTTGGTCATCTGGTTTATGCGTCATCCAGCTCCGTCTACGGACTGAATAATAAAACGCCGTTCTCAACGGCGGACAGCGTGGATCACCCGGTGTCGCTGTATGCGGCCACCAAAAAATCCAATGAGCTGATGTCGCATGCCTATTCGCATCTGTACGGCCTGCCGACCACCGGTCTGCGCTTTTTTACCGTCTACGGCCCGTGGGGTCGACCGGATATGGCCCTGTTCAAGTTCACCAAGAACATCCTGAACGGCGAGCCGATCGATATTTACAATCACGGCGACATGCGCCGCGATTTCACCTACGTCACCGATATCGTGGAAGGCGTACTGCGTGTCGCGGATGTGATTCCACAGCCCGACCCGTCGTGGCGGGTGGAAAGCGGTTCGCCGGCAAATAGCTCGGCGCCTTATCGCGTGTACAACATCGGCCACGGCAGCCCGGTCAAGCTGATGGATTTTGTGACGGCGCTAGAAAATGCGCTGGGAATTGAAGCGAAGAAAAACTTCATGCCGATGCAAGCAGGCGACGTGTATCAGACCTATGCCGATACCGACGACCTCTTTGCGACGACAGGTTATCGCCCACAGGTGGAAGTCGCCGAAGGCGTGCAGGCGTTTGTTGACTGGTATCGCGACTTCTACCGTCTCTGAGCGAGTCGATGAAGCGCGAGCGGCCGGTTTTCGCTGCCGCACGGCCATTTCTTCTGTGATTTTAGTTCTATGCCACGTTGGATTAGTGTGATTTGAAAATGAAAATTGCGATTGCAGGTACCGGCTACGTCGGCTTGTCGAATGCGATGCTGCTGGCGCAGCACAATGAAGTGATTGCGCTGGATATCGTTGCCGAGAAGGTCGACATGCTTAACAAAGGTGTTTCACCTATCGTCGACAAGGAAATCGAAGATTTCCTGCGTAATCCGGCGCTCAATTTCCGGGCCACGCAGGATCCTGCTGCGGCTTATCAAGACGCCGATTTCGTCATCATCGCCACCCCGACGGACTATGACCCGAAGACCAACTACTTCAACACCAGTTCGGTCGAAGCGGTCATTCGTGATGTGCTGGCGCACAATCCGGATACGGTGATGATCATCAAATCGACCGTTCCCGTCGGCTACACCCGTCAGCTGAGGGAAGAGTTCGAGACCGATAACATCATCTTCTCGCCGGAATTCCTGCGAGAAGGCAAGGCGCTGTACGATAACCTGTACCCTTCGCGCATTGTCATCGGCGAACGTTCGGAGCGCGCGGAAACTTTTGCCCATCTGTTGGTGGAAGGCGCGATCAAAACCGACATTCAGGTGCTGTTTACCGACTCCACCGAAGCCGAGGCCATCAAGCTGTTCGCCAATACTTATCTGGCGATGCGCGTCGCGTACTTCAACGAGCTGGATACCTATGCCCAGACGCTGGGGTTGGACAGCAAGCAGATCATTGAAGGCGTTGGGCTGGATCCACGTATCGGACAGCACTACAACAACCCTTCGTTCGGCTATGGCGGCTACTGCCTGCCGAAGGATACCAAGCAGCTGTTGGCTAACTACGAAGCGGTGCCCAACAATCTGATCCGCGCGATTGTGGACGCCAATACTACGCGTAAAGACTTCATCGCCGATGCGGTGATTAAGCGCAATCCTACCGTCGTGGGCGTCTACCGTCTGGTGATGAAAAGTGGATCGGATAACTTCCGCGCCTCGGCCATTCAGGGCGTGATGAAACGTATTAAGGCGAAAGGGATCGAGGTCGTGGTTTTCGAACCGGCGCTGAAAGAAGACAACTTCTTCCACTCCCAGGTCATTAAGGATCTGGAGGAGTTCAAGCAGATTTCCGACGTGATTCTTTCCAACCGCATGGCACCGGAATTGTCTGATGTTGTGGAAAAAGTCTTTACCCGCGATCTCTTTGGCTCAGATTAGGTATAAGGTTAAGAGAGTGTGTGGCACGGCTAGGGAAGTGCCACGGAAATGGCTGACTGTTTAAGAGAGCGATAGATGACGACATTAAAAGCAGTGATTCCCGTTGCCGGGCTGGGTATGAACCTGTTGCCGGTAACCAAAGCGATTCCTAAAGAGATGCTGCCGCTGGTGGATCGCCCGGTAATCGAAAAAATCGTAAAAGAGTGCGCCAACGCGGGCATCAAAGAGATTGTGCTGGTGACGCACGCGTCGAAAAATGCCATCGAAAACCATTTCGATACGTCGTTCGAGCTGGAATCCTTGCTGGAAGAACGCGCCAAGCGTCAGCTGCTGGAAGAAGTGCAGGCCATCTGCCGCCGGGCGTGACCATCATGAACGTGCGTCAGGGGCAGACGCTGGGGTTAGGGCATGCGGTTTCCTGCGCCTATCCGATTGTCGGCAATGCGCCGTTTGTGGTCGTTCTGCCGGACGTCGTGCTGGATGAGAGCTCCGCGGATCAGTCCGCGGAAAACCTGGCTCGTCTGGTGGCGCGCTTCGAAGAGACCGGCCATAGCCAGGTGCTGGTGAAGCATCGCCCGTATGAAGCGCTGCCGGAATACTCGGTGGTCGAATGCGAGCAGCCGCTGACCCAGCCGGGCGCGACGTCGGCTATCACGTCGATGATTGAAAAACCCAAGCTGGCGCGTGTGGAAGGGTCCGACCTGTCTGCGGTTGGCCGTTACGTGCTGACGGCGGACGCCTGGCCCATCATTAACAACATCCTGCCGGGCGCGTGGGGCCGTATTCAGCTGACGGACGCGATTGCCGAGCTGATCAAAACTCAGCAGGTGGACGCGGTGGAAATGGCGGGTCGTAGCTTCAACTGCGGTCGTAAGCTGGGCTATGCTCAGGCCTTCGTCTCTTACGGGTTGCGTAATCCGGGGTTGGGCAAGGCGTTCAAGAAAAATATCGAAAAGCTGCTGGCTAAACACTCAGCCTGACGACAGCTTCCCGCCCAGGCCTGTATTTATGCCGGGCGGGACCCTATCCTATCGAACCAATTACTACCCACTCGATAAGAGCTGAGTTACCATGGCAGCCTGCTTTTGATTGCCTGTGGCGCGCCAGCCGCGACCCGGGTAGGTTACCCTTCAAACAGGAGTTGCTTTAATGTCCAAACAGCAAATAGGCGTTGTCGGTATGGCGGTAATGGGGCGCAATCTGGCGCTGAACATTGAAAGCCGTGGCTATACCGTCTCTGTCTTTAACCGTTCTGCTGATAAAACCGATGAGGTGATTGCAGAAAATCCCGGTAAAAAGCTGGTGCCTTGCTACACCGTTCAGGAATTCGTGGAATCCCTGGAGAAGCCGCGTCGTATCCTGTTAATGGTCAAAGCGGGTGAAGCCACGGATAAAACCATCGCTTCTCTCAAACCCTATCTGGAAAAAGGCGACATCCTGATAGACGGTGGCAACACCTTCTACAAAGACACCATCCGTCGCAACCGTGAACTGTCTGCCGAAGGCTTTAACTTCATCGGCACCGGCGTGTCCGGCGGCGAGGAAGGGGCGCTGAAAGGCCCGTCCATCATGCCTGGTGGTCAGAAAGAAGCTTACGAGCTGGTTGCGCCTATTCTGGAAAAAATCGCCGCACGCGCGGAAGGCGAAGCCTGTGTGACCTATATCGGCGCTGACGGCGCGGGTCACTACGTGAAAATGGTGCACAACGGCATCGAATACGGCGACATGCAGCTGATCGCGGAAGCCTATTCTTTGTTGAAGCAGGCGCTGAACCTGAGCAACGAAGAGCTGGCCACCACCTTCTCTGAATGGAACAAAGGCGAGCTGAGCAGCTACCTGATCGAGATCACCGCCGACATCTTCACCAAAAAGGATGAAGACGGAAAATATCTGGTCGACGTCATTCTGGATGAAGCCGCGAATAAAGGCACCGGTAAATGGACGAGCCAGAGTTCGCTGGATCTGGGCGAACCCCTGTCGCTGATCACCGAATCCGTATTCGCTCGCTACCTGTCTTCGCTGAAATCTCAGCGCGTTGCTGCGTCTAAAGTGCTGTCCGGCCCTGCCGCTCAGGCATTTGCTGGCGACAAGGCGGAGTTCGTTGAGAAAGTGCGCCGCGCATTGTATCTGGGCAAAATTGTCTCTTACGCGCAGGGCTTCTCTCAGCTCAAAGCGGCATCAGAAGAGAACAGCTGGGATCTGAACTACGGCGAAATCGCCAAGATCTTCCGCGCGGGCTGCATTATTCGCGCCCAGTTCCTGCAAAAAATTACAGACGCTTACGCGCAGAATGCGGCTATCGCCAACCTGCTGCTGGCGCCGTACTTCAAGCAGATCGCGGACGAATACCAGCAGGCGCTGCGTGATGTGGTCGCGTACGCGGTACAGCACGGTATCCCGGTTCCGACCTTCTCGGCGGCGATCGCGTACTACGACAGCTACCGCTCTGAAGTGCTGCCGGCGAACCTGATTCAGGCTCAGCGAGACTATTTCGGCGCTCACACCTACAAACGTACGGATAAAGAAGGCGTATTCCACACCGAATGGTTGGACTAAACGCCGCGTTGATACTCTCCAACCGGGCGTCTACCGCCCGGTTGTTTCACTTTTTGTCGTACCCTTCGTTTCTTATCGGACAGCTCCGAAAAAATAATATGCAGTAAAACTTTTAAGAGAAACGTCATTCCCTTCCTGTATGTTGTTAACACACATCTCTATTTTTGTACTTATTTAATTCAAGGCTACGCAGTTGTTACATGCATCATGATGTAACGTCGTTTTCATTATGGTGATACCCCCGAGTTTAAGGACAGTGAATGCCCGATTTGGCTGAGAAATCAGCTGAAAAGTAGGGCAGGAAAAGCCATGAGTGTGGTCTTCTCCTGTCCTGAAGTACTTCCTAGGAAAGAAGGAAATTGTGATGAAAAAAACGTTAATGACTGCGGTACTGGCCTTGGCCATGTCCTCCAGTGTATATGCTGCTGTGGGCGAATTGCTGGGGGATGCGGGTGGCGCTGGCGCCGCTTCCGCTGCCGTCGGTTCGTCTACGGCGGCCGGTGTCGGCGTAGCGGCGGCTGCCGTTGCTGCTGCTACCGTGGCGACTGCGAATGATAGCAGCACGTCTAATAGCACGGGTACGAGTACCTCTACAGTCACATCAACCAGGGTTAATGGGATTGAGATAATAATAAGGCCACTTAGGTGGCCTTTCTTTTGCTTCAGGGGATTCAGGCGAGAACCAGAGCGATGATAAAAATTCTATCAGGTGGCAGAACCCGTGCGCTGATTGCTATTCCACTTTTTTCGTTAATGTTGATGGGGTGTTCGCAACAATTCGCTTTATTGAGTCAAACAATGAAGCTGGCTATCTGGGGGCAGGACGATACCAACCTTACGCCGCAGCAGGTGGCGAAGGTGCCGTATGCCTCGGCCTATATCAAGGTCGGCGAGGCGCCGCGCGCCTTCATGGTGTTGGCGTTCGCGGAAAATGGACTACTGAAGTGGGTGGCCGCGGACAAAAACATGGTCGCCACCCATGACGGGCGCGTGGTGAAAACGCAAGGGTTTGGCGAAGACATCCAGCATGTCGCCAATCAGGAGCACGATCCATTGCATCTGGGGCTGCTGAAAGCCGGGACGCCCATGCGCTGGCAGACTGAGGTCAGTTGGTCGCAGGTCATGCGCGGCAGCTATGAACTGCAGTCCTCGTTCGAAAACCGCGGCCGCGAGCCGCTGGTTATCCTCGGCAGAACCTATCAAACCGTGCGCTTTGATGAGCTCGTGACCGTTCCCGCGTTGAACAAACGTTATACCAACCAGTATTGGGTGAATGCGAGCACCGGTCAGGTGATGCAGAGCCGTCAATACATGGGGCCGGATATGGCGCTGGTTCAGTTTACCGCTTTGAAATCCTACGCTCAGTCACTGTAAGGACGCTTCTATGTTGCTACACAATCGGCTGGCCGCCATGCTGATGTTGATGACCGGAACGGTCGGCGCGGCGCAGCTTACGGTAAAATATGGCGATCGCACATTAGACTCTGTGGTGCTGGAAGACGGTGTTCGTTTGGATCAGTTTTATGCTAAAACGCCTTTCCCTGCGGACGTTAACTGGCAGAACGCGTTGATCACCAACCCGGCGATGACCTCCCGAGTCGCCGCGCAAGGTCAGACGTTGCAGGATCACCTCTATCGCTTGCAACTGTGGTGGCGCGATCGCGGTGATGGCGATTACGCCATCGCAGCCTGGTATGTCGCGCAGGCGCTCAAGCAGGTCCCTGTCGCCGGCCGAATCCCGACGGAGCTCGACCCAGACCGGGTGCGGCTGAGCTTGCAAAGCAACCGTCCGCTGGTCGGAGACTATCAGCTCTATCTCGCCCCTTATTCCAAACAGCTATTCCTGTTCGGTCTGATTCGTACGGACATTGATATCGGTACGGCTCAGGTATTTAAAGATCTTCCGCTGCGCTCTGGCTGGTCGGTTGAACATTATCTTCAGGGCCGACGTTTTCTGCCCGGCGGCGATAAAAACACGGGGTATCTGATTTCAGGAGCGGGGACGTGGCGCAAGGTGCCGCTGGCGATGTGGAATCGTCAACATAATGAACCCGCTGCGGGGGAAACGCTGTTTATCGGCTTTGATCCCGCCATTTTGCCCGAAGAGATGTCCTCGCTTAACGAGCAGATTGCCGATTATCTCGCGAACCGGATCCCACACTAATGGCTAAAAACAATACTCTCAGACTGAATTGCCTCTCTCTGGCGATCGGCAGCGTTTTCAGCACGTCGGCGTTGGCGGATGCGGCAAACTCGACGCCTCAAATTCCCGAGGCGACCAACCAGAATCACTATTACCAGCCTGCTGGCGTGTCTCAAACCGACTTTGGCGGCGTGGGCCTGCTGCAAATGCCGACCGCGCGTATGGCCGAAACCGGCGAGTTCAGCGCCAACTATCGCGATAACGATCAGTACCGCCGCTATTCCGTTTCCTTACAGCTGCTCGACTGGCTGGAAACGACGGTGCGTTATACCGATATCCGTACCCGGCTTTATAGCGCCGATCCCAACTTCAGCGGCTCGCAAACCTATAAAGACAAAGGGTTCGACGTTAAAGCGCGGCTGTGGAAGGAAGACCGCTGGTTGCCTCAGGTCTCGCTTGGGCTGCGTGACATCGCGGGGACCGGCCTGTTCGACAGCGAATATCTGGCGGCCAGCAAGCGCTGGGGGCCGTTCGACCTGACGCTGGGCATCGGCTGGGGAAATATGGCCCAGAGTGGCAATATCACCAACCCAGCCTGTAAGTTGACGGAGAGCTTCTGCCAGCGCACCAGTTCTACGGATACCGGGCAGTTCGAGGTGAACAATTTTTTCCACGGACCGGCGGCGATATTCGGCGGGATCGAATACCAGACGCCATGGGATCCGCTGCGTCTGAAGCTGGAGTACGACGGCAACAATTACAGCGATGAAGCCGCAGACCGTGGGCGCAGGGAGCGTATCAAGCAGGACTCGCCGATCAACGTTGGCATGGTCTATCGGGTCGGCGATATTCTGGATACGTCGCTGTCCTGGCAGCGGGGCAACACGTTGATGTGGGGGGTCACGCTGCGCACCAACTTCAATCAACTGCGGCCGCACTATGTCGACGATGCGCCGCCGGTTTATGCGCCGGTCAGCAACCCGCAGGGCGGGACGGACTGGAAACGTGTGGCGAAAGAGCTGGATGAGAAAGCCGGTTTTGGTCAGCCGGATATTTATACGGACGACAAACAGGTCACCGTCGTCAGTCCGCAGTACAAATATACGGATAGCGCTGAGTACAACAGCCGCGCGGCGACCGTTCTCGCCAACCATGTACCGGCCAGCGTCAGCGAATATCATATTGTGAGGGAGAATCGCCATCTGCCGACGGACAGCACGCGTGTCGACGCGAACGCGTTCCGTCAACTCCAAACGGCGTCGACTCCGCTGGGACAGCCGGAACCTAAGGCCTATGATGTCGAGCCGGTAGCGCCGCCGCGAGGCCAGGAAGTGCTGCGTACCCAGCCCAAGCGGTTGACATACTCCCTGGCGCCCGCGCTGTCGCAGTCCATCGGAGGGGCTGAATCGTTCTACATGTATCAGGTGTCGGCTAACGCCAACGCGGACCTGTACCTCTCCGATCACTGGAGTGTGGGCGGTACGGTCAACGTCAACCTGTTCAACAATTACGACAAGTTCAACTATACGACGCCGCCTCAGGACACCAAGCTGCCGCGCGTCCGTACCTGGATACGCGAATACGTCACCTCATCTGATGTATTGCTGACCAATCTTCAGCTGTCGCGTACCGATCATCCGGCGCGGGACTGGTACACGCAGATCTACGGCGGCTATCTGGAGATGATGTACGCCGGCGTCGGCGGCGAAATGTTGTATCGCCCTTATGGCAAAAGCTGGGCGGTCGGGCTGGATGTGAACTACGTCAAGCAACGTGATTGGAATGATACGATGCGCCTTGCTGACTACAACGTGGCTACCGGCCATCTGACCACCTACTGGGAGCTGCCGTTTATCAAAGGCGGACTGGCTAAGGTCAGCGTCGGTCGCTATCTGGCGGGAGATAAAGGCGTGACCGTCGATCTGTCTCGCCGGTTTGACAGCGGTATTGTCGCGGGCGCCTTCGCGACGAAAACCAACGTCAGCGCCAAAGAGTATGGGGAAGGGAGCTTTACCAAAGGGTTCTATGTCTCCATACCGTTCAACCTCCTCTTCGCCTCGCCGACGACGAATCGCGGTTCAGTAGGTTGGGTGCCGCTAACGCGTGACGGCGGCCAGATGCTGGAGCGTCGCAATGTGCTCTACAACGTTGTCCAACAGCCATAAACTACCGATATGAGCGGCGGAGAAAAGGCGGCAGACGGAACATCACCCTGCCGCCTTTGTCGTCATAGGGCGTGTCGGTTGCTGGAAACCTTGGGCAAGCCGCCTGTTTTTGAGGGTGGTAATGTAAGGAAGTTGTTAGTTTTATGGTGATGGATGGTAAATAGTCTAATCCATTATTAATAGGCGGTTTTTTAAGAATAAGACGCTTGTTGGCCGGGGGATGGCTTCACTATGATGCAGCGAAACAGTAGTCAGATGAGGTTAAAATGAAACGAGTATTAAAACTGGTAAGTGTACTGGCGCTGCTGACAACCCTGAGCGGATGCATCTTCCCACCCCCGTGGGGCGGCGGTCACGGCGGTGGTGGCGGTGGCGGTGGTCATGGCGGCGGTCATCATTTCCAGGATCCGAGAGGTTGAGAATGTCATCACGCCAGCAGATGCTGGCGTGAACGACGAACGATTTGACACCCCTTTATTCAGGCCAGTGCGTTTGCACTGGCTTTTTTTATAGGCATTCGCTCAAGCTGATCGGCTCTGTTAAACGTTTCGGCGCTGAGGTTTTCTGCCAGCTGCGCATGCAGCTCATCGATCAACTGATAGCGGCGTCTATACTGCGCGCGTTTGTTGCTGGGCAACGCCTCTAGCGGCTTACGGGCGATGGGGAGCGGCAGCTGGTAGAGGCTGTCATGCGTTGGGACTGCATCCAGCGAGGTCCAGAACTCATCGTAGCTGCAAAACAGCACGTTTTTTTTGCTGCGATGATAACGTTGGCTTTGATAAACATGGCTACCATCGCCGACGGCCAGCACGCGACGAATTCCGGCGAGATCGGCCAGTGTCAGCAGGCTCTCAATCAACAACCGCTTGGGGAATAGACCATGGCAGGCCTTAGTTGCCTGTTTGATCAGGTCTCGGGTCGTTTGCTTGCCTTTACCCTGCAGGCCGCCGATAACAATGGCGGGTTGACCCAAGACATTAACGATACTGAACGATAATGAGATAAGCGTCGTCTCCTCCATCCCTATCTGCAGCGTCGTTTCCCCCTCTTTGTCATACCGCCACACGCTGCTGACGATAGTGAACTTTTCGCCTTCCTTACCGTAAAATTCGGCCAGACGACACGGCGTTTCGCTGAGCAATGCATCATGCAGACGTGGTAAAGACAGGCTTTCCACGAAGGTATAGTGATGGCAAATCGCTTTAGCCCGCTCGGTCGCATTAAGCCCGACATACAGGTAAGGGCGATGAATTTTCGTGGGCAGGCAGGGATGTGTTTTCACTAATCGCTGCATGCAAGGCATGGCGCATATCCCGCCCAGAAAGTAATAGGTAGGCAAAGGTAGCATCAGCGACCGCAACAAAAACTTCGCTTTTATCTTATTCTCAAACCATATTCTTTCAGACCGGAAATGCCCGCTCAGTAGCTGAAGAAACAGCGACGCTCTGGATATTTTTTTCATAGACTCCACGCGATGTTTAACGTTTTCTTGTCATGTTTTTTTCGAAAAATGGGGTGTTTTCCTTATTTCTCCCGCGAATAAAAAGAAATGGATGGCGGAAAATAATAATAAAGATGCAAGCCCATTCTTGGCAGGTTAATAGCACTAATGATGATGAAGTATAAGGACGATAAATAAGTAATAAATATATTCTGAGTTATAGTTCGTTTTCGTTTATATATTATTTTTAAGACAAAAAAGAATACGTTTTTTTCGCTTCGTTTGGCTTTTATTTAAATTAAATCCATTAGGATGGTTTTAAATTTTGCGTGTTGTTTTTGCATCCCAAAGCGCGGTGACTACACGTGGGCCCACGTCTCCGCGCCGTTGTCATGTCTACAGTCAGCGCTTCCATGCCTATATTCAGCGGTTCGTCGGCGACCAGTTCCTTACAGACGTATTCATACGCCTCTCAACACGTTCTCCGCCCGCTTGACGACGCCCACTTTCTATATTTCCATCGATTAGCTTCTCTGATTATTTATTATTTTTTCGTGGTTAACCCCTTGATGAAATGTGGAATTAAGGTTTCTTCATGCAGTCAATATCGGGTTGTTAAATTTTCATGAGGATGGTAATAATTATCATTACCGTCGGTGTAGACACCTAAAAATCCTGCTAAAAGACAGTGCGAATGTCGGAGCTTTCTATTCATGCAATACAATTATCAAGATTATCTGCAACTTAAAGAGCAGCATCCAAAAAAATACGCGCGTGAACTGGCCCAGTTGATAAATATCAGTGAAGCGGAGCTCTCTTACCTGCGTGTGGGCCACGAAGCCCGTCGGCTGACCGATGAGCCGCGTCAGATTCTGGCGGCGCTCGAAAATGTGGGGGAGACAAAATCCATCACGCGTAACGAATATGCCGTGCATGAGCAGATCGGGTTTTACCGTAACCAACGTATCGGCGAACACGTGGGGCTGGTGCTCAATCCGCGTGGTCTGGATTTGCGTGTCTTCCCCGAGCAGTGGGCCAGCGTGTTTTTCTTTATCGAGCAAACCGTGCGCGGCGAGCGCCAAAGTATTCAGTTCTTTGATCGTCAGGGTGACGCCGTCTTAAAGGTCTATGGCACGGAGCACACCGACTGGGCGACATGGCAGGAAACGGTCGAACGTTTCACCGCTTCCGACAATGCGCCGTTGGCGCTCACGCCCTATGCCGCGCCCGCGGCTGACGTCGTTGTCGATGCCGCGCGATTGGAACAAGAGTGGCGTGATATGCAAGACGTGCACGAATTTTTCCCTTTGTTGAAACGGCACAATTTGACGCGTCAGCAGGCTTTCCGCCATGTGAGCGACGACTTGGCCTGTCTGGTGGACAACCAGGCGCTATCTGCGTTGCTGAATGCAGCGCATCAGGATGGCAACGAAATCATGATCTTTGTCGGCAATCGAGGGTGCGTTCAGATCTTTACCGGCGCGATCGAGAAAGTGGTGCCGATGGAACACTGGATCAACGTGTTCAACAAGGCGTTCACGCTGCATTTGCAGGGCAACACCATTGCGGAAAGCTGGGTAACGCGTAAGCCCACGCGCGACGGTATTGTCACCAGTCTGGAACTGTTTGCCGCCGATGGCACGCAGATTGCGCAGCTGTTTGGTCAGCGCACGGAAGGCGCACCGGAACAGACGCAGTGGCGTCAGCAAGTATCTGCGTTGGTGACACCGGGAGCCGCCGCATGAAGAAAATCTTTTTGCTGCTGGCGCTGTGCCTGCCGTTTTCGCTACAGGCGGCGACGCGGCTGGTGACGATCGGCGGCGACGTCACGCAAATCGTTTTCGCCCTGCAGGCGGGCGGCGACGTCATCGCGCGCGACAGCACCAGCCTGCATCCCCAAGAAGCGCTGGCGCTGCCGGATGTCGGCTACATGCGACAGCTGAATGCGGAAGGTGTATTGGCGATGACGCCGACGTTGGTGCTCGCCAGCGAGCTATCCCAGCCTTCCGCGGCGATGGAGCAGATTGCGAAAAGCGGCGTGAAGGTCGTGAACGTACCCGCTGGACAGGACGTCGCGGGCATCGCCGCCAAGATCTCGGTCATCGCTCAGGCGCTGGGTAAGGAGAAAGAAGGGCAGGCCCTGGTGCGGCAGGTCAATCAGCAACTCGCCGAGCTGCCGACGAAACCGCTGCCCGTCAAAGTGCTGTTTATTCTGAGCCATAGCGGCATGTCAGCGATGGGAGCCGGGCAAAATACGGCGGCGGACGCCGCTATCCGTGCCGCCGGACTGCAAAATGCAATGCAGGGTTTCAACCGTTATCAGCGATTGTCTCAGGAAGGCGTCGTCGCCAGCCAGCCGGACTGGGTGGTCATCAGCCAGCAGGGCGTAAAAACCCTCGGCGGCGAAAATAACATCTGGCAGTTGCCCGGTCTGGCGCTGACGCCGGCGGGTCAACATAAACGTCTGCTGGTCGTCGACGACATGGCGATGTTGGGATTCGATCTGGATACGCCAGCGGCGCTGTTGCGCTTGCGTAACGCGGTGGAAGTGCAGCCGTGAGGCTCAATCCATCGATGACGCTGCTGCTCATGGCGGTGTCCGTAGTGCTGTTAATGGTGATCGCCGCCAACCATGGCGCAATGCCGATTACGTTATCGCAACTGCTGGCGTCGTCGTCGGAGAGCCTGCCGTGGCAGGTCTGGTTGAACATCCGTCTGCCGCGCGTGCTGCTGGCGGTGCTGGTCGGCATTGCATTGGCGCTCTCCGGCGCGGCGATGCAAGGACTCTTCCGCAATCCGCTGGCGGAGCCGGGCCTGCTGGGCGTCAGCAGCGGGGCTGCGATGGGGGTCGCCCTGTCGGTGGTGTTTCCCATCGCATTGCCTGCGATGGTGGCGCTCTACTGGCCGATGCTGGCGGCGTTTGTGGGCAGCGCCGTGATTATGGTCCTGCTGTTCGCGCTGAGCGCCTCCGCCAGCAGCAGTTCGCTTTCTCGTCTGCTGCTGGCAGGGATTGCCATCAACGCCCTGTGTAGCGCGGCGACCGGCGTGCTGTCCTGGATCAGCAATGACCAGCAGCTGCGCCAGCTGTCTCTGTGGGGGATGGGCAGTTTGGGGCAGGCCCAGTGGTCGATGGTCATAATCGTCGCGTCGCTGGTGCTGCCCTGCGCCGGATATTTGCAGCGGCTGGCCCGGCGTCTCAACCTGCTCCAGCTGGGCGACGAAGAAGCGCACTATCTGGGTGTCGATGTCCGCAAGACACGGCGTCAGATGGTGATCTTAAGCGCCATTCTGGTGGGTTCAGCCGTGGCGGTCAGCGGCATTATCAGCTTTGTGGGTCTGGTGATGCCCCATCTTATTCGTATCACGCTGGGCGCGGATCATCGCTGGATGTTGCCCGGTTCGGCGCTGGGCGGCGCGCTCCTGCTGCTGCTGGCCGATACGCTGGCGCGAACGATGGTGGCCCCGGCGGAAATGCCGGTGGGGCTGCTGACCAGTCTGGTGGGCGGCCCGTGGTTTTTATGGCTGATTCTGAGGCATAAACATGGCTGAGATGCGGGAGCTGTGCCTGAGCGCTCACCACGTCAACTACCGGACGGGAGGCCGACAGCTGCTGACCGACGTGTCGCTGACGTTGACGCCGGGCGAATTGACGACCGTTATCGGCCCTAACGGCGCCGGTAAGTCGACGTTGCTGCGCTTGCTGACGGGCTTTTATTCTCCACACGGTGGAGAGTGTAGGCTCAACGGCCGCCCGCTGGCGGAATGGACGCCAAACGTACTCGCCCGTCAGCGGGCGGTCATGCGTCAGGACAGCGTATTACAGGCTCAATTTCGGGTGGAAGACGTTATCGCGATGGGACGTTCGCCCTGGCCAACCGATGCGAATGAGCGCGTATTGGACGAGGTGATGGCGTTGACCGACTGCGAGACGCTGCGCGGTCGGCTTTATCCTCAGCTGTCCGGCGGCGAACAGCAGCGGGTGCGGTTAGCGCGCTCGCTGGCCCAGCTGTGGCGGCCTGACGGCATTGCCGGGTGGCTGTTTCTGGATGAACCGACGTCGGCGCTGGATTTGTATCACCAACAGCAGCTGCTTCGGCTGCTAAAAACGCTGACCTCGACGGGAAAGCTGGCGGTGTGCTGCGTATTACACGATCTGAATCTGGCCTCGTTATGGTCGGATAAGGTTGTGCTGTTGCATGACGGCAGGATCATGGCGGAAGGCGCGCCGGAGCAGGTGATTACCCAACCGGCGATCACGCGTTGGTATCAAGCCGATGTCGTTGTCAGCCCGCACCGTGAAACCGCGGCGCCTCAGGTTTCGCTGCGGCGTTGAATCGGGAAGGGAATATCGTTTGATGGATTGTCGGACGCGATGTCGGCCAAGGCAGAAACGCTGAGCTGACCGCGCCGTTATAACTACAAAAATAATGAATAAATACTGCGAAGCAATGCATGAGCAAGAATATAACGATTTTAACATTTGAGGTTTCAGTATGTTCTTGCATACAAAAGAAAAACATCTCTCAGGTTTGATCCGGATTATCCTGACGGGCGTCTTGACCAGCACCACCTTTAGTGCGCTGGCCGCGCTGTCTGATAACGACGATAAAACGCAGACAGCCAAGAAAGCGCAGACCACATCTGCCACCCAGGCTGCGACGGCTTCCGCCGCCAAGCCGCAGGACGACAATCCGGGCGAGCAGATGACGGTGATTTCCGCGCCCATCGACACCAAGGCCGGGAGTCGCGTCACGTTAGACGCCAGTGAATTACAGAAAAAAGGCGGCAATGATTTCGGCTCCATCATGCGCTATCAGCCGTTGGTCAGCGCTACCAGCTCCAGCGCGGGTTCCAATAACGGCAAAAGCGGATTCGATCGCTCCGGTTACACCGGCTATAACATCCGTGGTCTCGAAAGCAACCGCGTCGCCATCGACGTGGACGGCATTCCATTGCCCAATGCGACCGCGCGCAGCTATGCCGGACGTGCCGGGTTAAATACGTTCGGAATTGGCCGTGACTACATCGACCCATACATGTACGGTTTGGTGACCATCGATCAGGGGGCGACGAGCGTTGAACGCGCCAATAACGCCATTGGCGGCGCGGTCTCCTTCCGCCCTAAATCGCCGGATCAATACCTGTCTCCGTCAAAACACACCTATTTCGGCTATCAGAGCGACTATGACTCGTCCAACCGCAGCTGGCACAACGGCATCACGGCGGCAGGCGGCGATGAGACGCTGCGGGGTATCGTGGTGATCAGCCGTCGCGACGGTCAGGAAACCCAGAACAATAGCGGCGTCTTGTCCGCGTATCCGATGAACTGGCACTCCACCTCCGTGATGACCTCGGGGATCTGGCAGGCGGACGATCAAAACCGTTTCACTGGCACGCTGGAGTACTACACCAAGACATCCCATTCGAACTACGACTCCTGGGATACCTCGGGGAGTTCGATTTTAGGCAACGCGCAGCAGGATAGCGATACCCGCCGCTGGAGCAGCAGCCTGCGTCATAACTGGACGGCGTCCTCCGTGGATTCGTGGATTGACGCTATCGACTCGCGCATCTATTACCAGAACACCAAAACCCAAGACGAAACCTACATGCCGCTGACCGCCCGCAGCATGTATACGGTCAATTCGGACTACAACGTCGATACCTACGGCGCTGAAACCACCATGATGAAAACGTGGGGTATGCATCAGTTCAGCTGGGGCTTTAACGTTCAGCAGTCCGATACCCAGCGTCCGTTTAGCCAGGATCCGGCGCAAACCACGTACTACGCCATCATGCAGCCGGAAGCCGACAGCCGCACGGATACGCTCGGCGGCTTCGTTCAGGATCGCATGGAGATGGATGTTGCTGGCAAAACGCTGTCGATCACGCCCGGAGTGCGCGTCGCGTACCAACGGACCAAACCGCAGAATCTGAGCAGTCTGACCGAAAACAGCACGGCCATCACGACGGAAGATGTCGAGAAGCTCTACGGCACCAACAGCGACACGCAGGTCTTGCCGTCGTTGAGCCTTGAGTATGCGCTGACGCCGCGTCTGACCAGCTACGTCCAGTACAAGCGCGGCGCACAGTTCCCAGATGCCAGCCAGCTGTACGGATCGTGGGGACTGGGTTCTTCCTATGCGGGAGCGTCGCAGTATGCGCTGATCGGCAACAACGAGCTGGAAACGGAGACCAGCAATAACTATGAGCTGGGGTTAAAAGGGGAAATGACCGAAGGGGTGACCTTCCGCTCAGCGCTGTTCTACAACACCTACAAGAACTTTATCGCTTACACGCGCTATACGCGGGCGAATAACCCGGACAAGTTCACCAACGTACCGTCGAATATCGGCATTGCTTACCAGTCAGAAAACCGCGACAAGGCGTTTATCTACGGCGCGGAGTTCAGCAGCAAAGTGCAGTGGGGAACCTGGTTCGACGCGCTTCAGGGGCTGAGTACCACACTGGCGGTCGGCTATAGCGAAGGGCAGTCCAAGTCCAGCTATTCCGGCGACAAGTATGTCGACCTCGATAGCGTCGCGCCGATGAAAGCGGTAGTCGGACTGGGCTGGGATGCGCCGGATAACCTCTATGGGGCGGCGTTGACGGCGACGTTCCAGAAAGGCAAACAGGCGACGGCGACCAACCGTGAAACCTACACCAACACGGGCACGACCATTACTGATTCCACTACCGAGTATATGCGCGTTCCCGGCTATGGTCTGGTGGATCTGACGGCCTATTGGCGTGTGACGCCGACGGTTAAACTCAGCGGCGGCGTTTATAACCTGACCGATCGCAAGTACTGGGATTATCTGAGCAGCCGTCAGCTCACCAGTTCTAACAATCAGGATGCCTATGACCAGCAGCTGGCAGTGATGCCGGGCAGAACGTTCCAACTGGGCGTCAACGTGGACTTCTGATCCACATTGAGTGCTTCTGGCTTCTGTCGCTATCCGCAGACATTGGTCGAAACTTGGTCCTAACCCCCGGCGAAAGCCGGGGGTTTTCTTTTCATGCCATCGACGCCCGTGACGAGAGTGAACGTCGATGAAGCCGGTGAGGCAGAGGGTCAATGTCAACGCGGTGAAATAAAAAGGAGCCGCTGACGGCTCCTAAACGTGAGGTGGGTCTGTGTATCAGCGGAACGGCGGTTCGTCGAACGTACGGAGCTTGCGGGAGTGCAGTTGATCGACCTCCGAACGCAGCAGGTCGACCGCGCAGATGCCAATTTGCAGATGCTCGGAAATCGCGCCTTCATAAAAACGGTTGGCCTGTCCGGGCAGCTTGATCTCGCCGTGCAGCGGTTTGTCGGAGACGCAGAGCAGGGTGCCGTAAGGCACGCGGAAGCGGTAACCCTGTGCGGCGATCGTTGCGCTTTCCATATCTACCGCGACGGCGCGGCTCAGGTTGAAGCGCCGGGCTGAAACGGAATAGCGCAGCTCCCAGTTACGGTCGTCCGTCGTGACGACGGTGCCGGTACGCAGGCGTTGTTTCACCTTCTCGCCGGGCATGCCGCTGACGGTCTTGGTGGCGTCGTAGAGCGCCCGCTGTACTTCGGCGATGCTGGGAATTGGAATGTCCGGCGGAAGAACGGAGTCGAGCACGTGGTCATCGCGCAGATAGGCGTGAGCCAGCACGTAATCACCGATGGACTGACTTTCGCGCAGACCGCCGCAGTGGCCGATCATCAGCCATGCATGGGGACGCAGGACGGCGAGATGATCGCAGATGGTTTTCGCGTTGGAAGGACCGACGCCGATATTCACCAGCGTAATCCCGCGTCCCTGCCGAGAAAGCAGGTGGTATGCGGGCATCTGGTGATTTTTCCAGGCCAGATCGGAGCCCGCCTGCTCGGGATGGCGCGTTTCCGCCGTGGTGTAGCTGCCGCCGGCGCAGGAGAGCGCGTAGTAAGGGCTGTTCTCATCCGCAATCTGTTCGCAGGACCAACGTACAAACTCGTCCACATAACGGGTGTAGTTGGTGAACAAGACGAAAGGCTGGAAGTGCTCGACCGGCGTGCCGGTGTAGTGTCTGAGACGGGCCAGCGAAAAATCGGTTCTCAGCGCATCGAAGTGAGAGAGCGGAAAGTTTTCTTTGGATTGATGAAACAGGCCGTCTGCCGTTTCATCGCCGATCTGCGCCAGTTCGGTCGTCGGGAAATACTGCGCCAGCCCGGCGCTCATCGAGCGGTTCAGCCCCAAATTCGCGCCGTCGATAACGTAGGGATAGGGAATTTCCTGCTGTGAAGGCACGACTTCGATCACGGCGGCGTATTCGTTTTCCAGAATCTCAAGCTGTTCAGACAGATAGCCGCGAAACAGGGCGGGGCGGGTGATGGTGGTGCTGTAACAGCCGCCGTGGGTCAATCGGCCATACGCGCGGGTTTTGTTCTCAGAAGGAGAGCGTCCATCCCAACTGACACGCAGCTCGGGATAAACAAAAAGACCGTTGGCGCGCGCCGTGGCGTCCGGCAGCGTGCCTTCATCGATAAACGCGCTAATGGCGGAGCGCAGCGAGGCGACCGCTGCGTCATACAGGGCTTCCAGTTTGTCGAGCGCTTCGGTGGCCGTGAGGCCGGCAGCGGATGCTTTACTCATCTTTTCTCCTTGGTTTGCCGGGCGCAACGGCGTCCGGCGAAATACGGTGCTGTCATCGTAACGGCAGGTCACGCGGCGCTATGTCATAAACTATGCTAATCATGATGTAGTGAGTCTACACGAGGATCGGCGTCTCTTGTATGCGCACCCGGCTCATGGCCTTGATTCAGGCGCCGTCACAGCGAAATGGCGAGCCATAAGCGTGAGTTGGTACACAACCACGGTGCGATTTAGTAGGATGTGCCCGCATGAACGCCCTCAGGCGATTCATGTTTTCAGGAAAACCTATGCCTTATAAATCTTTTGCTTCGTTCACACCGCGCGGATTGCGTCGTCTCTTAGGGAAAAACAATCCTTCTGCACCGGGAAAAACCATGATTGGTTTCCTGGTAGTGAGTTTCATCGTGTTAGCCACGACCAACGGGTGGAACTTCTGGCAGTCCTACCATCGGCAGGTCCTGGAGGTTGAGCAGGATGTCATCAATCTCTCGGTGATTTTGTCGCGTCAGGCGGAAGATACCTTTGTGCCGATAGAGCTGGCCATTATCGACACGATGCGTGAGATTCACGGCGATATTAATTCGCTGAGTGCCGAAAAGATCACCGCCGTGCTTGAATCTCATCGCGTGCTGCTTCCGCAAATCGTCGGACTGTATCTGTTCGACGATAAAGGCAACCTGATTGCCTCGACCGGGCAGGGCTCTCGCTATGTGTATAACGCGTCCAAGCGCAGCTACTTCATCTGGAACAAGAGCAATACCAGCGAGGACCTGTTCATCGGTCAGCCGCGCATCAGCGTGATCTCGGGGAAATCCGTGATTCCAGTATCGAAGCGCATCAACGGCAAAAACAACGAGTTTAAAGGCATTTTCCTGGCCTCGGTCGATCCTAACTATTTCGGGCGTTTTTACAGCTATTTCAGCCTGAATTACGACTCGATTCTGTCTTTGCTAAATGTCGACGGTTCCCCGCTGTACGTTTATCCGAATGAACAAAAAACGCTGATCGAGAAATACTCCACCGGCGCGTTGGCGGATAAAGCGCTGAAAAGCAGCTCTGTCGGCGTCGGATCCTGGCATACGCCGTTTGATGGTCAGACGCGTGTTGTGGGTTACGTAAAGCTCAAACGATATCCGCTGATCGCGGCTGCCAGCGTGAATAAAAATGAGCTGCAACTGCGCTGGATGGCGGATAATATCGCCGCGATAGCCGTTAACTTTTTGGTCCTGATTTCGCTGGTGTTGCTGGGAACCTTTGTTCTCAAACAGATCCGTATCACGGTGCGTAACAAAGAGATGCTTTCCATGATGCACCGGGAAGTGGAAGACCAGAATCAGGTGCTGCAAGAGCTGGCGCTGGTCGATCCGCTGACTCAGCTGGCGAATCGTCGCCGGTTCGATCTCTATCTGGAACAGTGTCTGACGACGGCGGGCGTCGAGGGCGGCGACGTGGCGCTCGCGATGATCGACGTCGACTTTTTCAAACGTTATAACGACACCTATGGTCACATCGAAGGCGACCGCTGCCTGGCTGAAATCGGGCTAATCCTTCGTTCGCTCCCGCTCCCGGCAGGCGCTCAACCCGCCCGGTACGGTGGGGAAGAGTTTTCGATTATTTTGCCGGGGCTTTCCGGCAGGCAGGCGGAGCTGGTAGGCAACGAGATGGTTGAAGCGATGAGGACGCGCGCTATCAAACATCAGGGGTCTCAGCTGCCGCAGAAAATTGTTACGGTCAGTGTCGGTGTTTATTCCTACACGTCTAAACATCCCTGCGATGCCCAGCGTTTGAAAGAGGGGGCGGATCAGGCCCTGTATCTGGCGAAGAAAAAAGGGCGTAATCAATGTATTCGGCTTTAGCGTTATTCAACCTATAAAAGTAATTTTGTGCGAAATATAGGCGACGCAATCGTTATCACTGAATAAAGTATTATTTTAGTTAGGTGATAATTCCCAGGCTCTCTATTTGGTGCGGCAAATATTTCGTCGCACTTTTTCATTATCCTTTTTCTTTTTCCCATTCGATGATGCGCACACCCAGTTTTGACTTTGCTGGTTTATTATCCTGCTGCTAGTGTTATTGCTAGACGTATAATCCACGAATTTACATTTTGGCGTGATAAGTCTTTTTGTTTTAAAGGCTTGTTAAAGATTTAAACCACCTAGTCGATAGCCCCAAAGAATACTGATAATAACCAAGGATTTTTAAATGTACGAACGAATTAAGATTCGAAGCGGCTTATATGCCGTTATCGCTATATTTTTTATATTATTATCTGCGCTGTGCGGATTTAGTTTGTTTTCTTCTATCCAGAGCAATAGTTCAATTCAAAAAGTGGATACCATTCAGGGCGACCAGGTCATTCCACTGTCTTCTACCTACACCGATTTATTGAGTGCCCGACTCTTGTCGATGAATATCGCCTCATCTATCGAGAAAAAAGATAATACCGAGACCGTCGCGCCTAATTTGAAAAAACTGGGTACGTATGTCGACAAAGCCAAGTTGACGATGACTGACCTGCGTAAAACGCGTGCGTTGACCCCTCAGGGCCGACAGCTGCGTGCGGAACTGGATGCGGCATTCGATGACTATGTGTCTACCGCTATCGACCCGATGGTGATTGCACTAAACCAAGGCAATGTCAGCCAGTTTTATGGCCAAATCGAACCGTTAGCCGCAGAGAAAGGTGAAGTCTTCAGACAGAAACTGATGAATTTCATCGACTTTGCACAAACCGTCGGCGACAGTGAAATCTCACGAGCGGAGAGCTTCTACAAAACCACCCTGACGATCCTTATCGCGGCGTTTGTGGTGGTGCTGTTGTTGAGTATCTGCTCGATTCAGTTTATTCGTACCGTCGTATTGTCGCCGGTTGAACGCGTTCGACACTATTTCGGCATGATGGAAGGCGGCTCGCTGGCGCTGGACATTCCGCCGCAGCACAACACTGAAATGGGTAAACTGCTTCAGTCTCTGAAGGACATGCAGGAAGCTTTCCGCCGAATCGTTGCCGATGTGCGTGACTCTTCGGCGGCCGTGGCCTCCGGCGCGCAGCAGATTTCTGCGGCTAACCGCGACTTCTCCTCCCGTACGGAAGAGCAGGCGGCATCGGTTGAAGAGACCGCTGCCAGCATGGAGCAATTGACGTCCTCGGTCCACGAAAACTCCGCTAACACCCAGCGCGCAATGGCGCTGACGGCGACTGTGGCTGAATTGGCGGAAAAGAATGCCAGCAACTTTGGCAAGCTCATCGCGCGGATCGACGGTATTGCGACCAGCTCGAATAAGATTAACGATATCATCTCGATCATGGATGGCATCTCATTCCAGACCAACATTCTGGCGCTGAACGCCGCTGTGGAAGCCGCGCGTGCCGGCGAAGCAGGCAAAGGCTTCGCCGTGGTGGCGGCTGAGGTACGGAATCTGGCGCAGCGCAGCGCGGGTTCGGCTCGTGAAATCAAAACGCTGATTGAAGAGACCTCTAACGAAGTGTCGATGGGTTCTAAAGTGGCGTCTGACTCGTCGGCCGATATGAATCTGCTGGTGGGTGAAATCAAAAAGGTTAACGAGTTCATGCAGGAAATTTCGCTGGCCTCTTCCGAGCAGGCGAAAGGCATCGAACAGGTGAATGTGGCGATTACTCAGTTGGAGCAGGTCGCGCAGCAAAATGCGGCGTTGGTGGAAGAGTCAGCCTCAGCCAGTGCGTCCCTGAACGACCAGGCGGTCAATCTGGACGAAACGATGGGATTCTTCAAACTGGATAATCACACGGCCGCGCTGGGACATCACCAGTAACGTCATAACGTTCTGCGCCGTAAGTCCCGCGTTGAATAACGTGGGAGCAAGGTTTGCGCTAGCGTGATCACAAAGCCCGCCGACATTGTCGGCGGGCTTTCTTGTTTTTCGGGGAGAACACATGTGCGCGACCTGTTCAGGCCGCGGGGACCTTGAAGTCAGAAGTGCTATGTACGGTGGTCAACGTCACGCCCAACAACACGAGCGTGGTTGCCGCTAAATGGTAGAGGTACAGCTGTTCCTGAAGGAACAGCGAGGACAGCAGAAACGCGTACACCGGCACCAGATACATGGACGTGCTGGCGCGCGCCGCGCCCAGCAAGCTCACAATACGCGAATAGACGCTGTAGGCGGCGATACCCGCCACCAGCGCCAGAAACAGAATGGCGTACAGTAGATGCGCTGAAAGAACCGGTGCTGCCTGCGTGATGCGCCATTCCAGCGGCAGAAAGGGCAGGAGAATGGCGGCGCTGCCCATGGCGATAATCCACAGCTGTACGAAAGCCGATACGGCAATGGGACGCTGGCGTAATAGCGCCGTGTATCCGGCCCAGGCGGTCGCCGCGATAAAGGCGATGATGTCGCCCTGATTGAATTTCAGCTGTAGCAGATGTGAAATATTCCCTTCGAATACCACCACGCAAATACCGAGGAAGGCGATGCTCGCGCCGATGAAGAAGTTGGAGTGCAGCGGGATGCGCCACACCACACGTTCAATGACGGAAACCATGATCGGAGAGAGTGAAAACAGCAGCGCGATATGGCCTGCGCTGGTGTGATGCGCCGCGGCATATTGCGGCGCGACGCTGAGCACGCCGCCCAACAGAACGAGCAACGCGATATCTTTTCCTTGTCGGCGGAGCGTCGGCGCAGCCCGGCGCAAAGGCGACAGAATAAAAGGAAAAATGGCCACAGCGGCGATGAGCCATCTTGCAAAAGCCAGCGTGAGCGGCGGGATTTCAGGGCTGATCCAGCGTGCGACCACCATGTTGCCGGAGAACAACAGCGGCGCGAGTAGGAAGAGCCCGGGAACAGCCAATAGCGATATTTTATTCATGTTCTTTCCCTCTTATCACCTGCGAGCATCAATCTGGACAGTGGGCGCGCTATTCCGTCGTGTCGATAAATCCGTGCCTGAAGGCAACCTTACTTACGGTTTGCCGCGCGGGCCTGAAGAGAGTCAGCCAGTGGATGAACTGGCGGCTTTTTTCAGTATAAAGAGGGTTGTCGCTAATTATTTCCTGCGTTTTTCTTTATTTATACGTTAATTCGGTAAATATTTATGGTGATAATGAAAATCTAAGCATAGCTATGCTGTAGTGGGGAATTGATGGCAAATAAAGATAAAGCGCTGGATATGACCGATAAGCGAATCTTATCGGCATTGCGACGTAATGGTCGCCTGACGGTGGCGGAATTGGCCGAAGAAGTCGGGCTTTCGTCGTCGCCCTGTTGGACGCGACTCAAACGTCTGGAATCGACCAAGGCGATTGAGGGCTATGTGGCGGTCATCAATGCCAAGGCGGTGGGGGCATCGGAAGTCTTCTTCATCGAGATCACGCTGGAGCATCATGACGATCGTATGCTGGAGCAGTTCGGTCAGGCGCTGATGGACATGCCCGAAGTGCTGGAGGCGCATTTGGTCACGGGTGATTATGACTATTTAGTGAAGATCGTGGTGGCCGATGCCGAGCACTACGAGCGGTTTCTGCGTCAGAAGCTCTACCGCGTTAAGGGTATCCGACATACTCGCTCGACGTTTGCATTGCGCACGCTGAAAAGAGAGATCTCCGTCGATCCTTTGTTATTACCCACGGCTACGTCGTAGTCGGTACGACAAAAAAAGGGCGGCCTCATGGCCGCCCGTCCCGGAGTGAGGCGAGAGAATCAGTTGAACAGCAATCCGCCGTCGATCAGCGGCGCTTGTCCGGTCATATAGTCGGAGTCAGGGCTGGCGAGGAAGGAGACAAATGCCGCCACATCTTCGGGCGTTTCCGCGCGACCCAGTGCAATGCCGTCGACATATTTCTTGTAGGTCGCGCCAATCGCCGCACCGGTTTCTTCGGCCATACGTTTGTCGATTTCGATCCACATGTCCGTGCCGACGACGCCGGGGCAATAGGCGTTGACGGTGATGCCGAAGCTGGCCAGCTCTTTAGCGGCGGCCTGTGTCAGCGCACGTACGCTGAATTTGGTCGCTGAATAGACGCCGAGCAGGGCAAACCCTTCATGACCGGCGATGGAGGAGGCGTTGATAATTTTCCCTTTTTGATTACGCGCCTTGAATTTCGTCGCTGCCGCCTGAATGCCCCACAGCGTGCCTTGCACGTTAATCTGGAAAATCTTCTCGACATCATCCTTGGTGACGCTGAGCAAATTTTTGGTCTGGCTGATACCAGCATTGTTGACGATGATGTCGAAGCCGTTCAGCTCTTTCTCTGCAAAATCAACGGCGGCGAACACCTCTTCACGCACGCTGATATCGGCCTTGTAAATGACGGCTTTACGGCCCAATGCGCGGATCTCTTCCGCGACGGATTTGATTTTGTCGTCTTTGACATCGACCAGTGCGATATCCGCACCGTCTTTTGCTAAACGCAGCGCGATCCCTCGGCCAATACCTTGTCCGGCGCCGGTCACCAGCGCGACTTTACCTGATAAAGACATAATCAACTCCTTCGAATGAAATAGTTTTATTACGCTAAGTTTAGCTGCATATCTCCATGGCTTGATATTTTTATAACTAATTGTTATTTAACGATTTTATTTATATTTTATTTTTTGTTGAGATTTTGTGCTGGGATGCGGACATCCAGCGTAATAATGCGCTGGTATTATTTTATTTAAGGATGAAATTGAGGATATTTAGGGGCGTTTTTTGGGGTTGGAGAGGCAAGTGCCGAAGTGTGACTGGCTTCTCTGAATTTGTTTAATATATTGTTTTTAAATATAATCATTCGCCTTTTTCTTAGGGCGTGACTAACGGGCCTAACGTTTTATAAAACTAAGGATCTCACACCCGTCAGCGACGGGTGGTATCTTTTCCTGACCCGTAATGAGCGGATAGAATAACGGCGCATCGCGCGCGGTGACCGACATCTCCGCGAATGAAGGCATGCTTTCCGAAAAGCATCGGGCTCTGGAAGCAGAACCGCAGATGATGAAAGCGGGACGCTTGGCGTTTGCGCACCGCTTCTTCGTTTTTATCCGCGCAAGTGGCTTATCCCGTGCAGGACGCGTTGGGATTGGCGTACCACTGCCGGGCGTGGGTTGAGATCTGCGTAGCCAGATGGGCGAACACACGTTGCTCCGCCGCTACCAGCTGCGGTATTCCGCCTGGCGCATTCTCGGTGAAACGACTGGCGCATACCAGACGGGCCGAACGTTCGGCGCCAGGCTGGCTGAGACTCCAGTCGGCTTCGAGTTGGACACGCTGGCCCGGCCAGGCGTCCAAGCGACGTATTTGCACCAGCACGCGTATGACGGGGTTATCCGCAGGACGCGGCAGCCCGGAGATATCCTGCGTGTTTAACTGGGCTACCAGTCCCGCAGCGAGCGCGGTGCGGACCTCATCGCTGAGCGCGCTGAGCCAGCGCTCATTGTCGAGGACGCCGACGCCGCCTTCACCCTGACGCACAACCAGCTGCGGCAGGTCGATTTGCGGCGGTACGCCAACCGGCAGTACGGCGATCAAAAACGGCGCAGGGGGCGTGGCGTGCGTTGGCGCGGCGGCTGGCACCAGCGTGTGATAATTCATCTGCGGTGATGCGCAGGCGGCCAGCAGCAGGATGATGGCGGTAGCGAAGGAAAAACGGACGTGTGCGATCATTTTGTCGCTCCTGAATGGGGTGAGGGGCTGACCTGAGTGAGTGGCGGATCGTGCGGTCTGCCCTGAAGCAGCGACTCGGGATGACGTTCTATCTGGTCGGCCAGCGTGCGCATTGAACGCAACGCGCGCAGCAGTTCCTGCAGGTTTTGCCCCAGCGTCATCATGATCGGTGAATCTTCCGCCATCAGGCCGTTAGCCGTTTCAGCCGTTTGTCGCATCTGCTTGAGCAACTGCGTGGTTTCCGGCAACGTCTGACCGTTCACCTGACGTAACGTTTTATCCAGGCTTCCCAGCGTCGCGTTCAGGTTGTTGCTGATGGATTCGAGCGGCATCTTGTCGACTTTGCTGACGATACTGGCCAGCTGTTCCTGCAGGCGATCAAACCCTCCACTGGTGGTGGGAAGGCGCAGCGGGTGAGCGTTTAAATCGAACTTCACCTTGGGCGCCTGCGGAATGAAATCCAGAGAAATATAGAGCTGACCGGTCAGGAGATTGCTGGACGCCGCCTGAGCGCGCAGTCCCTGATCGACCAGGTCTCGCGTGAACCTGGCCGTTTCCTGCTCGATGTTGTCCGTGACTTTAGGCAGCTTGTTCAGCACATTGCCCATCCGGTTGGGATACACCTCGATGCCGACGACGGAGGGGAAGCGGTAGCCTGTATGGTTGTAGTCCAGCTCCACCGATACAACCTGACCGATTTTGATGCTGGAAAACTCGACGGGCGCGCCGACCGCGAGGCCGTGTAGCGAGCGTTCGAAACGTAGCTGGAAGAATATCGCTGGTCCGTCCGGCGGCGCCATTGCGCTGTCCTGATCTTTGGCGAGCCGATACGTGATGTCGCTTCCGGCAGCGGGTGAACCGCTATCGCTATCGGGAGTAGCGAAGGCGATACCGCCCGTCACGATGGACGCGATCGTTTGTGTTCTGAGGCGAAAACCGTTGGCGCCGACTGAGACATCCAGACCGCTGGCGTTCCAGAAACGGGTATTGGCGGTCACGAAGCGGTTATAAGGCGCGTCGACAAAGACCTGTAACGCGACGTTTTTGCCGTCCTCTTTTAACCGATAGGACGCAATACGGCCGACCTGGACCCGGCGGTAGTAAACCGGAGAGCCGATATCGAGCGATCCCAAATCGTCCGTCAACACTTCAAACTGACTGCCGGGCATTCCGTTGATGACGGCGGGCGGCGCTTCGAGTCCGGAGAAGGCGCGTTTTGATTCCTCGGACGCGCCTTTATCAACCCCGATATAGGCGCCGGACAACAAGGTATCAATCCCGGTGACGCCGCCCATGCCGACGCGAGGACGGACGACCCAGAAACGGGTATCGGCCCGCGCCAGGTTTTCCGCGCTCTTATCCAGTTGTACGGTGACCCGCACGCGGTCACCGCCGTCGTCGAGCGCAAGGGACGAGACGGTCCCGACCGTCACGTCCTTATACTTGACCGCTGTTTTACCGGCTTCCAGCCTGAGGCTGTCAGAAAGGTAATCGTGATCTCGGGACCCGCCGAGAACCACGTTTTCGCCAGCAAGGCCGCGCCGGTAAATAGCGCAATCGCCGGAATAAGCCACACCAACGAAATGTGCCGGCGTTGGCGTGAGATGTCCGGATCGCCGGGTTCGTTGTGTGGGTCGTTCGTAGCATTCATTTATCATCACCATCCCAAATGAGGCGTGGATCAAAGTTCATTGCGGAAAGCATGGTAAGTATCACCACCAAACCGAAATACAAGATGCCGCTGCGCGGCTCTACATCGCTGAGCATTTGAAATTTGACGAGCGCGGAAACGGCCGCGACGACAAAGACATCAAGCATGGACCAGTAACCGATGAGCTCGGTTAACCGATACAGCTTTGCTCGTTCGAGACGGGCGCCGGCGCTCTGTTTCCGTGCGGAGATCAGCAGCACGCCGAGCGCCAGAAACTTGATGCACGGAATCACCACGCTGGCGGCAAAAATCAGCAGGGCGATACCGTATGAACCGGCGTTCCAGAAGTCGATCACCCCCGCCATGA
The DNA here is from genome assembly GCF_002111595.1 of Lonsdalea britannica. Classification (GTDB taxonomy): domain Bacteria; phylum Pseudomonadota; class Gammaproteobacteria; order Enterobacterales; family Enterobacteriaceae; genus Lonsdalea; species Lonsdalea britannica. The sequence goes on from NZ_LUTN01000003.1 coordinate 246,963, forward strand.
TGGTGCTCTCACTGCCGTTGCCAAACAGACTGGTGTACATCACCGGCAGAACGTTGGCCGGGATATAGAAAATTATCGCAGCCATCAGGAGCGCCCAGGAACGGCTGATGCTGGCGGGGTGTCTCGGGTGAAGGCGCGTATGGCAGCGCGGGCACCGCGCTGGTATAGGCGATGTGCGCTCTGGCTCGCAGACGAGGCGGCATAAAGGACAGCCAATGACGCCGAGCTGTACGGCGCGTATTGGACTACGCATGAGCGGCCTCCCGAGGGGGCGGGGCATCGGTGTAGTCCCACAAGATGAGCACATTCCGATGACTGATCACCACAAGAAGCACCATTAGCGTCGCCATTGCCCAGCAGCCGGGACCGGGAAGCACATCCAAAAATCCCGACAGTTTGATGCCTGCGACCATAAAGCCGAGCATGCCGACTTCAACCATGCTCCACGGACGGATTCGATCCTGAATCTTCATACAGAGAATAAATCCCGGAGCGCGCCGCCGACGCCGGGCGGACAACAGTATCCAGCCAAACAGCAAAATTTGCAGCGCGGGGATGACGATGAGCAGCAGCGCGGTCAATAAAGCCAGCAGCAGCGTCGGCCCCTGAGCGAGCGCGACGGCGGTCTGCCAGAGCGTCGCTGAATTTTGCACGCCGTGGAAACTGACCCGGAGTACCGGAAAAATGTTAGCCAGCACCCAGACGATCGCGGCCGTCAGCGTGATCGCCAGCCACGCGTTAAGATCGATCGGTGCCGCGCGATACAGTACTGCCGAGCAGCGCGCGCAGCGAGCGGATTCGCCATTTTGCAGCAAAGGCTTCTGGTAAACGCTGTCGCACTGCGCGCAGACGGTAAGATGACGGCATGTTTTCATGATAATTCGGGCGATGAACGCCCCTCAAAGGAAGCCGCGGGTGGACGAGGGCTGAGCTCCGCAAGGTAACCCATTGTATATTGACTCTTTAGATATCCGGATGGCGAGCGCCATAGATTCGGGTGGAAAGTGGACGTTGCGATAGAGTGCCACGGGTTTAATTTTTACGCTCATATATTTACGCCAGTCGATTGGGCGGGCGTCACGCGAGGCGAGAGAAACGGCCGACAACGTCACGGCGGGCGGCGGTTGTACGCCACGTTCGACGCTGAATAATGGCCGGTCTTGCGCAGGGGTATTCACGGCCACGCAGAACCCGACAAGCAGAATAACTGACCGCAACATCTTGAGCTGGTTATACATGAGAGGGACTCTGTCAGATTCAAGTGATACCGAAAGCCGCCAAAACCGGCTTGCTGACTGAAGTCGGCCAGCCTTTACAAGGTCAGACCTCGGCGGTACAGTAATGACAATTAGCGAAAATAAACCGTACGGTTCAGTTTTGCACCGATTTTTTTTTGCTGTCAAGAAAATGGTGATATGCCAATCTCGTTATTGCAGGTGAGACAATGAAAGTACGGACTCAGGCCCGTCGTGAATCTATCGTCAGCGCTGCGGCCCAACTCTTCCAGGAGATGGGGTACGAGCGCGCATCGATGAATGAACTGGCGAAGCGTCTCGGAGGCTCCAAAGCTACCCTCTATAGTTATTTCCCGTCCAAAGAAGCGTTGTTCGTCGCCGTGGTGCGAGCCCATGCGACGATGCACTTGTCAGACGCTGTCGCTGAGCTGGCCGATCGCATCGAAACCGGCGTCTCCTTTAATCAAACGCTGATGCGTTTCGGCGAATGCATGTTGTCAGTGCTCACCAATGACAGTAGCGCACTGGCCGTCTATCGTATGGTGGTTGCGGAAGCCGGGCGGTCGAACATCGGTATGCTGTTTTACGAATCCGGTCCCAGCGAGTGCCTGGATGTGCTGTCCAATCTGATGACGACAGCGATGGAACAAGGCGATCTGCGACAGGACGACCCTCGCATTCGCGCGTTGCAATTTCTGGCGCTAGTTACGGCTGAAACAGAGATTCGCATCTTCCAGTGTGAGCCTGAACCGTTTAGCACCGATGAAATCCGTGAGCTGACCCGACGGGCGGTCGATATGTTTCTGGCGGGCGCCGGTCCACGCTAACGGCCTATTTTTCACGTTAATCTCCCTTCTGCCGGGATTCATGATCAGCCATGCTGAGTCCTGGCGCTTTTTATCGCCTCTCTCCCATCCATATTATTCACGAATAGGATATCTCGACGCGATGCGCCATCATTAATGCGCCTTCGCTATAAAGATATACGTAGTTACGCCGTTATTATATTTCTTCGATCGGTATTGGTGTTAATGTTAATCAATATGCTTTAGCTAATTAAATCTCACTTTGTCGACAGTATATTATGAAATAGTATCAAGGCTATGGTAATATCAGCTGCCTGATTACCGATATGGATATCATTGCGCTAACACAGGTCGACCCCAAGAACTTTAACGATCGTGTCATTGATGGCATTATTTTTGTTTATTTTTTTATCTCCTCTTAACTTAATGCGGAGAGGGGGACGTGTACCTGCCGGTAATATTTTGGCCTGTCAAAGTTGCGCAGAACGATGAAACCAAAATAACTAACTGATTCAGGAAAGCCAACATGACATAAATTGAACCCCCCATAATAAATATCAACGTATAAAATATTTTTATCAATGTCTCCTGAGATATAAAAAATAAAAATGCATTAATTCGGTCGGCGCGATACGGTTTTCTCACCACGAAAGGAAAAAAGAGGAAAATCTAATGATCTGAGGGGAATGATGGGTGTTGAGTCGTGCTGGATAAGAAAGCTATTGCCAGCCTGGTGAAAAATTAATAATCAGCGTAAAAATAGAGAGATAGTGTAAATGATTCATCCATCACCTCCCGTTTCTATCTATATTATCTTCACTGTGAAAAAGAGGATGCGTATCTGAAATGTCATAAATTAACTACCGTAATGTTATTATATTTAGATGTAATTCAAGATGAAAGATAAGACATTCTAAATAAAAAACACATGCCTGATTTTAAATCCACGGGAATTAGGTGGTCGTTTACAAGTAATTAACAGGAGTAGGAAAACGATAATCCGCGATCAGAATGGGTTCTGATTCTGAAATCGATATCGCCTGTCGGTGATAAGACGTGATTACCATATGTACTGAGTGGAGCGCATGCATTTTAAGGGGGAGCTTGTATCTGGCTGCGTGAGTGAATGGTGCGATAATCCAGTGTTGGCGGCGCTCTTCGGGATGAGGAGGTGGGGGGTGTGGCGCTTGAAATTGGTCTTAAAAAAGGAGGGGTAAACTTTCTTATTGTTAAGAAAATTCTTGGTAAGGGGTCATTTCTGAAAAAATTCTGAAATAATGTGACTGATGTTCATTCTTTTTATTCGGTGTTATACTTCTTAAAAATCCTACACGAGAGATATAATTTTATGGCATCGCCTCTTTTATGCTAATGGCGATTTATGGCTAGTTGTGACTAAAGTTGGAGGTAATAAAGAAACAATGGATTATGTGTTTTTTCTCGAAGATGAAATAATAACTTATTCGCTTCAAAAAATAATTCGTAGTAAGATTATGACTACAGTCGACATGAGCCATGTCGCGACTGATGTGAGTGATTTGATGCGATATCCCAATAAAGAGGTCAGTAAGGTTTTTTTTATCGGAACTTCAAATGAATGCCCGATAACAGCATCTCTTGTCGACGTGATAAAATTCATCAATAAGGAAAATAGAATTATTCTCTTTAAAAACAACGCATCGTGCTATAACTTAAATTATCAGAAATGCGACTCAGTTATCGGGCTGAAAAGTCCCATTGCTGAGATAGTCTCTTCGATAAAGAAAGCCACCCAATCTCCACTCTATATTAACACCGAGCCGAAACCAAGGAGACTATCATCCAGGGAAATGTTTGTTCTTGAGCAACTCGCCACAGGGAAGTCAAATAAAGAAGTTTCCTCGATGCTGTGTCTGAGTGAGAAAACTATCAGCAGTCATAAGAAAAATATCCTTAGAAAACTTAACGCAAAAAATATTATCGAAGCTGTAAATCGCATATAAACAAATCATCTTCATATCGTATACACACTCAGAACATTATTTCAAAATAGCTGTTTTATTTTTTAATTTAAAAAACTTTTCATTATATTAAATGGTTTTCCCCATTAACAATGGGTGAAATTATTTTCTATACCCTGAAGGAAAAAATTCTATTCACTGAGATAATCTTTTGGCATCAACGCGATGAACCTAACTTGTTTTCGAATGCGATGAATATGTTAAAAATAATTCGTTAAAGGGAATGCGGCATACACTCTCCTGGCTTATTGTTACTAATTGTTTCTTTGCGTAAACGATTGGCGGAGTGATGTAATAACCCGTGATTAAGGTGAAAATTACCGAGCATAGAGGGGGCTATGCTCTATCCTGGTCGTCTTCGATTTCCTCTCTTGACAGAAGAATGTCAACGCCTCTTCTTCCCCCGGTCAGACAAGGTAATTCTCTCGCCATTTCACAGCTATTTCCTCTTTTTGAACTACACCTGCGGCGGCTAACACGACTGGGGGGGAGATGTCTCGCCGACGTCAGTAAAAGGCGCTAAATCGTTCAATCACCCTGGCATAGTGACTAGGACTCTACGCGGTTAATCACTTAACGAGCGTCACCCTGGTAGCCCCGGCAGAGGGGAACTCCCCATCCTCAAAAGGGATTTTTCCGCCTTTGATGGTCTCCGCCATCTTCATTGCCGAACATCGTCGACTATTCCGTTATTCGCGGTATGCTGAATAGGGCGACGGCGCGCGCATTCAAGGCTTCTCGCCGACGCTACGCGTAATTCTCGGGCTGTTAAATCATCAGCGCTATTTCCCTGATAAAAGATAAAAACGGAGACTGTAGCAGTGAAGAAAATGACCTCCATACTTCTGGCTGGATGCCTGTTCACGCTGGGATCCGCCTGGGCGGAACAGACCACGGTGCGTTTCGGGTTGGAAGCCCTGTATCCGCCGTTTGAATATAAAACGCCGGAAGGCGACCTGGCCGGTTTTGACGTGGATCTGGGCAATGCGGTCTGTGAAGCCGCTAAAGTTCGCTGCACCTGGACCGAAGCCTCCTTCGACGGCCTGATACCGGCCCTGCAGGCGCGTAAATTCGACATCATTAACTCGGCCATGAATGTGACTGAAAAACGACGTCAGGCGATTGATTTCACCGATGTGATTTATCACATTCCCAGCTTGCTGATCGCCCGGGCGGACAGCGGACTGCTGCCGACGGTAGCGTCGCTGCGCGGAAAACAGGTCGGGGTATTACAGTCCTCGGTGCAGGAAAGCTATGCCAATGCTCACTGGGCGCCCAAAGGCGTCAATGTGGTCTCTTATCAAGACCAGGATCAGGTTTACCAGGATCTGGAGTCTGGTCGTCTGGACGCCACGTTGGTGATGGCTGCGGCCGGGCAGAGCGGTTTCTTGTCGCAGCCGATGGGTAAAGGCTTCGCCTTCGTGGGCGGCGCGGTGGAAGACGAGAGCATTCTGGGACGCGGTATCGCCTTCGGCTTGCGTAAGGGCGACGACGGGCTTCGCCAGCGTTTGAATACGGCGATTGCTGAAGTGAAAGCCAAAGGCACGATTAACGAACTGTCTAAAAAATATTTCGGCGGATTAGACGTCACCGCGAAGTAACTGGACGACGAGGATCCGGGCGTTCACGCCCGGATTTGATGCGCTTCAGGCAACGTTTCCCACACTACCGCACCTGACACAACCGCCGCGCGCCTTCCCGCAACGTGTCATCATCTTTCGAGAAACTTAAACGGATCAATCCGGTGTCAACGCCTTCGCTATAGAACGCCGACAGCGGGATGGTGGCGACCTTATAGTCCCGAATCAGCTTGAGAACGAAATCGTCATCGCTCAGATCGCTGAACTCCCTGAAACGCGCCAGCACGAAGAAACTACCGCCGCTCGGCAGCAGCTCGAATGGAGAGGGTTGCAGCGCATCCACCAGCAGATCTCGCTTGTGCTGATAGAACTCGGCCAGTCCCAAATAGCTCTGCGGGTCCGCCATCATGGCGGCGAATGCATACTGCATCGGCGTATCCGCCGAAAACACCATAAACTGGTGCACTTTTCTAATTTCATCCATCAACGCTTTCGGCGCCAGACAATAGCCGACGCGCCAGCCGGTAACGTGATAGGTTTTCCCGAACGACGACACGATGACGCTGCGTTCCGCCAGCGCCGGATGACGCGCCATGCCGTGATGGATACCGTCATCAAAGACCATGTGTTCATACACTTCGTCAGACAGGATGGCGATATCGGTGTCGCGCGTCAGAGCGGTGAGTCGTTCGATGTCGTGTTCGTCGAAAACCATCCCGGTGGGGTTATGTGGGCTGTTGACGATAATCATCCGGGTTTTGGGGTTAATGGCCGCGGCCACTTCATCCCAGTCGATGCGCAGATCGCTCAGCGACAGTTTGATCGGGATTGCGGTTGCGCCCTGCAAACGGACAATCGGCGCATAGCTGTCGAACGCGGGTTCGAAATAGATCACTTCATCGCCCGGATGCACCAACGCGCTAATGGCCGAGTAAAGCCCCTCGCTGGCGCTGGCCATGATCGTGATCTCCTCATCGGCATCGTAACGGGCGCCATATAGCCGTTCAGTTTTCTCCGCCAGCGCGTGGCGCAATGCGCTCAGACCAGTCATGGACGCATACTGATTATGTCCGTCGCGCATGGCTTGGGAGACGGCGTCGATCAGCTGAGGCGCACAGGCGAAGTTAGGCGCGCCCTGCGACAGGTTCAGCGCCTGATGCTCGGCGCTCAGTTGGCCAATCACGGTAAAGATGGTAGTGCCGACATCCGGCAGCTTGGAACGGGTGGCGCATGCGCTCTGCATGGATAGCTCCTGTTTGTCATCGGGAATAGGGTCATTAAGTAATAGAAAACCCTGGGCAACAAGGGAAACTTTGTCATACTAGCCATGCACTCAGGACATGGCTTAACCGGCTGCGACGAGGAGTATCATGGTCCAGAACCGCCCTTCGCTGGATGTACTGCACACCTTCGCGGTGGTATCTCAGCATCTCAATTTCACCCATGCGGCACAGGCCCTCTGCCTGACGCAGGGCGCAGTCAGTCGCCAGATTCTGGGGCTGGAGCGTCAACTGGGTTACCCGTTGTTCAAACGTCATGCGCGCGGATTGATTCTGACGCCTCAGGGAGAGCGCTTGCTGACGCCGGTGCGTCAGGCGCTGGCGACCATTGATGAGGCGCTGGTGCGGGCCGCCGCCCGGCCGGGGACGTTGCGCATCAAATGCCCGACCTGCGCCATGCGCTGGGTGTTGCCTCGGGTCATTCGCCTGCAAAACGATATGCCGGACATTCATATCGAGCTGACGTCGTCGATTTCGCATGGGTTGGATTTCGATCACGAACATTTCGATGCGGCGGTGGTGTTTGGCCGTCCCTCGGCGCGTGGGCTGACGTTGCATCCGCTGTTTGACGAAGTGCTGACGCCTGTCTGCGCGCCCTCGCAGCTTCCGATCGGTCGGGCGATGACGCTGGAAGATTTGTCGCAGCACACGCTGTTGCACCCTACGCGGGACCGGCGTGACTGGCTGCTGTGGTTGCGAGCGGCGGGGCGTGATGCGTTGCCGTCCAGCAAGGCGCAACATTTTGATACGCTCGATCTGGCGATGAGCGCCGCGCAGCAGGGATTTGGCATCGCCATCGGCGATCTCTGCCTGCTGGAAGACGACGTGAAAATGCAACGGGTCGTCACGCCTTTCCCGCTCTGCGTGCCAAGCGGCTCCTCCTATTATCTGGCGTATCCGGCGTCTTCAGAGACGACGCCGTCACTCAGCGCGCTGACGGCGCGACTGACGGAAGAGGCGGCGCTCAGCCGGGCGCATGTCTCGTCGTTGATGCGGGCGGAGAGCCACGCCCGCTAGCGGATATTTCCCCGTTGCCAGATCGCATCCCGCACGGTAATCGGGCGGGACAGCAGTCCCAGCGCATAAAAACGGTCGGCGATAATCTGCTGCTCGCGGATCACCGCGATATCCATCGGACGCGTTCGGTGACTGCGTCGCTGCAACGCGCGTTCCAGCGACGCGGTGGCCATGCCCAGCTCGACGGAGAGACTCCGCGCCGCCTCGCTGCGCTGACTGTCGATGTTGTGGCCTGTCTGCGTCAGCAATTCCAGCAGCGGCTCCAGCACATCCTCATGACGAACGACGAAGTCGCGACGCGCCAGATAAAACTGATGGTTAAGCACACGTCTGCGCCCGTCGGCGATGACCCGCAACGCGCCGTCGCGTTCGGCATCGCTTAACAGCGGATCCCACATCATCCACGCATCCACGGCGTGGTAATCACTCGGCGTCAGCGGGTATTTGGGGGGGGAATACACGACGCGGACGTCGTTCAGCGTCAGCCCCTGTTCGTCCAGCATCTGCACCAGCAAATAGTGAACGTTCGAACCTTTGTTGACGGAGATCCGTTTGCCGCGCAAATCCGCCAGCGTATGAATATCGCTGTCCCGAGCGACCAGCATCGCCACGCTCTCCGGCGCGGGCGGTTCATAGGCGACATACACCAACGGCGTACCCGCGGCCTGAGCGAAAATCGGCGGGACTTCTCCCGTGGTGCCAAAGTCGATTTCATCGTTGTGCAGCGCGTGCAACAGCTGCGGCCCCGCGGGGAATTCGCTCCACAAGACGCTGATGCCCTGGCGTGAAAATTTGTTTTCCAGACTCTGGCGCGCTTTCAGTACGCCAAGAATACCGAATTTCTGATAGCCGATGCGCAGTTCGCGCTCCGGATGTCCGGCAGACGATGCCCCGGAGAAGGAAGAAGAGGCCACCGGCGCGGTTTTACGTCGGCCTTTGATTAGCCCCTGATTGGCCAGCAGCGTGCGCAGGGTGTTCCGGCTAACGCCCAGCAGCGCGGCGGCCTGCGTCTGATTGCCGTGGCTCAGTTCGAATGCGTTGCGGATGAGGGCATGCTGGAGTCGGTCATACAGCCGCTCCGCCTCGCTTTCCAGTTGCTGGCGGATAAAACGGTCAATCGCATCGTCGCACGTTGGGACATTCAGATCTGACAGCGTCAGATTAAGGCGCAACTGCGCCGGGGTGATATCGCCGTCTTTGCTCAGCAGCACGGCATTATGCAGGGTATTTTCCAGCTCGCGCACGTTGCCGGGCCAGCTATAGGCCATCAACGTATCCAACGCGTCCTGCGACAGTCGTCGGGTGGGACGGCCCAGACGGCGGGCATATAGCGACAGGAAATGCTGCGCCAGCACCGGAATATCGCCGGTGCGATGGCGCAGCGGCGGCAGGTCGACCACGGCGACGTTAAGACGATAGTAGAGATCTTCCCGAAAACGCCGTTCGCGAATGGCCAGCGCCAAATCGACATGGGTGGCGGCGATCACGCGTACATTCATCTTCACCGGTTTGCGCGATCCCACGCGGGTGATCTCCCGCTCCTGCAAGACCCGCAGCAGCTTGACCTGTAACGGTAAACTCAGCTCGCCGATCTCATCCAATAGCAGCGTGCCGCCCTCCGCGGCTTCAAACCAGCCCTGATGGGTTTGCGTGGCGCCGGTAAACGCGCCTTTCTCATGGCCGAACAGTTCCGCTTCGGCCAGGCTTTCCGTCAGCGCGCCGCAGTTCACCGCCAGAAACGGCTGCTGCCAGCGGGTGCTGTGATGATGCAGATAGCGCGCCACCACCTCTTTCCCCGTTCCGGTTTCCCCCACGATCAGCACCGTGGCGTCCGTCGGCGCCAGCTTGTCCAGCATACTTTGGAAGGCGAGAGAGGCGGGATCGATTAGCACTGGCGTATCGGCGGCGAAAGGCTGGGGGTTTTTCATCGATGGCGTTCACGGCTGAGAACTGGATGGCCTGAGCTTATCCCAGCGCCAGCAGTGATACGAGAGGACCATTGAGGCCCATTGCTGCAAACGCAGCAGTTGGTGATACCTATTTGCTGCAAATGCACCATTTTTACCGTCGGCTGGAGAGGTGTAATGCCATGATTTTATTAGATAAAAAATCACGTACTTCATGGCACGGATCCTGCTTTGATTTTTATAACTAAATTGGATCATTGTTTGTATAAATAATGAATATAGTTATATAGGAATCGAATAATGGCTGAGTCTGACAACGGCAATATCAAGGTTTTCTGGTTCCTGCCCACGCATGGCGATGGGCGTTATCTGGGGACGTCTCACGGCGGCCGCCCGGTGGATCTGGCGTATTTGCAGCAAGTGGCGCTGGCGGCGGATAACCTCGGTTACTACGGCGTCCTCATTCCTACCGGCAAGAGCTGTGAAGATTCTTGGCTGGTGGCCTCGGCGCTGGCGCCTATCACCCGTAAGCTGCGCTATCTGGTGGCCGTCCGTCCGGGCCTGCAACCGCCGACGCTGGCGGCCCGCATGGCGGCCACGCTCGACCGGTTGTCGGAGGGTCGGTTGCTGATCAACGTGGTGACGGGCGGCGATCCGGTGGAAAACAAAGGCGACGGCATCTTTTTGAGTCACGCCGAACGCTATGAGGTTACCGAAGAGTTCCTGCACGTGTATACCCGGCTGTTGAAGGGCGAGAAAGTGGATTTCGCCGGTAAGCATATTCAGGTCGAAGGGGCGGAAGTGCTGTTTCCGCCGGTGCAGGAAAATGGCCCGCCGCTCTATTTCGGCGGCTCTTCGCCGGAGGCCATCGACGTGGCGGCGGAACAGATTGATACCTATCTCACCTGGGGTGAACCGCTGGCGCAGGTTGAGGAGAAATTGCGGGTGGTGCGCGAGCGCGCCGACGCCAACGGACGGACGCTGAACTACGGCATCCGCCTGCATGTCATCGTTCGTGAAACCGAGGAAGAGGCCTGGGCGGCGGCCGATCGTCTAATCGCCCATCTGGATGACGACACCATCGCGCAGGCGCAGAAAATCTTCGCCCGTATGGATTCGACCGGACAGGCGCGGATGAGCGCGTTGCATCGCGGCTCGCGGGAATCTTTGCGGATCGGCCCGAATCTGTGGGCGGGCGTCGGTCTGGTGCGCGGCGGCGCGGGTACGGCGCTGGTGGGCAGTCCGCAGCAGGTCGCGGATCGCCTGCGTGAATATCAGGCGCTGGGCATCGAAAACTTCATTTTGTCCGGCTATCCCCATCTGGAGGAGGCCCATCGCTTCGCCGAGCTGGTGATGCCGCTGCTGCCGTTGGCGCCGTCGTCCCGCCAGCGTCGCGCGCCGTCAATACCGGCCCCTTTGGTGAAACCATCGGCGGCGACCGCCGACCGGTCAAACAGGTCAGCGCCAGCTAATCACGGGAGATCGCTATGCCTCATCAGGAAACTCGCCGCCCCATCCAGTTCGCCTACTGGGTGCCGAATGTCTCCGGCGGACTGGTCGTCAGCAAAATACCCCAGCGCACGCAGTGGGATCATCACTACAACCGCAAGCTGGCGCAGATCGCCGAGCACGCCGGTTTTGATTACGCCCTGACGCAGATTCGCTTCACCGCGGGTTACGGCGCCGACAACCAGCACGAATCAGTCACTTTTTCGCAGGACCTGCTGGCCGCCACGGAGCGTCTGACGGTGATCGCCGCGCTGTTGCCCGGTCCGTGGAATCCTGCGCTGGCGGCGAAGCAAATCGCCACCATCAGCCAGATTTACGGGCCGCGTATCGCCGTCAATATCGTGAGCGGCTGGTTTCGCGGCGAGTTCAAAGCCATAGGCGAGCCATGGTTGGATCACGAAGAGCGCTACCTGCGCTCGGAAGAGTTTATCCGCTGCCTGCGGGGCATTTGGCGCGAGCCGAGCTTTACCTTCGCGGGCGACTTTTACCGCTTCCGTGATTACGTTTTCAAACCCAAACCGCTCGACCCGCTGCCGGAAATTTTTCAGGGGGGCAGTTCACGGGCGGCGCGGGATATGGCGGCGCAGGTGTCGGACTGGTACTTCACCAATGGCAACACCGTAGAGGGCATTCGGCGGCAGGTGGAGGACATCCAGCACAAGGCGCAGTCGCATCAACGCCGGGTGAACATCGGCGTCAACGGCTTCGTGATTGCGCGGGACACTGAGGAAGAGGCGCGGCAGCAGCTACAGGCGATTTTGGATCAGGCCGATCCGGCAGCGGTGAAAGGTTTTCATCACGAAGTACAAAATGCGGGCAATGCGTCGCCGGAAAAAGAGGGCAACTGGGCGCAGTCCACACTGGACGATCTGGTGCAGTACAACGACGGATTCAAAACCAACCTGATAGGCACGCCTCAGCAGATTGCGGAGCGCATTATCGACTACAAACATGCGGGTGTGGACCTGATGCTGTTGGGCTTTCTGCACTTTCAGGAAGAGGTGGAGTATTTCGGGCGGGAAATCATACCGCGGGTGAGGAAAATGGAGCAACAAACGGCAAAGGAGCAGAACGATGACTGAACCTCATATTGTCATTATTGGCGGCGGCGTGAGCGGCGCGGCGTTGGCGATCCATCTGGCGCGGACCGTGGACAGCGCACTGCGCGTCACCGTGGTGGAACCTCGGGAGCGGCTGGGACTTGGCGTCGCCTATTCCACCCGAGAGCCTGCGCATCGCATCAATGTCCCCGCAGCGCGGATGTCTCTGTTTAGCGAAGACAAAACCCACTTCGAACGCTGGTTGAAGCGCCAGTCCGAGTTCCGCGAGGACAGCGCTGCGCTATGGCCTGACGGCAATGCCTACCCGCAGCGGGGACTCTTTGGCCGCTACATCGAAGGCCTGTTCGCTGACGTTGCCAAGTCCGGTCCTGTCCGGCTTCGTCACGTATGGGATCGGGCAATCGACCTGCAGGATCATATCGTGACGACGGCGAGCGGTCTGTCGTTACGCGCCGATGCGGTGGTATTGGCCATCAGTCATCCGCCGCCGGCGCTCCCCGAGAAACTGCGCCCCTGGCAGACGCACCCGGCGTTGGTCGCCAACCCGTGGCTGTCGGGCGTGTTGGACACGGTGGCGCCGACTCATCGCGTCGGCATCGTGGGGACGGCGCTCACGATGGCCGATGTGGTGGCTTCACTGCATACGCGCGGCCACCGTGGGCCTGTCGTCGCCTTTTCGCGGCACGGTCTGTTGTCCCGCAGTAATTTGAGCGTTGACGCGCCGCCGCCGCCCTGGTCGCTGTCGTCCGACTGGCCGACGACGGCGCGCGGCGCGCTGGCGCAAGCGCGGCGAGAAGTGGCCGACGCCGCTGAACAGGGGATTCCCTGGCAGGCGGTCATGGACGAGATCCGCGCTAACGGGCAGACCTTGTGGCAGACGCTGGCGCTGAAAGAACAGCAGCGTTTCCTGCGTCATCTGCGCAGTTGGTGGGATGTCCATCGTTATCGTACCGCGCCGCAGGTGGCTCAGGTGATCGCGGCGCGGCGGGAAGCCGGTGAGCTGCGCGTGCTGGCGGCGCGACTGCGCGGCGTCGGGGCTGACGAAACCACGCTGACGCTGCAACTCCAGCCGCGTCTGGGCGAAACCGAATCGGTGACGGTCGATAAGCTGATTGTGACCACCGGTCCGGCGCATGCGTCGCTTACCGAAAGTCAGCCGTTATTGCATTCGCTGTCGCAGCGCGGCGTGCTGCAACCCGATCCGCTGGGACTGGGCATTTTGGTCAATGAACGCTCGGAAACGCTGGATGCTCACGGTCAGGCCAATGCGCGCCTGCTGGTGGTGGGGCCAGCCGCACGCGGCCGTTTCGGCGAACTGATGGGGTTGCCGCAGGTGTCGCAGCATGCGGAAAGCGTGGCGCGATACCTGATGACCTCGGTGATCCCCGCTGCCGCCTCGGCGCGATGTCCCGTCTCTTCCTGAACCTTCACGACTCACTGACTCAACGAATCATCAATCGAGATTCCGGCCGAACGTCGTTCGGCTGTGGAAGCTCTATGGAGAGCGCTATGCCATCGCAACGTGAAATTCGCCTTAATGCGTTTGATATGAACTGTGTCGGCCATCAGTCGCCGGGCCTGTGGGCGCATCCGCGCGACCGCTCCTGGCAGTACAAGGATTTGGAGTATTGGGTCGATTTGGCGCGGCTGCTGGAACGCGGCAAATTCGACGGTCTATTTATTGCCGACGTGCTGGGTGTCTATGACGTGCTGCACGGCAGCAGCGATGCCGCGATTCGTCAGGCGACGCAGGTGCCGGTGAACGATCCGCTGGCGTTGGTGACGCCGATGGCGCTGGTCACGGAGCATTTGGGATTTGGGCTGACGGCGTCGCTGTCGTTCGAACATCCGTATCCCTTCGCGCGCAGGCTGTCGACGTTGGATCACCTGACCAAAGGCCGCGTCGGCTGGAATATCGTCACCTCGTATCTGGAGAGCGGCGCCCGCAATATCGGGCAGAAGGCGCTCACCGATCATGACGCGCGCTATGACTATGCCGACGAATATCTGGAGGTGGTGTACAAGCTGCTGGAAGGCAGCTGGGAAGAGGGCGCGGTGCTGCGGGATCGCGAGCGGCGGATATTCAGCGATCCGACCAAAATTCATCCTATTCATCACCACGGCGAGTTCTTCAACGTCCCCGGGATCCACCTGTGCGAGCCGTCGCCGCAGCGGACGCCGGTGCTTTATCAGGCGGGCGCGTCAAGCCGCGGCAAACAGTTCGCCGCCGAACATGCCGAGTGCGTCTTCGTGGCGTCGCCGTCCAAGGTCTTGCTGAAGAAAACGGTGGCGGATATCCGGCGGCGGGCGGCGGAGGCCGGGCGCGATCCGCGCAGCATACTGATTTTTAATCTCCAGACGGTAATTGTGGGTGAAACCGACCGCGAGGCGCAGGCGAAATGGCGGGAATACGCCTCCTGGGTGAGCTATGAAGGGGCGCTGGCGCTGATCTCCGGCTGGACGGGCATCGACTTCGGCCAATACTCGCCGGATCAGGTGCTGAAACACCTGCACACCAACGCCATCCAGTCGGCAGTGGAAACCTTTTCGACCGCCGATCCGAACCGGCAGTGGACGGTGCAGGGGCTGGCGGACTGGGTCGGCATTGGTGGCTTTGGGCCGCTGCTGGTCGGCAGCGCGGAAACCGTCGCCGACGAGCTGCAAAGCTGGGTGGAAGAGACGGACGTGGACGGCTTCAATCTCGCCTATGCCTTGACCCATGAAACCTTCACCGATGTGGTCGAGCGGCTGATCCCCGAGTTGCAAAAGCGCGGCGTCTTCAAACGCGACTATGCGCCGGGCACGCTGCGGGAAAAATTGTTCCACGCGGGACCGCGGCTGGCCGCGCCGCACCCGGCGGCGGGCTATCGGGATCTCGCTGCATCCGCAACGCGTGTACGGGAGCGGGTGTCATGATCGAAATCGAACACCTGTACAAAAGCTACCTCGGGAAGCACGGGCGTCGAACGGAGGTTCTGAAAGACGTCTCGTTGCAGGTGCCGGCGAGCACCATTACGGCGGTCGTCGGGCCGAGCGGCGCAGGAAAATCCACGCTGGCGCGCTGCATCAGTCTGCTCGAAAAACCGGATCGCGGCACGCTGCGGGTCAACGGCCACGATCTCTCACTGCTGACCGGCGAGGCGCTGCGCCGGGAACGCCGGGCGATTGGTACGGTTTTTCAGTCGTCAGCCCTGCTACAGCGTAAAACCGCCTGGGAGAACATCGCGCTGCCACTGGAGTTTCTGGGCGTGGTGAAGCGAGACATCCACCAGCGCGTCGGCACGTTGCTGGACAGCGTGGGGCTGAGCCACAAGGCCCACAGCTACCCGGCGCAGCTCTCCGGCGGACAGCGTCAGCGTATCGGCATCGCCCGGGCTCTGGCGCTCAATCCGACGGTGTTGCTGGCGGATGAGGCCACGTCCGGTCTCGATCCCGAGGCGACGGACGCCGTGCTGCAACTGCTCAAACAGCTGCGGGATGAATTTGGTCTCGCCATCGTATTAATCACTCATGAAATGGATGTGGTGCGCACGGCTGCCGATGCGGTGGCGGAGATCCGCGACGGGGTCATCGTCCAGCAGGGCCGGGTGCGGGATCTGCTGGCGCAGCCGGACTCGTCGCTGGGTGAGCGTCTGTTCCCGGTGATAGCGCGGCCGGGACGCGGCGACCTGTTGCTGCGAGTCAGCTACAGCGCGAACAGGACGGTGGCGCCGGACTGGATCAGTCGGCTCTCCAGGCAGTTCGCCTTGCAGATCGATGTGCTGGGCGGCCACGTCGAGTGGGTCAATCAGCAACTGGCGGGACGGCTGGAGATTGCGGTGCATTTTCACGGCGACCGCCTCTCCACGACTCAGCTCATCGGGCTGCTCGACGCGCAAGGCGTCGTCGCGGAAATCCTGGCGACAACCCCGGCGCTAAGGGAGGCGATATGACGACATCCACGTCAGTCATGGGTCAGGACACGCCCTGGCGCGAGATCCACACGTTATTGCTGCCCGCTTACGGCGAAACCTGGCTCATGGTCGCCATCGTCATGGTGTTCGTGGTGAGCTTGGCGGCGTGGTCGGCGTTGTGCTGTTCAACACGTCGCGCCGGGGACTGTTTCCTCATCCTGCGCTAAACCGGACGTTGAACTGGCTGGTGAATATGGGGCGCTCCCTGCCGTTTCTGGTGCTGATGGCGGCGATTATCCCGGTGACCTACTGGCTGACCGGCACCACCATTGGGATCCCGGCGGCGGTCGTTCCGATGGTGATCGCGGGCATCCCATTCTTCGCCCGACTATTGGAAAACGCGCTGCGGGAACTGCCGGACGACGTGACGTCGGTCGGTCTGGTGTCCGGCGGCTCCGTCGGCCAGATCATCGTGTCGGCGCAGCTGAGCGAAGCGCTGCCCGCTATCGTCTCCGCCGTCACGCTCAATCTGATCTCCATGATCGAATACTCCGCCATCGCGGGAACCATCGGCGCGGGCGGTATCGGTTATCTCGCCGTGGTCTACGGCTACCAGCGTTTCGATCACCACATCATGATCGCCACCATTGTGGTGCTGATCGCCACGATACAACTGATTCAATTCGCCGGCGACCGACTGGTCGCGGCATTGCGTCATTCACAGGGAGCGCAGTCAGCATGAGTACACCGCAGTTCGAACTTCGTCAAAAGCGGCGCTGGCCGTGGTGGGTCGCGGTCATCGTCCTCGTCGCCGCCGCGTCTGGCGCGTGGTACTGGCAGACGCAACGCCCACACACGGTGACGTTTGGTACGACGCTGGACATCCATTTTGAACCGGCGATGGCGGGGGAGGAGCGGGTGATTCAATACGTCGGCGAACATATCGCCCCCGACTACGGCCTGACGCTAAGGGCCGTCGGATTACAGGACCCGGTACAGGCGGACCGGTCGGTGGCGGATGGCGTCTATGCGGCCACGGTGTACCAGCATCAGTGGTGGTTAAAGCAGGTGGTGGACGCCAACGGCTTTAAGCTGACGCCGACGGTGCCGGTGTTTCAGTGGGCGTTTGGCATTTACTCAGATCGCTACCCGTCGGTCGAGGCGTTGCCGGAGCAGGCGACGATCGTCGTGCCGAATGATGGCGCGAATCAAGGCAGGCGCTGTGGCTGCTGCAACACATCGGGCTGATCCGCCTGAATCCGGTGGTCGAGCCGCGCACGGCGAAGCTGAAGGATATTCAGGACAATCCCAAACGCTTTGTATTCAAAGAGCTGGACCTGCTGACCATGCCGCGCGCGCTGAATTCGGTCGATGCCGCCATCGGCTATGTCTCCCAGTTTGATGCCGGGAAGATCCCGCGTGAAAAGGGGATTCTGTTCCCTCCGGCCCCGGCCACCTTCGCCTCACAGTTGGTGATCGGCACGCCGTACCTTGCCGAAGAATCCATCGTCAAATTGCAACAGGCGTTTTCCGACCCGCGTCTTCAACAGTGGCTGAAAGAGACGGATGACCCGTTAGTCAGGGGCGTTTTAGTGCCGGTGTCGGCTGAATAGCCGTCTTCATTGTTTTCATTTCATCGTCTAGAACGGGCCGCTGTAAAGCGGTTCGGTTGTCGTGGTTTTTTGTGTCTATCTTATTGTTATTTAATGAATTTCAAAGACATAAATGTTGTTTGTGAACGCAAAATCTTCGTCTTATAACCGTAGTTTCACCTGCACATAAAAGAATAGCGAGGATGCCAAAAGTATGAGTACGTTACCGATTGACACCGACATCAGAGGGTCTGCATCAGGGTCCATTCCCATCAGCTCGGTGAGCGACGTGGCGAGGTTGATCAACACCCGCAGCGAGAAAAACAGCTACGCCAGAATGATCATCTTTCTGGCGTTGGGCGGGGTATTTCTCGACGCCTACGATCTGACTACGCTGTCTTACGGGATTGATGATGTCGTTAAAGAGTTTCAACTCACGCCGGTGCTGACCGGGCTGGTCACGTCATCCATCATGATCGGCACTATCATCGGCAATCTGATCGGCGGCTGGCTGACGGATAAATATGGCCGCTACTCCGTCTTCATGGCGGACATGCTGTTTTTCGTCGTTTCAGCGATTGCCGCCGGGTTGGCGCCGAACGTATGGGTGCTAATTGGCGCGCGTTTCCTGATGGGGATCGGCGTCGGGATCGACCTGCCGGTGGCGATGTCCTATCTGGCCGAATTCTCGAGGTTCGCCGGCAAGGGCAATAAGGCGGCCCGGTTGGCGGCGTGGTGCCCAATGTGGTACGCGGCGTCGTCGGCCTGCTTCCTGATCATCTTCGGCCTCTACTTCCTGCTGCCCGAACAGCATCTCGACTGGCTGTGGCGCGCCTCGCTGCTGTTTGGCGCGGTCCCGGCCCTGCTGATTATCGCGGTACGCCGCAAGTTTATGAATGAGTCTCCCCTGTGGGCGGCGAATCAGGGCGATCTCAAGGGCGCGGCGCGAATTCTGCGCGACTCCTATGGCATTGCCGCCCACGAAGCTGTGGATAAGACGTCGCGCAAGGCGGCCCATCAGCCGAAGGTCAGCTTCCGGGTGCTGTTTCAGAAACCGTATCGTGAACGCACCATCGTCGCCGGGGTGATGAACGTCTGTATTTCCTTCGAATACACCGCCATCGCCTTCTTCCTGCCGTCCATTTTGGCGCAATTTTTGGGGGCGGGTGTGTTTGAAACTATCTCGGCCTCGCTGGGGCTGAATGCGCTGTTTGCCTTCACCGGCGGCCTGCTGGGGATGCGGCTGGCCTGGAAATACCCTTCGCGCCATGTGGCCATAGCGGGCTTTGCCCTGCAGTTCATCGCGCTTATCGCGCTGGCGCTGATTGGTCAACCTCAGGCGACGATCGGCGTGGTCATCGCCATCCTGATGCTGGGACTGTGGCTGTTTGCGGAAGGTTTCGGTCCGGGCGCGCAGCTGATGATCTATCCGGCGCTGTCTTACCCGACCTCTATCCGCGCCACCGGCGTTGGCTTTAGCCGCTCGCTGTCCGGCATCGGCAGCGCGCTGGCGCTGTTTATCCTGCCGCTGCTCCAGGCGGCCTACGGCACCAACATGTTTTGGATTGTCTCGCTGAGCGCCATTATCCCCATCTTCTTCCTGCTCGCGGTTCGTCACGAACCGACCCGTCAGGACATTGACGATCATCACGATCAAGGAGCACATCATGACCTTACTGTCGACCGGGACTGACTACGACACCTTGGCGGCGCGATTCCGCCCTATTTTCGCCCGCATTGCCGATGGCGCCACCGACCGCGAGCGGCGGCGGGAGCTACCCCATGAGCCTATCCGCTGGTTAAAGGAGGCGGGATTCGGCGCGGTGCGGATTCCCAAAGAGAAGGGCGGACAGAGCGCGTCGCTGCCTCAGCTGTTTCGCCTGCTGACGGAGCTGGCGGAGGCCGATTCTAACCTGCCGCAGGCGCTGCGAGCCCATTTCGCCTTCGTGGAAGATCGCCTCAATGCACCGGACACGCCGGAGCGCGACCGCTGGTTCCAGCGCTTTCTGGATGGTGAGCTGGTGGGCAGCGGCTGGACGGAGATCGGCAACATCAAACTGGGCGATGTCATTACACACGTTGAGCCTGCGTCGTATGGCTGGACGCTGAACGGCGAGAAGTTTTACAGCACCGGCGCGCTGTTCGCCGACTGGATCGATGTGTATGCCCGCCGCAGCGATAACGGGCGGGATGTGATTGCCATCGTCAGTACGCATCAGGACGGCGTGCTGCGGGAGGACGACTGGGATGGCTTTGGTCAGCGGCTGACCGGCAGCGGCACGACCCGCTTTACGCAGGCGCAGGTCGACGCCGGGCACGTGTACGATTTTGCGGACCGCTTCCTGTATCAGACGGCGTTTTATCAGCACATGCTGTTAGCGACGCTGGCCGGTATCGGTCGGGCGATTGCGCGTGACGCCGCTGAGGGCGTTCGGCAGCGCAAACGCATTTATAGCCACAGCAATGCTTCGCTGCCGAAAGAGGATGTGCAGGTATTGCAGGTCGTCGGTCAGGTTTCCAGTTGGGCCTATGCCACGGAGGCGGCGGTGATCGCGGCGACGCACTCGTTGCAGCAGGCGTACGAAGTCCACGTTTCGGACGATGATGCCCTCAAGCTACGCGTCAACAGCCTCGCGGAAGTGGAGGCGGCGCAGGCGCAGGTGATCGCCAGCGAGCTGGTGCCGCGAGCGGCGACCGAGCTGTTCAACGCGCTCGGCGCTTCCGACACGCGAGTCAGCAAGGCGTTGGATCGCCACTGGCGCAACGCGCGCACGCTGGCGTCCCACAATCCGGTGATTTACAAGGCCCGCAATATCGGTGACTGGCTGGTTAACGGTCACGCGCCGACCTTTATCTGGCAGGTCGGCAACGGGGAGCCGAAGCAGAAAACCGCTTAATTGCGAGGAACAGCCATAAGGCGGGCCCGAGCGCCCGCCTTTTTTCTGTCCGCCTGACGCTGATTGAGAACCGAGATGGGTTCCCGTGGGATGGCGGTTCGAAGAAAGTGGCCGTCGTGATTGCTAGATATCACCCGTGTTCAGGCGTGGGAGCAGGGACGCGGTTTTTATTGGAACCGCGCAGCCCGAACACGATTAAGGTGGGCATGGCAGGCGGAGAGACGACGGGGGCTTGAGCGATCACGACGCAAGGCCACGTCATGAAACGTGGCCTTTTACTGTGAGTCGCTCCGGAGGATTGGACGACCGCGCGGTTAAAACCCTATCACTTTTTATCTAATGACCAGGTCGCGCTGGCGACGTTGACCTGGGTCGGCAGTAGGCCGATCTGCGTAAATTTATCCGCCAGCGCCTGTTGTTGGCGGAAGACTTCCGGCGTCATCCGCTCAGCGCCGTATGGCATTCTTGCCAGCGCTTGACTCCAAATGGCGCGATCCAGCCCGGTTGACTGCGACAGGATCGCGGCGGCGTCCGTCGGGTTGTTGTTGGCCCACTGGCTCAGCGACGCCAGTTCATTGACAACCTGTTCCGCCGTCTGCGGCCAGGTTTCGGCGAATTTACGGCTGGCGAGGTAGAACGTGTAGTGCGGAACCAGACCTTCGGCATTGCGAATCTGCCTGGCGCCTGCGTTGCTTTCTACCTCGGCCAGGAACGGATCCCAGATCACCCAGGCATCCACCGCGCCGCGCTGAAACGCCGCGCGCGCATCGCTGGGCGTCAGATAAACGGGCGTGATATCGCGATAGCTCAGACCGGCGTCTTCCAGCGCTTTCACCAGCAGGTAATTGACGTCCGAGCCTTTGTTCAACGCTACGCGTTTTCCTTTGAGATCCGCCACCGATTTGATGGGGGAGTCACCCGGTACGACGATAGCTTCCGTTTTCGGGTTGGCGGGGGAGTGCGCCAGATATATCAGGTCGGCCTGCGCCGCTTGCGCAAAAGCGGGCGGGGCATCGCCGGTTGCCGCAAGATCGATACTGCCGACGTTCAATCCTTCCAGCATCTGCGGCCCGGCGGGGAACTCGATCCAGCGCACCTGAATACCCTGTTGTTTAAATTTCTCATCCAAGGTCCCCCGGTATTTCAGCAGCGCAAAAATATTGGCTTTCTGATACCCAATGTTGATCGCTTCAGGCTGGGAGGCGGCGGCCGCAGAGGCGGACACCCCCGCCAACAGCAGCGCGAGAGCGGTATGACGTAGGGAGATTTTCATGATGGCGTCGTCTCTTAAGGCAAATTAAGGAAAAACCTTATCAGAGAGAATTTATAACTTTAAAATAATGAAATATTTTTTAATATTCCTATTAGTTTTAACCGGCCGACGGGCGTGAGACGTAAACCCCATACGATGTTATCTTTCCTGACTCTACCTTGAAGAGACGGATTGCCGCAGTCGCGGTTTGAGAGGGAAAGGATGATCGACGATAACCGAAGGATCCAGTCTGTTGAGCGGGCGATGGCGTTGTTGGAAGCGATTGCCGCAGCCGGGGGGGAATCCCGTCTGGTAGACCTGACGACGCAACTGGGGCTTAACAAAAGTACGCTGCACGGCCTGCTGAATACGCTGGCGGCCATGGGCTACGTCACGCGTAACGGCACGCGTTACGCGCTAGGGTTGCGCCTGCGCGAGTTGGCTCAGCCGCTGACCGATGAAGACTCCGCGCTGCGCGCCACGTTTGGACCGGTGCTGCGGCGCTTCGCCGAAATCAGCGGCGAAACCTGCTATCTTGCCGTCCCTTGCGGCACGAGCGAGTATCTCTGTATCGATTCCGTGGAGTGCGATGGCAGCCTGTTGCGGGCAACCTGTCCCTGCGGTAACCGTGAGGGGCTGACGACTTCCGCCATTGGTAAAATCCTTCTGGCTAACGATGTCGGACTGATGCGGAGTCTGCGGCGAGCGGGGAAAGTGTCGACGTCGTTGGGCGTCGAGCTGAAGGCGATCGCCATACAAGGTTTTGCACTCGATCTGGAACAGGTTGAGCCGGGCCTGTGCTGCGTTGCCATGCCGCTTTATCAGCAAGGCCGGGTTGTGGCAGCCTTGGGAATGAGCGGTCCGTCCTGCCGTTGGTCGTCTTCGGCGCTGCAAGAGCTCGTCCATCGCATGTTGCAGGAAAAGTTCGGCAATACGAAAAATCACGACTGATCTCGTCAATATCATTCTCTCGCACTCCTGGCATGGTCACTATTTTGTATTAAGACAACCGCCAGGAGTTTCTTGCGGGTTGAATCATGTTCTCCATAACTTGTGCAATCCGCTCAGATTCTGGCGTGAGGTCAGAGGCGTGCCATGGGTCTTAGTGTGGTCGATAATGGCGAACGACGTGCTATCGACCCCTTCCGCAGCCTCACTGTGCGCGTAAAGCTTTCTAAGGGACAAGGCGGATGACGTCGATGACGAAGATTGAAGAAGAGCAAATGCGTCAGAAGAAGGAATTTGTCGTCAATCTGTATGATTCGCGACGGGAGGTGAAACGCGGGCGGCGAGGTTATCGCCGCCCGCGTTTGTCTTCGTTAGCGGTAATCTCGTCCGCGATGATGATCGCGATCGCCGTATGAACGATTGTCGTCATAGTCCGGACGAGGATGACGATCCCGGTGGTGACCGTCGACAACGATACATCCGTTCAGCAGAAGCGTCGCTGCGAGGCACGTGAGTAAGAGTCGTATTTTCATCGTAGGGCTCCTGTCGTTGGTGTTCCCTGGTGTTGAACGCAATGCAGAGGCGGCCGATGATGTGCCGATAACCTGCTCCGTTTCGCATGCTGCAAACACTTTTCACTGGACTGCAAGGTCCGGCATCCGGACGCCGGACGGAGATCCGTCTGGCGTACCTTCCTCCGGCGGTACGGATTACTTCAGCATATCGACCAGTTCATCCGCCCCTTTATCCAGGCCGACTTCCGCCGCGCTCAGCGAACCGAAGGTGGCGCCGATGTTCATGGCGTTTGGATACTGTTTGGCGACATAGGCGTTCAGCAACTGGTTGCTGGCGGCATCGTGTATCTCCACCGCATAGCTGACGGAACCGCTCAGCATGCCTTCTTTACCGCGAATGGACTGAACGATGTTGTAAGGCCCGCCCGCGAGATCAAATTTCGTTACCGTACCGACGACCTGAGTGGTGGTTTCAGCCCCGGTCAGCGTCAGTTTGACCCTGATGGCGCCCGGAGTGGGAGCGGTGGCTTCGGTAAAACGGCTTCTCAGGCTTTCGCTAAAACGATCCTGCATGTATTTCGCCAATGCCTGGCGATCTTCCTGATCCATATCGCCAAACTGGTTATCGCTACCCTGATAAACGGTTACGGGGTCGATGATGACATGCGAATATTTTTTCCAGTCGACCGGCGCGGCATAGCGGAATGGGATGCGATCGGATTCATCACCGGTGTTGGGCTGCAGCTGAGAGGCCGAGTCAATACCCGCGTAACGGGCCGGTTGTGTGCCAGCGCAACCCGCTAAGGCCATGGCAACGATCAAAACTGCGGGGCGGTACACCTTGGTCAATGTGCTCATTCGTAAAACCTTCTAAAAGATCACCAATGTCGGTCGGAAAGCGTCGTGCGAGTGACGCCGTTTTTTCGCTAAGTCAGCAGCTTTGAGAAATCGGGCCGTCGTCGATAAGGACATTCAGCATGCTGCGCTCAAAACCATACTGTACGGTTCAGTTTTGCACTAAGCGGATCAAGTTGTCAATAAAATGTACACATGTGTTCAGTTATGTTTTAGATAGCCTCACCAAACGATCACGATCGTCGAAGATGTCCGACATCGGGCGGCGTCAACGCGGGCGGGGATTTCTGATGAGAGCACGGACAGGAGGGACGTGAGGAGAGGACGGAAAGGAAAATTCCTAAATGCTTGCTGACCGAACGTCCCCGTCGGGAGACGCGCGCGAAAAGACGCAATGAGGTCAATACTGGCGAGAAAAAGCGATGAAGCGCGCCGTATCGCGCGCTTGCATTCTGTCTATCGGCGAAGAAAGGGGCTTGAGGTTATTCGGCCGCTTGCTTCCAGTAAGCCACGACGCGCACATAGTCCTCGTCGAGCCCCAGAGGACCGGTCAGATAGTTTTTGAACGTGAACATTTTGTGGTTCTCGCCGGTGGCCCAGACAAAGTAGTCGTCTTTGGGGAGCGACAATCGATCCACCGCGGCGATGAATTTCTGGGCATCCTCATTGCCGTCCCGCGTCATCCATTCCAGCGTCATGCCGCTTTTAACCGGAATAGAGGGACGCGCCTGATTCTCTTCGCTCTCGATAAATACCGCGCCGCGCGTGGCATCCGGCAGTTCCTGAAGTCGACGCAGAAGCGCCGGGATGCCGGTTTCATCGCAGATCAGCAGTTGCCAGGCATAGTCCGCCGGGATCTGAATCGAGCCGCGCGGACCGCCCAGGCCGATCACGTCTCCCGCTTTTGCCGCCCGTGCCCACTCGGAGGCGACGCCGTTGGCGTGCAGATAGAAGTCGATGGTGAGCTCACGCGCCGCGGCATCGAACTTGAGCGGCGTGTAGTCGCGGTTGGCCGGGCGCACATCGCCCCAGATCGGGCCGTCAGGACCGTTCTTCGGAAGATGAAGCTCGCCGGTGACGCGGTCGGGGAAGAACAGCTTTACGTGGTCGTCGAATCCGGGGCTATTGAAACCGTCGAGGTCATCGCCGGTGAAGACGATACGCTGGAACGGACCGGGAAGGCATGAGGTGGTTTTCACCGTCAGTTTACGAAACACCAGCGGCAGGCGTACACGGGTAGGCAGCCGGGATGTCGAGGATTCTGTTGTCATGGTTTACCCTGCGTTCAATCAATGGATAACAGACCGGGCGTCGCGCCCGATCGTGAACGGATAGGGCGACGGAGACCGTCGCCTCAGGTGTTACTGTTCCGTGGTAGGGCTGACGCCGCCGCCCAGCGACTCCCACAGCGTGATGCGGTTATTGAAGTCGGTTTGACGCAGTGCGATCAGCTCCAGCTGGGACGACCACAGCGTGCGTTGCGCCGTCAGGACGTTCAAATAATCGCCCACGCCGGACTGATAGCTTCGCTGCGCCAGCGTGAAACTGCGCTGCGCCGCCGCCACATACTGCTGCTGAGCGTCCAGCTGTTCCGACAGCGTCTGACGACGCGCCAACGCATCGGCCACATCTTTAAAGGCGCTTTGGATCGCTTTCTCATAGGAAGCGATGAGCCTTTTTTCTCTGCTTCAGCATACCGCAGTTGCGCCAGATTGCTGCCCCCGGTAAACAGCGGCAGGGTCACGCTGGGCGCAAACGACCAGATATTGGCGCCGTGGCTGAACAGATTGGACAGCGAATTGCTGCCAACGCCCGCGCTGGCGGTCAGCGACACCGTAGGGAAGAAGTTGGCGCGCGCGGCGCCGATATCCGCGTTGGCGCTCTTCAGACTGTATTCCGCTTCCTGTACGTCCGGTCGGCGTAACAGCACGCTGGAGGAGACGCCGGCCGGCACCAGCGCGATGGCGCCGTCGTTGAGCTGGTCAAGCGGCACGGGTTGCAGGTTCTCCGGCACGGTCTCGCCCACCAGCAGGTTCAGGGCGTTGATGTCCTGTGCGACCAGCGTCTGATAGCTGGCGACGCTGGCGCGCGCCGACTGATAGACGGTCATTGCATCGCTGACGTCGGTCGCCGCGGCGACGCCCGCCGCCATCCGCCGCTCGGTGATGTGCAGGGAGTTGGCCGCGCTCTCCATCGTATCTTTGGCGAGCTGCAGGTTGCTCTTATCCGCCGCCAGCGTGATCCACGCCGTGGTGGTTTCGCCAATCAGCGTCAGCCGCGTATTCTGCGCGGTGGCCTCGCTGGCCAGCCAGGTTTCCCGTGCTGCCCGCGAGAGACTGCGATTGCGGCCG
This sequence comes from Lonsdalea britannica, assembly GCF_002111595.1. Lineage (GTDB taxonomy): Bacteria > Pseudomonadota > Gammaproteobacteria > Enterobacterales > Enterobacteriaceae > Lonsdalea > Lonsdalea britannica. The sequence goes on from NZ_LUTN01000003.1 coordinate 273,661, forward strand.
AACAGGTCGATTTCAAAGCTGCTGACCGCGCCTTGCGCTTCGCTGCTGCTACTCACGCCGGAGTCGATCGTTCGGCTACGGGTGTGGCTCAGTTCGGCATTCAGCGTCGGGAACAGACTGGCGCGCTCCTCGCCGTAGAGCGCTCTGGCGGCTTCAATATCCGCTATGGCTTTTTGCAAATCGCGGTTGCTGGCTAACGCCCGTTCCACGACGGTTTTGAGACGGGCGTCGTTCATGACGTGCTGCCAGTCGGTCAGCACCGCTTCGGGGGAGGCGGCGGCTTGACCGGTCTGCGTCGTGGCGCCCGGCCAGGTCGTGGGGACCGGCGCGGCGGGCCGCTGATAGTCCGGGTCGAGAGAAATACAGCCCGCGAGCAGCAGGGACAGTGAGAGAAGACTCATTCGATAAAACATGAATTACTCCTGAACGTCATGGCGACGGGTGAAATAATGTTTCACCAGGACGAAGAACAACGGCACGAAGAAGATCGCCAGCAGCGTGGCCGTCAGCGTTCCGCCAATAATCCCGGTCCCGATCGCGATACGACTGTTGGCCCCGGCGCCGGTGGCCAGCGCCAGCGGAATGACCCCGGCGATAAATGCCAACGACGTCATGATGATCGGCCGCAGACGTGTTTTGGCTGCCGACAGTACCGCGGCGCTCAGGGAACTGCCTTGCCGGACCGCCAATTCCGCAAACTCCACTATCAAGATGGCGTTCTTCGACGACAGCCCGATGGTGGTCAACAGCGCCACCTGGAAGTAAACGTCGTTGCTCAAGCCGCGTAGCAGGGCGGCCAGCGCGGCGCCGCAGATCCCGAGCGGAATGATCATGATGACGGAGAACGGCACCGACCAGCTTTCATACAGCGCCGCCAGACACAGGAACACCACCATAATGGAAATGGCGTACAGACCCAGCGCCTGACCGCTCGCCAGTTTCTCTTGCAGAGAGAGTCCGCTCCAGGCCCAGGTTGACCCCGAGGGCAGCTGCGAGGCAATGGCTTCAATCTTGTTCATCGCGTCGCCGGAGCTGACGCCATCGGCGTTTTCCCCGGTGATCTCGAACGAGGCGGAACCGTTATAGCGCGTCAGGGTTTCCGGACCGTAGGTCCAACTCGTCGAGGCGAAAGCGGAGAACGGGGCCATGCTGTCGTCGCTGCTGCGGACATACCACTTATTCAAGTCCGACGGTTTAGAACGGAACGGACTGTCGGCCTGGATGTAGACTTTTTTGACGCGGCCGCGGTCAATGAAGTCGTTGACGTACGTCCCGCCCCAGGCGCTGCTCAGCGTATCGGTCACGTCACTCAGCGTCAGTCCCAGCGCGACGGCCTTGCTATTGTCGATATCCACCTGCAACTGCGGCATCTGCGGCAGGTCGTTGGCGCGGACCGACTTCAGTTCCGCGCTGGCGCCCGCCTGCTTCAGCAGCTGACTGCGCAGCTCCATCAGTTTGGCGCGTTCGGTGCTGCCGTCGGCCAGCAGCTCAAACGTAAAGCCGCTGGTCTGGCCCATCCCCTGTACCGACGGCGGCGTGGAGGCGAAGATGCGGGCGTCGCGTTCGGTGGACAGCGCTTTCATCGCGCGGTTGGCGATCGCCTGTGCGGTATTTCTCGAACCGGGGCGTTCGTCCCAGTTTTTCAGCGCGACGAAGGCCATCCCGGCGTTCTGACCGCTCCCGCTGAAGTTAAAGCCGGTGATGGTATAGATGACGCTCACGTTGTCTTTTTCCTCTTTGAGGAACCAGTCGGTGATGCGTTTGTTGACGGCGTTGGTCCGGTTAACCGTCGCCCCCGCCGGCAGGGTGTACTGCACCATGATCTGTCCCTGATCCTCGTTCGGCAGGAAGCTGCTGGGTAAGCGCCAGAGGAACAAGATCATCAGCGCGACGATGGCGGCGAACGCGATCAGCATGACCAGCGGACGGCGGAGCACGGAGACCACGCGATGGCTGTAGCCCTTTTGCGTGCGGGCGTAGAACCGGTTGAAGCCGCCGAAGAAGCCTTTCTTATGTGGTTTGCTGTGTTTCAGCAGCAGGCCGCACAGGGCGGGCGTCAGCGTCAACGCGACCACGACGGACAGCGCCATGGCGGAGATGATGGTGACGGAGAACTGGCGGTAGATCACCCCGGTCGAACCGCCGAAGAAGGTCATCGGCAGGAACACGGCGGAAAGCACCAGCGCGATGGCGATCAGCGCGCCGGATATCTCGCCCATCGATTTTTCGGTGGCCGCGCGGGCGGGGAGCCCCTCGTCGCGCATGATGCGCTCGACGTTTTCCACCACCACGATGGCGTCATCCACCAAGAGGCCGATGGCGAGCACCATCGCGAATAGCGTCAGGGTGTTGATCGAGTAGCCGAACAGCGCCAGAACGCCAAACGTCCCCAGCAGCACCACCGGCACCGCCAGCGCCGGGATCAGCGTGGCCCGCAGGTTTTGCAGGAACAGGTACATGACGATAATGACCAGCACGATCGCTTCGATCAGCGTCTTGACCACATCCTCGACGGAAATCTTGATGAAGTCGGTACTGTCCTTCGGATAGGCGATCTCGTAGCCTTCCGGCATGCTGTGGCTATATTCGTTGATTTTGGCTTTTACTAACTCTGCGGTATCCAGCGCGTTGGCGCCCGGCGCCAGCATGACGGCGATACCGGCGGAAGGATGGCCGTTGAGTCGGGAGGACGACGTGTAGTCTTCGCTGCCCATTTCGACGCGGGCGACGTCGCTGATACGTACGACGGCGCCGTTAGACTCGCTTTTGACGATGATATTGCGGAATTGCTCCGGCGTTTGCAGGCGCGACTGCGCGCGCACCGTCGCCGTCAACTGCTGATCGGCGGAGGAGGGCTCCGCGCCGATTTTCCCGGCGGACAGCTGGATATTCTGCGCTTCAATCGCCGACTCGACGTCCGACGGCATCAGGCTGTAGGACGCCAGTTTATTGGGGTCCATCCAGATGCGAATGGCGTATTCGGAACCGAACACCCTCAGGCTGCCGACGCCGCTGACGCGCGCCAGCGGGTCCTGCATGTTGCTGACCAGCCAGTCGGCGATATCCGAACTGGTGGCTTTGTCGGTCTTATCATACAGCGCCATGATCAGCAGGAAGTTGGACTGGGACTTGGTGACGGTGATCCCGGCGGACTGCACCTCAGACGGTAGCCGAGACTCCGCCTGCTGCACCTTGTTCTGGACCTGCACCTGCGCGGTGTCGGCGTTGGTGCCCTGAGCGAAGGTCACCTGAATTTCGACTTCGCCGTCCGAACTGCTGGTGGAGGTGAAGTAGAGCAGGTTGTCCAGCCCGGTCAGCTGCTGTTCGATGATTTGGGTGACGCTGTTTTCCAGCGTTTGCGCGGAAGCGCCGGTGTAGGTCGCTTTGATGCGCACGGAAGGCGGAGCCACGTCGGGATACTGCGCCACCGGCAACGTCCGGATCGACATCAGCCCCGCCATCATGATGAGTATCGCGATCACCCAGGCGAAGACCGGGCGTCGCACAAAGAAGCGGGAGAACATCAGTTAGCGCCTCCCGTCAGTTGCACTTCGACGGGGTTAACCGTACTGCCTACCGCGACCTTGTCGCTGCCTTCCACCAACAGGCGATCACCGCTTTTCAAACCGCTGGTAATCAACCAATCGCTGCCGGTGGCTTCCGCCGTCACGACGGCGCGACGTTCCACCTTGTTGTCGGCCGTCACGACCAACGCCGTCGCGTTGCCTTTCACGTCGCGGGTAATGCCCTGCTGGGGCGCCAGTATGGCGTCCTGCATCACGCCTTCATCCACTTTCGCGCGGACAAACATGCCGGGAAGCAGCACGTGGTCAGGGTTGGGGAACACGGAGCGCAGCGTAACGGATCCGGTGGATTCGTCGACGGCGACTTCCGTCAGCTCCAGACGCCCTTTATGCGGGTAGACCGTTCCGTCTTCCAGCGTCAGGGTCACGTTCAGCGTATCGCTGTTGGTCGCCAGCGCCTGTTTGCGCAGGCGCAGCAGGTCGGCGCTGGAACGGGTCAGATCCAAATACATCGTGTTCAGCGCACGGATCGTGGTGAGCGCGGTAGACTGCTGCGCGGTCACCAACGCCCCCGGCGTAACGCTGGAAATACCGATGCGTCCGGCGATAGGCGCCGTCACCGTGGTCCACTGCACGTTGATGCGGGCGCTTTCCAGCGCGGCATTTTTCTCCAGTACGCTGGCCTTGTCCTGCTCACAGGTGGAACGGGCATCATCCGCATCCTGCTGCGACACGCCCTGTTCTTTGACCAGCCCGGCGTAGCGTTTGGCTTTCAGACAGTCGGACAAAACCAGCGCCTTGGCGCTCTGCAACGCGGCGGCGGCCTGATCGTAGGTCGCCTTATAGCTGGAGGGGTCGATCTGATACAGCGGCTGACCGGCTTTCACCTCATCGCCTTCGGTAAACAGACGCTTTTGAATAATGCCGCCGACCTGAGGGATGACGTCAGACGTCAGTGTCGCGGCGGTGCGGCCGGTTAATTCGCTTTCCAGCGTAAACGTGGTGGGTTTCAACGTCACGATGCCGACTTCGGTCGGCGCGGCGCTTTCGGTTTGCGTTTGACTGTTGTCGCAACCGCTCAAACCTATCAATGTCAAAAGGCATAACATGCGTAACTGCATAGCGTTTCCCCGTATTTCGGCGAGATGAATTCGGTGATGGCAAAGTCTTAAAAGAAATTTAGGTTTCGGGTTGTCGACGCGGTTTGGGCGACGACAACGTTAACGGACCTTCAGCGCCAGCTCGGTGTTGCCCTTGATGGGCAGGCTGACGGAGATAAATCCATTGCTGGGATTTCGGATATAGTCGAGAAAGTCCGGCTCGGCGTTATCGTTAAGCACCATGCCGCCGACCCGCAGCTGCGGCGCGACGACTTCGATGATGTCGCGCGCCAGCGAAACGCCGCGCGTAGAGGGCCAACCGTCGATCAGGCGAAATCGACATCGCCGCCCAGATCCCGGAGCGTTTCCCGCGCGTCGCCGACACGGATATCGGCGTAGTCGGACAATCCGGCTTCGGCCAGATGTCGCTGCGCGGTGGCCGCTTTTTCCGGCACCAGTTCAGCGCCGATGACTTTGCCGTGACCGTTATCTTTCATGGCGGCCGCAAAGTAGAGCGCGGACATGCCGATAGAGGTGGCGAAGTCGACAACGCGTGTCGCCCGCAGTGAACGGCAGAGTAGATAGATCAGTTCCCCCTGCGTGGGGTGAATGGAGAAACCGTAGTCGGTGAAGTCTTCCGGTGCGTTGGCCATCGTGGCTGGCGAGGTGTCGGCTGAAGGGAAAGCCCGGTTGCGGTTCAGTCTGTCAATGACGGCAAGGATTTTGGGGTCGCTAATCGTATTGACGTGGTTGAATGAGTCTAATGTCATACCTGTAGGCCTGTGTCATTCGCTAAGTTAAAAGCAGCTCGGCATCAACGTGAGTCAATCGTCCGCGCTGCGGTTTCAATGGCATCCCTTATTTGTTTAACTTCATCCGAGCTCAGGTCTCTGTGGTGTAATTTTTTTCTTATACAGCTCTTCAAATTTTCAAGCGCATCGTCGATGCTCTGAATCCTCTGGGGATTATGAGTTAAAACCAGCGCTTTTAACTTTCCTAGCGTTGTCAGCAAATTCACATTTTGCTTATCAAGATATTTCTTACCTTTCAGCGTGATGGCGAACTGTTTCTTGCCGTTATCTGCTTCATGCACGGTGGCCAGTCCTTCCGCCTCCAGCGAGGACAAAAGCGGATATATCACCCCCGGGCTGGGGACATAGGCGCCCTGGGAGTAGTCCTCCATCGAACGAATAATTTCATAGCCATGAGTCGGGTTAATACGGGTCAGATATAAAATTAGCAGAATCAGCTCCTGCCGATTGAACACCTTCGTTCGTTTACATGATCGTTGCGGGCGTTTCTCGCTGACACCGTCTTGGTGAGACGTCGAATTTTTCATGCTCATTTTGCGCGAAAATTATTCAGTTTTTGCTGTCTTGCTAAGATATATCTTGGGGGAAATAAGCGTCAATACGCGCCGTGACATCGGGGCGTAATGAAGTGAAAGCGGCGTGTTTGTTTGTATGTCCAATCGTTTCTTTGCCCCGGCGAGCGCGTATTTATCGCTTGTAAAACGCGCTGCCGCAGGACGATAACCCAAACGCGAGTGTCGACAAATCGCCTTTCACTCACGCTGTGCTGACGGTGATTATGCCGGCGTCGTCAGCGAAGCGACGAACGCCAACAGGCGGCGTCGAATCGCCGGATGCGCGAGCTGTTGCACCATCCACGGGCTGAACGCCACGGGGTTTTGGTCGCGGCGTCGATCAGGTCGCTCAGATCCACCCAGCGGTAGTCGAGCACTTCATCGGCGCGCGGCGCGAGGTCGCTGGCGAGAACCGCCATAAACACCGGGCAATACTCATTCTCCACAATGCCGGAGGCGCTGGTGACGCAGTAGCTGAATTCGTCATCCACCAACGTGATCCGCGCCACGTCCGCGCCCAGCTCGTAGCGACAGCGGCGACTGACCGCATCTTCCCGTTTTTCATTCAACTGAGGATGACCGCACACCGAGTTGGTCCAGACGCCGGGCCACGCCTTTTTACCCAAGGCGCGGCGTGTGGTCAGAAACTTGCCGTCGGAGGTGAACAAATAGCTGGAAAAGCCCAGATGCAGGGGCGTGTTATGGGTATGCACCACGCTTTTGTCCATCGTACCGATGGGATTTCTGTCGGCGTCCAGCAACACGACGTGTTCCGGTGGGGTAGTCATAGGCTTCCTCAAGACTTCTGGTATTCATACTGTCGGCGGTCAGGCGGCGGGGTCATTCCCGCGACCAATGCTCCTTCGCGCCAAACAGGGTAGCATTGTCGGTAAACTTTATCGTCTGCAGCGCCAGCCGCCAAACTTCCGTCAGGGGTTTCAGGCGGGCAATGGGATGGCGGGCCACGTAGAGGCTGAGCGCGTCGCGCCGTTCGCTCCCGGAGAGTAGGCTGACCGAGGCCAGATATTGAATGCCGCAGATGTCGCGAATTTTTTCAGGCTGGCCGCTGATGGTGCCGCTGACCTGTCCGCCGGACGCCATCGCGCCGCCGTGGCGCGTACTGCTGCTGGACAGGACGATCAGGCTGGCATTGGCGGCATCGAACGCATAGAAACAGCTGGCGCTCCACAGGCCGTCTTCGTCCAGCGTCGTCAGCGACAACACATGATGATGTTCAATAAACGTCGCGGCGGAAGTCGGTAATGGTTGCATCTTTCGTCTCTTTATTCGTGGACCCGGTCATCGACACCGGGCCCGCAGGTCATACATCAGGCGATGTAGGTAGACCATAGATGGGAGAGCGGCATGACCAGAAACAGTCCCGGTAGCATATTGGCGACGGGAAACAGCTTGATGCCGCTGATCCTTAACCCGGTTGCCAGCATGATGAGCCCGCCGGCGGCGGAGAAGTCCGCCATCATATCGGGCGTTGTCAGCGGCAGGATCATCGCGGCTAGCATCGCCAGCCCAAGCTGAATGAGCAGCTGCGGGATCGCGATAGTGATGACAGCATACCCCAATAGCGTAGCGAAGATGGCCGAAGTAAACAGATCCAGCGCCGTCTTGATGTACAGAATCGATGGGTCGCCGGTCATGCCTTCGTGCATGGCGCCGAAAATCCCGGTGCCGCTGGCGCAGAACAGCACCAGGATCGCGACGAATTTATCCGTGAATTCGGTGTGGGAGATGCCTTCCACGGCGGGGAAAATGCGGTCGATCAGCCCACGCGTGGTGCCCGCCGCTTTCCCAATGCCTTTTTCGATGTACAACAGCTCGCCCAGAATGGCGCCGAGGATCATGGCCAGCACGACGGCGGGCATGAATTTCACCTTGATGATCAGCATGATCCCAAGGCCCACGGAGCACAGGCCGAACGTCAGGGGCAAGGCGGTTCTAATTCTCTCGGGAAGCCGCGTGCTGATGAGCGCGCCGAGCAGGCCGCCGACCACGATAGCCGCGCCGTTCACATAAGGTCCGATTAGCATTTCTCGTTATCCTTGTTATTTTTTTCAGTTTTATGCCGTAGCACGTCTACGGCCTGGTGTTGACTGAATTGTCTCCCCAGCGGGGCAATGTGTTGACCTCAAGACCAAACAAATCGAGCGCGCGTCCCACGCTGTGGGTGATGATGTCATCCGGCGTCTGCGGGCGTTGGTACAGCGCCGGGACGGGCGGAAAGATAATGCCGCCCATTTCCGTCACCTGCTGCATATTGCGCAGGTGCCCCAGATTCAGGGGCGTTTCCCGCGCCATCAGCACCAGCTGACGGCGCTCTTTGAGCACGACGTCCGCGGCGCGCGTCAGCAGATTATCCGTCAGACAGTGGGCAATGGCGGCCAGCGATCGCATGGAGCAGGGCGCGACCAGCATGCCCAGCGTCTTGAACGATCCGCTGGAAATCGACGCGCCGAGATTTTTACACTCGTGTACCACATCTGCCAGCGCAATCACCGCTTCTATCCTGTAGTCAGTTTCCAGGGCGCAGGTTTTTTCTGCGCCCGCGGAGACCACCAGATGAACCTCCACATCCTGTGCTTTCAACAGCTCAAGCGCCTTCACGCCATATTGAAAGCCCGATGCGCCGCTGATGCCTACGATAATACGTCGGGTGGTCATCTTGCCCCCTTATTCGAAGTCTGGCAGGAAGCGTTTAACGTCGACCTCTTGGAACTTCGAACGCTCGAAGTGCGGTTTGAGGGCGAACGGCACGGTACAGTCGAAAATGGTCTTACAGGACATGCCTTCCTGCAAAATCGACGGGCTGTATTCGGGCACCTGCGACGGGTCCAGCGGATGGCAGCGTACGCCGGGGATGAAGACGGTATCGACATCGCCTGATAGCGGGTCTGCATCGCCCACATCACATCGTCGCTGTCGAAGATATCGACGTCTTCGTCCACCAGAATCACGTGCTTCAATTCCGGAAACGCGGAAAATGCCAGCAGCGCAGCCTGACGCTGGCGACCTTCGTCCACCGGCGAGGATTTTTTGAACTGCATCACCGCCAGCAGCTTGCCGCCGCCCGCCGAGTGAGCGAACACATTCAGCAGCTTGCCCGGCATCGCCCGGTTGACCATGTCCAGAATGCTGGCTTCGGTAGGAATCCCCGCCATGTTGACGTGTTCTTCGCCGGGACCGACGGTGGTGCGCCAGATCGGATGGTGACGATGGGTGACGGCTTTCACCTTAATCACCGGCAGCGCGGCTTTGGCCCCGCCGGTGTAGCCTGGGAATTCCGGCATGGCTTTCCCGGTGTCGGTATTCTGGTCTTCACGGACGCGCACATCCGGCAGCAGCTCGCCTTCGATGACGATTTCGGCGTGGCCGATAGCGTATTCGTTGATGGTTTTACATTTCACCAGCTCGACGGCATGGCCGCGCAGCGCCCCGGCGACGCTCAGTTCGTCAAAGCCGAGCGGCGTTGTCGGCGGCTCGAAGCAGGCGGCGATTTCAATGGCTGGATCGACGCCGATGCTGACGGAGATGGGCAACGGCTTGCCCGCCGCTTCCGCTTTCTGGCGGAAGGCATCGATATGACGGCCGGGCGTCAGCCACATGGATAGCTCGTCGCGGCTCTGCACGCAGAGGCGGTGAATGGTAATGTCGGATTCGCCGGTATCGGGATCGGAGGCGTAGCACAGTCCCATGGTGACGTAAGGACCGGCGTCTTCGGCGGTGTTGGTCGGCGCGGGAAGCAGGGTGCGCAGGTCAAAACCGGCGTCGCTCGCCAGATGAACCACTTCCTGACACACAGCGTTGTCATCATGGACTCTGACCGGTGAAATGGGATGCTGGACCGAGTCTTTCAGCAGGTGTCCCAAACGTTCCGGCTCGCAACCGAGGAAGTGACCGACGCGTTTGCGGGAGCCGTTGAGGCCGATCGCTACGCTGACATTATCGAACCCTTTAATGTTGTTGAAGATCATGACCGGGCCGTTTTTGCGCGTCGGCCGCATACAGGTGCCGCCCGCGCCAACATAGCGATAAACGCCGGACAGTTCGGCCTGAGGATCGACTTCTACGTCGGTAGAGACCAGTTCGCCCGGCAGCGTTTTCAGTAACGCCAGCGCGGAACGCAGATCGTGGACCTGATTTTCCGGCTTATTTTTAACGTGAGACATAATGACGCTCCTTATGGAAAGGCAATCTATTGGCTGGGAAAAATATATGACTGCGTTACCGTCCCGACAAATACCATTTAAGTAGTAGCGCTCATATCAAAGCGATCTACCTCACTCACGCTCAATATTTATTTGCCGGATGAATTCGAAGTGTGATGTCAATAATACGGACATCAGGCAAGCAGGAATATCTTCATTTGATGCGATGTAACATGCCGGCAACAATTAAATCACGGCTATCCGAGCGGCCTTATCTATTCATGACAATTGCGATCCCGCTACAAAATCGAACGATTCCATTTATGATAAGCTGAACTCTATGGTCGCATGGTCGGTATTCCTGTCCGTATGAAGAGGCTAGTATGGATCTGAAAAGACTCAAGTATTTTTGTAAGGTGGTGGAAGAGGGTTCCATTAGCCAGGCCGCGAGGCAGCTCAATATGGCGCAGCCGCCGTTAAGCAAACGGATTCATGAACTGGAAGAGGAATTAAACGTCTCCCTTTTTGTACGGACGGCAAAAAAAATTGAGCCCACGGAAGCCGGCTTTTATCTGTATAAAAAATCCTGCGAAATATTGCGATTGATTGAAAATACCTCGCGTGAAACCATTTCCATTGCCAATAAAGAAAATAAAGTATTAAAGATCGGTCTGTCGCATTTGTTTCAATGTTATTTCAAACCGCTGTTTTTAGAATTACATCGACGTAATCCGGCGGTGATATTAAATATTTCCGTTTCAGATTCCAGTCATCTCGAACAGTCGCTTAACGACGGCTTAATTGATATTGCGCTGATCCAAAAACCTTATCACTGCAAAGGATTCGCCTGCCTGGCGTTTGACCCCGTGCGGCTGGTAGCGGTCGTCAACAAGGCGCTGCTACCGGAAAAACCAGAGGGGCCTTTCCCTTATCTCGATGTGGGCCGCTGGCCGCTGCTGTTATTGCATCGGGCGCGCGATCCCGGCACCTATGAAAGCCTGCTGGATCACTTTCGCAAGGGCGGCGTCGATCCGGAGGTGATGATGCATGTGACTCAACCCGGCGTCATTCTCGACTGGCTGGAATCCGGTCTGGAAGCCGCGACGCTGTTGCCCTCATCGGAAGTGGACCGCGACCGGCTGCGGCACTGCCACGTCATCGACGTTTTTCCGTCGCCGCAGGTTTTTTTCCCCGCGATGGTCAAAATGTCCGCCACGCCTCATATGCAGGAACTGATGGAGATTATTCAGGACGGTTATCCGTTCACTGAGGGGGGCTGGGCCCGCGAGGAAATGCGTTGGGAAGAAAGCGTCGACGCCGTATCACCGACGTCGACGGACAACACTCAGGCTAGATAACGGCGGAACCAGGTAAGGGTTCTCTCCCAGGCGAGATCGGCTGCGGCCTTGTCGTAGCGCGGCGTGGAGTCATTATGGAAACCGTGATTAACTCCGGGATAGATGTGGCCTTCATAGGTTTTATTATTCGCCTTGAGCGCTTCCTCATAGGCGGGCCACCCCTCGTTGATCCGCGTATCCAGCTCGGCGTAGTGGATCAGCAGCGGCGCTTTGATGCGGGGCACGTCTTCGACTTTCGGCTGGCGGCCGTAAAAAGGCACGGCTGCCGCCAGCTCCGGGTAGGCCACGGCGGCGGCATTCGCCACGCCACCGCCATAGCAGAAGCCGGTGATCCCGACCTTGCCGGTAGTGCGCTCGTCCTCTAGCAGAAATTCCACGGCGGCGAAGAAGTCGTTCATCAGCTTGGTCGGGTCGACCTGCTGCTGGAGTTCGCGACCCTTGTCGTCGTTGCCGGGATAGCCGCCGACGGAGCTGAGTCCATCCGGCGCCAGCGCGATAAAGCCCGCCTTGGCGACGCGACGTGCGACATCTTCGATATACGGGTTCAGACCGCGGTTTTCATGGGCGACCACCACGGCCGGCAGCTTGCCTTTCGCTCCCGCAGGGAGAACCAGATAGCCGCGCACTTTGCCGTGACCATTGGGAGAAGGGTAGGTGATATAGGACGGGGAAATGGTCGGATCGGTAAACTCCACCTGCTGTGCCAGCGCATAGTTGGGGCTCATCAAACCAAGCAAGGCGACCGCCGTTAGGCGCCGACGGTGTATTTCGCGGCTTTCTCCAGGAACTGGCGTTTGGTGATCTTGCCGTGTGCATAGTAGTCATACAGTTCGAGCAGCTCCGGCGGAAAATCTTTTGCGGTAAGACGGGTCATTCATGCGCTCCTTCTGTCCATGTTTTGAACTTTAATTTAACAGAAGGTTAACGGATGTCGAGAGTGCCGACGCCGCGCTTTTTCTTCGTCAAATCACGCTTCAACCCCTCACCAAGCCCGGTATCCAAGGGGAACGACGCGCGGCGACTCCTGGTTAACAAGGTGTAAAGATTTGAAAAGCTTTTTCACCGTTCAGTCGTGCCTGTCACCCCTTCAACAGGCCGTCGCGTCCGGTTCTGCACCCTGTCTGGCCGATTGCGTGTAGAGGGGTTTTGTATACACTAAACCCGCAGTGATACCTTTCTATCCGGGGACGTGATGTATGATAAAAATGATTGCAGTTGATATGGACGGTACGTTTCTCAACAACGATAAGCAGTTCAACAAAACCCGATTTTCCAGGCAGTACGCGCAGCTGAAACAAGACGACATTCGGTTCGTCGTCGCCAGCGGTAATCAGTACTATCAGCTCCTCTCTTTCTTCCCCGACATTCGCGACGAAATTGCCTTCGTGGCCGAAAACGGCGCGTATGTGGTCACCGACGGCCAACCGATTTTCTGCGGCGAACTCGCGCCTGCGGATGTACGTAAGGTGATTGAGGTGCTGTCCGCGATCCCCTACATCCAGTTCGTGGTTTGCGGCAAAGACAGCGCCTATGTTTATGCGTCTTCCACCGATGATTTCCTGCAACTGATTGGCAAACACTATTACCGCATCGAACAGCGTGACGACTTTGACGGCCTGACGGACACGATCTTCAAGTTCTCGCTTAGCGTGCCGGACGATCAGATCCCCGCGTTGATGGAGCACATTGGACATGCGTTGGACGGCATCGTCAAACCGGTGTCCAGCGGATTCGGTTTTGTCGATCTGATTATTCCTGGCGTCCATAAAGCCCATGGGATCGCGCTGTTGCAGCAACGCTGGCAGATCGGGAATGACGAAGTGGTGGCGATCGGCGACAGCGGCAACGACGAGGAAATGCTACGGCAGGCGGGATTCGGCGTGGCGATGGCGAATGCTCAGCCTAAAATCCGCGAAGTGGCGAAGTACCATACCGAAAGCAACCAAGAAGAAGGCGCGCTCAATGTCATCGAACGGGTATTAACCCGCAGCGCGCCGTTCGACCCGCAGTAATCGCTTCCCTGTGAAGAAGCCCGTCTAGGCAATTTTGGCGACGGGCAGCTCACTCCAGCGCGTCGTGTAGGCGGGAGACAGCATCTCTCTTTTCATCTGCCACGTCGGAGAGATGCCCTGACCGGCAAACCAGACTTTGCTCGATCCTTCGTGGTTAATTTTATCGATAACGTTCATCAGCGCCGTGCTGTTGGCCCGGGGCGGATTGTCATCAAAGAGATGCAGCTGGGTGCGGTGCAGCGGTGAGAAATCGTTGAGCATGACGCCGGCTTTCATGTAACGGGGCCCGTCCTTCCAGATTCTTTCCAGACCGCGCACGGCGGCGGCCACGATATCCCGCGTATCTTGCGTGCCCGACAGCAGCTGTTCGCTGGCGCTGTTGGCATAGAAGATCTCATTGTGCGCGTGGGGCGACGACCGTATGAAGATGGCGACCTGCCGGCAGAGTTGTTTCTCCGCGCGCAGCTTTTCCGCGGCGCGTTCCGCATAGCGGCAGACGGCCTGATGCATCTCCTCCTGACGGGTGATGCGGACGCCAAAAGAGCGGCTGCAGACAATGTGCTCTTTCGTCGGCGTCTCCTCCTCAAACTCAATGCAGGGTTCGCCGCGCAGTTCTCGGACGGTACGTTCCATCACTACGCTGAAGTGCTTGCGGATAAACGACGTCGGCGAGCGTGCCAGATCGAGCGCGGTCGTGATACCCAGCGTATGCAGCCGGCGCGTTGTTCTTCTGCCGACGCCCCAGACATCTTCCACCGGCGTGAGCGACATCAGTTTTTGTAGCCGAATCGGGTGTGTGAGCGCGACGATGCCGCCGGTCGCGGGGTAGCGCTTGGCGGCATGGTTGCACAGCTTGGCCAGCGTTTTCGTTTTCGCCATGCCCACGCCGACGGTCAGGCCCGTGGTGGCGTAGACGGCTTCTCTGACCTGTCGGCCGAACTGTTCAAACGACAAGGTGACATCAATCCCCGTGATATCCATCCACGCTTCATCGATGCTGTAGATCTCGACGCGCGGCGCCAGCGCTTCGAGCGTGGTCATGACTCTGGCGCTGAGATCGGCATAGAGCGCATAGTTCGAGGTGAAGACGGCGACCTGCTGTTCCCGGAGCCGCTGACGCATCTGGAAGTAGGGCATCGCCATCGGAATTCCCAGCCGCTTGGCTTCCGCGTTGCGCGCGATCACACAGCCGTCGTTATTGGACAGCACCACCACCGGTTTGCCTTTCAGGTCGGGGCGAAACACGGTTTCGCAGGAGGCGTAAAACGCATTGACGTCGGCCAGCGCAAACATACATTACCTCTGCAGACTGTGAATGATGTGCGCCACGACGCCGAAGATCTCCAGCGCATCGGGATCGGGGTAGAGCGGGGCATAGGCCGGATTCATGGGCAGCAGCGCCAGGCGGGGTTTCAGCGCCAGCGTCTTCACCGTGAACTCTCCGTCGATTGCCGCGATGATCACATCGCCATGAGAGGCGGTGATCGACCGGTCAACGACCAGCAGATCGCCGTCGTGTATACCGACATCCACCATGGATTCGCCGCTGGCGCGCACAAAATAGGTCGCGCTGGGGTGTTTGATCAGCAGTTCATTCAAATCCAGCGACTTTTCGACATAGTCCTGTGCCGGAGAAGGAAAGCCCGCCGCACAATGGTCGCTGAATAAGGGAAGACTTATTTTAGGGGAATCCAACCGTGGAAGGATCAAACGGTATGAACGCATGAAAGCCTCTTTAACTGGTTTTTTATACAGTATAATCACACCACTAGCGGCTTGTGTAGAGCGGATTTTTCTTTATTCAGCGCGATGCTGATTTAAAAAGATTTTTATTTCGACGGACGAAAAGCGGGAGCGGGATATCGTCACTGCCGGTGTATTCACCGAGAGGTTATATGATCCTGCTAAGTGGAAAATAAAACTGTAACATTATTTGGGCGTCACCGTCATGGACGGTCTAAATAACTCTCTTCACTTCTTTTTAATAAAAAAACCATGCTTCGGCGATGCTGAAAAAGAGACCAGCATGCCGACTTTTCGAGCATGAGTGAATCATGGAATCATGCGTTTGGGGGGTTACCGAATGCTTGAATATTGGTGGTTTTTGGCTCTTTTAACAGGTATTTTACTACCGGATGTGGAAGTCTTAGCGCGTTTTCCGTTTTGATTTCCGAGGATGCGCGCACTCTTTTTGACAGAAGAATAAAACCTCTCGCATTTAATAAACGCGCATCTTTAACATGAGCCTTCTATGCATTAATTAATCAACTATGTAGCATGGCTAACTATTACCTTGGGTTGACTATATCGTGCGTCGATTCCTGGATGAAAAATCGTGGTCTTTTCATCACGTTTTATCCGTGAATAAAAAACGGCCTCCTGCGGTTCGGCCACATGATGGCGATATGGGGGGGATGTGAGGTGGAGGAAATTAAGTCGTTAAGGCCGACCTTATTATTATTGGGCGAGGGAATGACATTGCCAATAAATGATTAGCCTCCTCGCGTTGTGTCATTGAACATCCTACCGATAAATGGAACAATCCCGACCACCAAGGCAGGCGTTCGCCGCTAAATAGAGGAAGAAACATGCGAAAAATACATTGGATGGCGTTGATTCTGGGATTGTTCATGACGACGGCTGTCTGTGCCGCCACCGATACTCCGCGTCCGCCGGTCGGCGACAATGTGGTGGCCTATAGTGGCGAGCAGGGCGTAAAAGTCTGGACCTTACGTTATGGCGAACGAGCCGCCAATCAGGCGCTAGTGCAGATCGACGGCATCGATCACGACTGGAAAATGCGCATCCAGAAAATGGATGTGGAAAAAACCAATAAAGATACGCGCTACTCGACGCAGGTCGACGGAAAAAAATTCGTCGTGCTGATTATTCACAGCGGTTATGGGGAACTGTATCTGCCCGGCGAAGCACAGGAAACCATGGTCGGATATGACGATACGCTGTCGCAATCCGGCAACGCGCAGTACTTCCTGACGGATTACCTACAGCAGGATAACCCGCAGTAACTCGCAGGGGGCGCTACCGTCAGACAGGCGTAGCGCCATCGCCGTTTACCCTTCCTTCGAACGTTCTTTGCAACATCCCCGCTGAAGTCAAAACCTCAGCCGCTATTGCCCCGCCTGCATAATTTTCGGCAAGTTCAGCTCAATCCAATCCGCCAACTGAATCACGCGCTCGTAGACCTCGCGGCCGAGTGGTGTGAGCGAGTACTCCGTATGTGGGGGAACCACGGGCAACATGTTGCGGTGTACGAAACCATCCCGCTCAAACATCTGCAGCGTCTGGGACAGCATCTTTTCGCTGATACCGCTGATCTTTCTGCGTAGCTCGCTGAAACGCAACGTGTCTTCGTCCAGGGCAATCAGCACAAGAATGCCCCAGCGGCTGGCGATATGTTGCAGTACATCCCGTGACGGGCAGTTGGCATCCAGCAACTTACCGTAGCGAATTTCTTCATGATGGGGGCCGAGTTCACGGCTGTTTTGGGTACGCATCACATTTTCCTGATAAAAACCAAACTTACCAAAAGGTAAGTACTTACTAAAAGAGAGTGTATCCTTTATAGTCTCCCGCGTCTACGAAGTGAATATCGATACAGTGGGGGCATGACGGGAGTCTTCGCGTGCCCTACAACCCTAAACGGAGGTCATTATGATTGCAGTAACCGGTGCGACAGGTCAGTTAGGTCGTCTTGTCATTGACGCATTGCTGAAAAAAGTTCCCGCTGATCAGATCATTGCCGCAGTTCGTAACCCGTCGAAAGCGCAGGATTTGGCCGAGCGTGGCGTACTCGTTCGTCAGGCGGATTACAGCCAGCCGGCGACCCTGGCCACGGCATTCCAGGGCGTTGATAAACTGCTGCTGATTTCCTCGAGTGAAGTGGGGCAGCGCACCGCGCAGCACCGTGCGGTGATTGACGCCGCCAAGGCGGCAGAAGTCGGGCTGATCGCCTATACCAGCCTGCTGCATACGGATACCTCGCCGCTGATGTTGGGTGAAGAACACCGCCAGACGGAAGCCGCACTGAAAGCCTCCGGCGTGCCTTTCGTCTTGCTGCGCAATGGCTGGTATACCGAAAACTATGCCGCCAGCATTGCTCCGGCTTTGGCGCACGACGCCTATATCGGCGCGGCGCGTGAAGGTCGCATCGCATCGGCGACGCGGGGGGACTACGCGAGTGCGGCGGCCGCCGTTTTGCTGCTGGACGATCAGGCAGGGAAAGTCTACGAACTGGCGGGCGACGATAGCTATACGCTGGCGGAGTTTGCGGCGGAGATCTCCAGTCAGTCGGGAAAAACCATCGCCTATGTCGATCTGCCGGTCGCAGAGTTTGCCAATGCGCTGAAGGGGGCGGGCTTACCGGATGGTCTGGCCGATGTGCTGGCTGACTCCGATGCGGGTGCCGCCGAAGGCGCGCTGTTTGATGACGGTAAAACGCTGAGCCGTCTTCTGGGACGCCCGACCGTGTCCTATCAAAAAGTGATCGCCGACACGCTGGCGTCGCTGTAATGCAAACGACCCCGCCTTCTCGTGGAGAAGCGCGGGGTCGTCCTCATAGCAACGGCAGTCGCCGCCGGACATCACTTTCTTCGACCCCAGTGCGGGTCGGTCTCGTGATTAAATGTGAGTGCCTAGCGCAATACAGCCCGTCAGCATCAATACGGCAGTCATGCCGCCCAACCCAAAAAGACCTTTCATCGAATCTCCAGTGCGTTTAATCAACGTGGATCTGAGCGCTCGCCGAATAACGTTCGCCTAAAATAAAGAGACACAGCCGGTCAACATTAATACCGACGTGATGCAGCTCAATAACAGTACACCTTTCATAACCTCTCCTTTCCCACATGAATGTCATCGTTAGAGTACGCCATAAAAATACCGTACTGTACGGTTCAATTTATGAACTGGCAGGACTAGACTGTCAAGCCAATGTAGGAGCCTATGCCACGCGTTGCTTAAAACCGGGCATGGTTCTGCTGCTTTTACTCTCATTCAGAGAACGCGGCGGGTGAGTGAACATAGAGGCGGTTGATGATATTTGACTGAATAGATTGAATAAAAATGACATTCGCAGGGCGGTAGTGACATGTCGGTAGATGTTGTCCGGTAAAAGAGTGATCTGAGTCATAAAAATCAGACGGGTGCAGACGTAGTATAGAAGGGTATATAACGATATATATCAAAAGGATAAAAAATGCTCTCAAGCGCCGTATCCTGCCCTCAATGATCATCACGCTTTCCTCCGTTCACACCCTTAACCAAGCTGCTATCGACTACCCACCGGCCAGGCCATGCGTCCGCTAGTGCCGGAGTGCGTCCTCCAGCGGCTAGCATTCTATGGTGAACAGACACGAACAGCCTTGCGCTGTGGTCGCGTGGAGGCACGGCGTTATCGTCTCCGTTTTGGTCTTCCTTTTCGGTGTCGCACAGGAGACATGGGATGTCTGACGCAACATCTTTGGCATTTTGCTGTCTCATAGCCAACTAACGTTATCGTGATCGCATTAGTAAAAAGATGCATCGTAGTATCACGGATAGGCCCGGGTGTGGGGGGAGTTGATACCATTCCCCTTTTAACCATGGATATGGAGCAGTTATCTGCATGGCCTTGATGCGGCCTGAGAGTGACCGCCGTCGCAAGAAAGACGTCGAGGTCGACGCGGTCAGCGGAGCTGGAAAATAAATGAAACGGACATCTCATCGTTATTGAGTTGGAGAGGGCGTTGACCCCTCGGCTACGACTAGACCTTTATCATGGAAAAGAAAGATGACGGATAAACAGCGCGAAGTGCTTCCTGAAACCTACCGGGCATGGACCTGGCATGACGGCACCGATCCTCACGATCTGAAACTCGAACGCATTCCCTTGCCGCGACCGGCGGCCGATCAGGTGTTGGTGCGCAACATTGTGATTGGCTTGAATCCGGTGGATTGGAAGGTACTGGGCGCGGAGAATCTGCGTTGGCAGCCCGGTAAAGTGCCTGGTGTCGACGGCGCGGGCGTCGTGGTGGCGGTGGGCGAGGACGTCTCCGACCGCTGGCTGGGCCAGCGCGTCGCTTATCACCAGAATTTGCAGTCTCCCGGCAGTTTTGCCGAGTTTGCGCCTGTCGATATGCGCGCACTGTTACGCCTGCCCCTGCAATTGGATTTCTCCATAGCAGCCAGCGTGCCATGTCCGGCGCTCACCGCGTGGCTGGCGCTGGATAAACTGCCGCCGCAGTCGGGCCAGCCGATATTGATTAGCGGCGCGGGCGGGTCCGTCGGGCACTATCTGGTGCAGTTGGCCGCCGCCTATGGATTCAACGTGACCGCCATGAGCCATGCCCGCCACTGGGAACGGCTGAGGACGCTGGGCGCGCAGGATTGCGTCGCGAGCGAGCTGGCGGACGATCCCGACTGGACGAGTGAGGATGCGGGCTTCTTTGCCATCATCGACAGCGTAAGCGCCGACCATGCCGAGCGCTTGTCCCCGATGCTGCAAGCGAACGGTCATCTGGTCTGCATTCAGGATCGCGTTGCGAACTGGCCATGCGCCCCGTTTGGGCGGGCAATCTCCCTGCATGAGGTGGCGCTGGGCGCGCTGCATCAATTCGGTGACGAAGCGGCCTGGGCGCGGCTGACGGCGGCGGGCGAACTGCTGCTGATCGACCTGGCGGAAGAGCGGCTGCAGGCAGAGTCTCGGGTGGTCCGTGATTTCTCCGAGTTGCCGCTGCTGCTGGACGAACTGCGCCACCGCTCATTTTCCGGCAAGCCGCTGGTGCGGGTGTGATCCTGTACTGAGGAAAAGACAGACCCATTCAGCCATTGTGTTGAGTTCAGTGAACATCGACGGCATTACTGATTGCCCTAAGCGTCAGCAACAATTGCTGACGCCGAATCCCCTAAATCACGCGCTTTACGTTGTAAGTGGGGTAAAGCGCGCTGTTCGGCGCAAAGGGGGAGATCTGAGCCTCTTCATCTCATCAATCTGGAATACAGACTCTGAGGCGATGCCCGTCGGGGTCAAGTGCCACAAATGTTTTACCGAATACCGCCTGTTTGGGTTCCTGTTCAATTTGAACGCCGAAGGTCATCCATCGCTGGTATAGCTCATCGACCACCTGGATGTTTTCAACCATAAAACTGATTTCCGTTCGGTTACCCTCTCCACATGATGCAAAATCATGCGCGTTTGTTGACCACAATCCCAGGTTAAGGCCATTGTCGAAAGAGAAAGCAGCCCAGGTGGGAAGCACAACGTCTGGCTCTTTATCAAATAATGTTTGATAAAACTTGCTGCTTATCGGCGGGTTAGAAACATAAAGAATAAACAAATTAGGTATCATTGCGAGTACGTCTCCTTAATCTCACAGAGACATCACTATGGCAGGGAGCAATGACAATTTATGTCAGTATCCGGACCCAAGCGCGCCGAGCGCCTATTGAGTCTCTTGCAAATTCTGCATCGACATCGCTATCCAGTCAGTGGCAGCAGACTAGCTGAAGAACTTTCAGTCAGCCTTCGCACACTTTATCGTGATATTGCATCGCTACGTTCGCAGGGAGCCGATATTCAAGGGGAAGCGGGCACAGGATATATCCTCTCTTCGGGTTACCTTTTACCACCCATGATGTTCACGCCTGAGCAACTGGATGCGCTGGCGTTAGGCCTGCGCTGGGTCTCTGTTTACGGTGATGAGGATATTGCAAACGCTGCCTCGGAGGTTGCCGGGAAAGTCATACAAAGCATACCGCCGCAACTGCACGCTATATTCGAAAACTCGACGTTGCTGGTTGGAAAGGCCGATTCCATTAAAAAAGACCATCAGAATATGATTCCGCTGCGAAGTGCTATCAGGAGAAGATTAAAAGTCCAAGCGCGCTATAAAGACCGTTTGGGTAATGATACTGAAAGAATTCTATGGCCTTTTGCATTGGGTTACTTTTCAGGCGAAGTTATCCTCGCAGCCTGGTGTGAAATGCGTGATGATTTTCGTCATTTCAATGTGGAACAATTACGTTCTCTTAAACTTCTTGATGCGGGTTATCCTTATTCTCGGCAAAAGTTACTCAGCATGTGGCGTATCGCAAAGCGAGATATTCTTGATGAAATGGGCTGAGCTGAGGTGCAACTCCAAACGACAGAACGTTTATCTGACTTAAACAGAAAGTCTATTTTTGATCATGGTAGCCTTTGGGAACTATTTTTAGGGAGAAGATCAGATGTCACTGGGGATGCTGAAAAATCGCATAGAGTGGTCTGATTAGCTGACCTTAATCAGAAGCCAGTTAAACAATTTTGACCTGCTCCCCGTTGATTAACACACCGCGATGTTAGTAATGTCTTCATAAGCCACATGAGGACATCCCCATGAAGAAGCGTTTTTCCGACGAACAGATCATCAGTATTCTCCGCGAGGCCGAAGCCGGAGTTTCTGCCCGTGAGCTCTGCCGTAAGCACGCCATTTCCGATGCCACGTTTTACACCTGGCGCAAGAAGTTTGGCGGCATGGAAGTCCCTGAAGTGAAGCGGCTCAAGTCGCTTGAAGAGGAGAACGCCCGCCTCAAGAAGCTGCTCGCTGAAGCCATGCTGGATAAGGAGGCGCTTCAGGTGGCTCTTGCCCGAAAGTTCTGACGACAGACCAGAAGCGGGAAGCAGTGGAAGTCATGTGTGAGGCCGCAGGTCTGTCGCAACGTCGTGCCTGCAGGCTGGCAGGTTTGTCCCTGTCGACTTGCCGTTATTCGGCTCAGCGTCCGGCTGCTGACGCGCAGCTGTCTCTACACATCACAGAGCTGGCACTTGAGCGCCGCCGCTTTGGTTACCGGCGCATCTGGCAACTACTGCGTCGGGAGGGCCTTCACGTCAACCACAAGCGGGTATACCGCATCTATCATCTCAACGGCCTGAGTGTAAAGCGCAGGCGACGCCGCAAGGGGCTGGCGACTGAGCGGCTTCCGCTTATTCGCCCGGATGCGCCAAACCTGACATGGTCGATGGATTTTGTCATGGATGCACTTGCCAGCGGCCGCAGGATTAAGTGTCTGACCTGCGTGGATGATTTTACGAAGGAGTGTCTGACGATCACCACGGCATTCGGGATTACAGGCGTTCAGGTGACACGTATTCTGGACAGCATTGCGCTGTTTCGTGGCTATCCTGCAACGATAAGAACTGATCAGGGCCCGGAATTTACCTGCCACGCGCTCGATCAATGGGCCTTTGAACATGGTGTTGAGTTGCGCTTAATTCAGCCGGGCAAGCCAACGCAGAACGGATTTATTGAGAGTTTCAATGGCCGCTTTCGGGATGAATGTCTGAATGAACACTGGTTCAGCGATATTCTACATGCCCGGGAAATCATTAATGACTGGCGGCAGGATTATAACGAGTGTCGACCACATTCATCGCTGAATTACCTGACGCCGGCTGAATTTGCAGCGGGCTGGCGAAACGGGAAATATGAAGAAAAACCAACTGACATTACTAACTGAAGGTTGTATCTAATCCTGGGGGCAGGTCAATTTGAGTCGGAGGGCGAGTGCAAGGACCAGATCCAACAAATAAGCATCCCATGCAGGGATTTCCGCAGGTTTGTTTCATCAAAAATACGGTGACCAATCCAAATATTATTATTGGTGATTTCACCTATTACGATGATCCAGAAGACTCCGAGGATTTTGAACGCAATGTTCTCTACCACTTTCCTTTCATCGGCGACAAGCTGATTATCGGTAAGTTTTGCGCAATCGCAAAAGGCGTTCAATTCATCATGAATGGTGCAAATCACAAATTATCGGGTTTCTCTTCCTTCCCGTTTTATATTTTTGGGAATGGTTGGGAAAAGGCTACGCCACAGCCTGAAGATTTACCGTACAAAGGCGATACGATTATCGGGAACGATGTCTGGATAGGGTACAAAGCGCTTATCATGCCGGGTGTGAAGATTGGCGATGGCGCTATTATTTCCTCTATGGCTGTTGTCACTACAGACGTGCCCGCATATACCATTGTTGGTGGTAATCCTGCAAAAGTGATTAAGAAACGATTTTCAGATGAAATAGTCGCTGAGCTGGAGCAATTAGCGTGGTGGGACTGGTCTGTAGAAAAGATCACTAGGCACCTCACGGCAATAATGTCTAATGACATTAAAGCGCTTCGTACGTCCGAGTAATCTGAGCTGGCATGAGCGAGAGAATAACGTCGGCTCCTTTTGAAGTTCACCATGTGCCCTTTATTTTGGCTGCTATGTGCCAGGAGCGGACATTGCTGACTATGGAGAGCACAATCGACTGAACTGCTCCCTCCTTCGCCACCAGGCATCTCATTCGCTGAAGTGTCACTGACCATACGGCATCTACAAGTCATCACTAATCACTCGAACGATAAGCCTAATGTACGGTGGTATAGGTAACAAGCCCCTGTAGAGGAACAAAAATACTGGACATAGCGCTTTAAATACAGTACCCGAAGCCTGCCTTTCTTCTCAGATAAGACATCATCCTTTCAACTTAACGTAAGTTATCTTTGCCTTTACATCATTTTTTCTAAAGATTTCGAAACTGATACCGTTAATTATATCTTACGTGTTGGATCTGCTGTGAGTTGGCAAAACTGCCTAAGCACAGTTGGCACTCCATACGCTCAGCTGTGAAGCGACTGGGTAATGCAGGCGGTGTGCCGCAAAGGAGTGACCACCACAAGTCCGTTCTTTAATGACTAAAGAGCTCTTCATTTCAGGAGATTTAAATGAACAAGCAGTTAGCTTCTCTTTCCCTACTGGTTGCAGCAATGCTAGCTTCACTTCCGGCTTTAGCCGCCACAAACTCTATCGTGAAAACAGAGACCGCAAGATAGATCACTGTTCTCTCTGATGGAAGCGGCTTGCCAGCAGCCACTGCATTTGGTCTGGTTTCCATAGATTTTCCGTCGGGTGCTCTTACAAAAACCAAAACCCTAACCAGCATCGCATACACTATCGCGGCATACCCTGCTGCAACGACTGATACTGTTGAGCTGTGCTATTACCGCCCGTATGCAACAACTCCATCACTGTGTAAAGCGGTAACCAGTGGGTCAACGGCGACCACCACAGATTTTAATAGCTTCCCGTTCGGTAACGGAGCTAGATTACGTATTAACCACACCACGACTGGTGCACGAGGTGCATCGCTTAAGCCTTCGCGCCAGGAAAGTGTCACTTATACCTACAGCTATTAATTACTAAACACCCATAACTTCTATCCAGGCTGGAGAGAATCAAACTATGAACGTCAACACCTCAACCAATGTTTATAGCTATGTACAGGATACATCTGGTAACGCGTCTAAAAAGACCAGCTCCCAGCCTGCCACTGGAAGCAGCACCACGACAGCTCAATCAAACTCATCAGCACAGTCTACGATAAGTGGACTGGGACTGATGATGACCCGCCTGTATGGAAACACAAACGCTCTCCCTGTAGTACAAACCCAGTTAACCACTGAAACACAGGACATGGATGCAGTAAACTTCCTGACCCTAGATGATCGCAATGTATTATCAGACCTTTATGCGCAGGCAAAGGATCAGGGAACTGATTTGCTCTATGTTGATGATTTAGCACGTGACTTAGGTAAGTACAGAAAGTTCGGTAGCGTATCCGGTAATTACAATACGGGGAATACATACGATGTGAGCGGGCGTAAGCAAACTATTGATTTCACTGCTAAGGATTCCGAGACTGCCTCCCGTATCCTGAACAGTGGTAATCTTTCCAGCTCCGTTCTTGATCCCGGATTCCTGAAGTTTGAGCTCAACTCCGGCTATTCGTTTGACCATGTCGCAAATTTTGATTATCTGGAATCGGTAGTTAACAATTCTGCGAGTAAGACAACTTCTAATGGACTGGGCCGGACCCCTGATTTCACCACTTATGTTAGTCAGGGACAGAATAACTACGTTGTGAATACCGCCAGCGAAGTGACGTTTAAAACTGATGAACCGGATGTTATCAGTAAAGATGGCGTTTTTTATGTTACAGAGACCGGTAAAAAGCACGGTTTTCGTCTAGAAGGTAACAATGTTTTGCAGGATGAAGGATTATCCATTAGTGATATTCAGTCTCAGACCGTCACAACGTTGCTGGACTATTATTTAAATGCAAACGAATCTGAGAACGTGAGCACTGATAAACCGACCACATTGTTCGACTATCTGTTCTCATCCAATATAGATAAAAAAATTCAGGAGTAAGAGCTCCTGATGCGTCTTCCTGAGCAACAGCTTCAAGATTTTATTTGTCTGTCGGGCATAACCCAAGTTTATCCTACAGGCACTTCATCACAGGTTGTGCTGCAAAACCTTTCGTTATCCATCCCGGTGGGACAGAGTTGTTCCATTACCGGACCATCAGGGTCCGGAAAAAGCACGCTTTTGAACATTATCGGATTACTGGATAAACCATTATCAGGCAAGGTCCTACTTGCCGGGGAAGACGTCTCCACCGCCTCAGATGATGTGCGGGCAAGAGCTCGTAATCAAATTATTGGTTTTGTTTTTCAGGGGTTCAATCTGTTATCTCGTCTAAACGCACTGGATAATGTCGCATTGCCACTGCTCTACAGAGGACTGCCAAAATCCATTGCCCGAGAGCAGGCTCAGCTACAACTCGATCGGGTGGGACTGGCTGAGAGACTTTATTATCGTCCTGCTGATTTATCGGGTGGGCAGCGCCAGCGTGTTGCTATTGCCCGCGCTCTGGTTGGCGAGCCGGCATTGTTGCTTGCCGATGAACCGACTGGAAATCTCGATCAAGACACAGCCAATGAGATCGTAGCGTTGCTCTTATCCCTGAATGAAACTGCTGGTACAACGCTTGTTATGGTTACGCATGACGAAAAGATGGCAGAACGGATGGAACGTCGTATCAGGATCGGCAATGGTCATATCGTTGAGGACACATATGCCGCACGATAGCACAGACGTGACAACTCCCCGTGATCTTCGTGGACGCTATGGTCCCTCCTGGTCTCACCTTTTTACAGAACCACTCGATAATCTACGTCTCTTAGGACGCCGGGCAGTGCTGGCATTGTCAGGTATTGCTGTTGGATGTATGGCGGTAGTGGTATTGCTGAATATCGGCTACAACGCCAGAGTTCAGGCGATGT
>NZ_LUTN01000004.1 GCF_002111595.1 Lonsdalea britannica
GTCAGAACCGGACATAAAAGAGATAAAGAAGAATCGGACCTTAGCGCTGCCGCTTTTGTACTTGCAGCAAGGAGAGCCTTTCCTGACGCGATAGTTGAGTTAGTTCATCTTTCTGATAAGACTGTAACGCCGGTTGAACTGACCACTAAGGTGCTGCATAACCGGCAGGAAAAGCTTCTTGATGCCCTGAACTCTATAGGTCAGGGGGTATTTCCCGCCGAATCATCATCCCGTGTTTGTCCTTCCTGCCCGGCATTTTTCGTCTGCGGATTGACACCGCCAGGCGAACTTCAAAAAAAATTCTAAAATAATTTACCGCTTTGGTAGCGCTGCATCGATTGAGTATTAGAGCCAGACACCGTCTGGCCAAACTCAAGGACATGCACAAGATGAACAGCCAAAATATTAACAATATCGACGATGTCGGAGAAGCGATTCGCGAAGGCCGCGAACTGCGTCCGGCAAATGCCTACCGCATCCTGTTTGCGCAGGAAAATCTGGATTTTCACGCAATTGAGATCAATGACCCAGTTCCACTGGGGCGTCAGATTCTGATTGCCGCAGGCTGCGTGTAAATGATGGTTACAGCCTCTTCGCTATTCTTCAAACGGGCGACTTTGAAGATCTGCGACTTGATGAACCTTTCGATTTACGCGGTCGTGGCGCTGAACGGTTCGTGGCCTTCCAGACCGATCGTGATTTCAAACTTACCGTAAACGACAGCCAGGTATCGTGGGGAAAACCTGCAATTTCGGGAGCAGCACTTTATGAGCTGGCAAAACCAGCCGATGGCGATGCTGTATTTATGGTTATCCGTGGCGGTGATGATCGCCAGATTGAACCGAATGAGGCGGTGGATCTTACGACTCCGGGCATTGAACACTTTGTAACGGCGCCAAAGCGTAAACCAAAGATTGATATCGTCGTTAACGGGCGTGAAGTTCAGGTCAGCGATAGTCATCAAACTTTCGAGCAATTTGTGGCTATCGCATATCCAGGCGAAGCCCCAACTGCAGAGATCGTTTATTCAATCACATATCGTGGAGCGGGCTCAAAACCACACAGTGGTGAGTTAGCTGCGGGTGCCTATATCAACGTGAAAAACGGGAGCGTGATCAATGTCGGTCGCACTATTCAATCTTAATAGCGATCTGAAGCGCTTGCGCGAAGAAGGTTATCACGTACAAATTGTGGGTGGCTTTCTGGTCATGCGTGACGTTCCGTACGTTAACGCGCAACGGGAAGTAAAAACCGGCACGCTCATATCGAGTCTTTGCCTGTCTGGAGACGCTACTCAAAAACCGGAACCACACACTATTCACTTTGATGGAGAATTTCCATGCACTTCCCAGGGGGGGCGCATCCAGGCTATTTTTCATCAGAGTGAAGCGGTAAATCTTGGGCATGGACTGTCTGCTCAGCACTTATTCTCCAGTAAGCCTGGGCCTGAAGGTTACAGTGACTACCATCAGAAGATGTCCACCTATGCGACGATCATCTCTGGCCACGCCGCAACCCTCAAACCTGGCGTTAGCACGTGTTTTTAAAACCCCTGATGAGGAGGAAGGGGGCGTCTTTAACTATCTTGAAACTGCATCTGATCGGGTCGGGATCGGGGCATTAACTGCACGGCTTGAAGGTCAGCACATTGCCATCATCGGTGTCGGTGGTACAGGTTCCTATATACTGGACCAGATAGCTAAAACACCAGTCAGTGAGATACGTCTCATCGATGGTGATGATTTACTTCAGCACAACGCTTTTCGCGCCCCCGGCGCCCCGTCGATTAACACTCTCAGGGAAGTGCCGAAGAAAGTGGATTACCTGGCGGGAATTTACGGTCAGATGCACCGTCGTATCGTGACGTATGCAGTACAGATAAGCCAGGATAGTCTTACTCTCTTGGACGGAATTACCTTTGCCTTCCTTTGTATGGACGCAGGAGAGCCAAAACTCTTAGCGATGCAGAAGCTGGAAGACATGGGCGTGTCATTCATAGACGTGGGAATGGGGCTCGAGCTGGTGGACGGATCGCTGGGTGGCATCCTGAGGGTGACGACCAGTACTCCAGAGAAACGAGATCATATTCGCACACGTGTGTCTTTTAAGGAGAGTGGCGCAGAAAACGTTTACGCTTCAAATATTCAAGTCGCCGAGTTAAACATGTTGAATGCGGCACTTGCCGTCATCAAATGGAAGAAACTACTCGGGTTTTATCGTGATCTTGAAAATGAACATAACTGTTCATATACGACTGACGGGAATATGTTACTGAATGGTGACTTACTATGATACGACATAACCAACTGACCCCGTGTTTCGTGAAAGGGATTCCGCGAGAAATTGAACCAAGTATCCTGTATGTTTCCATGGAGTATGGCACAGTGATTCACAATTGCTGTTGTGGTTGCGGGCATGAGGTTGTAACGCCTCTGACCCCAACTGACTGGAAGCTGACTTACGATGGCGAGACCGTGTCGCTGTGGCCATCAGTGGGAAACTGGAATTTACCCTGTCGATCTCACTATGTAATCCAGTGTAACCGCGTACTGAAAGCACCTCCTTGGGATAAAGCCAGAATCGATGCAGAGATGCGTCGAGATAAAGCGGCTAAGAAGCGTTATTACGCGCAGACTAATGCGACGGTAGCATCTGAAGAGCTGAAACAGGAGCCAACTGAGGAGCCGTCTGGGATGAGAACCGAGCCATTATCTCTTTGGAATAGGATAAGGAAGTGGCTGAGTTAGGGCAATGACTTTAACAGTGCTCAAAACTATCAGACCTGAAAAGCATGACTCTGGGCAGTTACATTCAACTTGTTCTACAGGCGAGTTCATCGGTCTGGCTATGGGCCGGTATGCTGGAATGTCATAAAAGCATACCGGTACAAACCGCAGATAATGTTTTTAACGTGATCTGCTCTCAACTGCTTAATACCCCAAGATATGAGTTATCCAGTCATTAGATTTGGGAACAAAAGCAGCTACGGCCATAATGACAAGCAATTTTAGCGCATTTAACAATGGCAGCTTAGTGCCAAGAGCAGACATTGATAACATTGAGATATGTTAATTTATGGGGAGCAGGTCAATTGACTGCAGCCTCCAGTTTTGGCGGATAGGTGGCCACTGTAGTTCTTACCAATCATTGAACTCTCCATGGACTGAGTGACCGCTGCCCTGCCAAGGTCGGAGATTCAGCAGAGCTGATCGCAATGGTAAGCAAGTTTCGTTGTGCCCATACTGCTAAAAGACCGCTACTCCAGGTTGCGTGCGAACAGGATTGTTCCGAGTCTTCAAAGCCGCGTTATAGCAGAACCAGCCAGGATAGATAACGTGGTTTGGAACTACTGTTGGGCTGGCTCATGCAAAAAACCTACTGGCTTGAGCACACAGATTTATGCAGCAGCGTCTATTGAGAATCGAACACTAAAGGCTCCGGCGCGATCGAGTTTTAGTGGATTGGTCAGTGCTTTCGCTCCTACGACGCGATAATATTTAGGGAAAATAATTCATATCAAACAGAGAGGTTGGGAGTGACCAAGAGGGATGACTTCAAAGCAGCCACGAAATTAGCGCTTGCCCGTCGGGCTGCACATTTTTGCTCCAATCCGCGTTGTCTCAAGCTCACGATCGGGCCGCACTCCGACCCAAACAAAGCTTTGACTTCGGGTCACGCTGCACATATTCATGCGGCCTCCGAACTGGGGCCACGCTACAAGACCTCGCAGACCGTCGCAGAACGAACATCCATAGATAACGGTCTGTGGCTTTGTCGGGAGTGCGGAGTCATTGTCGATGGTGACGACTGCGCTTACGACGCGGACTTGCTTCGCAAGTGGAAACGAGACCACGAGAATATGGTATCAGAGGTCCGCACCGAAGGATATTCACGCAGCCTTGCCTTGCTTCAATCTGGGCGCATGGAACCACAGATAGCGAAGGAAATCGTCTCTGCAATGACGGACCGTCGTTCGTTATGGGCCACATTCGATGCCGAATGTCCCGACCACGTACGACAGTCGCTTGATGAACTTCGTCGACGATTCACCACTATTCGGGGGAATCTCCTCGACGGAACAGCACTTGATGAAATACTGCTGTCGCTAACCAAGACGATTCTGATTTTCTTCGACGCGATGAAGTCAGTCGACCTTAGAACATTACGATGTAGTTCAGGTAATCCTGAGTGGCTCAATTTCAATGACGCACTGTCAGCACTTCGGAAATCCATAGGAATGCAGATTGCCAACCTTGCAAATGCCTACGGCATTGCCTTGTGCAAAGATCTTCAGAGTATTGCGCCGAACAGAATCTAGCCATCCTTTCACACAGGGGGCCCATGAAGGCCCAAATAATGCAAGCCCGGGGCTTGCCAGCCTTGTTTGAGGAAAATCTTAGTGAATCCAGAGCAGATCGAGTTCAACAAACTTTTGAGCCAAAACCAGAAAGAAGCCAGCATAAAAGCATGCTTGCGAGCCGGCGACGATAAACTTAAGTGTTCTGGGAAAATTATCCACGCCCACTCTATCCAACGGGGAAAAATACTCGAATCTATCGCAGATGTAAGCGGAGAAAACGAGGGGAAAATATACCACCTTGGCTTAGCGCCGGCAGAGGACATGCAATCTATGCAGCCGGAATTTAAGCTACAAGGAATCAAAAAATTCAGCACCTTCACCGGATTCTGCGGCGGCCACGACAAAGCCATATTCCAACCGATTGAAGATGTAGCGTTCAGTGCAACGAACAAGCAGCTGAACATCTACGCCTATCGGGCTGCAGCCAAGGAATTACACTCCATCCTTGAGTCAAAGGCTTTTTGCGAAGTTCTGCTGGGTGACAAGTTAAACGTTAATGACTTTCCAGCGCACTTCCAGATGACGCTACCGCAGATCAAGTCAGGCGAAATCAAGGTCCCTGACTTCATTCTCGAAGCCATGTTGCAAGGGGAGAAGAACCATCAAATTCGGGTACTGCACATGCAGTGCGAACACAGCATTTCTGAACTGCAGCAAATCTGCGAAGAGTTGACAGACACTATCGAACGCGAGGAGTCGTTGGGATTCGAGCACGTCTACCATGTCCTCGACGGTGCTTTCCTTGTAGCATGCTGCGCGTCGTTTATCCCATACTTCGACCATGATGGCAATCGGATCATATCCAAACAGGAGGAGCAGCGAATGGCTCGATCAAGCGCAGCGAGCAATGCTGAAATAAAGAACGTGATGCTCAACGTTTTTCCGGAAGGCGATAAAACCCATGTCATCTTCACCTTCTCTAAGGGTAACCAGAGTTTCAAGGCGTCGATAGAACGACTGCTCAAGCTAGAGGATGAAGCGCTGAAGATTGGCCTTTCAAACATCGCGCTCAACTACGTTGAGAACTCCGCCTACGGTCCGAAGTACATTAACGATAACTTCAGCCCTGAACAGATCAAACACATTGCGGAGGTGTTCGCGGTCTCCGTATTCGACAGAAGTAAGTTTCGAAGGAGCGGTATCAATCTATTTGTTGGAAGACCAACCGCTGCGACCAAGTAACTTACCCCTAGAGGTTTTTTTCTGCGCTTGGCATATCCGCCTAGGATTTATTGCACACCTTGCGCAAAGGGCTGGCCACATTGTCGCTATTGGCCAGTAGTTTTCCCTTGTGATCCGTCAACTCGGCCGTCGCCCCCCACAGTGTTAGGCAATCCTGACCTGCTCCCAGTTGATTATTACACGTCAATGTTAGTCCTACATCCCTGCGGTTATGGCAAATGCCAACTTCCGCTGTTCGCTCAAGGCTGACATGGATCACCTGCTGGCTATGCACATCCTGAAAGAACCAAATGTCCCGTCGAGTTTATTCAACCGGATATGCTTTAATTGACTAAGTGGCTTCACTTAATGCTTTTTCTCAATCAAAAGGTATGGATGGGACCAATCAGTTACTTCTTCGTATGAAACAAACCCATCGTGCTCCAGCGCACAAACGCCCTTATGGCTGGCTACGTAATCGTATACAGCCTTGCTTTCCAGCCCCTGTAACATGTGTGACAGCAGCTTTCGGCGCATCACATCTGACTTCCTGCGTTTACCCGCTGCCACATCTTTCCAGGTAATGTTGAATGGCTGCCCTACTGCATTCGTAACACATTTACCGTAACGATTGGTTTTGGCTGTACCTTCATAGTGATCCAGCAGCAAGCCTAAATCGTCCCTTAGAGGCTTCAGAAGGCGTTTCCAGCGTTTCAGTACTCGCTTCGCTTCTGTCTTACCTAGCTCACGATTCAACAAGCGTCGGGTACTGGATTTTAGCGATAATGAGACGAACCCGGCATTGAATACGCTGGAAAACCTGAATTGCTTCACCAGCTCCTCCGCAACACGCAATACCCGGCAGATATATTGAGTTTCCAGAACTTCCAGCGACTCGGCCGAAATGCCGAAATCCTGCAATTCATGTCGTAGTATCTCAAGCTGGCATCCCTTGATATCATAATTATGCCCTCGTGCCAGACACGCCCACTTCATGCCAGAAGGCAGACTTTGAAAGCCAGTGCCAATCTCAAAGGATCGCCCACCAATGTACGCAGTCTTATAAGATTGACTGTAAGAAACCGTCAACGGTGACTCTTTCACCAGATCCACGCCTGTTTCAGCCAGTCGCGACAGGAAGTTGAAAATGAAAATTTTGTTCTTCTTGGTAGGGTTCTCGTTATAGTAATCCAGCAGTGCATCCAGATTGATTTCCAGCGGTTCAAGGCTGTTCCAGACCCCCACTACCCGTTCCCTGAAGGCAACGTTTGGGATATCGCGTTTCGACTGTTTATGTTTGGCACGCTGCCCACGATCAATGGCAATCCCAATTAGTTCATCAAATGAGTAGCTTTTACGCTTGTTGAAAATGTCAGTCAGATAATGGTAACGATCCTGACGGCTAAGGTATGCCCCGCGGTCGTTGCCAAACAACTTACGCAGAAAACGTTGAGAAACAGCATATTCCCGGCAAGAGTTTTGAGCATTGGAATACCCGGTTAGTTTGATAATCCCCGCGCTTGCCAGCGCCTCCATTGCACGATCATTGGTCGGCCCACTTTTCTTAAATACGCCGGGAAGTTTCTCCCGTCCTAGCTCAAATGGTACTGGCACAGAATAAGACCATTTTTTATTCGCCTTAATTTTTGCCTTTCTCCTGTTCTTACGACTACAGGTAGCGACACAAATAATATGCTGAAGAAATACTGCTATGTTATGATAATAAGGACGACGCAAACTCTTCACACCATTATAAGGAATACTGAAAACAACTTCTTTGAAATAATCCAACGTTGAATCCGTGACAAGAATATTATTTTTCGTGATATATGGCTTCATAATTCACCTGTATATAGAGATCAGAGCCCCATGCTCTGACCCCATTTATTTACAACTGAATTACTCAAAAAACCTTACGTGAACCCAACAAGGTTCAGATGATTATTATTAGATGATAACATTGGAGGCTGGAGCCTCATGATAGCTGATGCTGGATAATGGCTATAGTATGTAATGACATATATACAATAATATAGAGATAGAGTGTATACAGTGCATAATAGACACAGCTATATACCTTGTAGAAGAAAATAGCGAATAAATATCAGCTCAGCCAGAATGGGATTAGCGGATACGTAAAACGCTACCGGTTATTAAGCGGTGCAACTCCATCCCGGTAATATTCAATAGCGGTTGTAGATACATGTTATTTTCTGAATTTTGATCTTTTGATACCTCGACTTTGCTCAAAATGCCGAACCTTGCAATTGTCAGAGTCAGGGAAAGCCATCGCCGGTTTACCCCTACCATTGTACGAGGCACGAATCTGACACAAAATGACACCGGTAGTTAGCCGGTCTGTCACACCAAAGTCTGGTAACGATAGGCGGTTTAAAACCTTCATTTTTCAGGTTTCTGATTTAACATGTCCGCAATTGCTATACCAACAAACGGCATCCCTGCCCTGCCAACATTATCCCTTCTTCAGACGCGATTGAAGCCACTTCTGCCGGTGCTCAAATTGCCAGTATTGCGGTTGCGCCAGAATTCCAAGCTTCTCCACCACTAGCGGTAACAGAGTCCATATACTCTCTGAATCAAACAACTCTATACGGTACTGCTTCATGAGTTTATCAACGCGCTTGTCAGCAGCATCTTTCGTTGGGCTGACGCGCTTACCATTCAGCATCTCAGATGGCTTGTAATCAGCTCGGGCAACTGGATAAGGAACATACTCACCGAGTAATCGGGCAAAGTCAGGTTCAAGTCCAGGATCTACCAACGCGTTGCGGTCATAAAATGCGAGTTTAGATACCAAGTTATCCACCTTTAGTAGATTGCTTAACATGAGCTTTTGCTTGCCAGGGGACAAACGTAGCTCAAGACGCAGGAAACGGCGGAACTGGTGCTCATTAAGCAAAAGGAAAGCTTGCTCAAACAGTTTATCAATACTTATATCTGGAGCATCGGCCTTTTCATATATGGATGCCACGATACGCCTAGAGCCAAGTCTCAGTCCTTCCTGCCCACCGTGTAAGTCATGAAACTCCCCTCTCCAGACAGAAGCTAACCCAATCAAATAGTCATGAAGCTTCATTCCCACTACATCCAGTGCGTAATGGACAGTTGTTATCCAAGCGTTGCGTAACCCTATATACAGATACTGGCCGATACGCCCTCTTTTCCCCAGCCACACAAACAAATCCGTTATCTGTTTCGGAGAGTAATGCTGAGGACTGAGTTCCATTCGCTGAAATCCACGTTGACTACTGGTTGGGTCAAAATGGATTACCAGCATTATAGGGTGTTTGCGCGTTTTACCTTTCAGGCGAATTTCTACCACACTGCGATAAAGTCCATCACACTCATCCTTGCCAGCAGGACGCACTTTTATCAGGTAGTCACCTCCCGAGACAAGGCCAAGCAACCGCTGTTTGAGTTCAAGATTTTTCTTCCAGCCATGCATGTCCGTGACCCAAGCTAGTTTATCTAACCCTCCGTATACAGACTGACCTGCACTATTCACGCCCAGAGGAACTTTGCCACGTAAAGATGTCACCCGTTCACGATTAAATTGTTGCATCATATTCTGCTCCGATAGCTCATAGCAGTAACAGTGATCCCCCCTTCATATGCAGGTATCATCACTGTAACTGGTTATATGGTTATATGGTTATATGGTTGGTATGTCAGGGGTTGTACGAGGCTTACAGATCACTGCGTATCGCTAATTCCGCGTAACAGAATCCAATTTTGAATTTCATTTGATCCCCAGCCCACAGCCCGACCGCTATCACCAGTCAGTTTCATAGATTTTGGAAAGTCTCCTTTAGCTATGAGTCGGTACAACGTCGCAGACGAGATCCCTACTAGGTGAAGAACTTCTTTTTTGCGGAGAATACGGTTGGTGTTCATGCTTTTGCTCCTTTGAGCTGTTTCAGGAGCGGGGTTATTTACAACCACCAAAAAACGCAAGGATTCACCTAACGCTGCCTTCGTTGAGCACGTTAAGGGCATCGTTCATGTTTATGTCATTCGGAAGTACCTTTTTCTGTTTCCGAAACGGCCACATAAATGAGTCATTTCCGCTGAGGCTCAATGATGACATTTTGTACAGATAACTTTCATGGAGGTGACTATGATTGGTAACCAAAGCAACAAGGCTGATGCTAAATGCCACCGGGAACGTAAAAGCAGTAACGAGGTCTTTGGATTTCTGGAGAAGAAGCTTTATCTGGGAGGGGATACCCGGCAAAAACTGGCACTGATTGTCAGGAAACTGACGGGAGCGGGTTTTAGCCCGTATAAATTCGATGCAGAGAAAGCGGCGGATGTGCTGAGTGCCTGCGTGAATCACATGTTTAATGACCTGCTCAATGAGGGAAAGCTAAACGGTTTCTATGGGCTGGAGGAACACCCCATGATGGTCCCGGCCAGGTCCCCTAAGGCACTGGAAATCTACACTGTATACCAGCTCGTTAAAGGTCGTTTTGACAAGCTACATACGGGGGAAGTAGATCGTGAGAAATATGCTTCGGTAGCAGAAAAACTTAATGAGTATGGAATATCGAAACCCCGGTTAAAACGACTCTCTGACGGTAAAGAATGGACGCGTGAAGATGTTGCGTGGATGCTTCAGCCTGAAAATATCAATGCACTGATTAATATCCAGAATCAAAAGTATGCGCGGTTGAGTGCCGAAGATAAAACTGCAATCGCTACCGGAGACGTCTCAACAGCTAAAAACACCTGATGTGTTTGCTGGCACTGATTTTCATCCCCTCACCACGACAGTCATAGCGCGTCGTCGTGGATATGTCGCTGTGGCCTGCCAGCTGGCGTACGGTGTTGATATCCACGCCCTGCTCTAGCAAATGGGTGATGAAGGTGCGCCGCATGTCATGTGGGGTGAAACGTGCAATACCTGACGTCTGCTGTAAATCAGCCAGGATACCCGTTAACCCGGTCGTAGTCAGCGGCCGGCTTGCGACCTTACCGTTGCGCTGAATTCGGCTGAACAACGCACTGTCAGCCTCGTCTGCGCCAACTTTCAGCCACGCGCGGATAGCACTATCCACCGCATCCGCCATGTGAATTTCACGGTATTTACGCCCCTTTCCCCGTCTGACCGTGAGAACACCATTGTCATAGTCCCGGCGCTCAAGTTTGACCAGTTCCCCGGCCCGCAGGCCTGTTCCGCAAAGTGTCAGCACAATGGCGGTATCACGACAGCGCCGTACCGGTTGCGGATGCTGTTTTGCGGCCTGAATCAGCGCCCGAATCTCCGACTTGTCTAACGCCCTTCCCTTACGCTGGATATCGCCGCTCACACGCTTAACAGACCGGATACGGGCCAGCGTTTCGGCATTCATGCAGTTCAGGTTAAAAGCTGTCTGCGCTACGCCCCGTAGCGCGGATAACGCCATGTTCACCGACGACACGGCGTAACCGTCATCCAGCAGTGCCGCCCGCACTTTAGCGACGGCGGCGAAGTTAAGTTGTTCCCACGGATAGTCTGCTGCATCCGCACCGCGTTTAAGTATGCTGGCGCTGCGGTTTAACAAGCTGGTGATACCTCTCCGCCCCGAGGGAGCCAGACCGCCAATATACGCATCAAACACGGTTGTTTGCACCATAGGCACAACCTGACGTAACGCTGTCCTGCTCATGCGCCTAACCCGCAATAACGTACATTAAACCAAGTAACTTTCAGCATCACACCAGCCCCCGTTCAGCCATTGATACCGTTTCAGTTCCTGCCACGATAAAGTGATCAAGTAATCGCACATCCAGCATTTCCAGCAACTCCTGAAGCTTTTTGGTCAACTGGATATCACAACGGCTGGGTTCAGGCTCGCCGCTGGGGTGGTTGTGGACAAGGATGGCTGCGGCGGCGTTATGTTTCAGCACACGCTTGATAACTTCACGGGGGTGAACGCTGACCGAGTTTAGCGTACCCCTGAACAGGATTTCGCGGTGCAGCAGCTGATTCTGATTATCGAGCAGGATGATGCCAAACTCTTCATGTTCAAGCGGTGCCAGCTCAACCATCACGTACCGTCGTACATCATCAGGAGAACAGAGCTGAACGCCACGCTGGTAATAACGGCTGATAATGTCACGCGCCTGGTCGAGGATACGGGTTTCACGTTGGGTAAACATGGTCATATCAGAACTCCCGTTCAATGAAGTAAATGGCGTCGGGAAACAACTGGCGGCGGGTTACGCCAGTACGCAGGGAGAAAGCTTTACGGGGCATAGTGGTTCGCCCGTTGCTGTCGAAGAAGCAGAGCGTTTCTTCATCTATTTTGACCAGAAGGGACCAGTGAAACTGGTCGCTGAGCATAATCAGGCGCGAGTGGTCAGTGACGTCAAGAAACCGCTGCATTTCCCTGAACAGTCGCCCGTCTGATAAACCCCGCTTCCCGGTAAAGGGTCTGGTGATTTGAACCGGGAACTGGCGGCTGTAATGTCCTTTCTGCAACACCTGAGCTATCAGCCAGTCTAAACGGTCTTCTTCAATCCCTTCAGTCAGCCATTCATGCAAAGGCCAGCGCTGCTGAAAAGTCTGAATAAGCCGATTCATTAACGGGCGTCGTTTCACCCTGCCGTCAAACAGCCAGCTAAGCATATTAACCACGCAATAAGCACCGCAAAGACAGTCCAGCTCACCTTGTTGAGACGCACGTATCCCTCTGTCAGTCGTCACAGATAATTCCCCATAAAGTATTGATAGTTAGTGCAGGAGGATTAGCTTTCCCACAGGACGGTAATGGTGTAGACGTTCATGGCCTGATACTGAATAAAGTTGGATTGCCAGAGTTCAAACAGCTCCCTTCCGGTGTTAACAGGCAGGTCACCCACATGTGCCAGAAAGACATATTGCTGACTCCAGCTAAAATCAATTTCCTTTTCCAGTTCGGGGTATACCGTCCCCATATAACTGAAGTCGGTAATGTAATCAAAATACCATTCATGATTGCGTGAAATAAGCCGTATTTCGACAGGATGATAACCCCCATGCTCAGCACTGTAAGTCAGATCTTTAAATAATAAACTAACAGCTGTTATTCTGGCTTTATGCGGCGGCGGACTTCCCGCCTCATTTAATATAATGTTTATTAATTCCTGAGCGACGGGCATAGCAAGCCCTTCCTGATGTATTTTATTCATTTCAATCACATACATCATTTGACTGGTAAATCATTAATTTCATTTAATAGATTATTAACTGAATCAAGCCTTAAAAAACATGGTCAGACTGGCATTCTTTAAATACAACCATCCCTCCAGTGAAGGATTACTATTAAAAGAACAATTAGTTAAATGATAACTTGAATGACTGGCTAGCTGCTAATAATAACACTTTCCAGTAATGGCATTATATCAAACCAATACATAACGAGCAAATAGTTTCACAGGGAAACTATTATTGCGTAAATTAGAAAAGAAGAAAGCAACTCAGGGAATAAGCGTTTCAGCGCGAACTATTACTTCGAAATAGTCTCCAGCAATTGTTTACGCTGCTCTTCCGAAAACGTCAGTAACTGGTGCGCCAGTGAAATCACTTCTGTTGGCAAAGCTGGCTGGGTTAACGCAAGATCATCAGCCACCTGTTCAAGCGCCTGCTTCAACAAGCGGTCACGGGAATGAGGCTTCATCGTTTTGAACAACTGAACCCAGAGATTAAGCTGTTCGTCAGTACCATAAGGAGAAACGACAGATTGAGTGGCTTGCTCTGCCCGCTCACTTTTCAGCGACATTCCCGCAGCGCGAATATGGTACTCAAAGCCCTTATGCCCTGTTCTCTTTCTCCTGATTTCCGGGTGCATAGCGGCAAGCTTTTCCAGACGCAGGCGGCAGCCTTTGCCGTCCCCGGCATCCCCGGTTTTCCTGCAAATGCCTGTGCTGGGAGCCACTGCTCACTGCCATCAATACTGCCACTTTGGTTCTTATCAGCAGGCAATACGTCCAAAATATTTTTCATTAACTTAATCCATAATATCAATACGTTAAAAAGGAAAACCAATAAAGACCACAAAGAGAACTTGATAAGTTCCTTTTATTCGCATTTAATATCCCTGTACTGATACAGAGGGGTTAACACTGTGAATAACCACGTAGCATCGCAAAAAAAGCGAACTAAAGGAAGGGCTAAGGACTGGCACAGGGCCGACATTGTGGCTGCACTACACAAACGTGGATTAAGTCTGGCGCAGTTATCCCGCGATCAGGGATTAGGCTCCCGTACACTGAACAATGCCTTCAGTCAGCACTATCCGAAGGCAGAACGGTTGATAGCAGCGGCATTGGGCATGGTGCCCGAGGAGATATGGCCCAGCCGTTATTTTGATAAACAACCTTCAATACATTCCGGCAAGGATTAGCCATGGCTACCACCATCACTTCGGTAACAAAAAGCTTTGAGTACTTCTTTCATTCCCTTTACCCCACTGAGTTTGTAAAAACACTACGCCTTAATGAGTGCAGTGAAAGGGAACTTCTACCATTGGTTCGCTGCTACCTTTTAGGCTGTTTCTCCGATGATGTTTCACCAGAAGTGCAAGGAAAGCTCCCAGGCTCTATTACGGGGAACGGCTATATCGACTTTGTGATTGATGATGTGGCTGTTGAGTTCGCCGTCCGTAAACCCACCGCAGCCAAATCAACGGTATCCGCCACGGTTAATAGCACTGAAATGAAGAAATTGATGAAGTATGACGGCAAAGCATTGCTGGTATTGTTCGACTTCTCTACCACTCCCTATTCGGAAGCCCAGATTGAGGCTTTTAGCGACTGGCCTTCTCTCGGCAAGGGCAATCATAAAAAGTCGGCGTTCAATGTTGCCTATTTTTATGTTGAAAAACGCAGGCCGCTGACATTCGGGAAAATCACTAAAAACATTCGTATTAATTGACAAGGAGTAACTATGAAAAGAGTCATTTTAGCCACCCTGATATTGAGCACATCAGCCCTGGCTACCACTACAGAGTACATTAAACCAGACGGTTCACTCTCACTGACAGCAGGCGGCAATGGTATTGAATTCAGCATTAATGCTGCAACCCAAAATACTTCCGGCATCTGCAATATGGAGGGTTCAGCGCAATCTATTACTGCTGGACAAAATCAGAAACATCGCTGGATTTATAACGATAAATCGAGCCAATGCGTGGCTGTTATCAGTGAACAGAGCAACGGAAAAATCAGGGTAATAACCAGGGGATGTGAAGGTTATTGCGGACTGGTAGCTACAGGCGCAATGGATGGGATTTACCGGAAGAAATAACGATAAAATAAGGAGAGCGTAAACGATGAATATAATGACTGGTGCTGCCATCGGTGCCATTGCTGTTTGCATCTGGCACGTCATGCAACTTACCCGTCGCGTCGAAAAGCTGGAACTATTAATAAAGCCAGATATCGATCCACCATAAGCCGCCAGTAAAGAAAATGAGCCTGATAGTGAGTGAAGAATCTCATAAAACACTCAGTCTAAAAATGGATGAAGAACTTTATGAAAAGACTCTAAAGTTCATTGCTCAGAAAGGGATAAAACACCTTGATATTAAAATAGTTCAATTCCACTTTCGTACAGGCTATTTTCTCGCGGCCAGAGTTGTTGAACGCATTCGCCTGGAACAAGGTGTTACCGGAAAAAACATTAATAAGGACTAACTCAATGAATATGCGATTAGCATTACTGTTCATATCTGCAAGCCTGCTGGTTGGTTGCGGAGACAAGACACCTGAATGTAACAGTGAT
This sequence comes from Lonsdalea britannica, assembly GCF_002111595.1. Lineage (GTDB taxonomy): Bacteria > Pseudomonadota > Gammaproteobacteria > Enterobacterales > Enterobacteriaceae > Lonsdalea > Lonsdalea britannica. The sequence continues at coordinate 15,288 of NZ_LUTN01000004.1, forward strand.
GATGCCAAAAGTCTGGTTGTTAATATTGCTCACAAACAGATAAAGAAACAATTCGAGCAGCTCAGAAACTCTCAGATGGAAGGGATGGTGCCCGATAATACCGACAGCCTGATATTGAAAGTTATTAATGTCAGAACATTAGCTCATAACTCATCAATAGATACTTATCAGTGTGCTGCCAGTCTTCAAATGACCCTGACAGATGAGCAATCTAAATTACCTAACACAACAGAAATACCAATGACCTATAACATCCAGGAAATGGATGATGGTAAAGGGAGATTTTATATAAAAGTATTTGGCTTGTAGTCTACAAAGCAAACATGAAATATATTATTGAGATATAAAAATCACTACAACTCTCTTGTGATTAATACCACACCATCGCGCCATGTGACATCACCTACATAAGTGAAATATATGCTCTATATCTAAATAATACAGAGCATATATATTTACTCAACATCCCTCATAAAACCATTATTGCAAAAATCAACATTGCGAGATAACCCTAAATATAAGACCACCTTCCAATGATTTACTCCATATGAATCTTTAAAATCATTTGACTGAGACAATAACAAAGATGATACATCTTGATATGCTCCTCTTCTTCTGTAAGCACGTCTCAAGCTTGCTCTCATTCTACAAATTTCTGAAGCTGATTTTCTTTTAAATCTAACTTTAAGGTTAAGGTTTGAAAAATGTCGTCCAAAAATCCCTGAGAAATAAATATTTCCAGCATGACCAACTGATGAAAAATTAATTTTTATTTTATTACCAACGGCGATAGAAATACCAATGAAATTTTCACCCGGGAAAATATCATAGTATGGATGTATGAATATCCTTTGGTTATTACATAAAAATTTAGACTTCTTGTATATTGTATTGCAGACCGAGCATATCGGTATTAAGTTTTTTGATAACACTGAAAACTCAGGGTAAGTTTCTTTAGGCAGATAATGGTCTAAAGTACTAGGCTCACTAATTCCGCAATATGGGCACTCATCAAAATCCGGCAAGTCTGGATTAAACAATCTCGCAGAGATAGCTTTAAATGATTTAGTTTTCACATTATAGGCATGTAAAATGGAATTACTTTGGTCGGCAGATAGTCCTATTGGTCGCAAGTTTTCTAAACTAAGTTTATTGGATTCATAGTTATCATAAGAATTTTTTATTCTAGATAGAATATTGCGAATAGGATTGGCATATTTATCAGTTTTATCCTCAACTATAAGATCAAGATTATTTTTATCGTCTTCGATTGGTAGAGGTATATTTCTCATAACCCCTCCATTAATTTAAGTTTGTAAGAAATGATTTTGCAGTCATCCCTAGCTTTTTGCCAAAGATTATTTCAATATCTTTTAGTGTATATCCTTCCGAAGAAAACCTTGATAGGATTGAATAAAAATTAGACTCTTCAAAAGAAACATTAAAAACATCTTCAGTTAATGTGGATATTTCTTCGCCAAACGATTCTTTTTTCAGTTTCCCAACCTTAGGCTTAAGACAATTTCCTCTTAAAACTTGAACAAATTTTGATGGCGTTTCCTGTAAAATCACCGGGGAGTGGGTTGCTATGATAGAATATGAGTTGAAATTAGTTAAAATAGATCTAATTGAATGCATAAATGAAGCAATAAGAGATGGATGAAGATGAGTTTCTGGTTCATCAATAATCACCAAAGAATTGTCTTTTATATGTTCAAATATATTTGCTAATATTGATAGAACAATTTTTTGACCCGAACTAAGCCTATCAAACTTCTCTAGTAAAACATTTTGATCCAATTCAGAAAACGATTGATCGGAAACAATAGGCTTTATGCACTCATTCCATTGTTCAATTCTTTTTTCAGCGATAATTTTTTCATAAGCAACTTTGAACTCATTGGTAATCTCAGAGATATTTTTCAGCCTATACTCAGTTGAATTTTCTATTCTCTCTCTAAGACCACAGTATTTATAGCCAAATATATGTCCTTGCTCTTCAATCTCTTTTTGCTCAGCTTCATTTTTACCCGGAATTTCAAAATTATCGAAGGCAGAATAAGATACAACCACTACATTCCCAAAATCAGGTTTTGTTTTATTGAACCTCTTTTCCCTAGCTCTTATAAGCTCACTTTTATCATCAAAACCGTAGCCTGAAATTGTGCGTGCTATATCAGAAAGAAGTTGTGTTTTACCTGTGCCATTTCTGCCTATGATTACATTTATATTAGATGGTATAATACTTTTGCTCTGTTTCTGAAAAGAAAAATTCAGATTATAGGGAGTCGAAAAGCCTTTTAATGTGGTTGAAAAATCAAACACATGGCAATTTTCATCATTAGTTTCCACTTGCCTACTAAAAATTTTCTTAGCAAATTCTAATGCCTGTTCTGCGGGACTGAAGCGAACTGCGGAAGTTTTGAATTGTGATAGTTCATTAAATGCATCAAAAATAATTCTGTCATAAGCACAATCATTCAACGATTCAAGAATCAGTTTTTCATATTCAAGACCTAAGTCTCTAATATTAAGGTAATATTGTTTACTTTGCCCAAGCGAACAAAAATTATCAGGGAGTTTATCACATCCATTATCAAACAGTACACGTCCAATCTCTAAAGAACTATCTATAATTTTCAACTCACCAATTGGCACTAATTTATCGTTATAAAAGAATGACAACAAGAAAGTAGACTTATAGGAGTAATCATCCCAATCAGTGGCTTGCAATAATATATAACTCTCTAAATTTATTTTATTCTTTTCATTAAGAAATATTTTCATATAAAAACCTGTTCCTATTTAGGATATTTAAGTATATTAATCAATTGAGTTAAAAATACATTGATTAACTATTTATTTTCAACAACCGTTTTAGTCAAGCTATCCAAATAATCCGCCCACACCTGCAACCACTTCCGACACTCAGCATCATATTTATACAGATTATAAATCCCTTCCACACCACCGCGCGTATGTCCCAGTACAGCCTCGGCAACTTCATTCGGACACTGTAAACGTGATAATCCAGTGCGCACTGTACGACGCAGATCGTGAGGCGTCCAATGAGGTATATCAAGCATTTGACCGCTTTCACGTAAACGCCATGAGTTTTCAGTCAGGTACTTCTGCTGGATAGCTTTTTAGTCGCCTGCGAAGGAAACAGATATTTATCGGAGGTGAGGCGTAGAACTTTGAGAAAGTCGATCGCTTGATCGGATAACTGAACGTAGCGCTCTACCCCGGTCTTGGTTTCGCGCAGATGAATGGTGCCTTTTTCAAGATCAACATCATCCCAGGCCATGTTGCAGACTTCACCTGTTCGGCATCCTGTCCAGAGTGTCAGCCGCAGCACGTTTTTAATCGTTGGCGTATAAGCCGAACCCGGAAGCCACTTAAGAAACTTTCCAAGCTCGACCTCGCTCAGTACCCGTGTCCCACGACCATTTGTGAGCTTGATTCTGGTCTGTCGTAAGCTGGATTTTGCTAACAACGCCGGATTCGCAAAACTGTCATCAAAACGACCAAGACCAATAGCAAACTCATAAGCGAGTGAAAGTTCCCTCAGAACATTACCAGCCTGTACGGTTGCGCCTCGGGCTACAATACCATTAATTAAATTGATGACATCCTGCCGCGTAATCTCAGCAGCATTTCGTGTTCCTAAGCTTTTAACAGCGTCACCATAGAGAGTACGACGAACCTCGGCCTGCCCTTTCGGCTTTCTGGCACCGGGAATGATTTTTCCGTCCTTCGTTTTTCGATCCTCAATACGTTCGGTAAGATACAGTTCAACTAGTCCCTGTACGGTCAATTCAGGGATCTTAGCCTGTTCAGCTTCAATCGCACGGTGGAGCTTATCTTGCTTAAGCTCTGACGCAGGGCACCGTCCTTCCTGTCGGAGGAGCTTTAATTCGTGGAGTTTAAGACGTGCAGCGGCGAGAGAAGTCTGCGGGAAGTTACCAATTTTAACCTGAGCAAGCTTGCCAGTCAGAGGACTTGTGTAACGGTAGAAAAAAGACTTAACCCCAGTTGCACCACAGGAGACACGTAAGCCTCGATTTTCGCCTACATCAGCCTTATCTTTATCGCCTGGCTTCATCATTTCTACCGCTTTAAACGAAAGTGGCTTTCCCTCTTGTTTTCCTGCCATAAAGACTCCGTTATCATGCACCTTATGCAGTCATGAACATAAATGTAGGTTTCGCTGTATGTGCCCATATTTTACCAAGCTATAGGTTGGCAAGCTACACTTTAACCTACATTTAAATGTAGGATTTCATGATATCCGATGAGACAACGTGAAACCTAATGATAATCATAAAAAACACTAACTCATTAAAAATTAAGAGAATGGACATCACAAGCCGATGAGTACAATGAAAAATCTAGACTCGCACACCCCAATGATGCAGCAGTACCTGAGGCTGAAAGCAGAACATCCGGAAATCCTGCTGTTCTACCGCATGGGCGATTTTTACGAGCTGTTCTACGATGACGCCAAGCGGGCATCGCAGCTGCTGGATATTTCATTAACCAAACGCGGTGCCTCTGCGGGAGAGCTATCCCGATGGCGGGCGTTCCCCATCATGCGGTGGAAAACTATCTGGCCCGGCTGGTACAGCTGGGCGAGTCCGTCGCCATCTGCGAACAGATTGGCGATCCTGCGTTAAGTAAAGGGCCGGTAGAGCGCAAAGTCGTGCGCATCGTGACGCCGGGCACGATTAGCGACGAGGCGCTGCTTGAGGAGCGTCAGGACAATTTGCTGGCGGCTATCTGGCAAGACGGTCGCGGATTTGGCTATGCCACGCTGGACATCAGTTCAGGACGTTTCCGACTGGCGGAACCCGCCGATCCTGAAAGCATGGCCGCCGAAATCCAGCGCACTAATCCGGCCGAATTGCTCTATCCCGAGACGTTCGAGCTGATGTCGCTGATTGAGCATCGCAACGGTCTGCGCCGCCGCCCCCTGTGGGAGTTTGAACTGGATACAGCCCGCCAGCAGCTTAATCTACAGTTCGGTACGCGCGACCTGACGGGTTTTGGCGTCGAACAGGCCAAGCTCGGACTGCGGGCCGCCGGATGTTTGCTGCAATATGCCAAAGATACGCAGCGCACTTCCCTGCCCCACATTCGCGGCATCACGATGGAACGCCAGCAGGACGGCATCATCATGGATGCGGCGACGCGACGTAATCTGGAGCTGACGCAAAACCTGTCCGGGGGCCCGAAAATACGTTAGCGGCCGTACTGGACTGTACCGTGACGCCGATGGGCAGCCGAATGCTGAAACGCTGGGTGCACATGCCGAGTCGTCACATTCAGACGTTAACGCAGCGTCAGGAGGCCATCGGCGCACTGCAAGATCTGGCCCTCGAATTACAGCCTTTCCTGCGTCAGGTCGGCGATTTAGAGCGTATTCTGGCGCGGCTGGCGCTGCGCACGGCGCGTCCGCGCGATCTGGCGAGAATGCGCCATGCTTTCCATCAGCTGCCGGACATTCATGCCCTGCTGTCTTCTGTCAACGCCGATGCGGTTCAGCGGCTTGCCAGCCAGATAGGCCAGTTCGACGAGCTGCGCGATCTGCTGGAACGCGCGGTAGTGGAAGCACCGCCGGTTCTGGTGCGGGACGGCGGCGTTATCGCCACCGGCTACCATGAAGAGCTGGACGAATGGCGCAGCCTTGCCGCAGGCGCCACCGACTATCTGGACAAACTAGAAATCCGGGAACGCGAAAAGCTTGGCATTGATACGCTGAAAGTCGGTTTCAACGGCGTACACGGCTATTTCATTCAGGTGAGCCGCGGACAGAGTCATCTGGTGCCGATGCACTACGTGCGTCGCCAAACGCTGAAAAATGCCGAACGCTACATCATCCCAGAGCTGAAAGAGTACGAAGACAAGGTTCTCACCTCTAAAGGCAAGGCGCTGGCGCTGGAGAAGGCGCTTTATGATCAGTTGTTCGACCTGTTGCTTCCTCATCTGGCCGAGCTGCAACAAAGCGCCAGCGCGCTGGCGGAACTGGACGTCCTGACCAACCTGGCGGAGCGCGCGGATACACTGAACTATGTCTGCCCGACGCTAAGCGATCGTCACGGCATCAAGATCGCTGGCGGTCGTCACCCCGTCGTAGAGCAGGTGCTTAGCGAGCCATTTATCGCCAACCCGCTGTCGCTGTCCCCGCAGCGCCGCCTGCTGATCATCACCGGTCCGAATATGGGCGGGAAAAGTACCTATATGCGTCAGGCCGCGCTTATTGTACTGATGGCCCATATCGGCAGCTATGTTCCGGCAGATCAGGCCGTCATTGGCCCGGTCGATCGCATCTTCACCCGCGTCGGCGCGGCGGACGATTTGGCATCCGGTCGCTCCACCTTCATGGTGGAAATGACCGAGACCGCCAATATTCTGCATAACGCGACGGAACAAAGTCTGGTGCTGATGGACGAGATTGGCCGAGGCACGTCGACCTATGACGGCCTGTCGCTGGCGTGGTCATGCGCAGAAACGCTGGCAAACAAGATCAAGGCCATGACGCTGTTCGCCACCCACTACTTCGAGCTGACTAATCTGCCGGAGAAAATGGAAGGCGTCGTCAATGTCCATCTGGATGCTCTGGAGCACGGCGATACCATCGCCTTTATGCATAGCGTGCAGGATGGGGCCGCCAGCAAGAGCTACGGTCTGGCCGTAGCAGCGCTGGCCGGCGTGCCGAAAGAGGTGATCAAACGCGCCCGCCAAAAGCTGAAAGAGTTGGAAACGCTGTCCAATAATGCTTCAAGCAGCCACATCGACGGGGCCCAGTTAATGTTGCTGGCTCCCGAAGAGCCGTCTGCCGCGATGGAAGCGCTGGAGACGCTCGACCCCGATATGCTGACTCCGCGTCAGGCGCTTGACTGGCTTTATCAGCTGAAAAAGATGCTCTGAGTCGATAGCAAACTCTCATACGGTCGTCGCAAGGCGGCCGTGACTTGCCTCTCTTCGCCAACATCGCCCGTGACTCGTTATCTCCCCATTTCCATACCTGTCCCGTTAGAACAGAGATCGGCAAACCGCTTGGGTATTAATCATTCAGAGGCGCGTAAACCCGTAGGTGCGGGAGACCGAGAAATAGGGAAACCGTTGAGCGCGAAAAGAGAGGGAATCTCAGCGTAGAGCGAAGCCAACAACAGGCTTGAAGGTCAGAGAGTCAGAGAGTCAGAGAGTCAGAGAGTCAGAGAGTCAGAGAGTCAGAGAGTCAGAGAGTCAGAGAGTCAGAGAGTCAGAGAGTCAGAGAGTCAGAGAGTCAGAGAGTCAGAGAGTCATTATCCCACTCGCCGTGGCTTACCGCTATCTGCATGGGGACATACTTGCCTTAAGCCTGCAATGCCTCAACGGCTCAACGGCTCAACGGCTCAACGGCTCAACGCTGATTTTACGCGGGGTTTACGGCAAACAGGTGGTATTGCTGGGAAGAAAGCAGCGGACGTCCCCGCTCATCCAGTACCGTCAAATCGTTATTTTTAGCCAAAAAGTAACGTTTGCCGCCGTGAGTATTCGTGAGCACCAGTTTATCCGCGGTGCGCAGCCATTGACCTTTTTCCCATTGCCGCTGGAAATGCCCTTCGCCGTCAATGCTATGCGTATTTAAAACGAAGCTGCCGTCGGCGTCGAGATACAGCGCAATATTTCTGCTATCGGGCAACGTGCCACGGTAATGCTGCGCCATCGGCTGCAGTGACTCAGACTGAACGACTGTATACGAATGACAGCCGATGAGTCCCGACAGACCGAACATCAAAACACCACTGATGATCAGCTTATGCATCATAATCTCCCTACTTTTCTGCGCGTTATGCCCTACGTTCAAGGTCTGTGTCGCGTGAATTCCACGTGAAGTCGGCACTCTGCACTGCCACCCGCTCCGCGCAGAAATGAAGGGACGGATGGCCTGATTGAATAGCGATCATCCCTATTGCCGCGCGATTTGCCAGTCATCAAAAACGACTTCCAGATGATTCTGGTCGTCTGACAACCAGATGGTGCCTTCCTGCAATGTGGCCTGCAAAGACATGTTGCGGCGGACTAATGTGGTCAGTTGCATCAGCTGTTTATCATCCAGAAAACGTACCGTCAGATGGGAGAGCTGCGCCGCTTTATCCGCCATCGTCTGCCACCAGACTCGAGCCGCACGCTCGTTGTAGGCATACAGCACGACCTCACGCGACAAGCTGCACGCTTTCTTTAAGCGCTTCTCGTCCGGCAATCCCAGTTCGATCCATTGTTCAATCTGCTGATCGTCACTGTGTCGCCAGATTTCGGGCTCGTTGTCCGCACACAGACCTTTCGTAAAGCGCAGTGTCTCGTCGGCGTGGCAAATCCATGCCAGCAGCCGCAGCATCATCCGCTGATCGGTTTCGGACGGATGCTGCGCTATCGTCAGCGTCGCATCGTGGAAAAAATGGCGATCCATATCGGCAATATTCACTGCCGCTTTGTACACCGTTGCTTTTAACGCCATGTTTCACCTCTTGGTTTGGGCCGACAGTGTACTGGAGAACCGCCACGCCTCACACCCCGGGTTTTATATGACGCCTAAGGCATAATACTGATAACCCGTAAATGCCTATGCTATAGTCGGCTGGCAGGATAGCGTTCATTTTCTTCGTAGGCTGATACCTCCGGTGACGTCAATATGAAGGCTACCAGGCTGAGCTCTAAGGGAGGGTATAGTGCAACAATACGGTGAATTAGTACGTCGTCTCTATACAGAGATCGCCAGCGGTAACCTAGGTTATCTACCCGATGCACTGGGTTGTGTATTGAAAACCCTGGACCAAATTGCCCTAAATGGCGATTTGCCGTCCTCAGTCAGGGAACAGGCGGCCTATGCCGCCGCTAACTTATTGGTGAGCGATTATGTCAATGAGTAATGAATATCAACCCATCAATTGTGATGATTACGATAATCTTGAAGCCACCTGCCAACAGCACCTGACGTTGACGGTGGAATTACGTAACGGTGAAGTGGTGTCCGGGAAAGCCAGCGACATTATCTCTCGCAAGCACGTCGAATATCTGCTGCTTGATGATGCGGGCCACGTCAGGGAAGTTCGGCTTGACCATATCCTCAGCTTCAGTCATCCCGAAATAGGGAAAGTCGTGGTTAGCGAACCCTGACCGCACTTCATATCGCCAATTAAACGGACAACTGAGTTGTCCGTTTTCATATTAAGAACGCGTCAAGGACGACGAAGACGCAGGATGCCAGACAATACGCCAGGCGGCGTCTTCCGACTCAGGGCGCCCTTCACGCGTAACAAAGGTTCCTACCGCCGCGATAAGCTGTTCGCCGTAGAAGATCAGCGGCGTGCGTTCTCTCATCCAGGGTGCGACGCCTAACTCCTGCCACAGTTTTTTTAACTGACGCCCATGCCCGCGCCCGACGATGTGAAATGTTCCCTGCGCATGAAAGCGCACCGTCACCGCTTCGTCGGGATGAGGACGGCGCACCGCGACACCCTGGGGTCCTAATGCCAGCGCTCCCAGTTCAGAGGGAAGCGCCAAAGGCGCTGACGTCGGGTCCCAGGCCAACACCGTATCTCTGACTGACGGCCACTGCGGCAAAACATATAAACCATCGCGAAAACGCCGGATCTGCCACGGCCCCAGTACCAACTGCGGCTCAGCATCCCGGCGACTAAGCGCCACATCTTGCCACAACCGCTGCAGCTGTTCCCGCGAAGGCATTCGTACGCCTTCTGCCGCCAGCCAACGCCGTAACAACGCGGATCGCCGCAGCGGGCCGTAAGACTCAAGAGCCGTAATCGACAACCCGCCGTCGGCGCGGCGAAGCGATTGCAGCGACTCCGCCAGCAGTTCATCCAGTAACTGCTCCTGTTCCGCACAGAGCTCCGCGCTGCGGGAGACCGCGGCGGGGAAATGCGGCCAGCGCTGCGTCAAAACGGGTAACACATGGCGACGAAGGAAATTACGATCAAAGCGATCGTCGCTATTGCTGTCGTCTTCAACCCAGCTCAGGCCATGATGCGCCGCATACTCGGCAAGTTGAGTGCGGCTGCAGGCCAGCAGCGGCCGTAAATGCGTCTGTTCGCCGAGTCGTGTTACCGACGCCATCGCCGACAATCCTGCGGGGCCACTGCCCCGCTTGAGCGCCAGCAGGAAGGTTTCACTTTGGTCGTTTTGATGTTGTGCGGTCAGCAGCACCTCATCCCTATGCGAATGCTCACGGATAGCCTGATAACGCGCCTCACGCGCCGCGGCCTCAATACCGCCCTGCTGCGCATCAACCTGCACCGGCAGAACGCTGAAAGGTACATGCCAGTCTGAACACAGCCCCTCGCAGTGCTGCGCCCAGCGGTCGGCGAACGCGCTGAGGCCATGATGGACATACGCCGCCCGCAGCGAGAGCCCATATTGTTCTCTTAACCGCACGCACAAATGCAGCAGGACGGTGGAATCTAACCCGCCGCTGTAGGCGAGCAGGTAGCTGCCGCCTGACGTCACCTGACGTGCGACTGCATTTAACAGGACATCATCGCTGCGCGTCGCGACACTATCGTTCATACAACTCCAACGGCAAATCATCCGGATCGGCAAAGAAAGTGAACCGTCGCCCGGTCTCTTCATCAATGCGAATAGGCTCGCAGTTAACGCCCCGACGCGTCAGCTCACCGACCGCCTGATCGATATCATCCACGGCAAAAGCCAGATGCCTGAGTCCCTGCGCCTCGGGACGACTCACGCGCGAAAGCGCATCAGGGAAGGAGAACAGCTCGATAACGTAGTGGCCGTTCAACGCCAAGTCGCCCTTCCAGGAGTCTCTGGCGGCACGATAAATCTCATGCTGCAGAGTGAATCCCAGCAGGTCGCAGTAGAAACGCTTACTCCGTTCGTAGTCAGACGCAATGATAGCAATATGATGAATTCCCTGAAGTTTCAGCATAGCGACTCCCGACAAACGCGGTGTGAGGAAAGGATGGGGGTCATCATAACAAAAAAGTCCGCGGTCATTGCTGACCACGGACTTTTTAGGACGGAGAGAACGATCAGCAGTAGCCGTAGTTCATCAACCGCTGATAACGACGGTTCAACAGTTCCTGTTCGTTGAACGCATCCAGCTCGCGCAGGTCAGCCAGCAGCTGAGACTTAAGCGAAGCGGACATGGCGTCCACGTCGCGATGCGCAGAACCCAGCGGTTCAGGGATCATGGTGTCGATCAGGCCCAGCTCTTTCAGACGCGGAGCGATAATCCCCATCGCTTCTGCGGCCAACGGCGCCTTGTCCGCGCTTTTCCATAGGATTGAAGCGCAGCCCTCTGGGGAAATCACGGAGTAGGTGCTGAACTGCAGCATGTTGACCTTGTCGCCCACGCCGATTGCCAGCGCGCCACCGGAACCACCTTCACCGATCACGGTGCAGATGATGGGCACGCTCAGCTCTGACATTTCGCGCAGGTTACGGGCAATCGCTTCAGACTGACCACGTTCTTCCGCGCCCACGCCCGGATAAGCGCCCGGGGTGTCGATGAACGTGATGATCGGCATTTTAAACCGCTCGGCCATTTCCATCAGGCGCAGTGCTTTGCGGTAACCTTCCGGCGCCGGCATACCAAAGTTACGACGAATTTTTTCTTTGGTTTCACGGCCTTTCTGGTGGCCGATAACCATCACGGGACGGCCATCCAGACGCGCAATGCCCCCCACGATCGCTTTGTCGTCAGCGTAGGCGCGGTCGCCTGCGAGCTCATCGAAATCGGTGAAAACGCGTTTGATGTAGTCAAGCGTGTAAGGACGCTGGGGATGACGCGCCAGCTGAGCAACCTGCCATGCGCCCAGATCGGCGAAGATTTTACGCGTCAGTTCTACGCTTTTTTCACGCAGACGCTTAACCTCTTCGTCCAGATTTATATCCAATTTTTCGTCTTGACGGCTGACGGCGGTCAGAGAGTCAATTTTCGCCTCCAACTCTGCAATCGGCTGCTCAAAATCAAGAAAATTCAGACTCATAGTAATCCTATATTAGTCAAATTCCAGTTCTACCTGTTCATTACCCACTACGGTGCGCAGATCGTTCAGGAGCACGTCGGTCGGGGTCACGCGCCATGCCGCGCCGAAGCGTAGCCGAGCTCGCGCATCCTCCCGCTGGTAATAAAGATGCACCGGAATCGTCCCTGATCGATGGGGATCCAACGATTGACGGAGACGGTTTAACAACTGGTCATCAATTTGCCTGTCAGTCAGCGAGATAGCAAGTCCACGCGCATATTTTTCCCGCGCTTCGCTGATATCCAAAATCTCGCGAGCGGTCATTTTAAGCCCGCCGCTGAAATCATCAAAACTGACCTGTCCACTGACGATCAAAATACGGTCTTGCTCCAGCAAATGCTGGTATTTATCCAATGCATCGGTGAATAACATCACCTCCAGACGACCGGAGCGATCGTCCAGGGTACACAAACCGATGCGGTTGCCTCGTTTGGTCACCATCACGCGGGCGGAAAGCACGAGACCCACCGCAGTGGTGATTTTGCCCCGATCCGTTGGGTGCATATCTTTCAAACGCACGCCAGCGGCATAACGTTCGATTTCCTTCAGATATTGGTTGATGGGATGACCGGTCAGATACAGACCCAGCGTTTCCCGCTCACCATCCAGTACGACCTGTTCCGGCCAGGGAGGAACCGTGCTGTAGGACTGCTCGACCTGCTCATGCGTTTCCGCCAGCACGCCGAACATATCCACCTGACCGATTGCCTCCGCTTTGGCATGCTGCTCGGCCGATTTCATCGCATCCTGCAATGAGTTCATCAGCGCCGCGCGGTGCGGGCCAAGACGGTCGAACGCGCCGGACATGATCAGCTTTTCCAGCACGCGGCGGTTCAGCTTTTTGATGTCCGCGCGCGCGCAGAGGTCAAACAGATCGCGGAAATAACCGCCCTGATTACGGGCTTCGATGATGGCCTCAATCGGCCCCTCGCCCACGCCTTTGATCGCGCCGATGCCATACACAATTTCACCGGCGTCGTTGACGTGGAAGTGGTACAGACCGCTGTTGATATCCGGCGGCAGGATTTTGAGCCCCATACGCCAGCATTCATCCACCAGTCCGACGATCTTGTCGGTGTTGTCCATATCCGCCGTCATGACCGCAGCCATGAATTCCGCCGGATAATGCGCCTTCAGCCATAGCGTTTGGTAAGACACCAACGCATAGGCGGCGGAGTGCGACTTGTTAAAGCCATAACCGGCGAATTTCTCCACCAGGTCGAAGATTTTCATCGACAGTTCGCCGTCGATGCCCATCTTCTCTGAACCGGCTTTAAACACCGATCGCTGCTTGGCCATCTCTTCGGGCTTTTTCTTACCCATGGCACGACGCAGCATATCCGCGCCCCCAAGAGTATAGCCGGAGAGCACCTGGGCAATCTGCATCACCTGTTCCTGATACAGGATGATACCATAGGTCGGTTCAAGCACCGGTTTCAGCGACTCGTGCTGCCACTCGATATCCGGATACGAGATGGCTTCCCGGCCGTGCTTACGGTCGATAAAGTTATCCACCATCCCTGACTGCAACGGGCCCGGACGGAACAGGGCCACCAGCGCGATCATATCTTCGAAGCAGTCAGGCTTCAGACGTTTGATCAAATCCTTCATGCCGCGGGATTCCAACTGGAATACCGCAGTCGTTTCCGACCGCTGCAGCATGTCGAAACTTTTCTTGTCGCTGAGCGGGATAGCGGAGATATCGATCGGCTCCAGCCCCATCTTCTCCTGACGCGGATTGATCATTTCCAGCGCCCAGTTGATGATGGTCAGCGTACGCAAGCCGAGGAAATCGAACTTCACCAGCCCGGCATATTCCACATCGCTCTTATCGAACTGGGTGACCGGATGCTGCCCTTCAGGATCGCAATACAGCGGCGCGAAGTCAGTAATTTTGGTCGGCGAGATCACCACGCCCCCGGCGTGTTTACCGGCGTTACGGGTAACCCCTTCCAGTTTGCGCGCCATGTCGATCAGCGCTTTAACTTCTTCATCGGCCTCGTAGATTTCGCCCAGCTGCGGCTCTGCGGCGAACGCTTTTTCCAGTGTCATCCCGGGATCGGGCGGCACCAGCTTAGAGATGCGATCTACGAACCCGTAAGGGTGACCCAGCACGCGACCTACGTCTCGGATGACCGCTTTCGCCGCCATCGTACCGAATGTGATGATCTGCGATACCGCATCACGGCCGTACATCTCCGCCACGTGGTCGATCACCAGGTCGCGTTTTTCCATGCAGAAGTCGACGTCGAAGTCGGGCATGGACACACGTTCCGGGTTCAGGAATCGTTCGAACAGCAGGTCGAAGGCCAGTGGGTCAAGATCGGTGATTTTCAGCGCATAGGCGACGAGCGAACCGGCGCCGGAGCCTCGTCCCGGCCCAACGGGCACGTCGTTATCTTTCGACCACTGGATAAACTCCATCACGATCAGGAAGTAGCCGGGGAATCCCATCTGGTTGATGACTTGCAGCTCGATTTCGAGACGTTCGTCATAGGCCGGCCGCTGCTGATTGCGCTCTTCTTCATCCGGGAACAGGAACGCAAGACGTTCCTCAAGTCCCTCCCGGGAACGCATGACCAGATAATCTTCCGTCGACATATCGCCGGTGGGGAACTGCGGCAGGAAATACTCACCCAGTCGGATCGTGACGTTACAGCGCTTGGCGATTTCAACGCTGTTGGCCAGCGCTTCGGGAATGTCGGCAAACAGCTCGCACATTTCCTCTTCGGTGCGCATGTACTGTTGAGGACTGTAGTTGCGCGGACGTTTGGGATCGTCCAGCGTATAGCCATCGTGGATTGCGACGCGAATTTCGTGAGCATCGAACTCGTCGGCGTTGATGAAACGCACGTCGTTGGTGGCGACGACGGGCAGGCCGTGCTGGGTCGCCAGCGCCACCGCCGCATGCAGATAGCTTTCTTCATCCGCTCGGCCGGTACGGATCAGCTCCAGATAGTAACGCTGCGGGAAGTGCTCCTGATAAAAGGCCAGACATTGTTCCACCAACGCCAGATTACCGCGCAGCAGAAATTTACCGATGTCGCCCTGACGACCGCCGGACAGCAACAGCAAACCTTCCTGATGTTCCACCAGCCAGTCGCGATCTATCGTCGGACCTGCGGCACCATAGCCGCGCTGATAGGCGCGGGAGATCAACAGCGTCAGATTCTGGTAGCCGACGTTGTTCATCGCCAGAATAGTGAGGTGCGCCAGTTCGTCGGCCAACTCCTCGCTCTGCAGATAAAAATCTGCGCCGACGATCGGCTTGACGCCAGCGCCATGCGCGCCGCCGTAGAATTTCACCAGACCGCACAGGTTGGAATGGTCGGTGATCGCCAGCGCGGGCATGCCCATTGACGCCGCTTTTTTCACCAACGGTCCGACCTTAGCCAGCCCATCGATCATGGAATAGTCACTGTGAACACGCAGGTGAACAAAACGTGGTTCGGCCATCTCCAGATCCCAGTATTGATTAAATCGAATGTCGCCGGCGACTCATGCGTTCACCGGCATCACATAGCCTGCGCTGACGTTACGCCAGCCCCAACGCCCGCTTCACCGGAGCAAAGCTGCGGCGATGATGATGAGTTGCGCCGTGCATCGCCAGTTTTTCCAGATGGAAAGCGGTGGGGTAACCTTTATGCTTCGCAAAACCGTAATGCGGGAAGAGCAAATCCAGCGCTTCCATTTCCCGGTCACGCGTTACCTTCGCCAGAATCGACGCGGCGCTGATCTCCGGCACCCGGCTATCGCCTTTGACGACCGCTTGTGACGGCATCGGCAACACAGGACAGCGGTTGCCGTCGATCAACACATAGTTTGGGGTCACAGACAGACCGGCCACGGCGCGCTGCATCGCCAGCATGGTGGCGTGCAGGATATTCAGGCTATCGATTTCGTCCGGCTCTGCCCGGCCCAGGCTCCACGCCAGCGCTTTTTCTTTGATTTCATGATACAGCGCCTCGCGCCGTTTCGCGCTGAGCTTTTTGGAATCGGCCAGACCCACGATGGGTCGAGCCGGATCGAGAATGACGGCGGCAGTCACCACAGCGCCCACCAGCGGGCCTCGCCCAACTTCATCCACACCGGCAATGCAGGTTGCCTGCGGATAAACGAAAACATCATTCATGATTTTGCCAACTCCAGTACCGCCTGAGCCGCCTGCTCATCGGCATCACAACGGATCTGCTGATGCAGATGTAAAAAGGTTTCTTGTAGTTCGTGGACCTGAACGCTGTCCTGCAGCCAAGGCAACAGCGCCTCAGCCAATTTATCCGGCGTGCATTCGGTTTGCAGCAGCTCTTTTACCAGCTCACGTCCGGCCAGTAGATTGGGCAATGAGACCCACGGCGTTTTAACCAGCTTACTGGCCAGCCAGAAGGTAAACGGCTTCATCCGATACCCCACCACCATCGGACACTTCGCCAGCATGCACTCCAGCGCCGCCGTGCCCGAGGCCAATAGCGCCGCATCGCTGGCGATCATCGCCTCTCGCGCGAAACCATCTAACAGGCGAACAGGTAAATCGGGCGCGACCTCATTTTTAATCTCTTCGAACTGTTGCCGTCGCTTGGCATTCACCAGCGGGACGACAATTTCCAGGTCGGGACAAGCTTCGCGCAAGAGTCTGGCCGTCAGAAGGAAATCTTTGCTGAGCATTTCAACTTCTGCGCCACGGCTCCCCGGCAGTATCGCCAGACAGCGGACATCAGGAGCAATCCCCAACGTTGACCGGGCGGCCAGTTTGTCGGGATGCAACGGCATCGCATCGGCCATGGTATGTCCGATGAAACGGCAGGGAACGTCGAAACGATCGTAAAACGCCTTTTCAAAAGGCAAAAAGGCCAACACCAAATTCGTGGCTCGGCCGATTTTGAAAACGCGTTTTTGGCGCCATGCCCAGACGGACGGGCTGACGTAATGAATGGTCTTGATCCCACGCTGCTTCAAACGCCCTTCGAGCGTGATATTGAAATCGGGCGCATCGATACCGACGAAAACATCCGGCTGCAATTCGGTGAAACGCTGGGTCAGATCACGGCGAATTTTCAGCAGGCGCGGCAGGCGCTCCAGCACCTCCACGATGCCCATCACCGCCAGTTCTTCCATCTCGTACCAGACTTCACAGCCTTCAGCTTGCATGCGGGGACCGGCTACACCGACAAAGCGCGCATCCGGGACGTGGGTTTTAATGGCGCGAATTAAGCCAGCGCCAAGAATATCGCCGGAGGTTTCTCCGGCGACAAGGGCAATAGTCAGGGGACGGGTCATAAGCGTCAGCGGATAATGCCGCGCGTAGAGCGGGTGAAGAAGTCCAGATACGCCTGAACCGCAGGATGGTCCGCGGCCAGCGCTTCAATATCCGGCTTAACCTCATCCAGCGTCTTACCACTACGGTAGATCAGCTTGTAGGTGTTACGTATGGCATGCAACGTCGCTTTATCAAAACCACGGCGCTTCAGCCTTCGATATTAATCCCGAACGGCGTGGCGTGGTTCCCCTGAGCAATCACATACGGCGGCACGTCTTGAGCAACGCCGGAGCAACCGCCCACCATGACGTGCGCACCGATGACGCAGAACTGATGCACGGCGGTCATTCCACCGATGATGGCATAATCATCAACAGAAACATGGCCGCCCAGCGTCGCGTTATTCGCCAGGATGCAGTGATTCCCCACGATACAGTCGTGGGCGATATGCGTATTGATCATCAGCAGGTTATCGCTGCCGACTTTAGTCAACCCGTCGTCCTGCGCTGTGCCGCGGTGGATGGTCACGCTTTCGCGGATGCGGTTGCGATCGCCTATCTCAACGCGAGTCGGTTCACCAGCGTATTTCAGATCCTGGTTAACTTCGCCGATGGAAACGAACTGGTAGATTTCGTTATCGTTTCCGATACGGGTCACTCCGTTAACCACGACGTGCGATTTCAGCACCGTTCCCGCACCGATCTCAACCTGAGAACCGATCCAGCAGAAGGGGCCGATGTGTACGCCGGCACCGATGACGGCTCCGTCTTCAACAATCGAACTGGGATGAATAAAGGCGGTTTGATCAATCACGTTATCATGCCTCCCGACGACGAGCGCACATCATCTCTGCTTCACAAGCGATTTCACCATCGACTTTCGCAACGCCTCTGAAACGAGCGACGCCACGACGTTCTTTGATGAATTCCACTTCCAGTACCATCTGGTCGCCCGGCTCAACAGGACGTTTAAAGCGCGCATTGTCGATTGCAGCAAAGTAGTACAGTTCGCCCGGTTCCAGTTTACCCACGCTTTTGAATGCCAGAATGCCGGTAGCCTGTGCCATGGCTTCCAGAATCAGCACGCCAGGGAAAATCGGTTTACCTGGAAAATGTCCCTGGAAAAAGGGTTCATTAAAGGAAATGTTTTTCACTGCACGTAAAAATTTACCTTCTTCGAAATGCAGTACGCGGTCTACCAGCAAAAACGGATAGCGGTGCGGCAACAGTTCCAGAATCTCTTCAATGTGCAGAGTATGGGTGTCAGTATTCAAAATACTCTTCCTGTCTTAATAAAAACGTCATCAACAATGCAAACCGCGGCTCCCCAATAGAGGGAACCTCACACGGTCTGCCAATAACAAAGCAAAACAGCTTTGCCCGTCCCTGCAGCAAAGCTCGGTAGAACTGAAACCCACGGACTTAACTTTTATCGAGTTTTCGCTCTATGGTCTTCAATCGCTTGCTCATGTCATCAATATTCATGACCAAAGCCGCCGTTTTTCGCCATGCTTTATTCGGCTGCAGTGGTATGCCCGAGGAGTATACACCAGGCTCGGTGATAGGACGCATAACCATCCCCATTCCCGTCACCGTGACTTTGTCACAAATTTCCATGTGGCCATTTATCACGCTGGCGCCGCCGATCATGCAGTAACGTCCGATTTTCAGACTTCCCGCCATGATGACGCCGCCCGCGACCGCGGTATTGTCGCCAATCACCACGTTGTGTGCAATCTGGCATTGGTTATCGATGATGACGCCGTTGCCGATGATCGTGTCATCCAATGCGCCGCGGTCAATCGTCGTATTCGCGCCGATTTCCACGCGATCGCCAATAATGACCGTGCCTAGCTGAGGGATCTTCACCCAGTTGCCGCGATCGTTGGCATAACCGAAACCGTCCGAGCCGATGACCGCGCCTGACTGAATCAGGCACTGCTCACCCAGCACGACATTGTGATAGATCGTGACATTGGCCCACAAGCGGCTGCCCGCGCCAATGCGTGTATTTTTACCGATAAAACAGTTAGCGCCAATCACGGCGCCATCGCCCAGCTCAACGCCGGACTCAATCACGGCATTCGGCCCGATTGATACGCCTTTACCCACTCGCGCATCCGACGCAATCGTCGCGGCAGGCGAGATAGCTTCAGCCGGCGCCGGCGTCGTATCCATCACCTGCGCCATACGCGCATAGGTCAAATAAGGGTTTTTCACCACCAGAGCGGCGGTATGACAGAAAGGCAAATCGGCTTCGGTCACCACGACGGCCGAAGCCTGGGTGGTCGCAAGACGATCGCGATAACGGCTGTCAGACAAGAAAGTGATCTGACCTGACTGAGCAGAATGCATTGATGCGACAGCGGTGATGACGATATCGCCATCACCGTGCAACTGTGCATCCAACTGTTGTGCTAAAGCATCCAGTCGAATTGAGAACATCGAATTATTTAACCTGTTTCAGCACGTCGGCAGTAATGTCTTTCGCGTTGTCCGCGTAGGCGACAGCGTTGGCATCAATAACGATGTCATAACCCTGTTTGCTGGCAACACTTTTAACAGCATCCTGAATACGGCTCAGGATTTTGTTACGTTCTTCCATCTGGCGACGACGGTTGTCCTGATCAAATGCCTGCGCTTTAGTAGAGAACTGTTCGCGCTGTGCCATGACGTCTTTTTCCATCTTGCTGCGTTCGCTGGCTTTCATCGTCGAGCCATCACGCTGCAGTTTCTGCATTTTCTGCTGCAGATCGCGTTCCATATTCTGAAGCTCTGACGCACGGCCGCGGAATTCACTGTCCAGCTGCTTGGCGACGGTTTCGCGTTGCGGCAATTGCTGGAAGATGCTGGATACGTTTACCACTGCAATTTTATCAGCAGCTTGAACGCCTGCTGATGCAGCTAATGCCAGGCCAAGACCTGCGGCACACAACCACTTTTTCACTATAAACTCCTCACGCTAACCTATTTGTGTCTTAACACACTCGTATATGCACAACAGGCAGCGCTGTGACGCTCCATAGAGGCCGGCGTCCTCAACTCTGCCTGCCGTGCGGCTTGCCTGCATACGTTCTGCTGGCCTCAGATTACCAAGTTTTGCCTATATTGAACTGGAACTGCTCCGATTTATCCCCGTCGTATTTCTTGATCGGCTGGGCATAGGAGAAGACCAACGGCCCCAGCGGAGACATCCACTGCAGCGCAATACCACTCGATATACGGAAATTACCCGGTTTGCTGTAATCCGGTATGCCCGCGGCAAGCGTCTCCGGGGTGTTTTCCCAATGGGTATCCCACGCGGTACCGCCATCGACGAACAGTGACGTACGCACGGAGTTCGCGTATTTTTCGCTGATGAACGGCGTCGGCACGATCAGTTCGGCACTCAGCACCATGACGGCGTTACCGCCCACGGCATCATCGAGGTTGTCTTTATCGATCGGACATCCGGCATAGGACGACTCGCTGCCATTACATTTGTAGTAGGCGGCTTTCGGACCGATGGTATTAGACTGGAAGCCACGCACGGAACTTGAACCACCGGCGTAGAAGTTGTCGTAGAACGGCATCTCTTTACCGCCTAGCCCATCGCCGTAACCCAGACGAGAGCGGCCCATCAGCACCCAGTTACGATTTTCGCTCAGCGGCAGATAGCTGGTCGAATCCAGGGTGACTTTATAGTACTCGTTGTCCGAACCCGGAATCGTCACCTTGCCATTCAGCGTCACGCGGCTACCCGACGTCGGGAAATACCCGCGGTCGAGGTTGTTGTACGTCCAGCCCTGCGTCAGGAAGAAGTCATCAGCCGAGAAGTCCGCACTGTCGGAGCTGCCGGTGACGACACCCGGTTCAACGCCGGACTTATAGAGATAGCGCCACATCGCGACCTGCGGTTCCATATCGGACAGGTCGTTGTGCACGTAATCGAGGCCCAGACGCAACGAGTTGTTCTCGTTGATCGGGAAGCCCAGCGTCGTGCCCGCGCCATAGCTACGGTTGGTGTAGTCGGACAAATCGGCGTCATACGCCTTAAAGTCGTTATAGAAGATACGACCGCCCAGACTGACGCCGTCCACCGTAAAGTACGGGTCGGTCATCGACAGTTCGATATAGGTCTGGTAGTCGTTCTTCGTTCCGGTGATCCCGACAGAGTTCCCTGTACCCAGCCAGTTGTCCTGCTGGACCCCGGCCTGGAAACTCACGCCGCTTTCAGTACCGAAGCCAATACCAAAGTTCAGGCTACCGGTGTTGCGTTCTTTCACCTTGTAGACCACGTCGACCTGATCCGGCGTGCCGGGAACGCGCTGCGTTTCCGTATCCACGCTTTCAAAGTAACCGAGACGGTTCAG
This sequence comes from Lonsdalea britannica, assembly GCF_002111595.1. Lineage (GTDB taxonomy): Bacteria > Pseudomonadota > Gammaproteobacteria > Enterobacterales > Enterobacteriaceae > Lonsdalea > Lonsdalea britannica. The sequence continues at coordinate 36,943 of NZ_LUTN01000004.1, forward strand.
ACGTTCTTTACCCTGGTCGACCAAGTCATTGCCGAGCCAGCCGCCTTCCATCTGGCGCATCTCACGACGCAGCACAGAGTCTTTGGACGTGTCGTTGCCTTCAAAGCGGATACGACGAACGGAGAAACGGTTGCCTGCATCCACGCTGATGTTCAGACGTACCGTCTTATCGGCATCGTTGATTTCCGGCTGCGTGATGACGCGCGGATAGGCGTAACCGTAACGACCCAGCAGTTTCTTGATGCTCTCTTCCATCCGGGTCACTTTCGTGCCGTTGTACAGCTCGCCCGGCTGGATTTTGGTCAACCCTTCGATTTCAGCGGAGTGACCGGCCAGATTGCCGCGGACATCTACGCCAGAAAGCTTGTACTGATCGCCTTCCGTCAGGTTGATGGTGATATAGATGCCTTTTTTATCCGGCGTCAGGCTGACCTGAGTCGAGTCGATGTTGAAACGCGCATAGCCGCGATCGAGGTAGAAGCTGCGCAGCGTTTCAAGATCGCCCGACAGTTTCTGCTTCTGATATTTACGATCGCCGACCACGTTCCACCATGGCACCTCGTCGCGCAGCTGGAAGCGTGAAATCAGCTCATCGCTGCTAAACGCTTTATTGCCCACGATGTTGATCTGTTGGATTTTGGCGGAGACGCCTTCGGTGAAGACCAGTTTGAGATCGACACGATTACGCGGCAGCGGTGTGACCACGGCTTTCACCGTCGCACTGTATTTACCGACGCTGTAGTAGAAGTCTTCCAACCCTTTTTCGATGTTCGAAATCATCGTGCGGTCAAGCGCTTCCCCCACGCGAACGCCGGACGCTTCCAGGTTCTCTTTCAGCATGTCTTCCTTCACCGACTTGTTGCCGGAGAAAGTGATGCTGGCGATGGTGGGACGTTCTTTCACCTGAACGAGTAGCGTGTCGCCATCTCGCAGTACTCGAACATCTTCGAAGTTTCCGGTCGCAAATAAAGCACGGATAATATTCCCGATATCTTCATCGCTGACGTTATCTCCGACACGGACCGGCATGCTGAGCAATGCCGCACCGACGGCAACCCGTTGCAGGCCCTCGAAATGAATGTCTTTCACTACGAATCCGTCTGCACCGTATACGGTGGCGCTACTGAACAGTAGCGACGCTATGAGCAACTTTTTAATCGCCATCGTTGTTATGCGTTTTTCCTAACTTAATCCACACCTTAAAGGCGGGAGAAATCATTGAAAAGTGCGAGTCCCATTAACATCATCAGCAGCACTGTGCCGATGCGATAACTAAAGTCCTGCACACGCTCGGAAACCGGCCCACCTTTCAGCTTTTCTATCGCCAGAAAGAGCAGGTGACCACCATCTAATACCGGCAGCGGGAACAGATTGATGATCCCCAGATTGACGCTTATCAGTGCCAAAAACATCAGGTAATAAATCAATCCATAATCAGCTGACATTCCTGCACCCTGAGCGATAGATATCGGCCCGCTCAGGTTATTCAGCTTAACGTCGCCAGCAATCAGTTTCCCTATCATGCCAACCGTCAACTTCATCAACTGCCACGTTTTGTCAGTGGCTTCGTAAACGGCGCTGAACGGCCCATACTGGCGAACGGTTTTATACTCTTCAGGCAGCGGCGTAACGCGCGGGACAACACCGGCAAACCCTTCAACCCTGTCTTTTCCTACCGCTTTGCTGTCGGGGGTCAGGGCGATTGACACCGTTTCCCCTTCCCGCTCTACCGACAACTCAACGCGCTCACCGGGGTGTTCGCGGACGGCAATAACAAACTGCTGCCAGCGCGACAACAGTTGACCATCGACTTTAACGATCCTGTCCCCAGCTTGCAAACCCGCTTTTTCAGCGGCTGAGTGAGGCTGTATTCCAGCCAACACCGCTTCAACCTGCGGCCCACGGGGTACGATGCCCAGAGAAACCGCCGGATCCTGCTTGTCTGGTTCAAAACTCCAACTGCGCAGATCCAGTTTTTTCTGTTCGATAAGCGACGACCCAAGCGGCGCGGTGCCTATCGTCATATCCACGTCGCCGATCTTGCTGATAAAAGCGAGGCGAACACTGTCCCAATCAGGCGTTTCGATACCGTCAATTGACTTTAGTTCCATCCCCGGCGAAATTTGCGCCTGGGCCGCAATCGAGTCGGGCAAAACTTCGCCAACCACCGGACGCACGCCAGGAACGCCGAGAATAAATACCAGCCAGTAGGCAAAAATGGCAAAGATGAAATTGGCGATGGGGCCAGCGCTGACGATGGCCGCGCGCTGCCAGACGGTCTTGTGGTCAAACGCCTGATGAGCCATCTCAGGCGGAACATCCGCCACGCGACCATCCAGCATTTTGACGTAACCGCCCAGCGGGATCAGTGCGATGACATATTCGGTGCCCTGGCGATCGCGACGTCGCCAAAGCGCCTTACCGAAGCCGATAGAAAAACGCTCCACTCGGACGCCGCAACGACGCGCGACCCAAAAGTGGCCGAATTCATGAACCGTTATCAGCACGCCCAAGGCGACGATAAATGCGGCCAGACTCCAGAGAATATTCATCATAAACAGGCTCTACCGGTATCCCTAAACAGCTTTGAACAGTAACAGCATCAGGCAGGAAAACACAGGCACCGCCGCCGTCAGACTATCAATGCGATCCATCACCCCGCCGTGTCCCGGAATAAGATGACTACTGTCTTTAACGCCCGCTTCTCGTTTGAACATGCTTTCAGTCAAATCGCCTAAAACAGAAGCCAGCACGGCGACAATCGAGCAGATCAGCAGGATATGCCCTGAGCTTGTCAGAGGAACAAAATGATTAAATACGACGGAGATCAGCGCGGAGCTCGCCAGCCCGCCGATCAAACCTTCCCACGTTTTTCCCGGGGAGATTTTCGGCGCCAGCTTATGTCGGCCAAAGAGCTTACCGAAAGCGTAGGCGCCGCTGTCTGCGCCCCACACCAGCAGCATAACGTACAGCAGCCACCACGCGCCGGTAAATGAGTTAGCTTCGTAACCCAGTTGGCGCAGCGTCACCATCCCCCAAAAGAACGGGATGATGGTCAACATACCGGCGACCAGCCGCAGTATGCGTGAATGCCGCCAAGCCAGAGCGGATGCCGGATAGGACAGCACCATCACTAGCGCCAGACACCACCAGGCGGCGGAGGACCACAGAGACGCAGCGACCTGCACCACATGTACCGAACGCTGGTAGGCGGGCATCGTCAACAACATAACGGCCAGCAATAGCCCAAAGAGCAGCGCCAGCCAGATACGTTGACTGTACGAAACGAATCCAGCCAGCTGTCCCCACTCCCAGGCGGCCAGCATGCAAACGGCCAACGTCACCAAAGAGAATCCCAGCAGCGGCAGGAAAAAGAGCGCGGCAATAACAGCAGGAATAAGAATTAAAGCAGTAATCAAGCGATACTTCAGCAAAAGGTCCCCCTAGGATGCAACGACATCGTTAGGCGTGGTTCCTCCGAAGCGACGCTCTCGTTGAGCAAAAGCATTCAGCGCACCTTCAAAGACTTCTTCATCAAAATCGGGCCAGAGGACATCGGTAAAATACAATTCAGCATAGGCTATTTGCCACAATAAAAAGTTGCTGATGCGATGTTCTCCGCCCGTTCTTATTACTAAATCAACCGGCGCCTGCTCGTTAAGGCAGGTGTACTGGCACAGGGTGGCTTCATCGATGGTATCGGGACGCAGCGCACCTTCCTGGACCTGCTCGGCGATTTGTCGGACTCCCTGAATGATATCCCAACGGCCGCCATAATTCGCAGCAATATTCAGGGTCAGACCGGTATTATTCGCAGTGAGCTCCTCCGAAAGACGAATACGCTCCTGCAAACGGGAACTAAAGCGACTCATGTCGCCAATAATGCGCAACCTCACATTATGTTTATGCAAGCTTTTGACTTCGCTATCTAGCGCCCGCATAAACAGCTGCATGAGTGCGGAGACTTCTTGCGCTGGTCGACTCCAGTTTTCGCTACTGAACGCATAAAGCGTCAGGGCATTCAACTGATGACGGGCGGCGAAGCTAACTGCCCGGCGAACGGATTTGACTCCCGCCTGATGGCCAAAAACGCGTAGTTTACCCCGCTGCTTCGCCCAACGTCCGTTACCATCCATGATGATGGCGACATGTCGAGGACTGCATGACTGCTGGCTTTGGCTGCCTTGTTGATTTTTGGAGGGCATAGCGTGTACTGATTTCCTCAAGCAAGAATATCGATAGGTTCTTTCAGTCATCGGACCTGGCAGCGCAAAAAAAGCCGTGAACTTGCACAGCTTATCGTTGCCATTGGCTTATCACGTAAACAGCCTACACCTAGCGGCGCAGACTATACCATTTCAAAACACGTGCCACAAACGCGCACCCTCGCCGAATCAGCGGTAGTGCTGCAGTTCTTGTCGTGTCTGTATCCTTGCCCAACGGTCGATAGCGAGCACATCATCCACACTGGCAGGTTCCGGCAGTACCAGCTGTTCCAGAACCCGTCGGTTGAGCTGTGCAATATCCGTAAAACGGATAGCCGATTGCAGAAAAGCCTCCACGGCGACCTCATTAGCGGCATTTAACGCCGTTGTCGCCGCCTGCCCGTGGTTACAGGCTTCTATCGCCAATGTCAGACAAGGGTACCGCTGATAATCCGGAGCCGAAAACGTCAACGCGCCCAGTTGGCAAAAATCCAGCTTCGGTGCCCCAGAGGCGACACGTGCCGGATAAGCCATCGCGTGCGCAATAGGCGTCCGCATATCCGGGGATCCCAGCTGCGCCAACACGCTGCCGTCCCGATAACGCACCATGGAATGGATGACCGACTGAGGGTGAATCACCACTTCCATCTGCTCATCCGATGCGTTGAACAGCCAGCGGGCTTCGATGTATTCCAGACCCTTGTTCATCATGGTCGCAGAATCCACGGAAATCTTGCGTCCCATCGACCAGTTGGGATGAGCGCAAGCCTGATCCGGCGTCATCGCCCTCAGGTCCGCCAGCGCGGTATCACGGAAAGGACCACCGGAACCGGTAAGGACAATCTGTTCAACGCCATAATCCATCAGGTCAGCGTAACCCAGCTGATGCTGAATTTGCTCAGGTAAACTCTGAAAAATAGCATTATGTTCGCTGTCGATAGGCAGTAGTTGGGCTCGGTTAGCCGCAACTTCACGCATAAACAGGTGTCCGCAGGTCACGAGTGACTCTTTATTCGCCAAGAGTACCTGCTTGCCCGCGCGAATCGCCGCCAACGTCGGCAACAATCCAGCCGCCCCCACGATGGCCGCCATAACCTGGTCGACGCCATCAAGGCTGGCTAACTCGCAAGCGCCCTGCTCTCCACACAGCACCTCGGTTTTACAACCCTGTTCTTTCAGCTGTCGGCGCAGTTCGCTTACGCTGTTTTCATCCGCCATCGCAACATATTCAGGGCGAAACTCCAGACACTGTTCCACCATTCGCGGCACGTTTCGTCCGGCGACCAGCGCTTTTACCGAAAAGTCGTTCGGATTCGCTTTGACCACAGCCAGCGTACTCATGCCGATCGAACCGGTTGAACCCAAAATTGTCAGCTTCTTCATAGGGGTGCTCTAGTACATACAGCGATTGATTGTCAGATGTGGCAGCAGGCGGGAATACGACTCTTTCATTGCTGTCGGCAATGCCGGTTGAACCGGTATAGATACCGCCAAACCTGAATCAGGAAGCATAAAAAATAAAGCGCCGCGAGAGGGAGGGATGACCCTTCACCTACTGGCGGCGCTGTCCTGACTAATGGATTTAGAAATCCATCAGTTCTTTTTCTTTGTCAGCCAGCGCAGTGTCGATTTTCTTGATAAAGCTGTCGGTCAGCTTCTGAATATCGTCCTGAGCGCGGCGTTCTTCGTCTTCGCTGATGGTTTTGTCTTTCAACTGTGCCTTCAGCTTGTCGTTCGCATCGCGACGCACGTTACGTACGGAGACGCGGCCCTGTTCGGCTTCGCCGCGAACCACTTTGATCAGATCTTTACGGCGCTCTTCTGTCAACGCAGGCAGCGGCACACGAATGACCGTGCCAGCGGACATCGGGTTCAGACCCAGATCGGACGCCATGATCGCTTTTTCAACGGCCGCGCTCAGAGAGCGATCGAAGACCGTCACAGCCAGCGTACGGGCATCTTCCGCAACCACGTTGGCGACCTGACGCAGCGGCGTCGCGCTACCGTAATATTCTACATGGATGCCGTCCAGCAGGCTGGGAGAAGCACGTCCAGTGCGGACTTTACTGATTTGGTTTTTGAAAACCTCTACGCATTTGTCCATGCGAGTATCAGCATCTTTTCTGATTTCATTAATCACGTTGTGAACCCTTGAAAACTGGTTGCCTGTCAGATCACGCCTTAGCATGATCCGGTGAATAATTTATGCCAGCCGTAGCGGGCAGAGATAGCGCTATCTAGTATCGCCGAAACAGGATATTACCCTACTTTGACGTTAGCCGTTATTACTGATCAACGTGCCTTCTTTTTCGCCCATCACCACACGACGCAGCGCGCCGGGTTTGTTCATGTTGAACACGCGGATCGGCAGATTGTGGTCTCGCGCCAGCGTAAATGCGGCAAGGTCCATGACTTTCAGCTCACGTTCCAGCACATCCTGGTAGTCCAGCGTTTCGTACAACGTCGCATTAGGATCTTTTACTGGATCGGCAGAGTAAACGCCATCGACTTTAGTCGCCTTCAATACCACGTCGGCTTCGATCTCGATGCCGCGCAGACACGCCGCAGAGTCAGTAGTGAAGAACGGGTTGCCGGTGCCGGCGGAGAAAATGACAACGCGGTTGTTGCGCAGCAGGCTGATGGCCTCGGCCCAACTGTAGTTATCACACACGCCGTTCAGCGGGATCGCCGACATCAGTCGAGCATTAACGTATGCACGGTGCAGGGCATCACGCATTGCCAGACCGTTCATTACCGTCGCCAGCATCCCCATATGGTCGCCCACAACACGGTTCATTCCCGCTTTGGCAAGCCCAGCGCCGCGAAACAGGTTACCGCCGCCGATAACCACACCGACCTGAATGCCCAGCTCAACCAGTTCTTTCACTTCCTGAGCCATGCGATCCAGAATGCTAGCATCAATACCGAAACCGTCCGCGCCTTGCAGGGCTTCGCCGCTGAGCTTGAGCAGGATACGTTGATATACGGGTTTTGCGTTGGTTGCCATGGTGTTTTGTCCTAACAGGCTGTCGTCGTATTGGGGATGGTTACACTGCTACACCCGGTTTCGCAGAATAGCGAGCTACCCGATGTAATGAACTCTTTTGGCTGGATAAAAAGGAACCGCCAACCGGCGGCTCCTCTTTTTTATTAAGACTGCTTGCTCATTGCTGCAACTTCAGCAGCAAAGTCAACTTCAGCTTTCTCAATACCTTCACCCACTTCATAACGAATAAAGCTGGTGACGTCTGCGTTGTGCTCTTTCAGCAGCTGGCCGACGGTTTTGCTCGGGTCCATCACGAAGTGCTGGCCGGACAGAGAGATTTCGCCGGTGAATTTACGCATACGGCCTTCGACCATTTTTTCTGCGATTTCACGCGGTTTGCCGGACTGCATGGCGATGTCCAGCTGGATCTGGTGCTCACGAGCGACAACGTCAGCCGGAACATCTTCAGCCTTCACGTACTCAGGCTTGCTGGCAGCGATGTGCATAGCGATGTGCTTGATCAGCTCTTCGTCAGCACCCGTTGCGGCAACCATAACGCCGATGCGAGCGCCGTGCAGGTAAGAACCCAGCGCGTCGCCGGACAGTACGGAGATGCGACGGATATTGATGTTTTCACCGATTTTAGCCACCAGCGCAGTACGCTGATCTTCAAATTTGGCTTTCAGTTCTTCAACGTCAGTAATGCGGTCGTTCAGAGCAGCGGTAGCCACTTCTTCACCGAACGCTTTGAAACCGGCATCTTTGGCAACAAAGTCGGTTTCACAGTTCAGTTCAGCGATGACGCCGTATTTGCCGTCTGCAGCAATCTTGGTCAGGATGATGCCTTCAGCAGCAACACGACCCGCTTTCTTGGCAGCTTTAGCCTGGCCAGACTTACGCATGTTGTCGATGGCCAGCTCAATGTCGCCATTCGCTTCAACCAGCGCTTTTTTACATTCCATCATGCCTGCGCCAGTACGTTCGCGCAGTTCTTTTACCAGGCAGCGGTAATTTCAGCCATTATCTTTTCCTCGTTATCTCATGGGGGAGATAAGTAAAAGGGGGCCTTTACAGGCCCCCTAACCAACATATATCAATACCTGGTTAATAAGGGCTCGACAGAGCCAGCCTTATTATTCAGCTTCGACGAAGCTCTCTTCAGCCTGCTCAACCAGGTCCTGAGAACGGCCTTCGCGCACTGCTGCGGCAACGGCATTCAGGTACAGGCTAACGGCGCGGATGGCGTCATCGTTACCAGGGATAATGTAGTCAACGCCATCGGGATCGGAGTTGGTATCAACGATAGAGAATACCGGGATACCCAGGTTGTTAGCTTCTTTGATCGCAATGTGTTCGTGATCGGCGTCGATCACAAACAGCGCGTCAGGCAGACCGCCCATGTCTTTGATACCGCCCAGGCTGTTTTCCAGCTTGTCCAGTTCACGAGTACGAACCAGGCTTCTTTCTTGGTCAGCTTATCGAAAGTGCCGTCCTGAGACTGCGTTTCCAGATCTTTCAAACGTTTGATGGACTGACGAACTGTTTTCCAGTTAGTCAGCATGCCGCCCAGCCAGCGATGGTTCACGAAGAACTGATCGCAGTTGGTAGCAGCTTCTTTTACCGCTTCGCTTGCTGCGCGTTTGGTACCAACGAACAGGATTTTGCCCTTGCGAGAAGAGATTTTGCTCAGCTCAGCCAGTGCGTCGTTGAACATCGGTACGGTTTTTTCAAGGTTGATGATGTGAACTTTGTTACGAGCACCGAAGATGAACGGCTTCATTTTCGGGTTCCAGTAACGGGTCTGGTGACCAAAGTGTACGCCAGCCTTGAGCATGTCGCGCATGGAAACAGTTGCCATGATTACCTCTATAAATTAAGTATGGGGTTATGCCTCCACGTGTCCCATTATGCCGACCCCGCAGCAAGCTACAGAGCACCCCGGCAAATGTGCCGACACGTGTGTGTTATTTACACATAGTGAGTATTTAGTCATCCGAAGGAGAGATCAGAGATTGATCGTCAGCCAGCCGGATCACCGGCGCGCTTTATACCATAAACAGCCCACTGACACCAACTTTACTTGCGCTTTTGCGCCCGCGCGCCAATGATGATTTGGCAGTCCCCGGCAGGGCTGATACCATAAGTCACTCTTTGCTGACCCTATTTTCGTTAGGAACATTCACACCTGCGGACACACTCAATGGCTATTTCTATTAAAACTCCGGAAGATATTGAAAAAATGCGCGTAGCTGGGCAACTGGCGGCTGAAGTGCTTGAAATTATCGAGCCTCACGTCGTACCGGGAGTCACTACGGGTGAACTGGATCGCATTTGTCACGATCACATCACCAACAAGCAGCATGCGATTTCAGCCTGTCTGGGTTACCACGGCTTTCCCAAGTCGGTGTGCATCTCCATCAATGAAGTCATCTGCCACGGCATTCCCTCCGACGAGAAACATCTCAAAGACGGTGACATCGTCAATATCGACGTGACGGTCATCAAAGATGGTTTCCACGGCGATACCTCCAAAATGTTCATCGTCGGCAAGCCTACGATTCTGGGCGAACGTCTGTGCCGCGTCACGCAGGACAGCCTGTATCTGGCGATAAAAATGGTAAAACCCGGCATCCGTCTACGTTCGCTCGGCAAAGCCATTCAGCAATTCGTTGAAGCTCAGGATTTCTCTGTCGTGCGCGAATACTGCGGACACGGTATCGGCACCGGCTTCCACGAAGAACCGCAGGTTCTGCACTATGACGCAGACGATGGCGGCGTTGTATTGAAGCCCGGCATGGCGTTCACCATCGAGCCGATGGTCAATGCGGGCGATTTCCGCATTCGCACCATGAAAGACGGTTGGACGGTGAAAACCAAAGATCGCAGCTTGTCCGCGCAGTACGAGCATACTATTGTGGTGACAGAGGACGGATGCGAAATAATGACGTTGCGTAAGGATGACACCATCCCGAAAATCATCACGCATCAGGAATAAACAGCTGCCGGCAATCGCCGGCTTTTTTATGGGCGCCGTACATGAACGAAATCGATCAGGACCTGCCGCATATCTCTCACGGGACGCCGACCACGGCCCACCCCGCCCCCCAATCTCCGCTGACCTTCAGCGACGATATGCTGGAACGCCAGACGCTGAAACAGCATCTTGAACAGTTCCAGATATGGCTAACGGATGAGTTCAAGGCCGGCGTCAGCGCGGAAACCCTGATCGACGCCCGCACACAGTTTATCGACCGCCTGCTGCAACGACTGTGGCATTTCTACCAATTAGACCGCGTGGAGCAGACCGCCTTAGTTGCCGTCGGCGGCTACGGGCGCGGAGAACTGCATCCGCTCTCCGATATCGACCTGCTGGTTCTGAGCCGGGATGGGTTTGACGAAATTCAGTCACAGGCCGTCAGCCAATTGATCACTCTGCTGTGGGATCTGCGGCTGGAAGTCGGGCACAGCGTACGCACGTTGGACGAGTGTCTGGAGGAAGGTCGGGCCGATATCTCTGTCGCGACCAACCTGATCGAATCTCGCATGATCTGCGGCGACGTCGCTCTGTTTCTGTCGTTGCAGAAACACATCTTCAGCGACAAGTTCTGGCCGTCCGCCTCTTTCTTCGCGGCCAAGGTCGCAGAACAACGCGAACGTCATCAGCGTTATCACGGCACCAGCTACAACCTGGAGCCGGATATCAAAAGCAGCCCCGGCGGCCTGCGTGATATCCATACGCTGCTTTGGGTCGCGCGCCGCCACTTCGGCGCGACGTCGCTGAATGAAATGGTCGGCTTTGGGTTCCTGACGGAAGCCGAGCGCAACGAACTCAACGAATGCCAAAGCTTTCTGTGGCGCATCCGCTTCGCCCTGCACTCGTTGCTGAGTCGCTACGACAACCGATTGTTGTTCGACCGCCAGCTGAACGTAGCGCAACTATTGCAATATCAGGGCGAGGGGAACGCGCCCGTCGAGCGCATGATGAAAGACTTCTTCCGGGTCACGCGACGGGTGTACGAGCTTAATCAGATGCTGCTTCAGCTGTTTGATGAAGCTATTCTGGCGCTCGATCCACATGAAAAGCCGCGGATGCTGGACGGCGAGTTCCAGCTGCGCGGCACGCTGATTGATTTGCAGGATGAAACGCTATTCGATAATAAACCCGAAGCCATCATGCGCATGTTCTATGCCATGGTGCGTCATCCCGAGATCACCGGCATCTATTCGACGACGCTGCGCCGACTGCGTTACGCCCGTCGTCACCTCGCCAGCCCCTTGTGCACCATCCCAGAGGCCCGCAGCCTGTTCATGAACATTCTGCGCCACCCGCGCGCGGTCAGTCAGGCGCTGTTGCCGATGCACCGACACAGCGTGCTGTGGGCCTATATGCCGCAGTGGAGCAACATCGTCGGCCAGATGCAGTTCGACTTGTTTCACGCCTACACCGTGGACGAGCATACGATCCGCGTCTTGCTTAAGCTGGAAAGCTTCGCCGATGAGTCAACGCTGAAAGAACATCCGCTGTGTGTAAAGCTTTACCCCCGATTACCGCAGCCCGAGCTGCTGTTGCTGGCCGCGTTGTTCCATGACATCGCCAAAGGACGCGGCGGCGATCACTCTGAGCTAGGCGCGAAAGACGCGCTGGAGTTCGCGGCATTGCACGGACTAAACCTGCGCGAGGCGCAGCTGGTTTCGTGGCTGGTGCGCTGCCATCTGATGATGTCGGTCACCGCCCAACGTCGCGATATTCAGGATCCGGCCGTCATTCAACAGTTCGCCGAGGAAGTGCAAAGCGAAACTCGCCTGCGCTACCTGATCAATCTCACGGTCGCCGACATCTGCGCCACCAACGAAACGTTGTGGAACAGCTGGAAACAGAGTCTGCTGCACGAGCTGTACTTCGCCACCGAGAAGCAACTGCGGCGCGGGATGCAACACTCGCCCGACCTTCGGAAGCGGGTACGGCACCATCGTCAGCAGGCGCTGGCGCTGCTGCGAATGGACAACATTGACGAAACCGCGCTGAATGAGATTTGGAGCCGCTGTCGCGCCGACTATTTCCTGCGCCATACGCCTAATCAGCTGGCCTGGCACGCCGTTCACCTAGTGAACCACGATCCTAGCAAACCGCTGGTGCTGATCGGGGATGACACCACGCGTGGCGGCACGGAGATCTTTATCTGGAGTCCGGACCGCCCCTATCTGTTCGCCACCGTCGCAGGCGAGCTGGATCGGCGTAATCTGAACGTTCATGATGCGCAGATCTTTACCAGCCGTGACGGAATGGCGATGGATACCTTCATCGTGCTGGAGCCTGAGGGCAACCCGGTGGCGCAGGATCGTCATAACATGATTCGCCTGGCGATTGAGCAGGCACTGACGCAGAAGGATTATCACTCTCCCCGCGTTCGTCGCACATCGTCCAAGCTCCGTCATTTCAGCGTCGAGACTGAAGTCAGTTTTCTGCCGACGATACACACCGATCGCCGCAGCTACATGGAACTGGTCGCGCTTGACCAACCGGGCCTGTTGGCTCAGGTCGGCGAGGTCTTCGCCGAACTGCATATATCACTGCATGGCGCGCGTATTTCCACCATCGGCGAACGCGTAGAAGATTTATTTATTCTGGCGGACAACGATCGCCGAGCATTGAGCCCCGAATTGCAGCTTAAATTGCAACAACGGTTGACAGAGGCCCTCAACCCAAACGATAAAGTAGGCTTGTGTTAATTAATTATTACCTTGGTAATCACGAGATAGAGAGTCAGGATGCAGCAATTACAAAACGTCATCGAAACAGCCTTCGAACGCCGCGCAGAAATCACTCCGGCTAATGCAGATACCGTCACGCGTGAAGCGGTTAACCAGGCCATTAGCCTGCTGGACAGCGGCGCGCTGCGTGTCGCAGAGAAAATCGACGGTCAGTGGGTCACTCATCAGTGGCTGAAGAAAGCCGTACTGCTTTCCTTCCGTATTAATGAAAACCGCATCATCGATGGCAACGAAACACGTTACTACGACAAAGTGCCGATGAAATTCGCCGACTACGACGAAGCACGCTTCCAGCGTGAAGGCTTTCGTGTCGCGCCCCCTGCCAGCGTTCGTCAGGGCGCCTTTATCGCTCGTAATACCGTCCTGATGCCTTCTTACGTCAACATCGGTGCCTATGTCGATGAAGGCACGATGGTGGATACCTGGGTTACCGTGGGCTCTTGCGCGCAGATCGGTAAAAACGTTCATCTGTCCGGCGGCGTCGGCATCGGCGGCGTTCTGGAACCTCTGCAAGCCAACCCGACCATCATTGAAGACAACTGCTTCATCGGCGCGCGTTCCGAAGTCGTGGAAGGCGTCATCGTCGAAGAAGGCTCCGTCATTTCGATGGGCGTATTCATCAGCCAGAGTACCCGCATTTATGACCGCGAAACCGGCGAAGTCCACTTCGGTCGCGTCCCGGCAGGCTCTGTCGTGGTTTCCGGCAACATGCCTTCCAAAGATGGCAGTCATAGCCTGTACTGCGCCGTGATCGTGAAGAAGGTCGATGCGAAAACTCGCGGTAAAGTGGGCATCAACGAGCTGTTGCGCACCATCGACTGATAAACAGACATTTGGCGGGTGAATGACCCGCCATTTTTATGTTCAGTCGGGACAAGGCGCATACGGACCCGCTGCATTGCATAAAAATGTAGCATGGCTTAGAACAGGAAGAGGTGATGCTATGTATGACAATCTGAAGAGCCTCGGGATCAGCAACCCGGAAGATATCGACCGCTATAGCCTGCGGCAGGAAGCCAGCAATGACATTCTGAAAATTTATTTTCGCAAAGACAAAGGCGAGTTCTTCGCCAAAAGCGTGAAATTCAAATATCCCCGTCAGCGTAAAACCATTGCGGCAGACAATACGGGACAAGGCTTCCGGGAAATAAACGAAATCAGTCCCAATCTTCGTTATGTCGTTGATGAGCTTGATCAGATCTGTCAGCGCGAACAGATCGAGGTCGACCTGAAACGCAAAATTCTGGCTGATTTGCGTCATCTGGAAAGCGTCGTCACCAACAAGATCAGCGAGATTGAGTCCGATTTGGAAAAGCTGACCAAAAACCGTTAAAGCATCTATCCACACATTGCGCTATGCAGTAAAAACGGGGCCGAAGCCCCGTTTTTTTATGCTGATGATGCACTCTGCTTATGCACAGCACCGAATAGGTCGCGTTAGGCGCGGCTTTCCAGCAGGTCAGCCCAGGTTTCAACCCACGCACAGGATACGACTTCAGGCTCCGGCTGTTCGGTGGCATCAATCTCTAATCGCTCGCCAATTCGCTCAGCCCCCAGCTCTTGCAGCAAAGCATCGAATTGACGCCCGCCGCCGCAGTAGACGTCATAGCTGCTGTCGCCCAATGCAATCAGGCCATACCCCATGCCAGGTAAAGGCCCGCAGGTGTCGCGCAGCGCCGTGTACAATGACACGATAGACTCAGGCAGTTCCCCCTGCCCTGTCGTGGAGGTCACAATTAGCACCTGCTGCTCACGATATGTCAGCCACTCTTCCAGCGAGGCACCCTCGAAGATTTTCACTTCGTGCCCGCGTTCCCTGAGAATATTTTCAGCCTCTTCTGCAACCAATAACGCGTTACCGTAAACGGTGCCAACAAAAATACCGATCTGCGCCATGACGCGACTCCCTCAATCAGACAGATTTAACCCCGCTATCCTGACCTCAGGCTGCGGGAAACTCAACCCTTTCAAAATCAGGGAGAATACCCTCCCAACCAAACTGCGACATCACACTCTGCCAGGTTTCATCCCAGCGCGCTCTAAGCTCCAGCGGCTCCCCCGTCACCGGGTGAACCAGCGACAGACAGCTGGCATGCAGCATCATTCGCGAACAGCCAAAGTGGGCGGCCATACCGCGATTCTGCTTTAAATCGCCATGCGTGCTGTCGCCGATAATGGGGTGGTGAATATGACTCATATGCCGCCGGAGCTGATGCTTACGTCCATTTTCCGGTTTCAGTTCCATTAACGTGTAGCGAGACGTCGGATAGCGGCCAATGGCGACAGGCATGTCCGCCTGAGCCAGCGCGCGATAATGGCTGACCGCAGGCTGTGGTCCCTTATCGGGATTGGCGAACTTGTCCGCAATTTTGTCCAGCTCTTCCGTCAATGCATAGTCAATGGTAGCAGAATCAAAAACATGTCCCCGCACTACGGCGTGATAGGTTTTTTGGAGATCATGCTGTTCAAATAGCGAGGACAGCTGGCGAGCGACATCGCTGGAAAGCGCTAGCAGTAAAACGCCGGAAGTCGGCCGATCAAGACGATGCACGGTATAGACGTGCTGGCCAATCTGGTCACGCACCGTTTGCATGACCACCACTTTCTCTTTGCGGTCAAGCCAGCTACGGTGTACCAACCAGCCGGGGGGCTTGTTGACGGCCACCAGATAATCATCCTGATAGAGAATGTCCAACATCGGTTTATTTTCCAAAGAAACCATCCAGCTCGCGCAGCGTGTTCAAAAGAGCCTGTAATCCTTCTTCCCGCCCTTCGAACGCCATTTCGAAATAGATGAATAGCAAAACGTTCAGGCAATGGCGCGCCGCTATCCAGCAAGGCATGCATACGAGGCAGCAGCACCCATTGCAGCCACTGTTGGGCTTCCATGGTATCCACGCAGAAAGGCTCGGCGCTGGAGAATGCCTCCGCCTCCGGCGGCTTGCTCTGCCACAGTTCACTTTCTTTCAGGGCGTGTTCGACAGCCAACAAGGCTTGCCTAAGCTGCATATCTTCACTCATACAGGGGTCTCAAACAGACTAACGGTAGGGCGGCAAAGGATAACATTGATGCCGCGCGGAGGCATCCTGCGAAATACCTTCGCGCCAAGATGTCGCCGGAACAAAAAAATGGGGGTACTGATTGCTCAGTACCCCCGATTCGTTTTATAGCAATCCAGCTACACAGTTGCTTCCCTGCTCATCCTTGAAAACTTTTCCTTTGTGGTCATCCCGACCTGCAATTCCTTCGCTGGCGATCCCTCTTTCTTCCCTGACTGCCGTTCCCTCACGATCGTCCTGATCTCGTTCCCTTTAGGCTCCTGCCCCACCAGCATGTCCAAGCCGGCTCCCATTCTCCATCATGGAGGTGTCCGTGCTTTCATCCTGAAAACATTTCATCCTGAAGCATTTCGGCTGGAACGGACGCGTAATCATTAAACAACGGTATTACGTCGTCCTGTTACCATGTTGCCTGGCGAATAATAAGATGTATTAATTAAAGCGAATCGGCAAGCCCCTAATTCAGAGCAACATACCTTCCATTCGGTCTTTTTTAATGCCATAAAATTCAAGACACTGAAAAGTAATGGTTATTTGCAGTTTTCGCTCTATATTAATATAAAATATAAGCGATAACCTACACCTATTGTGAGATATTTCTTACACGCTGAAAAGCGAAACACGCTTCAGTAATTTTGAATCAATGGCTGAAGCTTATATAAAAATTCAGATAATGTCGCGGCAAGCACACGTCTTTTCTGCGTTCCGAACTCTTCGAGGATGACTTCTCCACGCCTATTGCACAGCGAGATTAACGTCATTTCCGACGCCGTCGTCGCTAAAAAAAGCGTCGGCGGCAGCTTACGCCGTTTCTGCGTCACCAGATGACCGATCAGGTTTTCCTGCATGCGAATAAGGTCGTCCGCGCTCCATGCCTGTAACAAGGTACAATGAATATCGTCGAAGCATGCCTCCATATCTCCGGCATACTGGCTGGTGTAGAACGCGTGGGCGTCGGGGTGCAATTGGATGTCCATCGCACGTTCGACGCCATCCAGACGTTTGTGTTCTCCGCCTGACTGGGGCAACCACTGTACCTGTCCGTCATGAGTGGCGACGATACAGGGCGAGGGAATGCCATACAGCGCTTCAGAGGCCGGTGGATGCCCCTCATGATCCTGCCAACGACTCACATAGCGCTGGGTAAAATCGGTTAACGCCTGCAACACGTGTTGATCCATCATTCTTCATTACTCTACCGGTCGGGTTACACTACCCCGCATTGTAACCTGAGAGTGCGGCCGGTCGTCGAGCGCATCTCGGCCAAAATGCGTAACGCCACGCAGCGCCGACGCCACGGCGCCGTCGAAGATTGGCAAAATGATTAGCTCACGTTATGGTGAAGAGGCGAGTCAAAAACAGTCCGATTAAAGAACCGGCGTCATACCCTACGTATCAAGGAGCAAAATTGATTACACATATCAGCCCGCTCGGGTCTATGGATTTGCTGTCGCAGCTGGAAGTAGACAGGCTCAAAAGCAGCGCCAGTAGCGACCTTTACCGCTTATTTCGTAACTGCTCGCTGGCCGTATTGAACTCCGGCAGCCAGACGGACAACAGCAAAGAATTGCTCTCCCGTTTCGAGAATTTCGATATCAATGTGCTGCGACGTGAACGCGGCGTGAAGCTTGAACTGGTTAACCCGCCTGAAGAGGCGTTTGTGGATGGTCAGCTGATTCGTTCCTTGCAGGCCAACCTGTTCGCCGTCCTGCGCGATATTCTGTTCGTCAACGGGCAGATCACGCAAACGGGGCAGTATCAGAATCTCGATCTGGAGAATTCGACGCATATCACCAACATCGTCTTTTCCATTCTTCGCAATGCGCGTGCGCTGCACGTGGGCGAAGAACCCAACATGGTTGTTTGCTGGGGCGGTCACTCCATCAACGAAAAAGAGTATCAGTATGCTCGCCGTGTAGGCAGCCAGCTTGGGCTCCGCGAACTGAATATTTGCACCGGCTGCGGACCCGGCGCGATGGAAGCCCCCATGAAAGGCGCCGCCGTCGGCCATGCTCAGCAGCGCTACAAAGATGGCCGGTTCATCGGCATGACCGAGCCCTCCATTATCGCGGCCGAGCCGCCCAACCCACTGGTCAACGAACTGATCATCATGCCGGATATTGAAAAACGGCTGGAAGCTTTTGTCCGCATCGGCCATGGGATCATCATTTTCCCAGGTGGCGTCGGCACGGCGGAAGAGTTCCTGTATCTGTTGGGGATCATGATGGATCCGGCCAACAGCGAGCAGGTATTGCCGATCATTCTGACGGGACCGGAAGAAAGCGCGGATTATTTCCGGGTGCTGGACGAATTCATCGTCAGTACGCTAGGACGTCAAGCCCGCCGCTACTACAGCATCATCATCAACGATGCGGCTGAAGTCGCGCGCGAGATGAAGAAGTCGATGCCGCTGGTGAAAGAGCACCGCCGTCATACTGGCGACGCCTATAGCTTCAACTGGTCGCTACGTATTGCTCCGGATTTGCAGATACCTTTCGAGCCTACGCACGAAAACATGGCGAATCTGCATCTGCACCCCGACCAGCCGAACGAACAGCTTGCCGCGGCGCTGCGCAAAGCGTTTTCAGGTATCGTGGCGGGCAACGTCAAAGAAGGCGGCATTCAGGCCATCGAACAATTCGGCCCTTATAAGCTTGATGGCAACGCCGAGATCATGAAAAACATGGACCGCCTGCTACAGGGCTTCGTTGCGCAACAACGCATGAAGCTGCCGGGCAGCGCCTATATCCCCTGTTATGAAATTTTGACCTGACAAGACGTCTTCTCTGCCGTCGCCCTGCATCCACGGGGCGGGGGCAGAGTATTTTATTCGCGGAGACGAATCATGCCCTTGCACCTATTAATTGTGGATGCGCTGAACCTTATCAGGCGCATCCATGCCGTACAGGGCTCCCCCTGTTTACCTGCCTGCCAGCATGCGCTGAGCCTTCTGTTGCAAAACAGCCAACCGACCCATGCTGTCGCCGTGTTCGACGATGAACAGAGAGCATCAAGCTGGCGTCACCAGCTGTTGCCTGATTACAAAGCCGGACGTACCCCGATGCCGGACTCACTGCATCAGGAGTTGCCGCAAATCAAAGAGGCTTTTCGAGAACTGGGCGTTGAGAGTTGGCACTCCCCCGGAGACGAAGCAGACGATCTGGCCGCAACCCTAGCCTGCAAGGTTGCCGCGCAGGGCCATCAGGCCACCATCGTTTCAACGGACAAGGGATATTGCCAGCTGTTGGCGCCGACAATTCAGATTCGGGATTACTTTCAAAAACGCTGGTTGGATGTGCCTTTTATCCGCCAGGAATTTGGCGTTACCCCGCAGCAGCTCCCCGACTATTGGGGATTGGCGGGTATTAGCAGCAGCAAGATCCCCGGGGTCAGCGGTATTGGCGCAAAAACCGCAGCACAGCTCCTGCAACAGGCGGGATCATTGGAACAGCTTTATCAGCAGTTGGAACAACTGCCGGAGAAGTGGCGTAAAAAGCTGGAGCCGCAGCGGGAAGCAGCCTGGATTTGTCGACAGGTCGCCACGCTCAAAACCGATCTGACGTTGAACGGTAATTTGCAGCAGCTTCGGCTGCCGTCGACGGCGGGCTAGAAAACCCGCCGCCGCCGTCTTAACGCTCGTCGCGACGGCCGGGAATCGCACTCCAGATCCGTCGAGCGTGGATCGTGATTTCCTCACGATCGTGATAGAGCTGTTTGGCATGAGCTTCCGCATTGATGCCGCTTTCATGCAGGCGTTCCATCAGCAGCTCCAGATTCTGATTCACTTCCTCATAGCGTTTTTTCATCGGTAGCTTGAGGTTGAAAATCACTTCACGGCACCAGCCTTTCACCAGCCAGTCAGCCATCAGGTTGGTGACTTTGGCCGGCTTCTCCACCATATCGCACACCAGCCAGTACACATTGTTGCGCGGCGGCTCGAACCGGAACCCGTCCGCCTGATGGTGAATGACCTGACCCGTATCCATCAGGCTCTGCGCCATCAGCCCGTTATCCACCGCATGAACCATCATGCTGCGCTTGACCAACTGATAGGTCCAGCCACCGGGACAGGCGCCCAGATCCACCGCGTACATGCCGCTGCCCAGTCGCTCTTCCCATTCATCCGCCGGGATGAAGACGTGAAAAGCCTCTTCCAGTTTGAGCGTGGAACGACTCGGTGCATCCGCCGGAAACTTGAGACGCGGTATCCCCATATAGAACGGAGAGTGGTTGTTGCTGTAGGAATAACCGACGTAGCAACAGCCTGGTGCGATAAACAGCACGTGGATCACCGGCCGACCCGGTTTTTCTTGCGGTAGCAATATCTTACTTTCACGCAACGCCGCGCGCAGCGGCACGGTGAATTTACGGCAGAACTTCATCAGTTCTTTGCTTTCGTTGGTATCCGGCACCTCGACGCGCAGTTCACCCGCACGCTCCAACACGCCGGTCAGCATGCCGACGATCGGCGAGATGCGGTCTTCCTGCGGCAGATCGCGCAAAAGCTCGCCGCATACCATCATCTGGCGGGCAAAGATCAGGCTCTTGAACGGTAAATCCTTAATCAGGCGATCGGCATCTTCATACTGATAGCACTCAAAAATGACGTAGCCGCTGTTGTCCTTGACCCGCACGAAGCCGTAAACGTTATGCTGTGCCGCTTTATCGGTAATTTCCGCCGCACACTCTTTTTCAAAGCCGGGACGGCAGTACAAAATGACTTTATTCATGCGAGTCAGCCTTTCTTTTCTGGCGCAGAGCGCCTATCAACAACAATAACCAGCCACCCAGGAAGCAAACGCCGCCCACCGGCGTAACATAGGCCCATAGCCTCAACTGGGACAGCGCCAGACAGTACAAGCTACCGCTAAACAACACCGTACCCAACCCAAGGAGCGCCGCACTCCAGTAAAACCATACGTTGGCGCGTTGGTGCATGGCCACGCTCAAGGCCAGAATCGCGAGCGTATGCACGGCCTGATACTGTAGCCCGGTATGAAGCCAATCCAGTTCGGCTTCGCCGAGCGTACGGCTTAAGACATGCGCGCCGAACGCGCCTAGGGCGACATATATAAATCCACTGATGGCCGCGAAAATCAGCATGAAACGGCTATTCATCATCGTTATCCATTTTCTTTTGAGGTAAACAAGGTGCTCGAATCCCAAAGATTCAGCGCGAGCCGCTGTCATAGCGGAAGCGGAATTTCTCCTGTTCGCTCGCCGCACGCGCCAGTATCCACTGGCGAAAGGCGGCTATTTTACCCAGTTCTGCCTGACTGTCATGACATACCAGATAAAAAGCGTTTTTACTCACCAGCACATCATTGAACGGACACACCAATCTGCCCGCTTCGATTTCCGTCTGCGCCATCACATTATTCGCCAGCGCGATCCCCTGACCGTGGATCGCCGCCTGTAACACCATCGCGCTATGACTGAATATCGGCCCCTGCTGAACGTTGATCTGCTGAATGCCCAATTGCCGCGTATAAGTTAGCCAGTCGCGGCGGGAAGCATCATGCAATAAAGTATGGCGAACCAAATCCGCCGGCACATTCAGCGGGTGCTCTCCTGTCAGCAATTGAGGAGAACAAACCGGCAATAAATACTCCGCGTAAAGTTTCTCCACCCGCAGTCCCGGCCAGTTGCCTCGACCATAAAAAATCGCTACGTCGACATCGTCCGCCAGACGGTGATCTTCCTCTCGGGATACCGCCTGAATGCGGACATCGATCCCCGGATAGTCAGCATTGAAACTGGACAACCGAGGTACGAGCCAATGGATGGCGAAACTCGGCAGCATACTCACCGTCAACGCCCCTTTGGCGCTGCGTGCCTGCAGTTTGCGCGTGGCGTCGTTCAAGGAGAGAAAGATTTCTTTGATGTCTAAAAAATAGCTTTGCCCTTCTTCCGTCAGCAGCAGCGAACGATTGCGACGACGAAATAATTTAAGGCCGAGAAAATCTTCGAGTGATTTAATTTGATGGCTCACGGCAGCCTGAGTCACAAACAGCTCTTCCGCTGCTTTGGTAAAACTCAGGTGGCGGGCGGCGGCATCAAACACGCGCAACGCATTAAGAGGAGGTAGTCGTTTTGACATAGATCGGATTATTGGCTCAGGCCTGTCAGCGCGGGTCTGATGCATGATAACTCATTAGTTTTTTTAATCCGAGACATTATAAATTGTCCGTTGAGGATGCACCAGCAAATACCTATATTAGCGGCACTTCCTGAGTCGGAACGAAAAGTACGGAGGGGTAACCGAAGTGCTTTGGCTTGTGGATGTGATGTTGTGTTTACTATTTACCGTCTGAATCTCAGACAAGGTAGCTCTGCTACCTTTTCATTTCCTGTTTTTCCCCTGTCTATTCACAATATTGTGTAAGGCACCGCAAGATTGCGGTGCTTTTTTTTTCATTGGTGCAACTCGCTGGTGAGCGTCGAGACGGTTTATTTCACTTCCGTCATCTGTTTCACATCGGAACGGTTGATCTGCTGTTCGTGACCAAAAGCATCGGTGTAGCTGATCAGGCCGGTATCATTGTCCACTTTCGGTTTGCCGTCCGCGATGATGGTCCGTCCGTCATTGGTGTGCAGAACATAGTTGCTGGAGCAGGCCACCACAGAGAAGGCCATCACAATGGCCGCAATGATTGATATTTTATTTTTCATATTACACTCCGAGTAGTTTTATAAGTTTAATATCTTCTATTGAACGCCATTAAATTCCACAACTTGACACTATTAAGCGTAGCAACCCGCCTCGTTTTTGCCACTGAGAACGTGTAAGTATTGTCCGAAACTTGTTTACGCCTGAAAAATGGGACAGGATCCGCCCCCTGAATAGAGGACAGTCATGAAACCGTTTAACGCCCCCCACTTTCGCCAACAGTTCCCAGCGCTTCAGCAGCCCGGCGTCTATCTGGACAGCGCCGCGACCGCGCTCAAACCCCAGTCAATGATCGACGCCGTGAGCCGCTATTACGGTTTGCCAAGCGGCAACGTGCATCGCAGCCAGCATCGCGAGGCGCAACGACTGACCCAGTGTTTTGAGGACACGCGGCAGCAGGTCGCGACACTGATCGGCGCGCCCGATCCGCGCAGCGTGATCTGGACGCGAGGGGCGACGGAATCCATCAATCTGGTCGCACAGAGCTTTGCCCGTCCTTTGCTCTCTCCAGGCGATGAGATTGTCGTCAGCGAAGCCGAGCATCACGCCAACCTATTGCCTTGGCTGATGGTGGCCCGGCAAACCGGCGCGAGCGTCGTGAAACTGCCGCTGGGCGATGACCTACTGCCGGACGTTGAACGCCTGCCCTCTTTGCTGTCGTCCCGAACGCGCATTCTGGCGATCACTCAAATGTCCAACGTCACCGGTGGGCAACCGGACTTGCAGCGCGCCATTACGCTCGCGCATCAAGCAGGCGCTGTCGTTGTGGTCGATGGCGCGCAGGGGATCGTGCATACGTCCGTCGATGTCTCGGCATTAGATATCGATTTTTATGCGTTTTCTGCTCACAAGCTGTATGGCCCCACCGGCATCGGCGTCCTGTACGGCAAACCCGAGCTGTTAGCCGATATGCCGCCCTGGCAAGGCGGCGGTAAGATGATGCAGGAAGTCTCTTTTGACGGTTTTATTCCGCAAGGCAGCCCGCAGAAATTTGAAGCAGGAACACCGCATATCGCGGGTGTTATCGGTCTTTCCGCTACCCTCGAATGGCTTGAAACCTACGACCGTCACGCAGCGGAACAGCACAGCGTCGCACTGGCCGAACAGGCTGAGCACGCTTTGATGACGCTGCCCGGTTTTCGCCGTTGGCGCAGCGCCGGTAGCAGCCTGCTGTCCTTTACATTCAGCGACGTACACCACAGCGATCTTGTCGCCCTACTGGCGGAAGAAGGCATCGCGCTACGTGCCGGGCATCACTGCGCTCAACCGCTGATGACCGCCCTCGGCGTAAAAGGCACCCTGCGAGCCTCTTTCTCCCCTTATAATAATGAGCAGGACGTGGCGCAATTGCTCGCCGCGACGCGTAAAGCGCTCGACCTGCTGCTGGACTAAACCACATGACTTTGAATACGACTCACCACCCTTTTGGCTGCGACATCACCGAAGACGATCTGCGCCAACGTTTCAGCGCTTGCCGCAGTTGGGAAGATCGCTATCGCCAGATCATTTTGCTGGCCAAACAGCTTCCCCCATTACCTGAAGATAAAAAGCAGTCCGCCATTGCGTTATCTGGGTGTGAAAATCAGGTGTGGTTGGGGTACGAACGGACAGCGTCTGGAACGCTGCATTTCTACGGCGACAGCGATGGGCGCATCGTTCGTGGGTTGCTGGCGATACTGCTTACAGGGGTTGAAGGAAAAACCGCAGCGCAATTGCAACAGCAAGACCCGCTGGCGCTGCTGGAAACATTGGCGCTGAAAGCTCAGCTGAGCGCGTCACGCTCCGCCGGACTGGCGGCGCTGGCCGCCAGAATTAAGGACATTGCGCGTCAAGAGTCCTGATTACAGGCTATTTTGACGCTGGTCTTTCGCCATCATTTTCTTTAACGCATGTGAAACCGCCACAAATCCAAAGGTGGCGGTTACCATTGTCGCCGCGCCGAATCCGGACGCACAATCCATCCGTTTCACGCCATCTGCGGTCTGTTTGGACGCGCAAACGCTGCCGTCGAGCTGAGGATAAACCAGTGCCTCACTGGAAAATACGCAGTCGATACCCAGCTTACCTTTGCTGTTCTTCACGACATTAAAATCGTGCTTCAGACGCTCGCGCAGCTTGGCCGCTAGGGGATCCTGAATGGTTTTAGCCAGATCCACGACAGCGATACGCGTGGGATCGATCTGCCCGCCAGCACCGCCGGTCGTGACAACCGGGATCTTGTTGCGTCGGCAGTAAGCTAACAACGCAGCTTTCGCCCTCACGCTGTCGATGGCATCAATCACGTAGCTGAATTCCTGATTCAACAACTCTGCCATGTTGTCCGGACTGATGAAGTCATCCACGCAGGTCACCCGACACTCCGGATTGATCGCGAGAATTCGCTCCGCCATCACTTCCGTTTTAGGCTGACCGGTATGCTGACGCAGCGCATGAATCTGTCGATTGGTATTACTGACGCAGACATCGTCCATATCAATCAAGGTGATCGCGCCGATACCCGTACGCGCCAGCGCTTCCGCCGCCCAGGAGCCGACGCCACCGATGCCAATCACGCAAACGTGCGCCTCGGCGAACAGCGACAACGCCTGCTGCCCGTACAGCCGGGCCGTACCGCCGAAGCGCTGCAGATAGCTTTCAGATAACTGTGAACTCATGACTAACCACCTTTACGGGTAACGACTTGGAGAAAACAAACGGCGAGGATGATAACGCAGTGCGACGCATTTGCGGAGTGAGAGATAAAACGAAATGTCAGCTTTGTGGAGAATTCGCGGTCAGAGCGCAAAGATGACGAAGCGGGCGCAGAGCCCGCTTCGTGATGCCATTACTCAGAGAAGGTCACCACCGGCGGCTTTCCTAGTAATCCGCCGCTGGTTGTCTGCGCTGGCGTAGCGCTCAGCAACAGCTCGGAACTTTGCGGCTGCGTGTTACGCAACACCCAGACTCGCCCATAGTGGTTATAAAAACCGGCGGCATGACCCGCTTCAGGGCCGATCCCCTGATAGATGTCGAAGTGCTGTCCCTTGATCGCACCGCCGACATCCAATGCAATCATCAGGCGCATTTCATATTTGCCGTTGAACTTGCCCTGATTATCCAGCAGCGGAACTTCCGCCAGCAGCACGCTCCCTTCGGGGATCAACGATCGGTCGGAGGCGACCGACGCTTTGGCAACCAGAGGCACCGCGCTCGCGCCACGCACTAACGCTGCGTCCATCGGTTTGAAGAACACAAAGGAAGGATTCTGTTCCAGCAGTTGACGAACTTCCTGTTCCGAATGGGTATCCGCCCAATGACGGATCGCCTGCATCGACATATTTTCTTTCGCAACTTCACCTTCATCAATCAGGACTTTGCCAATGCTGCGGTAGGCATGACCGTTTTTGCCTGCGTAAGCAAAGAATGTCAGAGGCCGGCCGTCACCGAAGTCGACATACCCGCTTCCCTGCACTTCCATCATGAAGTTATCCATTAAAGAGTTGCTCCAACCCAAAATCGGAGCATTGCCGAGCGCGCCTGCGTAAATGCCCGCGCGATCCGGAAGACGACGGTTTTTCTTGCCCCGCGACGGCATGCCATAGATAGGATACTGGAACTCCCCCTGGCGGGTGTAACGAGCCTGTACCACCGGAGTGTAGTAGCCGGTGAACTGAACGTTGCCGAAGCCGTCGACCCCTTCCATTTGCCAGGAGCCTAAACCGAACTTGTTGAGTTCACGTGTATCGCCGCCTGACAGCATCCAGTTTTGAATGGCCTGGAACGTGGCGTTATTGTTGCTATAAAGCGAGGGAGAATCTGTCTGAATGTGCGTGACTTGACTGGCGAAGTCGCCAGCGTTGATCGGCTTGCCGTGCGTGTTAGGTTCGTTCACCATTTTTAGAGGCTGAGTGAGATGTCCGTCTTTATACTGCTGACCCTGATCGGTAGGTCGACTCTGACATCCCGCCAAAACGGCGATCACTAAGCCGACTAACACATAACTGCCCCGCCATCCTTTCATTCTTCCGCGCTCTCTTCATAAGTGGTGTCCAACGCGGAACGATAGCAAACGGGTCGGTAAAATGAAATGCGATCAATCCCCCAAACCGCGCCGTTCCACATAAACAATATCCTTACCTGTTTTGCGGTAATAGATGAAGAAACAAACAAAGACAAGTTAAATCATGGATTTTTGCCAAAAAGGGGTTGCATAGAAACGCTTGGAGAGTATAGTGCGCTTCCACGGACGCGGGGTGGAGCAGCCTGGTAGCTCGTCGGGCTCATAACCCGAAGGTCGTCGGTTCAAATCCGGCCCCCGCAACCAATTCACGTTTGAGACGTGAAAGCAGTAAGAAAGAAAAGCCATAATACGGACGCGGGGTGGAGCAGCCTGGTAGCTCGTCGGGCTCATAACCCGAAGGTCGTCGGTTCAAATCCGGCCCCCGCAACCAATTTATGCCTGAGAAGTGAAAAGCAGTAAGAAAGAAAAGTCAGAATACGGACGCGGGGTGGAGCAGTCTGGTAGCTCGTCGGGCTCATAACCCGAAGGTCGTCGGTTCAAATCCGGCCCCCGCAACCAATTAACATTAAGCACCTTAACGGGTGTTTTTTGCGTTTTAGGGCCACCTCATCTTCAGGTTTTTCAAATCGAAAGGGACGCACCGTAGCCCGTCCTCCCCTTCTCTTCGCTAACTATCTGGCCCGCTGAGCGAAATACGCTTTGATCCCTTCGAAAATAGATTGCGCCACCTGCTGCTGGAATCGTGCAGTACGCAATTTACGCTCTTCTTCCGGATTACTGATAAAGGCGGTTTCCACCAAAACAGAGGGAATATCCGGCGCTTTTAATACCGCGAATCCCGCCTGGTCGACGCTATTTTTATGCAGGTGGTTGATGCGCCCCATCCGACGCAGAATTTCTCCGCCGAACTTGAGGCTATCGCTAATTGTCAGCGTCTGCACCATATCCAGCATCGTGTGGTCGAGATAGCGATCGCCGCTCATGCTGACCCCACCGATGAGGTCGGATTCGTTCTGAGTCTGTGCCAGAAAACGCGCAGCAGAACTGGTCGCTCCCTTTTTCGACAGCGCAAAGACCGACGACCCTTTAGCCGCACGGTTGGTAAACGCATCCGCGTGAATGGAAACAAACAAATCGGACCGCTGCTTGCGGGCTTTCGCCACTCGCACCTGTAGCGGTATAAATACGTCTTCATTGCGTGTCATATACGCTTTCATGTTGGGTTCACGATCGATCAACGCTTTCAGGCGACGCGCAATTTGCAGCACGACGTCCTTTTCACGCGTCCGATTTTTGCCGATCGCGCCGGGATCTTCCCCGCCATGTCCCGGATCCAACATCACCACCAGCGGTCTTTCCCGACCGGGCTTTCCGGCAAGCGGCGCCTCCGTCGGCAGCGTACGTTCAAGATCGCCCTTGTTGTAATCCTCCAGCAACGCCAGCAGCGGATCTTCCGCATTGTCGTAGCGACCCTCGATCGGGTAAAGATCAAGCACCAGACGATTTTTGAATCCGGCGACCGGCGACAGCGCGAATGTTTTGGGGCTGACCTGCTGCTTCAGTTCCAGCACCAGCCGCACCGTCCGCTTGTCGAACTGTCCTGCCCGGGCGGTCTTGATATAAGGGTCGCCTTGATTGAAACGCTGGCCTACATTTTTTAGCACGCTGTTCAGCGAGACATTTTCGATGTCCACCACCAACCGCCGGGGATTATCCAGCATGAACTGCCGATACTTCAGAGGATGACTGGATTCCAGCGTGACGCGGGTATAGGCCGATGCAGGCCAGATACGCACGGCGATAATCTGCGATGTGGCGGCGATACCCACGCCGGTAACACTCAACAGCCAGGTCGCAGCCGCACCCTGTAATAGTCTTCGGCGGGTCAGGGGGTGATTCGAATCAGACATGCAGCTCCGGTTTACGTACGGGGTAACAACTAATGACGATAAAAAGGTTATGTTTTTCAGAAACGCCCGAAACTTTAGCGAATCTGCCCCATACTGTCATGGAAAAAGTTTCCCGCTTGAGCGTGAATACAGGGGTCGCGGCATGAAAAAATGCGGACGATGAAACGCTTGCCTTTTACGCCATTAAGAATAAAAATACAAAAATACCGAATAAAAATTCAGGGGGCTCGCAGTGAAGGAACGTAGTACAGAACTGGTCCAAGCTTCCGCCATTCAGTTCCTTATATCAACGCGCATCGCGGAAAAACGTTCGTCATCATGCTCGGCGGTGAAGCGATTGAGCATGAAAACTTCAGCAATATCGTCAGCGACATCGGTCTGCTTCACAGCCTGGGCATCAAGCTGGTAGTTGTCTACGGCGCCCGTCCGCAGATCGACGCCAATCTGGTCGCACACCATTGCGAGCCGACCTACCACAAACATACCCGTATCACCGACAGCACTACGCTGGAGCTGGTGAAGCAAGCCGCCGGCATGCTACAGCTGGACATCACCGCCCGCCTGTCGATGAGCCTGACCAATACGCCGCTGCAGGGCGCGCATATCAACGTCGTCAGCGGCAATTTCGTCATCGCCCAACCGCTTGGCGTGGATGACGGCGTGGACTACTGCCATAGCGGCCGTATTCGTCGTATCGACGAAGAGGCGCTTCATCGACAGCTGGCGAGCGGCGCTATCGTGCTGCTCGGCCCTGTAGCAGTTTCCGTGACCGGCGAAAGCTTCAATTTAACCTCAGAAGAGGTAGCGACGCAGCTGGCGATAAAACTGCGGGCGGAAAAGATGATCGGCTTCTGCGCCGAGCAAGGCGTCACCGACGAGAACGGTAATGTAATTCCGGAAATGCTGCCGGAAGAGGCACAGCACCTGATTCAGAGCCAAGAGGAAGTGGAAGACTTCAATTCCGAAGTGGTACGTTTCCTGCGCGGTGCCGTAAAAGCCTGCCGCAGCGGAGTACGCCGCAGCCACCTCATCAGCTATCAGGAAGAGGGCGCGCTATTGCAGGAGCTGTTTTCCCGCGATGGTATCGGGACGCAGGTCGTCATGGAGAGCGCCGAGCAGGTGCGCCGCGCGACCATCAACGATATCGGGGGGATTCTGGAACTGATTCATCCGCTGGAACAGCAAGGGATCCTGGTGCGTCGCTCCCGCGAACAGCTGGAAATGGAAATCGACAAATTCACCGTGGTCGTTCGAGACAACCTGACCATCGCCTGTGCGGCGCTTTATCCGTTCCCTGAAGAAAGCATTGCCGAGATGGCGTGCGTGGCGGTGCATCCGGAATACCGCAACTCTTCCCGAGGCGACCAGCTACTGCATCACATCGAGACTCAGGCCCGTCATCAGGGACTTAAACGCCTGTTCGTGCTGACGACGCACAGTATCCACTGGTTCCAGGAGCGCGGCTTCCAGCCCGCTGAAGTCGCGATGCTGCCAAGGCGTAAGCAGGAGCTGTATAACTATCAGCGCCGCTCGAAAATACTTGTCCTGGACCTCTAAAGCGCTCACGCCGGACCAGACCGGCGCGAAAGCTCTGTTCTTTCGCGCCGCCTCTTTCTTTCATCCTTTTCGATTTAACCCGACGACTCCACCATCAAAGATCGAATACGCGCCTCAAGTCCGCTATAGCGCTGCGTCGGCGTACTCACCGCCCGACACAATATTGCGCTATCGCTGAAAAGCGACAGACGCTGTCGAGCGCGAGTGATCGCGGTGTACACCAACTCACGCGTCAAGACGGGTAGAAAGTGATTCGGCAGCGCCAGCGACGTGTGTTCGAACTCGGAGCCTTGAGACTTATGCACCGTCATAGCATAGGCCGTTTCATGCGGCGGCAGACGGCTAGGCGCGACCGATTTGGTTCGACCATCCGGCAGTTGGAAATAGACCCGCAGCTCCCCTTGTTCGTTCGTCATACTAATGCCAATGTCGCCGTTGAATAGCCCCAGCACCGCGTCGTTTCGCTCAACCATTACCGGACGGCCGACATACCAGCGCCCGCCATTAAGCGTGGGCCGTTGAATCAGTCCCGCCACCTGCAATGCGCGTTCAATCCTCTGATTCAGTCCGGCGACGCCAAACGGCCCCTCTCGTAGCGCACACAGCTGTCGGTAACGTTGAAAAGCTCGCAGTACTTGCTCCGGAGCATCACCGCGATGAATACGCTGAAGATAATCCGTGTACCCGTCCACCGCCTGATCCAACAGGCGCTGATAGTCTGCGTTATCCGCCAGAGGCAGACAGACGATATCGTCATACCCGTGCTGCAAAATAGCCTGTAGCTGTGCTTCGTCGCCCCGGTTGACCGCCTTCGCGAACTGACCAATGCCCGAGTCCGCTGTGAAACGGTAACTCTTGCGCAGCAGACAAATGCTGTCAGCCACCGAGGCATTTTCCGCCGAGCCCGGTTCTAACGTGCAACCGGTAAGGCGATTCAGCTGCAGACCGCGCTTCTGGCTATAGCCCTGTTCGGCGAAGCGACAGATGTCGCCCAGCACCGCCCCGGCCTCGACCGAAGCCAGCTGGTCGCGGTCGCCCAACAGGATGATGCGGGCCTGCGGCGGCAGCGCGGCGATCAGATTCGCCATCATCGGAAGATCGACCATCGAGGCTTCGTCCACCACCAGGACATCCAAATGCAGCGGATTATCCTGATGGTAGCGCAGACGCTGGCTGTCCGGCACCGCCCCCAACAGGCGGTGCAGCGTGGTAGCTTCCTGCGGAAAAGCCATTCGCTGAGCGTCGCTGAGCGGCAGCTGGCTTAACACGCTGCCCAACGATTCGGTGAGACGCGCGGCGGCTTTTCCAGTGGGCGCCGCCAGCTGAATACGCGGCGACGGCCCATCCTGCAGTTCTATCAGCGCCGCCAGCAGTCTGGCGACCGTCGTCGTTTTACCGGTACCCGGCCCTCCTGAAATCACCGCAATTCGCCGGGTCAGTGCGACCGCCGCTGCGATCTTTTGCCAGTCGGCTTCGCCCTCCACCGCAGGAAACAGGCCATCCAACACCACGCGGATACGGGCTTCGTCATAGACAGGCTCGGCACGATTACCGGCGATAAACTGCGCGACTCGGCACTCTCCCTGCCAGCTGCGCTGCAGGTACAGATTGTCCTGCTGAAAAACCAGCGGGGCAGGATCTTCACCCTCGCCGACGGCGGGTTCGTTCAACAACCGCTGTCGCCATTCACCTTCATCCGGTTTCCCTAACCGCTGCCAGATTTCCTGAGCCAGCGCCCGATCCCGACCGTCAAACAAGGCGTTAGGATGAAGCTGTGACAGCGGCAGACAAACGTGCCCCGCGCCCACGTAGGCGCTGAGGCACGCCGCCGCCAGCAGGAGATACGGCTGGTCGTCGTCCGCCAGCATCCGGGCAAACTGCACGTCCAGCGGACGCAACCAACGCCGCTGACGCGCTTCTTCCAACAGTTCAATCATGCCCGACATGCGCGCCCTCCGTTACCTCTTCGCCGCAAAACAAACCATCCATATCGTCGACAAACGCCCGGGACGGACGCGAGAAATAGATCCCGTTGCCGGGATGCTCGGCGCTGACGCCGCGTAAAAACAGATAAAAAACGCCGCCGAAGTGCTGTTCGTAGTCGTAGTCTGGCAGCCGGTGTCGCAGATAACGATGCAACGCCAGCGTGTAGAGCTGATACTGCAAATCGTACCGATGTTCCGCCATCGCCCGCATCATGGCATCCTGCGTATAGGCGCTGGCGTCATGCCCCAGCCAGTTGGATTTGTAATCCAGCAGGTAGTAACGCCCCTCCCAGACAAACACCAGGTCGATAAATCCCTTCAGCATGCCTTTGACCTGCTGGAACGATAAGGCCGGGCAGAGCGCGGAGAGCGGGTCATGATGTCGTATCAGACTATCCAACGCGTCGGCGGTGAGCATCCGCTGGATCGGCAGATAGAACTGCATCTCGGCCTGTTTATGCCCGTTACCCAGCTCGGCGAGCCGAATCCCGTCATCGTTAAGCGGCAAGCTCAGAACGTTCTCCATCCAGGGTTTCAGCACCGATAACCACTCATCCTCAATGCCATAGTGCCGAAGCTGTTCCAGTAGCCACTCGTCATCGATCGGCTGGGTGAAATCCAGCGTCTCGAACAGGCTGTGCAGAAACGTGCCCGGCGCGGCGCCGCGCGGAAACGAATGCGGCGAACGCTCTTCCACGTCCTCTTCCGCCGTTTCGCCCATCGAGTCGATATCGAAACGAGGCAACAACCCCTGAATGGTCTCGGAGCCATGCTGCTGCAACCCTGAGTAGCTGGTCACCCGCCAGCCGTCGCGCAGCCGACGGGTGTTGCGGCGCGCCTCGAGCGACGGCGGCAACGCCAGCTCGGGCTGCCACGGCTGTTCATCCTGCGCTGCCGCTATGCTTAAGCCGATACCCTCGCCTACCATGCCTTCAAGCTCAGCGATTAACGCCTCAGCGCTCGCGGCCTCACCGCGCTGCAACAAATAGCCCAGCGCGCTACGATGCATATCGCTATCGCCCTCTTTCTTCCGGGTTCCCTGAAACAACGGCGCGAC
This sequence comes from Lonsdalea britannica, assembly GCF_002111595.1. GTDB lineage: Bacteria > Pseudomonadota > Gammaproteobacteria > Enterobacterales > Enterobacteriaceae > Lonsdalea > Lonsdalea britannica. The sequence goes on from NZ_LUTN01000004.1 coordinate 70,145, forward strand.
CCCGACCGCACAGTGATAAACGGCGCGGGTCAACGCCACGTACAGCAACCGTAAATCCTCCGCCAACCGCTCTTCTTCCGCCAGTTGCTGACTCTCTTCGCCGTTTTGCAGATCCAGCATGGCCCGAAAGTTTTTCCGGTCATGATAGATACCTTCCTGCTGAGGGCGAAAATTGCCGATGAAGGGCAACCAGACCAGTGGGTATTCCAACCCCTTGGATTTGTGAATGGTGACTATCTGTACCAAATGGCGGTCACTCTCCAGCCGGAGCTGCTGATTTTCCGCCTGCGGGTTAGGCTGGGCGATCTGCTGGGCCAACCAGCGCACCAGCGCGTGTTCACTGTCTAACGACGCCGAGGCCTCCTGCAACAGTTCGCCGATATGCAGAATATCCGTCAGGCGACGTTCGCCGTCGACGCTCGCCAGCACATCCTCCGCCAGTCGACGATGCGTCATCAGCGCACGCAGCATCGGTAGAACGCCGCGCTGCAGCCAGAGCTGCCGGTAGCGGGAAAACTCGTCAACCAGCGCATCCCAACTTGCTTCACTGCGGCTCAGCGCGTCCAGCGACGGCGCATCCATTCCCATGATGGTGGTCGCCATCGCCGCACGCAGCGCGCGCTCCTGTTCCGGCGCCAGCACCGCCTGCAGGATCCACAGCATTTCCCGTGCTTCCGCCGTGGTGAATACGCTGTCGCGGTTGGACAGGTAGACCGACGGAATATACAGACGGTTCAGCGCCTGGCGGATCAGCATCGCCTCACGGCGGCTGCGCACCAATACGGTGATATCCGCCGCCTGCACAGGGCTCTTTTGGCCTTTGCCCTTCATCAGCCATGCCTGCCCCAACTGGCCGGCGGTCAGCCAGTCGCGGATCTGCCCTGCGCACTGACGAGCCATCACCTGCTGATATTCTCCTACCCCGGTGCCTTCCTGACCGCTCAGCCAGAACTGCAGCGCCGGCGTTTTCACGCCGTTCATTTCAAAAGCATAAGACTGGTTGGGCGGCGCCGGGTTGACGGGCAGAAACGGTATTTGCTCGAAAATAAATGGGGCATCGACGCGCTGGAACAGCTGGTTCACCGCCGCCACCATGCCCAGCGCGGATCGCCAGTTGGTGTCTAGCGTATAGTGTGACGACACCTCCGCGCGCGCGCGCATGTAGGTGAAAATATCCGCCCCGCGAAAGGCATAAATCGCCTGCTTCGGGTCGCCAATCATTAACCAGCCACACTGTGGCTGGTCAGCATAGATCGTATGGAAAATGCGATATTGCTGGGTATCCGTGTCCTGAAATTCATCGATCATCGCCACCGGATAACGCGTGCGAATCGCCTCCGCCAACTGCGCGCCTTCCGGCTGCTGCAATGCCTCATCCAAACGCCCCAAGAGATCGTCGAAGCCCAGCTCCGCCCGGCGCTGTTTCTCTTCCCGCACCGTGCGCTTGATCTCTCTCAGCGCCAGCCAGATGACCAGATCCTTGAGCGTCAGTGACTCCTGCAACAGCTGATCCACCGAGCTGAACACCGGGTGCAACGGCGGTTCGCCTTTGGTCGTGCTATCGATCAGCGCCTGCTGGCTAAAGCGTTTCAGATCTTTCGGCAGCTGGTAACTCTGCGTTGGCTGTTCGGCCCACTCGCCAATTTTGTGTATCCAGTTGGGCAGATTGCGACTGCTGTAACTCCGCTTATTGACCCCCGACGCACTGATCAGCGCCTCGAGACCAGACGCTTCACGCCACGCGTGTTTGAAGCTATCAATCAGCGCCACAATACGCTGATGACGCTCCAGCAGCGTTTCTTCCTGCTGCGGTTTACGCAGCGTCGGCGTTTCACCGTGAAGATACGGCAGCAGCGTCTGCAACAAGGCTTCTGGCCCCCGCCACTGTTCACTCAACACCCTCACGACGTCCAGAGGCAGCGGATAGCAGTAGCGACGCCAGAAGTCGGCGCAGGCCTGACGGCGCAGCGGCTGCTCATCTTCCAGCAGTCGCTGTTCGAACAGGATGCCGGACTCGAAGGCGTGGGTCGTCAGCATCCGCTGGCAGAAGCCATGAATCGTGTAGATGGCGGCTTCATCCATCTGTCGCTCCGCTCGCAGCAGCACCTCGGCCGCCTCCTGATGCCAACCCTGCGGGATGTCGGCCAGCAGTTGCTGCATGAGCGCATCACCCTCCTCTCCGCCCAGACAGGCGAGATAGAGAGCATGGATATTTTTACGGATACGCTCGCGCAGTTCTTCCGTCGCCGCCTCCGTAAAGGTAACCACCAGAATCTCTTCGACGAGCAAGGGACGCGGATAGGCGTGTTCACCACCTAGCCCCAGCAGTAAACGGAGATAAAGCGCGGACAGAGTATAGGTTTTGCCCGTTCCCGCCGACGCTTCGATCAATCGCTCGCCAGACAGCGGCAACGTGAATAAATCAAGAGAATGAGGAGTCACTGTCGTCATGGTTTTTTTGCCTGCTGAGGTGACACGATGTGGAGTAAGGCGCAAATGTTGAAATGACGACCCCGTTTAGCCGCCTTCTCATCCATCAGCCTTTTAACGCAGACACTCTGTCGCAAAATATTCAGCCTCAGCATAGGATTGAAAAAGTTCGGCTCCCGCGTCGAAATCAGCGCTCGCAGCAATAAACTGCGTTTGAGCAAGGCACGCCGCTCCCGCTCTAACGAGCCCAACGCGCGCATTTTTTTTCCTGACGCCTGTCGCGACGGTATTGATGTGCTGATGCACCGTTGCCGATACAGTTCGATATTCGTCGTGGACATTGCCTGCCATTGGGTCGGCACCGCCGTAATGTCTTGTTGCGCTACGGCAACGCGTTTCTGCAGCGCTTTTTTTGCGGATCTCAGAGACACGACCTCGCTCCACCGGTTGCCGTTCAAAACTGGTTGAACCGTACAGCGGGGAGTAGCCAGGTTTCCGCTGCGACCGTCACCTGTGCAATCCGTTCAAGGTCCATCTCCCGTACGATTCGCTGCAGATAATAATCTTCCCCTTCGCCGGACAGGTTGAACGTTCCCTGCCACGCTTCCAGCAGCTTTTGCTGCGCTTTATTGAGGGTGGTTTCATCGGACAACAGGCTGTCGCTGTCACGATCGTAGATGACCTTCAGCCAGGCGCCGCCGGAGCGATTAAGCAACAACAATGGTTGATTCATCCCTTGCTGATAGCCGCTAATCATTAATGCCATAAACTCCCGCGCCTGCGCTTCGCTCAGCGCAGGAAAACGCCAGCCGCTGTCTTCCCGCCCGTAGATCCGACTATCGCCTTCCCCGCCGTTCAGACAGTAGCCAGATGCTCCAACCACAGCATCATGCCATCCACCAGCGAAATTTTCCCGGGACGCCAGCGCAGCAAACCGTCGTGCTGAATTTGCGTCAGCCAGCCCGTGACGCGTACGCCATCGAGCGTAATATCTAGTTCCTGGCTATCCAACATGTCCAACTGCCGCTCTTCGCGCACGCGAGCCGCCAGATCGCGCATTTCATCCAGCTGCGTCTGCCAATACAGCTCGCCGAAGGCGCCATAAGGCAGCTCCCCAGCCGCGCGCATGCGCCGATAGAGTAAATCCGCATCCCCGTCGTTGATCAGGCATTCAGCAGCAGGGTATTCATCTGATAGCGATCGAGGTGATCGACTAAAAATGGCTCCTCTTCTCGCAGCTCCTGATCGTCGAGCACAAAATTCACACCGAGACGCAGTTGGAAAAATGCGCGTACAGGATGCCGGTAGAAGCGTTTTAGTTCGTCCAGCGTCACTTCGTCGTACTGCTGCTCCGGCAACGGCAGGTCGAACGGGGGTTGGCTTGCGCCTTCACGCCCCGCCGCCGCCAGCCACTCGGCGGCAAAACTCTGCGGCGTGCCGTCGGCGATGAAATTATCCGCATCAAACGGCATGCGCGGATGCTCGCAACAGAGCACCGCCAAAAGACGTTCGGCGCTGACGTCGCCGTCCAGATCTTCATCGCCCGGCACACAGTAACTTTGGGCGATGTAGTCCAGCAGCTCACTGACCAGCACGGAGGGAAAACGCGGGCTGTTATCCTGAATGGAGTGGCCGATATAGCTGATATAAAGTCGATTCTGCGCCGACAGCAACGCCTCCAGAAACAGGTAGCGGTCATCTTCCCGTCGGCTGCGATCGCCGCGGCGGCGATGCCGGGACATCAGGTCGAAACCCAGCGGCGGCAGCGTACGCGGATAAACGCCATCGTTCATGCCCAGCAGGCAGACTGCTTTAAAAGGGATAGAACGCATCGGCATCAGCGTGCAAAAATTCACGGCGCCAGCCAGGAAACGCTGACTGAGCCTGTCCCGGTCGAGCCGACCGGCCAGCTCGCTGCGTAACAGCGTGACGGGCACGGACTGCGGATAGCGCGCCAGCATGCCAGTGTTGATAATCTGCTGCCAGTGCTCCTCGATCAGCGTCAATGCCGCTTCGGCGTCACCGTCCGGCAAAAAGAAATCGTCCACCAGTTGACGACACAGCGGCTGCCACTCTTCCAACGTCCGCGGCTGCTGCAAACGCTGCCGCCACTGGCTTAACTGCATCAGCAAATCCGCCAGCTGTCCGGCCAGCTCGGCGATCAGCCCGCTGGATTCATCATAAGGAAGCACGCCGCGCCAGTCGCCCGCGTGGCTGTCCATCGCATACCCCAGCAGCATACGTGTGATGCCGAAACGCCAGGTGTGCTGACCGGTCGGCGGCAGCATCAGCTCTCTGACGTTGTCGTCGTCCAACCCCCAGCGAATGCCGGACTCCGTCACCCAAAGCCGCAGGCGTCTTAGCCCCTCTTCGTGAATGCCGAATCGACTCGCCAGCGCAGGAACTTCTAAGAGCGCCAATACCTGTTCCGCCATAAATCGGCTGGTCGGCAGTTCCAACAATGACAGCACCGCTTGCAAAGCAGGATGCGCATGACGCGCGCGCTGATCGGAGATGGAAAACGGCAGATAGCGATCTTCCGGCGCGTTACCAAAGACGGCCTGAATAAACGGCGAATAGCTGTCAATGTCCGCCACCATCACGATGATGTCGCGCGGCATCAGGTCGGGATCATCGGCCATCATCGCCAGGAGCTGGTCATGCAGCACTTCCACCTCACGCTGCGGACTATGGCAGGCATGCACGGAGACGGAACGATCCCCCGGTGTCAGAGGACGTTTGTGGCGTCTCTGTTCTACGCTATCGTCTTCCGTCAGGGCGATGTCGCTGTTCTTGCCAGTCACGACGATACGGCTGTCTTCCAGCTCCAGAATATCCCGCTGTAGCCCGCTAAGCAGATGCTGCTCCTCGATATCGACATATGCAGAGACGCCGTTCGTCTCATCGAGCTGCTCCAGTAAATGTAAATTGTCGCGCCCCAGCTTGCCCCAGGAGGCCAGCAGCGGATTACCCACATTTTGTTCGCCATCCTCTTTAAACAAGGACTCGGCACGCGCCGGATCGCGGAACAAGGGGCGGCTTTCTGCCGTCATATGCCGATGCTGATACAAGCGCCACTGGCGTCCTTTCAGGCGGGCCAGTGACGCCTCATCTTGTATGTCGCCCCAATAATAGCGACAGGGATTGGTAAACAGCAGGTGTACGTCGATATGTTTGCCCAACGCATTCAAGGCCTGTAGATAAACCGGCGGCAGTGCGGAAATGCCACAGATAAAGACCCGATCCGGTAGGCCGGGAGGACGGCGTTCCGCCTGTTCAAGCACCTGAACAAACCGCTGATACAGGATGGTGTGGTGCCATTCTAGTTGTCCCAGAGATTGCGTGTATTCCACCAGCCGCCGCCAGAGCGGCGCCTGCCACTGCTGAGCATCCCCGGCCTCATCCACCCACAGTTCCTGCTGCCAGCGCATAATCCAGTCAGGACGATAAATCAGATATTGATCGAACAGATCGGCCGTGCGACCGGCCAGTTGATGCAGCTTGCGATCATCGTTGTCCTCTTCCAGATAGTGGGCCAATAGAGCGAAAGCCGGATCGTCCAGCTGCTGAGGCAGCAGATGCATCAGTTTCCAGCTCATGGCTTCTTTGCTAAAGGCGCTTTCTTTGGGAATTTCGGGGATCAGCCGCCGACACATGTCCCACAAAAAGACGCCCGGCAGCGGAAATTGGATATTAGCGGCGATATGAAATTTCTCGGCCAGTTCAATTTGGAGCCACTGCGCCATACCCGGACTTTGTACTAACACCATTTCCGGCTGGAAAGGGTCGGTAAGCGGCTGTTGCTGCATTAGCACCGCCGTCAGCTCCTTCAATATATCCAGCTGATTGGAATGGTAAACCGTGAACATGGTGACTCCTGACCGTGCGCTGCCGTTTATGTTTATGATGTATTCGAAGTGGGCTCTTCAGTGTCCGTCGGCGGATAGCAGAGCCAACGCGTGAGCGAGGCGGAATAGTGCCGCGGCGTCACTACGGCCGCCGTGACCCGCTGGCACTGCGGGCCGTACGGTTGCACGTTGAGAGAGCTGGTCCAACCTTCCGGCAACGACGCGGTGACGGTTTGGACGGGCACGCCTGCGTCCTGTGCCTCTAGCTGTTCATTTACCCACCGCCAGGCCTGACGCTGCTGCCATTGGTACTGTAGCGACCGTTGAAGTATTAAATGATATTGCAATAATCCGGTCAGAGAAACCGCGAACAGCAATGCGGCAATCAGCGTTTCAAGCAGGCTAAACCCGCTCTGATTTCCGTCGAACGACAGTTTCTTAATGAACGACACAGTAACGCGCCTCCGGTTCTGGGCAGAAGTCGAGCCATCCCTGCGACATCGCCTGCAGCAGCACGGCACCGTCGATGGTCTGCGCCGCGACGCGCTGATATAACCGCAGCGGCGGCGTATTCACTTCAAACTGCCCCTCGCCCCGCAACACGCCCTGATTGCCGGAAGAAGATATATGCAAACAAACCCGCAGGCGGTCCATCGAGAGCGTGCGACACTGCCACATATCCCCATTTTCCTGCCAGCGTTGACTCATTCCCCATTCAAGAGAAGATAGCCCCTGATTGAAGGCTTTCCAGTAATGCTGTTCGTCCTTGCCCTGTTCCATCCAGGTTTCCAACTGCTTTTGCATACCGACCAGCAACAGCACCCCAAGGGAGATAAGCACCATGACGATCATCAAGGCGTTGCCCGACTGGTGACATTTAGACGGCATCATGATTACGCCTCGCGACCCACCGCTGCACCTGCTGTTTGATCTGCGGCCTGTCAGTCCAGTAGCCTGACAGCCCCAGCAGGTATAACGTTCCTCGACTGCCCTGTTGTGAAGAAACCTGAAATCCGGTGATGGTCACTTCATTGGGGTCGAAGAATTTCTCCCAGCGTTTCCCCCGGCAATGGGCATAGCCGGTTTGGACCTCAAGCGCCCCCTCGCGCAGACGATAGCTGAAAAATTCGCCCTCCTGCCGTTCGCCGGGGTCCCAGTGACCGCTACGGTTCACGTCGTAGGCAACCGTCAGGCAACTTTGAGTCGAATTCGCGCCGTCGGGGCTCAACGTAATCGCCTCGCCCCGGCAACTTCCCGCGCAAAATCCCGCGCGAAGGATATCTTTTTCGATAACGGATAGGGCCTGGCTGAGCGTTTGCTCAAGACGAAAGGCGTTGAGTCCCTGCTGACTCTGCTTATTCAGCACAGAAAACAGCTGTACGACCGCAAGAATAATGATGCTGACAATGCCAAGCGCCAGCATGACTTCCGGCAGAGAAAAACCGCCGATACGACATTTTCTATCCGGCATCAGCATATTGGAGTACCCAACAGCGGCTGACCTTCACTGCACAGCCTCAATCGCCCACGCACGGAAAGGACCAACCGGATACGCCCCGCCGCACTTCCCAACGTCAGGTGGCCCGATTGCGCCGTATGGCGCAGACCAAAGAAGGAAAACTGCTGCGCCGTAGCGTCGACCAGCTTAATATCGCGCGATGTCGGAATAAAAAAATGCGCGCTGTCCGCCGGACAGTCGCCGCCTGATGTCGCCGGCCCTACGCACCAACGTTCCCCGACACGAAGTACCTGCGCCGTATGCGTCTCGTTACGCCAGTTGGCTTGAGTTTGTATACGCGCCACGACGCTCATCAACTGCCGTGCATTTTGCTCCAGCAGCATCGACTGACGATATCCTAACCAGCTATGTAGTCCTGCGCCGACCAGGAGAGATATCACCGCTATTACCATCACTAACTCCAGCAGGGTGAACCCCTGTTGCCATCCATTGCATTTTTTCATGCCGCTCAGTGTAGCGACAATCCCTATTTCCGACAGCAAAATGGTATCGGCTTTGCGCAGCGCCGCGTAGATTTTTTGAAGCGAAAACAGATTATTACTATTTAAATGCGAAGCGGTTCGCAAAAACCATCTTGAGCACAAAAAAAAACCTGTCGGCGAATCGCCCACAGGATATTTTCATGACTGGCCCAACGACGCCTGTATTCACTCCGGCGATATCGGGCGATGCCGCCGGAGTCAGGACCAGAGGCGCGAACGCCTCACATTAACGGTTAGATCGCGACAGGCGCTTTGATCGGCGGATGCGGATCGTAACCTTCGATTTCGAAGTCTTCGAAACGGTAGTCAAACAGAGAGGCGGGGCGACGTTTGATGATCAGTTTCGGCAACGGACGCGGTTCACGCGTTAGCTGCAGATGTGTCTGTTCCATATGGTTGCTGTAAAGGTGCGTGTCGCCCCCTGTCCAGACGAAGTCACCAACTTCCAGATCGCACTGTTGCGCTACCATGTGCACCAGCAGCGCATAGCTGGCGATGTTAAACGGCAGCCCCAGGAATACATCGCATGAACGCTGGTAAAGCTGGCAAGAGAGCTTGCCGTCGGCGACATAAAACTGGAAAAACGCATGGCAAGGCGCCAGCGCCATCTGATCGAGCTCGCCCACATTCCAGGCGGAGACGATGATGCGACGGGAGTCCGGATCCTGTTTCAACTGGGTCATCACTTTCTCCAGCTGATCGATCTGACGGCCATCCGCCGCGCCCCATGAGCGCCACTGTTTGCCGTACACCGGCCCCAGGTCGCCATTATCATCGGCCCATTCATCCCAAATGGAGACTTTGTTTTCGTGCAGATAACCGACGTTGGTATCGCCGTTCAGGAACCACAGCAGTTCATGGATAATGGAGCGCAAATGGCAGCGTTTAGTTGTCACCAGCGGGAATCCCTGCTGCAAGTTGAAACGCATCTGATGACCGAAAATCGATAGCGTACCCGTGCCCGTGCGGTCGTCTTTTGGCGTCCCCTCATCAAGCACTTTTTTCATCAGTTCCAGATACTGTTTCATACTACCTCATTTAAATATTGAATCGTTGCCATCACTGCCGGGCAGGCTGACGGCGATAAGCCAAATCATCATCAGAAGACCTGCCAGCACCATCGGAATCGACAGGATTTGTCCCATGCTCATGATGCCGCTGAAAAGCCCTAACTGCGCGTCCGGCTGACGGAAAAACTCGACGATGATACGGAACAGGCCGTAGCCGATCAGGAACAGGCCGGACACACTGCCCATAGGACGTGGTTTGCGGATAAAGAGATTCAGGATGATAAACAGGACAACCCCTTCCAGCAGCAGTTCGTACAACTGCGACGGGTGACGCGGCAACACGCCATACTGATTCAGAATTTCCTGCCACTCCGGGTGCGTCGCCGCTAGCACGACGTCTTCGCCGCGCGAGCCGGGAAACAGCATGGCCCACGGCGTGTCAGTCGTCACGCGGCCCCACAGTTCACCGTTGATGAAGTTGCCCAGACGGCCCGCGCCAAGGCCGAACGGTATCAGCGGCGCAATGAAGTCGGAGACCTGGAAGAAGTTACGCTGGGTGCGGTAGGCAAAGCACAGCATGACGACAATCACACCGATCAGACCGCCGTGGAACGACATGCCGCCATCCCAGACTTTGAACAGGTAAAGCGGATTTTCCAGGAAGCTGGAAAAAGCATAGAACAGCACATACCCGAGTCGCCCGCCGATGAATACGCCGAGGAAGCCCAGATAAAGCAGGTTTTCGACTTCGTCTTTTTTCCAGCCGCTGCCCGGTTTGTTCGCCCGACGAACCGCCAGCCACATGGCAAAGACAAAACCAACCAGGTACATCAGACCATACCAGTGCAGCGATACGGGGCCGATGGAAAAAATTACCGGATCAAATTGAGGAAATTCCAGATAGCTCGTCGTCATCAATCACCACATTCTCGTTGTTTTGTCCCTGATTACGGGCTCAGCTAAAGGCAGGAAAACCGATGGAACGCCTGCCGCATTTCGCGGTTGCGCATAATAGCATAACGTATTAGGCCCCATGCCGGTGTTGCAGCAAAAGATCTGTAAAACATCGCTTCATCAATTGCGGTGACATCGCGTCAGCGGCCGCCGCGGATCAGGCCGCCCAAACCTCGTTCTTCAATAAACAGCGATGCCCACTGTCGCGCCTCGGTGGCGGTCTGCGCCGTCAGCGCTTTGTCCGCAAGCCGCCCGGCATCTTCCTGATCGATGTGACGCAGCAGATACTTGATACGCGCCACGCTGCGTCCGTTCATGCTCAGCGAGCGATACCCCATACCTATCAGCAGCAAAGCGCCCATCGGCTCGCCCGCCATTTCCCCGCAGACCGACACCGGCAGACGCTGCAGCCGGCACTGCGTGACGATCAGATTCAACGCCTGCAGCATCGAAGGATGAAGGCTGTCGTACAGCGCGCCGACATGGGGATTGTTGCGATCCACCGCCAGCAGATATTGCGTGAGGTCGTTTGTCCCCACTGAAACAAAATCAATGCGCGAACTGAGATGAGGCAGCAGGAACAGCATCGAAGGCACTTCGATCATGATCCCAATACGCGGCCGGGGCTGCGGGCAGTTCAGCATTTCCGCCACTTCGCCCGCCGCGCGGTCGATCAACCGACGCGCTTCGTCGATCTCGTCCAGACTGTTGATCATCGGCAACAAGATATGCAGATTGCCCAGCTCTGCGTTGGCGCGCAGCATGGCACGCACCTGTATCAGAAAGATTTCCGGCTGATCGAGCGTGACACGAATGCCTCGCCACCCCAGGGAGGGATTTTCCTCGCTGATCGGCATATAGGGCAACGGTTTGTCGGCGCCGATATCCAGCGTGCGCAGCATGACCGGATTGTCAGGATAAAGACGCAGCATGCTTTCATACTGCGCGACCTGCTCGTCCTCAGAAGGAAATCCACTTTGCACCATGAAGGGAATTTCCGTGCGGTACAGACCGACGCCGTCGACCTGATCGATGAAGCGTTTTTCATGCTCCGCGCTGAGACCGGCATTAAGCATCACGCGCACGCGCTCGCCGCTTTTCAGCATGGCCGGGCGGTTGCCGTCATCTTCCGTCAGCCGGTTGAGCTCCAGCTCTTCATCCAGTACGCGCTGATACTCCTGCACCAGCACCGGCTCGGGATCGACCAGCAGCTCACCGCGATAGCCGTCAAGGATCAGCAGCCGCTGATGCAATAACGCAGGCTGAATATCTGCGTCCATTAGGGTGGGGATCCCCATGGCCCGGACCAGGATCGCGGCATGCGAGTTGGCAGCGCCTTCGTGAACGACTATCCCGGCTAGCCTGTCTTGCGGCAACTCGGCCAGCAGCGTCGCCGTCAGCTCATCCGCCACCAGAATAAAACGTTCCGGCCATTGCGCCGTGCCCTGAATGCTATCGTCCAGATGAAACAGCAGCCGCTGTCCGAGCGCGCGCAGGTCGCTGGCGCGCTCACGCAGATAGGTATCTTGCAGCGTGGCGAACTGGGCCGAAAAACGCTCGATGACGACCTTGACCGCCCACTCCGCCGAACTGCCGGTATCCACTTCCTGACTTAGCTCTCGCTTTAACCGGGCGTCGTTAAGCAAATGAGAATAGAGATCGAATATGGCGGCGCTTTCTTTCTGCGCGCTGGCGCTGAAGCGTTTGCTGTAGCGGCGGAACTCCGCTGCGGCGTTTTCCATCGCCTGCAGCAGGCGCGAACGTTCACGATCGCTATCCAGACTGGACGCGGGAAAGACCTGCTCCAGGGAGGGCTGACTGCGATCCTGCCAGCCAGAGGCTATCGCCACCCCCGGCGCGGCGGCCAGCGCTTTGATCCGCGTTTGCCGGTATTGTCCAAACAGCGCTTTGATCTGGGACTGGGACAGAATGGCCGCCATCTGCGTGGCCAGCGTCACCATGAAAGATTCGTCGTTCTTGTCGAACTGTCTCAGTTCCCTTTGCTGCACGACCAGAACGCCCAGCAGCTGACGCCGGTGAATAATCGGCACGCCAAGGAAAGAACGGAATTGTTGTTCCCGAACCGCAGGAATGAATTGGAAGCTGGGGTGACTTTGGGCGTCGGCCAGATTGATGAGTTCAGCGCGCTCGCCGACCAATCCGACGACCCCTTGCCCGAAAGCGAGAGTGATGGGACGTCCCCGAGGTTTTTTTAACCCTCGGGTCGCCATCAGGTAATAGCAGTGACGATCGTGGTCGGCCAGGTAAATAGAACAGACTTCGGTGTCCATCGCCAGACAGATTTCGTTGACCAGAATATCCAGCGCATCCGATAACTGCGCCGTCGCGGCGACTTTCTCAATGACTTCTCGCAGGCGCGTGAGCATGGTGGGCTGAATTATCCTCTCTTCCGTCGGGGACTGGATGGCGACCGGGCCGAATTCTCCTGTAATTGAATAACCGAGGAGATAAACTCCTTCATGACCCGCCGATAGACGTCGCGTTTAAAGGAAACGACCTGTCGCACCGGATACCAAAAGCTAACCCAGCGCCAGCCGTCGAATTCCGGCGTGCCGCTGCTTTGCATGTTGATCTCTGACTCATTGCACATTAACTGCAACAGAAACCATTTTTGCTTTTGGCCGATACAGACGGGTTTTGTGTCCCAACGCACCAAACGTTTTGGCAATTTATAGCGTAACCAGCTGCGAGTTAAAGCCAGAATACGCACATCCTTTTTACGCAGTCCGACTTCCTCATATAGCTCACGGTACATGGCTTGTTCCGCCGTTTCACCAGGGTTGATCCCCCCCTGTGGAAACTGCCAGGAGTGCTGGCCGTAGCGGCGAGCCCACAGCACCTGCCCCTGCCGATTACAAATTACAATACCCACATTCGGGCGGTAGCCATCATCATCGATCACCGGACTACCTCGATAAACTGAAATGCTAAGATAACCTGATTGTTTCACACTCCCGCCAGGCGGTAAACTCCTGCTTATCATCGTCTTCTTTATAATAAGACGCCGATAACCCACAGATAGAATCAAAGTTATAAACATTACCCGGCTAATATCACCGGTTTATTCACTTTTTCTGTGGACATCTTTGTGAAGAACATCATGAAGAAAGTGCGCAAACCGGTTTTCAAGGTTTCGTACGCCCATCTATAACCGTAAAAATAATGCTTTAAATTAATAGAGTTAAGTGACTTTTCTACCGTTTTTCCCCCATCGAAAACATTGCGCAGAATTCGGCCTTTTCCAAAGTGGCGAAAGATCGCACTACTGAGAGCTTATCCACAATCCCCCTCCTGATTTATGCCAAAAAACCAGCTAAACCAGCAAAAAAACCCCTCGTCAAGGCTGTAAATGGAAACAGTGCTCCAGAATTATCCCGGTTATCCCAAAAATCTGTGGATAACATGGTGTAAAATCCTGTTCATTCCCGGTGGCTTATCGTGAACAAGTCATTTCGCCCGTTAACGAGCGCGACGCCACACAGAAAAAACCACAGGGTAATCATGCTATTATTAATTTCATCTCGTGAATGGGATGACTGAAAACTATCCCCCAACGGGAGCTGTGCTTTTTTTATACAACCCGGGAGACTTATGAACACCCCTTCTCTCCATCGCGATCCGCCTTCTGACGAGCTGACGTTGTTACAGCGCGCCCAGTCCCTCGCCGGATATAATCTGGCTGAGCTGGCCGCGATCGCTGAACTGCCGTTGCCGGAAAATCTGAAGCGGGATAAAGGGTGGACCGGCATTTTGCTCGAGCGTTTTCTGGGCGCCAGCGCGGGCAGCAAACCGGAACAAGATTTTCCCGGTCTCGGCGTCGAGCTGAAAACGATCCCTATCGACGAACAGGGACGGCCGCTGGAGACCACCTTTGTTTGCGTCGCGCCGTTAACGGGCAACAGCGGCGTCACCTGGGAGCGCTGCCATGTTCGCCATAAACTGACCCGGGTTCTGTGGATGCCGGTGGAAGGCGGCAGGCAAATCCCCTTGGGCGAGCGGCGCATCGGCGCACCGCTGCTGTGGAGCCCCAGTCCGGAAGAAGAGGAGCAGCTGCGTCAGGATTGGGAAGAACTGATGGATTTGATCGTACTCGGCAAGGTGGAGAGCATCACGGCCCGTCACGGCGAAGTACTGCAGCTGCGGCCCAAAGCCGCGAACAGCCGCGCCCTGACCGAAGCGGTGGGTGAACACGGACAGCCGATCATGACGCTGCCGCGTGGTTTTTATCTTAAAAAAACCTTTACCGGCCCTCTGCTCGCTCGCCACTTTCTGCTTTAATGACCACTCTTTCCTTGCCTGCCGCTACAAATAGCAGAGTATAATTATCGTTTACGTTTCATTTAAGGTGCATTGATACAATGTTTGATTGGATTGCGGATCCCAATGCCTGGCTGGCGCTGGGCACACTTACCATCCTGGAAATCGTTCTCGGCATCGACAACATTATTTTCCTGTCTCTGGTTGTCGCCAAACTGCCCAAACACCATCAGAACAAAGCCCGCCGTATCGGTTTGCTGGGCGCGATGTTGATGCGCCTGGGGCTGCTCGCCTCCATCGCGTGGGTGATAAAACTGACCAACCCGCTGTTCTACGTTATGGATCAGGCCATTTCCGTCCGCGACCTCATCTTGTTCTTCGGGGGTCTGTTCCTTATCTGGAAATCCGGCAAAGAGATCCATGAAACCATTGATGGAAGCTCGGCAGAACATGATTCCAAGGTGCACTCCTTCTTCGGCGCCATTGTGCAAATCATGCTGCTCGATATCATTTTCAGTCTTGACTCGGTTATCACCGCCGTCGGCCTGTCCGATCACCTGTTTATCATGATGGCCGCCGTCGTCATCGCCGTCGGCGTAATGATGCTGTCCGCCCGCCCTATCGGCGAGTTTGTCGAACGTCATCCGTCAGTCAAAATGCTGGCGCTGGCCTTCCTGATCCTGGTGGGCTTCACCTTGATTCTTGAGAGCGTGGATATTCATGTACCGAAGGGCTACATCTACTTCGCCATGTTCTTCTCCATGATGGTGGAAACCCTCAACCTGCTACGCGGTAAGAAAGCGGCACTGCAAAAGTAATGCCCGCCTCGCCAGAGGTTTTTCACGCGAAAGAACGATAAAACATAATGCCTCCGGCTCGCTGCGGAGGCATTTTTCAAGGCAAACCGATGAAGGGATAACCTTTGCCGCGCTGTACGTAAAAAGTCCCCTGCGAGATCGTTGGTCTGACGCCGTCCATGCCGCCCATCGCCGACTAATTTTTTTACATTTTGCCCACCGCTTCTTTCCATGAATCTGAATATAACCTGTGACTTCCTTTGCTAAACTTGCCTTGAATTTTCAGAATTATTGCGGCCAACCTCAGGTAACCCCTATGCACTCAGTTATGAAAACGCTTGTGGCGCTCAGCGTCATCACTCTGCTCGCCGGCTGCTCCAGCCATTATGTCGTCGCGACCAAAGAGGGTCAGGTCCTGCTGACCGAAGGCAAACCTCAGGTGGATGAAAGCACCGGCCTGATGATCTTTACGGATGAAGACGGGCACAAGCATGCGATCGACAACAATGACATTTCGCAGGTCGTCGAACGCTGAGGCGGAATGACGATGATGCGCCAAGAGGCTTTCCCCCTTGACGAGGCTTGGTTTATAGTCAATTGAAGGTGCTTTCAAACGCACCGGTTCCTCTTCAAATAAAAAGGAAGCTGGCACAATGCAATATCATCGTATCCCTCATACTGCTCTAGAAGTCAGCGAGCTGGGACTGGGCACCATGACCTTTGGTGAACAAAACAGTGAAGCCGACGCTCACGCCCAGCTGGATCACGCCATTGCAGCCGGGGTTAACCTGATTGATACCGCCGAACTTTATCCGGTTCCTCCGCGCCCGGAAACGCAGGGGCTGACCGAAAGCTACATCGGCTCGTGGTTGAAACAGCGCGGCGGTCGCGAAAAACTGATCATTGCCTCGAAAGTCAGCGGCCCGGTACGCGGCAGCGATCACAACATTCGTCCTCAGCAGGCGCTGGATCGCAAGAATATCCGTGAAGCCTCAACGACAGCCTGACTCGGCTGAACACCGACTATATCGACCTGTACCAGCTGCACTGGCCGCAGCGCCAAAGCAATTTCTTCGGCAAACTGAACTACCGCTATACCGACGATAAACCGGTGGTCACGCTGCTGGAAACGCTGGAAGCGCTTAACGAGCAGGTCCGGGCAGGGAAAATTCGCTACATCGGCGTCTCCAACGAAACGCCGTGGGGCGTGATGCGCTACCTGCAACTGGCGGAAAAACACGACTTGCCGCGCATCGTCTCTATCCAAAACCCGTACAGCCTGCTCAACCGCAGTTTTGAAGTCGGTCTGGCCGAAATCAGCCAGCATGAAGGGGTAGAGCTGCTGGCTTACTCCGCGCTGGCGTTCGGTACGCTGACCGGTAAATACCTCAACGGCGCTAAGCCAGCGGGCGCGCGGAACACCTTGTTCAGCCGTTTCACCCGCTACAACGGACCTTATATCGAGCAGGCTATCGCAGAATATGTCGCGCTGGCGCAGCGACATGGGCTTGACCCGGCGCAAATGGCGTTGGCGTTTGTCCGACAACAGCCGTTCGTCGCCACCACGTTGCTGGGCGCCACCTCTCTCGAACAGCTACGTACCAATCTGGAGAGTCTGACGGTCACGCTGGATGAAGAGGTGTTGAACGAGTTGGAAGCCATCCACCAGCGCTTCACCTTTCCAGCGCCATAACTTTTTTTGCATCGTAACAGGGCCACCTCGGCCCTGTTATTGACCCGAACACCCGCTTAAAACGCCACGCTGACCTGCATACGTACGCCATCATCGCGGACTTTGCTGCCATGCATCCCCTGATACCCCAAAGACAAACGGGCATGCTGACTCAGTTCCGCCGCTAACCCGGCTTGAATCAATACGGCATTTTTCGGCGTCGCCATCCCGTCAACGTTAAAATCGTCGCCCCCACGCGTGAAATGCAGCCGCGCCGCGCGCTCCCGTTCGCTCAGTCGATGCTGATACCCGATATCACCGTATAGCGACAGCGGCAGCAGCGCGGTGAAATGCATATCGCCGCGCAGTCCCAGCGTTGAAAACGCGGAAGCGGTATTTTGCGTAGTCCACCCCAACGCCGCCTCGCTGCCGGACTCCCGAGCGCCCGGCGTTTGTAGCCAGACGTAAGCCGCGTTGGCATAGGCTCTACCCCCACGTCCTGCGTGACGGAAAAACGCCGACTGCTCTCGATAAAGCCCTGCGCCAGATGGGCTTGATAATTGGCGCGAGCCTTGCCCTCCAGACCGGGTACGCGGAGCGTGCGCTGACTCGACAAATCCAGATAGCTGTAGTTAAGACCGGTGCGCCAATCCATTCCCGCCAGCTCGCCATTCAGATAGAGCGCCGCGTGATAGGCGGTGACATCGGCGCGAGACGCTCTATCGCTCACGCTGATTCGACTCTTTTCGCTGCCGACGGCGATCCCCAAAGCGCTCGACTCACCCCACTGAGCATCACCGCCCAGCAGGAAGCCGTAACCCTGATGGTCCACCGCCGCCTCATCCTGTTGACCGGATAATTTCCCGTCGTTGGACCAGGTCGTCAGCCAAAGTGGATCTTCGTGACGGGAGCGCATCGCGCCGTTGAGCGCATCGCGCACATTCTGACTCCGCTGGATCATGGCTGAGCGTGAAGCCGCATAGAACTCGCCGCTGAGGTTGTCGAAAGCATCGCGCGCCGCATCGGCCGATCTGACATTCGCTATGGCGCTATACGCCACCCCGCCCTTCAGGCTGTCGAGCGCATTCGCCGCCGCCTGCTGATTAGCCGTTGCCGCAACCTCGCTGAACTGTAAGCTGTTGCGTACCGTTTCAAGCCACGCGCCGTGGTCGCCATAACCTAAAACGTCAGTCAGAAACAAGGGCGTTTCCCCGTTGCCGCCAAGCTCCAACGCATCAAATCGACCGGATACCGTGCCGCTGGCATCAAGCAGCCGATAGCGAGTGCCGAGCGTGCTGCGACGAAAACTGATAACTCGCACAGTACCTGCCAGAGTGGCGTTTTTCTCGACGACAAGCTGATCCGACTGCCCTTGCGCATCAATCTCGAATTCGTAGATCGATCCCGGCGTGAAACGAACGTTGCCGACGGTGAGCGTACCGACGGAAGTCCCGGGGGCCAACGTGCCGCCCGAGTCAATAATGACAGAGCCGCCGATGTGACCGTGCCCGCCCAGCACCGCGCTCGACATGACCCAGACATCCCCCGCCAGACTGCCGCTGCCGCCAGCGCTTTTCGCCACGACCAGCCTTCCGCCCTCCACAACGGTCGGGCCGCGATAGGTGTCAACGCCCGTCAGGTACAGCGTGCCATCCCCCTGTTTACGTAAACCGACGTCCAAGTCGAACAGCGCACTGCTGGCATGAGAGTTACGCACCTGAGCGATGTCATTGCTCCAGGTGCTGTCAATCCCCTGCGTATCAACGCTGTACAGCGCGTAACGTCCGCCAAATGTGTCAGAACTCAGGTCGCCGTCGGTCAGCCTCTTACCGTCCAGTTTTCCCGGTCCCTGCACCGCTTTATAAGCGTTGACGATCCCCTGACCGAACAGCGCCTGGTAATCCTCCTGCGACATCAGCGTCATATTGCTGTCGGAAGACGCGTTCAGAATGGCGGCCCGCACCGCTTCATCGCTCATGCTGTAGAACGGATTGTTGCCCTTGAGGGAGCTCACCAGCGCGGTCATTTCCGCGTCGCTGAATGTGATGCCGCTCGCCGCCGCATAGACTTTGATTTCCACGCCCGTCATGTTGAGGGCGCTGTCGACGTTATTGCGCGCCAACACCACGGCCCGTGGCAGCTGCGCGCCGCTGAGCGGCGTTGCGGTCGACAGCAGCACATCGGCTATCTGTTTGCCTGACAAATAGGGGAAAGCTTCGCTGACCAACGCGCCCACAGCCGCCACATAGGGGGAGGAAAACGAGGTTCCGCTGAGCGAGGAGTAATAGGTCTGATCGTAAGTCGTGTAAATATCGACGCCCGGCGCCAGCAGACTGTATTCCGTGGCCCCCTGCGCCAGATTACTGAACGACGCGATAAACGCAGGGCTGGTCGTCGGCTGCCTCGAGTCGAAAGACATGACGCTGAGCCAGTTGTTGGCAATCTTGTTCTCATACCCCGTCATATCCAGCACGGTAGGCAACGCCGACAGCAGGGTCGGCGTCAGATGCCCCTCATTACCGGCAGAGAAAACCAGCAGCTGTCCCTGCTCCGCGTTTCGCGTCGTCAGTTCGCTGAATCCCGGTATCCAGGTGTCGTACAGTTCGCTTTGAACGTCCGCATCGTAGGAAAACAGTTCATCAGGATAAATATTGAAGCCCCAGCTGTTGTTGACGATTTTTGCTTCGGGGTACAGCGCCATGGTCGCCAGCGCGTTCGCGACACTTGATGTCGTTAAGTCGACGCCCAGAGACAAAATATTGGCGTTATAGGCGAGACCGTGTATGCCGACGTCATTTTTGGCCGCCCCTACCACGCCCGCGACTTCGTAGCCGTGTCGGTTGTACTGATTCGGCGTGGATATCCACTGCGTGCCCTCTGCCACGCGCCCTTGGAACTCGGGGCCGCTCAAGTCGGATTGACTGTCGATGATGCCCACCGTCGCGCCTGCGCCGCTATACCCCAGCGAGTAGGCTTCCGCCGCAAACATCGCATCTAACGCGCGGCCATTGTATTGGTACTCACGAGTGCGAAAGTCGTCGGCGCTCGCCGCACTGGCGGAAAACGCGGGCTGCATTAATGACGTGATGATCAGACAGGCCAGCGGCGTCAGCCTGCGGCGATGTTTATCCGTACCGCCCGCACGATGCGGGTTACGAGTTCCCTTCATAGACAGCTCCCTGTGAAACGTTGACGTTATGGTGACGCCGCGTATTAACGCCGAGCGCGCAGTTCACATGGCATTCCCCCCTGACTTTCCCACCTTGAGTGGGGCAAGCAGCCAGCGGGTTGCCGTAAAAAACAGAAATGACGTTGTACGAAATGCGGGTCACGCACGACTTCCTTCTCGGTGAAGAAAGTGGCGCAGGAACCGGGGTGAGCCAGAGGAATGAGTCAGGTTACGCGAGGCAATGATGCGATGTGCCCGCGACAAACGAAAACGCCTTTCACACTACCGCTGCATCCATGCAATCTCGTCGCTGCTGTGGCCATTATAGGTGAGGTGCGGGCATCCAATAACGAGAACAAGATACTTTCTTTACGTAATCCTTACAGTATTGGATAAGACATATAACGCGTTTTACACGGCGGAAAAGGCAAAGAGCTCAAGAGAGTCAGACGATAAAGCCCGAGAGGCAAGCCGAGGGTGAGTGAACGAAAAAAAGAAACGGGGCGCGCAGCCCCGTCGTCTTGTGCCCGTTAAGGCAGGGTCTTGAGTAGCGTTTTACGCTGTTCTTCCAGACCGGTCACTCGCTGACAGACGTCGCGTCCGAAGCGCTGAAAATCCATTTCCTGATTGTTCCACTCCGTTTGAATCGCCTGCTGCAAGCCGCCCAGATTGCCCATTACGGCCTGCAACGGATTACCGCCGCCGCCGTTCGCCATCTGTTTGACGCCCATCTCATTCAGGCTGTCCTGCAACACGCCGCCCAGCGTCTGCTGCACAATCTGGCGACCATCCTGCTCAACCTGCTTAATGGCCTGATGGTGGAAAGCCAACCCGTCAGGACGGTGCTCAATGATGCGGTTCATCTGCTGTTTGAGCTGGGTGTTGAGCGTCGTCAGACGACCACGGACGTTGCTGTCGCTGCCGAGCTGCTGAACGATAACCTTATCCAGCGACTGACGCGCCTTTTCCAGATGTTGTTGCGCGCCCGCATCTATCCACGGCAATTGCTCACGCAACTCTGCCTGATATTCTCTGGCCTGCCGCCGCTGTTCCGACGTCAGGGTCAGTTCGCGGTTATCTTTGACCACGTTTCCTTCCGGCGAGAATTGTAGGTTACCGCTGGCGCCCACCACCTTCACGCTTTGCGGAGTGATGATAATGTCATCCTGCGGCTGGACCGGGCATTGGTACTCCGCCTGCGCCTGCCAGGTAAAAAGAATCAGTGCACCAAAGACGAGATTACGCAACAACATAGTGACTCCTGAAAAAAAGGGCGCCCAACAGGCGCCTCAACGATAGCAGTAAAGGCGCAGGAACGAAGGTGAAAACCGTCGGCCTGCCGCCACGCGCTTCCGCTTTAGCCAAGGTTCGGCGGCAGATCCCACCAGATGTCGAACAGGTCGCTGACGGTCACGTCGCTCAACTGCTGTGACTCCAGCCACTCTTTGACCAGCTGACGGTGTTCGTCCGTGCAATTGCCCAGTTTCTGCTGGCAAACCAGTCCCTGCCACTGCAGGTAGCCGCTGCCTTCAAACGCTAGGCCGCGAGGTTCGATAACATCGTCAACAAAGCGATCCAGCAGCCCGTCGATAGCGTCTACCGATGTCCCTTCCGCGAAACGGAAGCTAACGGAGAAACCCAGTTCTTTGAATTCTTCAATGTGTAACTTTTTACGTAAACGTCGGCTGCGATTAATCGCCATTACTCTTTCCTCTCAAACATGAGATCCCAAACACCATGACCTAAACGCTGGCCACGGGCTTCAAATTTCGTTAACGGGCGTGACGCCGGACGCGGTACATAGTCCTGGCTGTCAGACAGGTTGCGATAACCGTCAAGCGCCCCCATCACTTCGAGCATGTGCTCCGCATAAGGTTCCCAGTCGGTCGCCATATGGAACACACCGCCGATGTTCAGTTTACTGCGCACCAGCTCGGCAAACGGCGGCTGAACGATGCGCCGCTTGTTGTGCCGGGCCTTGTGCCACGGATCCGGGAAGAACAGCTGTACCATGGACAGCGATCCAGCGGGGATCATGTTATCCAGGACATCCACCGCATCGTGGCACATGACCCGCAGGTTATCGATCCCGGCTTCCTGAGCGGACGCCAGACAGGCGCCTACGCCAGGCAGATGCACTTCGATGCCCAGGAAATTTTGTTCCGGGTTCTGTTCCGCCATGGTGACCAGCGAAGCGCCCATGCCGAAACCGATTTCCAGCACCACCGGCGCATCGCGTCCGAACAACGCGGTAAAGTCCAGCGCGTGGTCCTGATACTCCACGCCCATGACCGGCCATAAGTTGTCCAGCGCCTGTTGTTGCCCTTTGGTCAATCGCCCCTGGCGACGAACGAAACTGCGAATACGCCGCAAAGGACGACCATTTTCATCAAATTCCGGAGAGATGACGTTATTGCTCATAGTGCTTACACGTTGTCAGGGGTTATGAAACAAGCGCGCAGTATAATGGATACCTATGAAAAATTCTTTCCTATCTGCCGACGGTGCATTTCGGCCTTGCGGGGAGAGCGAGGCGACGGGCGCTGACCGGCCCGCGCCGCTTCGGTGTGCGCTTAACGCTTAGAGTAATGGGTAGATATCGCGATGTTTGCAGCAATTCAGTTTGATCAGCGACTTTTGCCGCTGGGCATAAAGGGTCTTGACGCTTTTATTCGTTTCTTGCGCTTCATATCTGGCGCCGCGACCGGAAAGCAGACTGATAAATCCCCACATTTGTCCCCGAGCTAGCCGCGACTTAATTCGTTCCCGCTCACAGCCCTTCGCCAGATGAACGCGCTCATTGAGAAAGACGCCAAGCTGATGCATTGAGCAACCGTCTAGCGGGAACAGCACCGAGTCGATATTGTGGTAGCACATCGACAATAGCTTTAGGAGGTTGCCTCTACCGATGATCAGTAGCCGATCTTTATTCATATACAGGGTATTGCTGATATCGGAAGCAAAACGCAAGAAACGAACCAGATCGCCCACATCCTGTAAAAGGAAAATCAGGCGATCGACGTGTGGCCAGTCTGGTATCTCGGTAATGGCCTCGTCTCCCGCTTTCAGCAGTAAGTAATCCAGTCGGTAGTCCTGCGGTCGTCTATATGCGCTCAACGCGTGCTGGACTGCGGGATAGTACAAATAGCATGACGTTACCAAGAATAATTTCATCTGACTCATCCCCTTTTCCCAAGTATGTGCAGACTCATCGCCGGACACGCAATCAGCCCGGACGACTGTGGATAAATAACGGTGCGCTTATTGATAACTCAGCGTGAAATGTGCGGTTGCGCTGTAGCTGCCGGCGGCTAATGATTCAACGCTGACCGTTTCCAGACGGGCGCGAAAATCCAGACGGTTATCGCCGTCAAACAAAGGGATCTGGCCCGTTTTGCCATTGAGCGGAAGCAGTTGGTCGGCCCGATAAATGCCGATGGCAACGCCCTTGGCGACCGAGCCGGAGTCGATCGCCAGCCGCCCCGCCAGCGCGGTGTTCTCCTTTCCGGAAAAACTCACCACCACATCCTTCAGGGTTTCCGTGCTGCACTGGGTCAGCGCGATCGTAAAATCACGCCACTCGCCAGCCTGGTTGGTCTGTAAGGTCCGCGTCGATTCTTCGCCCATGTCTACATCGATATTTTCTGAGTCTGAGCTCAACACACACGGCGAATCCACGACCCGCACATGGAACCCCACGTCATAGACATAGTCCTGAGCATTCCCGCTACCGGAAGTGGCGGCGCTCGCGGGCAGCGACATCAGGTGTGCCCACAGCACGCCATGCACGGCCCGACGAATCGCGGTTCGGCGTCTTGTCGTCATCGTCCCCGCCTTAGTCATAGTTGAAACGTAAGACGATGAATTTCTCGACATCGCCGGGGACTGCCGCATCTGACGCGTATAGTCTGGCGGTGTATTGCTTTTCCACCGTGCCGCTGGCTGATGTCAGCCCATTGATGAAGCCAATGAACTGGTTGTAGACGATGTTGTTGCCGGTCGAGCCGTCTTCGATTTTCAGCATCGAGCCATTTCCCATATCCATCCCGTCAGCGCTGGCCAGAACGTTGTTTCTGGAAGCCGCGTCGAAGTTGACGGTGAGGTCGAAGCCTTTGCCACAATCCTCGCCGCCGTCGGTCGAGGCGCTGATTTGGAAATCCTGCTGCGCCACGACGCCTGCGGAAGCGCTGCTCCACGCCTGCACCGTGCCGAAATCGATATAGCTGTTGGGCGACACAATGACGTTGGCCGAACACTGAATCACCTCAATATTTCTCAGCCCGGACAGCCGGAAAACATAGTTACTATCAGGCTTATTGTTGATGCCCAGTTCGCCATCGACCTGAAATACGCTGAGAGAATCCGTGCCCGAGCCGTTGTTGCTGATATTGCCGATTTTTTCCAGATACAGCTGCACCGAGGTGGGCATCATGGTCGGATTTTTTGGCGGAGCGGAACCTGACGGTCCCGGCGCGATAAATTTTCCTGTCGACACCCGCGAGCCGCTCCCCCCGCCGCCCGAGACGATCCCCAGATCCTGACCGTTGTAGATGATCCCAATGCCGATCCCGGCGCCCACCACTTCTCCGCCCGGGTTGGGGTAGAAGTAGGCGTATTCGCCATTGGGCTTCACATTTTTGTAAGCCCAGCAGGCCAGATTGCGGCTGTAGGTTTTCGACGTCCACAGCCGACTGCCCACCGGCAGCGTGGAAGGGATTTTCAGCGCGCCGATATCCTCGCTGTCGGAAACCGGCCCGTTTACCGTATCTTTGCGGCATTCCAACGCGGAGGCGTCAACGGCCAGCATGGCCAACACGCCGCCGCAGAACCACGGCAGGCAACGCCGTGCGCCTGAGGTCACTACTCTGGACATACTCTCCCCTTTTTCGATGTGGTCGCCGACGTCTCCGTGTCTGCGGGTTTCAGCAACGAGATGCGCCGTAGCGCGACATCCCGGCGGTTTGGTCCGCGACACGGTGCTAAGGTCATGTGCTCCGCGTCCGTAGCGCCCCGCATCATGCGGTCGTCATCTTCATTTCCTGTTTCAGCGAGCGGGCTTGTCGACCACGGCACAGGTCGCCTGCTGACAGGCAAAACGCAGCTCCGGATGACCGCCGAAATCATTGACGTAGTACAGCGAGAACGCCTGCACCGACGGGTCTTTAACGTCGACGTTGACGGAGGACTTCGGCGCAATCATAAAAGCCCGATCCTTCAGCAGAGAGGAGGACCCCTTCTCTCCTGAACGGAGCTGAATATTGCTGACGGTGATGTAATACGGCGTGGGATTCTCCACCACGAACTGCTGACCGGACTTGCGGATTTTAAGTCGGCGTTGCCAAACGTCGTCTTTCACCGGTTTGATGCTTTTTGGTCGATAAAACACTTTGATCTCTGACTGCACGGCAATCTGCAGAACGTTCGCCTTCTCCGGTTTGGGCGGGATTTCCCGCACATTCAGATAAAACAGAGACTCCCGATCCTGCGGCAGTTGATCGATCCCCGACGTTTTCACCAGACGGATCAGGGTGCGCCCGCCCGCCTCGATCCGCTGCAGCGGCGGCAGCACCATCAGCGGGGCCGAAATTTTGCGGTGTTCGCTATCGGTCAGCCAACTTTGCGCCAAAAAAGGGAGGGATCCGTTCTCGTTCGTCAGCGTGACGGTGGTGGTTTGCTCCGCCCCGTCGTAGACCACCCGCGTTCGGTCAAGGTTGATCGCCGCCTGCAAGGTCGGCGAAAACGTCACGATGCACGCCAGCAATACGGCAGGCATCCTGAAATGACGATGTTGGTTCATTTACTCTTCTCCAGTTGTTGCATTGGTTGGGGGCAATGGCAGGCAAGGCAGCAGCAGGGACGCCAGGCCGGTTAAGGTTCGAGGCAAGGTCATCCGGCACTGCGCTTCGCCGTCCCAGCGCGCCGTCAATGTTTCATTTGGCGCGACGCCGGTGAGATAGACCTGTCCTTCCTCTGTCACCATGGCCACCTCCCGTCCGCTGGCGTTCGTCACCGTCGCCGCAAACGGGGGATAACGTCCGTCTGGCAGCCTCAATGTGCCAAGCACCTTATTGCCGCTGACGATCTCGAATTTGCGGTACCCGATGGCGCCCTCGGTGAGCGTGCCCTGCACAATAGTTGTCAACGCCTCGACGTCGTCTGGCAGATGCTGAACGTCGACGCGCGTCGAGACATCGAAGTAGCTGCTGGTCCCGGCAATCACCGCCAGTCCATCAGCGTTGGTCACCACACTGCCGTTGGAGAACGGCACGCCCGGCACGCCATTGGCGTCCACCATCACACGCGTTCCGCCGTTAACCCCCTTCTGATGGGCGGCGACGCCATGACGCGTCGCCGTGATCCCCCCGCGCAGGGAGCCGTTAACGTAGGTGTAACCGTCTTGCTGCCAGGACAGCCCCATGCTGGCGTTGGTTGCCGACGCGGCGTAGTTGTAGGTCCCGCTGACGTAGCCTTTGCTGGCGGCGTCGTAGCGCGTGCTCAAATTCCAGCTTCGGTTTTGATCCTGCTGATTGCTGTAGGTCAGCGTTTGGGTCATCTTCCCGCCATAGCTGCCTAAGCCGTATCCGACGCGTTCCCGGTCGCGCAGCGGGATGGAGAGATTGAGATAGATGCTATCGTCGGTATTCGCGTTGTAGAGCGAGCGCCACGCAGAGACTCCGGCGGAGACCCCTTTAAGCGGCCCCAAATCGAGATAGGTGTTCAGGGAGATGCCGTAACGGTGCTGCTGCCGCTCATTCCAGAAGGTTTGCTGGGTGTAACTCAGATACGTAGACAGGCCGTTCAACCACTGCCTTTCGCTATCGAAATTTTTCGATAAGGTAATGACGTAACGCTCTTTTTCGTTGTGATAGTCGCTTCCGTTGTTATTCAACGCATAGAGATACTGAGACATCCCCATGAAGGTCTTTTCAGAGAAACGGTATCCGGCGAAGTTCACCTGTCCGTCGATGGAGTCGAAGCGCTTCGACCAGTTCACAGAAAAGGAGCGCCCATTCTGCAACGGGATATTCGGCAAACTGGCGCGAGACTGGGTGATATCCGCCGACACCGCCCCCAGCAGGTACAGGTTTCGCCCCAATCCCACAGACCCGGACTGATAGCCGTTGGACAACGTGGTACCGCCATATAACGACCAGGCATTGCTCATCCCCCAGGAAAACTCGCTGGAGGAAAACGTCAAATTTTCCTGGTGGCGCTGACTGTCCGACGGGCGGCCGGCCGACAGCTTGTATTGGATTTGCCCCGGCCGAGTCAGATAAGGGAGGCTGGCGGCTTCGGTTTTGAACGTCGTCACGGAGCCGTCTTCTTCCGTGATTCGCACGTCCAGCGTTCCGGTCACGCCACTGTTCAGATCCTGAAGAGAGAACGGCCCCGCGGGTACGGTGATTTCATGAATCACGCGCCCGTTTTGCATCACGGTGACCGTCGCATTGGAGCGGGCCACGCCGCGAATCTCCGGCGCATAGCCACGCAGCGAGGGCGGTAGCATGTTTTCATTGCTGATCAGACTGGCGCCGATAAACCGAAAGCTATCGAAGAGGTTGGTGTTGAGATACATCTCGCCCAGCCTGACATCGGCCGACATAAACGGCAGCGGTCGAAAGGCATAGAACTGATCCCAGGAGAACTCTTTACGATGATTGTCTCGCGCGGCATTCATGTAATACCGGTAGTCGGCACGATAGCGCCATGCCCCGAGATTAAACCCCGCCGTGCCGTAGCTGCTGAGATAACGGGCGGAGCTGCCATTACCGGTGCCTCGACGCACGTTGCCCACCAGGTTGTAGTCCAGCATGACGCCGTTGATACCGGGGTCCCACTGCTCCGGCGGCGTCCAATTTTTGTTGCTGTATTTCATCCACGCCTGAGGGATGGAGATATTCAGTTCTCCCATCCCAATCTGGTTGGAAACATTCACTCCGTTGAGGGTAGAGACATCCGCGCACTGGCCGTTATTCCACCACGTAATGTTCTCCGCGGCCTCCGGCTTTAGCGCCAGTTTGCCGACTGTCTCCGCATCCAGACACAGGCGTGATTGACGACCGTCCGGGCCCGACGCAAGGTAGCTGACTCTTCGCTGGTCAATCATTTTGCTATTGACCTTAATCGTCAGCATATAGTCGCCGGGAATGACGTAGTCCGAATCAGCGAAGCGGCTTAGATCAATCTCATTACGTTCATCAATATCCAATACGCTGGCATTGAATTCCGTCGCTTTTGCATTATTGGAGAAAAAACAAACCATGAACAGACCGTATCGACAGGTGCTATTCAGTTTATTTATAACTCTCTTTTCCTGCGTATTCGTCATCAATAGTTACCAGTGTATTGTTAACATTGTTCAGGAAAGAAAAAGGGGTAAATAAGAGATCATTACACTCCCCACGTCACCGCATCTCTGAATTTCATTTCTGACGACGACATAAAAAACAGATGCAAACACCGCCAAATAAAAGAGTCACGCCGACCATCAAGGATTCACTTAATATCATCCAAGAAACAGATCGCGATTCCATATTGCAATAGGTTCATAAATACACATCACGGCCATAGAGCACTCCCTCGTAAATTCACAGGAATTATTTTTAGCCAGACAATCACCACGTATTATTTATTTCCACCTATTACTCTACGACAAGGGGAAATATCCTATAGCGCGCCCCTCTTTAATATCCACGGCGCACAATGGACTAATACTCCTTGCAGCCGACTTTATTTTGTTATTAGCGCGCCATATTTTAATATGGACATAATTCAATAAGGATAATCCCGTACACATGCCTTTATTCTGCTGACAATACATGCTTTTCCTAATGTTTACTTTATGTATATTAAAAGGGAATCCTTTCCCATAGTTTCATTTTACTGGTAGGAAATCACGAAGTTGGCCGTACTTTCAAAATTACCGGTCGTCACATCCGTCACAGACGGTAATTTCTGCACAAAGGAAGTGAACGATAACGTATTATCGCCATTGACCAGGTTATAATTGCTCACCGCGGCAGTAGTGCCGTCAAACGATACTTTTTCACCAGAGTATTGAATCGCAATACCAGCGCCGCTAGCACCGCCATTCAGCGCCAGCAGTTTATTATCTGTGCCGGCAGCAGTTCCTCCTGAGAATACAACATTTGCTGTTGTCGAAGTTTCGATGGAACAATCTCTTAAAGTAATATCGAAAGGTTTAATCACCGACGTTCCACCGTTATTCAGCACGGTTTTGCTGATTTCACCGAACTCAATCGTCTGAGCCAAATCATCCTGAGAGACAGAGCACGGCGTATCAATAATTTTCCCTTTGAAGGTCACATTTCCATTGTGGCTATCCGCTGCCTGCACATTGACGACAGTGAGAGAGGTAACAGCAATCATCGTAGCCAAAGCAATTTTGGATAATTTCATTTTCATTCCCGATTTAATTCAATAGATGAAAACGTGCTTGTTGGCGGCAGCCAAAAAGTACGCCCTGACCGGTCAATGCATTGATGTCAGGATCTTTCATCGAGTGGTTCAGCGACAGCGCATTCATCATCACCATCTCGCCTTTTCCCACGCCAATCCAGCATGTAAAGATCCCATGAAACCGTCATGCGTTGAACGAGCGGCGATCTAACCACAGCCCAAAACACAAGACAATTATATTGATTTGTATATATTTATTTAGATTTTATTCTTGTGATTTAACAATTAATAGGTTTTTATTCTGATAAAGCATTGTGTTTACGTTTTTTACGGTGTGAATAATTTTGGCGATAGCGCCTCAGGGAATAAATAGATCGTCTGATTAGAAAAAGTGGGGTCAAATCCACATAGATTTACATTTATATATATTCATCCCACACTAGTATAGGAAGTTACTTATTTATTTTTATCTTTTTAATGTGCTATAAACCCAGCCCTAAGGAAGCGCAGACATTTACTGCCATGGGTTATAGACATTGCCGTAGATAAAAATACGCTTTGACAATAAACAGGTAAATTTTTAGACTGATTTTTTGTTTTTCACCTCACCATATCGACTTTTTTATAATTCATGTCTCCATAGAGCATCTATAAATGGTTTATTTAATTAATAAGTCGGTTGTCTATACAGAAAAAGACAACTCTTTAGCATGGGTAAATCGCTCAGAAGAGGCCATATCTCTGAGTCTACCTGTGGCAAAGCTTCTAAAAATGCTGCTTATTAATCCAGGAGTGACATTAAGTAAAGAGTACCTGCTTACGGAGGTTCTGGAGAAAAACGCTCTGGCACCTTCCATGAACAACTTAAACAACTATATTTCTTTATTGAGAAAATCTCTGCGTGAATATGATCTGGCCGAGCTACTGATGACAGTACCTAAAGTCGGCATTATGTTTAATACGCTAGATATTGAGGTGACATGTGACGACTCACAGCAAAGCGCCGTTGTGGAAGTTTCGCCTCAACACACTGACGTTCAGCGAATAAAATACAGAAAGCCACTTTTCTTTGTGGTAGGCGGGACTGCTCTGGTCTTACTTTTATTTTTTAGGTTTATCTTATCGACAGACTTCCCATACAGAGAAATTTTTAGAGACGCTAAGATAGTAAACTGCCAGTTTTTTTATCTGGATGATGACACGATCAGCGAAGGTTTTCCGGAAAGTATCATTATCTCTGTAAAAATAATGTCGACCTTTACTATTTTTCCAGAAAAATAATCATACCTAAAATTGCGACCAGAGAAGAAATTATTGTTATTTCCTGTAAAAAAAAAGGGAAAAGGTGCTCAACGCATGTCTTCATCAACAATTAGAACTCCTTTGACTATCACAGTGGTGACTATATTGCTCTTGGTAGTCACTCTGTCATCGTTATATTACTATTACCACGTTTACAAAAAACCATTAATGTGTCGGGGAGAAATAAGTTCCACCATTAAAAATGGGCAGGATTCGATTGTTAAAAGCTATATCATCAATTTCTATTTAGGGGCCAGAGGAAAAGGTTCGATGGCCTTACACGGCATCTATATTGATGTAGACAAATCTGCGGATGTTTTAGAACGTACACTCACGTTCGATTACAGCTGGAATGGCAATTATCTCATTATGAAAAACACCAACATGTTTAAGAATTTGGCCGATACCGCGCCCGACAATGCCACGCCTTATAGTAAGAATGAGGTCATCCGCTTCGAAATGCTGACGGATAAAGTCTATCTGGTCAGCGCCTTTCGCCCCACGTTCGCCTGCAACGTGCGTTAATGGCCCAAGCCCGTGGTCGCGCCCCTGCGGCCACGGCTTACTCCCTACCAACCCCGTACGCTCATATCGAAAAATCAGGCGCAGCGCTTTAGTGCATTGGA
The DNA here is from genome assembly GCF_002111595.1 of Lonsdalea britannica. Taxonomy (GTDB): domain Bacteria; phylum Pseudomonadota; class Gammaproteobacteria; order Enterobacterales; family Enterobacteriaceae; genus Lonsdalea; species Lonsdalea britannica. The sequence continues at coordinate 101,652 of NZ_LUTN01000004.1, forward strand.
AAGTACTTGGTCGACCACGCCAGCAGCGGATTTGTCACAACATAAACACCACGGCGCACGAGATGCGCAGAAGCAACACGTTCAGGAAACTTCGGGTTTACAGCACATTCACACTGTGCTGGAATCGCTTTCAATTTTCACCTGCCAGATAGCGATCCTTCCTTATGATACAAGCGCAACAGTTCGCGCAACAGGTGCTGGCGTGGTACGAACGTTTCGGACGTAAAACGCTGCCCTGGCAACTAGATAAAACGGCCTATCAGGTCTGGCTGTCCGAAGTCATGCTGCAACAGACGCAGGTCGCCACTGTTATCCCCTACTTTCAGCGTTTTATCGCCCGCTTCCCCGACGTACGCGCTCTGGCCGCCGCGCCGCTGGATGAGGTTCTGCACCTCTGGACCGGGCTTGGCTACTATGCCCGGGCACGAAACCTGCACAAAGCAGCACAGGTCATCACGGAACAGCACGGCGGCGTATTCCCCACCACATTCGACGATATCGTCGCGCTGCCGGGCATTGGCCGTTCCACCGCAGGCGCGATCCTGTCTCTGGCTCAGGGCCAGCACTACCCGATTCTGGATGGCAACGTGAAGCGCGTGCTCGCACGCTGCTGCGCCGTCTCCGGCTGGCCGGGTAAAAAAGAGGTGGAGAATCGCCTGTGGAATATCAGCGAAACCGTTACGCCAGCAGAAGGCGTGGGCGCGTTTAATCAGGCTATGATGGATTTGGGCGCGATGATCTGTACTCGCAGCCGCCCCAAATGTGAACTTTGTCCGCTCAACACCCAGTGTATCGCCTACGCTAACCACAACTGGGCGGATTATCCGGGCAAGAAACCCAAACAGACGATTCCGGAGAAAAGCGCCTGGTTTGTGATGGTCCGGCAGCAACAGCGCGTCTGGCTGGAGCAGCGTCCGGCCGTAGGACTGTGGGGCGGATTATTCTGTTTTCCCCAGTTCGCTACTCAAGAGGAAGCACATGCCTGGCTGCAACAGCGGGGGATGTCGCAAAGCGGACTGCAGCAAGGTATCGCGTTCCGACATACCTTCAGCCACTTTCATCTGGATATCGTCCCTCTGTTGCTGGATATGTCCAGCCAGAGTGCCTGCATGGATGAAGGCGCCGGTCTCTGGTATAACTTAGCCCAGCCGCCATCTGTGGGGCTCGCGGCCCCGGTAGAACGCCTGCTGCAACAGTTGGCTCAGTCGCAATCCGTCTTCGTCGACGTCTGCGCGCCCAATAACGAGGAATAAGCATGAGCAGAACGATTTTTTGTACTTTTTTACAACGTGAGGCCGAAGGTCAGGATTTTCAGCTGTATCCAGGCGAGCTGGGAAAACGCATTTATAACGAAATCTCCAAGGAAGCCTGGGGCCAGTGGCAAACCAAGCAGACGATGCTGATCAACGAGAAAAAGCTCAGCATGATGAATGTGGAAGACCGTAAGCTGCTGGAAGAAGAAATGAGAAAGTTCCTCTTTGAAGGCAAGGATGTGCACATCGACGGCTACACGCCGGAAGATCAGTAATCGTACAGGGGCCAGACGGCCTGATCACTCACGCTCCCGACACGGCCTGATATGATGAAGAAACTGCTAGCTTTGCTGTGCATCGCTCCGCTGCTGATCTCTTGTTCCAGCAACAAAGGCAGCGAGGATGCCGAAGCCTATATCAAAGACACCAACGCCTTTGATATTTTGATGGGGCAATTCGCCAATAACATCGAAAACATCTGGGGCATCAACGAAGTGTTGATCGCCGGCCCCAAGGACTACGTTAAGTATTCCGACCAATACCTGACTCGTAGCCACGTCAACTTCGATGCCGGTACGATCACAATCGAAACCATCAACCCGACCAACTACGAAACCAGCCTCCGTCAGGCTATCGTCACGACGCTGTTGATGGGCGATGATGCCAGTAACACCGACCTGTATTCCGACGCCAACGATATTCAGATTAGCCGTGAGCCGTTGCTGTATGGCCAGGTGTTGGACAACACCAGCGAGCCTATCCGTTGGGAAGGTCGCGCCAGCAGCTTTGCGGATTATCTGATCCAGAACAAGCTGCAACGCCGTACCTCAGGCGTACACATGATCTGGACCGTCACCATTCAGCTGGTGCCTAACCATCTGGACAAGCGTGCCCACAAATATCTCCCGCTGGTCCGTAAAGCCGCAGATCGCTATGGCATCGAGCCTTCCTTGATCCTGGCGATCATGCAGACCGAGTCGAGCTTCAACCCCTACGCCGTGAGCCATTCCGACGCATTGGGTCTGATGCAGGTCGTTCAGCACAGCGCAGGACGCGATGTCTTCAAGATGAAAGGGAAATGGGGACAGCCGAGCCGCAGCTATCTGTTCGATCCGGAAAACAATATCGACACCGGGGCGGCTTATCTGGCGATACTGAAGAATGTGTATCTGGCGGGTATCCAGAACCCGACGTCACAACGTTATGCCGTTATCACCGCCTATAACGGCGGCGCTGGCAGCGTGCTGCGTGTGTTCTCCAGCGACAAAGACGCCGCGGTGAGCGCCATTAACGGCATGTCTCCCAACGATGTCTACCAGACGCTGACGACGCGGCACCCTTCTCAGGAGTCTCGCCGCTATCTGTACAAGGTGAACTCGGCGCAGAGAAACTATCGTCGCTGATAACGCGATACGAGCCTCCGGCCCCGCCGGAGGCTTCTCTGCGGCAGGTTGCCTTCCCATGCGGTTTCTGAGGAGTCAAATCGCGGCACACCGCTTTCGTCACGGTTAATGGTGCTACAGATATACCCGGCTCCCTGACGAATTTACCGTCAGAACCAGCAGGAAATCGGCTTATAAGCAAATGCTATGCTCTCACTATGGAATAGCTAAAATCACTACAAAAAACCCAAAAACATCCTATATTTCACTAATTTTTTATAATCAGTCATGATTATTATCTCTATTTAATGTGTTAGTAACGCAGACAGTTTTTGCCTAGGATGCCAAGAAAAGGTAGCATCGCAGACGTTTTTCAATTCCTGCCCCAGCATACCGCTAGGGACTGGCGGCGCATGCTAAGGCCGAACTTTAACGGTTAACTTATTAAATACTATGTCATTTCTTTCTTATGAATGATAAGACAAGGGATCTGGACGGGTAATGAATCAGCATAAAAGCAAAGACTCTGAACGCCATGCGGCCAAGCGACGCTGGCTCGATTCACATGAAGTGGGATACCACAAAACCATGGGTAACCGACAGGTACAGATGATCGCCATCGGCGGCTCTATCGGTACCGGCCTGTTTTTAGGCGCGGGCGCTCGTTTACAGATGGCTGGCCCTTCTTTGGCTCTCGTTTATCTGGCTTGCGGTATTTTTTCCTTTTTCATTCTGCGCGCGCTGGGCGAACTGGTGCTGCACCGTCCTACCAGCGGCAGCTTCGTCTCCTATGCGCGTGAGTTTCTCGGAGAGAAAGCCTCATACGTCGCGGGTTGGATGTATTTTCTGAACTGGGCAATGACAGGTATCGTCGATATCACCGCCGTAGCGCTCTACATGCATTACTGGGGAACATTTGCCGACGTGCCGCAGTGGGTCTTCGCCCTCAGCGCGCTGGGGCTCATCACCACCATGAACATGATTGGGGTGAAATGGTTTGCGGAAGCCGAGTTCTGGTTCGCGCTCGTCAAAGTCATCGCGATTTCGCTGTTCCTGATCGTGGGGACCATTTATCTCGGCACCGGGCTTGAACTCGACGGCAATCGCACCGGCTTCCATCTCATTACCGATAATGGCGGGCTTTTCCCGCACGGTATGCTGCCAGCGCTGGTGCTGATACAGGGCGTGATATTCGCCTTTGCTGGGGTCGAGCTGATTGGTACTGCCGCCGGTGAGTGTAAAGATCCCGAGAAAATGCTGCCTAAAGCGATCAACAGCGTGATCTGGCGCGTGGGTCTGTTCTACGTCGGCTCGGTGATTCTGCTGGTATGTCTGCTGCCGTGGAATGCTTATCAGGCAGGGCAAAGCCCGTTCGTGACCTTCTTCAGCAAGCTGGGCGTTCCCTACATCGGCACCATCATGAATATCGTGGTGCTGTCAGCGGCGCTGTCCAGCCTCAACTCCGGGCTGTACTCCACCGGACGTATTCTGCGTTCGCTGTCGCTGGGAGGCTCTGCGCCGAAATTCATGTCCAAAATGAGCGCGCAGTCCGTACCTTACGCCGGTATTTTGGTCACCGTCGGCATCCACGCCATCGGCGTGTTCCTGAACTACATCGTGCCATCGCAGGTGTTTGAGATCGTCTTGAATATCGCTTCGCTCGGTATCATCAGCTCCTGGGGCTTTATCATCGTCTGTCAGATGAAGCTGCGTCAGGCGATTAAAGCAGGGAAAGCCAAACCAATCAGCTTCAGAATGCCCGGCGCGCCGGTCACCTCTTGGCTGACGCTCGGATTCCTGCTGTCTGTACTGGTACTGATGGCGTTCGATTACCCCAACGGCACCTACACCATCTCTACGCTGCCGCTGCTTGCCATCATGCTGACGATGGGCTGGTACAGCCTGCGCCGTCAAAAGCAGGATGCGAATCTGGTCAAACAGGAGCATGAGCAGACGCAGGAAACTTCAAGCGAACAGTAACGCTTCCTGACTGCCTATCACCGGGCTTTCGCCCCGGTTCATCCGGTTCCTAGTTCGACACCACATAGGCGTATAACCGTTTACGCCCATCTTCTTCCGTCTCCGCATAGACGCCCTGCAACTCCGGCGCAAAGCCCGGCATCAGATTCAGACCGGCCTCCAGCGCCAGGAAATAACGCAGTACCGCCCCACCCCACACTTCTCCCGGTACCACACATAGCACGCCCGGCGGATACGGCAGCGCGCCCTCAGCCGCGATACGCCCTTCAGCCTCATCCAGCGCAATCAGCTCGATCTCGCCACGAATGAAACAACTGTGCGCCTCCTGCGGCAACATCACCGCCGCCGGGAACTGCGCCTGACGGAACATCGCTTTCTGCAGACGTTTCACGTCATGACACGCGTAGAAATCATGCATTTCCTGACACAGCCGACGCAGCGTATACCCTTCATAACGCTGACGATGCTTATGATACAGGCTCGGCAGAACGTCGCTCAGCGGGGCGTCATGCTCGATCAACTGTTCAAAACGCACCAGCGCCTGTACCAGATGCTGCATCTTGAGGCTATCTTCCGCCGGGGTCAGCAGGAACAGAATCGTATTCAGATCGCATTTTTCCGGGATGATGCCGTGCTCACGCAGATAGTTGGCCAGAATCGTGGCCGGTATACCAAACGGCGTGTACTCACCGGTTTCCGCGTCAATACCCGGCGTAGTCAGCAGCAGTTTACAGGGGTCGACAAAATACTGATCCTGCGCGTATCCCTCGAAGGCATGCCAGCGTTCTCCCGGCTCAAAGTGGAAGAAGCGGACATCCTGCGCCATCGCCTCTGTATCGTGATCCTGCCAGGGAATGCCGCCTACCGAGGTTGGGACAAAAGGCGCAATCATGGAACAGACGTCAAGCAGCTGTTTGCGGGTTTCAATCCCCAGCTTCACGCACTCCTGCCACAGACGGCGGCCGCTTGCGCTTCATGCATCTTGGCGTTGACATCCAGCGCGGCGAAAAGTGGATAGAACGGGCTCGTCGAAGCATGCAGCATAAAGGCATTGTTGAGACGCTTATGGTTGCAAAAGCGTTTCTGGCCCTTGATGTGCGTGTCTTTTTTGTGGATCTGGGACGTCTGAGAGAATCCGGCCTGTTGCTTATGCACCGACTGCGTAACGAAGATCCCCGGATCGTTCTCATTGAGTTCGAGCAACAGCGGCGAGCACTGTTCCATCATCGGGATAAACTGTTCGTAGCCAACCCAGGCGGAGTCAAACAGGATGTAGTCGCATAGATGACCGATGCTGTCCACCACCTGACGCGCGTTATAGATGGTGCCGTCATAGGTGCCGAGCTGGATCACCGCCAGACGAAATGGCCGCGGTAGCTCCGCGCGCGCAGGGTCTACCGCCCTGACCTGTTCACGCAGATAAGTCTCGTCAAAACAGTGTGCGTCGATGCCGCCTATCAAGCCGAACGGGTTTCGCGCGGTTTCGAGATACACCGGCGTTGCGCCCGCCTGAATCAGCGCGCCATGATGGTTGGACTTGTGATTATTACGATCGAACAGCACCAGATCGCCCCGCGTCAGCAGCGCATTGGTAACGACTTTGTTCGCCGCCGAGGTACCGTTCAGTACAAAGTAGGTTTTGTCCGCATTGAAGACTTTGGCTGCGAATTTCTGGGCCTTTTTCGCGGCGCCTTCGTGGATCAGCAAGTCGCCCAGCTTCACATCGGCGTTACAGATATCCGAACGAAACAGGGTTTCACCATAAAACTCATAGAACTGACGCCCGGCAGGATGCTTACGGAAAAACTGCCCGCCTTGATGCCCCGGACACGCAAAGGTGGTGGTTCCCATCTCGATATACTGTGTCAGCGTGTCAAAAAACGGCGGCAACAGCGCATCTTCGTAAGCACGAGCCGCCTGCTCCAACTGCGCTATATGCTCGCCCGCGTCGTCCAGGATCAACCACTCACTGCCCGGAGGCAGCATTTCGAGACTACCCTCTTCCGGCCTACGCAGCACAAAGGCCGGAATAGAGAAGCCCGTGAGATGTAACACAGACAAAATGCCGCTGTGAGCTTCTTCTGCTGAGACAACTACCGCAGCGATATCCGTAAAATCGGTTTGACTCAGGGCCACTACCGGTCGTTCAGTGCTTAAACGGGCGGCAACCGCTGAATTAGCCGCAATTTTTAACTGTTTCATGTAACAAACCCAAACGATCAAGGATGAGTATACGTGCCTGAAAGACACTGCGCAGGGATGACGCGCCCAGCCGTTGCCGGTCGTATTCCGCCAGCCAATACCTTCAAGTGTATGACTCATGTGGAAAACTGCCGGAACAAAGGGAAAACGGAGAGCCGCTCCATCCGATAGACATCAGTAAAATCAGAGCGATAACTCTATTTTTAATCATGCCTAACAGTGAGCGTCGACACGCCTCACCGCATAATGAAGGGAGATAATCTGGGGAAAGAAAGCGCTACAGCAGTGTGATCGGAGTCCCGGGACGTCATCAAAGTCATGGCGCTAAGCGTCCGCACCAAAAGCAATGAGTCCGACATATCAACGACCCTCGATAATCACAAATGAAAGGAAAGTTAAAAAACCGGACGATAATCGCACTATTTTTTACCAAATTCAAGAAAGCCCCGGCGGCATAAGTCATGCAAATCCAAGGGTGCCTTCCACGTGTGGCCAGCAGGGCTTCTATACAAGGATATGACGGTATTGTTTGAAAATAGAGCAAGCAGCCGCCGCGAGGCAGAAACCCGTTGACGGCTCCGGTGATATACGGTTTAATGCGCCCCGTTGCCCGGATAGCTCAGTCGGTAGAGCAGGGGATTGAAAATCCCCGTGTCCTTGGTTCGATTCCGAGTCCGGGCACCACCTTTCCTTTTTTATGCCTCCTTATAAATCCCCATGTGTATGTAATTCAATAAGTTGGCGTAAAAATCTTTCCCGATGCATTTTGATTTATCCCTTCGTATCCGGAAAATTTGGGGTCAGATTGCGGGTCGTTCAGTTCGATGAACGAAGGAGACCCTCACATGGCCCTGAATGACAGTAAAATCCGCGCAGCAAAACCTCTCACAAAATCTTATAAGCTCACTGACTCGCAAGGTCTGTACCTGACGGTATCCACCAGCGGCGCTAAGTTATGGTATTTCCGCTATCGCCTCGGCGGTAAAGAAAACCGTCTGGCTTTTGGCCCCTACCCGCAAACTATGCTGGCGGAAGCCCGTGAAAAGCGCGATGCGGCACGTAAGCTGCTGGCGTCCGGCCGCTGCCCTGCCCTGATGCGCAAAACGGATAACGCCGCCGTTGATGAATCCCGTACCTTTCAGTATGTCGCAATGACGTGGCACACCAGCAGCCTTAAGCTCTGGTCGGACGCTCACGCCGATAAGATCCTCACCTGCCTGAAATGCTACGTTTTCCCCGCGATCGGTGCGATGGATATCGCGCAGGTTGAAACCCGCCATCTGGCGCAGTTGGTTAAGGCGATTGACGACAAAGGGGTGCATGACGTTGCCGGACGGGTGCGCCAGCATCTGACCAAAATCATGCGCCACGCCGTACAGCAGGGCGTGATTAAATATAATCCGGCTTACGATCTGGATGGCGTCGTGACCCCGGTCGTGACCCAACATCACCCCGCCCTGCCGCTGAAACGTCTGCCGGAACTGCTAGAGAAGATAGAGAGCTACAAAGGCCGGATGCTCACCCGTCTGGCGCTGGAACTCAATCTGCATGTTTTCCTGCGCTCCAGTGAGCTGCGTTTTGCCCGCTGGGATGAATTCAACCTGAAAGCACATATCTGGAGCGTACCCGCCCAGCGCGAAGCAGTAAACGGCGTGAGGTTCTCAGAGCGTGGCGCGAAGATGAAGGATGAACATCTGGTGCCGCTGTCGCGGCAGGCGGTCGCCCTACTGCAACAGATTCACGCGATTTCCGGCGAATCGGTCTTCGTCTTTCCGGGCGCGCATACCCTGAACAAGCCGATGAGTGAAAACACCATCAACAAGGCGCTGCGCGTGATTGGCTACGACACCAAAACCGAAATCTGCGGCCACGGTTTCAGAACCATGGCCTGTAGCGCCCTGAATGAATCCGGACGCTGGTCAAAGGACGCCATCGAGCGGCAGATGAGCCACAAAGAGCGCAACGGCGTGCGGGCGGCTTACGTACATAAAGCGGAGCATCTGGAAGCCAGAATCGAAATGATGCAGTGGTGGTCGGATTATCTGGACGTCAACCGCGAGAATTACGTCGCGCCGTATATTTATGCGCGGAGTTATGCGGCTGGCTAACGCGCTGCGCTTGTTGGCTCCTGACGGACTTTCTATGTGATAGAAAATCCGTCAGGAGCGTTGTCATAAAACCATTCGAGTATCTTTTAGCACCTGAGCATTCTGCCAAAGCCTTCTTATGAATCGAAGCCGAGTTACCCAATTTCCTAGCAGAAAAGATCATGATATTATGAAAAAAATTTTATATATCACGAGGCTTTGTTGAATAAATCGGATTTTGATAAAAGCGCCTCCCGTCACTGACCTCCTCAGGCAATCCGCACACTTTCTGGCATCCCTGCATGCGTCATTTTGTTTAAGGCTCGGATCATGGCCATAGCCTCACCAACCTGCGCATCGTAGTCTCGCAGCGTCAGGTGCCCACCGAACAGTTGTTTAACCCGGTACATCGCCGTTTCGGCCACCGACCGACGGTTATAAGCCGTGTTCCATTTCCAGTAAGCATTGCTCCCGGTAAGCCTCTGCCTCGCCACCGCCTGATTTCTGTCCGCATACTCCGCCGGCCAGTAACCTGCCCGGGTTCGTGGCGGGATAAGCGCCTTGATTTTTTTTCGCCGCAGCTCGTCATGGCAAAGTTTTGTGTCATAAGCACCATCGGCAGAAGCGACCTTAACTTTCCGATGGGTCTGACGAATAAGTCCCGGGAATGCCTCTGCGTCAGTCACATTATTCAGAGACAGGTCAGCGCAGATAACCTCATGAGTACCGGCGTCCACAGCAAGGTGCAGTTTCCGCCAGACGCGGCGCTTTCCCTGACCGTGTTTTTTCACCTTCCACTCCCCTTCGCCGAAGACTTTTAATCCGGTGGAGTCGATAACCAGGTGGGCAATTTCGCCGCGCGTGGGGGTTTTAAACGGGATGTTGACGGACCTAGCCCGCCAGCTGACGCAGGAATAATCCGGGCACCTGAGCGGGAGCTTCATCAGGGTAAAAATGGAGTCAATAAATCCCTGCGCGGCGCGCAGCGTGAGGCGAAAAACGCGTTTGAGCATGAGTACGGTAGAAATAGCGAGCTCAGAATAACGTTGAGGACGACCACGTGAAGACGTGTTGGGCTCGTCATACCAGGTCTGAATGGCCGACTCATCAAGCCAGAATGTCAGTGAGCCCCGATTGATGAGCGTCTTGTTGTAGGTAGCCCAGTTGGTGATTTTGAACTTTTGTTTTGCCACGTGATATCGCTGCAGGATCAGGAGTGTGGTGATCTGATCCTGATTACGGCCAAAAGTTCGATTTATTCAACAAAGCCCCTTTCTATTCGTAAAATCGGAATCGTTCATACTTCAAGTAGCTATTATCATCAATATGAGTAACTTTAAACATATCTATCGGTATTTTTGATACACCATCATGCTTTTTTAAAAGTATTCTCTCGTAAAGATAAACATTGACGGTGATTATGATTCTTTTACTTACCGTCAATTAAATAACTGATAAAGCCAACAAGACAGAAGCACCTAGACCCCAAAGAATAACTTCCCATCACATTTGAAACCTAAATGAAGTAGTGTGTTATTAATCAATTAGATAGGATAACTTAACTTCCTGACGAATAAAGCAAACATTGAATTAATTAACATTAAGCACCATCAAGCCCTGAATCACAGCTTAATAGAAAAAACCTTAAAAGAATACAGAAACAATTATAGCGAAAAGGAATGATAAAGATGATTATTTTCCTTTTTATCCTTCAAGATTTTTCGTTTATAAAAGAATGGATGTTTTTTCTATCACTGATTTAAAAACTTGTTCACTCATCATTTTTTAGGGTAACCATAGGAAGTGTATTATGGACGTCTTTACATCTTTTAGAAAACTTGCCACTTTACACCCCACCGAAACAGTAGTGATACAAAATAATAAAAATATAATTTTTACCGAGCTGTTGGATTTGAGTGAAAAGGTAGCGGCGGGCTTAAAGCAGGACGGCATTAAAAAAGGCGATCGTATTTCTATCCATGTCGGTAACAAAATTGAGTTACTTGCCACTTATTATGCTTGCTTGAAAATTGGCGCCATTTTCGTTCCTATAAACTTAAAAATATCGGCTAACGAAGCAAAGAAATTGATACAACATAGTTCTTCTCGCCTCTATATTGGCGATGCCATTCGATTTCATGAAATGGATAAAGAGATTGAGTCATGCCCTACCATTGAAAAGAAATGGATTATTGACCTCAGTCACAGCGATGAAAATCATCATACTCGCTCTTGGGATAACGTCATTTCAAATGTCGTCCCCGATGATGCTGACGACCGACATACTGACGAAATCGCATCCCTATTTTATACTTCGGGTACGACAGGACAACCCAAAGGAATCGTCTATTCACAACAGACATTGGTCGATGCACTTAATTTAACCCAAGCGACAATAAATCCCACTTTAAAAAAAACAAACAACAAAAAAAATGTCATTGTTAGTTTGGTAGACCTAGCTAGTCCGTGGAGCATACTGATTACGCTAGCGGCGATTCAAAAAGGCTATACGGTATTATTGCTTCCGGAATCCAACATCAATGAGTTGGTCGAACTATTAAAAAAGAAAAATATCGCATGGATAGCCGGAACACCGTCAAACTTTCAGGCAGTGATCAACGTAGCGGAAAAACAGAATGCCCCACTGAACCTTAGCGACACTGTTTGCGTCGTGGGTGGCGACGTATGTGGGACCGAACTCAGCCAACGCTTTCTTTCATGTTTTGGTTCTCGATTACAAAGCTCGTATGGACAAACGGAACTCGGTGGGCCGGTGATGTATCATCACGACCTTTGTGCATTCAATGAGCCCTCTATTGGCTGGGCCCTCCCCTCCGTTAAATTTCGAATCGAAAGCACCTCATCAGAGGGGAAGGGAGAACTTTTTATTCTTACCCCTGCAAAAGCAGTCGGTATTTGGAATGGGCATGATATTGACTGGTTCCCATCCGAACGATGGCTGGCAACAGGAGATATTGTTCAACAAGCACCAGATGGTCATTTGATTTTTATTGGCAGGAGAAAGGAACAAATCAAAATTGAGGGATATCCTGTTTATCCAGTAGAAATTGAGCAAACACTTATTCAACATCAGGATATCTTCGCCGCCGTCGCCTTTAGTGTTCCCGATACTTTTTCAGGTGAACGTATTATTGCATTGGTTCAAACAGCATCAGATAACACTCCTAGCGCCGAAAATTTATCAGAATTTTTATCTCATCACATTGCCAACTATAAACAGCCTTCTGAATATCTTTTCGTTCAAGACATCGCGCTAGCGACTATGGGAAAAATCAGCAGGCGGAAGTTATCGAATCAATACGAACAACTCAAAAATCAGGCAATAAAGTACATAACCGTATCAACTCAAGCTTAAGTGAACGGCGAAACTCATATTTTGCGTCGAAGTGAGATTGAGCTTAACGCTCATCCATTGTTATCAGAGCGGCACCGATACGCCTATGCCAGGGAAAGAGTCCCTTAGATAGGCGTCTTGAATGAAGACAGGAGTCAGCAAGTTGATAGAGGATTTACAGAAAATAGACGATGGCTGACTCCCCGCCCTCTCATGGACTTAACGCGCCACAGTCATAAATTGGGGCTATCCGGTTAAAGTGAAAATTGCCAGACCTCAGCAATATCGACAATGTTGGTAGAACCGATGCTCATCAGGAGCCCGGCACATCGGTGCACTGAAATGCACCCGGTGATGCATCAGCGCAAGACGCCTGACCATCATTTCGTGTTAACGCCTGAAAACCGTACTGGCCTCCGTTTTATCCCACTGCGCAGTCTGAATATTGCAACGCGGCTGAACGCTGCACGACGAGCGTGATGCTTTATCGCAGGACGCAAGAGTGAAAGAAAGCCCATGAGATTCTCGACAACTTATTGCTGCCACGCCTTATTTCTCATTTAGGCGATGCTGGCTGAAACGCCTTAGCACTCATGAACAAGGAACGGAAACATCTTCAGTCCACCCCAATAGGGTCTAAGTCTGAATTGTCTAACGCCATGTCAACCAAGGAAGAAATGTCATGATGTACCGATCTGACAACAGCATTACGAAAAATACTGCCCCAACAGCAAACGGTGAAGACGCTACAGAGCCACGTCTTGTTGAAGCGTTACGCCAAAGTCTATTGCTCAACAAACAGTTGAAACAGCAAAATCAGTATTTAACCCAGGTTGCGCATGAGCCGATCGCCATTATTGCTATGGGCTGCCGTCTTCCCGGCGGCATCCACTCGCCTGAACAGCTATGGCAACAATTATCCGATGGCAAGGAAACCATTGGCCCTTTCCCCACCGATCGGGGATGGGATATTGATGCGCTGTTTGCGCAGACGCCCAACCTCAAGGACATTGCGAAGAACTGGAAGGGGGGATTTCTGACTGACGCGGGCGGTTTTGACGCAAGTTTCTTTAAGATATCTGACCGTGAGGCTCTGGCGATGGATCCTCAGCAGCGAGTATTACTCGAAATCAGTTGGGAAATTCTGGAACGCGCTGGCATCGTTCCCGCCACACTGAAAAACAGCCAGACCGGCGTTTTCATCGGCACAACACATAATGGCTATGTCAGTGATATTGAACGACGCAACCCAGCCGCCGACGGCTATCGTTTACAGGGCAGCCTGAGCAGCATCAGTTCAGGTCGTATTGCTTACGTACTGGGATTAAACGGTCCGGCGATCACATTGGATACGGCCTGTTCCGCCTCTCTTACAGCCATTCATCAAGCCATTAATTCCCTAAGAAACAGGGAGTGTTCACTTGCCATCGCCGGCGGCGCGACGATTATGGCTTCGCCGGATGTTTTTGCCGAATTCACGCGTCAGGGCGGACTCGCCGCAGACGGAAGGTGTAAAGCCTTCTCCGACGCAGCGGATGGAACCGGCTTTTCCGAAGGGGCCGGCCTCATTTTGCTGGAAAGGCTTTCTGATGCGGTGAAATCAAATCATACCGTTCTGGCCGTGATTCGAGGGAGCGCGCTCAACCAGGATGGCGCTAGCAACGGGCTAACCGCCCCCAGCAGTTCCGCGCAGGAACAGGTCATTCGCCAAGCGCTGAATAATGCGGAGCTGACCGTCTCCGAGATTGATGTCATCGAAGCTCACGGCACGGGGACTTCGCTCGGCGATCCCATTGAAGCCCACGCGCTGCTCAATACTTACGGTAAACATCGAACCGACGATCAACCGCTGTGGCTGGGATCTTTAAAATCCAACATTGGTCACGTGCAACTCGCCGCTGGCGTCGCCAGTGTCATAAAAATGGTCTTGGCTCTCCAAAATAAGCAACTCCCCAAAACGCTGCATGCTGAGACACCGTCCTCCAAAATCGACTGGTCGCGCGGCAACATAAAGTTGCTGAATAGCGCCCGCCCTTGGCCTGATAACGAACGACCAAAACGCGCAGCGATTTCGGCATTTGGATTTTCCGGCACCAATGCGCACCTTATTCTCGAAGAAGCGCCCCCTATTTCGTTTTCAGCAGAGCCCGCAGACACTGAAAATACGTTTCCCGTTCCGGGCATTTCGCTGCCGCTGTCAGCGGCCTCACCTGAAGGATTATGCGCACAGGCCAGGCAACTTCGGTCGTGGATTATCCGGGAGGAAGCCCCCGATCTTAGCGCTGTCGCCTACTCGTTAGCCACCCACCGGACTCACTTTGACTACCGCGCCGTGGTAACCGCCGACAATTGCGACGGCATCCTCGACGCTCTCCAGGGGCTCGCCGAAAATCGTTACGCTCCCGGCATCGCTCAAGGTATCCGCTCCCGGTCGGGCAACGTCGCGTTTCTCTTTACTGGACAAGGCGCCCAGTGGCCAACGATGGGGCAAGGATTGTATCGCCTGTCGCCCGTCTTCGCCCGAACGCTCGATGAAGTCTGTCATCACATCGACCCTTTGCTGCCCCAACCGCTGAAAACCGTCATGTTCGCAGAAAAGGACACCCCGGACGCGGCGCTGTTGCATCGAACTGATTTTACCCAGGCGGCTCTTTTCGCTTTCGAGGTCGCCTTATGCCGGACCGTCATGCATCTTGGCGTACTTCCGGATGTGATGGTCGGTCACTCCATCGGCGAGATCGCCGCCGCCCATATCGCCGGCGTATTCAATCTGGCTGATGCCGCGACCTTTGTCGCCACTCGGGGGAGACTGATGCAGTCTATCGCCGCCGACGGCACCATGGTGGCGATCGAAGTCAGCGAAACAGACATCGCCACGTCGCTTGAGGGACATGAAGACCACGTCGCGGTTGCCGCAGTGAATACACCATCCTCTGTCGTGATATCGGGCGACACAAATAGTGTGTTGAACATCGCCGAAGAGTGGCACGATCGCGGTTATCGCACACACCGATTGAAAACCAGCCACGCATTTCATTCCCCCCACATCGATAGCATCATCGATGATTTACACGGCATGCTTTCAACACTGACACTTCATGCGCCCGCTATTTCGATCGTCTCCACGGTGACCGGCACGCAGCTTTCCAATGAACAAGCCTGCTCCGCTGAATATTGGGCGAATCAGGCGCGTCGTGCGGTGCGCTTCGACGCCGCCATCCAATGGCTACAGACACACAATACCGTTGTCTCGCTGGAAGTCGGCCCCGACGGCGTACTGACGGCATTAGGGCGTTCCTCTGCCGCAACAACAGCATCCGATCAGCTCTCCGCCGTGGTATGGGTCGCTTCCTTGCGCAAGGATCGGGAAGAATCGCGTCCCTTTTTCGCCGCATTGGCGCAGTTGTACGCGCAGGGACAACCGCTGGACTGGACGAAATTACTTCCCCCGGCTCCGCCCGTCACGCTGCCCACTTATCCATTTCAGCAGCGCCGGTATTGGTTGCAAGCCCCACAGGGACAGGCGACATTCGACGGTGGGCTCTTCACGGTTAACCATCCGTTCCTGCATGCGGGTATCAGTCTCGCTAATCAACAAGGCTGGATTTTCACCGGTCAGCTGGATGCGGCGAAGCAGCCGTGGTTATTGGAACACGTTGTTGGCGATGTCGCCGCCGTCGCCGGTACTGTGACGGCCGAATTGATGTTGTTCATCGGGGAACGGATCGGCTGCCAGCGCATGGACGATCTCTCTCTGCACACGATTTTACCGCTGGAGAGACAAGCCCCCGCTCACATCCAATTGCAAATCGGCGAACAGGATGCAAGTGGGGGACGCCAGGCCGAGGCCTATTTCTATATTCCCGATCCCACACAACCCTCAGACCTGACGCCTGCGTGGCAACGCTATGCGACGTGCCACCTCGTGCCAGATAACACAGCGACGCCTGAATGGCCGGATTTACATTCGCCAAACTGGCCGCCAGCAAATGCCGAACCGGTTGATTTCAGCCCTTTGTATGAACAACTTGCTGAAAAAGGCGTCGTGCTCGGTGACTCTTTTCAACAGCTGACCCACGTCTGGGAATATAACGACAACCTCTATGTCGAAGCGACGCTGCCCCCGATCCAGGGCGAACAGGGAGAGGATTTCATCCTGCATCCCACCATATTAGACGCGGGCCTGCAGGCGGCATTAATCGAAAAGCTAGACGTTGAGACGGATAACCATCAGCCCCGTTTACTTTTCTTCCTGAGCGGGATACGGCCTTACGCCAAGAAAGTACAACATCTGAGGGGACACTTGGTTCGTAAACCCTCCACATCAAGCGCTTTGGGCTACCGTGAGTATTCATTACGACTCGCCGATGATACCGGGCGTGCTGTCGCCGTCGTTGACTCAATGATATTGAAATCGTCAAGTGCACAGCAGAACCGCTCACCACAACGACCTCCTTTTTATCGTCTGCTCTGGCGTGAGGTTGAACCCATGGCGTCTCCTACGACTTCGGTCAAGCCTCTGTGGATTACTCAGCAGGAGACACGACTGCCCTGTTTATCCGATATCACGAAGGAAAAATCTCCCCATGCTGTCTACGCGGATATTCATCATGCATTGGAGTCCTTCGTTCCCGAGCCGGAATATGTGGCGATATTGATCGCACCAAAAGCTGACAACGGCGATACCTTTATCGATCACAATCCGACACACCATGTGCTCAGCGCCCTGCAAGCATGGTTGAAAGACACTCGAACCACCAACACGCCTCTGGTTGTGGTGACGCAAGGCGCGGTAGCAACCCGCGAAGATGAGGGCGTCCCCCATCTCGCGCAATCTCCGATCTGGGGCTTAGTCCGCACAGCGCAGCTTGAGTATCCTGGCCGCTTCTTCCTGCTCGATATTGACGATATTGAAAGCACGCCATGGTCATTGATAAGTACGGCTATTGATGCGCTTCCCCATACGCTGCAACTCGCGTTACGCGCCGGAGAAATACGCGCTCCACGCTTGAGAAAAGCGGCTGCCGACGGCGATCTTTCCGCTCATAATCACACTGACCCGCAGGAAAGCGTCTGCCGCAACCTTAATCCGGACGGCACTGTGTTGATTACGGGCGGCACAGGCGCACTTGGCAAGACTGCCGCCAGACATTTAGTGGAGCGCCACGGCGTTCGCCATCTACTGCTGGCGAACCGGCGTGGGGCAGAAGCGCCGGGAACCGATGCATTGCTTGAAGAACTTACCGAGCTTGGCGCGCAGGTTACGCTCATCGCTTGCGATGTGGCCGACCCGAAGGCGGTGGAATCATTGCTAAACGCTATACCCGAAACGCACCCGCTGACGGCGATTATTCACACGGCCGGTACCGTGGATACCGCAACGCTAGACAACATGACGGCAGAGCAAGTCGACAGTGTTCTACAATCAAAAGCCGTTTCTGCCTGGAACCTGCACCAACTCACCCTGAATAACGATCTTTCGGCATTCGTACTCTACTCTTCCGCGGTCAGTATTCTTCCGCAAAAGGCACAGGGTAACTACGCCGCCGCCAACGCTTTTCTGGACGCCCTCGCGCATTACCGACGCCATCTCGGCTTGCCTGCATCAGCAATGGCCTGGGGAATGTGGCTGAACGCTCGGAGATGGGGGAACAACTTGGCAACGACGATATCCAACGTATTATCGACACCGGTCAAAATCCGCTCTCACGCACGCAAGGATTGGCATTCCTTGACACCGTTGTCGGCACGGACGTCATCGAACACGCACCGTTACTGATACCGGCGCGTTTGAATCTGGAAGCACTACGCGATCAAAACTCCCCCTCACTTCTCACGGAGGTGCTACCGCGTCGATCAACATCCCAGAGCTCCCCGGCTCTCTCACTGCAACTCGCTGACATGCCTGAGGCAGAAAGACTGTCTTATATGCTTAACGTGATTATTCAATACGCGGGCGAAGTCCTGAACCATCCCGACCCGAAATCCATAAGACGCGACGAGGAATTTATCTCACTCGGATTTGACTCTCTTACTTCGGTGGAAATGGGCAGTCGCCTCTCACTGTCGCTTGGGGTTCGTCTCCCAGCCACAGCAATTTTTGAGCATCCAACACCACACGCATTGGCCCAATTCTTACTCAACTTGGCGTTCAAGAAAACGCAAGAATCTTCAGAAGAACCACAAATTGAGCAGCAGAAAAACAAAGGAGGCCTCTTTGAGCTTCTGCGAAAAGCCGTAGAGCAAGGCATGACGAATGATGGGCTGAGTGTGCTGGCAGGCGCTGCGCGCCTTCGTGAGCATTTCTCGCATTTGCAGCATGACCAGTATGCCCCTGAGGGGGTATGGCTGAGTCGAGATCGAGAAAAACCGCTGCTGATTTGCCTGAACTCATTCATCCCGGCCGCCGCTAACTTAACCTACCAGCGCTTGAACTCAGCGTTGTGCGATCGGTACAGCCTATTGACTATCCCCTTACCCGGATATGATGCATTTCCCCTACCGGCAACCGACTATGCGGCGGCGGCGGCGCTCGCCACGGCGGTGGAACGAGGCGCGGAAGGTCGCGACTTTACTCTGGTCGGCTTCTCAACAGGCGGGCTCGTCGCCCACGCCGTAGCACATCAGCTGGAAGCGAGAGGTCGGCAGGCCACATCCGTCGTGTTAATCGACAGCTTCCCGCCTTCGGCCATGAGTGAGGACGCGATGGGAGATGTGCTGGAAACCTGGTTCGCTGCAAAAGGGGAATTCTGGACAGGCGAGGACAATGCGATGATGGCGATGTCTTGGTATCTCGAACTCTTCGGCCTTCAGTGGACTCCCGCTCATTTGAAAACGCCGACATTGATGCTCCAGGCCGCGAATTACCCTGCGTCTGCACAGCCCGCATTGTGGGCAAATGAATGGCCCAATCTGCTGAAAAGCGTCATCACGCCGGGAAGCCACTTCGAACTGCTGACGGAACATGTCGCCGAAACGGCTGAAAATTTGTCCGCACTGCTAAGCGATTCCACGTCAAAAACTCGTGGAAAAAAGGGGAAGGCCAACCACAAACAATAGCGAAAGAGGCGCGAGTCGAAACAGCTATCGAAATCTAGTGATATGTCGAAAATGCATTCGGTATCGCCGTGATTTTTGCAGGAGGATGACCCTAATTGAAGCGCCCGACCTTGCAGGGCGCGCTCATAAAATCGCTCCCGACGGCGATGATAAAAGGGTCTACCGGCCTGCCACCCGTCACTGCACCCGCTGTGCTGTCGCTACTCACCCCCGCCGCAATCCCTGACGCCAGCGTCGCCAATGCGCTCAGGTTGTCTTTCTGTTGCGACGTCAGCTCTTTACTGTCCGATGTGCCGTACAATACCAAAGCTATCGCAGGAGCCGCCAACTCGCCTGTCGCCGCGCCTATGGTTCCCGCAGTGCCATTGCCACCGCTCAGCTCCGCTATCACGCCTCCCAGTATCGCATGTGCCATCAGGTTGTTCAGCTTCTGCGTTTCCGTCAGCGTGCTGTAATCCGTGTTATCCGTGGAGATTTCCTTCACCTTAACCGCCACTGGAACGGCCGATTCGGGTTATTAGCCAGTTACCTAGCTGCAAGAAAAAGCCGGTATCAGAGATGCTCGGCGCCGTGATGACTCTGGCAAAAAAGGCAGGAACGAACGGTTAATAAAAGGACATGATTTTTAACGCGCCAGCAATGAGTTCTCACCTCACTGCCGACGCTCACCACAGGCAACTAAAGAGTATAGTTACTATGGCTGATGCACATCATCAGTCAGAACCCTCCCCCCCAAGCCCACAAAAGCATTGTTGGCTATTGTCCCAACGGCGGCAGACCCAACCCGCTGCCGCAACTGACCCTCAAGGGACGCTGGCTGGAGCCGCTGGGATTTACCACCGGCCAGAAGATCGAGGTGATCACCGGACCCGGACAGTTGATTATCCGACTGGATGATAAAAGATAACAAGCTGACGTATAAAGTAAAATCCCGCCAACAAGGGCGGGATTTTTCTAATTACTCAGCGAGTAAGCTTTTGAAAAATCATTGTACGCTTCATGAAGATGATAGAATTTCGCATTGGGATCATCTTTTAATTCCTCATATCTGTCCATTAGCTTTTTGAATAAACCTTCTGGTACGGGATAAGGATCTGTCTCATTTTTTGCACAGTAAAAATAGAACATCGCTTTTCCAAGCTCTGCAATAGTTATATTGTATGCATTACCTTTTAAATACTCAAAGGCGTAAGACCACTGCTCTGACAACAATAAAAAATTTAGTGCCGAACCTTTGATAAAAACACCATCAATATTATTTGAATTAATTATTTTTTTACAAAAAAACAGACAACACTCCTGGTCTTTAACGAATAAATCACTGAGACACTCTAATGCATCATCCTCTGGATCATTAAAGGAATCAGGCTCTACATAGCCATTAGTCAAGTAGTTTTCCAAACCTTCAATATTTTTTTCGGTACTATTCACCTTTATCATTTGAATGCTCCCGTATTAACAGTTGAAAGTCTTTTCGTGCCATCAGGTAATATTGTCCATGTAGCATAAACCCTTACGTTACCGTTAGATCCTGATACAACAACAGATGTTTGTCTATTTGCAGACGTAGCACCCTGCGCAGAGTCCAATAACTTATCCATTATCATGCTGTTATTACTAACAGTATTCACTATACCTGCTTGATCTAATACACGAGCCATATCTTGAGAGCGCTCAATATTATGGATTTGTTTTTCTAGCGTTTCCATCTTTTTCGCATTATTTGGGTCTTTTGCAAATTCTTTTTGGCTGCTAATTTTTACATCTTTTAAAGAATTATATTCTTTTTGCAAAGACTCAAGGTCACCAGAAGCTTTTCCACGCATATATAGTTCAATCTTATCGACAGGTATTTTCGCATCACCTTTTACAGCAGTGATGTGATTTTTCCCATTAGCATCTGGAAGTGAGCTAACCTCAAAACTATTAGACAACCGTTGTTTAGCAGCCAGAGCCTCTATCTTACTGGCCGCAGCAGAACCTATTACAGGCGTCATCGAAGCAGCAACAATCTTCATCCCGTCATAAGTCGAGACATACTGCTCTGCTGTCGCCTTGTCCACGCCTAGCTGCTGCATGGCGTAGTTCACCATCGCATCCTTCACCTGCTGCTGATTCTGCGCATCGACACTGGTGATATTCAGCAGGTTCACTATCTTGCCGTAGCGTCGGCATACTGCTGGCTGGCTCTGGAGTTATAGTTGCCGGTGTTTTCGTACTCAGCTTTAAACTGATAAGCCTCAACTCTGGACGCTGCACAGGCGGCACTCCCGGCAGCACCATTACCACATGCCGCAAGCACAGAGCCGTCCCTTGAAATATCCAGTTCGGTTAACCGGGCAATATCTTTCTCGGCCTGCTCCCGCTCTGCCGGGTCTTTGCTGTTACGGAGTTTTTGCTTCGCTATCTCAAGCTCTGATTTCTCAGATACACTCAGATAGTTATTCTCCACCGCATTCTTACCCGCCTGCGCGCCCGTCACTGCACCCGCGGTGCTATCGCTGCTTACCCCCGCCGCAATCCCCGAGGCCAGCGTCGCCAATGCGCTCAGGTTGTCTTTCTGTTGTGTCGATAACTCACTGCTGTCCGATGTCCCGTACAACGCTAATGCTATCGCCGGGGCCGCCAACTCGCCTGTCGCCGCACCGACGGCCCCCGCAGTGCTATTACCACCGCTCAGCTCCGCTATCACGCCTCCCAGTATCGCATGTGCCATCAGGTTGTTCAGCTTTTGCGTTTCCGTCAGCGTGCTGTAATCCGCATTATCCGTGGTGATTTCCTTCACAATCCCCGCCAGATATGGCGCTGCTCCCTTCGCCAGCGCCGCTTTGATATCTCCCCCCGCCAAGGCCTGCAACGCACTAACTACCGCGTTCACTCCAGTTCGCACACTGCTGTCTGTTGCAGAATGCGTCGCTTTGGTCGATTCATACGTATTGTAAATATCCAGCGCCTGATTGCCGATATCGCTCACCAGCTGCGCCTGCTGAAGTCGTTTCTGCTCTTTTTCCTTGTTGAAAATCGGGTCGATGGCACCCGCATTCGCGTTTTCTGCATCGTGATTCAGCTGAGACACATCCTGTGACTGACCAGCCTGATGGCGGATGATCAGTCCCCCTTCGCTCACCGCCGCTTTTGTCGTTCCTTCTGCATGGCCACTGCTGTCTTCTCCGCTTATCGGCAACGCGCTCATGTTACTCATCAGATTCGCGCCTATCGGTCCGCCGCTGCTAAAACCTGCGCTCTGGTGCTCGGACTCGTATTCAGCCTGATTATGGATGTCGCTCCAGCCCAGCGTCCCCGTATCCAGCAGGTTCTTGTCCTTGTCCGCCGTGCTCGCTATCACGGAGCCATCAAGCTGGGTATGGTTGCCGACCGTAATGTTATAACCCCCCTGCCCGGCAAACAGCCCAGTCTGCTCTTTCACCGAGTCAAAGTTGCTGTTCACCTTGTCTCTGGACATGTTGATGCTGCCCGAGCCCGTCATTGAGCCAAAGGTGAAGCTGGCGCCCGCGCTCACGCTCTGCTGCTTGGCGTCATAGCTGTTGCTATCCTGCTCGCTCGTAAGCGTCAGGTTACGGCCGACATCCGCCGTGATCGTTTCGCCATTGACCTGCGCGCCCTTCAGGGTTGTATCGCGTCCGCTGGTGAGATTAATACCGCTACCCGCATCCAGCGTAGTTTCGTTGTGCGACAGTCCGTTGCCATTTTCATGACCTTTGCTGCTATTCACGCTGGCGGAAACGGTGATGCCATATCCCCCAGAACCAACGCCGATGCCTACGCCGACACTGCCGCCCTGACTACTGTTCTTACTGACGGTTTTCTCCGTGTTCTGGGCTGACAACAGATTGATATCTCTGGCAGCATCCAGCGTCATATCACCCGCCGCCTTTAACTGACTGCCGGCGATGGTGATGTCGCCACTCCCCTCACCGTTGTTCTTGCCTGTCGCCGTGATCGAGAGATTACGACCTGCGTTAAGCGTACTGCCCTGCGCCTGACTGCTTTCGCTATGCGTTTCGCTTTTCGACGACTGGCTACCGTAAGACAAGGTCACGCCGATAGTATTGGTAGAACCCTGTGCGGCTTTAGGATCGTCCGAAGACACGCCTGCCGCGGCGTTTTGCGCATTGGCAGATTCAGTAATCGCATTATCGTGATCCCAGGCCTGTGCTGCCTGGACACCGCTCAATGCCGCTTTCGTGCCCTGCAGTGCGCTGAGTCGACTATCGCTTTCCTGTCTCGATTTCTGTGCTGTGCTTACCGCCGTGTTCAGCGCACTACCTACCGTTCCGGATAACGCTAACGTAAAGCCGCTTTGTTTGGATTCGAACGTTTCATCGCGATTGACGTCGTCGCGGCCAGAGTCGATATCAACGCTGTCGCCGCTCAGACTGAGGTCTTTGCCTGCCACCAGATCGGCCCCGCCGATATGCAGTTTATCGCCCGCGGTAATGCTCACGTTCCCCTGACTACTGCCCACCGTGCTGAAGCTCTGATTCTGTAACGTTCCTTTTTCGTCAACCTCGTGGCGGGTCGACTGCTTACCGACGGTAAAGCCGATGCCGCCGCCGCTCATCAAACCGCTCTTGGTCTTTTCTTCCAGCAGATAATGAGACTCGGTTTCCGTGGCGGCAGAGATATCCACGTTATGTCCCGCCTGCAGTGCAACATCTTGGTCGGCGGCAATCGCCGAGCCGCTGACGGACAAATCATTTCCCGCATTCACGCTGATGCTGTTGCCGCTCAGTAGCGAGCCTCGCTCCGTCGTGAAGCTATCATCCTGTACCGTGGAGCTGGCGCTCTTGTTCAAAAAGCCTTTTTTCTGAGAACGCTCTTCAAGATGTTCAGACTCTTTTTCGGTTGCGCTGTTTATCACCACATCGTTTTTGGCCTGTAGCGCAATCTCGCCGAGTTCGCTGTGCAGCGTACTGCCGGTGACGGAGAGGTCGCCCTCGCGCGCAATGGCGGTGACGCCATCCTGACCACTCAAGGTGCTGCCGACGACGACATCGCTGGCGCTGTCAATCGTGCGCTGGCTTTGCGTCCGTCCGTCCTTTTTGTTTTCGCTATCGAAGGCGTTCGTTAACTGATGGGCCTCTTTAATCGTCACGTTATCCGCGCCGACGCGGACCCGACCTTCCGTACTGTCGACCTGAGCGCCTTCTGCAAGCAGATCCTGACCTGCGACCAAGGTGACGCCCTTGGCGCCGCTCAATGAGCTGAGCAGCAGACGATCTTCCTCACGACTGTTGCTCACTGACGACGTGCTGCTGTTGGCCTCGAGGTGCGTGGTGTTGGTGGATTTGTCCGCCAGCAAATTGATATCGCCGCCGGCTTGCACGCCCAGCTGGCCTCCCGCGCTGGCTTGGCTGCCGCGCAGTGTAATGTCTTGCCCGGCGTTGAGCACCAGATTTCCCCCGGCTTTCAGCTCGCTGCCCAGAGCCTGTTGCCACTCCCCGCTGAGGGTCGCCATGCGCTCACCGGCTTCTTCCATCCCGTCGCTGGTTCGATTGCCCATCGCGCCGGAAATGACCTGCAATCCATCAGACTTGAAGCTGCTTTTCGCCGCGCTGATATCCAGATTATCGCGGGCGCTCAGACTAAGGTTATTCGTCGCATCCAGCTTGGCGCCCTGCAAGTGAATATCGTTGCCGCTGAGGCTGATGTCGCTGGCGCTCATGGTGGCCTGACGCAAGGCGTCCTGAAGATTCGTGCTCAGGGTCAGGCTGTCCGCCTGAACATTAATGCTGTCCGCCTTGATATCACCGCCCTGATGCAGGAATTGCCCGGCATCAATGCTTAGCGCTTTATCGGCAAACAGATTGCCCGCATTCGTGATGCTGTCTGCGGAGAGCTGTAGCTCTCCACCGGCAATCAGTGCGCCATCGCCCGTCAGGCGCAGCGTAGATTGAGCGAGGTAAACCTTAGGCACCAGAACGGTTTGCGGACCAGCAGCCGTCTCCACCGTCTCGTCAACCATCCAGACAATATCTTGCTGCAGCGACGCAATCTGTTCCGGCGTCAGCGCCACGCCGGTGACCAGATGAAAGTCCTCCGCCACTTTGACGCCGTTGTTCATCAGGTTTTGGTACTGCGCCATCGCGTCTTCACCCTGAACGGACTGACGTCCTGTCAGGCTCAGAACCTGATCGCGCACCAAGCGCTGCTCATAGAATCCGTCGCCCAAACGCTTGTGGATCGTTGAAGGGTCGTACCCGACCTGCGAAAGCAGATAATCACTGCTGATAAACTGCGTGCGGCTAGTGAAACGTTCGTCGGTGACCACCAGATAAGGGCTGCCCGTCGCCGGATTCTGACGGAACAGACCATTGTCCGGAATCGACGTAGCGACGCTGCCGACGTGTTGCATGGCCGTTAGCGCCTGCTCGGCAGGAAGTAACGGTCGGCCCAATGAAGACGGACTACCGGCGGTCGCCTTGCCGCCAGGATCAAGCGCCACGTTAGCCTGCTGCCCGTCGACACCCTCAACGCTAAACGCCAGCGGGTTACGTTCCCACTCGGCCCTTTCCGCCTCGGCCGCTTTTAGCGCTGCTTCCACGCTGCTGATCTGCGCCTGATTCACGGTGGTATTGGTGATGTTCGCTGCGGTGATCGCGACCTCTCCATGACCGGAAATGATGCCGTCGATCGTCGTGAGCGCCGTGGTGGCATCGTAGTTCGTGGTGGGATACCAGTGCCGCGTGTCTCTGTCGTAGTGGTCGGCGATGACCTCGGTGCGATGTTCGTTGACGGAGTATCCCCGGTTATCAACATTCCCACTCCCTTCAATGCCCAGATTGCCATTTGCAGTAATCACGCTGGCGTCATTGAGCAAGGTGCCGTTGATGCGCAGCGACATGTCGCCGCCCGCCAGAATCCGGGCGCCGGTCCCTTCCGCAATCAGTCTGTCACGCGTGAGCGAGCCGGTCACCGTGCGCTCACGCAGGTTGTTGTAGTCCGTCACGTTCGGCGCGCTGTAAATATCGATGTGCTTTTCCGGATCCCACTGCTCCAGGCGGCCTCGGTTGAATTCACGCCACACGGTATTTTGGTAAGGCGTCGGCACCGCGCGCTGCCAGAACCCCGTGGTTTGATAAAACGTCATGGCATAGCTGCCATCCGTGTTCGGCTGCAGGGCAAGGTAATTGACCCACATGTCCGTTAACGTTCCAGAGGTGTTTTTCACGCGGACCTGCGCACGCTTTCCAGCCGCGTCAATCGCCAGAATGGTGCCGTAAGGGTTGCTTTGTGCCTCCGCGTCATTTTGATAAGACAGCGACTGTGTGACGGGCGCGACGGTGTTCTTGTCGGGATTGACCGTTAAGTCGTAGGAACGCCAGAAATAGTTATAGCGCTGCCATTTGTAATTACTGGACTCCGCATCGCGCTCAATGCTCAGCCCCACGCGCTCATTGGTTAACCGCTGAGCATCAATCGTCACATCGCCATCCGCCTCGATCGCGCTGGCCCGGTTCTCGATAAGATCGTTACTGCCCAACTGTAAGCTGCCGCCGCTGAAAATCAGCGCGCCATCGCGGTTAGTCAGACGTTCATTACCGCGTAGATTAAGCGACTGAGTCGCCGCCAGCACCGCCCCCGAACCGTAGTTATCAATGACGCGGCCGCGCAGGGTCACGTTATCGCCCATCACCGCATTCGGGTTATCCAACGTGTCGAAATCAAGCGTCATCGCGTCCGCTTCAATCCGTCCACGGTTGGTCAATTGCCCGGTCATGATCTGCAGTGACTTGCCGACCAGAGCGCCTTGGTTATTAAAGTGGGTGCTGTTGAGGGTCAGATCGCCGGGAAGCAGCCAGTCCGTCAAATTGGTTAAAACGCCACCAACGGAGAACGTAAGCGCGCCGTTGCTGCTTAACGTGTCGCCTGCACGCTGGGTATAGTCCTGCTGTACGCTGAGGCTTAACGCCTGCTGGCTCTGCAACGTACCGCCCTGATTGTTCAGTGACAAGGCATCGAGAACCATCGATGCCCCGCTCTGCATCACACCGCTTGGGTTCAAAACCGACAGCGCCGACGCCGAGCGCGACAGACGGTTGCCGATCGCGTTAATGCTGAGCGGCCCGTTCGCGATAACCCGCCCCTGACTGTTATCTAACTGGGTGAGTCCCATCAGCGTCAGCGCCCCGGCGCTTTGCAGGCGACCGGCCGTGTTATCCGCTTCACGCGCGGTCACCCCTGTACGCGTTGTCCCCAGGATCAGCCCGCCATCGCGGTTATTCACCGTGTCACTTTGAATATCCAGCGCGCCCTGACTGCTGATGGTGCCTTGTCCGCTATTGTTCAGCTGTGGGGCGTTGAGCGTAAAGTCTTGCGTGGAAACCAGCTGTCCCGCAGAGTTATTGACCTGATTGGCGGTCAACGTCAGCGCATTGCCGCTGTGGACTTTACCCTGCTGGTTATTCAGCGTATCGACGCGGTATGTCCCCGCGCCCTGGCTGATGAGCGTTCCGCCCGCGTTGTCCAACAGCGGCGCATTGACCGTCAGTCCGCCTTGGCTGCTGACGACCCCGTTCTGGTTGTTCAGATGTTGGGCGGTAATGCGCTGATCGCCGTTGCTGCGCAGTGCTCCGCCCTGATTGCTGAGCTCTCCCGACGCGTTCAGCACCAGCTGTTGCTGACTGTCTAATGTGCCGCCATCGTTTTGAAGGGATTGCGCATTCAGCGTCAGCGTTTCACCGCTTTGCAGCTTGCCTTGCTGATTATCGAGCTGTGTTCCCACATTGAGATCAAGCTGCTTCTGGCTATACAGCACACCGCCCTGCGTGTTATCCAGCTTTTGCGCCGCCAGACTGAAGCCTTCGCCTGCCAGCCAGTGACCGCCCGCATTATTCACAGCGCCGGTGCTCTCGTCCGCCGTATTGCCCCGCACATTCAGCTGATTCTGCGCGCTGACCTTACCCGCACGGTTATCGATATCGCCCGCCACCCTTAAGGCCATGTCTGAGGCTGACTGCAATGTCCCCTGATGGTTAGTCAACGCCGCTGCCGTCAGCTGTGCATTCTGCTGCGTCTGTACGCTGCCTTGCGTATTGTCGAAACGAGCGGCATTGGCGCGCCATTCCCCCTGACTACCCATCCACCCCTGATCGTTCAGGATGTCTTGTGCCGCCAGCGTTTGAGAGGATTGACTGAAAATGCGTCCGCTGCCGTTATCCAGCGTCTCCGTCAGTTGCATGTCCAAACTGCCCAACGCGTTGACCGCTCCCTGCGCGTTGTACAGATTAGCGGCGCGCGCCACGGTAGATCCCTGACTGGTTAACTGACCGCCCTGATTATCCCAGTCTGATGACAAATCGAAGGAAAGCGCTTGCTGCCCCAGCACCACGCCCTGCTGACGGTTAGTTACCCGTCCGCCGTTTAGCGCCAGATCGCCGCTACTTTGCAGTGAGCCGCCGTCGTTGTTCAATAAGCTGGTCGACGCTCCCTGCCAGTTGAGGTCGCCCTGAGCGGTCAACATCCCCGCCTGGTTGGTGACATCGGCCGTCGTGTTCAGTGATAACCCGCCGCCTGACTGAAGCCGCCCCTCGGTGTTATCGAGATTGCGGGCCGTGGCGACCACTCGGCTGCCGCCTTGCGCGATCCCGCCCTGATTGTTCCAGTCGCCTTCGGTCTGAACTTCAAGCTTATCGGCGGCTTCAAGCAGTCCGGCGCTATTATCCAATCCGCCCTGTACCTGCAAATTCAGATTTTGGCCCGCGATAACCTTGCCCTGCGCGTTATCGAGCTGTTTGGCCGTGACGTCCAGCCCGGCCGCGCTGGCTTCCCCGCCCCGATTGGTCAACAGACCGTCGGTATGAAGAACCAGTTTCTCACCTGAGGACAGCAGTCCCTGCGTATTATTCAACGCCTGCGCCGCATTCACCGCCAGCGAGCGCTGGCCTATCACCGACCCTTTTTCATTCGACAGACTCGCCGCGTCGACGTTAAGCGTCGTCGCGCTGATTTCCCCCGCCTGATTGTTGACTGCGCCTGCGGCGTCCAACGATAGACGATCGCCGGAAAGAAGCTTGCCGCTCCCGTTGTTCAGGTTATTGGCCGTCGCACTCAGCAACGTTTCGCTTTGCGCGGTACCGCCCTCGTTGTTCCAGTCACCCTCGGTCTGAATATTCAGATCCTGCCCGGCCCCAATAAAGCCCTGCTGGTTATCGAGCCCCTGCTGCGCGGTCAGTTGCAGATTCTGCTGACTGATAACCCGCCCAAGGTTGTTATTCAAACGTTGGGCCGTGAGCTGTAACTGTTCGCCGCCAAGAACCCCAGCGTCGTTATCGATATGTCCTGCCGACAGGCTGAGATCCTGGCTCGCCAGCAGCGTGCCGTGGTCGTTATCGACATCGCCCGCGCTGTCGATATGCAGCGCCGATTGGCTTTTAAGCGATCCAGCCTGATTCTTCAGCGCCCCGACATTGAGCGTCAGATCGCCATTGCTGCCCAGCACCCCGTCGCTATTATTCAGCAATCCTTCGACACCCCACGCCCGTGCCTGAGTGTCTAATGACACCAGTCGGCCACTTTGGTTATCGAGCGTGCCGGCAAAGAGGCTTAGGTTGTTCGCCTCAATGTTACCGCCAGTATTATCAAGTGCTCCGTTTAACTTAAATCGGCTTTCTCCGGTATCAGCCTGTACCCAGACCGCCTGCTGGTTGGACATATTGTTGCCGTCCACCGCCCAGGTCCCACCTTGACCTGCGCCTGCCGGGCATCAATATCTCCCGAGGTATCAATAGTGAACTGCTGGCTGTCGACTTTGGCTTGCTGCAATCCGACGCCGCCACTTTGTGCGGTAACCGTCGCACGCTTGGCGGCAAGCTGCGCCTGACTGATATCGACGCGCTTTCCGGTCAACGCGACATTTTTCTGACTCAACAGGCTACCGCTGCTGCGCACGTCGCCCTGGCTGGTCAGCGTGAGATCGGCATCATTGACCAACGTACTGTTGGCATCACTCCCTGCCAGCAGGTGCCCGGTATTTTCAATTCCCCCGGCAGCAGAAAGCTGAACATCTCCGGCCGCCGCCAGCGTACCGGACTGTTTAATCGAGCCCGCGCGGCTCTGAACATTCAGCGTGCCGCCGCTGTGTAATTTGCCGTCGTGCTCAATATCGTTGTTGGCCGTGAGGCTGATGGACTCTCCCGCCTGCGTCACCGCGTCCTGCTGAGCAGGCTGCCAGACCAATCGGCCTTCACTGCTGACGGTCAGCGTTTTTCCTGCCTGCAGTTGACCGCCCTGATTGCGGACGCCGACGCCCGCTTCCGTGCCGATCATATGAATCTGGCCGCTGTACATGCCCCCCATCTGGCCCATATCGATAGCCAGCTCGGGTTTAGCCTCGTCCGACGCCGCAGAAGGCTCGACGGTTCCACCGTCTGCGCTGACACGGTTGC
Source organism: Lonsdalea britannica (assembly GCF_002111595.1). Classification (GTDB taxonomy): domain Bacteria; phylum Pseudomonadota; class Gammaproteobacteria; order Enterobacterales; family Enterobacteriaceae; genus Lonsdalea; species Lonsdalea britannica. The sequence goes on from NZ_LUTN01000004.1 coordinate 132,378, forward strand.
GACCGGCGACAACGTTGATTTTCTCTTTGGCCCAGACGCCCGCATTCACCTCGAACGCACGGGCCAGAACATCGACATATTCCGTATCATGCCGGGAATCGCCATTCAGCCCGCCGCCTTCAATACGCACAACGCCGCGCTCAACCTGATAACCGGCCAGGCTGCCATCCGCATTGAGTTGGGGTTTACCGGTCGTCAGGGTCATGCGCCCCGCGTTGATCGTCCCACAACCGTCGCAGACGATCCCTGCGGGGTTAGCCACGATGACCTGAGCGCGTCCTCCCGCGACTTCCATATAGCCGCGAAGCTGGCTGGGATTGGTGCTACTGACTTCATTCAGGATGACTTTGGCGGGCGCGCTACCGCCATTCAGGTTGGGGTTGCCCTGAATCATCCCCGCCATCTGGGTAGAGGTCATTGCCGACGAGTTATTGAGAATCGCCCCTTTTTGATCGACATCGAACTGGCTGTACTGGTTGTGGGAAATCCCGGCCTGATTCGGCGCGGTGATATTAACCTGAGGAAGACCATTCTGCGTGGCGATGACGTCAGGTCGTTGACCCGCCGCCGCACCGTTATCCGCCACAATGCCCGCCGCCAGCGTCGGACCGGCGAACAACGCCAGCCCCAGCATCCATACCGCACGACGAACCGTCACCCACAGACGCGCGGAGCCCGGACCGCGGGTCTGACCCGGCTCGCTGCTGCAACTGCGCGCCAGTTCAGAAACAACGCGTAACTCGCCGTGCGTACGGCTAAAAATAAGACGGTAACAATGCTTGTTCATGACTTCCTTCCGTGAAAAAGGTTAATCCCTGGAATAACAACAAAAAAATGGCAGCGAACCTGATAGCGAGGATCACATTTCAACGTTGATGCTGAAGCCCGCCGTCGCGCCTGATGTGTGGAAAGCGTCTGGCTTCACGAGCGGTACGCCCGCGAAAAGGTCATAGCTGATATGCTGCCAAAGGGCGCCGCGGATCCCCACGGCCGAGCCAGCCAACTGATGCCCGACCAGATCGCGAGCGCCGGGACCGCCCACGCGCCCATAATCCAGCGCCAGATAGAGTTCATGTCCCCGAGAACCGATGTTCCAGCCTAATTCGTTACGCCAGACAATCCCCCGCTCACCAGACAGCATCTGCTCGCCATCAAAGCCGCGCACCGTGTAACGCCCGGCGATAGCCAGACGTTCCTGCGGGGTTAAGGCGTTCGCGCTCCACTGTCCGCGCACGCTGGTGTAGTAACGCAGAGGCTGATCGATAAAGGAGAACGGTTGATTGATACTCACGTCGCCCAGCAGCAATCCTGTCCGCGCACTGCCGCTATGCGTTTTCTCTTCAGGCGCAGGCGTCGCGCCATACGCGCCCGTCCCACGACGCCAGCTGACATTGGCGTCGACCGTGGTATCGCCGAAATAACTGCGCTGATTGACGCCCAGCTCCCAGCCCGCGGTGCGACGGCGCTGCTGTTCAATCTCAACGCCATTGACGGCGTTTGTGGCGTGTTTGCGGTAGGTCCGCAGGTTGAGCGTGGTTTTATGTGACTGATTGCGGAAGAGCAATCGTGAAACGGTCGCGACGACGTTGTCGCTTTTTCCGTTATAGCTCAGCACTTCATTCGCATTGGGAATATTTTGATGGTAGGTATAGTCGCTATAGTTCGCTGAAAACGCCCAGTAGCCCACCGGGAAGAAGTAATTCAGCGTATGCGAGCGATTGCCGTACGGCCCCTGAGCAAACATGTCCCTACCCATATTGGCGTAAAACAAATCGTTTTGTGCGAAAGGCGCATCGATAGCGAGCGTGGCGTTTCCCAGATAACGGCCTGTACTTTCAGAACCGCTGTCATCCAGCCCAAGACTCAGACGAATCGGACGCTTCCCTTGCCAATTGACCAACAAATCACTGGAGCCCTCCTTCTCTCCTGGCACAATCTGAATATCTGCACTGGCACTGGGGACGCGCTTGAAGTTTTCCAGTCCTTGCTCGACATCCCGCAAATTGAGAATATCGCCGCGCGATGCCGGGATGGCATTCCATAACCGCCCACGCCACGACGTCGGTTGACCGAAACGAATATCGCCGATGTGACCCGGCTGAAGGGTCAGTGTCAGAGTCCCTTGGGTTAAGTCCTGCTCCTGCGCCATCACTCGGGTGGTGACGTAACCTTCAGCAAGAATGGCATTCTGCACTTTGTTGATGGCAAGCATGATCCCCTGACTACCAAGACAACGGCCTTTGGCGTCATCGGCAGACGCCAACGCCCACTGGAACTGTTCGGAAGATTCACCCTGTAACGCGATGTGATTAATGGCAAAACAGGGAGTTTCGTGTGCCGGGTAGCCCGGTAACACGGCGTCAGGCATGCTAAGACGGACATCTGCCTGCGGGGTGTTCTGCTCTCGCAGCGCACGCTCTCGCTCTTGCTGGCGGAGCTGCTCGCGAGCATCAATAGCGGCGGTCCCTTGCATGGGCGCCTCGGTGATGCCTGCCGCCATCACCGAGGAAGCATAGGCAAGCACCGTTGCAGCTAACACTGGGGAGATTGACTTTGAATAAGAAAAACACATCAGAAAAATCCCTTTAATGAAAAGATTTCATCCATTAATCGTAAGATTGTGTAAATTTCGACGTATTATTCATTCGGCGGTATTAAAAGCAAGCATATTATGTGCGTCATACAGTCAATACCCGATGGTGTTTTTTTTATCCCCCTGAAAATCAGTAAGATCTTCTGATTCCCCTCAACGCAGCCCTTCCCCTCAGAACTCGCCTCTCGCTTTCCACCAAACTAATGTGAAGAAAATCACAAAAGCAGCATCCGATTTTCTGAGCAAAACCGCCTCGCCTGTTCGTCAAACGTTCTATAAACAAAACATATGTAAAACAAATAATTACTCGTCGTCATTAAAAGGCTTGAGTCAAAATAGCGTGACATCCATCACAAAATCAGAGGCTAAAACAGCCTGTCAAGCCTCGCCACCCGAGTGAAATGTTGCATAAGTGTGACATGCTCCAAAAAAATTAATCCCCCCGTCTCTACTATCGATCCCACAGTCACTGAGGAATATTCATCCGAGGTCAACCATGAGAATAGGATTGGTACTAAGCGGCGGCGATGTCAGCGGTATGAATAATTTTCTATTCCAGATCAACCGGATGACCGAATCTGACATGGTCATTTACGACGGCGGAATTAATGGGCTGATCGAAAATCGCTGCAAAGACATCGCGCGTCGCGATCTGATCGATCTGTCCCTCTCGTCAGTACCGCTGGTGGCGTCAGGACGAAAAGAGGATAAGTGCCGGAAATCCGACTACGAGAAAATCGCAAAGAACATTCGCCATAAAAAACTGGATTGTCTGATTATGGGCGGCGGCGATGGTTCTTTTCAGTTTTTGAAGACATTGAGCCGCTACGGCATCTGCTGCTACGGCGTGGGAATGACGATAGATAACGATATCGACGGTGACAGTTACACCATCGGATTTTCCACCGCCTGCGAACAGGTCATTAGTGAAGTCGCCAAATTGCGGAATACCGGGCGAGGCCTGCCGGGACGCATATTCATTATCGAACTGCTCGGCGGCTACTGCGGCGAACTGACATTGCAGGCGGCGTTAAAAAGTAATGCGGACATTGCGCTTATTCCAGAGTCCCTTTGGGATATTAATGTACTGGCGGAAACGATAAAGCAAAAAATCAAAATTCAGAACAGCGTCATTATTTTATGTTCTGAAGGATATACCAAAGAGTATACCCCCGGATTTCAGGGGGCGATTGATACCATGATTGGAAAAATAGAACACAAGGTAGGAATACGAATTCGAAAAACGATTCTGGGATACGGTTTAAGGAATGGCACGCCGACGGGAGAGGAGATCATTCAGGGCGCTATTCTCGCAGAAGAGGTCGTCAGATGTATTCACAGCGGCCTGACCAATAAAATTGTTGTCATCAACAATAACAATAAAGCCATACCGATAGATCTTGAAAACATTAAAAAACGATTGGTGGACGAAGATAGTTATCTCTACAAGCTCGCTAAAATAAATCACCTTATCTGAGGTAATATTATGCTGAATGTACTCTGCGTATGTGGCTGCGGTCTCGGTTCCAGTTTCGCTATTGAAATGAGCGCCAAGTCCGTATTACAAAAACTCGCCATTGATGCGAATATCGATCACACCACGGTATCGGAAGCATCATCCTACAAATACGACATTATTCTTACCCAAAAAATGTTCGCGGACATTTTAACTTCAGATGCCAGCGAAGAGGATAAGAAGAAAGTCATCATATTAAACAAACTCACCGACAAAAAAGAAATTGAAGAAAAAATCCTCGCATATCTGAAATCTATCTAAAAATGAGGTGACCTGTGGACGCTATTATTCATTTTATTGTGACTGATTTTTTAGGCCAGGCTTCGATATTAATTGCGTTAATCGCGATGATCGGTCTTATTCTGCAAAAAAAATCCATCGGTAAAACCGTGGAGGGTACGTTTAAAACCTTGCTGGGGTTTCTGATCATGATGGCGGGTATCAATATTATTGTAGCCGCCCTGACGTTCCTCAACGATATTTTCACCCACGGATTCGGTATGCAGGGCTATATCACGGATGTCGCGGCCATTGCCGGCGTCGCTAACCGTGAGCTGGGCTCCGAAGTCGCGCTCACGCTGCTGGTGATTTTCGCCGTCAACATCCTGATTGCGCGGATCACGCCATTCAAATATATCTTCCTCACCGGGCAGGCGTTGCTCTGGATGGCGACGATCGGCACCGTCATTGGCTACAAAGCGGGGCTGACGGGCGCAACGTTGATTCTGACCGGCGGGATTTTCGGCGGCATTATGGCCGTGCTGATGCCCGCCATCGCCCAACCGATCGTACGCAAGATTACAGACTCGGACGACGTCGCGCTCGGGCACTTCTGCACTATCGGCTACCTCGTTCAGGCCGCGGTGGCGCGGGCGATCGGTAAAAACTCGCGCTCCACGGAAGATCTGGAATTGCCCGATAACTTCAAGTTCCTGCAAGACACCTACCTGTCGATGGCCGTCATCATGGTGCCGATGTACCTCATTCCGGCCATCTTTGCCGGGTCGGCGTATATCGCGCAGTTCGCGGGCGAAACCAACTACATCATGTATTCGTTTATGCAGTCCATGCAGTTCGTGGCCGGGGTTTTCGTCCTCTACAGCGGCGTCCGCCTGTTGCTGAATGAGCTGGTGCCCGCCTTCCGCGGCATCGCCATGCGGTTAGTGCCTAACGCCAAACCCGCGCTCGACTGCCCGGTGCTATTCCCCTACGCCCCCAATGCCGTCATCGTCGGCTTCCTGGCCACCACCGTCGGGTCGATTATTGGGATGCTGGTCTTCCCACTGTTCGGGCTCGCCATGATCCTGCCCGGCCTGCTGACCAACTTTTTCGCAGGCGGCGCCGCCGGGGTCTTCGGTAACGCCATGGGCGGCAGAAAAGGCGCGATTATCGGCGGCGTGGTTCACGGTCTGTTCATTACCTTTCTACCGGCGATATTGGTGCCGCTGCTTGAAACCTTCGGCTTCAAAGGCGTGACGTTCAGCGATTCAGACGTCATCAGTACCGGCCTGGTGCTCGGGCATGCCTTCCAGCATGACTGGCCGTTCGTCATCGGCTTCATCGCCTTCGTCATCATCATCGTCTGGCTGGCGAACCGAAAACTGGGCAAGTAAGCGGTTAAATACGCGGGTTATCCCATCACGATGTGAGGAGGAACTATGTTCGCGAAATTAAAGCATCTCTTTCAGTCAGAAAAGACGCCGGAGAGACCGGTAAATGAAAACAGCGAAGAAGCGGAAAGTTTGCAGGCGGAAATCACCCGGCTGGAATCCGGACTACAGAACAACCCCGCGGATACCGGAATTCAAAAACAGCTGATGGTGAAATATACCCAGGCGGTGAAAATCTTCTCAGCCTATAAGCCATATCGACATCGGGTTGACGATATTTTCATGAGAATGGATGAGTTAAGAAATACGATCCGTAAAAATATATGAGGCCATATGACGATTAAATTATTTCTTGCTCAAAATCCCTATATTCAGGTCGCGTCAACGTTGACGCCTGGCAGGAGATTATCGAAAAAGCCGCAAAGCCATTAATTAAGGGTGGCTTTGTCACCGCGGAATACCCTAAAGCGGTCATCGATAATACGTTGGAATATGGTGCCTATTATGTTTTTGATGAAGGTATCGCCATCCCACATGCCAGACCGGAATGCGGCGTCATTAGAGACTGTTTCAGTATGATGACGCTCGCGACGCCCATATCAATTAACGGCAGCGAACCGGTCGATATTATCGTGATGTTTGGCGGAGTGAATGGAGACTCTCATATTACGGAAGGCATCGCCTCTATTGTCGGCCTTTTGGATCACGAGGACACATTAAGCCGCATCAGACACGCCACCACCGTCGATGAAATACTTGGATTACTATGAAAACACTGATTTTGGTTAATGGCATACCGGCATCAGGAAAAAGTCATGTTGCCAACCAGATTGCCGACTTTTTCAATTTACCAGTCTTAAGCATCGATGAAATTAAAGAACCCTTCATGGTGCAATTTGCCGACAGAATTGACAGGCCACTGAATCGCCAACTGGGTTATTCCGCTTATGCGGCGATGTTTAATATCGTAAAAGGTTCGCCATCGAATACGGTATTTATTTTAGATGCCTGGTTTGGATTTCGGGATAAATCTGTTTTAGCCGAATACCTTTCTTTGTGCGGCTGCGAATCCGTCATGGAAATATGGAATCAAATTTCCCCCGCACGAGTGGCGGCGCGTTATTCGCAGCGCTGTCACTGCCGCGTAAAAGGACACCCCGGCGAAGAATATATCCCCGAATTAACCGCATTAGCCGAAAAGGCGCAGCCCATGGCGTTCGGCCCGGTATTCACCGTGGATCAGGATGAAGACATCGAGACAGAACGTCTCATTTCCTGGGTCGACGAGCGCCTTAACCATCCTGAACCCTACTTCTTATCTCCTACGAGGAATTAATCCATGAACAAAATGACAACAGCAGAACGTCGTGGTTACCAAATGATTTGCGATAACACTGGCGCCATGATGGTGGTCGCCTGCGATCAGCGCGGCGGAATGAGAACGCTATTAGCCGATACGCCGGAAGAACAGGCGAACATCACCAATGAGACGCTGGGCAAAACCAAATACGACATTACGCAATATCTGGCTTCGGAGGCGGGCTGCGTACTGGTCGATCCGCTCTGCGCCGTTCCCGGCATCATCGATGAAGGCGTCGTGCCACGCAATACGGGCCTGCTGATCGGCCTCGACGCCTCCGGCTGGGACACCTCACCGGAAGGCTATCGCATTTCAAAAATGGTGGACGGCATCACCGCCCGGAAAGTCCGCGAACTGGGAGCGACCGGCGGAAAAATCATGATCTATCTGCGTATGGACACGCCGGAGGCCAACACCGCCAATCTGGCGACACTCCGCCACGTCATCGCCGATTTCGCTCGCGAAGACCTGTTTTTGGTCGTCGAATTCCTCACCTACCCGCTGGAAAATGAAAGCAAGGAAGCGTACCAGCGCAAGATTCCTCAACTGATCCAGGAAGGCTGTCGCGCCTGTATCGACTGTGGTTCAAAGGTGCTGAAAATCCCTTATCCGGGGACAGAAGAAGCCTGCGCCGCCGTCACAGAGATATGCGGAGACGTTCCTTGGGCCGTCTTGTCCGCCGGCGTCGACCACGAAACGTTCCTGCAACAGGTCGACGTTGCGCTGCGCAATGGCGCGTCCGGCGTAATCGCGGGTCGTTCACTCTGGAAAGACTGTATCTCTCTCGACCGCAGCGTCACTCGCGAAAAATTGACGACCATCGCCGTGCCCCGTTTACGGGACATCCAGCGGCTGCTGGTGAAATATCGGCCGCAGCGCATTAGCGCCTGATCGCCATTTTCAACGGCTGGCCGACGCCGAGAACGGTGTTCGGCCGCTTTTTGGAGAAGAAATCATGAAAGACAGAATGCCATTGATTATTTTCGACTGTGACGGCGTCTCGTCGACTCGGAGATTATCGGTATTGAGCTGACGGTCTCTTTGCTGAATGAGCAGGGGGTGGATATTGGGCGTGATGAGTTTACACATCGTTACAGCGGGCTGGCCTGGGATGAACTGATCGATCAGATCCGCACGGACAAAGGCGTCACTATCGCGCCCCATTTTCGTCAGGCATTCCATCCATTGCTGATGAATGCTTTCGCCGACAGATTGGTCAGTATTGCTGGCGTGCGGGAGACCCTATCCCAGATCGCCCTTCCCCGCTGTATCTGCTCCAATTCAAGTGCGGAACAGCTGGATTTTATGCTAACGAAAGTCGACTTAAAGTCGCTTTTCACGCCGCATATTTTCTCCGCGGTCGATGTGGGGCCGGGACGCGGCAAACCCTGGCCTGATATTTTTCTGCATGCCGCTCAAGTCATGAATATTGCACCGTCACATACGCTCGTCATTGAGGATTCCGTCCACGGCGTAACGGCGGCGAAAAAAGCGGGGATGTTTGTGGTGGGGTTTACCGGCGGTGCGCATACTACTCCGAGCCACCGAACACGGCTGTTCGACGCTGGCGCCGATCGGGTGATCGACGCCATGCCGCAACTGATTGCGGAGATACGCCGTTTCGAGCATTGTTCAACAAAGCGCCACGGCCGCCTTTAGGGACATATAACGCGCTTTACGAGATAAACGTCTCGTTTCCCCACGGGATAAGGAACGCTCCCGTTGGCCCTTGAAGAAACTGGGCGACATGGCTATTAGGCTGACGACACGATCAATATCAATCGATGTAGTGAATAAACGCTAATCGTTCCTCCAATATTTCCTTTTTTAGGAACTGATTAAGCGCAATTAATTTATCAGATTTCAAATTATTTCTTAGCCAGGAAAAATAGTAGCCCGCGCCCGTTTTGACCGCATAATTAAAGGGAAGGACTAATGTGCCGTTTTTAAGCTCTTTTTTCACCATGTTAATATCAACGATGGCGACCCCTAACCCTTGAAGTGCGGCACTTATCGCCAAATCCATCGAATTAAAATCTTGACGCTTTATAGCCGTAAGATGAATATCTTCGGGGACTTTTTCGTTCCATAACGACAGTTTTTCATCTGTTGTTGTGTAGCCTAACAACTCGATGTCCATCTTTGGTTTTCCGATATGCGGCGTTAATAGACCTGCGGCGCAAACTGGAACCACCCACTCATCCAGTAATAAAGTCGTCTCATGCTTATCGGAACGTTCCTCGCGATATAAATATTGAACTATTCCGTCAAAACCCTCTCTTTTTAAATCTTTAACATCGATGAAATCATCCCCGAACCTATGGCTATCCAGCACAATTCGAGGATAGTTTTTATCCAAATCCAATTTCCTTAATACGGCTATAAAGTAGCGGAGTGAAAAGGTCACTGGCGCACTGACTTTTAAAATTTCTTCGGTACTCGAAAATTGCTCACAAGCATGACATAGCGAATTAAACGCTTCATGAACTTCTCTGGCAAAACCGAGTCCATCAGAAGTAAGAACCACTTTGGGCCCATTGCGTTCAAATAATCGACGACCAAAAAAGTATTCGATCGTTTGAACATGCTTACTGACCGCGCTTTGACTTATGGACAGTTCGTCAGCCGCCAAGGTAAATGATTGATACCTGGCGGCTGATTCGAAGGCCTTCAAAGCGTATAGCGGAGGGGTTTTCAACCAATCCATAGTCTTATACCACCGTGTTATACAAAAAGAGTTCATCCCAAGCACAGGGGGACGATTGCACGAAAAATTTATTTCAAACGCACTGAAACTACAACAATAAAAATTCATAAAAGTCACTTAAGAGATAAATCTCTAATTCGTCAGTGATTACCTTGTCTCCTTCCCCATCATGATAAAGAATCATATTCCGAAAACTATTTTCCCTTTTCTCTAAAGCCACATCTACGATATAAAAAATCATTGTTAGCTTTCATCGACCCTATCACACTATGACAAATCATTTCGTTTTGTTTTTCTTAATGATTCTTAGTGGTTCCGAGTGGTATTGAATTAACGCTATTGTTTATTTCATGTCTTTTTATTAAACGTTTAAAAAAGAAGAGTATATTCCATAGCAGGAATAAAGAAACAACCGTAATCGAGCCCCGGCAGGCTCAATCATCAATATTACAAGAGATGATTTACAAAACATGACCACCAGGCTCCTCATCGATGAATATAAAGAGCCCTATAAAATAAACGGCTAACTTCACGTGAATGGATAACCATTCAGAACCTTAGCGTCATTTCCCCAAAATTAGTTGTATTAGTGAAATAAAAAGTATCAAACAATAAGTATTACCTCAGGATTATTATTTCTTTTTCAAGTTTGCGCCAAACACCATCGGGTTATCCGTATTAAGTCTTTTTGGTTTTATCAGGACGTCACCGCGACGTCCTGCTTATTCACACTGAACGTCATCTGTTAATCGGCTATATGGAGATACCACTTTGAACATTGAAGACACCCTGATCGGCATTCTGGTCGACGACCTTTTCATCAGTACTCCCCGCTCGGATATTGACCCGAACATCAACCTGCGAGACGGCCTCGGGCTGGACTCTCTGGGGTTCAGCGAACTCAGAGCGCAGTGCGAATACGCCTTCAACATCAAGATTGAAGATGAATACTTTACGCCGGAACACTTCCACTCCGTCAACACGCTAACGCAACTGGTCAAGCGCCTCACCTCTTCCTCTGTACAAGGGGAAAATGCCCAATGAACGAGATGACAACTCAACCGACAACGCCGTCTTCACGCGTCATGGGATTCACTGAACTGAAGCGCTGGCTGCGGCATCGCCATCCGATGATTTTCCTTGACCGCGTCACGGATTATCAGCCAGGGAAAAGTCTGACGGCCCTGATGGCCGTTTCCGGCCAGACCGACGCCATCGCCGGACATTTCCCTGAACGGGCCGTCTTTCCGGCCAGCCACATGATGCAGGCCATTTCCCAGGCCGGGATCATCCTGTTTCAAGTCTCGACCTCGCCGCTGCGGCAGGACGAAATCACGCTCGTCGGCTCGGTGAAGGCGAGATTCACCCGAGTCGTGGTCCCCGGCGACGTCCTGATCTTCAACATGCACTGCGACAGCTTGCGTGACGACTTCATGACGTTTACCTGCCAGGCCGAGGTTTCCGGCCAGGTGGTCGGCACGCTGAAAGGCTCTCTCGTCCGTAAAGACATTTCAGTGTTGGGAGAACAGCTATGGTAGACACGAGCTCGCCTGTCTGGGTCACCGGGATGGCGTGGTCAACGGCGCTCGGCTCAGAGCTGTACGCCGCGTGGGAATCTCTGCTCGCCGGCGAGTCCGGCATCGTGGAGATCGCTTCGCCGCTGCCTTTACGCACCAACTACGCCGCCGTTGTGCCCGAACTGCCGTTACATTGGCCGCCGGACAAACGTCAGGATTGCCTGACGCGCGCCACGCTGGCGCGCGCCGTCGAGGACGCCGGACTTTCTGCGGACGATCCCGGTCTACTGCCCGTGATCGGCACCAGCTTCGGCGCCCATCTCGACCAGCCGGAGCATACCGTTTCACTATCCGCGTGGTCCAACAGGGCGGCCTACGAAGCGGGCTGCATCAACGCCCCAGTGACGGTTTCCACCGCCTGCTCCGCCGGTGCTGACGCCATCCAGGCAGGACTGGCTCTGCTAAAGAGCGGCATGACGGAAATCTGCGTCTGCGGCGGCGCAGACACGCTCACGCTGGGCAAACGGCTTAGTCATTCACGACTCGGCACGCTGTCACCCGACCATCTGAATGCGTTCGACGTCAGCCACAACGGCACGCTACTCGGAGAAGGCGCCGCGTTTCTGGTGCTTGAAACCGCAGCGCATGCGCAAGCCAGAGGGGCGCAGCCTTACGGCATCCTCGCGGGCGCCGGTTCCTCGAATGACGCCGCCAGCGCCGTTGCACCGGATATATCGGGCCGAAACGTCGTATTGGCGGTCGAGCGGGCGCTGCAAAGCGCAGGGATCGCGCCGTCGGACGTTTCCATCATTAATGCGCATGCCACCGGCACGGCGACCAACGATCTGGTGGAAGCCCGCGCCTACGCCCAACTGTTCTCCGACGTGCCTCATCCCCCCACCCTTTTTGCGACCAAGGGCGCGCTCGGACACGCGCTGGGGGCGACGGGCGCTATCGAAGCCGTCGCAGTGTTGAAGGCGCTGGAAACCGGTCATGTACCACCGATTCAGGGGCTGAAAACGCCGATGCCTGAAGTCACGCTGCCGATGCCTGCGGGCGCCCCGATGCCGATACGTTATGGCTACGGGATCAGCGTGACGCTGGGCTTCGGCGGCTTCAATACCTGCCTCGTTTTCCAGAAATGGGAGGGTGCGACAGTATGAACGAACAGGATGTTATCGCCACATGCGGACTGCCCGCCGTCGGCTTTGGTCGCGCCGTTGCAGAGGATTTAGCCGCCATGAAAACCGGGCGGAAAGCATCGCTCTACGCCGATCCGTTGGCATGGCTGGTCTATGACGCGGTCGAACTTGCTCTGGAAGAGGACAGAGAGGCGATTTGCGCCGCCAAGCGCACCGTGGACATATCGCAATCAGCGACCAGTGTACGGCGCATACCCTGAGAGAGATCGGTGCCGTCATCGCGTCGGGGCGCATCTCTCCACTGCGCTTCTCCGGCGCCTGTCCTGGGCTGGTCTGCGCCCTTCCGGGCCAATTCCTCGGCTTTAACGGCCCGAGCATGGTGCTCTCGATGCCTGCGGAACAAGGACTTCCCGCCGCCGCTGCGATCGCCAAAACCTGGCTCAGTGAACACGCGGCCAGCCATGTGATCGTCACCTGTCACGAGGCGGACGCCGCCGGACATACGGTCACTAGCGTCATCTTCACCCACCAGGACGAGGGAGGAACTTACTGATGACGATCAAAAATATGACGCCTGAGGCGGCGCAACGCTTCTTGGATACGCTGGTGCAGGTGGATCGGTCTGAGGCCGTCCCCAACTTCTCCGAGGTGCTGGATAACATGCAGGATCTGGGGTTACAGCCCGGCGAGCCGGTGATGATCACCATCCCAAACAGCATCGAGTTCGTGACCATCGTCTTCGCCCTGCTAACGCTGGGCGCCGTTCCGGTACTGCTGCCCTCTTCCGCGCCGCCGTCTCGTATTTATCGTATCGCCGCCGTGCTTGGCGCCAATGCGCTGATTTCGCTGAATACCCCCAAGGGACTACCGCAGATCAGCGCCTACCCGCTGTCTGAACGCATCAAACTCAACTATCTGGACGATTTGAGCGTCCGATACTATCAGCCGGGAGAGGTGATCCTGCTGACGTCCGGCACCTCCGGCATCTTCAGCGGCTGTCTGTTCAGCCTCGACGCACTGTTACTCAACGGGTTACGCCACGCCGAAGCGATCGGACAAACGGCCGAAGACCGGGTACTCATTAATCTGCCCATGTACTACTCCTATGCCTTCGTCGCGCAGTTGCTGACGACGTTTTCACTCGGCGGCACCGCCATTATCGCCGGTCCGCCGTTCACGCCTTTGCACTATGAACGGACGATCCGCGACTACCAGATAGCGCAGTCCTCGCTGACACCGCTGATGGTGAATGCCTGGCTGCAATCTGAATCCGGCAAACTCCCGTCCCCCTTGCGTCGACTGACCGTCGGCGGCGATGCGCTCGCGCCATCCTCAGTGGAAGCACTCCTGACGCGTAATCCCGGCCTTGAGGTTTACCTAACCTATGGTCTGACTCAGGCCGGCCCTCGGGTAGCGACGCTGGCCGCCCACCTGGAGTCGCCCGAACGCTACGCCTCAGTCGGCGTACCGATGGAAGGCGTGAACATTTCATTGAAGAAAGAGCATCCCGACGACACGGTAGGTGAACTGATCGTCGAAACCGCCACAGGGATGAAACAGCGGTTAGGTCAGCACACTGAAGAAACGGAAACCAACGACGACGGTAAGCGCGTGATCCACACCGGCGATCTGTTCGAGATCGACCACGCAGGCTACCTCTTCTTCCGCCAACGGCAACCCAGCTATGTGATGAGCCGGCGGGGAGAAAGTATGCATGAAATCCATCTGCGAAATCGCCGAAACCCTTCCCGGCGTGGTGAGAGCGGAAGCCTGGGTACAGAACGGCGACGGCGAGGACGCGGCATTTACGCTCGACGTTTACTGCGAAGATGCGTCGCTGAAGGAAAACGACATTCGACGACAGCTCGGTAGCGTATTGCTGCGTAGCGAACAGCCGACGCATCTGGTGCTACATCCCGCCTCCAGCACCGGCTGGAGAAAAACAGCGCCCTAACCGGCCCCCGCCTCGACAAAAGGATGAGTCACATGAATTTGATGAATTTACCCCTGATCGTATCAGGCAACTCCCCCGATGCCCTGTCAGCCGCGGCCGACAGTCTGCTGACCGAGGTGAAAAAGGCCTCTTCCACCCAGGATCTGCACGCCCTTTGCGTCCGGCAACTTTCGCAGACGCATGGGCATCATCGAGGGGCCGTCTTCGCGAAGGATCACAACGAGGCGGAAAAAGGCCTTACGGCCCTGGTTTTGGGACGCGCCGCGCGCAATGTCATTAAAGGCGTCGCCGACGATCGCTGCCGCCCCGTCTTCGTCTTCCCCGGACAAGGGCCTCTCTGGCCGGGCATGACGGCGGAACTGATGGAACGTTACCCCGCTTATCGGGAACGTCTTCAGCACTATGCCCAAGCGGTACGCCGGCATACCGACTGGGATTTGGCGGCCGCCATCGTCGCCGAAGAACCGTTCACCCGGTTAGTACAAATTCAACCGCTTCAATTCGCACTCGCCTCGGCGCTGGCGGATGTGTGGCGCTCATTCGGCGTACAAGAAACGGCGGTCGTGGGTCACTCCGTCGGCGAAGCGGCCGCAGCCTACGCCTCCGGCTACCTGAGCAGCGCCGATGCCGCCCAGGTCACCTGCCTGTGGGGCAAGACGCTGACCCAGATCGAAGGCCAGGGCGCGATGGTGTCCATCGCCGCATCCGTCGACCGCATAAAACCGCTGCTGTCGCGTTGGGAAGGTCGGCTCAACATCGCTGCCATCAACAGTCCCCGAAGCGTGACCGCCAGCGGCGATCTCGCCGCCGTGGAGGAGTTGCTCGACGTCCTCAAGACGGAAGGCCTGTGGGCATGGAAAGTGCCGGGCGGCGAAGTGGCGGGCCACAGCCACCATGTCGACATTTTGCGCGACGCGGTGGTGGAGCAGGCTCCGAAAGCTTTCACCTCGCCGCGCATTCCCTTTTACTCGTCCGTCCTCGGTGAACCGTTGGCCAATAATCAGATGACGCCTGAATATTGGTTCAGCATTCTGCGTGAAACCGTCATGTTCGAGAAAAGTTTGCGCGCGATGATTCGTGACGGCTATCGCCTCTTTATCGAAGTCAGCCCTCATCCCGTCCTCACGGCGGTCATTGAAGAGCTGCTGCGCGAAGAAGGCGTCGCGGGCGCGGCGATCTCAACGTTGGAGCGCAGGAAAGGGGATGAACAGAGCGTCATCTTCGCGCTTACACATGCCTACCTCAACGGCGCATCGCTCGACTGGCCAGCCGTCTGCGAACGTTTTTTCCCTGACGTCACACTCACGCCCGACGCTCAGCATGCGCCCGCACATACCGATGTCGTAGTAGGAGAAACCCTCTCGCGTCCTTCTCCGCAGTCGGATGACATGATCGATAGCGCGGCATTGTTCGACCGCTCCCCGGCGGAGCAGAGGGAAGCCCTTCTGGAACTCATTGCCGCTAAAACCGAACTGCTGACGGAACAGCGCTTCGTCTCCGAGACGCAGGCCTTCCGCGACATCGGTTTTACCTCGCTGACCGTGGTGGAACTGGCTCGAGAGCTCTCCTCCGCGACGGGCCTCGAACTGCCCTCCACGCTGGTTTACGACCACCCCACGCCCCGCGCAGTCGCCGAGCATCTTCGTCAGGCGTTGGGCCTGTCCTCGGGTGAGGACGATCTGGAAGACTACGCGAAGGACGGCCATAACGACGAGCCTATCGCCATCATCGGGATCAGCTGCCGTTATCCCGGCGGAGTGAGCGATCCGGAATCCTTGTGGCGTCTCGTCGCCGAAGGCCGCGATGCGGTCGGTGATTACCCGTCTGACCGCGGCTGGGATACGGCCAATCTTTATAATCCGGAACCGGGCAAACTCGGCAAGATCTCTGCTCGCACCAGCAATTTCCTGTATGGCGCTACTGGATTCGATGCCGGTTTCTTCGGTATCTCTCCGCGTGAAGCCGTCACGATCGAGCCGCAGCAGCGCATGCTGCTGGAAGTGTCGTGGGAAGCGATCGAGCGCGCAGGCATCGATCCATCGACGTTGCACGGCACCCGCACCGGCGTCTTCGCGGGCGTGATGGGCACCGAGTACGGTCCGCACCTCCAGCAGGCCTCGGAAGACGTTTCCGGTTATGGCTACATGGGCACTGCCACCTGCGTGGCTTCCGGCCGCGTGGCGTATAGCCTGGGACTGAATGGTCCAGCCGTCACCCTCGATACCGCCTGCTCCTCCTCGCTGGTGGCGATCCACACGGCCTGCGAAGCGCTGCGCAGCAACGATTGCAAGCTGGCGCTGGCGGGCGGAGTAACGGTGATGCCCACGCCGGGCGTTCTGATCGACTTCTCCCAGCAGCGCGTGCTGGCTCCCGACGGCCGTTGTAAGGCATTTTCGGCATCGGCCGACGGCGTCGGGTTGTCCGAAGGCGTCGGTATGCTCCTGCTGCAACCGCTGTCGCAGGCGCAGGCCGACGGCCATACGATTTTAGGCATCATCCGCGGCAGCGCCGTCAATCAGGACGGCGCATCCAACGGACTGACCGCGCCCAACGGCTCGGCGCAGCAGCAGGTCATCCGCCATGCGCTGGCCAATGCCGGATTGCAGCCGGAGGACGTCGACGTCGTCGAAGCCCACGGCACAGGGACGCGTCTCGGCGATCCGATCGAAGCCAACGCGCTGCTGGCTACCTACGGACAGCGCCCGGCGGAACGCCCTTTACGGCTGGGGTCGATTAAATCGAACATCGGCCATACGCAGGCCGCCGCCGGGGTGGCCGGGCTGATCAAGATGGTGATGGCCTTTCAACATCAGCAATTGCCCCGCACGCTGCACGTCACCGCGCCTCAGAGGAGGTCGCCTGGTCGACCGGTTCGGTCGAA
Organism: Lonsdalea britannica; assembly: GCF_002111595.1. Lineage (GTDB taxonomy): Bacteria > Pseudomonadota > Gammaproteobacteria > Enterobacterales > Enterobacteriaceae > Lonsdalea > Lonsdalea britannica. The sequence continues at coordinate 149,658 of NZ_LUTN01000004.1, forward strand.
CTGCTCACTGAAGCGCAGCCCTGGCCCCGCAGCGACGAACGTCCCCGCCGCGCGGCGATCTCCTCGTTCGGGGTCTCCGGCACTAACGGTCATCTGATCGTCGAGGAGCCGCCATTGGCACCGACCGTGCCGACGGAGCATCCCGTCGCGCCCGCCGAGATGATGTGGCCGCTGGCCGCGAAAACAGAGTCCGCGCTGCGCGATCAGGCTGCGCGCCTGCATGAATTGCTCCTGTCCCAGCCTGAGCTGGATCCGATTGACGTCGGCTACACGCTGGGCGTCTCCCGCAGCCGCTTCCCCTACCGTTCAGCCGTATGGGGCCCGACGCGCGACAGCCTGCTCAATGGCCTGTCGGCGCTGGCGGAAGGCGGCGATCATTCGTCGGTGCTCAAAAACACCGTGCCGCCGGCTGGCGCGGGAAAACGTGTCTTTGTCTTTCCGGGTCAAGGCTCACAGTGGCCGGGCATGGGCATGGAACTCTACGACGCGTTTTCCGTCTATCGCCAGGCCATCGATCAGGTCGCCGAGGCGCTGAAGCCTTATACCGACTGGTCGTTGATCGAGGTCCTGCGGGCGTCGCCGGACGCGCCGACGCTCGAGCGCGTCGATGTCGTGCAACCCGCGCTGTTCGCCGTCATGATCGCGCTGGCGCGACTGTGGCAGTCTTTTGGCATCGAACCTCATGTCGTGGTCGGGCACTCCCAGGGAGAAATCGCCGCCGCGTACATCGCTGGCGCGCTCACTCTGGATGACGCCGTGAAGATTGTCGCCCTGCGCTCCCAGCTAATGCTGACGATGTCCGGCAGCGGTGCCATGGCGATGATCGGCCTGTGTGGGGATGACGCGCGGACATTCGTCGAGAAGCTCGACGATACGCTGACGCTCGCCGTCTTTAACAGCCCCAGCGCCACCGTGGTCTCCGGTGGTACTGAAGCGATTGCCCGTCTCCTGCAACGCTGTAAGAAAGAGGGCATCCGGGCGAAGCGGATCGCCGTTGACGTCGCCGGACACTCGCCGGGCATGGATAAACTGCGTCCGATGCTGATGTCCTTATTTTCCGCCATAACGCCGCGCCCTACGCGTATCGCCTTCTACAGCACCGTCGAAGGTTATCTCGATGATACCCCGCTTGACGGCTCGCGGATGGACGCCAAATACTGGTGCGACAATCTCTGCCATCCCGTCCACTTCGTCGATCGCATCCAGTCGCTGACCCGCGCCGGCGCCATAACGTTCCTCGAGTGCAGCCCGCATTCCGTCTTGCTGCCGCCGATGGAAGAAACCGTCGATGACGCCGCCGCAGTAATCGGCACAATGAAGAAGAACCAGCCGTCCGTTGCCTGTCTGACTCAGGCGATGGCGAAGCTTTACGTCAACGGTCACGACATCAACTGGCGCGCCCTGCATCCCGGCGCGCGCGTCGTCGACATCCCTACCTACCCGTTTGAACACCGCTACTACTGGCTCAATCTGCTTGCCACCGGCGATGTCGCCACGGCGGGCCAGCGAACGGCAGAACACGCGTTGCTCAGCGCCGCTATCGACCTGCCGGACGATGAGGGCGTGTTGCTGACCGGCCGTATCGGCCTGTCTACGCACGCGTGGCTGGCGGATCATGCGGCGGCAGGCGTCGTGCTGCTTCCCGGCACCGCCTATCTGGATATGGTGCGGCACGCCGCGCTCATGGTCGGGTCTCCTCACATTCTTGAGCTGACGCTGCAGTCGCCCCTGATCCTGCCTGAACAAGGTAATCTGGACCTGCATCTGCGTGTGGGCGCGGAAGAAGAAGGCCGCCGCACCGTCACGCTACATGCCCGCCCCTCCTCGGAAAACGATGCCGAACCAGCGCCCTGGACGCTCCACGCGCAGGCACAGCTGGCCTCGGCGGCACCTTCCGCTTGGCCGACATTCGATACGGAGACTTGGCCGCCAGCCGGTGCCAAATCAATAAATCTGGCGCAATTGCGCAGCCGTCTTGTAGACGCAGGCTATGAATACGGCCCGGCCTTTAGCGGGTTGCAGTCAGCGTGGAGAAAGGGCAACGATATCTACGTGGATGCGCAACTGCCCGACGAGCTTGCGATCGCCGGCCACATTCTGCACCCGGCGCTGCTGGATGCCGTACTGCATGTCATCGCGTTGCCCGCAACAGACGACGGCGACGACAAGTTGCGCCTGCCCTTCGCGTTCAGCGACGTTATGCTCCACGACGTTCCGGCACGTCAACTGCGCGCGCGCCTGCGATCCACCGCCGCCGATACCCTTGCCATCACCGCCGTTGATGAGACGGGAACACCGGTATTGGCTGTCTCGGCGCTCACCCTGCGGGAAACCACCCGCGACCGTCTGCGGCAGTTGCTGAGCGAGCCGCCTCATCACGATCTGCTACGCACGACCTGGAGCCGCCTGCCCGACGCCATCGCCGCCGTACGCACTGCGCCCCCCGTGACAGACTGGGCGTTGCTGGACACGTCATCCGACGTCACTCAGGCGTTGTCCACGCTATCCGCTTATCCGGATCTATCCGCACTGACGGCAGCGACGACGGACACGCCGCCCGACGTCATTATCTGGCCGCTGCCGGTGCCCGAGCATGTCGACGACACGCCCGCCGCCGTGCGCGCGTTGACCGAGGACGTCACCACTTTCGTGCAAAGCTGGCTTAACAGCGAGCCGTTATCTCAAAGCACGCTGGTGGTCGTAACGAAACGCGCCGTCTCCACCGACGACCACGCGGCCCCCGATCTGATGCAAAGTACGATCTGGGGCCTGCTGCATACGGCCCAGAACGAATACCCCGGACGCATTGTCTTGCTGGATACCGATAGTCCGCTGCATAAGACGGAGTGGATTACCGCAGCGCTGGCCAGCGAGCGGTCGCAGTTAGCCGTGCGGGACGAGCAACTTTTCTACCCGATGCTGACCCGCAGCAGCACGGACGATCTACTGACGCCGCCGTCCGATGCGCCACTCTGGCGTATGGATATTTCGAACGCGGGACGCATCGACAACCTGATCCTCAAGCCTGCGCCAGAGGCCGCGGCACCGCTGGCCGCCGGGCAAATCCGCCTGAACGTACGGGCCGCAGGCGTCAACTTTTATGACGTGGTATGCGCGTTGGGACTGATCCCGCCGCAGCATGAATTCGGCACCGAAGCAGCCGGCGTGGTGGCGGAAATCGCCCCAGACGTCGATCGTTTCGCCGTCGGCGACAGGGTCATGGTGATGACGGAAGGCGCTTTCGGTCCGGTGACGATCGTCGATCAACGCACCGCCGTACCGATGCCAGATACGTGGTCGTTCGCCCAGGCGGCGAGCGTCCCCGTGTCGTTCCTCACCGCCTATCATGCGCTCGTCAATCTGGCGGATCTGCGGGCGGGAGATAAAGTCCTCATCCACGCGGCCGCGGGCGGCGTGGGTCAGGCGGCGCTCCAGCTGGCTCGCCATCTGGGGGCGGAGATCTTTGCGACCGCCCATCCGGACAAGTGGGACATTCTGCGCGGTTTCGATATTCCTGACGACCATATCGCCAGCTCCCGCAACCTCGACTTCGCCGAACATTTTCACGCGACTATGGGCGGCAACGGCCTCAACGTCGTGCTGAACTCGCTGACCGGCGAATTCATTGATGCATCCATGGCGTTGATGGCGGATCAAGGCCGCTTTATCGAAATCGGTAAAACCGATGTTCGCGACGAGCAGCGAGTGAACACCCAATATCCGGGGATCGGCTATCACTATCTCGAACGCCCCGACAGCAGCCCGGAAGCCACCGCGAAAATGTTGGGCGAGCTGCTGGAACTGATGCGGACCGGCGCGCTGCAACCGCTGCCCGTCACAGCCTACGGCATCCGCGAAGCCATACCGGCGTTCCGACTGATGCAGCAAGGGCGTCACACCGGAAAGGTCGTACTCACCTTTCCGCATCAGCTCGACCCTGAGGGGACGGTGCTGGTCACCGGCGGCACCGGGACGCTAGCCGCGATTCTGGCGGAGCATCTGGTCACCACCTATCACGTGCGCCATCTGCTGCTTGCGAGTCGCGGGGGCGAAACTTCCGCCAACGCGGCGCCGTTGAAGGCACGATTGGAAAGCCTCGGCGCGACGCCGCACATCGTCGCCTGCGACATCGCCAATCCGCTCGCGCTACGCGCCATGCTGGACGCCATTCCGGCCGAACGTCCGCTGACGGGCGTGTTCCACACGGCCGGGCTGCTGGCGGACTCCACGATGGCAGGGCTGACGCCGGAAGCCATCCAAAAAGTCTTCGCGCCCAAGGTCGATGCCGCCTGGCATCTTCATGAGCAAACGCGTCATCACGATCTGGCCGCCTTCGTGCTGTACTCCTCTAGCGCCGGTACGCTGGGGAGTCCGGGACAGGCAAACTACGCCGCCGCCAACGTCTTCCTCGACAGTCTGGCGCAACACCGCCACCGTCAGGGCTTGCCCGCCACCTCGCTTGCCTGGGGCTGGTGGCAACCGGTCACCGGCATGTCCAGCGCACTGAGCGACACCGACAACGCCCGAATCGCCCGCACCGGTTTTGCGCCGATTACGCCCGAACACGGCAACGCGCTGGTCGATGCGGCGCTGGATCTGCCGTATGCCGCGCTGGCCGCCGTACCGCTCAATCTACAAACCCTGCGCAACAACAGCCGTTCCGGCACGTTGCATCCGCTGCTGGAGCGTCTGGCCGGTCTGAGCGCCACACGTCGGTCCCGCGCCACGGCTGATGGCCCAGATCTGCGCAAAGAGCTCGCCGCCCTGGAGTCGGGCGCGCGTCTCAAGTATCTGCAATCCGCTATCGCGAAAAGTATCGCGGCCATTCTCGGCAAGGAGGACGCGACGCACATCGCGTTGGATGTCTCGTTCAAGGAAAGCGGACTGGACTCCCTGCTGGCGTTGGAGCTGCGCAACCGTCTGACGGCGGCTAGCGGTCTGCGGCTTCCCGCCACGCTGACCTACGACTATCCGACGCCCGAAGCACTCGCCGCCTTCCTGGGCGAACAGTTGCTCCCCGAAGTGGACGAGGCCCCGACGCCCGACGCCGCCGGAGACGACGACGAGCGGATCAGAGAGGCGATCAACGCCATCCCTATCGCACGACTGCGCAGCAGCGATTTGCTTGATGCGCTATTAAGGCTCGCTCATGACGACGAACCGCCCGCCGAACACGGTCACCCGGACAGCCCCGATGAGGACATCAGGTCGGCCAGTATTGACGAGCTGGTCGCCATGGCGCTGAACCCCGAGGAGGATTAAACCCTCAGGGAAAACGAAGACGTGCGGCAATAACCTCAGGCGCGACCTCGCCGTTAACCGCGGCGAGGTCGCTAAATAGGCTCAATTACGGGAAGGCATCGTCATGGTGAAGCCGTCATGGGTAGGCGGCGCTTATGACCACAAAGATGTCCTCTGACGTACCACTCAGAGAGAGGATGAATGGTGACCGCTCAAGGTTTACAGGTGTTTAACGATTCGCCGTTGTTCAAAGCGCTAGGGTTTCGCGTCATCGACTGCGATGAGCAACATCTCGTGTTGGAAGTCGGTGACAACAACCCCTGCCATCAGGGTGGGTTCGGTACTTTAAAGACGGTCGGTATCAACGGAGCCGTCATCAGCGCGGCGCTGGAGTGCGCCATCGGTCTGTGCGGATTTCACTCCTTCGGCGGTAGACCGGCAGGTGTGGTAGAGCTTTCGGTGAAGATGCTGCGGGTCATCCGGAAAAAACCCTGCCGCATCGATGCCGTAATCGACAAAAAGAGTCGTGATATCGCTTTTGTCTCGGCCGTGTTGTACAGCGCGCACGGGGGAAAATGCGCCACCGCGACCGGGATAGTTATGACCAGTCAGCGCGAAGAGAGCGTGAGCGAAGGCCAGTAACCCTCCCGCGCGGACATCACGGGTCACTGAAATGCACCAATAGGAACAATATCGTCCAACGGACTGTCCGCAAGGCGCTCACGCGACAGACGCGAGCCGGCCGACAATGCCTGCCGTGCAGGGCAGCCGTAGAGCAGTCAACAGGGAGTGAAGAAAATGGACCAGCATTTTGATATTCCGGAAACGATGAACGCTTACATTATCCGGCCCGAACGCTATGGCGAACCTCTCCATGCGATTCAACGGGAGATCGTCGCGATTCCGACGCTGTCGCCGAAACAGGTCCTGATTCATGTGATGGCGGCGGGACTTAACTACAACAATGTTTGGGCGGCGCTGGGCAAACCGGTGGATATCATCGCCGCCCGCAAGAAAAAGTCTAAAGACGCAGAGCCTTTCCATATCGGTGGTTCCGAGGCCGCCGGGATCGTCTGCGCCGTCGGTGCTGAAGTGACGAACGTCAAACCCGGCGATGCGGTCGTCGTCTCCTGTTCGGTTTACGACGCCACGTCGCTGGAATCCCGTCTCGCGCCCGATCCCATGTTTGTGCGCAGTCAGGAAATTTACGGTTACGAGAGAAACTTTGGCTCGTTTGCGGAATATACCCGCGTCGAAGACTACCAGTGTTTCCCCAAACCGGCGTTTCTTACCTGGGAAGAGAGCGCCACGCTGATGTTGAACGGCCCTACCGCCTACAAGCAGCTGACCCACTGGGTTCCAAACCACGTGAAGCCCGGCGATCCCGTCCTCATCTGGGGAGCCGCCGGTGGGCTGGGATCGATGTCGGTGCAGATCGTCAACGCGCTGGGAGGGCTTGCCATCGGCGTGGTGTCGAGCGCAGAAAAAGGAGACTACATTCGCTCACTCGGCGCGGTGGGCTATCTTTTGCGCAATCACTATAACTATCTGGGCCGCTTGCCCAATCTGGACTCCAGCGAGTACGCCGCCTGGAGCCGCGGTTTCGCGCAATTCCGACGCGACTATTTCAAAGCGCTCGGCAAAAAAGATCTGCCGAAACTGGTGATCGAGCATTCCGGTCAGGACACGTTTCCTACCTCGCTGCAGATTTGCGATCACTCCGGCATGATTGTCACCGTCGGCGGCACCTCCGGGTACAACTGCGATTTTGATGTCCGCCACCTGTGGATGCATCAAAAACGCATTCAGGGTTCTCACTACGCCAACATCAGGGAATGTGGCGAATTCCTGCATCTGGTCAATCAGAAACGGCTCTCCCCCACGCTGAATCGAGTCTTTGCATTCGACGATATCCCCCGCGCCCATCAGGAGTTGATGGAGGGCAAACTTCACGGCAATGCCGCGATATTGGTCAATGCGCCTTCAGCAGGGCTGGGAGCCGTGAAGGAACAAGAACAAAGAAGGAAGGCCAAGCCGCAAGCGGCCACATTGTGAACGCGTCATACCGTTTGGAGAGAAAACGCCAATTTATGACGCGCTTCAAACTTAAGGGAAGTTTGCCGATTTTTGATAGTGACATTCACTGAAGCGTCGCAACATGCCCATAGCCCGCGAGCGACAGCAGCGCCAAAACGCGGACAGATTCACGCGATTAATCTGTCCGCGGTGCGACCGATAAGAGTGCGGCCGCACAGGTGATCGCCGCCCCAACGCTCGCAGGGAAAACGATTCCGCATGTCTATCGCTATGCAGATGGGGTCTGAACTTATCCTGGAGGATTCACGTATGGAACAGTCAATATTCGAGCCCGATGCTCCGGTATGCCCGGCGCCTAAATTCGATATGCAATACGGTGTTTTTGCCTCATTGGATGAGGCGGTGAATGCAGCCGCGCAAGCGCAGAAGCAGCTGGATAATGTAGTGTTGCGGCAAAGAGTGATTGCGGCGATCCGCGAGGCCGGCGAGCGCTACGCTCAGGTGCTGGCGGAAATGGCCGTGGCCGAAACGGGTATGGGCCGCGTCACCGACAAATATGCCAAAAACGTCTCCCAGGCGCGCAGCACGCCGGGAACGGAAAGTCTGGCGGCCAGGTGCTCACCGGCGACAACGGGATGACGCTGATCGAAAACGCCCCCTGGGGCGTAGTGGCGTCGGTCACCCCTTCAACCAACCCGGCCGCGACCGTGATCAATAACGCCATCAGCATGATCGCCGCAGGCAATAGCATCGTGTTTGCGCCCCATCCCTCGGCGAAGAAGGTCTCTTTGCACACCATCAGCCTGCTGAACAGAGCGATAGTGGCCGCAGGCGGCCCCGAGAATCTGCTGGTCACCGTCGAAGACCCGAATATCGAAACCGCTCAGCGCCTGTTTTGTCATCCGGGCATTAGCCTATTGGTCGTGACCGGCGGCGAAGCCGTGGTGGAAGCCGCCCGCAAACATACGGACAAGCGTCTGATCGCCGCTGGCGCAGGCAACCCGCCCGTCGTGGTGGATGAAACCGCGGACATTGCCCGCGCCGCCCGCGATATCGTGCGCGGCGCGTCCTTCGACAACAATATTATCTGCGTCGATGAGAAAGTGGCGATCGTCGTCGACAGCGTGGCCGATGCGTTGCTGGCCGATATGCAGCGGCACCACGCGGTATTGCTGACCAACGAGCAAGTGGAGCAGCTACTGCCGCTGCTGCTGACCGATATCGACGAACACGGCAAAGGCCGCCCCAGCCGCGACTGGGTAGGGCGCGATGCCGCGAAGATCGCCGCGGCAATTGGTCTGGACGTTAGCGATAGCACACGGCTGCTGCTGGCGGAAACCCCGGCGGACCACCCTTTCGCCGTGACGGAGATGATGATGCCGGTGCTGCCCGTCGTGCGCGTGGCTGACGTGAACGACGCCATCGAACTGGCGGTGCGGCTGGAGGGCGGATGTCGCCATACGGCGGCGATGCACTCAACCAACATCACCCACCTGCACAAGATGGCCAACCGCATCAACACCAGCATTTTCGTGAAGAACGGCCCCTGTATCGCCGGGCTGGGATTCGGGGGCGAGGGCTGTACGTCCATGACCATTTCCACGCCGACCGGCGAAGGGGTGACGTCAGCTCATACTTTCGTCCGTATCCGCCGTTGTGTGATGGTGGATATGTTTCGCATCGTCTAGTTTTCGTATGCTAAATGCCTCTGCCGCTGGCACCCAGCGGCAGGGACGCTTGCCCATCGGATCATTGCGCCCTGCGCGGCGCAAAGGTTTTACCGGAGGAAACGACAGATGAAAACAGGCAATCACCTTCATCCGCATCAGCTCGACACCCAGCCGACACCTCCTGAAGCCGTCCAGGCGTTACTGAGTCAAACTCACCCGATGCACCAGCGTTACACGCAGGACGTTTACGCCCAGTCTCGCACCATCACCGCCTGGCAGCAGCTCTACGATCAGGTTTCCCCCGGTCATTTTCGCGGCGAGCTACAGGAACTGCTGTTGGACGGCATGCAGCTCTGTCACGAATACACCAACCTTGCTTTACGGCAATCCTGCATGACCTGGGCGGGCTCGGTGTGGTTCGGTATTCCCTCCACGCAGGAGAACATGGGATTTATCAACGCGCAGCCGCTGGACAAGTACGGCATTGCCGTCAGCCCCGGAGGGAAAGAGTTCGAGCTGTCGACGCCGGACGACTTTTCCATTCTCGGCGTCGTGATCTCGCACGAGGTGCTCCAGCAATACATCGGCGCGCTCAGCGATCCGCAGTGGCTGACCGAACGGCTAACACAGGGCTCCACGCTACAGATGGATCTCAGCAACAAGGAACAGCTGTGCGAGTACATCCGCCACGCGCTGTGGTACAGCGGCCATTTTCCGCAGGTGATGAAACAGCGCAACACGCAGAAGCTGTTAAACCATAATCTGCTCACGATGCTGATGTCGTTTCTGGAAAACGTCCAGCCGCCCACAGAACCGGCGCAGAATCACCATCACCGCAAGCTGATCGCCTTTGCGCGGGAGTATGTGCTGAGCCAAACCTCGGAGCCGGTCACCGTTCTGGATCTGTGCAACCGGCTGCACGTCAGCCGTCGTACCCTGCAAAACGCCTTCCAGAATGTATTAGGCATCGCCCCCAACGCCTGGCTTAAAATTATTCGCCTCAACGCGGTGCGGCGTGAATTGGTCGACCCCGACACCCCGCACCGTACGGTGCAAGATGCCGCGATGCAGTGGGGGTTCTGGCATTTGAGCCAGTTCGCCAGCGACTATCAGAAATTGTTTAACGAAAAACCTTCGCTGACCTTGCGGCGCCACTCCCCACACTGACGGCTGGCCGGGAGGCTCTAAGCCGCCCTCAAGAGGGGTCGCATCGGGGCGGCCCTCTCAGCGAGCCATCGATACAATGCGCTCGCCCCCTAATACGCGGCCTGAATGCCAGACTCTCTGACATCCGCCGTCACCGCATTTTCCACTCGCTTGGGCATCTCAACCTCGAACGTCCCGCGACATTCGCGGCAAAAGCCAGCGTGTTTCGCTGCTTTTCGGCCGTCAAAAAGAGAAAAAACTGACATGAACTATACTCTGACGACGTGAATGATGACGCGCCTTGTCGGGAGGAGCGCCTACCCGCATCAGGGTCCGTCGTCGGTGATAAAAAGCCGCAGCGTGGCGACGCATCCGCCGATTGTCCTGAGGCAAAAGCGCCCTCTTCCTGGTTCCACGGCGACGCGGCAGCGACATTGCGCTCCCGGCGTTGACCGCGCCATCCCCTATACCACCGGCTTGACACCCCTGGGTGTATAGCGACGTGTAAAAAACAGTACAAACACACTCTCACTGTGAGGAAAGTTAATATGTTCAATGATTTACAGGGTAAGGTGGCGATTGTCACTGGTGCATCGAAAGGCATTGGCGCGGCGATTGCCAAGCGTTTCGGGGCAGAAAAAGTCAACGTGGTCGTGTGTTACCGCTCGGACGATGACGGGGCGAATGAGGTGGCAAAATCTATCGAACAGAGCGGTGGGAAAGCCGTCCTCTTCAAAGGCGATATTAGTCTGGAAGCGCATACGCAAAAGGTACTTGAAACAGCCATCGACACCTTCGGACGTCTTGATATTCTGGTGAATAACGCCGGTATCGAGAAACAGATGCCCTCGCATGAAGCGACGCTGGATGACTGGAATCAGGTGATCTCCGTCAACCTGACCAGCTATTTTCTGACCGCCAAAATCGCCATCCAGTATTTCCTGAAAAATAACATTCAGGGCACCGTCATCAACATGTCTTCCGTACACGAGCAGATCCCGTGGCCAACCTTCGCCAGCTACGCAGCCAGCAAAGGGGGCGTGAAGCTGCTGACGCAGACGCTGGCGCTGGAATATGCGGACAAAGGTATTCGCATCAACGGGATCGGCCCGGGCGCCATCAATACCCCCATCAATAAAGAAAAAATGAACGATCCAGAGAAGCGCGCGGCGCTGGAAAAAATGATCCCGATGAAACGCGCGGGCGAACCCGAAGAGATCGCCAACATCACGGCCTGGCTCGCCTCTGAGCAAGCCTCCTACGTCACCGGCATTACGCTGTTCGCCGACGGCGGCATGACGCTCTACCCCTCTTTCCAAGGCGGACAGGGATAATTTTTCCGCGCCATCCGCCAACTCAGCTCCTTTTCTCTCCGCGCCACCGGCCGGAGGGAGGAGGAGATGTCGTTAATCCCCAAAGAGAGACATAGGCATGAACATAATGATCGCGCTGATCCCGGCGCTATTCTGGGGGATCCTCCCACTCGTGGTGTCCTCGATTGGCGGCTCGCCCAACAACCAGATCATTGGCACTACGCTGGGCGCTTTCGTCGTCGCTCTCGCCGTCGCGATCTTCGTGCCAGCGAATCTGGTATGGCCGGTGGTCATCGGGGGCGCCGGTTCGGGAATGTGCTGGGCCTTTGGTCAATATTTGCAGTACGTCTCCTTCACGAAAATCGATGTGTCGAAAGCCATGCCCGTGTCTACCGGGCTGCAACTGATTGGGACGTCCCTGTTCAGCGTATGCTTTTTCGGCGAGTGGAAAACCACCAAAATGCTGGGCTTTTTCGCCATCTTTCTGGTGATCGTCGGCGTGTATATGACCACCTACACCTCAAAGAAAAGCGCCTCGCAAGATCAGCATCTGCTGACCGGGGTAGGTATTCTGATCGTGTCGATGTTCGGCTACGTCGGCTATTCCGCCCTGCCCCGTATGTTTAATCTCAGCGGGTGGGACGCCTTTCTGCCGCAAACGGCGGGCATGGTGGTGATGTCGCTTCTGCTCTCAATCAAGCAGCTCGGCCGTTCACTCAAAGAGAAACAGACCTACTTGAGTATGCTGCCCGGGTTCATCTTTGCGGCAGCCGCGTTGGGGTATTTAATCTCCGCACAACGTAACGGGGTCGCAACCGGATTTACGCTGTCGCAGATGAGCGTGATTATTTCCACGCTGGGCGGGATTTTTATCCTGAAGGAACATAAAACCCGCCTGGAGCTGATCCTGACCCTTATCGGTCTGGCGCTGGTTTTGAGCGGCGGGATTATCATCAGTCAGATTTGACGCGTGCCATTGCGCCTGCGACCGCACTATCAGGAAGCGGGCCTGACGGTCGCCGGGAATATGAAGCCCAAAAAAGAGGGGGCGATGCCCCTCAGATGTGCGTGTTACGGTTTCTGCGTGACAACCTGTTCACGCTGGCTGCGGGGATAAAAACGCCCTTCTTTCAGAGAAGTTTCGATCTCTTCCAGACTGCGCCCTTTCGTTTCCGGCATCATGAAGTAGATGAAGACGAACCCCAGCAGATTCAGCAACGCGTAGAACCACATGGCGCCGCCGATGCCCAGCAGATTCACCATCGACAACGCGGTAGAGGTGAGCAGCAGGTTAGAGCCCCACAGCGTGGCCGCATGCAGGCTGCTGGCCTTTTCACGTACGCCTAACGGGTAAACCTCCGAGCCGACCAGCCAGCCGATGACCTGAATCCCGCCCGAGTTGAACACCATAAAGGCGAACAGACAGGCCACAATCAGCCAGCCGTGCTGACCGCCGTTGGCGTTCAATCGGAACATCAGCCCCAGCAAGGCCAGGCTAATGACAGCGCCGGGGATCATATAAAGCGTCAGCGTACGGCGGCCGATACGGTCGACCAACAGCTTACCCACGATAGTCAGCACCAGATAAATAGCCGCCACACCCAGCGCGGAATGCAGCGCCGTGTCCCGGCTGAAACCTGCGCCGGTCAGGAAAGTCGGCGTGTAGTAAATCATCATTTCGATGCCGGAGAGCTGGGTAAACGCGGCAATGCCCAATCCGACGATCAGCGCCGGGCGCAGCCACGGCTGCTTCAGGTCTTTCCAACTGCCGGTCGATTTGCGTTTGGCGCGTTCATGGACTCGCTGAATGGCCTTGATCTCGCGGCGCACTTCCCGTGCAGTCTCTCGCACCGTGTCCAGCGCGACGTGGGCTTCCTTCATGCGCTTCTTACCCACCAGCCAGCGCGGACTTTCCGGCAGCGGTAGCATGCCGATCAGTAGGATCACCGCGGGGATCGCCGCGACGGCGAACATCATGCGCCAGGACCACAGATCCTGTAGGAACGTCCCGACCAGCGCCGCGGTGAGAATGCCGATCCCGATTGAAATATTGAAGAACGTGACCAGACGACCGCGTTTCTCCGGCGGGGCCAGCTCGGCAATATAGACCGGTACAATCTGCGACGCGCCCCCGACGGCGAACCCCAGCACCAGCCGCGCGGCACCGAGATAATAGGCATTGGCGGACAAACCGGAGCCGATGACCCCCAGTGCGAAGATCGCGGCGACGATCATCACCGTGTACCGCCGCCCCAGCACGCTGGAAAGTTTACCGCAAGACAGGGCGCCGACGACGGCGCCGACTAATATGGCGCTGGTGACCAGCTCCTGAGCATGGGAAGAAAGCGAAAAGTCATGGGTGATTTGCAGCAGAGCGCCGGAAATAATCCCGGTATCATAGCCATATAAGAATCCCGCAATGGCGGCTATGGCAGTTGCTGTCAATAAAAAGGCATCAGCGCTTAAAAAGCTGTTATTTTCACTATCGGACGTGTCGGATAACTTTTCATTGTCAGCCGGTAATACCACCGGTGGTTTATCACTATATTTGTCGCTGTCGTCGTGTACATCAGACATAAATTTCCTTTATTTCAAGTGAGTGTTAATCGTGGCATATATATTTTTTCGAAAGGTGGTTGTTGATGATATATTCGGACATACCGTCTGGTGACGATATTATCGACCGTGAGATGCAGTATTTATAGATATAGCATAACATCCCGTGACTGTCACCCCTGAATAAAAATACACTTTACTGAAAAATTATTTCGTATCAGATCGATATATCACAAACACCTAAGCAGGAATAACGCCCACAGGAAATAAGGGTGATTTCATATATAAGCAATAGTTATGCGGCAGGTAAGGAAATATAATTTACCCTCCGAGAAATAGCGAAAAACCGACAAAAAACAACACGAAAAAAATAAAGCGTAACGTAGCAAAACGCGGCGCAATAAATATCACTCATAAGCGGCCAAGAATAACCAGAGTTAATGGAAGATCATTCACCCGCCAATGAGACATCATTGCAGACCACACAGACAAGGTGGTCTGCAGAGCGCGCACCGCGCTATGGACGGCGGGGAGGCGTCACCCCAAAATTAAAACGGTTGCAGTTGCTACACAGCCTTTTCAACGCCTGCGATCCGTCCATTTCCGTCAGCCTGACTTCAATCAACGTGAGTGACTTCGCATGCTCGGCGAGTTCCAGCGCGGCATCAAGCTGGGCGCCATTTTCGACTACCGTGCCGACGACATCCTCTCCGCCGCCCATAGCATGAAGCAGCTCGGTGTAGCGCATTGACGGTATCGTGTTGTAGAACGAGTTCTCCCCCAGGATATAACGCTCAATCGTGTCGCCGTTGTTGTTGAGCAGAAAAATAACGGGAGCCAGACCGAGACGCATTAACGTCGCCAGCTCATGACAGGAAATCTGAAAAGCCCCGTCACCGATGAAAAGCGGATGCCGCCGCTGCGGCGAACCGGTCAAATAAAGATATCCTGCTAAGCTGAAAAGTATCGTCTGCGTCGCTCCAAACCGGCACCGAGCGGGTCTGGAATACGCATTCGTCTTCCTATTCGCAACGTTTCAGAGGTGTTACGCATGAGCACGTTCAGAACGAAAGACGGTACTCAGCTGTATTACAAGGATTGGGGGAAAGGTAAGCCGCTGCTGTTCAGCCACGGCTGGCCGCTGGATGCGGATATGTGGGACAGTCAGCTGCATTTCTTCGCCGAACACGGCTTCAGGGCCATCGCCTTTGACCGCCGCGGCTTCGGGCGTTCCGACCAGCCGTGGAACGGATACCACTATGATACGCTGGCCGACGATATCCACGAATTGGTCGAACATCTACAGTTGGACGAGATAACGCTGATCGGCTTTTCGATGGGCGGCGGCGACGTTTCCCGCTACCTCCACCGCCACGGTTCTCATCGCGTCAGCGCACTGGCGTTACTCAGCGCAGTCACCCCGAAGCTGATGAAGTCGGGTGATTATCCGGAGGGCGTGGACCCACAGGTTATTGACGGTATCCGAGAGGGGATCGTGCATGACCGCGCGCAATTTATCAGTGATTTTGCGACACCGTTTTACGGCCTCAACAAAGGGATGCAGGTCTCAGACGGTGTGCTGACTCAAACGCTGAATATCGCCCTGCTGGCCTCTCTCAAGAGTACGCTCGACTGCGTCACCGCGTTCTCTGAAACAGACTTCCGCCCGGATATGCACAGCATCAACGTTCCCACGCTGGTTATCCACGGCGACGCCGACCAGGTCGTGCCGTTCGAGTCTACGGGCAAGGTGGCCGCAGAGATGATCAAAAACGCCCAACTTAAGGTCTATGAAGGTGCGCCACACGCCATTACCCAGACCCACCGAGATCGGTTGAATCAAGATCTGCTGGAGTTTATTCGGTCGGTCGACTAATGCCCCTCTCATTCGAGTCTCCGTCTGGGAGGCTCGTTTTCCCTGAAATAGGATGTCGCTTAATATTATAAATACACTGTATACGAACGATTATTATTTATTTTTTTCATTGAAAATAAATACATTCACAACTTATGCCCACCTAGCATTAATCCCCATCCGATAAGAATATATTTCCCTGGTGATGACACAAAGAGGATACAGCTAATAGTTTGCCTAGAAGCGTATTTAAGCTTTCGTTTTCCTTGCATAAAACCCGAATTAACCTAACCGATTCCCCCGAACGATGAATGAGTAAAAACCGCTCTTGTCACAAAAATTAATTTATGCTAAAGATCAGCGCTCGCCCGGATGCGACATAACCTTTATTAAAAAGCAGGAGCATAACAATAATGAAGTTAAATATTACCGACACTCCCAACCCTCAGGATGAGGAATTTGTTATTCAAAGTTTATTGCAACACAATAAACAATTTCAGGAAGGAGATATTCATCCTCTCTTTTTAACGTTCACCAACGACAATAATGAAATTATCGCCGGGCTGGTGGCAAGCACCTGGTGGGACGCGCTGGAAATCAAATTTCTGTGGGTCGGCGAGGCGTATCGTCAGGCCGGTTTAGGTCGCCAAATGATGCAGCAGGCCGAGGCGGAAGCGAAAAAACGCGGCTGTTATATGGCCTATGTCGATACTTTCAGTTTTCAGGCCAAGGGATTTTACGAGAAGCTCGGTTATCGGGAGTACGGCCACCTCCCCGGCTACGCTCACCAATTTACGCGTCATTATCTCCACAAGGAATTTCAATAAGTTATCAATTCGTCTTGAAAGGAGGCCAGGATGCCACCAGAAACAGAGGATATTAGTCGCTATATCGGCGGTCTGATTACCGTGATGGAAGCATTGCACGAACCCTGGGGAATCAAAGACCTGGCTTCGCGACATATTTATATGAATAAAGCCGCCCTGACGTATACCAATACGCCCGCCCATTTTGAGTTTGAGGGGAAACTGGATGCCGAATTCCCCGCCGAATGGGCGGAAATGTCGGAAGACTTTATAGAGCACGATCGACGAACAGAGCACAGCAAGAAAAGCGTCGCCGTCATCGAAACGCACTATTGGAATGGCGACCCGTTTCTCTCGCCGTTCGTCAGCGAAAAAATCCCTATTTTCGACGTCAAGAAACGCTGTATTGGCACCATGTGGAACGCCAAGCCCCTGACGACGCTCTCCCCTCTGGTTTATATCGATAAGAAGGCACCTTCCACGCTCATTACCCACGTCGAAAACAGTTTATTTACGCCCTCGGAACTGGAAATGATTTTTCTAATCCTACAGGGGTTTTCGGGAAAGGAGATCGCCAGAAAAACCAACCTCGCCTACAAAACTGTTGAAAATAGAATATATAGCATTTACCAAAAAGCCGACGTGCATTCACTGCATCAATTTAAAGCGTTTTGTTATCACACGGGATTGGATAAATACATTCCGCCCAGCCTGCTCGTGAAAGGCATCCAATATATTTAGCGCCAGACCGCATGGGGCGAGTTCACCGCTCGTGTAGCCCGGGATATGTAGATTGTCTCAGAGCGGAATGTCCCCCCACAACCGTTCGACGAGTCGGGACTCGTGTGTGACATTCGCTGACGTTAACCCGGACGCGCCTGCGGGAATGGGCGATTAACCACAAGGACCAAGGAAGACATGGAAAAAATAGACGATTACCCGGTGAGCCGGGTTCCCCTCTCGGCAAGACTGCCTTTTTTCAATATCGCGCTGGTGCACATCGGTATGCTGACCGCACTGGACCAGTTCATGCTCGGCGCCGTGCTAGGCCACTCAATGACGCTGGGGCAAGCCTTTACCGCTATCGCCATCGGCAGCCTCATTTTCGGTATTGTCACCGTCGGTCTGGGCTACGCAGGTATGCAGGAGGGACTGTCCGGCAGCCTGCTGGCGCGGTGGTGCGGATTCGGCCGATTGGGAGCGGTACTGATGGGCGTGGTCATTGCCATCAGCCTGCTCGGCTGGTTCGGCGTACAGAACGCGGTGTTTGCGCGGGCGCTCAACTTCGCGCTTAACGACAAGCTGGGCTTCGTCGGATCCGCCACCCTGTCGGGCGTAGCGCTGACGCTGCTGGTCGCCTTCGGTTTCAAAGCCCTGCGCTATACCGCCCGTATCGCCGTCCCGCTGTTTATTGGTATTGTCGCCTACATCTCCACCCAAACGCTGGCGGGCCATTCGCTTTACGCGCTGATTGACTCTATCCCTTCCGAGTCCGTCTCCATAAACGCCGGGGCGACGATGGTCGTCGGGGGATGTATCGTCGCCAGCCTGATTACGCCGGATATGACCCGCTATTCGCAGAAAGGCCGCCACGTTTTCTGGATGACCCTCCTGTCGATTATCGTCGGCGAATTTATCGTTAACGGTCTCGCGATTCTGATCGCCAGAGCGCTGAATACGGCAGATGTCGTGACCATTATGTCGCAGATGGCCGGTGGGATTGGGCTGATCGCCGTCGTGTTCTCCACGCTGAGAATCAACGATATCAATCTCTACTCCTCTTCGCTGGGGCTGGCGAACGCCATTGAAGGGATCACCGGCAAAAAGCTCAGCTACATGTCCATCACGCTGGTCATTGGCCTGATCGGCACGCTGCTGTCGGTGCTCGGTATTCTGGACCGTTTTGTCGATTTTCTGACGCTGTTAGGCGTGGTTTTCCCGCCGATTATCGGCGTCATGCTGGTGGACTATTATCTGCTGCGCAGCCATAGAACGCTGCTGGATGCCAGCCGCAAAGCGGGTCGGTTGCCGGATGCGGCCGCCACGCCAGCGGTCGGTTGGGCGGCTATCATCGCCAGTATTATCGGCAGCGGCGTGGGCCTGAACGTTGAATGGGGCGTGCCCGCCTTTAATTCACTCGTCGTCGCCAGCGTGCTTTACATCGTACTTAAGAAGGCGACGCGCCTGCCTTAAGCGCAATAGCTGATCTATTCTGCCGACGGCAAAAATAACGCCACGCCGTCGGTAGAATGACAATCTCTTCATCATGAGATAAATAGCATTTTATTTTATAGGAGCATATTGACTTCTCTCTTATCTAATAAAATTTCATTTCATTGTCCAGGCGATAAATAACATTCATTTTTATGTCATGTCGCATCCCTATATTCGCAGCACTTTTAGCACAAACGGCGATGATTAATGTTTTTACGTCATATTTTATTCATACCTTTATGCGTGATGCCTTTTCAATCTCAGGCGGTCTCTCTTTTCTGGAAACATGAATTCAGCGATGTCTCCCGAACCCGCAGCGATAAATGGGGTATTGAACATCGTTTCAGTCAGGGACTGGGGCTGTCCGCGGAGTGGGAAACGCATCCGCGTGAGTCGTCGGAGGTTCAGCCGGCAAGGCATTCAACCACTTGCGTAAAGATAAAACGGAGTTCGGCGTCGATTACGCGTTTGCGGTTTCCCCTTCGGTGACATTGACACCCGGCCTGACGTCGAGCATTTACGATGACAAACAAACCTGGAAACCGTCATTAAGCGCGGAATGGATTGTGGTCGATAATATTGCGCTTGCGACGCGTTATCGCTACGAAATAACAGATTACGATGACAAACCGACCAAGCACACTCACCGGATCGATGTCGGCGCAAAATATAAATTCAGCCGAGCGGCACTCTCCTATAAATATTCTCGTTATTTTAGCGATCAGCCTATTTTCGCTAAACGAAACACCGACTACGAACATGAGGTCGAAATGAAAATCAAATTCTTGACCCACTGGCAATACGTTCTTGAGGTGACCAATGAATCCGTGTCAAAAAGCAGCGATAAACGGCAAACGACTTACGCGACCGGATTTAAATACACGTTTTAATCATAAGGTTCATGATTCGCTATGACTATTTTCAAATGGGGCGCCGCCACGCTGGCGCTGATGACCACCTTTCCGTTGATGGCCGAACCCAAGACGCCATTTACGCTGGAGCATGTCGTTACACTAAGCCGTCACGGCGTCCGTCCGCAGACGGACACCGATGCCTTGAACAAAGCGACCGGTAAAACGTGGCCCGAATGGACGGTACAGGACGGTCATCTTTCCGGCCACGGTTATGCCGGTCTTCTCCATCAGGGCGCCTATCAGATCGCCCGCTGGCGTGAAGCCGGTCTGCCCATTGGTGCGCCATGTCCGCCGCCGGAACAGGTCTTTGCCTGGTCCAGCCCGTTACAAAGAACGCGCGCCACGGCGCAAGCGCTGCTCGACGGCATGTTTCCGGGGTGTGGACTCGCGGCGGGCAGCACACAGGAGAAGCGCGATCCGCTGTTTCAAAGCGTGGATATGGGCCTGAGCCAGCCAAATAAAGAGATCGTCAAACAGCAGATCACGACGCGAACCGGCGGTGCAGACGATCTGAATAAACGCTATCAGCCCGCCATCGCGCTGCTACGCGCGGCAGTCTGCGCGGACACGCCGTCGTCCTGCGAATTCCTCAACGCCCCGTGGAAGCTGGTGGAGAAAGAGCACGGCGTGTCGCTCAAAGGCCCACTGTCGCCGGGATCGACGATAGGAGAAACTATCCGATTGCAGTATAGCGAAGGGCTGCCGCTGTCCCAGGTGGCGTTCGGCCACGCTCGTAATGCCCGCGAGGTCGCGGCGTTGATGGCGCTGCACGCGGCTAAATACGATTTGGTCAGCGATACCCCCGAGCTGGCGCGACACGGCGGGACGCTGCTGATGTCTCAGTTGGCCGCGGCGATCACCGCGGGAACAACGGCATCCGCCCCCGAAAACCCTAGCCTGAAAGCGCCGCTGGTCATGTTCGTCGGCCATGACACCAATATCGCGCAGATCCAGACCATGTTGCAGATGAACTGGCAGTTGGGCGACTATCCGCGCAACGATATCCCGCCGGGGGGCAGCCTGGCGTTCGAGCGCTACCGAGACACCCACAGCGGTGAGCGTTATGTGCGGCTGACGTTTAGCGCCATGTCGCTGGATCAGTGGCGTCATCTCAGCCCGCTGACGCCAGACGCGCCGCCGCTCATCGAGGAGTATCACGATAGTCACTGCCAGCAAACCGCCGTCGGTTGGCTCTGCCCGCTGGACCACATCGTCGAGAAAATGACGCGCTCTCAGGTCGCGGGTATAACGTCTCCGCAACCGCTGTTCCACTAGGTTTGCACTCATCACGGGTGCTTTTCTCACCCGTGATCTCATCATTCTGGCTCTCTATCATCTCGTCATCACGACGAGGGGCTGAACGGCTCGGTATTAACTGCGCGGCGCGAGCTTACGACGCAGCTTTGCCAACTGAGTTCGAATGCGGTTACGTTTCAGATCGGACAGCTCATCGATCAGCGACAGACCGTCCAGATGATCGATTTCATGCTGGAGACACACGGCCAACGCCCCACCCGCCTCTATCGCCTGACGCACGCCATCCAGATCGGTATAAGCCACGCGTACGCGCTGAGCCCGTTCCGCAGGCAGCGGATGCTGCGGGATGGAGGAACAGAGTTCGAGATGCGAGGTCGTTTCCTCCGACCGTTCCACCACCTCCGGGTTGATCAGCGCCAAACGCTGGCGCACGCCGTGTTCGTCATCCATATCGATCACCACGATGCGCTGCGGGATCCCCAACTGAATCGCCGCCAGCCCTGAATCGTTCATGCTTTCGATAACGGCGAACATTCGCTCCACCAGCGCGTTGACGGAAGCATCGATGACCTCGACGTTCTGAGACACCTTTTTCATGCGCGGATCGTCAATCCACACCAGTTCATTGGCAGACATGATTTTCTCCATTGGTTGCCGCTTCACGCTGTAAAAGAAGCAGTTGGCGACGCAGTTCCGCGTCGTGAGCGTAAATATAGAGTCCATCAATCGCACGGGTCATCAGCACGTTGATGGCGTTGAGCATGATACGCACTTTTACCGCCTCGGCATCGTCGAGACGCCCGGTTCCCTGAAACGCCGCGCCGTCCTCATAACGGGACGGGTCGATGGCGATGTCACGGCGTTCTGCATCCCAGGATACCGACGGTCCCAGAATCAGCCCAACATAGTTGAGATCAAAGCCCTGCACCGTGTATACCGAGCCCACTTCGTCGATGGTATCTTGCCGCTCCGCCCACGGCTGGCGCTCGTTCGGCTTCGAGCGATCCCAGCGCAGCCGGAAAGCGCCCTCTTCGATGAAGTGATCCTGCCCGTCCAACCGATAGGGGTAATCATAGGTCGATAGCATTCGCGACAGTCCGCTGTCGGCGTTACGCTGCCGGATCGCCGTGTACATCGCCTGCGCGTCGTCGAAGATCTTTAGCTCAAACGGCGGCTCGCCGGGCGCAGCCACGGGTAAAGGCCGCAGTTCTCGCTGACAGAATTGGCCAATCCAGCGCTGCACCGACGTGGCGGCCTTCATCCTGAACTGATGCCGTAACAGATGGACTTCGTGCGGGCCGTGGGCGATCAGTCGCTCAAGATCGCCTTCTCGCCACAGACTTTTGGATTTCAGTACCTGCTGTTCGTCGAAAATCAGCACCACGCAGCGGGCGAGGCGCAAAATCTCTTCCAGATGATTGTCCTGAACAAAGTGGTTGTAGCGATCGCTGCGCGTCAGCAGCAAATGGGCTTCATCCACCAGCACGATATCCACCTTGTCTTCGCGTTTATGCAGGCGATTGATGAACGTCGTCGGGCGCTCATAATCTTTTTTGCGAAGGGCGGATTGCCCCTCTGACGCGTTTTTATAGGCTTTGAGCATTTCGGGATGATTGACGAGCAACACATTTTCGCTGCCGTACAACGGATGGTCTGGCCGCTGGCGCGCGTCACGCTGTAGATCGGCGAATAGCGCGTGCAGAAACACACTTTTGCCGGTACCCGCCTCCCCCTGAATCACGAAGCATGCCTGAGAGGCGCGACGATGCTGACAGAGAAAGGCTTCCACGCGCTGCTTGAGCGCAAGCTGCTCATCCGACAGCGTTTTTTCTGGCGAGAGCTTAAAGCTCGCCCGATTCATCTGAGACATAACGTTGGAATAACCTGAGAGTAAGTCGGCTCTTCACCCCGCGAAAAGCGGCAGAGGAGCGCCCGTCACTGGCATTGCCTAATTTCCAAAAGGAATAGAGCACGCTTGCCGTTGACGTCTAATGAAAACATGCTGGCAAAGGGGTGACAACCTCGAAGACGTCCGCCCCCGTTTCATCTCCCCCTTTCGAGGGAGCGTACGCTCAGCAACCGTTGTTAAGCGCGTCGCCGACAGCGTTCGCTGGCAAGGTGGAGGAGAACAGCAGGATCGCAAACAGGAACAGTAGCATGCCCGAGGCCGCCAGCAGCCCGGGCCGCAGCTTGGCAAACAACGGATGGCGCGCGCGCTGATACAAGGACGATGCCCGATCGCGCGAACGAATGACCCACGTCGCCAGCGCGCAAATCGCCAACGCCGTTCCCAGGGCCATCGCCATCACGCGCCCACGCCCCAGTTGAAGCAGCCGACCGCATTGGCAAACGCCAGAATCATTATCGCGCCGGTGCAGGGCCGAATGCCGATGGCTGCAATCATGGCCAGCGCCGACGGCAGGTCACGCGGCACCGCCGTCGAGTTAACGGCATGATGTCCGCAGCAGGCCGCAGGCTCGGCAGACAGGCGCGCATGAGGCCGCGCCAGCACGGACGACTCCCCCGAGGGCACAGGCGTACAACGATGGATGGTCGGACGAATTCGCCTTCCGCGTACGGCTTTTACGACCATCAAAACCGCAATCACCCCTATGTACAGCGCGCTGATTTTTTCCATATACCAGCGGCTTAGGCTGAGGTCGCCCATCGACACGTTCAGGAAAATCACCAACAAATACACGAAAAAGATAGCCACGAGGCCCTGCGTCATCGCGCCAAGAAAGGCAATGGTTCTGGCGGAAGAGGCGTTTTCATGAGAGACGCTGAGGTAGGTGGTGATGATGAATTTGCCATGGCCGGGGCCGACCGCATGCAGTACGCCGTAGGTGAAGCTGGCGGCCAGCAACAATACGCCATAGCCCACGTGTTGGTTCCCAAGCTGCAGTAGATATCCCACCAGATAGCGATGAAGAGAGATCTGTATCGCCAACATCGCGGAAAGGAAATCGGACCAATAACTCACGATCGTCGCGATCACTGCAATAAACAAAATGGCGGCGATACCGCACATCACCCGCTGTTTTCCTGACATCCTTATCAGCCTCCGCCTGAATTTTCCCGACGGGATCATAGGCCGATCGCCGCAAGAAATCACGTCAGAGGCAAAAAAGGCATGTCAAGACGGGGGCGGTCAGGCGTGCCGTTCTCGCGGCGGTGACCCGTTCGAAAACCGCGTGGCCATCACGACCGGGCCGGTCGCGATAGGAAACGGCACAGTATGGCGGACAGCGTGGTCCGACGATGACGTGACCTCATCACCGAGGTCTCGCCTTATTTATGACACTCGATGTTTTTATCTTCGATGACCTGTTTCAATGTCCCGTTATCGCCCTTGGTCCACCATTCGTAGACGTTGCCGACATAGCGGGCTCCGCTGGCCGCAGGCACGTTAACCATCAAGATTTTGCCTTTATCCGGGATATTAACCAGCGCCGCATGATTGGGCTCGTTACTGTAATACATCACCCCCAGTTTTGAACCGTCGTCACAGACATACATCTGTTTCGACACTTCCATCTGCTCATTGCCGGGCACCATGAACTCAGCGGGATCGTTGGAGTGGCAGGCGGTTAACGCCGCGCCGCCGACCAATGCCAAAATAATTGATTTTTTCATCATAAATTCCTTAGGAAGCCTGCAAAAAATATAGCAATTCCCAGGAAATACGCACAAAAAAGGCCGGATGACACAAGGACCCGATCGGCCACCGTCATCCGGCCAGAGCGACCGTATCCCGCCTTACGCAGCTAAGGCGTTAGAAGCTGAAGATAGAGGCACCCTGCTCGGCGCTGGATACCACCTGACGGAACACCGAGAACAGCTCGCGGCCAGACCCCAGATGCTCAGGCGCCAGCTCCGGATGCGTTTCCGAGCGCGCGGACAGATCGGCCTGAACGTCGATACGCCCCGCCTCCGCATCGACCCGAATAACGTCGCCATTGCTGATTCGGCACAGCGGGCCGCCACGTTGGGCCTCCGGCGAAAGATGGATCACCGCAGGCACTTTACCGGATGCGCCGGACAGACGACCGTCCGTCACCAGCGCAACACGCAGTCCAGACTTCATCAGGTTGCCCATCACCGGCATCAGCTTATGCAGCTCCGGCATACCATTAGCGGCAGGACCGTTATGGCGCACGACAATCACGACGTCTTGCGTAAACTCGCCGGCGTGGTAAGCCTTTTCCACATCGTGCTGAGATTCAAAGACACGGGCCGGGGCCTCGATGAAGCGATATTCCGGCGCAACGGCGCTGACTTTGATGACGCCACGCCCCAGGTTGCCATCCAAGACTTTCAGGCCGCCCTGTGCGCTGAAGTGAGTGCCAGGCAGGGAAATGACGTTGGGGTTGGAGGAGTCTGCCGCAGGTTCGAAAACCACTTCGCCATTCTGCAATCGCGGCGTTGAAAGGTAGTCTTCCATATGGCCATAGACCGGCGTGGCGTCCATATTCAGCAGACCGCGCTCCGCCAGCGCTTTCATCAGCGTTGGGACGCCGCCCGCCTGCTGGAATTCATTGATATCAGCCGGACCGTTCGGGTACATCTTCGCCAGCAGCGGCACGACCTGAGACAGTTCTTCGATGTCATCCCAGGTCAGGATGTAACCGGCCGCCGCGGCCACCGCCACCAGATGGATGGAGTGGTTGGTACTTCCGCCGGAAGCCAGCAGAGCGACCAATCCGTTAACAATGGATTTTTCGTCCACGACGCGCGACAGCGGTCGGTATTGAGTACCGTTGTCGGCCTGAGTGACGATATGCGCGGTAATTTTATCCGTCAGGGCCGCTCGCAGCGGATCGTTCGGCGCGACAAAAGAAGAACCGGGCAACATCAGCCCCATCGCTTCAAACACCAGCTGGTTCGTGTTGGCCGTGCCGTAGAACGTGCAGGTGCCCGGCGAGTGATATGCGTTGCACTCCATGTCCTGCAACGCGGCCTTACCGACTTCACCCGCGGCGTACTGCTGGCGTACTTTCACTTTCTCATCGTTGCTGATGCCCGCGGACATCGGACCGGATGGGACGAAAGCCGAAGGCAAATGGCCAAACGACAGCGCGCCGATCAGCTGGCCGGGCGCGATTTTGTCGCAGATGCCTAACAGCAGCGTCGCATCAAAGGTGTTGTGGCTCAGCGAAACGGCCGTCGCCTGAGCGATCAGATCGCGCGAGAACAGTGACAGATCCATACCATCCTGTCCCTGCGTCACACCATCACACATCGCTGGAACACCGCCGGCGATTTGCGCGCTGTGGCCCATTTCAGCCAGCGTTTTCTTCATCTTGTCGGGATAGTGCCGTATGGCTGATGGGCGCTCAACATGTCGTTATAGGCGGTGATGATGCCGACATTGACGCGGGTAAAATCCAGAATCGCGCCTTTCTGGCTGGTGGGGCAAGCGGCGACCGTATGCGCAAGATTGCCGCAGGACAGGTGGCTACGGGTTTTACCTTGCGCCGCCTGAGCTTCCGTTTTCGCCAGATAGCGGCGGCGAGACGCCTCGCTGCGCTCCAAAATACGACGTGTGACTTGCTCAATAACTTTATTGTTATTCATTCATTCCTCCGTTTAAGCACGGCACGCTCTCCCACGTACCGCCATGACGCAGCGCTTCACTACGTCATCAAAACTGCCATCTATACTGACCGTGATCACATCGGGTTCGTTGTTCCCCGGTACTTCCAAAGTATCGAACTGGCTCTTTAAGAGCGCCGCAGGCATAAAATGGCCTTCGCGGGCCATCATGCGAGCCAGAACCAGTTCGAAGGAGCCGGAAAGATGGATAAAGGTGACATGCTCGTTACCCGAGCGGATTTGATCACGATATTTCTTTTTCAGGGCCGAACAGACGATAACGCCGGTTTCATTTTTTCGTTCAAGGCTGAAGGCCGCATCGCGGATACGCTCCAGCCACGGGGCGCGATCATCATCATTTAGCGGGTCTCCCCCCGCCATTTTCAGGATATTATTGCGCGGGTGCAAATCATCGCCGTCGATAAACTTGGCGCCGATAGCCTTCGCCAGCGCTTCGCCGACTGATGATTTCCCCGTACTGGACACGCCCATCAGAATAAAGCTTTGACCCGCCATACTTCCTCTCCACCCATCGAATAAAAACGGTTATGTCAATAATCGTAGCACCGTTACCGGTAACATGTTACCGGTAACAATATAGAGTTGTGACAAAACGCTCAAAATGACCTGGAGAGGACTCGCGCGCCACAGAGGCGGTCCGCCGCGGCGAACGCGCCTGACCCTGTGGACGAGGGCTTGCGTGACGGTCAAACGTTGGCGCGCCAGGGGTTAGTGGTCTTTGTCCCGGCGCGACAGCTGGTCCAAATAGCCCATCACGAATGCGGACAGCACAAAAGTCAGATGGATAATTACGTACCACATCAGCTTGTTGTCGGCGACATTGCGGGCATCCATAAACACGCGCAGTAAATGGATAGAAGAGATTGCGACGATAGAGGCCGCCACTTTGTTTTTCAGTGAACCGGAGTCCATCTTGCCGAGCCAGTTCAGTTTCTCTTTGCCCTCGTCAATATCGAGGGCCGAGACGAAGTTTTCATAGCCTGAAAACATCACCATGACCAGTAAACCACCCACCAGTGTCATATCCACCAGCGACAGTAGCGTCAGGACCAGATCAGATTCCGCCACGGAAAAAATGTTGGGCAGAACATGCCAGATCTCCTGAAAAAACTTGATGGTCAGCGCCAGCAGTCCCAGCGATAAACCAAGATAAACCGGAGCCAACAGCCACCGGGCGGCGTACATCGTATTCTCAAGAAAACGTTCCATAGTACTCATCAGTCGCAGGTAGAAAGGAAGCATGATAGCGAAAATTCGCGTTTCGGTGTTACTTCCTTGTGAACGAATGTGCGCCTCTTGGGTGACCGGCGAATCACGATAGAGCGGCGCACCACTGGCATCCACCCTGGACTTCGCAGAATTAAGGCTAACAGAGAGAAGACGAGGGAGGAAAGGATAAGCGTTGAGCGACGAACAATCATGTTGCCGCGCCGCCAGATGTTTACGGCAACGCGGCAATATGATTGGCATGGCTAATGATATCGGGTCAATGGATCTTGAATGATATTTCCTTCATTCATTCCTACCTAAGTTCCCTGGTGTTGGAATTAGAATGACTCTGTCTCGAATAAAGAAATCACGGCAATAGTTATTTAATCAATAATGACTATCATAAATACATAACAGCATTATGCATCGTGAGTATCTATCTGAGCTTTTTAAACATTAACGCAGCAAAAAACGTTTAGTCAACAGATAAGTTGACGTAAAACGAGCTTTAGTGTTCACTTTTCAACAAACCAAAAATAATGACAGGGAGAGTGTGTCGATTAAGGCTTTTGTATGATGATTTAACCGCTGAATTCGACAAGAAATTACGCCCCTCTGGATGCGGACAAATGCTGTTTTAGCGTAAGATAAACGGGTAAGAGGTGTTATTGCGTAAAGGATGTCTATGAAAACAACGAATGCTCAACGTAAAACCAACATCATCAAGAATATTGAATATTTGATGCGGACTCGCGGGGAAACCAAAGCCTCATTTTCAAACCGTACCGGTGTGACCCGCACGACTATCTACAAAATTCTCGATGGGCGCGTGAACAACGTACAGCAATCTACCGTGAATCGTATTTCCGATTTTTTCGGCCTGTCGTGTGAAGAAATAGAAGATTACGATCTGGAAAAGATCGAACAGCTTAATAATACCATTTCCTACGAGGGTAATAAAAATCCGGCTGCGATTCCTATTATTCCTCAATCTGATTTATTAGCATCACAAGATAAGAAAATAGGTCAACTGGCGATTCAATATCCGCTCACTTATTTCTTTGGCGAAGAGTCAAATATGTTAGCGGTCAGGATTGAATCCGCTATCAATGACCAATTCTCACCGAACGATGTCATTATTATCAAGCGTCCGCCGGCCCTGGTAGTTAATACCCCCTCATTGTGCTATTCGCAGGCAGAAGGTTTTATTATTCAGCCACCAGAGGGAAACATATCCTTTGAAAGGAAAAGATCCAGCCATATAGAACTGCTGGGCTATATCATAGAGGAAAGACTGTAAATGGAATCCAACAGAAAGTTTAAACTACTGGGATTTAACCATAGCGGCGAATTGTCAGCCAATATCATGGTGCTGGCCACAGGCAAAACCATCAGCATGGATTTAAAAGAGCTCGTGGACAACGAAATCTCAGATGATTTCAGCCGTCATGAGCTCAATGCTTTATATAAAAAGCTCTACAACAGCAAAGACATCACGACCGTTTACGACATCAGCGACCGCAACGATCGCTCATGGCACGCCTATCTGCTGATCAGCATCGCGCTGAGCGTTATTTATATTTTCTCGACCATTGCCGGGGTGAAGCCGGTCTTCGTGCCCGCACTCAACATGGTGGTGCCGCCCGCCGTTTTCGTCTATCCCATTACGTTTATTCTCGTGGATATCCTTAACGAATTTTATGGGCTGAAGTTGGCGAGGCGAACGATCCTCATCACTTTTTTCGCCAACCTCGCGTTCGTTCTCGGCTTGTGGGTGACCAGCCTGATCCCGGGGCTGCCGCAGTGGGAATACGATCATACTTACAACGGTATCGTGCACAGCATCATGGCGGTGCTGGTGGCGTCTTCGCTCGCCTATCTGGTTTCTGAAAACGTTAACGCCTACGTTCTGTACAAAATCAAAATCATGACGAAGTCGCGCTATCTGTTCATTCGCGTCATCACCAGTACAATTACCGCATCAGCGGTGGACAGCGTTATTTTCTGCACCGTGGCATTCTATAATGTGCTGAGTTTTGACGTGATCAAAACCATGATCCTGTCTCAATTCATGATTAAAGTTGTTTATGCAGTGCTGGGCGTCGGCCCGATTTACGGCACGCGGAAACTGTTCAGAAGCTATATCAACGCCGCTCCGGCAAGGAAATGATCTTATGCATATCATGGAAAAAGATAAAATTACCCATCTTGGCGTTCGCTCCAGCTATCCCGATCAATACGATCCGGAACTGTTGGAAGCGCTGCCTCGTGCCAATGGGCGGGAGCTGGTCGGCCTGACCGACGCCGAGCTGCCTTTCACGGGCTATGACCTCTGGACGGCCTTTGAGCTGTCGTGGCTCAACAAGAAAGGCAAACCGATGGTTGGCGTTGCCGAATTCCACGTTCCCGCCTCTTCGGTAAACCTGATCGAATCCAAGTCGTTCAAGCTGTACCTCAACAGCTTTAACCAGACGCGCATGCGCGATATCGAAACGCTGTTGTCCACGCTGGTGACCGATCTTTCCGCCGCCGCGCAAGGCCAAGTTAAAGTCAATATTTATCCTGGGCTGACTGGCTATCCGGCGCAAATCGACGGTCTTCCGGGCACCGTCATTGACGATCTGGATATCGAAGTGAACGACTATTCATTCAACCCGGATTATCTGAAATACGCCGTTGCCGAAAATGCGCCGACGGTGAGCGAAACGCTGAGCTCCAACCTGCTCAAATCCAACTGTCTGGTGACCTACCAACCGGACTGGGGCAGCGTAGTGATAAAATATGAAGGAAAAAAAATCGATCCGGAATGCCTGCTGCGCTATCTGATCTCGTTCCGCCAGCACAATGAGTTCCATGAGCAATGTGTCGAGCGTATCTTTAATGATATTCAGCGCTACTGCCAGCCGCAGAAGTTGACGGTTTTCGCGCGCTATACGCGACGCGGCGGTCTGGATATCAACCCATTCCGCAGTAACTTCGAAGATAGCCATACGGTAGGCCGATTGGTCCGTCAGTGAGGCTCCTCGCCGCCTATCCTGACCGGAGAGGCGGCGTCATCATTTCCTATTCGCTTCCTCCTGGTTCGTGCTTCCTTCCTCCTGCCTGTTATTCTTTGATATACAAAAACCATTTCACGTTGTGGGTAAAACAGCCATACTGACTATTCACAGTCTAAGTAACTTCATGTCCTGACCTTATGGAAAAATGGAAACTTAACCTCTTCTCCGCTTGGGTAGGGTGCTTTTTTACCGGCATGGCCATGAGCCAGATCCTGCCGTTTTTGCCGCTGTATATCGAGCAACTCGGCGTTCACGATCATGCGTCTCTGAATCTGTGGTCTGGGCTGATTTTCAGCTCTTCCTTCATGATTTCCGCCATCGTCGCCCCCCTGTGGGGCAGTCTGGCCGACCGCAAAGGGCGCAGGCTGATGCTACTGCGCGCCGCCCTCGGCATGTCGATCGTCATGGGGCTGCAAGGGATGGCGACCAGCGTCTGGCATCTGTTCCTGCTTCGCGCCTTGATGGGGCTCACTTCCGGCTATATCCCTAACGCGATGGCGTTGATCGCCTCTCAGGTTCCTCGTGCCCGAAGCGGTTGGGCTTTGGGGACACTGTCGACCGGACAAGTCTCCGGCGTGCTGATAGGACCAATGCTGGGGGGATTCATGGCGGACCACTTGGGGTTGCGAACGGTATTTTTCGTGACGTCCGGCCTGCTATTTATCTCTTTCCTGATTACGCTGTTCGCCATTAAAGAGAATTTCGTCAAAGTCAGCAAAGCCGACCGACTGTCCGGCAAGGCGGTCTTCGCGTCTCTGCCCTATCCGATGCTGATTGTCAGCCTTTGTATCACCACCATGATGATACAGATGGCCAATGGTTCGATTAGCCCGATACTGACGCTGTTCATCCGTGAGCTGTCGCCCAACATTGAGAATATCGCCTTTATCAGCGGGGTCATTGCCGCCGTTCCAGGGGTATCGGCGTTAATGTCTGCGCCCCGACTGGGCAAGCTGGGTGACCGCATCGGTTCTCAGCGCATCCTTATCGTCGCGCTGTTGTTCAGTGCACTGCTGTTTTTCCTGATGTCGACCATTCAAAGCGCAACCCAGTTGGGGATCCTGCGCTTTATCCTGGGCTTTGCCGATGGTGCGCTATTGCCCGCAGTGCAGGCGCTGCTGGTGAAATACAGCAGCCAGCAGGTCACCGGACGCATTTTTGGCTACAACCAGTCCTGTATGTATCTGGGGAATGTCGTCGGCCCCCTGCTCGGCTCCGGCATTTCGGCCACCTTGGGATACCGCTGGGTCTTTTTGGTGACATCGCTACTGATTGTCATTAACGCAATTCAATTGATCTTCAGCTTCAAACGGCTGCCTAAAAACGCGAACTCCTGATGACCGACAGAACAAACGCCACTCATGTGCGTTCGTTCTGCCGTTTTTAACGCGTCCCGTCACAAACCCTTGGATTAATAGAGCAATTAATCATAACCATACTAATATCATGGTCTATCCCCATACCTAGCAGTAGGATCAGTTGCGTTGTCTGTCATCAAAAGGAGGCAAAAAATGTACACCGCATATGATCGATACAGAAACCCGCTCAGCACCGGTTGCCGAGTCATGCAAGATGGCTCCCGCACGGTCGGTACCATCGCCGCAATCCATGCGGAGAACTTAAAACGTGAAGACGTCCGTCAGGCCAAATGCGTTGAACTACAGGGCGTAAATGGCTTTTTTGCACCGGAAGAACTGATGCGACTGGGGCGTACCTGATCGTTCTCCATCGGGCGCATTTGACGCCCGATGATCGTTTAAAACTATCCCAACATGTATTCGCCCTCCGTTCAGCGAACTCTGCGAAACGTCAGGTTAAACCGATATTCTCCCGGCATGTCACTGGGTAATGGCCCCGGCTTCAGCGGCTGAATCGCGTGGTAAAATAACCGTGACTCCCCACCCCAGACCACCGCATCGCCATGAGAAAGTAGAACTCGCTGGCAGGGATCGCTACGCTCTCGTCCCCCAAACAGAAAAACGGCATTCAACCCCAATGAAAACGAGACGATAGGCTGCTCAAGATCGCGCTCGTCCTTATCCTGATGAAGCGATAAACGCGCGCCCAATGAGTATCGATTGATCAGACACGCATCGGGTTGAAATCCCGGGAAACCCGCCTCTTCGGCAGCGGCCGTCGCTAACGGATAAAAGAGAGGCGGCATATCGGGCCAAGGGTGGCCAGAAAGCGGATCGTACGCATCGTAACGATAACCTCGATCATCGCTCACCCATCCTAAGGGACCGCAATTGCTCATCGCCACAGACATGCTGTAGCCGCCCGGGGTGATCAGGTGTCTGAAAGGCGCGGAATCGCTCACCTGCTGGATACCGTCTAATAACGTGCGGGCTTCGTCCCAGACATAACCGCGCAGCACCACGGCTCCCGGCGCCAGTTTCTCCGTACGGCGCTCAGGTTGTTCATCAGCAAACAGATCGAAGTTCATGCGTATTCCTCTGTGAGTACAGCGTGGCTCTGCCCGACCTCCCGAGGACTAATAGAATCAGGCTTGAAATGAAGCGTAGACGTTAGCGCAGCACACGTGTTTTCAATGCCGGATGCACGCCACTACGATCATTTTATAGAAGAAAAAAGAAGATGTTAGGGGATAAGTAATAATGAAAATGCAGGGCTATAATGCGTATTTTTATTTTCTGGCGCATGTTCTCGCTTGATTTTATTTATTTAAATTAAACAAATTAATTAACTTAAATATTATTTTTCAGAGTACATCCGACTGAATTCTCGCCGAATGAAACAAGCCTATCGCTATTTTCCATGAAAACATGACGGAGATTAATAATAATGTGCCCCGCATACGTAGCACTCGTGGAAATAAAACCATAACATTGTAGCGTCTATTACTTTTGTCGCAGCACGAAACGCACCGCTCTAATGATAAAGACTGCGCAAAACACGCCGCCAGGGCGATAAAACTGAATGAATTCATAAACTATACGGCCTTAAGTGAGAAACCAATGTCGAATAAAACTTTTCATTACCAAGAGCCTTTTCCCCTCGGTAAAGATAAAACCGAGTATCGTTTGCTTTCCAAGGACTATGTTTCCGTCACGCAGTTCGACGGTCAGGACATGCTGAAAATCGCGCCGGAAGGACTGACGCTGCTCGCACAGCAAGCCTTCCACGATGCTTCGTTCATGTTGCGTCCCGACCACCAGCAGCAGGTCGCCGATATCCTGAGCGATCCGGAAGCGAGTGAAAACGACAAATATGTCGCACTGCAATTCCTGCGCAACTCGGAAATCGCCGCCAAGGGCATTTTGCCGACCTGTCAGGATACCGGAACCGCAATCATTGTCGGCAAGAAAGGCCAGAACGTCTGGACCGGTGTCAACGATGCGGAAGCGCTGTCGCATGGCGTTTACAACACCTTTATCGAAGACAACCTGCGCTATTCCCAGAACGCACCGTTGGACATGTATAAAGAGGTTAACACCGGAACTAACCTGCCGGCGCAGATCGATCTCTACAGCACGGAAGGCGAAGAGTACAAGTTCCTGTTCGTCACCAAGGGCGGCGGCTCTGCCAACAAAACCTACCTGTATCAGGAAACCAAAGCGCTACTGGCCCCAGGAAAACTGAAAAACTTTCTGGTAGAAAAAATGCGCACGCTGGGCACCGCAGCTTGCCCGCCGTATCACATTGCTTTCGTCATCGGCGGCACTTCAGCGGAAACCACCCTGAAAACGGTCAAGCTGGCCTCCACGCACTACTACGATGAACTACCGACTGAAGGCAACGAACACGGTCAGGCTTTCCGTGACACCGCGCTGGAGCAGGAATTGTTGGAAGAAGCCCGTAATCTGGGTCTTGGCGCACAATTCGGCGGTAAATACTTCGCGCATGACATTCGCGTGATTCGTCTTCCGCGCCACGGCGCATCATGTCCGGTCGGTATGGGCGTATCTTGCTCCGCAGACCGTAACATCAAAGGCAAAATCAACCGCGACGGTATTTGGCTGGAACAGCTGGAGCAGAATCCAGGCAAATACATCCCGGCACATCTGCGTCAGGCTGGCGAAGGCGAAGCGGTCCGCATCGACCTTAACCGGCCGATGGATGACATCCTCACC
Organism: Lonsdalea britannica; assembly: GCF_002111595.1. GTDB lineage: Bacteria > Pseudomonadota > Gammaproteobacteria > Enterobacterales > Enterobacteriaceae > Lonsdalea > Lonsdalea britannica. Next base: position 184,645 of record NZ_LUTN01000004.1, read on the forward strand.
GAACTGTCTCAGTATCCGGTCTCTACGCGCCTGTCTCTGACCGGTACGATCATCGTAGGACGTGATATTGCTCATGCTAAGCTGAAAGAACGTATCGACAACGGCGAAGGCCTGCCTCAGTACGTTAAAGACCATCCAATTTACTACGCAGGCCCGGCCAAAACACCGACTGGCTACGCCTCCGGTTCTTTGGGGCCAACCACCGCGGGTCGTATGGACTCCTACGTCGACCTGCTGCAGTCTCACGGCGGCAGCAAGATCATGCTGGCCAAAGGCAACCGTAGCCAACAGGTCACTGACGCGTGTAAAAAACACGGTGGTTTCTACCTCGGCAGCATTGGCGGTCCTGCCGCAATCCTTGCGCAAAACAGCATTAAAAGCCTGACCTGCGTCGAATACCCAGAACTGGGTATGGAAGCGATTTGGAAGATCGAAGTAGAGAATTTCCCGGCATTCATCTTGGTGGATGACAAGGGCAACGATTTCTTCCAGCAGATTCAAGCTAAAGCCTGTAATCGCTGCGGCTGATAGTACTTTATCCTGACGCTGAGACAGGTCAGGCATTTCGGGGGGAAGCGTCTTGCTTCCCCTTATTCATCTTTTAGCGCTTATTGCTTCCTTTCCTTCTCTCACCTTCCTCTCCCTTGTTTTGACACTCTTTCTTCCGGCCTTATTCACAACCCAATCAATTAACGCATTCAAAATGCAACTTTATATTTTTCAATGTATCCCCCCCGATGTCATGGGGAATTCGCTATGTAATTGAGATCACTATGAACGCATTGAAATGCGACACGCAAACGCCGGAATGGCATATTGTCAGACGCAACCGACCACCTTCGAGCAAGAACATCTCGGCGATATTCGGGCCAGTGAGCATGATATCAATCTCGCCGACATTGATGATGCCGCGATATGATTTTGTCGACCGTCGTGTTTATGCTTATCGATCGTTACCTCATTCCGGCCATTATTCGGAATATGCAGCAGTATACTGTCGACAGGGGATAAAACCTGATTGTCGCAACGATGTCGACCGATGATTATTCCTGCCCTCAGCCCTTTTCATTGACGTTTAAAGAGGAAGAACTACGCCGCCATGACGAAGTATGGGAGATGGTGAAATAGCATCGGGATTCGGGGAGTTGCATAAAATGGGTGCGGATGAGAAGCATATCAAACTGCGTTTCGCCACGCTGCTCGGTCGCAAACCACATTGAAGACACTGCCGGGGACCCGCCCCGGCATAGCACAGACGCGATTAGCTGGCTTTCAGCTCGGTCGCTTTGCGGTAAGCCACCAGATCTTCGATAGTCAGAACCGGCATATCGTGCTGCTGACCAAAGGCGATCACCTCCGGCGCGCGCGCCATGGAACCGTCGTCATTAGTCAGCTCGCATAGCACCCCAAACGGCTTTAGACCCGCCAGCGTCATCAAATCGACTGTCGCTTCAGTATGGCCACCGCGAACCAGTACGCCGCCAGGCTGAGCACGCAAAGGGAAAACGTGACCGGGGCGATTCAGATCGCTGGCGCGGGCATCGTCGGCCGTCGCGGCACGCACGGTGGTCAGGCGGTCTGCGGCAGATACGCCGGTCGTCACGCCTTCAGCCGCTTCGATTGTGACCGTAAACGCCGTTTGATAATGGCTGGAGTTGTGCTCAACCATCATCGGCAATTCCAGTTTTTGTCTGCGCTCGTCAGTCAGGCACAGGCAAACAATCCCACTGCCGTGGCGAATGGTCAGCGCCATCTGCTGGACGGTCATATGTTCGGCGGAAAAAATCATGTCGCCTTCATTTTCACGATCTTCATCGTCAAGCACCATGACGCCACGCCCTTGACGCAGCGCTTCAAGCGCACGTTCAACGCGTTCAGTCGGTGTACCGTATTGAGAAAGCAAAGTCTGATTCATGGTAAAAAACCCTCACTATTTTCTATGGATTACCAGAATCAGGGCTAACTTGAGGAGTGGCATCGAAGGCATGGAAATACGATCAATGCTAAAAAAATAACGCGGGCAGGCTCAGCCTGACGGATACCGTTACTCTCTCCCATCCGGACTTTAACCGTCGGCCCCGGAATTTCACCGGATCTGCTGACCTCAAACCAAATATGACAGCCTGAGCGCTCGCGGGCTTCCAACCTCATACGTTGTATGGACTGGTTTACCGCCGGTGGGGAATTACGCCCCGCCCTGAGAATAAGCGGGTTTACTATAACGCTAACGATTTTGCAGGGCAACGGGTATAAGGGCTCTCATGAGCAATAACCGCTGCGCTGGCGCAGTTTAGGTTTATACAATGCCTGGCAGGCATTACACTTAGCTATTAGCAGCACTCTTTCCGTCTAACCCATCAGGAAAATCATCATGATTGACCCTAAAAAGATAGAGCAAATCGCCCGTCAGATGCACGAATCCATGCCCAAAGGGATTCGGGAACTTGGCGAGGATATGGAGAAAAAGATCCGTCAGGTTCTGCAGTCGCAGCTATCCCGTCTGGATCTCGTCAACCGGGAAGAATTTGATGTCCAGACACAGGTTCTGCTACGCACGCGTGAAAAGCTGACGCGACTGGAACAGCGACTGGACGAACTGGAAGCCAAATCCGCATCGACCGTAGAACCCAAAGCAGAGCCGCCGGTCGCGCAAGGTCAAGAATAGCTGCTCACCCCAAGCTTGAGAAAGAAACCAGAGTCGGTTTAGTTTTCCTGCTAACAACTGGCTGTCATGCGACCCAGGCAGATCCGACGCAAAGAAAAAGCCTCCGCAGGCGGAGGCTTTTAACTGTGTTTTTTAGCCAACACGGCAACGCTGAACCGTTAGTTGAGCACTTCGCGGATACGTGACTTATACACTTCAACCTTTTGCGGCGTCATCATTCGACGCTCATCGTCCAGCACCACGCCACCAACATCGTCCGCGATACGCTGCGCTGATTGCAGCATCAGTTTGAAGTTCTGATTGGCATCACCATATGACGGCACCATCATAAAGATGGACACGCCCGGCGTCGAAAACTCAGACATGTCGTCAGGATTGAAAGAGCCGGGTTTCACCATATTGGCCAGGCTGAACAGCACCGGTCCGCCGCCAGCTGGATTCACGTGGCGATGGAAAATATTCATCTCGCCAAACTGGAAACCCGACTGAAGAACGCTTTGCAACAGCAATTCGCCGCCGATAACGCCGCCCTGATGGGCCGCGACATGAACCACCAGAACCGCTTCTTTAGCCGCTGGCTCGTCATTGGCAGGAGCTGATTCTTCTTGCTCTTCCTGCAGGCTGGCCATTTTGGCTTCACGCTCTGCCACCGTTTCCGAATCGGAATGCGAGTCTGCCGCCAGCTCACGCTCGGCCACATCAATCCGCGACGGCTCAGCAGAGTTCGTTTCGCCCAGTAGCGGATCGTAATTTCCTGAAGCTGATTCCGGCTCATGAGACGTCAATGGAGGCTCGTCCACCGCGCGTCCTTGAACGCTCGCTGTCGGACGAGCCGCAGGAGGCGTACTTTTAGGGCGCACGGGCTTAACCCGTACTTCGCCAACGCCTTCATCCAGCGTTTCGAAAGGCGTTTCGTCCGGATCCTGCTTCAAACGCTTCACAGGACGATCGCGAAAAAGGGACGAACGCTCTTTACGGCTGGTCCACAGGCCGTGCAGCAGCAGTGCTATAATAGCGATCGCGCCAACAACGATTAATATCAGACGCAAGTCCTGCATCATTGCTATCCCAGTTATTCCAATACATTGCCACTATGGCATATACATATATCACTAACTGTATTTGCCCGTGTACACAAGTGCAAGTCTGGCCGACAGTTTATGACAATAAAGATGGCAAGTGCGCACTTTTTTGCTGTTTTTTCATGCAAAAACGGGCTAGCCAGCACAATATCGTCCCGATATGATGCCGCCATCTTCAAAGAACAATGAGAATAAGAGTATGCCTTACGCCCAAGAACGCCAGAACCTTCGCAGCGGTTTCCACTATTTCGTGCGAGGCTGGAAATTGCTTTCGCTGCCGGGAATCCGTCGATTCGTGGTCTTGCCGATGCTGGTCAACATTTTGCTGATGGGCGGCGCCTTCTGGTGGTTGTTCCAGCAATTAAACAGCTGGATTCCTCAATTGATGAGCCATGTCCCTAACTGGCTGCAGTGGCTGAGCTATCTGCTCTGGCCTGTAGCGGTCATTTCCATCCTATTGGTCTTTGGCTACTTTTTTAGCACAGTGACCAATTTTATCGCGGCGCCGTTTAACGGTCTGCTGGCGGAACAACTGGAAGCCAGGTTAACCGGCGTCGCGCTACCGGATAGCGGCATCTGGGGCATCGCTAAAGACACCCCGCGCATTATGCGACGTGAAGTACAGAAACTCGGCTATTATTTACCGCGAGCGCTGGTGCTGTTTTTACTCTATTTCGTACCGGGCATCGGTCAAACGGTAGCGCCTATCCTCTGGTTTATCTTTAGCGCCTGGATGCTAGCGGTGCAGTATTGCGATTATCCGTTCGATAACCATAAAGTCAGCTTCCCGGTCATGCGCCAGACTCTGCGGCAGCACAAAATCAGCAACCTGCAGTTCGGCGCGTTGGTCAACCTGTGCACAATTGTCCCAGTGCTCAATCTGATCATCATGCCCGTCGCTGTATGCGGGGCAACGGCGCTATGGGTAGATCGTTACCAGCATTTATCCAACGTGTTGAAAGCAAAATAAACCGCGCGGAACCGGGACAGGAAATAATGAAAATATATTTCCTAAGAACATAACGATATAGCGATTGCTTACTTCACTGGCTGTGTTGAAAAGGTATTCTCTCTAGCGTTCACAAAAATTACATACAGCTATTTAAAGGACGGGCTATGAGCAAGATCTACGAAGACAATTCTTTCACAATCGGCCATACGCCGCTGGTTCGGCTGAATCGCATTGGTAATGGACGCATCCTCGCCAAAGTGGAGTCTCGCAACCCTAGTTTCAGTGTTAAATGCCGTATTGGTTCTAACCTGATTTGGGATGCGGAGAAACGCGGTGTTCTGAAGCCCGGCGTAGAACTGGTTGAACCGACCAGCGGCAATACCGGTATCGCTCTGGCCTACGTGGCCGCCGCTCGAGGCTATAAATTAACGCTGACCATGCCTGAAACCATGAGCATCGAGCGCCGTAAACTTCTGAAAGCGTTAGGCGCCAATCTGGTGCTGACCGAAGGCGCGAAAGGCATGAAGGGCGCGATCGCAAAAGCCGAAGAAATCGTCGCCAGCGATCCTCAGCGCTACCTGCTCCTACAGCAGTTCAGTAACCCCGCGAACCCGGAAATCCATGAAAAAACAACCGGGCCCGAAATCTGGGACGATACGGACGGCGAAGTTGACGTTTTCATCGCGGGCGTTGGCACAGGCGGTACATTGACCGGCGTCAGCCGCTACATTAAAAATACCCAGGGCAAAGCTATTACGACTGTCGCGGTGGAACCCGTCGACTCTCCTGTTATTACTCAGGCCCTCGCGGGCGAAGAAATCAAGCCGGGTCCCCACAAGATTCAGGGGATTGGCGCAGGTTTCATCCCAGAGAATCTGGATCTCAAACTGGTAGACCGCGTAGAACGTATTAGCAATGAAGATGCTATCAGTACCGCACGTCGTTTGATGGAAGAAGAAGGCATCTTGGCGGGAATTTCATCTGGCGCAGCCGTCGCCGCAGCACTTAACCTGTTGAAAGAAGACGCCTTTAAAGACAAAACCATCGTGGTCATTTTGCCCTCTTCCGGCGAACGTTATCTGAGTACCGCTTTGTTCGCCGATCTCTTCACTGAGCAAGAGCTTCAGCAGTAACGGCTTGGCCTCGGATAAGTAATCGGCATGTTACAAAAAGCACTCTTCGGGGTGCTTTTTTGTGGGCCACGTCAAAGTTTGTAAGTATGGTGGATTGCATTTCCAGCCCAGGTTTAGTATTTAACCGGACAATTATTTTGATGCGTGAAATTAATATCCGTCTTCACCCCTGAAAATTTCATGATTGAGCTCAACGCGAGTCGAGTTGCCAAACGGTATTCTGATTCACCTGTGTGACAATGGTTGAAACGCTTGGGGTGGTTTACTGATATTGTATTCAAGGCAATGTTTATGCGTTCCTTGCCGCATCCCGGCCTGCCCCTGTAACATGCGCAGGGCGTTAACCAAACAGGCTAAAGTTCAGTCGATAAACTAGACTTTAGTTCCACAACATTTATCTAATCCAATAAGTTGGGGAAAACCGAATGTTCCAGCAAGAAGTAACTATTACCGCGCCAAATGGCCTCCACACCCGTCCCGCCGCTCAGTTTGTTAAAGAAGCTAAAGGCTTTGTTTCTGACATCACTGTCAACTCCAACGGTAAAAGCGCCAGTGCTAAGAGCCTGTTCAAATTACAGACCCTCGGCTTGACTCAGGGCACAGTGGTCACGATCTCCGCTGAAGGTGAAGACGAGCAAAAAGCCGTTGAACATCTGGTTAAACTGATGGCTGAGCTTGAGTAACAGTAGCCGGTCTCTTTAGTGCACATCAGTATTAAGTAAGGTAGGGTTATGATTTCAGGTATATTAGTATCACCCGGGATTGCTTTTGGTAAGGCGCTGTTACTGAAAGACGATGAGATCGTCATCAACCGGAAAAAAATCACTGCGGAACAGGTCGATCAGGAAGTCGAGCGTTTTCTGGCTGGCCGGGCGAAAGCCTCTCAGCAGTTGGAAGCGATCAAAAACAAAGCAGCGGAAACACTGGGGCCCGAGAAAGAAGCTATCTTCGAAGGTCACATCATGCTGTTGGAAGATGAAGAGTTCGAGCAGGAAATCATATCCCTGATTAAAGATGACCACGCATCTGCAGACGCGGCGGCTTCTTCTGTTATTGAAAACCAGGCCAAAGCATTGGAAGAACTGGATGACGAATACCTGAAGGAGCGCGCTGCCGACATGCGTGACATCGGCAAGCGCCTGCTGAAAAATATTCTCGGCATGAATATTGTCGACCTGGGCGATATTCAGGACGAAGTGATTCTGGTTGCTAACGATCTGACCCCGTCTGAAACCGCTCAGTTGAATCTGAAAAAGGTGCTGGGCTTCATCACCGATATCGGCGGCCGCACATCTCACACCTCCATCATGGCGCGTTCTCTTGAACTGCCCGCGATTGTCGGTACGTCCGATGCGACCAAACAGGTTAAAAGCGGTGACTTCCTGATTCTGGATGGCGTTAACAACACCATTTACCAGAACCCGAGCCAGGACATCATCGACAAGCTGAAAGAAGTTCAGCAGCAGTTCATCTCTGAAAAACAAGAGCTGGCTAAACTGAAAGATCTGCCGGCGGTCACGCTGGACGGACATCAGGTCGAAGTCTGCTCCAACATCGGTACCGTGCGCGACGTCGCAGGTGCTGAGCGTAACGGCGCGGAAGGCGTTGGTCTGTACCGTACCGAATTCCTGTTTATGGATCGCGACTCGCTGCCGACTGAAGAAGAGCAGTTCCAGGCGTACAAAGCCGTAGCAGAAGCCATGGGCGCTCAGGCAGTCATCGTTCGTACAATGGACATCGGCGGCGATAAAGATCTGCCGTACATGAACCTGCCGAAAGAAGACAACCCGTTCCTCGGCTGGCGCGCGATCCGTATCTGTCTGGACCGTAAAGAAATTCTGCATTCTCAGCTGCGCGCAATCCTGCGTGCTTCCGCCTTCGGCAAACTGCGTATCATGTTCCCGATGATTATTTCCGTCGAGGAAGTGCGTACGCTGAAAGCTGAACTGGAAATGCTGAAAGCGCAGCTGAAAGAAGAAGGTAAAGCCTTTGATGAATCCATCGAGGTCGGCGTGATGGTGGAAACACCTGCCGCAGCCACGATCGCCCATCATCTGGCTAAAGAAGTGGACTTCTTCAGTATTGGGACAAACGATTTAACCCAGTATACTCTGGCTGTAGATCGCGGTAATGAGCTGATTTCTCATCTCTACAATCCGATGTCCCCGGCAGTCTTAACCCTGATCAAGCAAGTGATTGACGCCTCTCACGCAGAAGGCAAATGGACAGGGATGTGTGGTGAGCTCGCCGGTGACGAACGTGCTACACTACTGTTATTGGGAATGGGTCTGGATGAATTCAGCATGAGCGCCATCTCAATCCCTCGTATCAAGAAAATTATCCGTAATGCCAATTACGGTGATGCGAAGGCGCTGGCGGAACAGGCATTAGCCCAACCGACGGCGGAAGAGTTAAGCAATCTGGTAAACCGGTTCATTAAAGAAAAGACGCTTTGCTGATCCGCCATGCTGGCCCAATATTAAAGCTTAGGAGAGAATCATGGGTTTGTTCGATAAACTGAAGTCTCTGGTTTCTGATGATAAAAAAGATACCGGCAGCATTGAGATCATCGCCCCGTTGTCCGGCGAAATCGTGAACATTGAAGATGTGCCTGATGTTGTTTTCGCCGAGAAAATCGTCGGTGACGGTATTGCTATCAAACCGAACGGCAACAAAATGGTTGCTCCGGTAGATGGCACCATCGGGAAAATTTTCGAAACCAACCATGCCTTTTCCATCGAATCCGACAGCGGCATTGAGCTGTTCGTTCACTTCGGTATTGATACCGTTGAACTGAAAGGCGAAGGCTTCAAACGCATCGCTGAAGAAGGCCAACGCGTCAAAAAAGGCGACACGATCATCGAATTCGATCTGCCGCTGCTGGAAGAAAAAGCGAAATCTACACTGACGCCCGTTGTGATCTCCAATATGGATGAAATCAAAGAGCTGACCAAACTGAGTGGTTCTGTTGTCGTCGGCGAAACGCCGGTGATTCGCATCAAGAAGTAATAACGACTCGGTTTATACATCAACGGCGCTTAGGCGCCGTTTTTTATTGCCTGCGATTAGGCCCCCCCTCGCCAAAGTCTTTGCCGAGGAAAATTTCCAGCAAGTCGAGCCCACCTCATTGATGCTCTCCAAAACCTGCGTTTACTTCGCCTACCGACTGCCTCTCCTCTTCATCGTATTTGATAATACCCCCTGTTCCTTTTCCGCCGTCTAAAACACGGCCGTCAGTCGGAGGCTTAGCCTCCTTCCTGTGACATTTAGCGCTCAATCGGACCACTTGATTAAGATGAAAGAAAACGGCGATGGGAAGGGATCCGCGAGGCAGCAGAATCAGGGAGTATTGGATTTCAGAGAAACGAGGCGGGCAGGAATCAGCCCCAGCAATAGCGGGGACTGATTGCCACGGCGGCAAGGAAACAGCAGCAAATAGCGTTTCTGGACGCCCCTATTTCCAGCGAGGCAGGCTGATACGAATCAGTAGCCCATTCGGCTCCCGATTCATCGCTTCAATACGACCACCGTGTGCCAGCACCGCTTTACGGGCTATCGCCAGCCCCAGTCCATAGCCTTTACCAGACTGTGGAGAGTCGATACGAATGAACGGATCGAAGATGCTGGACAGTTTGCCCTTCTCTACTCCCGGTCCGCTATCGGCAACATCGATAGACCATTCCCGCTCGCTTTGCTTCAAGGTGACGGTGACCGCCTGCCCCTGTGAAGAAAAACGAAGGGCGTTTCTGATGATGTTATCAAGCGCGCGGCGCATCAACTCCGCCATACCTTTGATGGTGTAATCTTCGTATTCTCCGGAGTGGAGAATAATCTCCACGCCCGGCACCTGCCCTTCATAGCGGGCATCGTTAACGACGGCATTCACCAGCCCCAGCAGGTCGAAGTACTCCTCATTGACGGCGGCATTTTCGGTACGCGACAAGGTCAGCAACTCGCCGATCATCTTGTCCATCCGCTCCGCCTCACGCTCAATACGTTGCAGACAGCTTTCCACATGACTGTCGTTTTGCCGCGCCAGACCGATCGCCAACTGCAGACGCGCCAACGGCGACCGCAGCTCATGCGACACGTCGTGCAGCAGTTGCTCCCTCGCGCTCACCAGCACTTCGAGACGTTCCACCATCGAGTCGAAGTCCCGCGCTACCTCGCTGATTTCGTCATGACGACGCCGCATTGCCGGCAGCAATCGCACAGAGAGGTCGCCCTGAGCGACTTGACCAAAGCCCGCGCGCAGTTGGTTCAGCGGTCTGGCCAGATTCCAGGCCATCATAGCGCTGAATAATAGCCCGCTGATGGCGCCAATCCACAATATTGGCCCCGGGATATGCAGATAGCGCTGTAGCGCGGGCGGAGCAAAGCGGAACTCTTTTCTTAGCTCTCCGATATCAAAACGCAGCAGGTAGTGTTCACCATCCGGACCGATCACCTGCTGTTCATCCATCGCTGGTTTGTCGCCCACCATCATGTCGTCCGGCAGCAGCGGTTCCGTATTATCATCTTGCGGTAACTCCGCCTCGGCATCATCCAGCGTAGAGGCAGAAATATAACCGCGTTCGCTCTCCGGCCAGCTCGACATCTCCTCATCCAGCGCGGAAACGCCCCCCCGTTGCAAAGCCTCGGACGCCAGCGTCATCTGTAAGGCGATGACGTGCTTACCCAACCTGATCTCAGGCGGTTCATTACGGTCACCGTAGAAAGAAAAGCCGACCCACAGCAATTGCGAAATCACAATCAGGGTCAGCCACAGCCCGACCAGGATCTTCCAGAAGAGTCTTCCCTGCATAATTAGCGGATCCGATAGCCGACGCTGCGCACCGTTTCTATCGTCAGGGTACTGCCCTCCAACGCGCTGAGTTTCTGACGAATATTGCTGATGTGAACGTCGACGCTGCGATCATACGCTTCGCGGCGGCGCCCCAGACATTTCTCCGACAGCTCATCTTTTGTCACCACACGGTCTGGCGAACGCATCAGCAGCTCCAGAAGATTGAACTCGGAGGCCGTCAGATCAAACGAAACGCCGCGCCATTCGCTGTCGCGGGTGGAGGTGTTCAACGTCAGTTCGCCGTAGGAGACCGAACCGGTATCGCTGATTTTTTCCGGTTTATCTTCATAACGCCGCAGGACGGCACGCAGTCTTGCGACCAATTCCCGCGGGTAACAGGGTTTGGGGACATAATCATCTGCGCCCATTTCCAGTCCGATAACGCGATCAATGTTGTCGCCTTTCGCCGTCAGCATGATGATTGGCAACTGCTGGCTACGACGAACCTGACGCAGCACGTCGATCCCGCTCATGTCCGGCAGCATGATGTCCAGAATCATGGCGGTGTACTGATTGGACATCGCGCCGTCAACGCCCTCTTTACCGGTCAGCACCTGCTCGGCGTTAAACCCTTCAGCCGTGAGGTACTCACACAGCATACTGCCCAGTTCGGCATCATCATCTACCAGTAAAATTTTCATCTTATGTTCCCGTATGTTCGTATGAAACCTATTTTCAGGTGTGCCAGTATCTTACGCAGCTGTATTTACAGATTACTTACTTTTCATTTAGACAAATATGACGTGGGGCTTTCGATAAATAGAGTAAATTGGTGACTTTACTATGCTTTATGTCTTCGGCCTTACTAAGGACACTGAAGTTTTGATGAAATTCCGTTTACGACCCGCCCGCTTAATTTTAATTATACTGCTCGCTATCCTTCTTGCCCTGCTCTCACTGTTTTTGCTACGTCCAGAAAGCAAAGTTAACTATATCACTACCCCTGTCGCCATTCGGGATCTGGAAAAAACCGTGTTGGCCGACGGCACAATTGAAGCGCAAAAGCTGGTTAGCGTCGGTGCTCAGGCATCAGGACAAATCAAAGCATTGCCGATTTCATTAGGCGATAAAGTCCAAAAAGGACAGCTACTGGCCGAAATCGACGACCTGACCCAGCAGAACGAGTTCAAGGACAGTCAGGCGGCGCTGAAAAACGTGCAGGCCCAGCGGACCGCTAAACTGGCGGCGCTAAGAAATAATCAGCTGAGCTGGCAGCGCCAGGAAATGCTGATGCGAAAAGGCGTCGGCGCGCAGGCAGACTATGACAGCGCCCGTGCGACGCTTGATGCCACTCAGGCCGAAATCACCGCATTGGACGCCCAAATCATTCAGGCGCAGATCGCCGTCAATACCGCGCAGGTCAACTTGGCCTACACCAAAATCACGTCGCCGATGGACGGCACCGTCGTCGCCATCCCGGTCGAAGCTGGGCAGACGGTCAACGCCGCGCAAAGTACGCCGACCATCGCCAAAGTCGCCAACCTGAAGACCATGACCATCCAAGCGCAGATCTCCGAAGCGGACGTAATTAAGGTCAAACCAGGCATGTCGGTGTGGTTCACGATCCTCGGCGATCCGGATAAGCGCTATCAGGCCACGCTGCGCGCTATCGAACCGGCGCCGGAATCGCTGAGTTCCGATACCTCAACCTCAAGCAGCAGCAGTTCCAGCAGCAGTAGTAGCAGCTCGTCGTCTTCCAGCACGGCGGTCTACTACAATGGCCTGTTCGATGTCGACAACCCCGAAGAAACCCTGCGCATCTCCATGACGGCACAGGTTTACATCCTGCTGGATACCGTCAAGAACGCGCTGGTTGTGCCGATGACGGCGCTGCATAACGAGGCAGGAAAAACGCAGGTGCAGGTCGTGGACGACAAAGGGGATATCCATGCCCGGCCGGTTACCACCGGCATCAGCGATAATGTCTTCGTCCAGCTCACTTCCGGCGTCATCGCCGGCGAAAAGGTCATCGTCAGCCAACAAGCCGGCACGACCGGCGGTCGGTCGGGCAGGCCGCCGATGGGGTTCTAAACCATGACAACGCCTTTATTACAGCTCAGCCACGTTTTTCGCCGTTTTGCTAACGGCGAAAAGACGGTCGACGTCCTGAAAGACATCAATCTCACGATCCAATCAGGTGAAATGGTCGCTATCGTCGGGGCCTCCGGGTCGGGAAAGTCTACCCTGATGAACATTCTTGGCTGTCTGGACAAGCCCAGTCAGGGCGACTATCTGGTGGCAGGAACCTCCACGCTGACGTTGGATAACGACAGTCTGGCCGCGCTGCGGCGAGAACACTTCGGCTTCATTTTCCAGCGTTATCATCTGCTGAGCGACCTGACGGTACAGGACAACGTGGAGATCCCAGCCGTCTATGCTGGTAAAGCGCGTAATGAACGCCAGCAACGCTCGCTCGCGCTGCTGACGCGTCTGGGGCTGGAAGAGCGTCTGAACTACTCGCCTAACCAGCTTTCCGGCGGTCAGCAGCAACGCGTCAGTATCGCCCGCGCCTGATGAACGGCGGGAACGTCATTCTGGCCGACGAGCCGACCGGCGCGCTGGATAGCACCAGCGGCAACGAAGTACTGACGATTCTGAAAGAGCTGCACCGTCAGGGGCAGACGATTATCATCGTCACACACGATATGCAGGTGGCGCAGCAGGCAGAACGCATTATTGAAATTCATGACGGTGAAATCATCGGCGACCGTCAATGCTCTCCCTCAAACGCTTCCGCCGTCCCCATTCCTGAACAGGCAACAGTCGCCGCCTACACCCCCTCGCCAGCCAGCCCTTCGTTCTCCCAGTGGTACGGACGCTTTACCGATGCGTTCAAAATGGCGCTGCGCGCGATGAGCGCCCAACGAATGCGTACCTTCCTGACGATGTTGGGCATCATCATCGGCATCGCCTCCGTCGTATCGGTCGTCGCCCTGGGGAAAGGCTCCCAGCAGCAGGTTTTGGACAGCATCAATGAGATGGGCACCAGCACGCTGGAGATTTTTCCCGGCAAAGACTTTGGCGATATGCGGTCCGGTGCGATCCAAACGCTGAGGGCCAGCGACATTAAACCGCTGTCGGCACAGCCCTACGTCCACAGCATTACCCCCTTGCTTTCCTCCAGCGTGACGCTGCGTTACCGCAATGTTTCGCTGACCACCACCGTGAACGGCGTCGGCGAACAGTTTTTTACCGTTCGCGGCTACACCCTGTCGGAGGGCGTATCATTTCCCTCCCACAGTATCGACACGCTGGCACAAGAAGTGGTGATCGATCAGAACACGCGGGATAAGCTGTTTTCGCATGGCGAAGATCCCCTGGGGCAGGTCATTCTGCTCGGCACGCTGCCGTGCCGAATTATTGGCGTGGCCACACGTCAGCAAAACGGGTTCGGGAGCGATGAAAGCCTGAATGTCTGGGTTCCTTACACCACCGCCATGTGGCGACTGGTGGGACAGTCCTATCTGCGAAGCATCACCGTCCGCGTCAAAGACAATGTCGATCTCAGCGTCGCCGAGCAAGGCATTACCCAGGAGCTGACGCGCCACCATGGCAATAAAGACTTCTTCGTAATGAACACCGACAGTATTCGGCAGGCTATTCAGAAAACCGGCGCCACGCTGACGCTGCTGGTATCGCTGATTGCGGTGATTTCACTGATTGTCGGCGGTATTGGCGTGATGAATATCATGTTGGTGTCGGTGACCGAGCGCACCCGGGAGATTGGCGTGCGCATGGCGGTAGGCGCGCGCACCAGCGATATTATGCAGCAATTCCTGATCGAAGCGGTGCTGGTGTGCCTGTGCGGCGGGCTGTTGGGCGTCGTGGTTTCGCTGCTTTGCGGCGGACTATTCGGCCTGCTGGTCAGCAGCTTTTCCCTCGTGTATTCGCCCGCGTCTATCGTCGCCGCGTTCGTCTGTTCCAGCCTGATCGGCGTGATTTTCGGCTTTTTCCCCGCCCGACGCGCCGCCAACATGCAGCCTATTTACGCGCTGGAAAGGGAATAGCCGAGAGAGAAAAGAGGCGGCGGTTAGTCGAAGACGCCGGTCGAGAGATAGCGGTCGCCGCGATCGCACACAATCGCGACGATATGACTTCCCGGCTCGGCAGCGGCGATCTTCAAAGCGCCAGCCACCGCGCCGCCGGAACTCACGCCGCACAAAAGACCTTCCTGTTGCGCCAGCAGGCGGGTCGTGGCCTCGGCCTCTTGCTGAGAAACGTCCAGAACGCGGTCAACCAGTTCAGGCGCATAAATTCCCGGCATATAGTCAGGCGACCAACGACGGATCCCCGGGATCTGACTGCCTGCCTGCGGTTGCAGGCCGACGGTGCAAATCGCGTCACGCTGACTTTTCAGATATCGGCTGACGCCGGTGATCGTCCCCGTGGTGCCCATACAAGAAACGAAGTGGGTCAGACGACCTTCAGTTTGACGCCAGATTTCAGGACCGGTGCTAGCGAAATGGGCTTGCGCATTGTCCGGATTATTGAACTGGTCGAGCACATAGCCTTCACCCGCCTCCGCCATCCGGCGCGCCCTGTCGCGTGCGCCTTCCATTCCCTCTTGCTGGCTCACCAGCAACAGTTCGGCGCCGTAAGCGCGCATGGCGGCCTGACGCTCCAGACTCATGTTTTCCGGCATCAGCAACCGCAAGCGGTATCCCTTCAACGCCGCCACCATCGCCAACGCGATGCCGGTATTACCGCTGGTCGCTTCAATCAACGTGTCGCCGGGGGTAATTGTCCCTCGCCGCTCAGCCTGACTGATCATGCTGTAAGCCGCGCGATCCTTGATCGACCCCGCCGGGTTCTGCCCTTCCAGCTTGACCCAGATTTCGCTCTCCGTGTGGCGAGCCAATCGCTGTAATTTTACCAGCGGCGTATTGCCGATGCAGTGTTCAAGCGCGTCTGTCTTCACGTCCTCTGCCTACCTTTCGTTATCGGGATCGCCTCGCGTCAGCCGTTACAATGCCTGCAACCACGTCAGCGACGGAGCGAAATAGTAGCTCCCGGTTACGGCACGGGTAAAGCGCAACATCTCGTCTCGCTTGCCGTCTCTATCGCCGAACATGCTCAGCAGTTGCTGTTCGATATTGTGCAGGCGAGAGCAGTAGGCCATGAAATAGAGTCCTTTTTTACCGCTCGCGGTGCCGTAAGGCAGGCTCTGGCGCAGAATTTTCAGCCCTTTGCCGTCCTCTTTAAGATCGACACGGCTGAGGTGAGACGTTTCCGGACGCTGATCGGACGGCAGCTCTTCGTTCTCCTGCTTAGTACGACCGATCATCTGTTCCTGTTTTTCCGTACTCATCCGCTGCAGCTGCCGCAGGTTATGCTCCCAGCGCTGTACGAAGACGTAGCTGCCGCCCGCGCCCGGCTGCCCATCGGGAATGATGGCGACGCTATGGCGATCTTCGCCCTGCGGATTTTCGGTACCGTCGACGAAGCCGCTCAGGTCCCGGTCTTCCACCCAGCGGAAACCGTGAGTTTCCTCTTCGACGTGAATGGCGCTGCCGAACGCGACCAGCGCCGCCTGAGCCAGGCTGAAGTTCACGTCATGACGCAGTGACTGAATATGGATCAACATGTCTCTCTGCGTGGCTGGCGCGAGTCCTTTCCCCAGCGGCGTAAACGGCTTAAGTTCAGCGGCGCTGTTCTCGCTATCCAACTCACGCCACACATCGTGACCAAAGGCGAGCGTCGCCCCCAGACCGGCATCAGGAAACTGCTGCTGTAACTCATTCAGAGACTGACAAAATTTCTTGCATCCCTGCCGGATGGCATCAAATTCTCCCTGAACTCTGGCTTCCATATAAATGGCAAAACGGCAATGCTCCAGCAAAATACCGCTTTGAATTGGTGTCATCACTCTCATTCCTCTTATTATTCAGTATGTTGTATCGTCATTATTGCCCTGAAGATACCCAGCGCGCTTATG
The DNA here is from genome assembly GCF_002111595.1 of Lonsdalea britannica. Taxonomy (GTDB): domain Bacteria; phylum Pseudomonadota; class Gammaproteobacteria; order Enterobacterales; family Enterobacteriaceae; genus Lonsdalea; species Lonsdalea britannica. The sequence goes on from NZ_LUTN01000004.1 coordinate 201,258, forward strand.
ATACCGGATGCAATACTGATTTTGCTTTGCTTCAACGCAAAATGTTTACGAGACCACACGGCTGCGGGGAGATAACGAGGAGAGTGAGTGTGTGGGAAACCCCACGGAAAAAGCGGAAAAGCATGGGCGGAGCCGCCCATGCTGAGGCGTGAATCAGCGACGCGGCTGAGCGTGCCAGATGATTTTGCTGACCTTCCAGCTTTGCAGAATATCGTCCGGCGGCATCAGTCCATCCGGACCACTCCAGCGACCGGTAAACAGATAGCTCACGTGCTGGCTCTGCGGCGCGACACATTCTACGTCGCGCGCGCTGTCGCCCTGACCCAGTTGGCAAGCCTCGAACGCCTTGCTGTAGAGCGAACTGAATTCATCGCCGATCTTGACGCCCCAGGCGCTGGCGGCCGATGCGTCCATCACATCCACCTGACTGACGTGACTCTTCGGCTCACCGTTGATCGTCACTTTGACCTGATCGTCTTTCAGCGCTTCATAGAACGCCACCAGCTTACCGTTATGCGTCGCCATACCGCCGCGCAGCCGGTAATTTCCGTCCAATGCTCGATCGAGCGCCGCTTCAGACATCGGCGTCCCCGCGGTAATACCGCCGACGCCCGTATCAGAGACCGTTAAAGAAGACCCGAACCAGTTCATTGGCGACAGGCTGGACCAGGATAAATGGGAAAGCGTGCCGCAGCCGGTCAGCAGCAGCGGAAGAGCCAAATATAGCGGGCGAACAGTGATCACAACCAACTCCTTAACAAAAAACGGCACCTGCCTGCATGCAGATGGCTATTGGAGTCTTCTGCGCGCAGAAAGTGCCGTAAAAATCGTTGGGGGATAACATGCCGCGCTGGCATATCATCCCGCGCTTAATACTCCTGATCTTCTATCAGGCGTTTACCGAGCGTGATGCAGTCTGCGGTTTGATAATCGAGTTTCTCGTACATGCCGATGACCGCGTCATTATCTTCGCGCACCATCAGATTGATTTTCGGGCAACCGCGCGCAATCAGCTTCTTTTCCAGTCGGCTCACCAAGGCATTGGCGATGCCGCGCCCGCGAAAGTCCGGATGCACGCCTAAGTAGTAGGCTGAACCGCGATGACCGTCATAGCCGCCCATCACTGAGCCGACAATTTCTCCGCCGACTTCCGCCACCAGGAACAGATCGGGGTCGTGATTCATCTTACGTTCGATATCCATTTCCGGATCATTCCACGGACGAAGGAGATCACAGCGGTCCCAAAGAGTGATCACTTCTTCAAAGTCATCTTGCTTGAATATGCGGATGTCCATCGCTAACGACCCATTATTGGTAAGTAAATGAGGTAAGTTCTGATTATCGCGTGATTCACGTCAGACGCAACCGTAAATTGCCCTCGCGGCTTGTGCGCCACGACGGCATTTATCAGCGCGGAAATCTCGTTATACTGACGGCTTTGCCACTGATGCCAAAAGGATCACGATGAGTTCTCCCGATATTGACGCGATTAAACGTTTTCTGCTCTCGTTGCAGGATACCCTCTGCCAACAGCTGGAACAGATGGACGGTGCGGAAACCTTCAGGGAGGACGCCTGGGAATATGCGACCGGCGGCGGAGGACGGAGCCGTGTATTGCGTCAGGGTCAGGTCTTCGAGCAAGCTGGCGTTAACTTTTCCCACGTTTCGGGCGCGTCTCTGCCGCCTTCCGCCAGCGTACATCGCCCGGAGCTGGCCGGACGCAGCTTTCAGGCCATGGGTGTCTCGCTGGTCATTCATCCGCTTAATCCGTATGTCCCGACCAGCCACGCCAACGTGCGCTTTTTTATTGCCGAAAAAGAGGGTGAAGCGCCGGTATGGTGGTTTGGCGGCGGCTTCGATCTGACGCCCTATTATGGCTTCGAAGAGGATGCCGTGCATTGGCACCAAACGGCGCACGACCTCTGTCAGCCGTTTGGCGAAGCGGTTTACCCTCGCTACAAAGCATGGTGCGACGAGTACTTCTTCCTGAAGCATCGCAACGAGGCGCGAGGGATAGGCGGCCTGTTTTTCGACGACCTGAATACGCCGGATTTCGCCACCAGCTTCGCGTTTATGCAGCGGTCGGCCAAGGTTTTGCCGAGGCCTACCTGCCGATCGTCCAACGTCGCAAAGATCTGCCTTGGGGCGAACGGGAGCGCGAGTTCCAACTCTATCGCCGCGGCCGCTACGTGGAGTTCAATCTGGTCTGGGACCGCGGTACGCTGTTCGGCCTGCAAAGCGGGGGACGCACCGAGTCCATTCTGATGTCGATGCCGCCACTGGTGCGCTGGGAATATCAGTACGCTCCGGAGTCTGACAGCCCGGAAGCCGCGCTATATCGAGACTTTCTGCCGCCGCGCGACTGGCTGGCCCCAAAAGATAGCAAGGAGAACCGCTGATGGCTGTTATCTGGGTCGATGCCGACGCATGCCCCGTCGTTATCAAGGAAGTCCTGTATCGTGCGGCAGAGCGCACGGCGACCACCGTCACCTTCGTCGCGAATCAACCGCTGAAAGTGCCGGCGTCCCCCTATCTGCGCACGCTACGCGTCGCGGCAGGATTCGACGTTGCGGACAACGAAATCGTCCGCCGTGTGACGCCCGGCGATTTGGTGATCACCAGCGATATCCCACTGGCGTCCGAAGTGCTGGAAAAACAGGGCGAGGCGCTGAACCCACGCGGAGAGCGATACACGCCAGACACCATCCGTGAACGGCTGACCCTGCGCGACTTTATGGATACCTTGCGTTCCAGCGGCATCCAGACCGGCGGACCCAACGCGCTGAGCCAGCGCGACCGCCAGCAGTTCGCCAATCAGCTGGATCAGTGGCTGCAACGACAGTCCCGCTAACTTCTGCGTCGTCCCGATCGCATCCACGCGGTCGGGTCATTCTATTACCCTATTATCTTCCTCCATCACAGTAATCAGAAAAAGCGCATGTCATTCTGTCCGGTACTGATGCAGGGTATGTCATCACCACCCTGAGTTTTCGTCGATCCGTTTCTTATCCCAGGAGTCATGCATGAACCAACTCGATGCCCTTAAGCAGTTCACCGTCGTGGTAGCTGACAGCGGCGATATCGACTCAATCCGGCATTTCGCGCCGCAGGATGCCACCACCAATCCTTCGCTGATCCTGAAAGCCGCCAGCCTGCCCTCTTATCAGTCGCTGTTTACCGATGCGCTGGACTACGCCCGCCAACAGGGCGGATCGCGCGAAACACAGCTGATTAACGCCAGCGACCAACTGGCCGTCAATATTGGCGCCGAGGTGCTGAAAAGCATTCCGGGGCGGATCTCCACTGAAGTGGACGCGCGCCTGTCATTCGACCGGGGCATGTGCGTCACCAAGGCCCGCAAGTTGATCGGACTGTATGAACAGAAGGATATTCCCCGTTCACGTATTCTGATTAAGCTGGCGGCGACCTGGGAAGGGATTCAGGCCGCTGAAGCGCTGGAGAAGGAAGGGATTAACTGCAATCTGACGCTGCTGTTCTCGTTTGCGCAAGCGCGGGCCTGCGCGGAAGCGGGCGTCTATCTGATCTCGCCGTTCGTCGGCCGAATCTACGACTGGTATCAGGCGCGGGAGCCGAACGCAGACTATTCGGCAGAACAAGATCCGGGCGTACAGTCCGTCAAACGCATCTACGACTACTACAAGCAGCACCGCTACGAGACGGTTATCATGGGCGCCAGCTTCCGCAAAATTGAACAGGTTCTGGCGCTGGCGGGGTGCGACCGGCTGACCCTATCTCCGCACTTGTTGGAGCAGTTGAAAAACAGCGACGCGCCGGTGGAACGCAAACTCAGCCCGGCGACGGAAGGCCTCTATCAGGCTTCGCCGCTCTCCGAAGCCGAATTCCGCTGGCTCCACAATCAAGATGCCATGGCGGTCGAGAAACTAGCGGAAGGGATCCGGCTGTTCGCTGCGGATCAGCAGAAGCTCGAAGACCTGCTTGCCGCACAGCTGTAACAAGAAACGATATTCTGCGGGGTGAATTCAGTGCCCCGCATTAACGTCCCATCATGACGACTCGCTGAACCAGCCTTGGATCTGAGCGTACTGCAAGAGCATGATGGTCTTGCCATCTTTGATTCGCCCGTCCTTCATCATGGCGACGGCCTCGGTAAAGGGCAGTTCGACCACTTCGATATCTTCATCATCAATCCCGCCCCCGCTGTTATCACGCAGCGACGCGTCGTACTGCGCGGCGAAGAAGTGGATGATTTCAGTCACTCCGCCCGGCGACATATAGGCTTCAAACAGTTTTTCAACATCTCTGACGACATAGCCCGTCTCTTCGATCGCTTCGTGCCGCACGCAGGCTTCAGGTGAGTGATCGTCCAGCATCCCGGCACAGGCTTCCAGCAGCATGCCGCTCTCATTGCCGTTCAGGTATGTCGGCAAACGAAACTGACGCGTCAGGACCACACTGCCCTTTTCTTGGTTGTACAACAGGATCGTTGCCCCATTACCCCGGTCATACACCTCGCGAACCTGCCGAACGGTTTCGCCATTTTTTCTTTTCAGGTCATAAACATACTTGTTCAATACGAACCAATGGTCGGACAGCAATTTCTGTTTGATGATGGTGATCGATGACGTCATGAAAGGCCCTCAGTCTTAAATTATGCCACTCTACAGCAAGACAATCTCTCATGATCCCGGCCATTAGAACATGTTGACCCAACGACCCAGACGCAGAATCATTTATCATGCGCCGAACGGTTCTTTATCACAAACTGTCTGAAGGCAGTGGATCCCCTCCCCGCCTCACGACTTTTTAGCCAAATCATCAGCGTATCGACTTCACCAATGTCGGGGTCAATAGCATGACGACGGATATCGAAACTCTGCTCGTACTGGCTGACCACGCTTTCCGGCAGGAGCGAGATCCCCATGCCCGACGCTACACAGCCAAGAATAGTCTGAAAAGATCCGAACTCCTGCGGTCCCGGCCCTTTGATGCCCTGTTGCCTGAGCCACTGCATAAAGCGGTAGCGATAATGACAGCCCACCCCCAATGCCAGCGGCCTTTTGATCCGCAGGTCGTTCGCCGTCACCACATCGGGGTGATCTTTGAACGTCACCAGCACCAACGTTTCTCGCCACACAGGAAGACTTTCCAGCAAATCTCGCGGGAGATGCTCATGGTCCGCGACAAACGCAATATCCAGTTTGCCATTCAGCACCTTATCAACCAGCTGACGCGTCGGGTGTGTTTCCAAACTCAGCTCCACCAGCGGTGTATCTAGACTAAACGAGGACAGCAAGGACGGTAAACGGACAGCCGCCGTGGTTTCCATGGAACCGAGGCGTAGCGGGCCGGAGGGGTTTTGAGCTTGCAAATTTCTCTCCGCCTCGTCCATTAACGCCAGGATTTTGTTGGCGTATCCCAATAAATATTCTCCTTCCGGCGTGATGTAGAGGCGATTTTTTTCGCGCCTGAACAGACAGACATTGAGGCTGGCCTCTAACCGCTTGAGCCGGGTAGTAACGTTTGACGAAACACAGTGCAACTGCTTTGACGCCTCTTTGACCGAGCCGCATTCGGCCACGGCTTTGAAAAGGCGTAATGAGTGACTATTCATCGCACACGCTCTCTTTTAGTGAACATTTAGCTAAATAATATTCACTTTTATTTATCATAATAACCGTCAGGATAGCTTCAACATCATTCCATTTATCTTCAGAAGAAAATGAACAATGAGTCATATTCCACCTACCCAGCCTTTTTTATCATCCGTTCGAACCGCGCTGTTCGGGACGGCGATATTGGCTTTGGGAATGGGACTCGGACGTTTTCTTTTCACCCCCATGTTGCCCGTCATGCTCAGCGAGAATCTGTTTACCTTCAATCAGCTCTCGTATCTTGCCAGCGCCAATTATGCAGGGTATCTGGTCGGCAGCCTGCTGTTTGCCTTCAGCCGTGTCATTCCTCCCGCATACACCCGCGCGACGCTGTTTGGCGCCGCTATCGCCACCGCGGCGCTGACTTTTGTAATGGCCCTGACCACGGACTTTTTGCTGACGTTATTGATACGCTTCACTGCCGGAATCGCCAGCGCAGGCATGATGATTTTCGGCTCATTAACCATTATGCGCCTCACTCATCATTTTGGAGCTATCGCTGCGCTTTATGCCGGCGTTGGCGTAGGGATTATTATGGGGAATGAGTATGTCGTCGCTGGTCAACGCTTCGCGCTGGATGCCGAGACGCTATGGTGGGGGGCTGGCCTGCTGTCCGCTCTGCTGCTGCTCGCCATGTGGCGGCTGACGCCCCGGCATTCCGCCGAATCTGTTGGCGTCGCACCCATGCCAGTCAAGCAGGAAAGTATTCTCTGGTGGCAATTGGCGCTGCTCTATGGGCTCGCCGGCTTCGGCTACATCATCATCGCCACCTATCTGCCCCTAATGGCCAAGACACTGGCGTTCCCGCTGCTGGCCAGTCACCTGTGGTCGCTGGTCGGTCTGGGCATCGTTCCCGGGTGTTTCATCTGGCTATGGGCCGCGAGCCGATGGGGGACGTTGCAATGTTTGACGGCGAACCTTTTCATGCAGGGCATTTGCGTTTTGATGACCTTGCTAAGCGACTCGCCCGTCATGTTAGTCGTCAGCAGCATCGGTTTCGGCGCGACATTTATGGGCACGACCACGCTGGTGATGCCTTTAGCCAAACGCATTCGTGTTCCACGCCACATCAATCTGCTCGGGCTGGTCACCCTGACCTACGGCATCGGACAAATCGCCGGGCCTTTACTGACCAGCATGTTGACAGCCGGTCCTCACGCGGTCGTCTCCTCCATTGTCTGCGGCGCTATCGCGTTATTTATTGCATCAGGAATGAGTTATTTCACTACAGGAAATCGTCAATGTTCGATTATTCAAAGGAGATGAGTTATGGCTCGAACTACCATCGCAATATTGGGCATGGGCCCAAGAGGATTAAGTATTCTTGAACGTGTAATTACGCTGTACCACCACTCACCCCATCCAGAAGGAATGGAAATCCTGCTCGTTGATCCCAATGAAATTGGCGCGGGCGCTCACAGTCGTCAACAACCCGACCACATGCTGGTGAATACCGTGGCCAGTCAAATCACGTTGTTCGGTGACGAGTCGGTCAAAAATACCGGCCCTGTTCGCCGCGGGCTTAATTTTTTCGAGTGGGCCAAAGCGCACGGCTACCGAAACAAGAATGGCACTGAAATTCAGGAAAACGATTATCTCCCCCGTCGCCTGCTGGGCGAATATCTTGTCTGGGGATACCATGAAATCACCCGCGATCTGCCACACGATCTGGTGATCCGCCATCGACCTCACCGCGCCACCAATCTGGCTCTACAGGACGACGGGAAAGCTCATATTTCGCTGCAAGGCGGAACAATGATTTCGGCCGATTTTGTCTTTATAACCACCGGACACGGTCGCAACATGCTGTCCATTGATGACCACGTGCTGCTGCAATTTGTGGCCGCCAATCAAACGAACAATCCCCATCTGGAGTATTTCAGCACGCCTTATCCAACCTCGATGCTGGATGACATCTCGTCGCAGTCGCGTGTGCTGATACAAGGTATGGGGCTGACCGCTTACGATGTGCTGTCGCAATTGACCTATGGCCGAGGGGGCGTTTTTACCGAAGAGGAAGGCCGGTTGCGCTACACGCCCAGCGGACGTGAACCGGCGATCGCCCTGTTTTCCCGTCAGGCACTGCCTTTCAGTAGCCGCGGCCGTAACCAGAAGGGCGTCGGAGGACAGTACCACCCCGCCTTCATTACGCTTGCCGCCTTAGATATTCTCCGGCAACAGAATCGCTCGGCTACGGGATCGTCAAAGCCGGATTTTGAAAAACAGGTTCTGCCTCTGCTGGTGAAAGAGATGTGCTACGTCTATCGCAGCACACTCGAACAGCACTGGCCGAATGCGGCGACCTATCAGGAAGATCCCGAAGATCGTCAGCGTATCCTTACGCTGTTTTATCCACATCAGGGCAGTCATTCACTTCGCTGGAGGACTACACCGCATTCTTTATGGCGCATCTGACCGACGATCTCCACGCCGCAGAGCAAGGCAATGTCGAGGGCGCGGTTAAGGCGGCCACCGATGTGATTCGAGACGTCCGCGATATCCTGCGCGGTGCGATCGATTTTGGCGGCTTGACCGGCGAGTCCCATCAGCGCCTGCTAGAACACTATTCCCCTATTTTTAACCGCATCGCGGTCGGCCCGCCGCTTGCACGTAATCGGGAATTGCTGGCGCTGATGGGGGCCGGTGTCGTCAAGCTTGCTGGGGGCCCCGCGTCAACATTGCTACTCAACGCCCGCTCAGGCTGTTTCGAGATGAACAGCACGTTTGCCGAGGCGAACAGCCGGACGGAATATGATGTGCTAATCAAAGCCAAGATCGACAGTTTCTCGGTGCTGCATGACGATTCGCTATTTATCCGCAATCTCATCGCACACGGTGTCATCCGCCCCTTCATCAACCAGGGCTATCATCCCGGTGGGATTGATATCGATCGCAACCAACATCCGATATCCAGGCAGGGAGAAACGCAGACCTCACTTTGGGCGCTGGGGATTCTGGCTGAAGGCCCGAATTTCTATACCTATGTGCTGCCGCGCCCGCAGGTTAACTCACGAGCGCTGCAAGATGCCGGGCGTTGCGTCATCGACATGTATCAGCAGTTGGAGCAGCTTTACGCTATCAATCATTCGAATGTCTTCTAGTCACTTGATGACCTGAAATGATTTTCAGGCCTGCACCGGAGGAAATCCATGCCATACGTCAATATCAAAATTACACGTGAAGGCGCGACTGCTGAGCAGAAAAAGCAGCTAATTGAAGGCGCGACCAAGTTATTGGTGGACGTTTTAAACAAGAATCCAAGTACCACCATCGTGGTCATTGAGGAAGTCGACACGGATAACTGGGGAATCGGCGGCGTCCCCGTCACCGAGCTAAGAAAAGGGAAATAACCCCCTCGTAAAGACGCGGCGCTCACAGCGCCGCGCTTTGTATCACAGGCCGAGCAGGCTTCCTATCAGCAGATAAAGATTCAGCGTCACGACCAAGGCGACGATGACCCAGCCAAAAGACTTCACCCACCGACCGTTGACTAAATCGCCCATCAGTTCGCGATCGTTCGTGAATGACAGCAACGGAACCAGCGCGAGCGCGATACCAAAGCTCAGCAGCACCTGACTCATGACGAGCACTCGGGTCGGGTCCATACCGCACAGGATGACGACAAATGACGGCAACATCGTCACCGCACGGCGCAGCCACAGCGGGATTCTGAAGCGAACAAACCCCTGCATCACTACCTGACCCGCCAGCGTTCCCACCACTGTCGAAGACAGGCCTGCAATCACCAGGCTCAGACCAAAAATCGTCGCCGCAGCCTGCCCCAGCAGGGGTTTCAGCGTTAAATACGCCTGATCCAAATCCGCGACATGGGTGTTACCGCTAAAGTGAAACGCCGCCGCTGCCGTCGCCATCATAGCCAGATTAACGAATCCAGCGATGGTCATCGCCACGGCCACATCAAACTTCGTCGAAGCATAGCGATCGCTGCGGGTATTATTTCCCTTGTGCTGCGTCAGGGACGAATGCAGATAAATGACGTGCGGCATAATAGTCGCCCCCAGCACGCCTGCGGCCAGCAGCACCGCGTCGGAAGTCGGCAGACTCGGAATGGCCATGCCACGCGCGATAGAAGCCAGTTCAGGACGAGAAAATATCAGCTCGACGATATAGGCCGCCGCGACGAACAGCAGCAATCCACCTATCACCATCTCCAGCGGCTTTTGTCCGCGCTGCTGTAACATCAGTATCAGGAACGTAGCGATACCCGTCAGCACCGCACCTTCCAGTAAAGAAACGCCCAACAGCAATTTAAATCCGATGGCGGCACCAATGAACTCAGCCAGATCGGTCGCCATGGCGATAATCTCCGCCTGCACCCAGTAGGCCCAAACGGCCGGGCGAGGAAAGCGATCGCGAATATGCTCGGCAAGATTTTTGCCGGTCGCAATACCCAGCTTGGCGGAAAGCAGCTGAATCAGCATCGCCATGAGATTAGCCCACACGACTACCCACAACAGCTGATAGCCGTATGACGCCCCGGCCTGAATATTGGTCGCGAAGTTACCGGGATCGATGTAGCCGATCGCCGCGATAAACGCGGGCCCCATCAGGGAAAGTTTGATCTTCCTAGATGTGCGGCTGACAGATGCGATAACACGACTCTCCGGCATAAAATTGACCCTTCTAAACATACTGTAATTATACTCTCGCAGACATGAGAATGGTTATCAAGTGCATTTAGGTCGGTAGGAATGATTATTCTGATAGGCAGAGATGATGATGTATTTCGACACAAAACCCTATGCGTTTCAGAAAACTAATATTAACAAAATATAAACAACATGCCGTTTTTTGGCTTAAAAAAAACCGGATCGGCATAAATCAGCCGAAAAAATGCATTTAGGCAAGGTATAGGAGAAAGGAAAAAAGGAGAGGAGATAGTCGGAGCAGGTCGTCACTTCACCTGCCCCGAAGTCAAGCCAGAAGAATTACTCTTTAGCTTTAGATACCGCAACCATGGCCGGGCGTAGCAAACGACCGTTCAGGGTGTAGCCTTTCTGCATAACCAGCATCACGTGATTAGGCTCGTGGTCGGCAGATTCCATCATCGTCATCGCCTGATGGATTTCAGGGTTGAACGGCACATTCACATCCGCCACCACTTCAATCCCGAACTTCTGCACGGCAGACAGCAAAGATTTCAGTGTCAGTTCGACCCCTTCGATCATGGCTGTCAACGCATCGTTAGACTTATCTGCTGTTTCCAGCGCACGTTCCAGATTATCGATCACCGGTAACATTTCACCGGCGAATTTTTCCAGCGCGAATTTGTGCGCTTTTTCGACATCCAGCTCCGCACGGCGGCGAATATTTTCGCTTTCGGCGCGAGAACGCAGCACGCTTTCGCGCTCACGCTGCTGTAATTCGCTCAATTGCGCTTCCAGTTCGGCGATACGTTCATCACGGGGATCAGCCGCTTCTGGCGTCTCAATAGAGGCGTCTGCTGCTTTCTTTTGATCCTGAACCTGTTCGTCCGGCGACTTCTGTTCTTTACTACTCATGAAATACTCCGCGGTTTTGGCATTCATCTCGCTTGTTCGCTTATTATGGGGATCAAAACGGGGGTTTCAAGGGAACCCTGACATATTGCTCGGCTGAAAACACGGAACGGCCTCTTCCCGTAAGGATTAACCGTCTAATGAATAAAACATTTAACTGTATCGGTATCGTCGGTCATCCGCGGCATCCTTCCGCACTGGCCACACATGAAATGCTCTACAAGTGGCTGACTGGTAAAGGATATTCCGTTATCCTCGAGCAACAGATCGCCCAAGAGCTTAACCTCTCAGAGGCCGTTACGGGCAGCCTGGCGGAAGTCGGCCAACAAGCCGATTTGGCCGTGGTCGTCGGGGGGGATGGAAATATGCTGGGCGCTGCGCGGGTGCTGTCCCGCTATGACATCAGCGTCATCGGCGTTAACCGGGGAAACCTCGGTTTTCTGACCGATCTCGACCCTGATCACGCCCAGCAGCAATTAAGCGACGTACTGGCCGGGCGATATATTCGTGAAAGCCGGTTTATGCTAGAAGCTCAGGTCTGCCGGGCCAATCATATGAACAGCAGCAGCAGCGCCATCAACGAAGTCGTGCTGCATCCCGGTAAAGTCGCGCATATGATCGAGTTTGAGGTCTACATTGACGATAGCTTCGCCTTTTCACAGCGTTCAGACGGCTTGATAATCTCGACGCCCACCGGCTCCACCGCCTATTCTCTTTCCGGCGGTGGCCCCATCCTCAGCCCATCGCTGGACGCCATCGCGCTGGTACCGATGTTTCCTCATACGCTCTCCGCCCGCCCGTTGGTCATCAGCAACAGCAGCACGATAAGGCTTAAATTTTCTCAAATAACCAATGACTTAGAGATAAGCTGCGATAGCCAGATCGCACTGCCTATCCAGGAAGGCGAAGAGGTGTTGATTCGCCGCAGTCCTCACCACCTGAATCTTATCCATCCTGAAAATTACAATTACTTCAATACATTGAGCAGTAAATTAGGCTGGTCGAAAAAATTATTTTAATAAGTCAACTCAACCACTTTACTGTATAAAAAACCAGTTTATACTGTATGCATTAACACTTGTTTTTACATACAGGAAAACATCATGCTGGCTCAACTCACTATCAGTAACTTCGCTATCGTACGCGAACTGGAGATTGATTTTCAGGCAGGTATGAGCGTCATTACCGGAGAGACCGGGGCAGGCAAATCCATTGCGATTGATGCTTTGGGTTTATGCCTCGGGAATCGCGCTGACGCCAGCATGGTCCGCCCCGGTGCGGCGCGCGCTGACATCTGCGCGCGGTTTTCACTGGCTGATACGCCTGCCGCACGAGAATGGCTGGAGCATAACCAGTTAGATGACAGCAACGAATGTCTTCTCCGCCGGGTCGTGGGGGCCGATGGGCGCTCCCGCGGGTTCATCAATGGCACTGCCGTGCCGCTTTCCCAACTCCGTGAACTGGGTCAGCATCTGATTCAACTGCACGGTCAGCACGCCCATCAGTTGCTGCTCAAACCTGAACATCAGCGGTATCTGCTGGACGCTTATGCGGACGAACCACACTTGCTGGCTGCGATGCGAGAAACTTGCCGTCAGTGGCACCAGAGCTGCCGTGAGCTGGCGCAGCACCAACAGGCGGCAATTGAGCGGGAGGCTCGGCGTGAACTGCTGCAGTACCAGTTGAAAGAGTTGAACGAGTTTGCGCCTCAAGCTGGCGAATACGAACAGATCGACGCTGAGTACAAACGTCTGGCCAACAGCGGGCAATTGCAGTCCCTGAGTCAACAGACGCTGCATATCCTGAGTGAAGGCGAAGAGCAAAACCTGCTTGGCATGTTGCACAGCGCTCGCCAGAAGCTGACCGAGCTGGTTGGGCTGGATGAATCGCTGTCAGGCATTCTGTCCTTACTCGACGAAGCCCACATCCAGATCAGCGAAGCCAGCGACGAACTGCGACATTACAGTGACCGCATGGAACTTGACCCTGTTCGTCTGTATGAACTGGAGCAACGGCTATCGCGCCAACTGTCGCTGTCCCGCAAACACCATGTGGCGCCGGAAGAACTACCGACGTTTTATCAGCAACTGCTGAATGAGCAACAGCTGTTGGACCAGCAGGAAAGCGATCATGAGGCCCTGAGTCAGGCGGTACATGAATACTACCAGCAGGCGCTGCATACTGCTGAACAGCTACATACCCGTCGTTGCCAACATGCCGAGGCGCTCTCCCGGTTAATTACTGAGAACATGCGCGAACTGGCGATGCCGCACGGTCATTTCTCCATCCATGTCATCTTTGCGGCGGAACATCTCAATATGACGGGGGCCGACCAGATCGAGTTTCGTGTCACGACGAACCCCGGACAGCCTCATCAACAATTAGCGAAGGTGGCATCAGGAGGCGAACTGTCACGAATTGCGTTAATTCTGCAGGTTATCACCGCGCGAAAAATGGATACGCCGGCGCTTATCTTCGATGAAGTGGACGTGGGGATTAGTGGACCGACTGCCGCGATCGTGGGGAAAATGTTGCGCCAACTGGGTGAGTCTACTCAGGTCATGTGCGTCACCCATTTACCGCAGGTCGCCGGTTGCGGGCACCATCATTACTTTGTTAGCAAACAGACTGACGGCTCAGAAACGGAAACGTTGATGGAGCCTCTGGGCAAACGCGCTCGCCTTCAAGAGCTAGCCCGCCTGCTCGGAGGAAGCGCCGTGACCAAGAATACGTTGGCGAATGCAAAAGAGTTACTTGCCGCATAAAAACGTTCAACTTTTTCAGGTTCCTGAGGTCTTACATGGGCCTTGCCGGTTTTCAAGACAGGCAAGGTCTATTATCATCGGCAACCTATGCCCTTAAGGAATGAACTCACTATGCGCTGTAAAACGCTAACTGTTATCGCTGCGGTAGTCGCTGTCATGTTGACCGCCGGATGCTCCACGCTGGAGAAGGTGGTTTATCGTCCGGATATCAATCAGGGGAATTACTTAGCTCCTGCAGACGTCGCCAAGATCCATAATGGTATGACAAAACAACAGGTTGCTTATTCTCTGGGAACACCGATGTTACAGGATCCGTTTGGTAGCGATACTTGGTTCTATGTATTCCGTCAGCAGCCCGGTCATGAAGCGGTGAAACAGCAAACTCTGACGCTGAATTTCGACAGCCAGGGCATCCTCACCAGCATCGATAACAAGCCAGCGCTGAACTAATTCGTTTGTGTTGTCGGATAGTCTGAAGGCTATCGGATCGAAGCCAATAAAGCCTGAGAAGCTCCCTTTTGCGAAAAAGCTTTTCAGGTTAGATCGGTTGATGAAAATCGTATGATATGAGCATGTATTTGAATGAGTCTAAACGAGCCCGACACAGATAAGCACCTAACGCAGCCGATATCGGGAAGACTCAGGAAACAAAGTTGAAGGTGAGTAGTGGCTAGCGTCTCTCGGAGTCTCAACAGCGAGTAAAACCAACTCCGTCGATGTTTTCGTCGCGATGACGATTTACCTGGCAGCCAAATTTCTCGGTCATTTTATTGGGTTACGTCGACTATCGTTTACTTTTAGAATGTTCTGCTCTTTGCCTGCGTAATTCTTTGGGATCGGCAGTTATCGGACGATAGATTTCAACGCGATCGCCCTCCTGTAGTGCTTCATCCAGCTTGGCGACGCGACTAAAAATACCCACTTTATTGCTAGTGAGGTCTATCTCCGGACGCAAGGTTAGTAACCCCGACGCTTTAATCGCTTGCTCTACAGTACTGCCCTCTTCGAGCTTTAGCGCACGGAGAAACTGACGCTCCGGTAACGCATAAACCACTGCCACTCGCATCTCAGGCACTGTAGACCTCTTTGGCTCGTTGAGTGAAAGCCTGAACCATGTTGTTCGCAAGCTCCTTAAAAACTTTTCCAAAAGCCAATTCGATCAGCGCATTTTTGAATTCGAAATCCAAGTCGAGCTCAACTTTACAGGCTTCTTCGCTTAGCGGAGTAAACCGCCAATCACCCTTTAATTCCCGGAATGGGCCATCAACCAGCCGCATTGAGATAGACTGGTTATCGGTCAGCGTATTCCGCGTCGTAAAGGTTTTGCTAATACCGGCTTTGGAAACATCAACCGCGGCGGTCATTTCCTCCGAAGAGGTCGATAAGACTCGGCTTCCTGTACAGCCCGGTAAGAAGGCAGGGTAAGACGGCACATCATTGACGAGCTTATACATTTGCTCAGCGCTGTAAGGGACTAACGCGGAGCGATTGATCTTGGGCATACCATTTTCCAAAAGTAACAAAATGCGCAAAATAATAGCATTTTAGGTCATCAGATAAAAACGCTGGGAAAGTTGCCCGAAGGCAGAACACAATGTCACTCTACACTTTGGCGGGGATTTCATTCCCTTAGACATCCAGTATAATGACGGCACTATGAAAAAGAAAAAAGCGTACAAACCCGGTTCCGCTACCATTGCGCAAAACAAGCGTGCTCGCCATGAGTACTTCATCGAAGAAGAATTTGAGGCTGGCCTTGAACTGCAAGGCTGGGAAGTCAAATCTCTGCGAGCGGGCAAAGCCAATATCAGCGACAGCTATGTGACCTTAAGAGACGGCGAAGCCTTTCTCTTTGGCGCCACCATTACACCGCTCAACGTTGCATCTTCACACGTCGTATGCGACCCCACTCGCACGCGCAAACTGTTACTCAACAAACGCGAGATAGAATCGCTCATCGGCCGAGTCAGCCGTGAGGGTTATACCGTTGTCGCCTTGTCGATGTATTGGAAAAATGCGTGGAGTAAAGTCAAAATTGGCGTCGCGAAAGGCAAACGAGATCACGACAAGCGCGATGATATCAAAGAACGCGAGTGGAAATTAGACAAAGCCCGTATCATGAAGAACGCAAACCGCTAAGCCGGTGGCTTTAGTCCGGTAAGTTCTGGTATACTGGCGAAAGTTTCTTGGGGCTGATTCTGGATTCGACGGGATTTGCAAAGCCAAGGTGCATGCCGAGGGGCGGTTGGCCTCGTAAAAAGCCGCAAAAAAATAGTCGCAAACGACGAAAACTACGCTGTAGCAGCTTAATACCCTGCGTATAGCCCTCTCTCCCTAGCCTCCGCTCTTAGGACGGGGATCAAGAGAGGTCAAACCTAAAAGAGATCGCGTGGATGCCTTGCCTGGGGTTGAAGCGCTAAATCTAATCAGGCTAGTTTGTTAGTAGCGTGTCTGTCCGCAGCTAACCGGCGAATGTAAAGATTAGACTAAGCATGTAGTACCGACGGTAGAGTAATTCCGGACGGGGGTTCAAATCCCCCCAGCTCCACCAAATTTTGTTCTATAGAACGCCAAAGAAGTCCACTAAGCCCGCATGGCACAAGCCCTGCGGGCTTTTTTACGTCTATTGGGCGCTGTGGCGATCTTGTGGCTTCCACAACTTTTAGGTACCTTCTTAGGTACCCGAAAGGCAGGTACCCATCTAGCGGGTACCTAAATGATGGAGGTACCTATGGCACGGTTAACAAAACCCCTCACCGATACGGAGATCAAAGCCGCCAAACCACAGGAGGCGGATTACACACTGCATGACGGCGACGGTCTGCAACTGCTCATCAAAAGCAGCGGCAGGAAAGTCTGGCAGATGCGCTACTACCGGCCTTTAACCAAAAAGCGCGCAAAACTGACTTTTGGGCCTTATCCCGAAGTTACTCTGGCCGACGCCCGGCAACGCCGTACAGCGGCCCGCGCCCTGCTGGTAAAAGATATTGACCCTTATGAACACCAGCTTTCATTGCGCAAGCAAGCGCTGGAAACCCAATCCAACACCTTTAAGGTCGTTGCCGAACGCTGGCTACAGCTAAAAAGGAACAGCGTCACCGCCGACTATGCCTCCGATATCCGGCGCTCCCTCGAAAAGGATATCTTCCCCGCCATCGGCGATATCAGCATCACGGATATCAAAGCGCGCACGCTGGTGCAGGCTATTCAGCCGGTACAGGCCAGAGGCGCGCTGGAAACGGTAAGACGATTATGCCAGCGGATTAACGAGGTGATGGTCTATGCCATGAACGTTGGTCTGATCGATGCGGCTCCCAGCGTCAATATCAGCAAGGCGTTCGAGAAACCGCAGAAAAAGCACATGCCCAGCATCCGCCCGGATCAACTACCGCAACTGATGCAAACAATGCGGCTGGCAAATATCGAGTTACCGACCCGCTGTCTGTTTATGTGGCAGCTTCTCACCCTCACCCGCCCTGTCGAAGCCGCTGAGACGCGCTGGCAAGAGATCGATCTGGACGCTAAAGAATGGCGCATTCCGGCCGAACGCATGAAAATGAAGCGGGTACATATCGTTCCGCTGTCAGAACAGGCGCTGGCGATTCTGGCGCTAATGAAACCCTTAAGCAGCCACCGGGAATATGTTTTCCCCAGCCGCATTAAACCGTTACAGCCAATGAATAGCCAGACGGTCAACGCCGCGCTAAAACGCGCCGGATTAGGCGGCATTCTGGTATCACACGGCATGCGATCCATTGCCAGTACCACGCTCAATGAGCAAGGCTTTCCGCCTGATGTCATCGAAGCCGCCCTCGCCCACGTAGATAAAAATGAAGTACGCCGGGCCTATAATCGCAGCGATTATCTGGAACAACGTCGCCCCATGATGCAATGGTGGGCCGACTTTGTGAAAGCGGCGGACAACGGCAGTGTGCTGGAAGGCGGGATCCGGGGACTTAAGGCAATTGGGTGATTGTATGAAGCCGTGTTTTCTCTCCCGCCTCACACCATAAGCAAGTGATGGTGTGAGGCGGGAGACGCGTTATTTTTCGCTCATCGTCAATGGACAAATCCTCAACCCCACGTCTTTAGTAACTCTTAAGATAAAGTCACTTAACGGATGCTAAAAAGGAAGAAATTAAAAATATGCCTTAGTCAGAACAAACAATTTCATCGCCTCTGACGGGCATCAACCTAGGTGACTTCGTATGATTGAACAAGACTGGCATCCGGCAGATATCATCGCTGGTTTAAAAAAGAAAGGCACAACGCTGGCTGCGGTTTCCAGAGACGCGGGACTCGCCTCTTCCACTTTGGCAAATACACTGACGCGCCATTGGCCTAAAGGAGAACGCTTAATCGCCGAAGCCTTGCATAAACGCCCTGAAGAGATCTGCCTTCGCGTTATAACAGCGGACAGCATCAACAATACCGAGATGGAACCTCGGATTAGCCACTAAAAATTTACAAAATTTTTTTCATCCTGGTAGTGGATTTAGACGCTCCTTACTGGATTTCTATGGAATAGAAATCCAGTAAGGAGCCAACAAGCGCAGCGCGTTAGCCGCTTGATATACGGATTTTGGCGCAGTAAATTATCAGTGCGATACCGCTGCTGCAAGCAGCACTCCCATGTTGCCACGACCTTGAAGGCAACGCGCAGGACTAACCTGTGTGGTCGATTCCCAACCCGCCCCGCTACCAGTTTGCGGGTGATCGCTGCGGCGATAGTAGCTACCTTATCCCAACGCCTTAGGGCTGCATCCTTTTTGCTCTTAGTGAAGCAACTGCTTTTTGTATACGCACTGATGCGTACAACAACCTTTATTGCTGGCGCAGCCGTCTGCGGTCTTTTGCTGCCTCAGTAAATGCATCCATGAGGCAGCGGCGTCACTTCATACGGCGGAAAGCCGTTGCAAGTGACGCCGCGAACAATCTCTGCGCCAGCCCTCGCGCCATAGCGCTTTGCGGCGCGACCTGTCATCTGACGCACATTTTCTGCGTCAATTCTCATCAACCCACTTATCAGAGGAGGACTGAACCGATACCTGAGGCGGGCTTTTAGCCTGAGGGGATTACCCTGCTGATGCAGGCGGCTGCACCGAGTGCATAACCGATATCCCCGCCATACCTCAACCGCTGCCGCTCCGGCGCGCAGGTATTGTTCAGTGCGGCACGGTAAATCCGTGTCGCAAATCGCCGTGCGCCGGAGAACAGAGGTTATTGAGGATGGGGGGATAACATATGTCACGATTAAGTCTGGAAATGCAGACGCTGGCCCGACAGGCCGGCGGCAGCCATAAGACGGTACATGACCGACTAAAAATTGCAGAGCGGCTTGCCAGTCACCTGCTGTCTTTGAATATTCAGATCCGCACGGTACAGCATCTGAAAGCAAAACATATCGAATGCTATATCGCCGAACGGTTAGAGCAGGGAATTACTCTGCGCACGCTGCATAATGAAATGGCGGCAGTGCGGGTAATGCTGCGCACCGCCGGGCGGGACAAGCTGGCGGATGCGGAACGGCTGAGCAATAAGACGTTAGGCCTGAGTGGCGCCAGCCGGGACGGTACGCGGCAAGCGATTACGCCGGAGCGCTATCAGGCGGCGCTGAAAGCCCTGCAACAGAAAGACGCTGGGCTGGCGCTGACGCTGCAACTGGCTCGAATGATGGGCCTACGATCACAGGAAGCGGTGCAGTGTTTGCAGTCGCTCCAGACATGGGCCAAAGCGCTGGAGCGAGGTGACGAGCAATTAACGGTGGTATTCGGCACCAAAGGTGGACGGCCCCGACAAACGCGGGTTCTGGATCGGGAAGCGTTAACGCAGGCAGTGTATCAGGCGCTGACGATTGCTGCTGCCCGCAACGGTCGGCTGATTGATAAACCGGATCTGAAAAGCGCCATTAATCGCTGGCGCTCGCAAACCGCTATGGCCGGACTAAAGGGGCAATATTCCCCGCACAGCCTGCGTTACGCATGGGCGCAAGATGCGATGCGCTATTATCGGCAGCAGGGATTCAGTAAACGGGAAGCCAGCGCGCTGGTGTCAATGGATTTAGGGCACGGGGATGGGCGTGGGCGGTATGTGGAGCGAGTTTATGGCTGATGGCCTAGATCAGGATTGGTACGAATGTCTTGGTAGGGAAAATATCTAAAGGTAAACGGTTCAGTTTGCCAGAATACTTACACGGGCAAAAAAACATTCCCAATCGGGGAAATGTCATTACCACGTTTATCTGCTGTTCAACAAAGATGCCTACTACTATTTGCGAACGATATGGAAAATTAATCTTACCTACGAACAGCCGGCACAGCTTTAAGCTAGATTCTAGATTTCATTTCCTCACTCAGTCACGTGCCTACTACTGCTGGGTAAGACCATGTCATTTATTAGAATAAAGAGAAGGATTGATGCACACAAGCTTATACGTTAAACTGACCAAGCCCTTTAGCGTTCAGACGGTTACGTCTAGTCGGGCGTTAAGCCAGACTCTAACTTATTGTGGGGTTTCGTGGTTGCGGTAGTCGTTCTTCGCATCCACTCCCCTAGTCGTGGATGCGAAGAACGACTACCGCATCCTTTAGTAAAGGGTTGTGGCAAACTGGAGCGTTCAGTTTGCCACGTTTTACTGGCTTTTTTGAATTTGCTTGAGGATTCTGCATGCGCCTTAACCTTTATGCGAAACTGATTGAAATTCAACCACGTAGTCGTAGGCAGATAGATAGATTTCTTGCCAATGCCCCCAATAAATACAAAGTATACACTATACCCAAACGAGACATTGGGGAAAGAATTATCGCCCAACCATCACGAGAGCTTAAGAAATTCCAACATTACATTATAAGTATTCTAGAATCTCTATTTGAAATACATACAAGTGCTATTGCTTATAGAAAGGGCACAGGAATTAAGCAGAATGCCAATATGCATTCTGCCAACCCTTATATACTAAAAATGGATTTCTCTAACTTCTTTAACAGCATCACGCCTGACCTCTTTTTTTTAGCATGTAAATGGAATAACTATTCCCTCAGTGCCGCCGAAGAGAGACTACTTACCAAAGCTCTTTTCTGGAATAAATCTAAAACGCAGGATGGTAGGCTCGCATTAAGCATAGGAGCCCCTAGCTCACCCCTTGTCTCCAATATTATTATGTATTTATTTGATGAGGAGTTTAATACGCTATGCAAAGACAATGGAATAGTATATTCACGATATGCCGACGACCTGACATTTTCTACCAGCCATAAAAATTTATTATTTTCCCTACCAGACAAAGTGAGAGCTTTTCTTTTCAAACATTATAATAATAGGATCACCTTGAATGAGCGAAAAACAGTATTCACTTCCAAAGCTCATAATCGCCATATTACAGGGGTGACACTAACTAACGAAGGGACTTTATCTGTCGGAAGGGAGCGTAAAAGGCTCATATCCTCTTTAGTTCATAAATATAAATTGGGTTTACTTGAACCTGATATGGTTTACTACCTTCAAGGATTATTATCTTTTGCCTCATACATTGAACCAAACTTCAGATTCAGACTGGCAAGAAAGTACTCTGCTGAAACCATTACTAAACTTATTAAACTAAGGAAAGCAGATGGAAAATTTAAAAAACAGTAAATTCAATAAGATCGAGGCAAAAGCTCGCAAGGGTGACATAGATGCAGCTTTTCAGCTATACAATTTTTATCTAAATGGTAAATATCTAGAGAAAGACTCAGAGAAAGCCCAAGAATACTTGGATTTAGTACTATCCCAATTTCGAGATCAAAAAATTAGAATTGCATCATTATCTTTGCTTAATTTTAGAATAGCCGAAAGATTATCGATAAGATTTAATAATGAACACACGCAAGTGCTTATTGGTAATAATGGTGCGGGGAAAACTACCGTACTAGACGCCATTTCACATAGCTTAAGCTGGCTTATCAGACGCATTGTCAATAGCGGAGGTAAAGGTAGGGATATTGATAAATCAGATATCACTATGGGGAATAATGATGGTTACAGCTCAATTATCACCAAGCTGACACTTTACAAAGATTATTCTCCTACTTTAGAGCTATGCGAAGTCGAAGAAGGCAGTATTGTGAAAAAGAAGAGTTATTACTCTGACTTCACACAACTGGGTAATTTATACAAGTTATCCTGTGATTCTGATGATAAATTTGAACTTCCATTATTTGCATACTACGGTGTTATGCGCTCTATGGATATTAATTCTAAAGATATGGTCGAATTTGACGAGACCACTGCAAATGAAATCCAAAATCGTTTCGATGGCTATAGTGGTTCAATAGCTGGTAAAGCTGACTTCAAAGCTTTTTTCCGTTGGTATAAGCGACTTGATGATCTGGTCAAACACGAGAATCAGAATGTTCCACAGACAGATTTGAAATTTATTTCAATGCTGGAAGAACTTGCTGATTCAGATCCTCAAGCAAAGAAAGTGCTTAATAAGTTACTTTCAAAAATGAAACCACAATCGGAACCAGAAGAAATAAGCTATGCAGCAAAAACTCAAAGAATTATAAATAAAACAATTCCTTTTTTTATGGACGGATTTAGTAATCTAAAAGTTGAGCTAAAACCTACCCTTCACCTTTCAATTGAAAAAGAAGGAATAAAAACCAATGTATTGCAGCTATCACAGGGTGAAAAATCATTACTTGCGCTAATACTTGATATCACTCGACGGCTAGCAGCGCTAAACCCTGACTCTGAAAATCCATTATTGTGTTCTGGCATAGTTTTAATCGATGAGATTGATTTACATCTTCATCCAGAGTGGCAACGAAATATCATAAAAAAACTGGAAACAGCGTTCCCAAACTGTCAGTTCATAGTTACCACTCACTCACCTCAAATTATCAGTGAAATAAAACATGATCAGATTTTTATTTTAGGGAAAGATGAAAGTGGAAATTTTAACTGTTTTTCTCCAGATCAATCTTACGGGCTGACATCAAATGATGTCCTCAATGAAATTATGAAAACTGGAGATAAAACTTTAGTTCGTTCCCCAGAGGTCCAGAATGGTATTGACGAAATTTTCTCTCTCATATCTAAAGGCGACTTAGAAAGTGCTAGCAGGAAGATTGCTGAAATGGAAAAGGAATTACATGGTGAAATCCCAGAACTGGCGAATGCCAAATTTGATATTGAGCTTCATGGCTGGGATAAAGAATGAGAGCGATTGAAAAAAGTCATGAGCCACGCTCTCTTGCACAATATCGAGTGAAAAACCGGGAATATGATGGGCCTAATTTTACCCCAATTAAAGTGGAAATTAGGACCTACCTACTAGCAGAACAGGGCTATCTATGTGCATATTGCATGAAAAGAATATCAACTGACTCAATGAAGATTGAGCATTGGGCATGCCAGCACGATCATCCAGAACTTGAATTATCATACAAAAATATGCTTGGATGTTGTATGGGTAATGAAGGCAAGCCAAAAAATCTACAGACTTGCGATACTCGCAAAGGTAGTGACTGTATAAAATTCAACCCATCCGAACCGAATCATCATGTGAATGATCTTATAAAATTTCATGGGGATGGTAAAATTTATTCAACTGATAGCGAATTTAATATTCAATTAGTCAAAGTGCTTAATCTAAACTCAGATAGACTTGTCCGTAACCGTACCCTTCTTATCGACTCCATACGTAAGGAGCTCAACGCCAAAAAAGGTAAAAGAACAAAATCAGAAATCAAAAAGCTCATTGCCGTTTATCTAGAAGTTGACACTGATGGGAAATTAAAGGAATACTATGCGTTGCCATTAATTACCTTTCAGCAAAAATTTAGAAAATTAATTATTCAACAAATTATACATAACAGCGACTCCCTAGAATTTTACTATGTTTTTTCATACAGCCTTGAGCCCCAACACTTTATACTAACATGTTAATAGGTAACATATAGTGGAAAGTTTTTCATTTTCGTAAATATGCCGTCTACTATAATATTTACTTCTATGTAATGATCATTACTGTTAATACAGTTTATTCGAAGATTAATTACCTTATCCAACAGCAAGAAGGAATCACATTTCCACAATAGCCCAGCGCAGGATATTTTTTCGAACGAGGTCAGCTGTAACACGTCAATCCTAGAAGCTAATTTCCTTAGCTTGGCATGTACTTCATTCAGGTTATCAGATGGAAGAGTAATTCCTTTAACCAGCGATAACTGTCAACAAAGTTGATAGTTATCGACCATATGAAGAAAGAAATTATTTTTCTAACTCGCCTGTAGTTGTCTCATGAAACTAAACACTTGCTAATTTGCGCTCATCAAAATGATGAAAAAATCTTAGGCACCTCATTAGGCACCAATATAAAATTAAATAAAATTTAATTATTTAAAATCAATGAATTACAACACAAATTCAACTCCCCCCAGCCCAATTTAGACATCGGTTATTACCAGATAAGGCCGATGAAGTACGAAAAGCCAGCACGGCGCAAGTCCTCCGGGCTTTTTTGCGTCTGATGGACATAGTGCAATCCTGTAACTTTCACAACGTCAGGTACCTTCTTAGGTCACACCCTCTGCGCAAAAATCCGACCAAATGTGGCCCAAAACAAACATCCTCCCCTTTCCCCCAATCCACCACCAACACATCCCTAAAAGTTATTGCGAGAGCAACCAGAGAAAACCACCGCCTGAATAATTCACTGAACTATTCGCATTTAACTAACCGTTTTTCAGCGTGATGAGCTAACATTCCAACATCCAACTTTCCCAAATTTTATGGATTTCCGATGCGTCGTCTGGTTGCTTTATTGCCCCTTATCGTGTTGCTGCAAGCCTGTAGCAGCAAGCCGGCCTCTTCCCTGCCTTCGGACACAACGATTAAGCCGTCTGGCGGTTTTTTTAATTCCCCCTCAACCGGCTTTTTAAACGGAGATTTCGCTCATAATCCGGACGTCGATCGCTTCATCGATCATATGGTGAATGAGTATGGGTTCGAGCGTGAAAATCTGCACCGCGTGCTGGGGCAAGCGCAACGGCTGGACAGCGTGATCCAACTGATGGATCGCCAGGCCCCCTCACCGACCACCGCGATTCCGTCCAACATCCCTAACGGCGCCTGGCTGCGTTATCGTAAGAAATTCATCACGCCCGACAATGTGCAAAATGGCGTGATGTTCTGGAAC
Organism: Lonsdalea britannica; assembly: GCF_002111595.1. Taxonomy (GTDB): domain Bacteria; phylum Pseudomonadota; class Gammaproteobacteria; order Enterobacterales; family Enterobacteriaceae; genus Lonsdalea; species Lonsdalea britannica. The sequence continues at coordinate 226,357 of NZ_LUTN01000004.1, forward strand.
CAATATGAAGACGCCCTGAACCGGGCGTGGCAGATCTATGGCGTGCCGCCGGAAATCATCGTCGGGATTATTGGCGTGGAAACCCGCTGGGGCCGCATCATGGGGAAAACCCGTATTTTGGATGCGTTAGCCACCCTCTCCTTCGCCTACCCGCGCCGCGCCGCCTATTTCAAAGGCGAACTGGAACAATTTCTGTTGATGGCGCGGGAAGACGGGTTTGATCCGCTGACGCTGCGCGGTTCTTACGCCGGTGCGATGGGATATGGGCAATTCATGCCTTCCGCCTTTAAGAGCTATGCCGTGGACTTTAATGGCGATGGCATACCCAACCTGTGGGATCCCGTCGACGCCATCGGGAGTGTCGCCAACTATTTCAAAGCTCACGGTTGGGTTCGCAATGGTCAGGTGGCCGTAGCCGCCAACGGTCAGGCGTTGAGTCTGGATACCGGATTCAATACCCGCTACTCCGTGAATACGCTGTCCGCCGCAGGCCTGTCGCCGCTCGAACCACTAACCGGCAGCAAGGAAGTGAGTCTGCTGCGTCTGGATATGGGGAATCGCTACCAGTACTGGTACGGACAACCCAACTTCTACACCATCACCCGCTACAACCACAGCACCCATTACGCCATGGTGGTCTGGCAGTTGGGCGAGGAAGTGAAAATCGCCCGCAGAAGCCAACTCTGACTACGTTATCTGCCCGCCTGAGATGTTGAATCGACTGGCGGGGACTTAGGCGCTTAGGCGATAGTTTCTTCGCTTGCAACGTAAAATCGGATTTCCCGGAATGATTCCCTTGCGCCCAGTGACGTTGGCTGTTTTAGTGAGAAGCATCGATCAAGGCTGGGGCAAAGACCTCGCATAACGGAAAGAGTGATATGACTAAGATTCGAGTTGGCGTGGTGTTCGGTGGTAAATCGGCAGAACACGAAGTGTCGCTGCAATCCGCCAAAAACATCGTGGAAGCCATTGATAAGGATAAATTCGACGTCGTTCTGCTGGGTATCGACAAGCAGGGCGAATGGCATATTAATGATGCCTCCAACTATCTATTGAATGCAGACAATCCGGCGAAGATAGCTCTTAACCGTTCAAGTCAGCATGTCGCCTTGATCCCTGGTCAGGCCAACCACCAGTTAATCGATACGAAAAGTGCGGACGCCCTGTCCCAGATCGATGTGATCTTCCCGATCGTTCACGGCACATTAGGTGAAGATGGTTCTCTGCAAGGACTGCTCCGAATGGCCAATATCCCGTTCGTCGGCAGCAGCGTTCTGGGCTCGGCGGTCAGCATGGATAAAGATGTGACCAAGCGACTGCTGCGAGATGCCGGACTGCTGGTCGCCCCCTTTGTGACGCTCACCCGCGCAAATCGTCGCCGTTTCGACTTCACCACCATCACGGCTAAACTCGGCCTGCCGCTGTTTATCAAACCGGCCAATCAGGCTCTTCCGTCGGCGTTAGCAAAGTTAAAGACGAAGCGTCATTCCGACGCGCGGTCGATCTGGCGTTCAGCTATGACCATAAGGTGCTGGTGGAGTCCGCGATCGTTGGCCGTGAAATTGAATGCGCCGTCCTGGGCAACGATTTTCCGCAGGCCAGCGTGTGCGGCGAAATCGTCCTGCACGACGAGTTCTACTCTTACGATACCAAGTACATCGATGAAGACGGCGCAGGCGTCGCTATCCCGGCCCCGCTGCCGGAAGTGACCGACGAACGTATTCGGGCCGTGGCGCTGCGCGCTTTCCAGACGCTGGAGTGTCAGGGAATGGCCCGGGTCGATGTATTCCTGACGCAGGATGACGAGATCATCATCAACGAAGTCAACACGCTGCCCGGTTTCACCAATATCAGCATGTATCCCAAGCTGTGGCAGGCGAGCGGTATTGGCTATACCGCACTGATAACTCAGCTCATCGAACTGGCGCTGGAGCGCTATTCACAAGACAACGCACTACAAAGCTCAGTCCGCGACTGACGCTCATCGACATCGGGCAAGTTGATAACTCATCTTGCCCGATTCACCTTCTCGTTCCTGGCGATATCGCGCAAACAATCTCCGTTCCCCCTCATCTGGACTCAGCATTCGAGCCCCCAATGCCATCATCACGACGCTTATCCCGCAAGCGCATCATCTTGGGTCCTCTCTTCGTCGCTGGTCGCGCTCCTCAGGTAAAAAGCCACCGATTCATATTGTTGTAACTCGGCGATATACAGATGCTGACTGCCCAACAGCTCAAATCCGCTTTTCAGCAGCACCTTGCCAGAGGCGGTATTACCGTCTTTATGACAGCCATATAATCGGTCTAGGCCAAGTTGCCCAAACGCGAACTGACATATCGCCAGACAGGCTTCCGTGCTGTAGCCGTATCCCCAATATTCCGTCCCCAGCCAATAACCGACCTCCGGGTAAGCGCTATCCAGCGCCGACAGCGAAATCGCGCCTATGACCTGTCCTTCTGGTCGCAGACATAGGGCAAACGTTATGCTTTTTCCGCTTTGCCAGTTATCGTCCAGAGATGCAATCCACGATCTTATGAGTGACTGGGGGCAAGGATAAGGTATATGCACGGCCATAGCGGCGATGCACGGATCACTTTCCAGCAGTATGAACAACGTTTCAGCATCGGCATCCCGCAGCGGTCGAAGCGCCAGACGCGGTGTATCGATGAACGGCTGTGGCGGCTTTTCTTTTGTCATAATGTCTACCTTACGCGCGCTCCCCACAGAAATGAACGGGACAGTAAGGATTCAGTGGCGACACAGGAAAAAACAGTTCCCGTATTCGTCGCAAGGATGAACGTTTTCGCCGGACCTGTTATGATCCAAAAATGGTTCGTCTTGCTGTAACAATATTGCTACATACTGTCTGCAGTTGGAATTGAACAGATTTTTAAGACAACTCCGCGCGCAAACGGCTGTATAACGATCAGTCTTCGCGGTGATAAAACCCGCCCCACAAGGTAATTCGCTCAGCAATTGAAGGTTAAGTCATGATCACCACCGACGGTAATAACGCAGTCGCATCCGTGGCCTGGCGAGCTAATGAAGTTATCGCCATTTACCCCATTACGCCCAGTTCGACCATGGCGGAGCAGGCAGCAGCCTGGTCCAGCGAAAGCCGCCGCAACCTGTGGGGAGACACGCCGCGCGTGATGGAAATGCAGTCGGAAGCCGGCGCCATCGCGACCGTGCACGGCGCACTGCAAACCGGGGCCCTGGCGACCTCTTTCACATCGTCGCAGGGACTGTTGTTGATGATCCCGACGCTGTACAAACTGGCCGGTCAGTTGACCCCCTTCGTCCTGCACGTTGCCGCCCGAACGGTTGCAACCCATGCGCTGTCCATTTTCTGCGACCATTCCGATGTGATGGCCGTACGCCAAACCGGCTGTGCCATGCTGTGCGCCAGCAACGTTCAGGAAGCGCAGGACTTTGCGCTGATTTCTCAGATGGCCAGTCTGAACAGCCGCTTGCCTTTTATTCATTTCTTTGATGGTTTCCGGACCTCTCACGAAATCAACAAGATTGAACCGCTGAGCGACGAACAGATCCTGCGACTGCTGCCGCAGAAGTCGATTGATGAGCATCGTGAGCGAGCGCTCACACCAGAGCGTCCGGTCATTCGCGGAACGGCGTCCAATCCGGATACCTTCTTCCAGGCGCGTGAAGCGACCAATACCTGGTACAACGATGCCTATCAGCATGTTGAGCAGGCGATGGATGACTTCGCCGCCGCAACCGGTCGTCAGTACCATCCGTTTGAGTACTACGGACACCCGGAAGCGACCCGCATCATCATCCTGATGGGCTCCGGCGTCGGCACCAGCGAAGAAGTCATTGATACGCTGCTCACCCGTGGCGAAAAAGTTGGTGTGGTGAAAGTCCGTCTGTACCGCCCGTTCTCCGCCCAGCACCTGCTGGACGTGATCCCGCAGACCGCTCAGAACATTGCCGTACTGGACCGAACCAAAGAGCCGGGCGCGCTGGCCGAGCCGCTGTATCTGGATGTCATGACCGCCGTCGCCGAGGCTTTCTCACGAGGTGAGCGCCCACTCATGCCTCGCGTGATCGGCGGCCGCTACGGCCTGTCATCTAAAGAATTTACGCCGCAGTGCGTCGAAGCCATATTTAAAGAGTTAGCGCTCGCCAACCCGCGCCCGCGCTTCACGGTGGGTATCTACGACGACGTGACGAATCTGTCACTGCCGCTGTCCGACCTGCCGATGCCGACGCAAGCGTCGCACGAAGCGTTGTTCTATGGTCTGGGCAGCGACGGCACCGTGTCGGCCACCAAGAACTCCATCAAAATCGTCGGTAATTCCACGCCGATGTTCGTGCAAGGCTACTTCGTGTATGACTCGAAGAAAGCCGGCAGCCTGACCGTATCGCACATGCGCGTCGGCCCGACGCCGATTAATTCCGCGTACTTGATCGAACAGGCCGACTTCGTGGCCTGCCACCAGTGGCAGTTCATTGATAAATACAGCATGGTCGAACGTCTGAAACCGGGCGGAATTTTCCTGATTAACACGCCTTACAGCAGCGAAGACCTGTGGCATCGCCTGCCGCAGGAAGTGCAGGCGGGGCTGAATCAGCGTCAGGCGCGCGTCTACTGCATCAACGCGGCCAAGATCGCACGTGATTGCCAACTGGGCGCGCGCATCAATACCGTCATGCAGATGGCCTTCTTCCACCTGTCGCAGATTTTGCCGGGCGAAGATGCGCGAGAAAAACTGCGCACCGCCATCAACAACAGCTACGGCAGCAAAGGCGTGGAACTGGTCGAACGTAACTGGCGCGCGCTGGACGCCACGCTGGAAGCGCTGGCGGCCGTGCCGCTGGAGCCGGTCAACCCGAGCAGCCCGCAGCGCCCGCCGGTCGTCTCCGACGCCGCGCCCGACTTCGTCAAAACCGTGACCGCCGCCATGCTGGCCGGACTGGGCGACACCCTGCCCGTTTCCGCGCTGCCGCCGGACGGCACCTGGCCAACGGGCACCACCCGTTGGGAAAAACGCAACATCGCGGAAGAAATTCCGTTGTGGAAAGCCGACCTGTGTACCCAGTGCAACCATTGCGTCGCCGCCTGCCCACATGCCGCCATCCGGGCCAAAGTCGTCCCGGCGGAAGAGATGGAGAGCGCGCCCGCGTCCCTGCAATCGCTGGATGTGAAGGCCCGCGACATGCGCGGCCAGAAATACGTCTTGCAGGTCGCGCCCGAAGACTGCACCGGCTGTAATCTATGCGTGGAAGTGTGCCCGGCCAAAGATCGTCAGAACCCTGAGATCAAGGCCATCAACATGGAGCCGCGTCTGGAGCACGTCGAGGAAGAGAAGACGCATTACGACTTCTTCCTGAAGCTGCCGGAAATCGACCGCAACAAGCTGGAACGCATCGACATTCGTACGTCGCAGCTGATTACACCGCTGTTTGAATACTCCGGCGCCTGTTCCGGCTGCGGTGAAACGCCGTATATCAAGATACTGACCCAGCTGTACGGCGACCGTCTGCTGGTCGCCAATGCCACGGGGTGCTCGTCGATTTACGGCGGTAACCTGCCAACGACGCCGTGGACCACCGATGCCAACGGCCGCGGCCCGGCTTGGGCTAACTCGCTATTCGAAGATAACGCCGAGTTCGGTTTAGGCTTCCGTCTGAGCGTGGATCATCATCGCCAGCGCGCCCAGCGCCTGCTGAACCAGTTGGCGCCTCAGTTATCCACCGAACTGGTCGCGTCTCTGCTGGAAGAAAATATTAAAACCGACGACCGTCGCCAGCAGATCGAGCAGTTGCGCCAGCAGTTGGCCACACTGACAAGTCATGAGGCCCGTCAGCTGGCGGAAGAAGCCGATCATCTGGTCGAGAAATCTATCTGGCTGATCGGCGGCGATGGCTGGGCTTACGACATCGGCTATGGCGGTCTGGACCACGTCATGAGCCTGTCGGAAAACGTCAATGTTCTGGTGTTGGATACGCAGTGCTACTCCAACACTGGCGGCCAGCAGTCCAAGGCGACCCCGCTGGGCGCGGTGACCAAGTTTGGCGAGAACGGCAAGCGTAAAGCGCGTAAAGATCTCGGCATCAACGTCATGATGTACGGACACGTCTATGTCGCGCAGATCTCGCTGGGCGCTCAGCTCAACCAGACGATAAAAGCCATTCAGGAAGCTGAAGCATGGCCGGGTCCGTCACTGATTATCGCCTACAGCCCGTGTGAAGAGCACGGCTACGATCTGGCGTTCAGCCACGATCAGATGCGTCAGTTGACGGCGACCGGCTTCTGGCCGCTGTATCGCTTTGACCCGCGACGCACCGCGGAAGGCAAACCGGCCCTGATGACGGACTCGCGTCCGCCTTCCGCCAGCCTGAGCGATACGCTGCTCAAAGAGCAACGATTCCGCCGCCTGAATACGCAGATGCCGGAAGAAACGGCCCTGCTGTATGAAGAAGCCGAGCTGGATCTGCGCCGACGCTATGACTTCCTGAATATGATGGCGGGCAAAGCCGAGAAAAATACGCAGGAATAACAGCTAGTAAGGCAATCGCTACGCCCTGTGCCGACACTCCGGCGCAGGGCGTTTTTTATGGCGGGCAGGCTTATCGACCGCATCACCCCCATCTAACGTCATCCCGGTCAGGAAGACATCTCGGTCACTTTTTCATGCCAAAAACGAGCCGCCGCGCTTGTGGGCTTCAAAAAATGTGATTAGTTACACATGTTGTTTCCCAATTAAGACGATCTGCCCATATAATGCGCACAGGTCTCTATTGACCCCAATAACCATTTCCGCCGGTATGGCTTCACACTCAATTAAGATCCCAACATGAGTATTCGTGCGATTCTGACGTTCGTTTTGGCTGCTGCCAGCTTTAGCCAGGCAGCTCTGGCCGTAGTCTATCCTCTGCCTACCGGTAAAAGTCGGTTGGTGGGTGAAAACATTCACTTTACTATCCCCAGCGATAGCACCCAGCCTCTTGAGCATTTCGCCGCCCAGTTCCAGATGGGGCTGAGCAATATGATGGAAGCGAATCCGGGGATTGATGTTTACCTGCCCAAACCCGGCAGCGACATGACGATCCCGCAGCAGCTGATCCTCCCGGATACGCCGCGTCAGGGGATTGTTATCAACAGCGCAGAGATGCGTCTGTACTATTACCCGAAAGGCACCAATACCGTCGTTGTACTGCCGATCGGCATCGGCGAGTTAGGTAAGGATACTCCGATCAACTGGGTGACCTCAGTACAGCGTAAGAAAGATGGTCCGACATGGACACCGACTGCCGCCATGCATGCTGAGTATGCCGCACGCGGTGAGACCCTGCCTGCCGTCTACCCGGCCGGTCCGGATAACCCGATGGGCCTCTATGCGCTGTATATCGGGCGCCTGTATGCCATTCATGGTACCAATGCCAACTTCGGCATTGGCCTGCGCGTCAGCCACGGCTGCGTACGTCTGCGTGCCGACGACATCAAATACCTGTTCGATCATGTGCCAGTCGGCACCCGCGTGCAGTTCATCAATGAACCGGTGAAAGCGACGACGGAACCCGACGGCTCGCGCTACCTCGAAGTTCACCACCCGCTGTCACGCACCGTGGAAGAATTCAATGCCGACACGCCGGTTCCGCTAACGCTGACGCCTGCCGTGACCCAAATTCTGGCTGATGCCAGCGTGAACGAAAGCACGGTTAATCAGGTGATTCACGATCGCCTGGGCATCCCGCTTAAAGTGAACGGCCCGGCCAACGATCCTGTTTCACCGGCTGAGCCACAGAACGCCGCGCCAGTCGCGCCGCAGACCGTACAGCAGGCCGCGCCGGAAGCCGCGACGCCTGCCGCGCCAGAGGCCAATCCTCAGGAAGCGCAGCCGCAGTCTGAAAACGTGCAACCGGAAACGACTACGCCGGATGCGACAGCAACACCGGAAGAGAACGACACGGCAACGGCGCCTTCAGAGCAGCCAAGCCAGTCTTAATACCAACCACAGGGCGGCGCACAGCCGCCCTGTTCTTCGCGTTACCCCTTTCTCTCCTTTCAGGTTCTACTGACTCGATACAGCCAACGCTGTACGGGCTCAACAGACTGTGCACGAAGGAAAGTGCGCAAAGCGGCCATCCCTTATTGAATGGCCGGTATTCAGGATAAGCATGGTTAGATAAGCGCAGCCTGCTTCAGCTCACTCTTCAGATAGGCGTAATAGATAGGGGCGGCGATCACGCCGGATAAACCAAAAGCGGCTTCAAACACCAGCATCGCCAACAAAATTTCCCAGGCATGAGCTTTGATCCGCGTTCCGACGATCTGCGCATTCAGGAAATATTCCAGCTTGTGGATCAGCATCAGGTATAGCAGAGCGCTCAAGGCCGTCGGCAGCGAGATTGAAAGCGCGGAAATGAACACCATCGCATTAGAGATCAAATTTCCGACCACTGGCAGCAGGCCGAAAACGAACGTCAGCACGACCAGCGTTTTTGAAAACGGCAGATGGACCCCAAAGGCCGGCAGGACACCCAGTATAAAGATGGCGGAAAGGATCGTATTCACCAGCGAGATTTTCACCTGCGCGAAGACGATATTGCGGAATGACGCCGATAGGAGTGCGATCCGATGAAGCAGCTCCATTTTAAGCAATGGCTTGTCCACACGATGATCAACGTTATACAACGAGATGATCGCCCCCAGGATCATGCCTATCAGCATCGTCACGAAGCCGTGCAGGAAGCTTTTCCCTAAGTTCTGCAAAATCGCCACGTGCTGTTGTAGCCACTGGATCACCTCTTGCTGAAGTTCTTCAACGCTGACCGGCAGGTAACCTGGCAAAAATGTCATAATCTGGGATTGCACATCACCCAGAATGTACGCGATACGCGCATTGAACACGCGGGTGTCCCTCATCTCCTGCATTAACAACCCCACCAACGCAGCAAACGTGACGCTGAGCAAGCTAACAACCAGCGCGCTGATCACCGCGACAACCGCCAAACGGGCTCGCTTGCCGCTGATGACCTTCTGAAAATGAGGGGTCAGCAGGTTGATGATTTCGTACACCAGAAAACCGGCGATAAAACAAGCCAGTAAACGCAGCTGAATCAACAGCAGCAATCCTCCCATGATAAAGACAAAACTTAACAAGCGGGCTTGTTTCAAATTCAACAACTGCATGATGGCGTCCTGTGTCCGTAATGCTGCGTCAAAAGCATCGCCTTCCTCTGTTCACTGATACAGAGAACCCCCAAGAAAGAGCGACGATCTGACAATGAAATGCTTTTTCCGCAATTATTCTTAGCGTTTTACCTCAGAAACACCAGCGGCAATTTGCCGCCGTTCCTTGCCTAACGTCCGATCGAGGCTGACTACGCTGTCAATGCGGCAGACGCCTGCGCTGGCTCTCCTCGCCATCATCTTACCCTTACCGGTCACCCGCCTTATTAAGCCACTACGATAATTAATATCACTGGTAATATTAGGGTTATTAGTCTCTAGGGAATAACGATCAATTCATTAAAATATCAATTCATTTTTACACGTTGTAATAACAGGATTGCATCTCCCGGAATCATTTGACCCAATAATTAGGGATATGCCTTCGCTAACTTAATGAATAATAGAGGGGCGAGAGGGGTTAGCTCAGAAAGTATTATTCTAGACGTAGACGATAACGAATAAGAACATGAGAGATAAGTAAATATTATTTATGAGATATGGCATAGAAATGTCTAAAGGCAGCGTGGTCAACTCCCTCTACTTACTTATTAAGTTCTCTAATTAGAAATAAAATTTTCATAAAACGTAGGTATAAATTTCCCAACGGGCGGACGACAGCGATACAAAACGTATATCTGTCGTTCCCACGAGAAATGCCACGAGGAGTCTGAGTCAGGAAGCCAGACCCGGCTTCAAGAACACACCGCCATGATTAAGGATGATCAACGACAACACACGGCTTTCCACATTTAGCTTGGAGAAGGTCAGCGTGCTGATCGGCTTTTTCATAAAGCCGTCCGCAAGCAGGTCACAGCTGACATGCGTGCTCAGCATATGCTTATCGGCGATGAAGTCCTGGAAGGCAAACTGCACGTTGATAGGCAGTATTTCGTCAATCGACGCCGGATTGCTGGCATTCGGACGCAGGCCAAAATGGGCGTTAAATGCAGCATTGGCGCAGAGAACCTTGCATTTTTCGTCAATGATAGCGACCGCCCGGCGGTCATTATGGATCGGTGTACTCAATATGCCGATGATGTCATTCCGCCCAAATATCAGACTCATTGTTTCCTCTGCTCGATATCAAGCTGTATAGAAAATGATAAAGCCAGGCATCAGTTCGGCCAGACAGAGATGGTCACCCTGATGATGGCAATCCTCAACCCGTCAGAAAACTTTCCGACAGATGAAAAAACAAACCGTGCCAAAAATAGCATCAAGCCTCTGAATTATGTAGAGCGAGTTCTACCATTCATTCATTGATTCTTTGTGCTTATTTATAATGAATTAACAAATTGTTTCTGAGCTATTCCTTAAAAGAATACTCATATGTTTATTACTAAAGCGAATTGAATATAGCTATCTTGATCATCGATGAAGCCTTTTCTATAAGCCCCTACCCGACGAACCAAATATATACCACATTCCGTTAACTCGATCCGTTCATAAGTCAAGACTGCGGCACTATACCTCAATTCCTTTAAATCTAATCGGCCAAATAGGCGCGATCTTTACCCCATTTGATCGCATACGCCGATCAAATTCTTATTAAGAATAGTTTAAATCAATGATTGTTAGGCAATGTAGCTTTTTAATTACAGGAGTAAAAAAATCATCTTTGTATTCAATGAAATGTGATGTTGGTCACTATTTTTAAATCCCTTTTAACGATCTCTTTTCTATTGTCATCGATTTATTTTGGTTTCTGAAACATTAATCGTAGTTGAGTAATCCGTGATCCTCCGCCCAAAAAGCAAACAAATTCGATCCTCAAAATGCATTTAACCATTTGTTGACATATTGTTAACACAAAGACAAGGGAGATGCACGATGAGCCAGCACAAACACTATCCTGTCTCCACCCACATCGCGGACAAGGCGCTGATCGACGCTGAACGCTACCGTCAGCTGTATCAACAATCCATTGACGATCCCGATTCTTTTTGGCGCCAGCAAGGAAGGATAGTCGATTGGATTAAACCCTACCAGTCGGTTAAAAAAACCTCATTTCATCCGAGCCATGTCGATATTCGCTGGTTCGAGGACGGCACGTTGAACGTGTCAGCGAATTGTCTGGATCGCCATCTACCGCATGCCGCCGACCAAAAGGCGATTATCTGGGAGAGTGATGACGGCAAACGCACCCGAAGCCTGACCTATCGGGAGCTCCATCAGGCGGTCTGCCGATTTGCCAACGTATTGAAAGCACAGGGGATGGGTAAAGGCGATGTCATCACCCTCTATATGCCGATGGTGCCGGAGGCGGCCATCGCGATGCTGGCCTGCGCCCGCATCGGCGCGATTCATTCCGTCATCTTCGGCGGCTTCTCGCCGGAGTCCATCGCTGGACGACTGCTCGACTCCGGCAGCCGAATGGTGATCACGGCGGATGAAGGACGGCGCGCCGGTAAAACGATCCCGCTAAAACAAAACGTGACCGACGCGTTAAGCAATCCGCGGCTCAGTCAGGTAAAGCGGGTGATCGTGTTTCAGCATACCGGCAACGCCGTAGTGTGGGAGGACGATCGCGATTGCTGGTGGCACACGTTAATGGATCAGGCGGACGAGGACTGTCCCCCGGTAGAGCAGAAAGCCGAAGATCCGCTGTTTATTCTCTACACTTCCGGCTCAACCGGCACGCCCAAAGGCGTGCTGCATACCAGCGGCGGCTATCTGGTCTACGCGGCCCTCACCTTCCAATACGTGTTTGACTATCATCCCGGCGATATTTACTGGTGTACCGCCGACGTCGGATGGATCACCGGTCACAGTTATCTGGTGTACGGACCGCTGGCCTGTGGAGCTACCTCGCTGATGTTTGAAGGTATTCCCAACTGGCCAGATGCCAGCCGTATGGGACAGATCGTCGACCGGCATCAGGTCAATATTCTATATACCGCGCCCACCGCTATTCGCGCGCTGATGGCGGATGGCGATAAAGCCATACAGGGATCAACGCGCCGAACGTTGAAGACCATCGGATCCGTCGGGGAACCGATCAATCCTGAAGCCTGGGAGTGGTATTACCATAAAATTGGCAATGGCGACTGCCCGGTCGTCGACACCTGGTGGCAAACGGAGACCGGCGGCATCATGATTACCCCGCTGCCGGGCGTGACCGATCTCAAACCCGGAGCCGCCACTCAGCCTTTTTTCGGCGTCAAACCCGCGTTGGTCGATGGTCAGGGTCAGATGCTGGAAGGCGAGTGCGAAGGCAATCTGGTCATCACCGACTCCTGGCCGGGACAAGCCCGTACCCTATTCGGCGATCATGCACGCTTCGAGGAAACCTACTTTTCTACCTTCAAAGAGTGTTATTTCAGTGGGGACGGCGCACGGCGCGATGAGGACGGGGATTACTGGATCACCGGCCGCGTGGACGATGTGTTGAACGTTTCCGGCCACCGGCTGGGGACAGCGGAAATCGAATCCGCGCTGGTCTCTCATCCTAAAATTGCCGAAGCCGCCGTCGTGGGGGTGGAACATAGCGTGAAAGGACAGGCGATTTATGCCTACATCATGCTGAATCACGGCGAAAAACCGACGGCGGAACTGCATGAGGAGGTGCGCGCGTGGGTGCGTAAAGAGATTGGCACGATCGCCACTCCCGACGTTTTACACTGGGCGGAAGCCCTGCCAAAGACACGTTCCGGCAAAATCATGCGTCGCATCCTGAGAAAAATTGCCAACGGCGAAGGCAATAAGCTGGGCGATATCTCCACGCTGGCGAACCCCAGCGTCGTCGCACAGCTGCTGGAGGAAAAACCGCTCCCGGATGCGCCACTCTGATGAAACACCCCATGACGCTCGCTCTCGCGCCACGGGGATATCCGGCCTAGACCTTCTCGATCAACACCGCTTCCAGCAGATCCAGCTCACGCAGCATCTTTTGCAGCGTTTCATTGCTGATCTGCTGTGTGGCGCGCAGATGATAAAGTTCGGCGCGCTCCGCGTTGACGGCCGCCAGCCGGAAACGGCGCTCCAGATTTTCAATCGCTATACTGGCTTCCAGCTCATCATTGCCGGTCACTCGCCGACGCAGCATCCCGATGACCTGCGCACAGACCTCATTCAGCACCTGTTCATCGATATTATCCTCACGATCGGCGGCTAGACGCTCCTGCATTTTCAACAGGCTGTCGATGGCGACTTTGGCCATCGCCGTGCGAGCCAGGCGTTCCTCTTTTTTATGCGAGCTTTTGTCCGTCATGACAATGCCTTTGAGCAACAACGGCAGCGCAATGACCCCGCACATCAATGAAAACAGGATGACGCCGGTCGCGATAAAGACCAGCTGATAACGTGAGGGGAAATCACTACCGTCGCTCAGCAACAGCGGGATGGACAGAACACCGGCCAGCGTGATGGCGCCGCGCACCCCGGCAAAAGAGACAATCCATAGCTCACGAGAGGTATATTCCGCGAACACCATCGGGCGTTTGTTCTGGATATGCAGGCTGTAATGCTTCATCAGCCAGACCCAACTGAAGCGCAGCAGCAGCAATGCGCCGTAGATGATGGCAATATCGGTAAACAGCATCCAGGTTTCAATCGTCGGGTCTCTCTGCGCCTGAACGATCGACTCTTCCAGCACGCTCGGCAACTGTAACCCCAGCATCAGAAACACCATGCCGTTAAACACAAACTCCAGCATGGACCAGACGCTGTTGGCCCGCAGACGCATGTTCAACGGCGCGCTGCGCATCATGCCCGAGCGGCTGATCGTCATTCCCGAAGCGACCGCGGCCAAAATCCCCGACACGCCCAAATGTTCCGCAATCAGATAAGAGGCGAACGGCAACAGGAGCAGCAGCACAATTTGCGTCGCGGCGTCGTCATCGCTCCAGCGGCTGATCAGCCCCAGCGATTTACTGTAAACCCAGGTAATGGCGATCCCCGCCAGCAGGCCGCCGAGAGCCACCTGCAAAAATTCCAGCGTGGCGCCGTGCACGGTAAACACCATCGTGCCCATGGCGATAGCAATGGCGAATTTGAGCGAGACCAGACCGGACGCATCGTTCATCAACGCTTCGCCCTGGAGGATCCCCATCAGTTTTTTCGGGATGCGGTCCTCGCCGACGATGCCGGACAACGCCACGGCATCCGTCGGCGACAACACCGCCGCCAGCGCGAATGCGGCCACCAGCGGCATATCAGGCACCATCCAATGAATGAGATAGCCCATCCCGACGACGGTGATAATGACCAGCGCCAGCGCCAGCCCGAGGATCTCTCGCATATGGCGCAGAAATTCTCTCGTTGGCGTCTTCCAGCCGTCGGCGAACAACAGCGGCGGGATGAACAACACCATGAACAGTTCAGGATTGAAATCGACATGCAGACCAAATTTAGGCCAGGCCAACATCGCCCCAAGGGCAATCTGCATGAGTGGCAACGGTATCTGAAAGGGCAGAATACGCGTGATAACGCCGGACAAAGAAACCACCAACGTCATAATCAGGATGGTGAAAAATATTTCCATGCTTTCCTTAATGCTTGCTGTAACCGATCAACGCGCTAACACCGGTGAATTGACGTGACATGTTTCTGGCGGGGCCGCGTAAGGAACAGGCCTTAAGCGTCGTTCGAGCGATGTCGTCATCGACCTAAGAAAATAATAACAGATGGAATGCGATGAAAAGGCACCGAAAAAGAAAAAACGGAAATGAACCTGTAAAAAAGGGGAACCTCATGTTCCCCTCTGGGTATGACGTTGTCTGAAACAGTATTACAGCGCCCAACCGCCGGCGTAGAACACCACCAGTGCAATGGCGATGATCACCGTGCCGACGTTCAGCTTGCGCCATTCGCCGGAGAAAACACGGCCCAGTACCAGCGAGCCGAAGCCCAGCATGATGCCGGTCACGATATTACATGTCAGCACGATGAAGACGGCGCAGACCAAACCGGCCATCGCGTCGACGAAATCGTTGAAGTCCAGCTTGGACACGTTGCTCAGCATCAGCAGACCGACATACATCAGCGCAGGCGCGGTTGCATAGTTCGGCACCAGATAAGAGAGCGGAGACAGGAACAGCATCAGCAGGAACAGTACGCCAACCACCGTTGCCGTCAGTCCCGTACGGCCCCCCGCCGCCGTACCGGCCGCGGATTCAATGTAAACTGCCGCTGGCGAGGTCCCCATCAGGCTGGAGAAAATGCTGCTTACGGAGTCCGCCGTCAGCGCACGACCACCGCTGATAATCTGACCATCTTTATCCAGCAGGTTTGCCTGCCCCGCGACAGCGCGGATCGTACCGGTCGCGTCAAAGACCGCCGTCATCACCAGCGCCAATACACTTGGCAGGACGATAGGCTGCAACGCGCCTTTGATATCCAGATTGAAGAACAAGGACTGACCGGAGGCATCACTCAGGCTCGGCAGCGCGAACAAACCGTGGTAGGTCACGTTCGGATCAAAAATCAGGCCGAGTGCGGAGATGGCGATAATCACAATCAGAATACCGCCGGGAACGCGGCGTTTTTCCAGACCGATGGTCGCCGCCAGACCCAGCAGCGACATCGCCACCGGAAACGACGTGAACTGGCCCATCGCGACCGGCAGACCGGCGCCCGGATTTTTCACGACCAGACCGATGCCGTTGGCTGCGATGATCAACAGGAACAGGCCGATACCGATACCCGCACCGTGCGCCACGCCCTGCGGCAGGTTACGCAAGATCCAGGAACGGATCCCCGTCGCGGAGATAATGGTAAACAGCACCCCCATCATGAAGATGGCGCCCAGCGCGACGGGCACGCTGATATTCTGTCCCAGCACCAGGCTGAACGCAGTAAACGCGGTCAGAGAAATCGCGCAACCAATCGCCATCGGCAGGTTAGCCCACAGGCCCATCAACAAAGACCCTACCCCTGCGACCAGACAGGTGGAAACAAACACCGCGGCAGGCGGGAAACCGGCTTTGCCCAGCATGCCGGGGACAACGATAACCGAGTAAACCATCGCCAGAAACGTGGTAAGACCCGCCAGTATTTCCTGACGTACGCTGCTGCCTCGTTGATCGATTTTAAAGAAAGCATCGAGTGCGCCACGCGGACGGGCAGCCTCATCAGCCTGACGAGAAGAATTGGACATGGTGGTATCCCTTGCTAAGTCATTATTATTAAGCCTCTGTGCATCCAGACAACACGGTCATTCGGACCGGCCAGCATGGAAAGACGCAGAGACTGAGCCAGAATTTAGCTAACGTCATGCCGTTTATCCCTTGCCTAAGACAAACAACATGGGCCATCACCAGCGGCAGAAACGTCCCCTTGAGCCCCGACAACGGCGGGGCAACGTCTGCTACCGTAAAGTAAGCCTGCGATTATCCCGTTTTTGGGATAAGAATTTCAAAAACTATTTATTTATCGCACCGACATTCTTTCACGATCAAAGACGGGCAACCGCCATGAGCGGTTGCCCGTCTTTGTATTGATGAGGCCATTAGAGGTAGAGCGAGGCTTCTCCCACCGGTCGCGTTTTAAAACGGCGATGCAACCAGAGGTACTGTTCAGGCGCGCGCATAATCTCCTGCTCGATCACACGGTTCATGTAGCTTGCCGCCTGAGTTTCGTCGTCTTGTGGATAATCCTTCAGCTCGGGTTGAATCACCAGCTGGTATCCCTTGCACTTGGGTTTGCGGATCAAGATGGTGGTCACCATCGCCGGCTGATTAGCCAGTTTGCTAATCGTAAATGTTCCGCTGGTCGTCGCCGCCTTCGGGACGGCGAAAAACGGCGCAAATACGCTGCCGCGCGGGCCATAATCCTGATCCGGCGCGAACCAGACCGCTTCGCCGCGTTTCAACGCCTGCACCATGCCGCGTAAATCTTTGCGGTCGATCATGGCTTTATTAGAGCGGGAGCGTCCCCAGGTTTGTACCAGCTCCATCACTTTATTATTGTGAGGCCGGTACATCGCCATCATGGGTCGGCATAATCCCATCGCCCTGCCGCCCAGTTCCAGGGACATGAAATGTACGCCAATGACCATCACGCCACGCTGTTCACGCCCTGCCTGCTGCAAATTCTCCAGCCCGATAACTTCGCACCAGGCGCGTACGCGGCGATCCGACCAAAACCAGGCCATACCGGTTTCCATGAGCGCCATGCCCAGTGAAGCAAAGTTTTCTTTGACGATCGCTTCGCGCTTTTGCGGCGACATCGTGGGAAAGCACAGTTCGAGATTGCGGCGGGCGATGCGGACCCGGCGTTTCAGGAAGAAACGCGCGGCGTTGCCCATGCTGCGTCCGGTGTACATCAGCAGCGGGTACGGCAACTGTACCAGGAGATATAAAAGGGCCAGACCAAACCAGACGAGCCAATAACGGGGATGGAGTAAATCTTTGGTGAATTTTTTGGTGGTGCTCATTGCTATCATCTCGTAACGCCATACTGGAATGACAGCCGTTCTCAGCCGAACCATGCCAGAAATGACAAAAAACCGTTAATTCTTTACCACGCCGACCGGCAAATCCGATTCAAGCAGAATGGTAACAGCAGAGAAAACACTCGAACCCAGGCAGGCCAACCATTGTTGGTAAAACTATATTACCTGAAAATAGTCCGCGCCGACGCACAACTTAACGCCATAACAAAGCCTGAAACGATAGGGATATCGACTGTTAGAAGGAGAATGCGCCCTTTGGGTCACATTTACACTATGACTGCCGCAGCCAGTGTAACATGCTGACCTGACGTGACGGCGTTCATTCCTATCAGAATAATCCGCAACCTAGGAGAAGCCGGAGGCTAATGTCTTATTCTCTACCATTCACGTCCTCTCGCATAACACGTTGAGTCTAGACAAAATGACCCGACGTAATCCAACGTCATCCCCTTTTGTCCGATTCGACAACACCGCACGTTTGGGGTTCTACTTTCTTTATTTGCATATTGCTGATGCCGTCTCGGGGATGAAATCACACGGGCCGCGACATGAGGATGAAACTTCAACGTCCGGATCATCGGGTGAACTCATTCGGCATAGCCATTCCCGATAGGCGTTGTCGGCCGATCACGACCTCGTCATCAAACCGTCACTGTTCCGCCATGCGGATGCAGCATTGCCCCCTCAGGATAACCGCTCAATTTTCATCGCTGACGACGGTAAACCTCATGCGTAGTCACTGGTTGCCTTGGCTCATTCTGTTGCCTTCACTGCTGTTTCTCGCTCTATTCACCTACTTTCCCTTATTACGGTCGGTCTACGACAGCCTGTTCGACACGCGTATGACCGGCGATAACGCGCCGTTCGTGGGGTTAAGCAATTTTACGCGGCTGCTGGACGACCCCGTGTTCTGGCGCGCGCTGGGGAACAATGTGTTGTACATCCTGTTGACCGTCATCCCTGGCGTGATATTGGCGTTGATGCTCGCCCTGGCGCTATGGCAAAACACGGCGGTGAACCGCTGGCTACGCACCGCTTTTTTCTTTCCCATGATTATCCCGATGGTGAGCGCCGCTGCGCTGTGGCTGTTTATTTTCATGCCGGGAATGGGGTTGCTGGACTACCATCTGGCCAAGCTGTTCGGCCCCATGAACAACAATTATCTCGGCCGCAGCAATAGCGCGCTGCTGGCCTTGAGCCTGATTGGCATCTGGAAGTTCGCCGGCTACTACATGCTGTTCTTCCTGGCTGGTTTGCAGGGTATTCCGGCCTCCGTGCGCGAAGCTGCCGTCATGGAAGGCGCATCACCGATACAGGTGTTTTTCAACGTCACGCTGCCGCTGCTGCGCCCGACGCTGAGCTTTGTGCTCACCACCGCGCTGATTTACGCCATTACCCAGATCGATCACGTTGCCGTCATGACGCACGGCGGACCGGATAACGCCACCACGGTGCTGCTTTACTACATCCAGAATCTGGCATGGGACACCCATGACTTCGGTAAAGCCTCCGCCGCCACCTTTATCACCCTGCTCGCCCTGTTCCTCTTCTCGCTCATCAACCTGAAAGTTTTGGAAAAAGGAGCGCACTATGAGCGTTGAATTAACGCCCATCTATCAGGCGAAGACCGCCGCCCGTCCAACGTGGCTACGTTGGCGCCAAAGCGGACGCATCACCCTCAGCGCGCTGCTCATCTGCGCCGCGCTGCTTTGGATAGCGCCGTTCATTTGGATGCTGTCGGCGGCATTCAGCCCCAGCACGTTTGGCCCCGGCATGGCTTCCCTGCTGCCGAGCTGGCCGCTGACGCTGGATAATTTTCGCGACGCCTGGTACAGCGCCGACTGGCTCCGCCTGTACGCCAATACCGCCTTTTTCGCCTTCGGCACCCTGCTCGTGCAACTGCTGACGATCACCACCGCGGGCTATGTCTTCGCCTGCCATGAATTCCGCGGCAAACAGACGCTGTTCATCCTGTTTTTAGTCCAGCTGATGATTATGCCGGTCATGATGATGGTGCCCAATATGATGACGCTGCAGCAGTTCGGTCTGCTCAACACCCTCACCGGCGTCATGATGCCCTACTTCACCTCCGCCTTCGGCGTATTCCTGATGCGCCAGGCGTTTATGAACATTCCCAAAGAGATCGAAGAAGCCGCTCTGATGGAAGGCTGCCGCTGGTGGCAGGTCGTGTATCGCGTCCTGCTGCCGATGTCGTGGCCCTCCATGATGGCCTTCGCCACCGTCAGTCTGACCTACCACTGGAACGAGTATTTGTGGCCGCTGATGATGCTTAACGATCCGGACAAACAGGTACTCACGGTCGGACTGGTGTCCTTTGCGATGGGCGCGGAGTCCGGCGGTCAGTGGGGCACCATCGGCGCCGGGACGCTGATGGTTTGCCTGCCGCTGATGCTGGCTTTCATCCT
Organism: Lonsdalea britannica; assembly: GCF_002111595.1. Taxonomy (GTDB): domain Bacteria; phylum Pseudomonadota; class Gammaproteobacteria; order Enterobacterales; family Enterobacteriaceae; genus Lonsdalea; species Lonsdalea britannica. The sequence continues at coordinate 246,380 of NZ_LUTN01000004.1, forward strand.
GTTCCAAAAACAGTTCCTGAAAAGCTTCGGCTTCTCAGGAATAAAATAACGGAGTGACTCATGCTGTTAGCGCATATTTCAGATACGCATTTTCGTCATCAGGGACAAAAGCTGTATGGATTCATTGATGTCAATGCGGCCAACGCGGACGTGGTTTCCCAGCTCAACGCGCTGAGGGAACGACCGGACGCGGTGATCGTCAGCGGCGACATCGTCAACTGCGGCCAGGCGGCGGAATATCGCATGGCGCGCCAGACGCTGGGGGCGCTGGACTACCCGCTGTACCTCATCCCCGGCAATCACGATGACAAAACCTATTTTCAGGAATACCTGCACGCGATCTGCCCGCAGATCGGCTTCGATCCGCAAAATATCCGTTACGCCATCGACGACTACCCGCTACGCCTGCTGTTTATCGACTCGAGCCAGGCTGGATCGTCTAAAGGATGGCTGACGGAAGCGACATTGCGCTGGCTGGAAGAGCAGCTCAGCCTCGACGACAAGCCTACCGCTATTTTTATGCATCACCCGCCGCTGGCGCTGGGATCCGCTCAAATGGATCAGATCGCCTGTGAAAACGGGCACCGTCTGCTGGCGCTTATCGAGCGCTTCCCGGCCCTTGTCAGGGTTTTCTGCGGCCATAACCACTGCATGATCTTCACCCACTATCGTCAGGCGATTATCGCGACGATCCCCGGAACGGTGCATCAGGTGCCTTACCATCATGAAGATGCGCGCCCTTATTACGATATGTCGCCCGCCGCCTGTCTGATGCACCGTCTGGTGGACCATCAGCTGGTCAGCTACCTGCATCCGCTGTCGCACTATGCCGGACCGTGGCTGTATAACGCGGCCATCAGCTGCCCGATGGATGACGCGTGATGAGCCTGATACGACTACAGAACCTCGGCAAACGCTTCGAGGGTAAACCGGCGCTGAAGTCGGTCTCCTTAGAGATCGCCTCCGGCGAGTTTCTGGTGCTGGTCGGCCCTTCCGGCTGCGGAAAAAGTACGCTGCTGCGGCTGCTGGCCGGTCTGGAAAGCGCCAGCGAGGGCCATATTTGGCTTGAGGGAGAGGATGTCACCGCCACGTCGCCGCGGGAGCGTAATTTCGCCATGATTTTCCAGAACTACGCGCTGTTTCCTCATTTAACGGTCAGAGACAACATCACCTTCGGTATGCGAATACGCCGTGAGCCCAAGGCGACGCGACAGGCACGATTGGACGAAGCGGTCCGCTTGCTGCAACTGGAGGCCGTACTAGACCGAAAACCGGGCCGACTGTCGGGCGGACAACGTCAACGGGTCGCCATGGCGCGCGCTATCGTTCGCAACCCACGTCTGTTTCTGATGGATGAGCCGCTGTCGAATCTGGATGCGCGTCTGCGCACCGATGTCCGGGACGGCATCATGGCGCTGCATCGCCAGTTAAAAACCAGCACGGTTTATGTCACGCATGATCAAATCGAAGCGATGACGATGGCCGACCGCATTGCGGTGATGGATCGCGGCGAGCTACAACAGGTCGGCACCCCGGAACAGCTTTACGCTTATCCCGCCAATGTGTTTGTCGCTGGGTTTATCGGTTCTCCCGCCATGAATCTGGTCCGACTTTCCTGTCACAACGGCAACGTCGCACTGGATGAAGGCACGCTAACGCTTCCCACGCACGCCGCTCAGATCCCCGAGATCGTTTTCGGCGTACGACCGGAACACCTCACCGATCACCCCGAGCACGGCATTCATACCTTTCAGTTGGCTGGGCGTATCACGCAGCGAGAGCTGCTGGGTGGTGAGTACTTGCTTCACGTAGAGACCGCCATCGGCATGCTGCGCTACTGCCGTAAAAATCGGGGCGACGTTCCCGAACGCGGCGACCCCGTCCGTCTCGGCATCGAGTCTACCGATATTCATCTTTTTAATGCCGCTACCGGGCAAAACTTATTCCAGGAGATTCCCCATGCGTAGTTTTAAAATGCTGGCGTTCGGACTGGCGATGTCATTCACCGACGGCGCACTGGCCAAACAAAACATTGATTTCATGTTTCCTGCGCCGGTCGACGGCAAATTGACGATGGAAATGACCCGCATTATCCGGGATTTTAACCAGTCGCAGCAGGAGGTAGAGGTGCGCGGCATCTTCACTGGCAATTACGACACCACCAAAATCAAAGCGGAAGCGGCGGCTAAGGCCGGGCAACCGCCCGCGTTGGTCATCATGTCAGCCAACTTCACCACCGATCTGGCGCTGAAGCAGGAAATATTGCCGATGGACGAACTGTTCAAATTTGGCGATCGCAAAGCCTCTGCGTTCCTGCACAGCGAGTTCTGGCCCGCCATGCATCGGAATGCTCAGGTGATGGGCGTCACTTATGCCATCCCGTTCCATAACTCGACGCCGATTCTGTATTACAACAAAACCCTGTTCGAACAGGCCGGTATCAAACAACCGCCGCAGACCTGGCAGGAGATGCGGGAGATCGCTCAGAAGTTGACGGACCAGAGTAAAGGCCAATGGGGGATCATGCTGCCCTCCACCAACGACGACTACGGTGCCTGGTTACTCTCGGCGCTGACGCGCGCCAACGGCGGTCAGTACTTTAATCCGGACTACCCCGGCGAGGTTTACTACAACGCGCCCTCGACGATAGGCGCGCTCCGCTTTTGGCAGAACCTGATTTATCGCGACAAGGTGATGCCGTCCGGCGTGCTTAACTCCAAACAAATCAGTGCGGCGTTCTTCTCCGGTAAGTTGGGAATGGCGATGCTGAGCACCGGTGCGCTCGGTTTCATGCGGGACAACAGTCAGAACTTCGAACTGGGCGTGGCGATGTTGCCAGCGCACCTGCAGCGTGCGGTGCCGATCGGCGGCGGCAGTTTGGTGAGTTTCAAAGGTATTTCGGAAGAGCAGAAAAAAGCAGCCTACCAGTTCCTGACCTATCTGGTCAGTCCGCAGGTTAATGGCCGTTGGAGCCGCTTTACTGGCTACTTCTCGCCACGTAAAGCCGCCTATGAGACGCCGGAAATGAAAGCTTATCTGGCAGCAGATCCACATGCCGAAACGGCGCTGCAGCAGCTAACCTATGCTCATCCGTGGTATGCCACTTACGAAACGGTGGCGGTTCGCAAAGCCATGGAAAATCAGCTAGCGGCCGTGGTGAACAGCGAGAAGGTCACGCCGCAGGACGCCGCTAATAATGCGCAGCGGGAGGCGGATAGCCTGATGAAGCCCTACGTGGACCAAACCGCTTTAGAAGACGTGAAGTAAGCTTTTGGGCGCCAGAGCGCGGCAACCCGAGGGAGGCAACTCCGTGACGACTAACAGGTCACGGAGTTGCGGTATCAGCGCACGCGATCGCCCGCGCCTTTCCCCACCACGGTGAGGAGCAAATAGCGAAAATAGTGTTTCACCGTCATGGTCTGAATCATTCGCTGATCCCATTCTGCCAACGTCTGCGGCGTAGACATGTCGATGGCATTAATCTGCGCCAACCCGGTAATGCCGGGCAGGACCTCGAATACGCCACGAGACTGCCGTTCGTCGATGAGTTCCTGCTGGTTAAACAAACAGGGGCGAGGCCCCACCAGACTCATCTCGCCGCGAGCCACATTAATCAGCTGCGGCAGCTCGTCCAGCTTGGTTTTACGTAAAAAGGCGCCCAGACGGGTCACGGCATGACGGTTAGCCAAATGGGTGGCGACGGACTCGGTTGCGACCGCCATCGTGCGGAATTTAATCAGATTGAACGGCCGTTGGTGCCGCCCTACCCGCTGTTGTACGAACACCGGCGACCCGGTATCAAACAGCCCGATAAGATAAATAACGCCCATCACGGGCCATAAACAACAAAGTCCAACCAACGCGAGCGTGAGATCAAAAAAACGAAACATAATGTGCATTAAACCTTGGTTTATCGATTAATCCGTAGCGTTGCGCTCAGCCTGATAGGCGCTGGCGGTCAGCGCAAGCGCCTGAGGATAAGCCACAACAGGCCGCCATCCCAGACGGTCGCGCGTATGACTAATATCAACCTGCAACGATCCCAATAATCTTTCCGCCACGGGCGCTTTGCCTAACGCCCTCGCCGCCCACAGCAAACAACGCGGAGACAGCGGCCAGAGGCGGCTTGGGACGCCCAAAGCCTTCGCCATATCGGCAAGCAGCTCGGCGGTAGAGACATCATGATCGTCCGACACCAAAAACGTTTCGCCCGCCGCCTGCGGATGATGAGCGCACAGCAAGATGAGATCCACCAGATTATCGACGAAAACCAGGCTACGTTTGTTGTTCACGGCCGCGAGCGGCAGGGGTAAACCTTTGCGGATCCAATTCATCATCGTACGAAAATTCGCTCTGACTCCAGGACCATAGACCAGCGGCGGGCGAATCACCGTCACTTCAAGACCTGTCTCATGGGCGATCTGCCACAGGCCCAGCTCAGCTTCATATTTACTCAAACCGTAGGGATCTTGCGGGGACTGTGCGACATAGGGGGTGAAAGGATGGTGAACCGGGCTCGCTTCTCCGTTGACCTTGATCGAACTGAGAAATACAAAGCGTTTTACCCCGGACTCCGCCGCCTGGCGCGCCAGCGTTAATGTTCCCGCCACGTTGGTCTCGCGGTATAGCGACAGCGAATCGCGCTGCGCGTCCTGCATCTGGTGAACGCGTGCCGCGCAATGAATGACGGTATCAACCCCGTTCAGGGCCTCACGCCAGTCTGCGTCGGCCGACAGATCCTGGTAGACAGTGCCTTCCTGAACCGGAATGCCCGGCTTTTGGCTACGATGGGACAGGCATTCCATTCCCTGCACATCAGCCAGTTCAACGACACGGCGTCCAATAAACCCACTACTACCTGTCACTAATAGTTTCAAAATGTATTACCTTTCCAAGGCCGACACTCGTATGATAGCGGTCATCATCGTACACATATTAACCTCACGTTCCGAGTGGCTATACTTCCCGCTAGCTAATAAAAAATCGGGTGTCTACAATGATTGAGAATAGTAACAACAAAACCCATTTCCATCATCTGACATCCAGGCTTTAGATGTTTAACCCCATTCATGCTTTGCTTAACGCGCCAAGAAAAAACAAACGTATCGTTACCGTTCTGTATGATGTGGCCGCGATTATATTTTCGCTCTATCTGGCGGTCGCTTTTCGCCTGGGCACCTACACTTTTCATGTTGGCTTATCAGAGATAGCCAGCCTGCTGGTGACGCTGGTGATCACCATTGCGGTCTTTATTCGCTGCGGCATGTATCGCGCCGTACTGCGCTATATGATGCTACCGGCGTTGGGCAACGTGTTTTTCGCGGTGATTTTATCGACCTTGACCCTCGCCTGAGTAGCTTTTTCTTCCAGTCATTTGTGCCGCGCAGCGTACCCTTTATCTATGCGGGTCTGGCCATTCTGACGTTGGGTAGCCCACGCGTTTTTATTCGTAGCTTCTACTATCACTATTACAAACGCCAAAAGCCCAATGTCTTTATCTACGGTGCCGGAGCGACTGGGCGAGATCTTGCCTATGCCTTAACGCAAGGTGATGAATTCCATCCAGTCGTGATCCTGGATGATGATGAACGCAAAGCAGGCCAAATAATCTGTGGTATTCGCGTCCACTACAGTGGTGAATTTGATACGCTGCAAAAGTTGTATCAACCGGTCAAATTACTGTTAGCCATCAATAATATTAAGCGAGGATTGCGACTGAGACTGTTGGAGAAACTGTCTCACTGGCCTATCGAAGTGCAGTCTGTGCCCTCCATGGAAGATATCGTCGCAGGTCGAGCCCAAGCAACCGAAGTCCGAGATCTAGAGGTGGCAGACCTATTAGGACGTGCGCCCGTAGACCCAGATCTAACACTGCTGACGAAAAATATTTTTGGCAAATCCGTTATGGTCAGCGGAGCCGGCGGCTCTATCGGATCAGAACTCTGTCGCCAGATTATCGCGCTTAAACCCCGTACGCTGGTGTTGTTTGAGCTAAACGAATATAACCTCTATACCATCGATCAGGAGTTACAGAGCATCAAGCAGCGTTTGAGGCTGGAAACACGCATCGTCACCACCCTCGGCTCCATTCAAAAACAAAACCGCTTACTCAGGGTGATGCAAGATAATCGGGTAGAAACGGTCTATCACGCTGCGGCATACAAACATGTGCCATTGGTCGAAGACAATGTCATTGAAGGCATCCGCAATAATGTGTTTGGCACACTCGCCTGTGCTGAGGCCGCTATTGAGGCGGGCGTCAACAGTTTCACCCTCATTTCTACAGATAAAGCAGTGCGCCCCACCAATATTATGGGGGCGAGCAAACGCTTAGCTGAGCTGGTCCTACAAGCGCTAGCGGATAAACATAGTCAGACCATATTCACCATGGTGCGCTTCGGCAACGTACTGGGATCGTCGGGATCCGTAGTTCCATTATTCAAAAAACAAATCCGCCAGGGCGGTCCAGTGACCGTCACACATCCGGATATTATCCGCTATTTCATGCTGATTCCCGAAGCCGCCCAACTGGTGATCCAGGCAGGGGCTATGGGTAATAACGGTCAAGTTTTCGTGCTCGATATGGGAGAAGCGGTAAAAATTCTCGACCTGGCGCGCCGAATGATTCATTTGATGGGAATGAAAGAGTATATCGAAGGCTCAGGAGAAGAAGGCGATATCCCTATCAAATTTACCGGGTTGCGCCCGGGTGAGAAACTCTTTGAAGAGCTACTGATTAGTGAAAATGTGGAGGGCACTTCCCATCCAAAAATCATGACAGCCTTGGAAGACAAGTTGAGCTGGAAGGAAATGGAGGTTTTGCTAAAAGTATTAGATTTCGCATGTCACCATTTTGATGTCGAAGGGGTTAAGAAAATTTTACTAGAAGCGCCGACAGGCTATGTAAAAAGTGCGCCATAAAGAACTAGATAAAAAAATACTCCCCCAATAGCTTTTTGGGGGCTGATGACAGAGAACATAGGATTACCTATTCATCTAGCACTGTCAGAAACGTTTCTATTGTCCATCACCTCGTGGTAAAGATCTATGTAACTTTGCCCCATTCTCTCGGAGGTGAATAAACGATTAAAGCGCGCTAACGCATTTTCGCCATACTCTTTTGCTAACGAAGGATTGTCCCAAAGAGTAACCATTGCCTTTTTTAGCGCATCTGAATCTTCTGGAGGAACGACAATTCCAGTTTCATCATCAATATTTATATATGTTGTGCCTGTACCAATCTCGCACGAAATAAGAGGTTTGCCATACATAGCGCCCTCAAGCAGCGTAATACCAAAGGCTTCAGAACGAAGGTGAGAGGGAAATACAACGGCACAACAGAGTTGTAGTAGTGCAATTTTATCTTCTTCTGACAGTAACCCAAGAAAATGTGTATTCGTTAGCCCCAAATTATTGGCTTGCTGTTTAAGTTCGGATTCCAATGAGCCAATTCCGACGATAGCCAATGGATAGTTTTTTCCTTCCATTGCATTTAAAAGCACATCCAGTCCTTTATAATATCGAAAAGCGCCAACAAAGAGAAAGAAGCGTTCGCCGAGTCGATCTCGCCAATAATCCAATCGTTCGGTATTGACGGGTTGATATAGTTTTCTGTCTAATCCATAAGGTATTACTTTTACCTTAGATGAAAACTTTTGCAATGTAGAACTAGACGCCAGATAATTTGGAGATGAAGCAACAATATAATCAACAGAACTTAAAAATTTATTCATTAGCGGCGTATAAATTTTTAATGCGCTCTTCTGTTTTACGATATCAGAATGGTAACTGACTATACTGGGTTTTTTGACACCTGAAATAAAATACAGAATATCCATAAATGGATAAGGGAAATGATAATGAATAATATCAGCCTGTCTGGCTAATTCTCTAAACTTCTTTATGGCATTGAAAGAAAATGGCGTAGATGCGATTTCAAAACTTGTTTTTGAATAGTAGGATGAATGAGAACCCACCTTTCCATCATCGATGTTACCGCGGGGGCTTAAAGTCAGTGTTGTTACCGCAATATCATGCCCATTGACGGCTTCACTCAATTGAAAAATTACCTGTTCTACTCCTCCGAATGTATCCGGATAATAGGTTTTATAAAAGTGCAAAACTTTCAACATAGGAAATCTCAAATTTTCTGGTAAGCCTGAATCGTCTTTTGTGCACAACGTTGCCATGAGAACAGCGCAGCGCGTGTTAAACCATCTGATTTAGCCTGATCGCGCCACATATCATCTTCGATACTTTTTTGAATTAACTTAGTCAGTGATTCTACATCCATGGGGTCGCACATTAATGCACAATTGCCAACCACTTCAGGGAGAGATGAACTATTTGAACAGACCACTGGCACACCTGAGGCCATAGCCTCTAGCACCGGTAAACCGAATCCTTCATAAAGAGAAGGAAAAATAAAACTACGCGCGCCTGCAAATAAGTAGGGGAGATCAACAGACTTCATATAGCCTAAATAGTGTAGCCACCCTGCACGTTGCCCCTGCTCGAAACGTTGATGCAATGCATCACTGCTCCAACCCTTAAAGCCACAGACAACCAGTGGATAGCTCCGTCGCAATGAAATTGGCAGTCTTTCATAGGCATCAAGAAGCGTTTCAATATTCTTACGTGGCTCTATAGAGCCAGTGAATAGGCAATAGTTGCCCTCACTGAGCCCATATTCTCCAATCACTGTCGTGATAGCTTGTGACTCTCGTGGATAAAAGTCTCCACTACTGGCCAAATGAGCCGAGTAAACTCTATCCAAAGGAAAATTGAAATAATCCGCGAGTTCCTTACGCGTAAAATCTGAGTCAGTAATTAGAATATCCGCTCTTTTTATCGTTAACAGCAATTCTTTTTGCATAAATCGAATACGAGCTTTCGGATGGCATTGAGGCCACGTAAAAATGGAAAGATCGTGAAACGTCGCCACACTGGGGCCCACTTTGGGAGGCAAATAAAAGTTTGGGCTATGGTAGATCGCATCCGGATGCTTCTTGAGTATTTGTGATTTTAGAGAAGGCACCGTATGACGGTAGATCTCTGAAACTAATCGACTCTTCAGCAAGACTCGACGAAGGCTAAACCCTGATGATATTGTTTCTTTGGCAACAGGAATATGATGAGATAATGTCCGCCCTCGAAGAAAGAAAAGCTCAGAAATCTCTGAGCTTTTTTCTAAACAAGTCGCTAATTCGTAAGCATATCGACCAATTCCAGTTAATGGGTACCTAATCGAATCCGTACCAAATATGACTTTCATTTATTCGCTTTCCAGCATCCAACGTAGAGTTTCTTCAAGGGCCGGTGTATCCCATGCACCAATGATCGAACGTAATTTGGTGGCATCCCCACAAAGTGTTTTAACTTCATTTGCCCTAACAAAGGCGGGATTAACTGAAATCGTTAAAGTGTGACTCGTTATTTTTTCGCACAGATTGATGACGTCACGGATCGAATAGACTTTCCCAGAGCAAACATTAACCGTTTCTCCTACGGGTTTGCTCTCTAACAACCCTAAATAGGCACGGCACAGCGCACGTACGTCCGTAAAATCACGCCACACATCAATATTGCCAAGTTCTAAAGTGGATGCTCGTTGTTTAAAATGCTTAACGATTTTCGGCAAGAGAAAATTATCTGCCTGCCCCACTCCGGTATAGTTAAATGGACGAGCGATGATAATAGGTAATTTATCCACCCATAAACTTGCCATATATTCCATGGCTAATTTACTGACAGCGTAGTCATTGGCTGGATTAACCTGCGTATTCTCACTGAGCGTCCCTTCAGTGCTATTGCCATACACGTTAGCACTGCTGGCAAGCAATATTGCATCGAATTGACGGCCCGACGAATGCAAAGCCTGGAGTAAATTTCGCGTTCCCAACAGGTTAACGTTATAGAATGCATTAACGTCCCCATGCCCCACAAATGCGATAGCAGCAAGATGCACTACTACATCAGGCGCGATCTGGTCAATGGCGTTGCTTAAAGCATCGAGATCAAGCAAATCTACCTGATAGTAATCGGCTTCTTCCGATGGCATGGAACCAATGCCGAATACCCGGAATCCGGCAGCGGATAACTCCGCTGCCATGTACTGGCCAGTGAACCCATTGATCCCGGTAATCAGGCACGTTTGCCAGTACCAAACATCAGAAAGAAAACCCTTGCTGATTACGGCGCAGATCTTCCTCAACCATCATTTGGCATAACTCTTCCAGAGACGTTTTCGGCTCCCAACCTAACACTTCTTTTGCGCGCTCAGGGTTACCAATCAATAGCTCAACTTCCGCAGGACGGAAATATTTAGGATTAACGCGAACCAGTGTTTTACCAGTAGCAACATCCACACCAATCTCGTTTTCATCCTTCCCTTCGAAGCGCAAAGTATAACCCGCGGCTTTGAACGCCATTTCAACAAAATCACGCACTGTCTCGGTACGATTAGTGGCGAGAACAAATGTATCCGGTTTGTCAGCTTGCAGCATACGCCACATCCCTTCGACATACTCTTTGGCAAAGCCCCAATCGCGTTTAGCGTCCATGTTGCCGAGTTCTAAGACATCCAGTTTACCCAATTTGATTTTGGCAACAGAGTCAGTGATTTTGCGCGTCACGAACTCACGTCCTCTCAAAGGAGATTCGTGATTGAACAGAATCCCGCTGGACGCAAAGATGTCATAACTTTCGCGGTAGTTAATCGTCATCCAGTGTGCATACAACTTGGCGACACCATAAGGACTACGAGGGTAAAAAGGCGTATCTTCTTTCTGAGGAATAGCCTGAACCTTACCAAACATTTCTGAAGTGGAAGCCTGATAGAATCGAATCTTTGGATTAACGATACGAATGGCTTCGAGTAAGTTGACTGGACCAATACCCGTGATTTCGGCAGTTGTCAGTGGCTGTTCAAACGAAACACCAACAAAACTTTGGGCTGCCAGGTTATAAACCTCTGTAGCTTTGGTTTGCTGCAGCAAACGAATGCTGGCCGAGAGATCGGTCAGATCATATTCGACCAGATGTAAATTAGGATTTTTATCAATCCCCAGTTCTTCGATACGCCAAAAGTTAACTGAACTGGTGCGACGGTAAGTTCCGTATACTACATAACCTTTATCCAGCAGCAGCTCAGCAAGATAAGCGCCGTCTTGGCCTGTGATACCGGTAATTACTGCAGTTTTCATACTCAATCCTATATATTAAAAATTATTTTAATTTAGCAATGGGAAGTTGTTCCAGCAATTGTAGAGTACTTTCTTTCCACGTAAGCCAAGGAATAGCCTTCGACTGAATCGTCGTGCCGTTCTTATCCATCTTCATCCATTCTTGTATCGCCACAACGATATCTTCTGGCTCATCACCACGAAAATAAAGGGCATTTTCGGCAGCAACTTCTCTTAACACGGGAATGTCTCGAGAAATGATCGGCAAACCGTTCTGAGCAGCTTCGATAACGGGTAATCCGAAGCCCTCAGCCAGTGACGCAACAATCAGTGCCTGAGCATTAGCATAAATATCGGTCAAAAATTCATCGCTAATCCCATTCAGCCAAAAAAGTTTCTCATTGAGCTGATGATGGCCCGTTATTTTATTAATTAGGGCGTCAATGTCCCACCCTTTTTTACCAACAATGACAAGATTACAGTCAACGCCAAGTTCCCAAAGCTTGTCAAAAGCGGCAATGACTTGGGCATGACCTTTGCGTGGCTCGATAGTACTCACCATCAGAAAGGTTGTTCTCTTCCTAATTTTTGACAAAATTTCGTCAGAATCAGCCGGCCGGCCCATCGAAGGGAGGCTGGCGGAAAGATCCGCGCCTAAATGAAAATGTTTAATTTCCAGGTAGGGATTGATGGTGTATTCATCGGCATGCTCGAACAGCCATTGTTTCACCTCATTAGCCACGCTTTTTGAAATGCAGACTAAACCATCAGTGTGGCCAGCTAGCGATTCAAGCCATACGGGAAACGCGGCTTGAATCCCTTCAGAGCACCATTGGGGATTCAATAAAGGAATAATATCGTAAACAACATAATAAACTCGAGCACCGGCTTTCCGCGCATCTTCCAACTGCCTAGCAAGGAATGGGAACAAGTGAGCCGTAAGATCCAAGCCCAAGAGGATATCATCCTTTGCAAACAGAACCGGGACATCACCTTCTTCATTGTTAATACCAAATTTCTCTGCGATGAAGGTATTGGCATAGCGGAATACTCCGCCGTAAGTGCAGTAAACAGGCCTGATACGATAACCTGGAATATCTAGCTGAAGCAGGTTCGATAATACACTTCGTACCACTCGTTGAATGCCTGTAGCCGCATCCACCTCGACCAGAACCGATATATCGACCAAAAGCTCTTTATGGTGGCTTTGGTAGCAGTTCCGAGCCATCGCCCAGGCAACCCCCAGTCGATCGACCTCGTTCAACTCTTCATTCGAGAGTTCACGGACACTAGCTAATGCCTGCTGGTAAGTATTTTCAGGGGTAACTTGCTGGCGCTCTACTTGACAGTTTGACACGCTTTTTTCAAAAGCCTGTAGCGCTATTCGCGCCGTCTTGTCCCATGAAAACTCTTTGGCCTGACATAATGCATTTTCACGAAGTGCCTGGTAGAACTTGCTATCCGTCAAAGCACGCATCATCAGCCGAGTCATATCGCCAACATCTCGAGGATCAAACATAGACTCAGGCCACCCCATAACTTCAGGGAGACTGCTGGTATTAGATGCAATCGTAGCAGCACCGCAGCTCATGGCTTCAAGTGGCGGTAAACCGAACCCTTCATGAATGGAGGGGAAAACAAATAACTTACAAGTATTATAAAGCCCAACAAGCTCATCATCAGGAATAAACCCTGTAAAGACAATATGATGCTCAGGAAGATCGTATTTCGCAGCTATTCCTAATAGATGTTCTTTGTCATGAGGTTTGATTTGACACGCGAGCAAAAGAACGTATTTTTCCTTAAGATCAGCAGGCAATGAAGAATAAGCCTGGATCAAAGCCTCGATATTTTTACGAGACTCTACGATACCAATCGTCATGATAAATTCTGAAGGAATATGGTATTTTTCCCAAAGAGATTTTCTATTTTCTTCAGAAATATTTACAACTCTAAAGTTCGAACTCGACGCAGAAGATATGTTAGTGACTTTGCTATGATCTACCTGCGTATGTGTTTTAACCTCACTTGCAGCCGATTCGGAAATAGCTAACAAACCATCGGCTTTTGGCAGTTTTTCCAACAACCCCATGTAGAATTGTTTATAATCAACAGAAGTTAGATACCTATCTGGATATATAAATGGAATGAGATCGTAAATAATAGTGAAATGACGAATCGAAGTTGGGGTATCTGGATAGGATACGATGTAATCGCCATGATATCCCTCAGTGAACCCCATGTTGCATACGACATCAGGATTAATGTTAGCGATAGCTAACTCACGGCATATTTCTGCAGCTCGAGTTCGCCCTTTATTGCCATGGTCGACTTGAGCCGTTGGCCCATAAGCTGAAAACGTATATATATCTTTCTCTGCAACTAAATGTAAGAATTCTTTTTTAACTGTATTCGTTAGATCATTAGGATAGAGACCACTCAATAATAGGCTAACTTTATGTCCAGAGGCATTATTGATAATTGATTTTGCTAGCATCAAGGAATAGCGACCAATCCCTCGTAACCTACTCTCTGTCTGGCAACTTTGTAGGTCAATAAGAATATGCACGTTGTTTTTCTCCATCAAAATTTATTTTTTTATTTTTTGGTAGATCTCATTCACTTCGGGAGGGAGATCGTCTCGAACTTCCAGTTGACGTTCCAAATGTGAATGTTGCTGTATGATGTCTTGTTGACATGCTCTATGAGCAGGATTTAGTCGTTGATACACTCTCAATGCATAGGGGTACAGACCTGTTCTATGCGTAAGATTAATAGCAAATATTTTCATTCTAGGATGCGAGCGAAGGAACGAAAATATTTTATTTAAAACCCTTTTAACTAAATGTTTACCGCGTTGGGTCACACCGAATTTCCGTAGCAGGTGGATCTGCAACCCAATATAACGATAACCTGCCGTCATACGCCAAGATCGACTTGAGAGTATAGCCTGAGTTTGCTGTTGTAAAACAACATTCTCTTCTGTCAATTTATTTATTTTTCGTTCTGCTTCTTGAAGCAAAGCATTTTCAGCGGCTAGCTTCTCTAATTGCTGCTCGATCCTTTGCAATTCGCACCGCTGCAGCTCAATATTTTCTGATGTCAACCTTTGGACCTCTTCCTCAATTCGACGTAACTCACATTGCTGTAACTCTAAATTTTTTGAGGTTAAATTATTAATACGGATCTCTATTTGCTGTAATTCGGCATTTTCCGAGGTGAGATTATCGACGGTTCTTTCAGTCAAATGTAATCGCTGCTCTAATTCTTTTTTTGCCTGATCCAGCGAGGTTATTAATTGCTCGTTTAAACTCGTAATTTGTTCTGGAACACTCTGTTTTAACAAAACAAGTTTATTCTTTAACTCATCACGATAAACGTCCAGCTGCTGATTACTATGTTCCAGTGCAGTACTGAACCTATGATCCAAGTGCGTTACGGCATTGATGAGGTTATTAAGTTTAGACTCAACCTCCTTCAATTTTTCCTGCTCAAACACCATCATTTGTTCTTGTGCAGTAATCCAGCTCTCAGAGCCAGAAGCCAATTCATCAAACTCGAGTAGATTTTCTTTGTCATGAAACAAGTCATTTAGCAGGCCGAAACTCCACTCAGCTTGAGGAACCTTCCAAAATGCATAAAGCCAGTTGGCGTACAATCTTGGAAGCTTAAACGGGCTAATCATGACAGGTCGAATAAAAGCGGTGCGAGCTTGTTCGGGAAGAAATATTTCATTGACTAAGATAAAAAACGACTGAAAAATGTTCCCTGGCCATGCACAATCTTTTTTAGCATTCGATATGGAACCATAATCGATGAGATTGACCTGTTGATCATCTGAAATCATGATATTCCAACTTCTCACGTCATCATGATACAAACCAATATTTTCTAATTCAACAAGCTGTTTTAATATTTGACTAAAGAAAGACTCATAATCAATGATCTCTCTATTTTTTAAGCGCTCCATCAATAAATTGCCTGGTAAACGCTCCATAACCAACCAACTTTCAACCTCATTTTCATCACTGAGAAATAATTTAGGCGTTGTCATATTGGGCAATGAAGAACAGCTTAAGAATTCGGCCTCAGCTTTTAACTCGGCGGCGTTACGTTCACCCTCAACCTCTGTAAGTTGGCCATTGACAGATTTGTGCTGAAATATTTTACATACATATTCGTCTGAAAAATAATAACGACGACTGCCTTTATGAATGTTGCGGTCTGCCGAATAGGGATTATCGTACCATTGCAAAAAAGGTTGGCAAAAATCGCTTAATGCAACATAACTATTACTGACAAAATACATTGGACGAGATATATCAGACAAATGAGTAGGGAAGCTAGCTACCTGATGATAAAAATGGCACTGTTCTACCAGTTCCCTTGGGTCATCCGGTTGAGCTTCTCCCCAATATAAAGGCTCTTCCTTTACTGCTAATTCAAGAACAGTTACCTTAACACTCTCAGCTAGCTTAAATAGCCATTCTTTGACTTGAGGAATACCATGTTGATAAACAATATGGTGAAAAACACTTAACCCAATGACAAAATCGTAGTCATCAGGATTTAGATGCTGAATAGTATCTTCAATTCTACCAATAGTGAAAGTCACGTCTAAGCTTGAATTTTCTTGCGCCAATGCTTGGCATACATCAATATTTTCTTGCAAAAAATCAATGCCAGTTACTGTAGCACCACGACTTGCTAAATTAAGACTGAAAAAGCCTTGTGCGCAACCTAGATCTAATACACGCAACGGGCGATCAAGTGTCTTAGCTAAAGCATCATACTGCTTATTAATAATTAGCAAACGTTCATTACAATCGCGCGACGCTTCCTGGTTCCATTCAGCATGACCATAAATCGGTTGATAAACCTCTGGCAATGCCGATACAAGATCTTGCAAAGTCATACTCATGATACCTTCAATTATAACTTTCAAATTTAGATTTCAAATCGACAATACCCCAAAACTCCATGCCTTTATGCACATGAAGAATAATAGAGTCATATCGGCGATCCAGAGGAATCATTTCTGATTGAGCGCTTCCTGAAGAAATACCAAAAGAGAGCAAGTAGTCTCCTTGATTTAAATTGAGGGGGAAGCTAAATTTGAAAATGTGCATATCTCCTCGCTGGACACTCATATTACTTCGACCTTCAGAAGCCAAAAATGAGTTTGTTCCGTAAAGAAATATTCCATCCAATGTTTTTATTAATATGCCAGGAACGACATTTTCAAAGTCATATTCGAATTTTACCTTGAAGTAAAATTCAGTAAGTTTATTACTTTCAATGCTACTGGGGTAATGGGTTTCATCGACTAAAATATCATAGTCAATTATTTTTGCCCCACCTTGTCCCCATCGGTATTCTTCCGGACGATAACCCGGGTGGGTATGAAACACATCCTCGCTATTATTTAATAACAAATCACTACCTGATGAAGCTTGTTGATCATTTTTTTCAGCCGAAGAATTTTTTTCAGATTTACCGAAAAGTTCATCGAGATACCGATTCGTCACATCTCGCGCTGTTCCATCCATCGCCACTGTGCCATCTTTAAGAAAAATAGCTCTGTCACAATGTTTTACTATATCGCCCGCACTATGGGAAACCAGGAGTAATGTGGTTCCTTGCTTTTTGAACTCGGAAATTCTCGCATAACATTTAGCCTGAAAACGCGTGTCTCCGACGGAAAGCGCTTCATCGACGATCAATATGTCCGGACGCGATGCCGTTGCAACAGCGAATGCCAACCGCATTTGCATACCGCTGGAGTAAATACGCACAGGTTGTTCAATATAATCACCGATATCAGCAAACCTTTCGATATCCGGCATTAATTTGGTTATTTCTTCCCGGCTCAACCCCATCATTAAACCCGCCATGTAAACATTTTGGCGACCCGTAAAATCAGGATGAAACCCCATACCTAGCTCAAGAAGCGCGGCAATCCGCCCCTGAACTTTTATCTCCCCTTCAGTAGGTTTAGTAGTACCTGTTAATAATTTTAATAAAGTACTTTTCCCTGCGCCATTGACACCAACAATGCCAACTGACTCACCTTCCTTGATAGAAAAGTTGATATCTTTTAATACCCATTTTTTCGTATGCTTTACTGATGAGTCCGGAAGAAGCTTTTCAAGTAAACGAAGCCACTTGGAGGCGTAATATTTGTAACACTTCCCAAGTTGGTTAACTGAAATACATGTCATTACAATTCATCCACAATATCAGCCGAGTGTTTTTTAAACATCTTCCACCCAAGTATAAATAAGACAACAGCAATCAAGGTTACCGGCCAAAGCGAATTCCAATCAGGCGCACGGTGGTAGAGCATCACACTTTGGTAGCCCTCAATCAAATTAGCCATCGGATTATATTTCAGTGCATCGCGAGCCCATTCAGGAATGGTTGAACTGACATAGACTATTGGTGTAAACCAAAACCAAAATTGCAGCAATATACTGACAAACTGACCAATATCTCGGACAAAAACATTCATGACACCCAGCAGAACGCCTAACCCCACGGAGAATAACATTTGTATTATCAGTAGAGGAATAATGCTGAAAAAGATCCACCCAGGGAAATTACCCGAGAAAACCAAAAATAATAAAAATAGCGAAAATATAATCAAGAAGTTGATAAAAGCAGAGCTGGCGACAATGATAGGGAGACAGATTCTAGGAAAGCTAAGTTTCTTCAATATATTAGCATTAGCAATAAAAACATTGACTAATCCATTCAACGTCTCTGAAAACAACCCCCATGTTAATACGCCTGAGCAAAGATAAATACTGTAGGCATAGGGGCCTGACATGTCAGACATGCGCGCACGCATCAGCTCAGAAAATATCAACGTATAAACAGCGATCATCGCTATTGGTTGAAAAATTAGCCATAGCGCCCCAAGAAAACTACTTTGATAACGGGACTGAAAGTCCCGTTTGATACTATCAAGAATAAAGCCACGATAACGGGATATCGCCTTAATAAGACCGCGTAACATGAATTATTCACCACCCAAAATATCAAGGATCTCATGCGTTTTTCGGTGCATTACAGAAGCGTCCTGCTTAGATTCAACATTCAAACGCACGACAGGTTCTGTATTTGAAGTTCGTAAGTTAAAACGCCACTCAGGATATTCGATGCTGATACCATCGGTGAGATCAACATTCGCAGCGTCAGGTTCATAAATAGCACGGATTTTTGCAATCTTCTGGGTTGCATTCTCCAGCTTGCGATTGATTTCCCCTGAAGCTGGGTAAGCAAGCAGACGGTCCCCGACCTGTTGACTCAGCGTTTTACCTTTAACCGCCACCAGCTCAGCGACCAACAGCCACGGAATCATGCCGCTATCGCAGTAGGCAAAATCACGGAAATAGTGATGGGCGCTCATTTCTCCGCCGTAGATGGCATCTTCTTTGCGCATACGCTCTTTAATGAAAGCATGCCCAGTTTTCGACATCACCGGAATCCCCCCGGCTTTTTTCACCACATCAATGGTGTTCCAGGTCAAACGCGGATCATGAATAATCTTGGCGCCCGGCTGTTTTTGCAGGAACGCTTCCGCCAGAAGGCCAACGATGTAGTAACCTTCGATAAACTCAGCATGTTCATCGAACAAGAAGCAGCGATCAAAATCGCCATCAAAGGCGATGCCCATGTCTGCGCCATGCTCACGTACAGCATCAGCCGTGTCTTTACGGCATTCCGGCAACAACGGATTAGGGATGCCATTAGGGAATGTGCCGTCAGCCTCGTGGTGAACCTTGATGAATTTAACCGGCGCTCCCGCCTGCTGGAAACGCTTTTCAATTTCATCAATAACATGGCCTGCAGCACCATTGCCTGAGTTAATCACCAATTGCATCGGGCGTGTGAAGTTGGCCAGGTCGACATACTCCATCAGATGGTCGACATACTCGTTCAAAACCGAAATCTGCTTGTAACTGCCACGTCTGGATTCGTCGACCGGTGCAAAGTCATTCGCTTCGGCGAGACGCTGAACATCACGCAATCCAGTATCGCCGCTAATCGGTTTAGCGTTTTCGCGTACCAGCTTCATACCGTTATAATTCATCGGGTTATGACTCGCAGTGACTTCAATACCACCATCAATACCTAGATGAAAAGTCGCGAAGTAAATCTCTTCGGTACCGCTCATGCCAATATCCAGTACGTCCGTCCCCGCATCCTGCAGGCCTCGCGCCAACGCCTGCTTCAGCGTTTCGCTTGTCAAACGAACATCACCGCCCACGGCAATGGTCTTTGGTTTTAAAAACTCACCATAGGCTCTGCCGATGCGATAGGCGATATCTTCATTCAGCTCCTGACCTAATTCACCGCGAATATCGTAAGCTTTGAAACACGTTAATGCTGACATAAATCCCTTCTAAACGTTTCAGTTACTGGTTATTGGCTACATCAATAAAGTCATCGTCGCCCAAGTAGGAACCGGATTGAATCTCAAGGAGTTCCAGTGGTATTTTGCCTGGGTTTTCAAGCGTATGTTGTGAACCAATAGGAATAAAGGTCGATTGGTTTTCCGTTAACAGCAGCGTTTTATCTTGGATAGTCACTTTTGCCGTTCCCGAAAGAATGACCCAGTGCTCCGTGCGGTGGTAGTGCATCTGCAGCGGGAAGGACTCGCCGGGTTTGACCGTAATGCGATTAACGTTAAAACGGTCGCTCTGAACCACCAGATCGCAACGCCCCCAAGGCCAGTAAGTTTCGCGGTGGCGACGATATTCACTACGGCTATTCGCCTTCAGAAACTCCACGACGCGTTTAACGTCCTGAACTTCGTTTTTATTGGCAACCAATACGGCATCTTTTGTATTGACAATAACCAGGTTGTCCACGCCAATGGCGGCCACCAGCTGATCGTCGGTATTGATGTAACAATCCTGTGTGTTGTGCAGGAAGGTATCCCCTTGAAGGGAGTTGCCCTGTTCGTCTTTTTCATTGACTTCCCACAGCGCAGACCAAGAGCCGACATCACTCCAGCCGGCATCCAACGGGATAACCACGGCATCATCCGTCTTCTCCATGACCGCATAATCCACGGACTCGTCCGGGCAGTTCATGAAGCAGTCTTTGTCGATTTTGATGAAGTCGCTTTGTTTATCTACGCTGGAGATTGCAGCCTGACAGGCTTCCAGAATATCAGGCCGGAACTTCTCCAGTTCCTGTAAATAGCGCTTGGCATGGAACATAAACATGCCGCTATTCCAGTAGTATTCGCCGCACCGCAGATAGTCTTCCGCAGTTTTGAGGTCCGGTTTCTCTACAAAGCGCTGCACGCGGAAAGGCGCATTTTCGTCACCCGACACCTGTTCGCCACGGTGAATATAGCCATAGCCCGTCTCTGGGCCCGTAGGGATAATGCCAAAGGTGACCAAACTGCCTGCTTTAGCATGAGGAATCGCATTTTCAACCGCCGTATGAAAGGCGGCTTCATTTTCCATAATATGGTCTGCGGCAAGGACCAGCAGGATGGGATTATCGCCTGCAGAAACCGCATTCAGCGCTGCCAGCGCAATCGCTGGAGCCGTATTACGGCCCACAGGTTCCAGGATAATGTTGCTGGAGAGCTTGTTGATTTGCCGCAACTGCTCTGCAACCAGGAATCGATGTTCCTCGTTGCAGATAACCATCGGGTCGCGCGTTTGGATGCCATCGAGACGATTTACCGTCTCCTGCAGCATGGAGTTTTTCCCATGCAGGCAAATGAATTGTTTGGGGTAAAGTTCACGAGAAAGTGGCCATAAACGGCTTCCGGTTCCACCGGCCATAATCACTGGAAGTAGCATTTTGCGTTGTAACCTTTTATATATCTTGGAATTATTTATATAATTTTATGCAGAAAATAATCAAACACGCTTTCTACTCTCATTGATCTTTCTCCGCGCAGATTCCAACCTTTGCTCTTTGGATTGGCGCAACGCCCTGCGCGAACAGGGAAAGATCGTATCAACAAGCATAGTCACTACTATCCGAGACCGACAACGTCGAAAGACATTATTGGATCCTGTTTTATCAATAAATAAACACTTATAGCTTAACCTCGCGACACAGTGCACGAACAGTACAATATGAAGAGAGATTAAGGCTCTTCAACCCTATATCCACACAACAATTTCACGTCAAAACAACGATATAAAAACAACTTAATCACAAACTCTACAGCAGAACGTTTTCCTTGAGCGTTTTCGCCTGTTCATCTTTTGCGGACAACACGACATTCCCATTCTGGATTGGCCAGTCGATACCAATAGCGCTGTCATTCCACAAAATGGAATGTTCCGCGGCAGGGTTGTAGTAATCGGTGCATTTATAGACGAATTCAGCTTCCTCGCTAGTCACATAGAATCCATGCGCAAATCCTTCCGGCACCCAGAGTTGGCGTTTGTTTTCAGCGGAAAGCAAAGTGCCGACCCATTGGCCAAACGTCGGCGAGTCTTTACGGATATCGACCGCGACATCAAACACTTCCCCTGACACCACACGAACCAACTTACCTTGCGTATTCTCCGTCTGATAATGCAATCCGCGCAGGATGCCCTGTTTGGACTTGGAATGGTTGTCCTGCACAAATGGGCAAGGCCGTTTGGCGACCAGATCTTCGAATTTTTTCTGCTGCCAGGTTTCCATGAAGAATCCCCGCTCATCACCGAATACCGCGGGCTCAATAATTTTCACATCAGGTATAGCCGTATCGATTATTTTCATAAGATCACTTATACGCTTGAATGTTGTTGAGGGCGGACTGCCAGTCGCTGGGGACAATACCAAACTGTCGCTGGATCTTCTTACAATTGAGTCGGGAGTTGGCCGGGCGTTGGGCGCGAGTAGGATAGTCGGAAGTCGAAATAGAGGACAATGTTGGCAGGGCCGGGAGTAATGCCGCCTTGCCCGCCTGCTCGAAAATAGCCTGCGCGAACTCGAACCAACTGACGTACGGCATACCGGAGAAGTGGTATACGCCCCACTCAGGCGTATTGCCAGCTTCAATAAATTCCACCATACGAATCAACGCCGCGGCAATATCCCCTGCGTAAGTCGGACCGCCGACCTGATCGCCCACGATGCTGAGCGCATCGCGCGTTTCGCCCAGACGCAGCATCGTCTTGACGAAATTATTGCCATGTTCGCCAAACACCCACGCGGTACGCAGGATCAAATAGCGATCGGCCAGTTCAGCCACCGCATACTCCCCCGCGAGTTTGCTTTTGCCATAGATCCCTTGCGGCCCTACGGGCATCTCTTCACTGTAAATCTGGTCGCTTTCACCATCGAAAACATAGTCGGTGGAGATATGCAGTATTACAGCGCCGACATGTTTCGCGGCCTCAGCCAAATAGGCTGGGCCATCGCGGTTGATGGTATAGGACGGCGCGATTTCATCCTCAGCCTTATCCACTGCCGTATGTGCTGCGGCGTTGATAATGTAGTCCGGTTGAAACTGTTCCACTTTACGCATGACGGCATATTGGTCGGTAATGTCCAGTTCTTCGCGGTCGACGGCCAACAGCTCGGCCTTACCCTCTAGCTGAGCGACCAGGCTCTGCCCTACCTGTCCCCGACTGCCGGTAATCAAAACTTTCATTCTGGCTCCTGAATATCCGGTCAGTTAAGTAGGTTCATGAGGTAGCGACCGTACTGATTTTTCATCATCGGGTCCGCCAACGTCGCCAGCTGCTGATTGGAAAGCCAACCGTTGCGCCATGCAATCTCTTCCAGACAGGCCACCTGCAGGCCCTGCACATTCTCGATAGTCTGCACAAAGGACGATGCGTCGTGCAGGCTTTCATGCGTTCCCGTATCCAGCCATGCGAAACCGCGCCCGAACAGCTCGACATTCAGCGAGTCATCCTCGAGATACATCTGGTTAATCGAGGTGATTTCCAGCTCG
This sequence comes from Lonsdalea britannica, assembly GCF_002111595.1. GTDB lineage: Bacteria > Pseudomonadota > Gammaproteobacteria > Enterobacterales > Enterobacteriaceae > Lonsdalea > Lonsdalea britannica. The sequence goes on from NZ_LUTN01000004.1 coordinate 269,492, forward strand.
CCGCGATGGGAAGGCTTGACCTGCTTGGCGAAATCCACCACACGGTTGTCGTAGAAATAGAGCCCGGTAATGGCGTAGTTAGATTTAGGCTGAGTCGGTTTTTCTTCGATGGAAACGGCTTTCATATTCTTATCGAACTCCACCACGCCGAAACGCTCAGGGTCTTTTACCTGATAGCCGAACACGGTCGCGCCATGTTCTTTAGCCGCGGCATTCGCCAACATGCGGCTGAAAGATTGACCGTAGAAGATATTGTCGCCCAGCACCAAGCTACAACGATCATCTCCGATAAAGGATTCACCGATGATGAACGCCTGTGCCAGGCCGTCCGGACTCGGCTGGACCGCATAGTCGATGTGGATGCCAAAATTGGAGCCGTCGCCCAGCAGGCGGCGGAAGGCCTCGTTATCTTCCGGCGTCGTGATAATCAGGATTTCCCGAATGCCCGCCAGCATCAGCGTGGAGAGCGGATAGTAGATCATCGGCTTGTTATACACCGGTAGCAGCTGCTTCGACACACCGCGCGTCAGGGGGTAAAGACGCGTGCCGGACCCGCCGGCCAGAATAATACCTTTCATGATGCCTCTCCCATACCCAAGCGCTCACGCGCATAAGAGCCATCCTGAACGCGGCTCCACCACTCCCGATGAGTCAGATACCACTCCACCGTTTTACGAATTCCGGACTCGAATGTTTCCTGCGGCTTCCAGCCCAGTTCGCGCGCGATTTTGCTTGCGTCAATGGCGTAGCGAACGTCATGACCCGGCCGATCTTTCACATAGGTAATCAGGTCCTGATACTGCTTGATGCCATCCGGTTTGTTCGGCACGCGTTCTTCCAACAGGGCGCAGATAGTCTTCACCACGTCGATGTTGGCTTTCTCGTTATGGCCCCCGATGTTGTAGGTCTCCCCTACTTCACCGGTGGTCACGACGGTGTAAAGCGCTCGGGCATGGTCTTCCACAAACAGCCAGTCACGGATCTGCATACCGTTGCCATAAACTGGCAGCGGTTTGCCTTCCAAGGCGTTGAGAATCATCAGCGGGATGAGTTTCTCTGGGAAGTGATAGGGACCGTAGTTGTTGGAACAATTCGTGACGATAGTCGGGAAGCCGTAGGTCCGCTGCCAGGCCCGCACCAAATGATCGCTGGAAGCCTTCGAGGCGGAATATGGCTGCTAGGCGCATACGACGTCGTTTCGGTAAACAGATCGTCCACGCCTTCCAGATCGCCATACACCTCATCGGTAGAAATATGATGGAAACGGAAACGAGATTTTTTCGCTTCGTCGAGCGACAGCCAGTAAGCGCGGGCAGCTTCAAGCAGCGTGTACGTCCCGACGATGTTCGTTTCAATGAACGCCGCCGGACCGTCGATAGAGCGGTCAACGTGCGATTCTGCCGCCAGGTGCATGACCGCATCAGGGCGGTGGGTCTGAAAAATATCGTCCAGCGCGGCGCGATCGCAGATATCCGCTTGAACAAAGACATAACGCTCGTGATCTTCAACGTCTGATAACGATTCCAGATTCCCAGCGTAGGTCAGCTTATCGACATTAACCACGGCATCGGAGGTGTTGCTGATGATGTGGCGAACGACGGCAGAACCGATAAAGCCTGCACCGCCTGTAACCAATATTTTCATAGTAAGAAATCCCAAAAAGAAATGACTAACCTTAGCGATTGCAAGGCTATGAAGCCGACGATCCATGAATTTTAGGCACGCTACCGCCCTTAGGCTTTCCCCTAAAAGACATCACTTGCCGCTCGACTGTTTTCTTCCTGAGACTCTTTTTCGCGCAATATGACGAGTAAAAGAGTGGTCGCATTCTACATGCCCTAATACCCAAGGTGTAGTAGCTCCCGCAGGAAGACCGCCAAAAACAGTCAATTTTTTATCTCCTTCACATTCACCCTTCTGTTGGCAAGAATCGACTCTAGCAATGAATGGCAAAGGCAATAAATAAGCATTCTCTGTAATTGCATACCAAGGGAATATTAACGCGCCTCAGCCATCTACAGGCGGCCTGTGCAGAAGATCCACCATACATCATAGTGGATAGAGAGAAAGGGCCGCTGAAAGGACATTTACCAGGGGAAACCCGGCGTTCGTCGGGTTGACAACCGCGGACATCATCCCCAGCGAGCGCGGGCAGCCGTCTTGGAACCACGACGAAGAGAAAAGGATAAGCAGGAAATGCCCGCCCGATGAAACAGACCTTCGGGCGGGCCGGGCAACAAAAGCGACTATCGGCGTAGCACCTCGCTCAGCGCCTGAACGCAGGGCGACTCAAGCAGCGTAATATGATTGCCCTCGCCATAGCCTCCCTGCAGCGTCGGCACCACCGCCTGCCACTCCGACAGTTGCTGTGGGGAAGCCTCCTTCTCCATCACCAAATAGGGCGCTATCGAAGGCAACGCCGTGGGGCGATAGGCGGTACGGATATTGGTGGAAAAGACACGATAAATACTCGCCAGCGCCTCCACCTTCGTCTGTTGCGGGAATATTTCCTGAGCGATCAGACGCTCCAGCATGACCTCTAACCGACGAGGCAACGTCAGGCTGGCGAGGTACTCCTCGGTGAGTCCCAGAGAACTTCCCCTCATTTCGAAGAGCCTGATCAATAACATCAGCGCCTGCACGTCCGTATGTTCTCGCGCCGCGGGCGCGGGGGCATCGGAATCAACCAGCACCAGCGATGTGAGCAGGGTTCCCGCGCTCTCCAGTCTGGCCGCCATTTCCAATGCGACCCAGCCGCCGAACGAATGCCCCAAGAGATGCACGGTTTCCGTCAAAGGATAACGGCTTAGCGCTTGCTGATAGCACGCAGCAGCCGACTCTACGCTCGAGTGGGGCACCTCATTGCCCCACAGCCCACGCGGCTGCAATCCCAATACCGTCCAGTCGCCGGGCAGCGTCTGCACCAGTGCGTTGAAAGCAAAAACATTATCGCCCGCGCCGGGAATACATAACAAAGTCGGTCCTGCCCCGCTCCCCGCCTGCAGTACGACCAGTGGATCGTCGCTGCGCGCCCTTTCTGCGCGGCAAGTCTGCAACGCCGCGCTAATCGCCTGACCCACCTCCTGCACGTAAGGTTCCGAGACTAAGCGCCGATGATCGCCGGGAACCGGAATACGGTGAATGGCCGACGTCGGTAACAGGCGATCCCAGCCAAGATAGCGCCCGCCCTCGGTGGGCTCATCCTGAGCGATAAACAGATCCAGCGTCAGCGGCAATGTCGGCGCCCGATACTGCGCTCGCAGCAATGCCAACCGATGACGCAGCCAGCCACGGTAATAAGCAGGCGACCAGTTCGCCGGGAAAATTCCCGTCTCGCGCCCAAGATCATAATGATCTTCCAGCCGTCCTCGCCGCGCCCGCGCAATGGCATCCGGGTTGACGGCAATGGCGCCATGAGCGATAGCATCCAAATCGCCGCGGACCAGAAACGCCAGCATCTCCTCCTCGTCAGTCATCGCCAGCAACTCATCCAGCGAAGCGACGAAGCCCTGCGGCGAGTCTGGCCACCGGGTGTCCAGCATACCCAGAAATTCAACCTGTTGATCCTGACCCAACAGCTGCGCCGCGATTTCGTACGCCAGCGTACCGCCAAACGACCAGCCAAGCAGCCGATAAGGCCCCTCGGGCTGAGCCAAACGGATGATGCGGACATAGCGTGACGCCGCGGCCTCCAGCGTCATGAAAGGCGGCTGGCTGCAATCCGGTCCTGGCAAGCCGTAGACCGGAATCTCATCGCTGATACAAGCGGCCAGCAACGGCCCATAGAACAGTTCGCCGCTCGCCTCCGGCACAATGAACAGCGGTCGCTGCTCTCCCGTCGCACGAAACGCAACGGCCGTCTCGCCGCCGCGCTCCACCTGCGGGCTTTGGCTCTGCTCTGCCAGCGCCTGCAATTGCGGCGCTGCAAACAACGAGGACAGCGTCAGATGTATACCTGCTTGTCGCGCTTGATTGACAAGCTGCAAGGCCAGCAGTGAATGTCCTCCTAACGCAAAAAAGTCGTCGTGACGGCTCACCTGCTCCACGCCCAGTAAGCGTTGCCAGATCTCCGCCAGCACGCGTTCGCTATCTCCCCGCGGTGCCTCATAACCGCATCGCGCTCGCGCGCTGTCGTCCGGCGCAGGCAACGCGGCGCGGTTCACTTTCCCATTGGGAGTTAGCGGCATAATATCCAACTGCACATAGGCGGAAGGCACCATATAGGCGGGCAGGCGTCCGCCCATTAGCGCCTGTAGCGAGGCAATGTCGACTTCCGGTCGGGATGCGGTGAAGTAGGCCACCAGCTGTTTTTCCTGAGTGGCCGTCGTCCACACCATCACCACGGCCTGCCGCACTTCGTCCAGCGCCTGCAGTGCCGCCTCGACCTCCTCGGGTTCGATGCGGAAACCGCGAATCTTCACCTGAAAGTCGTTGCGTCCCATGAACTCGATGGTGCCATCGGGCAGCCACCGCCCCAGATCGCCCGTCCTGTACATCCGCGCCCCCGGTTCAGTGGCGAAGGGGTCTGGCAGGAAGCGCTCGGTCGTCTGCTCGTCAAGGTTCAGGTAGCCGCGCGCCACGCCGGCACCGCCGATATAAAGTTCGCCGCTCACGCCGACGGGAACCGGTTGGCGATAACGATCGAGGATGTAAATCGTGGTATTGGCGATCGGTCGACCAATCGGCATGCTTCCCATTTCAGGAGCCGCGTCGTTCATGCGGAAAGCCGTAGCGTAGGTGGTGGTTTCCGTCGGCCCATACATATGCAGGAAGTTCTGCGGCGGCCCGACGCGCAGCACCCGACGCACAAACGTCAGATCGAGCGATTCGCCGCCGACCATCAGGTAACGCAGGCGGGGAAGCACCGGTTGCAGCGTGTCGGCATATTGGTTGAACAGCGCAATGGTCATAAAGACGATACTGACCCGCTGCCGTTGGATCTCTGCCGCGAAGCGCACGGGATCCAGCACCGTATCCTGACTGAACAGCACGATACTGCCGCCGTTAAGCAAAGGTCCCCATATTTCCATCGTACTGGCGTCGAACGCCGGATTGGCAAGGCAAGCCACGCGATCGCTCCGTCGGAAATCCGCATATCCGTTGTTGATGGCTAGCTTCGCAATATTGCGATGCTCCACCATCACGCCTTTCGGCCGCCCGGTGGAACCGGAGGTGTACATGATGTAGGCGAGTTGGGCCCCGCCGCACGCCACGGCCGCGCTGCGATCACACTCAGCGTCGCCAGCCGCGTTCGGCGGCGGACAATCGACGTTCACCACCGCACACTTATGCTCGATACCGTCGAATGCATGGCGCGTTTTCGAATCCGTTATCAACACCTCGGCAGCGCTGTCGCGCAGGATAAACTGCAGATGCGCCTGCGGATAGCCGCTATCCAGCGGCACATAAGCGCCGCCGGCCTTAAGCGTCGCCAATATCGCGACGATCAGCTCCCCGCTGCGCGCCAGCGCGATAGCCACCCGGCTGCCGGGCCGCACGCCAAGCGCCGCCAACCGCGCAGCCAGTTGATTCGCTCTCGCGTTTAACTCGCCGTAACTTGCCTGTTGCTCGCCGCAGATGAATGCCTGCGCTTCGGGATGCCGTAACGCCCGGGCCTCAAACAGCGCAGGCAGACTCTCACGCATCGGGTATACCGTCCGCGTCTGGTTGACGTCGACCAACACCCGCTGCCGCTCGCCAGAAGAGAGCAGCGACAACGCCTGCACCGGTCGATTCGGCTCGGCCACCATGCCTCGCAGCAGCCGTACCCAATAGCGCACATAACGCCGTACGGTGGCCTCATCGAACAACGCGGTCGCATAATTCAGATGCCCCGCCACGCGATCGCCCTCCTCACGCAATTCCAGAATGAGATCGCACTGGGCGGTCGCTGTTTCGTGATGTAACGGCGAAAGCGTTAGCCCGGGCCACTCGGCAGATTCAACGGGCAAATTTTGCCACGCCAACATCGCCTGAAAGACCGGTCCATGCGACAAACTGCGAGCCGGAGCCAACGCCTCTACCACCTGTTCGAAGGGGATCTCCGCATGCGCCTGCGCGGCCAGCAGCGTTTCCCTAATCTGCGCGATGAGCGCGACAGTATCGGGATCGGCGGACATATCGACGCGCAGCGCCTGAGTATTCACAAACATGCCGATGAGCGGCTCAAGCTCGCGCCGGTTACGCCCGGCAATCGGAGTGCCGATGACCACATCGTCCTGTCCTGACAGCCGGCTCAGCAATGCGGACCAGCCTGCCAGCAGCGTCATAAACAGCGTCCCGCCGCAGCGCTGGCTCAAGGCTTTCAGCGACTGCGTCAGCGCGCTATCCAGTTCCACCGCCGTATTGGCGCCGCGGTAGTCTTGCACCTGAGGTCGGGGGCGATCGCCTGGCAGCGTCAGACAATCCGGGATCCCCTGCAACTGCGTCACCCAATAGGCCTGCTGAGCCTCAAATCCCTCGCTCTGCATCTGTTCGCGTTGCCACTCGGCGTAGTCGCCGTATTGGATCGCCATCACCGGCAGCGGGTCGGGTTGGCCCTGTATAAAGGCGGCATACAGCGTGCGCAGTTCATTCATCATCACGCTCAGCGACCAGCCGTCGGCGATAATATGGTGCAGCGCCAGACGCAGCCAATGCTCCCGCGCCGATACCCGAATCAGCTGCCCTTGCGCCAGAGGACCAGCCGTCAGATCGAATTCAGGCATAAACGACGAGTACAGATCGTGCTGTTCGTTCGCCGTCGTTATCTGCAACGGGAATCCCCGGTCTTCCGACTCCACCACCTGTACCGGCTCGCCATCGCGGCACTCGATGTGCGTCCGCAGCGCCGCATGGCGGGCAACGATACGATCGAGCGCACGCTGTAGCGCCAAGACATCAAGCGTCCCCGCCAGTTTAATCCCCCCGGCAATGACATAGGCCGCGCTGGCGTTGGCATCCCGCTGCGTCAGGAACCAGATTCGCCGTTGAGCCAAAGACAGCGGCGGCGCGTCTTGCGTCCTGCGCGGAATAATGGGCGTCAGATCGCTCTGCGTCGTCGCGTCCAGCACGGCGGCGACCTCGTGCAACGCAGGACGCGCAAACAACGTCGCCAGAGACAGCTCGCGCCCCAGCTCGTCACGCAGTCGCGAAATCAGCTGCACGGCCAGCAAAGAGTGTCCGCCCAGCGCGAAGAAATCGTCGTATCGGCTGACCTTTTCCACGCCCAGCAGCGACTGCCAGAGCGCCGCCAACGTGGTCTCCCGTTCGCCCTGCGGCGCGGCATAGGGCTGATGCGCAAACGCGGTTTGATCCGGGATCGGCAACGCTTTGCGATCGACCTTGCCGTTCACGGTGAGCGGCATCTCCGTCAGCGCCATCCAGGCCACCGGCAACATGTATGACGGCAGTCGGGCGCTGAGCCGTTCACGCAGACTGTCCGCGCAGATCCCCTGCGGATCGTCGCTGGTGTAGTAGGCGACCAACCGTTTTTCCTGCGTCTGTCTCGTCAGGGTCACGGCGTCGACCACCGCTTCGCGGATCCCTTCGCAGGCCAGCAGCGCCGATTCGATCTCCCCCAACTCCACGCGAAAACCGCGGATCTTCAACTGGAAGTCATTGCGTCCGAGGTAGTCGATCGTCCCGTCGCTCCGCCAACGGCCCAGATCCCCGGTGCGATACATTCGCGCTTCCGCCTCCTGCGCAAACGGATCGGGCAGGAAGCGTTCGTCGGTCAAATCCGGACGATTGACGTACCCGCGAGCAACCTGCGCGCCGCCGATAAACAGTTCGCCGCACACTCCCGGCGGCACCGGCTCCCCCTGACCGTCCAGAATATACACATGGGTGTTGGCGATAGGCCGCCCAATATGCAGCGCCGGCTCGTCTTTGCGAATGATCCCTGAAGTGGCGACAACCGTGTTTTCCGTCGGGCCGTAGTTGTTGAACAGGGTAAATCGCGCTCCGGCGGGCGGGCGGCGTTTCAGCCTGTCGCCACCGACCAGCAGCGTCCGCAGCGCAGACGGCGCCATATCACGCGCGAAGGCTAACTCAGCGACGGGCGTCGGCAAAAAGCTGACGTCCAGCGGCTGTGCCGCCCACCATGTCAGCAGCCGCTGCGGATCGCGTGAGATCTCCGGCGTCGGCATCACCAACCGGGCTCCGACCGACAGCGGTGGCCAGATCTCCCAAGCCGCGGCGTCAAATCCCAGTCCCGCCACGCTGGACGACATATCTTGCGCCCGTAGATCGAACGCCTCTTGGTGCCAGTGAACCAGATTGACGACATGCCGATGTTCAACCATCACGCCCTTCGGCTGGCCGGTCGAGCCGGAGGTGTAGATGAGATAAGCCGGATGATGAGGCGTCAGCCCCAGCGTTTGCGTCGGCAGATCGTCCTGCGGCGACTGCGCCCAAGGTCGATGTTCCCCTTCCAGCAAGACCCGCGTCACGGCGGATGGCAGCGCCCCTAAACGATCGTGGACATCGCGACTGCTCACCAACACCTGCGGCGCGCTGTCTTTTAGAATATAACTCAGTCGTTCCATCGGCAGCGCCGGGTCCAGCGGCACATAAGCGGCCCCGGACTTCAGCGCCGCCAGCAGCGCGACGATCAGATCGCAACCGCGATCCAGCGCGATCGCAACCCGGTCACCCGGACCGACGCCCTGAGCGTTAAGCCAGTGCGCCAGCTGATTGGCCTGCGCGTTCAATTCGCCGTAACGCAGGCTAAGGCCGCCGCAAAGCACCGCCTGCGCGTCCGGTTGACGGGCCGCCTGCGCCTCGAACAGGGCATGCAGACAGCCGCCGGTGGGATAGTCGGCGCGCGTGGCGTTGAAGTCGCACAGCACCTGACGACGTTCCTCCTCGGACAATAGCGGCAACGCCGTTACCGGCGTCGTCGGCGAAGCCACCATGCCGGCGAGCAGCCGCTGCCAGTAGCCGAGATAACGGCGTACCGTGCTTTCATCGAACAGCGCCCGGGCGTAATACAGCCCTCCGCTGAGCGCTTCGCCTTGTTCGCTCAGAACCAGACTGAGATCGAATGGAGAGACCGTCGCCTCATCTTGCAGCGGCGTCACCGTCACACCCGGCAACGTCAGCGCCGCTTCCGGCATATTCTGTAGCGTCATCATGACCTGGAAAATCGGGCTATGGGACAGGCTACGGGATGGCGCCAGCGTCTCTACGACCTGCTCGAACGGAATGTCGGCGTGCGTCTGCGCCGCTTGCGCGGTCGCTTTCACCTGTGCCAGCAGCGTGATGGCGTCCGGTTGCGCCGACAGATCGACGCGCAGCGCCTGCGTGTTAACGAACATGCCGATCAGCGGCTCGACCTCGCGGCGAGGGCGGCCTGCGTTAGGTGAACCGATCACCACATCCTCCTGACCCGACAGTCGGCTCATCAACGCCGCCCACCCCGCCATCAGCGTCATATACAGCGTGGCATTCCCACGCTGGCTCAGCGCTTTCAGCGACGCCGTCAGTCCGGCGTCCAGCGACACCCTCACCCGGCCGCCGCGGTAGTCTTGCTGCTGCGGTCTGGGGCGCTCGGTCGGCAACGTCAGACATTCAGGCACGCCGCGCAGCTGTTCTGTCCAATAGCGCTGCTGCGCCTGCATCCGGTCGCCGCAGAGAGACTGCCGCTGCCAGGTCGCGAAGTCCCCGTACTGGATCGGCAGCGCGGGCAAAGGATCGTCTTTTTGCTGATGAAACGCGGCATACAACTCGCCGATCTCCTTCATCAACACGCCGATAGACCACCCGTCGGCGATGATGTGGTGCAGCGCCAGCCTTAGCCAGTGCTCTCCTTCAGACACCGTGACCAGCTGCGCCAGCGCCAGCGGTCCTGCCGTAAGATCGAACGTCGGCGAGAAGCTTGGTGGATTGCGCGGATCGTCGACGTTAACGACGCTGAGCGGAAAACCTCGCGTCTCTGTCTCAATCACCTGCGCAGGATGACCATTGCGTACCTCGATATGCGTACGTAACACGGCATGCCGCGCATAAACGCGATCCAGCGCCTGCCGGAGCGCCAGCACATCCAGCGCCCCCTCGAACTTCACGCCGCCCGACAACACATAGGCCGCCCCCGCCGCCGCATCCATCTGGCTCAACACCCAGATTCGGCGCTGCGCCAACGACAGCGGCGCGTCTTCACCGGCTTTCAAAGGGGGAATATCGGCCAGCGTTTCCTGCGATGCGGCATCCAGCGCCGTAGCCAACTCGCCGATCGTCGGATGGGCGAACAACGTCGCCAGCGGCAGCGCCCGACGCAGCGCGTCCTGCACTTGGGCCACCAGTTGCATCGCCAGCAATGAGTGCCCGCCTAGCGCAAAGAAGTTGTCGTGACGACTCACCTTCTGCACGCCGAGCAGCGACTGCCAGATCGCCGCCAGCGTCGCTTCCGTCTCCCCCTGCGGCGCTGCGTAGGGCTGCTGCGCATAGGCTGACGCATCCGGGGCGGGCAACGCCTTGCGATCGACCTTGCCGTTCGGCGTCAGCGGCACACTCTCTAACGCGACCCACGCGGCGGGCACCATGTAGTCAGGCAGACGCGCGATCAACGTCGTGCGCAGTTCATCACCGGTGAGTACGCTATCGGCCTCGGCCACGTAGTACGCGACCAGTCGCGCTTCCTCGCGGTCTCCGCTGATCGCCGTCACCACCGCCTCGCGTACGCCTTTGCAGGCCAGTAACGCCGACTCAATCTCGCCCAGCTCGATGCGAAAACCCCGGATTTTGACCTGAAAATCGTTACGCCCCAGATATTCAAGCGCGCCGTCGGAGCGCCAGCGTCCCAGATCGCCGGTTTGATACAGGCGGGCATCGCCATCGTCGCAAAAAGGATCGGGCAGGAAGCGCTCCGCCGTCAGATCGGGACGCTGGAAATAGCCCAAACTGACGCCATCGCCGCCGATATAAATCTCCCCCGGCACGCCGGGCGGCACCGGCTCCCCTTCCGCATCCAGCAAATAAATTCGCGTATTCGCAATGGGATGACCAATCGGTATCGACGCATCCTCAGCGCCGATACGCCACGTCGTCGACCAGACAGTGGTCTCGGTCGGACCGTACATGTTCCACAGTGCATCGACGCGCGGCAGCAACGCCGCCGCCAACGTCGGCGAAAACGCCTCACCGCCGATCAACCCCGTCAAGCCGGAGGCACCCTGCCAACCGGCCGCCAGCAGCAGCTTCCACGTGGCGGGCGTGGCTTGAAATAAAGAGATCCCCTCTGCGTTCAGATAATGCCCCAGCCGCTCGCCATTCCGCCGCAGATCGTCGTTCGCCAGATGCAGCTGACCACCCGCGATCAACGGCAGGTAAATCTCCAGAACGTGAATATCAAAGGAGACGGTGGTGACCGCCAGCAGCCGGGTCTGCGACGAAGCCTGATGCTGACGCCGCTGACAGTGCAAAAAATTCACGACGGCCCGGTGCGGCACCGTCACGCCTTTAGGGCGGCCGGTCGAGCCGGAGGTGTAAATGAGGTAAGCCGGATGACGCGCCGTCACCCCGCGATCCTGTGGGGCCAGATTGGCCTCGGAACACCGCGTCCACGGGCCAGCGTCATCGTCACAGGTCAGTAGCGTGGCGGAGTCAGGCAGATCGCCCAAGACTCCGCGAGTGGTCCGCGAGGCGATCACCGCCACAGGCGCGCAGTCATGCAACAGCGTGCTGAGTCGCGCCTGCGGCTGCGCCGGGTCCAACGGCACATAGGCGGCTCCCGACTTAAGCACCGCCAGCAGCGCGGCGATCAACGCGGGACCGCGCGGTAGCGCCACGACGACGCGGGTCTCCGGGCCGGCCCCATGTTCGACGAGCCAGTACGCCAGTTGGTTAGCCCGCCTATTGAGCTCACCGTAGCTCAGCGCCTGACCGTCGAATACCACGGCGATCGCGTCAGGCCGCGCGGCGGCCTGAGACTCGACCAACTCATGCACGCAGCGTCGCGAGGATAATCCGCCTGCGTCGCATTGACCTCGTCCAGCCGCTGCCGCCGTTCATCGGCGGACAGTAGCGGCAGTGACGTCACCGCACGGTCCGGCTGCGCCACCATACCGCGTAGCATCCTCACCCAGTAGCTCAGATAACGCCGTACGGTGCCTGCATCAAACAACGCCGTCGCATAGCACAGCGTCCCCTCGCACCGCCCTTCGGTTTCCGTCAGCGTCAGATTCAGATCGACCTGCGCCATCGTGCTTCGCCCTCCAACGGCAAAGTCACAAGGTCGGGTAACGTGAATGGCTGCCGAGGCGTATTTTGCAGCGACAGCATCACCTGAAACACCGGGCTGTGGGACAGACTGCGGGTCGGCGCGACCGCTTCCACCACCTGCTCGAAAGGGATATCCGCGTGACGCTGCGCCGCCAGCGCCGTGTCCCGAATCTGCGTCAACAGCGCGGGCGTGTTCAATGGCGACGAGAAATCGACCCTCAGCGCCTGGGTGTTGACGAACATGCCGATCAGCGATTCGACTTCACGGCGATGACGCCCGGCCGTCGGCACGCCGATGACGATGTCGTCCTGTGCGGACAGGCGGCTCATTAACGCCGCCACCCTCCCAGCAAGGCCATGAACAGCGTACCACCGTGGCGCTGCGCCAGCGCTTTCAGCCCGTTCACCAGCGGCGCCTCCAGCGTGACCGCCGCACAGGCCCCATCGACATCCTGCATGCGCGGACGCGGGCGATCGCTCGGCAACGCCAGACACGTCGGCGCCCCCTGAAGCTGCGTCCGCCAGTAGCGACGCTGGACCTCCAGCCTCTCGCCGCTCAGCTGCGCCTGCTGCCACACGGCATAGTCGGCATAGTGAATCGGCAGCGGCGACAAAGGGTCAGGCAGCCCCTGGCTGAAAGCCGTATAGAGGACGTTCAACTCCCGCAGGAAAATCCCGAGCGACCATCCGTCTGCGATCAAGTGGTGCAACGCAATACGCAGCAGGTGCTCGTTGTCTCCCAGATACACCAGCTGCCCGCCGACCAGCGGTCCTTGCTCCGGCTCCGGCCGAAACGTGAAAGGCGGTAGAGGTTCCGACGCATTCGATAACGTGCGTATTTCCAGTGAGAATCCGATGTCGGCAAGGCCGATGTGCTGACGCGGCGTACCCGCCGCGTTCACCACCCGCGTCCGTAACGCCTCATGACGAGCGACGATACGGTCCAGCGCCGCCCGCAGAGCGACAAGATTGAGCCGACCGCGGAGGCGATAGGCTATCCCCAGAAGATAGCGTTCCGGCGCCTGCGACTCCATTTGCGACAGAAACCATAGCCCGCGCTGAACGGGCGCGAGCGGCATCCCGCCCTCGACGCGCGGCGCGGGAAGGAGGGATTCTCGCTTGCCTGCGGCCTTCGGCTTCATCCCTTTGGCTTTCGCCAGCGCCAGCAGTTTGGCCTTTTGCTCCCGAGACAGGGGCGGGACCGTTGAGGGGGTGCCTTCCGTATTCTGCATTATTCTTCTCCTTCCATAGAGGCCGCCATGTCCAGCAGCTCAGCGATATCAAACTGTTCGATGCTCAGGTCCAGAATCCGCTCGCTAAGCGCGCTCAGACTCGGATGGGCAAACACCTCGGCTAACGGCACGTCGACATCCAGCTCAAGCCGGAGTCGAGAGACCAGCTGCACCGCCAGCAGCGAGTGCCCGCCCAGCTCGAAAAAGTTGTCGTGACGACCGATACGCTCGACGCCCAGCAACGCCCGCCAGATAGCCGCCACGGTTAACTCGGTATCGTCCTGCGGCGCCTCGAACGCCGCACGAGCGAAGGCTGCGTCGTCGGGCTCCGGCAGGGCATGACGGTTCACTTTGCCGTTCGGCGATAACGGAAACTCCGCCATGGCTACCCAAGCTGCTGGCACCATATACGCGGGCAAGTGCGCCACGAGATGAGCGCGCATGGACTCGATATCCGCACCTCCCCGGAAGTAAGCCACCAGCCGTTTTTCTCCGCTACATTCGCGCGGAACCACCGCCGCCGCCTCAACGCCCGGACATCCACTCAGGCAGGCTTCCACCTCGCCCGGCTCGATGCGGAACCCGCGGATCTTGATCTGATCGTCGTTGCGCCCCAGATAGTCGAGGACGCCGTCCTTGCGCCAGCGCCCCCGATCGCCGGTTTTGTACATGCGGGCATCCAGGTCTGTGGAGAAGGGATCTTTCACAAACCGCTCGGCGGTTAGCGCCGGTTGGTTGAAATAGCCTCGCGCCACGCCGACGCCGCCGATATAGATCTCCCCCGTGACGCCGACAGGCACAGGCTCCCCTTTTTCATCCAGAACATAGAGTCGGCTGTTGGCGATGGGACGCCCGATGGGCGGCTGGGACACGCCATTTGATAAGGTCGCCGGACAGACGAATTCGCTCGTCACATGCGTTTCCGCCGGACCGTACTGATTGTGCAAGCGGACATTCGACGATCGTTGGAACAGCGCGCGTACATCCGGACCGAGGCGCAGCGCCTCACCGCTGGCGATAATGTCCATCGACGGCGGAACGCGTCCCGAACTGCGGTACATCTGCGCCAGCGCAGGCAATACCGAAGGGGGAATGAAGGCCCGCTCGACGCGATGCTGCTCCAGCAGATCCGCCAGTCGCGGCATATCGAGCCGCACGTCGTCCGGGACAACGACCAACCGCCCTCCGCCCGTCAACGCGCTGAGGATCTCCTGGCTCGCGACATCAAAACCGAAAGAAGCGAACTGCAACGTGACGCCGACGGGGCGCTGGTTCTGCCAATGGATCATATTGACCAACGCAGCGTGCGGCATCGCCACCCCTTTGGGGCGGCCGGTCGATCCAGAGGTATAAATGATGTAAGCCAGGTGACGCGGAGACAGCCCGATCGCATGCGGATCAGGATTACTACACGCTGAAGCGGCCCACGCGGGTTCATCCGCACTCAGATCGACCAGCGGCGGCAGCGCGGAACAGGATGACAGCGCAGATCGCCCTGTGTCGTCGCACAGAACCGCCAGCGGCGCGCAGTCGGCGATCATATGAACCAAACGCTCGGTGGGATAAAGAGGATCAAGCGGGACATAAGCGCCGCCTGCCTTCAGAATGCCCAGCAGCGCCACAACCATGTCGGCCCCCCGCGCGACGCAGATCGCCACACGATCGTCCGGACGCACGCCCTGATCCATCAGCCAGTGCGCCAACCGGTTGGCCCGCTCGTTCAACTCGCCATAACGCCATCGCCGCTCGCCGCAAATGAGCGCCGTCGCCGTCGGCTGCCGACGTGCCTGCATCTCGAACCGTTCATGCAAACAATGGTCGGCTGGATAGTCGGATTCCGTGGCATTGAACGCCGTCAGCACCCGCTGCCGCTCGGCGGCAGAAACCAGCGGCAGTGTCGTGACCGGCTGCATCGGCGATGCCGCCATTCCTCGTAATAGCCGCAGCCAGTAGTCCAGATAACGTTGCGCGGTGTCCTCATCAAACAGCGCGGTGGCGTAATACAGCGTCCCTTCCAGCCGCCCGTTCGTCTCACGTAATTCCAGATTCAGATCGAACTGGCAGGTCGCCGTCTCGTTAGGCAAAGGCGACAGCCGTAACCCCGGTAGCTCCAGCGTCATCTCCGGCAGATTGTGCAGCGCCAACATCACCTGGAAGATCGGGCTATGAGACAACGTACGCACCGGCGCGACCGCTTCGACCACCTGTTCGAACGGAATATCCGCCTGGCTTTGCGCCGCCAGCGTCGTGCTCCTAACCTGCGCCAGCAGCGCCGCCGTGTTCATCTCGGGCGTCAAGGCGACTCGCAGCGCGAGGGTGTTGACGAACATCCCGATCAGCGGTTCGATTTCCTGTCGATCGCGCCCGGCGATCGGAGAACCGATGACGATATCGTCCTGGCCTGAAAGGCGGCTCATCAACGCTGACCAGCCGGCCAACAACGTCATGTAGAGCGTGCACCCATGCCGCTGACTCAACATCTTCAACGCCTGAGTCAGATTGGCGTCCAGCGTCAGGGTTTTATACGCCCCGGCAAAGCTCTGCACCGGCGGACGAGGCCGGTCCGTCGGCAGCGTCAGATGGTCAGGCGCGCCGCGCAGCTGCTCGACCCAGTAGCGTTGCTGCGTTTGCATTCTCGCCCCCTGCAAGTGCCGCCGCTGCCAGACGGCATAGTCGCCGTACTGCACGGGCAGCGGCGGCAGCGGATCGGCTTGCCCCTGACTCAATGCGCGGTACAAGGTACACAGCTCGCGGATCAAAATACCGACTGACCAGCCGTCAGCGATGATGTGGTGCAGCGCCAACCTCAGCCAGTGTTCCCGCGAGGAAAGACAGACCAGTTGTCCCTGCGCCAGCGGACCGGCCGTGATAGACATCGACGGCATGAACGGTTCCGGTCGCGTCTGGCTGTCGCTCATCTCAAGCCGCTGCAGGTGAAAACCGCTCTCCACAGGCCCTATCGCCTGCACATCTACACCGTCTCGGTGAACGATGTGCGTACGCAGGGCCGCGTGACGCGCCACGATACGATCCAATGCCTGTTGCAAGGCGGCCTGATTCAGATGACCCTGTAGCCGGATGCCGCCGGTGATCATATAGGCTGCGTTTGCCGCCGGATCCATCTGCACCAACAACCACAGGCGTTGCTGCGCCAGCGACAGCGGAGGTTCAGCCGCCGTCTGAGAAGAAATCGCCGGAAGTGGCGGCACTTTCCTGTCGCCTAGCGACGCCGCCATCT
Source organism: Lonsdalea britannica (assembly GCF_002111595.1). GTDB lineage: Bacteria > Pseudomonadota > Gammaproteobacteria > Enterobacterales > Enterobacteriaceae > Lonsdalea > Lonsdalea britannica. Next base: position 286,163 of record NZ_LUTN01000004.1, read on the forward strand.
CGCACAGTGTGGGATGCATAAACAACGTTTTCAGGTCCAGTTCTCTGTGCATATCGCTGCGTATACGTGAGATCAACTGCACCGCCAGCAACGAATGCCCGCCCAGCAGGAAGAAGTTATCCCGACGTCCCACCGTCTCCATGCCCAGCAGCGCTTGCCACAGGGCGGCCAGCGCCGGTTCTACCCTGCCCTGTGGCGCTTCATAATGCTGCCTCGCAAACGCGCTTTCATCCGGCGCAGGCAGCGCAAGCCGGTCCACTTTGCCATTCGCCGTCAGCGGCAGGCTTTCCAGCGCGACCCAGGCCGTCGGCACCATGTATTCAGGCAATCGCGCCAGCAGCTGTTCGCGCAGCGTGTCGATATCAGGCGCCTTCGCACGATGATCCACAAGGTAGTAGGCGACCAGCCGTTTCTCCTGAACGGCAGTCGCCTGCGCGACGACGATGGCTTGCTGGATGCCGTCGCAGTGCAGCAAAGCATCTTCGATCTCGCCCAGTTCGATGCGAAAACCGCGGATCTTGACCTGAAAATCGCGACGTCCCAGAAATTCGATCGTGCCATTCGCACGCCAGCGTCCCAAATCACCGGTACGGTACAGCCGCGCATGCGGTTCGGAGGAAAATGGATCGGGAACGAAGCGCTCAGCGGTGAGTTCTGGACGATTGAGATAGCCTCTCGCCACCTGTGCGCCGCCGATATACAACTCCCCGCACACCCCTACTGGCACCGGCTGCATCCGCGCATCCAGAATGTAGGTTTGGGTGTTGGCGATAGGACGACCAATGTGCAACAACGGCTCATCGGCGCTGATTTCTCCGGAGGTCGCCACCACGGTATTTTCGGTCGGTCCGTAGTTGTTCATCAGGGTGAAGCGCGCGCCGGCATAGGGCTGGCGGTTCAGACGATCGCCGCCGACCAGCAGCGTGCGCAGGGTGGCAGGCGCCACCTCGCGAACAAACGCCAGCTCGGCGACGGGCGTCGGCAGAAAACTCACGTCAAGCGGCTGTGCGCTCCACCACGCCAGCAACTGATCGGGATCGCGCGAGATCGCCGGCGACGGCAATAACAACCGTGCGCCTACCGACAGCGCGGGCCAGATTTCCCACGCCGCCGCGTCAAACCCCAGCCCCGCCAGGCTGGAGACGCGGTCCCACGGCCGGAGGCAAACGCCGCGCAGTGCCAATGCACCAGATTGATGATGTTGCGATGCTCGACCATGACGCCTTTCGGACGCCCTGTCGAACCCGAGGTATAAATGAGGTACGCCAGATGACACGGCGTCAACCCCAGCGCCGCCAACGGAATATTTTCCTGCGAGCAGCGCGTCCACGTGCGGGCATCGCCGTCAATGACCAGCGTATGAGGGTCGTGCGCCCGTGCGCCGAGTCGGCGGCACAGCGCATGGCCGGTGATGATCGCCTGCGGCCCGCTGTCTTGCAGCAGATAGGCCAGACGTTCGGTCGGCGTCGCCGGGTCAATCGGCACATAGCGCCCCCGGCCTTGAGGGTCGCCAGCATCGCGACGATCAGATCGCAGCCTCGCTCCAGTACGATCGCCACTCGGCCGTCCGGGTGAACTCCCCGTTCGATCAGCCCATGAGCCAGCTGGTTAGCGCGTCGGTTCAGCGCTCCGTAACTCAGCCGCTCTCCGTCGCACTCCACCGCCGTCGCGTCGGGCTGTCGCTCCGCCTGCCCCTCAAAGAGCAAATGCAGGGCATCGCCGACCGGGTAGTCGGCCCGGGTGGCGTTGAAGCCGAACAGCAGTTGGCGACGCTCGGCATCGGTCAACAGCGGCAGCGTCTGCACCGGCTGGTGCGGATCGGCCGTCATGCCCCGCAACAGCGCATGCCAGTAGTCCAGATAACGTTGGGCCGTCGCAGCATCAAAGAGTGCGGTGGCAAAGTAGAGCCGTCCTTTGATCCGACCGCCGACCTCACGAAGATCCAGGCTGAGATCGAATTGGGCCGTCTCTACGTCTTCCGTCAGCAGGGACGTCTTTAGTCCCGGCAGCGCAAACGCAATGTCCGGCGTATTCTGCAACGCCAACATGACCTGAAATACCGGGCTGTGGGCCAGACTGCGGGCGGGCGCGAGCATCTCCACCACCTGTTCGAATGGAAGATCCGGATGCCCTGCGCCGCCAACGTCGTCGCTTTCACCTGCGCAAGTAGCGCGACGGTATCCGGCTGTTCCGACAGATCGACGCGCAGCGCCAGCGTGTTGACGAACATACCGATCAGCGGCTCTAACTCTTGACGATCGCGACCGGCTACCGGGCTGCCGATCACGACATCCTCCTGACCGGACAAGCGACTCATCAGCGCCGACCAGCCCGCCAGCAACAGCATAAACAGCGTCGCGCCGTGATGCTGACTGAGCGACTTCAAATCCTGCGTCAGCGACTGATCCAGCTCAATATCCACGCTGGCGCCGCGATAGTCCTGCATCGGCTGACGAGGTCTATCGCTCGGCAGCGTTAGGCAGTCCGGGATCCCGCGCAGTTGCTGCGTCCAATAAGCCTGCTGGCTCGTAAAACATCGCCCTGCATATGGCGCTGCTGCCAGGCCGCGTAGTCACCGAATTGGATCGCCAGCGGCGGCAACGGATCGCCGTTTCCCTGACTGAACGCGGCGTACAGACTTTGCAGCTCCTGAAGGAAAATGCCGACCGACCAACCGTCGGCGACCAGGTGATGAAACGACAACCGCAGACGGTGCGACTGTGGGCCGACCGCCGTTAATTCGCCGTGCGCTAATGCTTCCGTGACCCGTTCAAAGGCCGTCGGATCGTCTGCCGTTATCCATCGAAGCGGGAACCCACTCCCTGCCGAGGCGATAACCTGCACCGGCGTGCCGTCACGCTCGGCAATGCGGGTGCGCAGCGTGGCGTGCCGCGCCACGATGCGATCGAGCGCCTGCGTTAACGCCGCGACATCAAGCGCCCCCTGTATCTGGATCGTGAATGAGATAACGTAGGCCTCCCGCGCGGTTTCATCCATTCGCGAGAGGAACCACAGCCGTTGCTGAGCCAGAGACAGCGGAGGATGAATGCCCTCCGCCACCGGTACGATGTCGGGCAAACGGCCGGTCGGCGCGAGGTCTAACGCCGCTGCCAGCTCATGCAACACTGGACACTCAAATAGGGCCGCCACCGGCAGTTCCCGCTGCAGTTCGCTACGCACGCGGGAAATCAACTGCACCGCCAGCAGCGAATGACCTCCCAGCGCAAAGAAGCTGTCATGGCGCCCGACCTGCGCCACGCCCAACACGGAGCGCCAGATCGCCGCCAGCGTCGTTTCCGTGTCGCCTTGCGGCGCTTCATATGCCTGATGTTCAAAGGCATCCCGATCCGGCGCGGGCAGCGAGCGGCGGTCCACTTTGCCGTTCGACGTCAGCGGCACCGCGTCCAACGCCACATACGCCGACGGCACCATAAAGGCCGGTAAGCCTTTACCGAGCTGAGCCTTGAGCGCATCCGTCGCCAGAACCTGTCCGCGCCGATCCGCCACGTAGTAGGCGATCAGTTGCTTGTCCTGCGTTTTCGTGCTCATGGCCGTCACCACGGCGTGTTTTACCCCGTCGCAGGCTTGTAGCGCAGCTTCGATCTCCCCGAGTTCGATACGAAACCCACGGATCTTGACCTGAAAATCGTTACGCCCGAGGTACGCTACCGTGCCGTCTTCCCGCCAGCGGCCCAGATCGCCGGTGCGGTACATACGCGCGCCTGCCTCTCCGCAGAACGGGTCGAGCGGGAATCGCGCTTCCGTCAGCGCAGGCTGATTCAGATAGCCCCGCGTCACCCCGGCGCCGCCGACATACAGCTCGCCCGTCACGCCCAGCGGCACCGGCTCGCCATGACCATCCAGCAGGTATAACCGCAGGTCCGGCAGCGGCTTGCCTATCGGGCTTTCCCCCGCAGGCATCTCTGCCGACAGCGGACAGTGCGTCACATGCACCGTCGTTTCGGTGATGCCGTACATGTTCACCAGCTGCGTTTCCGCCTC